>JAUJNG010000023.1 GCA_030448265.1 Abditibacterium sp.
GGGGCAGCTACTCTTATACAAAATATAAATCTATCCAACAGTGCGGCGCCCCGGCGTCCACTATAAATCAGAAAGCCACACAAACAAAACCCCACAATAAAAATATATCCCAAAACCCACACCCCCGTCCCAAAACCAACCAAATATTTTTTAAATATTTTTTTGTTTGTTGTTGGGCCCACCTTCGTGTTCTTTGTGTGAAATCAATACACGTCGCGGTGATAGCGGTGCTCTTTTTTCATCGCTTCGACATATTCTTTGGCGCCTTCGTCGGTCTTGCCGCCATGTTTTTCGATGAGCTGGTGAAGCGCGGCGTCCACGTCGGCGGCCATGCGGGTTTTGTCGCCGCAGACGTAGAAAATCGCGCCTTCATCAAGCCACTTCCAAAACTCGGCGCCCTCTTCCATCATTTTGTGCTGCACGTAAATTTTGTGCGCCTGATCGCGCGAAAACGCGGTTGTGAGCTTCGTCAAAGAGCCGTCTTGCAAAGCGGCGTTCCACTCTTCCTCGTAGAAAAACTCCGAACTGCGGTGCTGTTCGCCGAAAAAGAGCCACGCTTTGCTGTTTGTGCCCTGCACGCGGCGTTCCTGCACGAAGGCGCGAAACGGCGCTACGCCGGTTCCTGGGCCGCACATGATGATGGGCGCGTCGTTTTCCGGCAAGCGAAACCGCTTGTTGGGCTGAATGTAAACCGGAATGCGCGTGTGATCCGCCAAGCGCTCCGCCAGCCACGTCGAAGCAACGCCGCCACGCGCGCGGCCATGCGATTCGTAGGTCACGGTCGCCACCGTGAGATGAACCTGTTCGGGGCAGGCACGCAGGCTCGATGAAATCGAGTAAAGCCGCACCTGCAACGGCTTGAGAAGCGGCAGTAGCGTGTCGGCGGTGAAACGAATTTCGGGATGCTCACCTAATAAATCGAGCACATCGCGCCCGTAAAGATACATCGCCTTGCGCGCCGGATCGTCCATCGCGTCGGCGAAACTCGAACCTGGCGTTTCTTTTTTGATGGCGTCGATGAGGCGCGGCCCAGGCTCGGTTATGGTGAGGTCGTCGTGCAGCGTCTCGAACAGCGTTTTTTCGCCGACCATTTGTTCGGGATCGGCGCCGATGAGGTCAAGGAGCGAAGAAACCAGCGCCGGATCGTTTTGCGGCTGGAGCGCGAGCGAATCGCCTGGCTCGTATTCCATGCTCGAACCCGATAAATCGATCTCGAAGTGGCGGGTGTCTTTGCTCGAACCAGGCTTAGTCAGAACTTCCATGCGCGAAAGCCGCGCCTGAAACGGATTTTTGCGATTGTAAACGGTAGCAATCATTTCCAAGCTAATTTATCGGGTTTGAAGGGTTTGGGCAAAGCCGAATTGCTTATAAGTCGAGAACGCGAAGCGTCAGCGGCTGAGGCCTGACTGGAACTTTACACTGGCAGTCAGGCCTCACTCGCTGACGCTTCGCGTTCTCCAGGCTGATTTAAATGTTGGCGGCTTCGACAACTCGTTCGACCATCGGTTTTTCGCCCATCTGGTCGCGTTCGCTGCTCCAGTGGCTTTGCGCGAGGCTTTCCGGCGACATATCGAGCGCGTCCGCGTCCATTCCCATCTCGTCGGCGAGCTTTTCGGCGATGTAGCGCTCGGCTTCGATGGCCGCCATGCAGCCCATGCCCGCCGCCGTAATCGCCTGACGATAAACGTGATCCGAAACGTCGCCCGCCACGAACACGCCAGGGACGTGTTCCATCGCGTGCAGCTTGCGATTGCAGGCGTTCATCGAGGGAATGGCGCGCATATGGCGGTCGCGCTCCAGATAACCCGCTTCGTCCATTTTGAGCTGGTCTTTGAACAAGCCCGTGTTGGGCGTGTGGCCAATCGCCACGAACACGCCGTCCACCGCGAGTTCTTCGCGTTCTCTGCTGCGTGGGTCTTCCAGAATGGCGTGGGTGAGAACTTCGTCGTCTTTGTAGAACGGCGTCGTCGCGGCCAGAGGATGCGGCTTGCCCTTCAAATCAACAATGGAGCGATGGGTGTGAATGGTGATATTGGGATTCTTCTGGACGCGCTGCACCATGATTTTCGAAGCGCGAAACTCGTCGCGGCGATGAACGAGATGGACTTGGATGCCCAGATTCGCCAGATACGACGCCTCTTCCATCGCCGAATCGCCGCCGCCCACAACCGCGACAACCTTGCCGCGATAGGAATGGCCATCGCACGTCGCGCAGGTCGAAACGCCGCCGCCTTTGCCGAAAAATTTGTCTTCGGCGGGGATTCCCATCGTTTTCGCCGCCGCGCCGGTCGCAACGATGAGCGCGCGGGTTTTGAATGTTTTGCCGCTTTCGGTGCGAACCGTGTAAAAATCGCCAGGATGCGAGCAAATATCGACTTCGGTGACGAACTCTTCGAGCATTTCCGTCCCGAAATGGCGCGCCTGAAGTTCCATGCGCGCCATCAATTTCGGACCGGACAAGCCTTTGACATCCTTTATTGCCTCGGCCTGCGCCGCTTCATCGAGATAGGCCCAGGTGTCCAAATCGACGCTCGTTTCAATGGCGCCAGGGAAGTTTTCGATGTCGGAAGTCGCCATCAACTGCCCGCCTTTGATGCGCGCGGTTTTCTTGTCGGCGCTGCCCGCAATGAGAAGCGGCTGCAAATTGGCGCGCGCCGTGTAAAGCGCGGCGGTGTAACCGGTCGGGCCAGACCCGATGATGATTACGTTGCGGATGTCGTCCTGGGTTGCGTTGGGAGTTGCGTTCATGATTTTTCCTTGGTTCAAGGGAAGCAGTTTCGTTGTTCGAGTTCCATCGAACAATGCGAGTTTAGCGTTTCAAGTTTCTCAGCCGAAGCAGCACCCACACCAAGATCCAGTTGGAAAAGCACCAGAGGTAGAAAAGAATGACCCAGACTGGCAAAACCAAAATAAAACCGACCCAAAGTGGAAAATCGAAGCGGACAAAACTTATGCCGACAACAATAATGGCCAGAAATCCCAAAAATCCGATTTGCGCTTCGCCCACAGATTCGTTCACGACTTGAAGCGGCGACAGAAGCCCGCGTTTGTCGTCATGGGCGATGGAAAACGCTGAAGCAAACCAGAGAAAGAGCAACAAACCGCCCGTCAAACCAAATCCCAACCAATGCGGAAACGGTTTTTTGCCGATGGCGGGAAACATGAGCAAAAACCAGTAGCCGCCGCCAATGATGCCGCCAAAAGCTGTGACAGCGAAAAAGTTGCTGCGAATGTCGCGCCATCCAGTCGGTTCCCCTTTCTGTTTTCGCTCCAGCACATCCAAAGCGAAATTCACGATCAACGTAGCCCATACCAAAGCGATTAACCACATAAAAACGCCGAAAATCAAGATTTAAAGTTCGGGGAGAAACACTTCTGAAAGTCGTTCATTTCGTCACTAAAGGCTTTAAACTTCAACTTCCCAGAAGTCAGTTTATGTCGGCAAAAGCCAAGATCGAGTTTATTTCTGATTTACGAAGAACTGGAACTGCCGGAAATTTCGTCGGCGATGCCGTCCGTTGTCGAGAAGAATAGTTCAAATTCCGCTCGCTCTTTGATAAATTTAGTCTCTCCATGACGAAACAAATGAAAAACATATTTCCACTTGTTGCCGGTCTTATCTGCCTCTCAGCCGCGACTCTGACGGCGGCGCCCGCCAAAAAGCGCACCGTCAAAAAACCTGCCGTTTCGCAATCGAACGCATCCCAGCCCAACACGGCGCGCGGCACGGTGAAAGATGCTCAGGGCAAGCCGGTCTCCGATGTGACGGTGGATATTTCGGGCACTGTCACAGCTAACGGCGGCATCGTGAGCCTCGACCCCACCACCAATGCGGCGGGGCGCTACACCCAGACTGACATTCCGGCTGGCAGCTATTCGGTTCTGGCGTGGAAACAGGTGACTTACAACGGCCAAACCTATCGTGTGCCGATGAGTCCGGTTCAGGGCAAAATCGAAGATCAATATCTGTCGCGCAAAGGCATTGCACGCGATTTTAAGTGGAAGATTAGCGGCCCCATCCCCAGCCGCTTTTTCGACGCCAACGAACCCAATTCCTATTACGGCGGCAGTTTAAAAATCTTCGGGACGGACGAAAATATGCTCAACCGTCTCGATTTGCCCGCCGGTTCAGTTCTCCAGGGCCGCTTAGTGCCCGATGGCCCGCTCATGGATGGCAGCACGGGGCGCGTCATCACTTTTGAAGGCCCCTACAAGCAGGGCGAACTTTATCAAATCATTCATAAAGACATCCCTCTGGGCCGCTACAGCCTGAGTCTGAGCGCCCTTTTGCCAGGCGGCGAAACCAAGGTGATCCGGCTTTACGACGGAAGCGGCCACGAAGACAGCGACTTCAAGCCCACCACAACCATCGGATTCGCACCCAGTGGAGCGGCGGTGCGACCCTATCAAACCCATTTCATCAACGGAGGCGGGGTTTACGTGAAGTTGTAAAACCTCGCTCATTCAACAATTGTTCGGATGCACGCACTTAAACCCACGCCATTGCGCGGGTTCCTGATCGTCCAAAATCCAGTGCGGTTTGGGCAAAAACCCGACGAAACACCCCGCGATGCCTAATTCCCGCGCGCTTTCTTCGGCATACTTCGCGCCGCCCGTGCTCCAGCAATACAGAATCGCGCCCTCTTCCCACAATACCCGCACCCGCGCGATGACGGCGGGCATGGGAATGCGTTTGGTGCCGACGCTTCGCACGAGAGTGTCATCCACATCGACGTAAATGATGGGAGTTTGAGGGTTCATGATTTGGTGAAGGCGCTCCCAATCAGACACGCTAACCCGACAAGCCCAACGGGAATAAATGTCAGCGTGGCGAAAAATGCCGGCAAAACAATCCAAATCGGGTTGTGCCCGCCAAACGCCGCCGCGCTCAACAAGAGCGCGAAAACGCTGTAGACGCAACAAATCATTCCCGTTTTCCGTAAACGCTCTTTTGATAGCGGCTTATTCATTCAAAACCCCCAACACCAACTCTCCATATTTCTCTAACTTCGCTGGCCCGACGCCCGAAATGCCGCTTAAATCGTCCAAACTTTCCGGCGTCTGGCGCGCGATTTCGCGCAGCACTTTGTCGGAAAACACGCAATACGGCGGCACATTTTCCTCCATCGCCCGCGCGCGGCGCCAGGTTCGCAATTTCTCGAAAGTTTCTTCGTCCGCTTCGCCGTCGTCGTGAATTTGCGGCGAAACCGCGCTTTTTTCACCGGAAACTCGCTTCGTTGGCGCGCGTTTGCGGCCTGGAATTTCCAGCGCGATTTCGCCGCGCATCTGCCACAGTTCCCTGCCCGCGCGCGTGACGCGGCACACGAAATACTCCTCCTCGTCGCCCTGATGAATTACTCCTTGTGCAATGAGTTCATCGACAAACTCGCCGATTTTCGCCACCGAAACGCCGTTGCAAGCGCCAAAAACCGGATGTTTGGCGAATTTTCCGACATCGGCAGCGCTCGAACCGCGCATTATCTTCACTAAACGGCCTTTGCCGACCGGCGGATAAAGCGTGTCGAGGCCCTGAATCAAATCGTAAATATCCGCGATTCCCCTGGGCGCCTGCACGTAGCCTTCGGGCATTTCGACGGCGATTCTGGGCGCGTCGGAAGCGCCGCTATCGCAGTTGTCGCAGCAGAAATCGTTGGAAATTTCCTCCTCGTCACCAAAATAATCGAGCAAAAGGCGGCGACGGCAGCCCGTCGTGCGGACGTAGCCGAGCATTTCCTCCAACCGCTCGAATCTGGCGCCTTTTTCGCGCTCCAGATCCGCCGCCAGTTCGCGCATCTGCGCGGGCGCGATTTCCTTTCGCAAAACGCGCACGACCGAGCCGTCGTTGGTTTCACTCACGCGCTCGACAAGGCCGGCGCGCTCCAGTTTGCCCATAATCACGCGCGGTTTCGGCTCGCGCCAGCCGAACTCCTGATCCCACCAGTAGCGCGGAATCCGCAGTTCATCGTTGCCCATGCGCGCCAGTTTTCGCACCACGTTCTGGAAATCGGCGACGCCAATCGCCTCGTTTTCGATGAAAAATTCGCGCAGGCGTTTATCCGCCACCATCGAAGCCAGAACGACGGCGCGGGCGCGTTTGCCGTCGCGTCCGGCGCGTCCGGCTTCCTGATAATACGATTCGGGGCTTTCGGGAAAGCCCCAGTGAATCACGAAGCGCACGTCGGGCTTGTCGATGCCCATGCCGAACGCATTGGTCGCCACCAGAAGCGGCAGATCGCCGCGCAGCCACGCTTCCTGCATCTGCGAGCGCAGATTGCCCTCCATTCCGGCGTGATAAATCCCCACCCGCTTGCCAAGCGGCGCCAGAGCCTGCGCCGCCAGATCGCCCACGCTTTCGCATTGTTTGCGCGTCGAAGCGTAAATCAGGCCGCTCCCGCCGCGCCCGATGAGTTTGGGCAGGGCCTTGAAGAGTTTGTTGGAGCGTTCCAGATCGTTTTTGCACTTCACGACCGAAAAATGCAGATTGGGCCGGTTAAAACCGCCCACGAACACTTCGGGCGCGCGCATCCCCAGGTTTTCGATGATGGAATCCTGCACCCGCTTGGTCGCCGTCGCAGTGACGGCGAAGGTCGGTGGATGGCCGATTTGATCCAAAAAACTGCGGATGGACAGGTAATCGGGCCGAAAATCGTGGCCCCATTCGCTGATGCAGTGCGCCTCATCAACCACAAAGCGCGCGACTTTGGCGGCGCGCAGCGTTTCCAGAAACTGCGGCGAGCGCAAACGTTCGGGCGCGACATAAAGCAAACGCAGTTTTCCAGCGAAGAGCAGAGTGAGAATATCGCGCTGTTCATCGGACGACTGCGACGAGTTGAGATAAGCCGCGCCGATTTCCGCGAATTTGCTGCGCTCGCGCAGACCGATAATCTGGTCGCGCATTAAAGCGATGAGCGGCGAAATCACGATGGTGACGCCTTCGCCCAGCGCGGCGGGAAGCTGGAAAGTGAGCGATTTTCCCGCTCCAGTGGGCATCACGACGAGGCAGTCGCGGCCCTGGAGTGCGGCCTGAATCGCCTCTTCTTGAAGATGACGAAACTCGCCGAAACCGAAAATTTCGTCTAATTTCTGGCGGAGGTCGAGGGAAGAGGCGGCGGCGGACACGGAGGAGAATTTAACGCAATCGGGCGATGGTTTCATCGCCAAAGATGAAATGGAGGCGCATCGCTCCAAAATTACGGCGCAGACGGCTTCGAGCGAATCATAAATTTCGGCGTTGGTGAAACGCAGAAACCTGGCACCAAGCATCACGCCTTGACCGAGGGAGGTGGTTTGCCTTTGGCCACTCAAGTCACCTCGGCCAACACCAACGACATCACCCAACTCAAGATCACCCAACTCAAGATCACCCAACTCAAGCCTTTGGTCGAAGCTATTCCTCAATTGAGAACGCGTGGCAAAGGCCGCCAGCGCGCCAAGCGTCCCAAAAAGCTGTTGGGCGAGCGAGGCTATGATTGGCAGCCACATCGAGAGTGGCTTCAAGACAGGGGCATTCTGCCCAAACTGCTGGGTGCATGACGACCGCAGATTGCGCGGGCGAGACGAGAGGCGAGGTGTCAGGCGTGACTCCTGCTCATCAATTTATATGCCTGCTCATCTCCCCTTTTCCAGTGCGGTTGACGCTTGCGGCAAGCCAGCGATAAGCTCATGAAGATAATTCCTGCACCGGTGTAGTAAGATCAGCGCGTTCCTTCCCTACCGTCAGGAATCAAGGCCGAAGTTTTCTATACGGGTGCCCCTGTCAAGCCTCGACCTCTGGAATTTTCAGGCAAGGCGCGCCGTTTCTGTCTAGATGCACATGACCAATTCCTCTTCCAAAGTTGCACGCCCACTCTTTCCGCCTTTTTCGCGGCGTTATGGGCTTTTTAGCAGCGTTTTTTGCGCCCTGTGTGCGCCCGCTCTCTCGGCTCCCACTGCGCTGCCTTCCCAAACCATGAATTCTTCGCCTTCCACCGATGCCGCCTGGAAAGATCATCCGGCGGCTCCCATCTTGAGCCGTATGTTTCCCGCGCAGGCCCTGCCCAGACCCGCAGGCTGGGGGGCAACGGCCCTGACGCGCGCCGATTACCTCCCGCTGGTGGCGGGCAACGTCGATTTTTTCAAAAGGCACCAGAACGCGGCGGGCGCCATCATCGACCCTTATGAGAAAAAAGAGCGCCAATACTCCACGCCCGCCTTCGCCCAGGCCGCCGCGACGCTGGTTCAACACGCGGGGCGCGGCGATCTGCTCGAGCCCGCCTCGCACGCGTTTTCGTTCAGTCTGGAAGCGCTCGTCAACAAAACCGCCGCCGATCAGCATCCCGATTTTTATATTCCGATGATGATGCATGCGCACCGCATTCTGGCGCCGCGCGTGAGTTCCGCTTTGCGCGAAAAATGGAAAACGCAGCTCCTATCTCTGGTGCCCGAAAAAACCTACCGTGCTTCGAGCGGACATGGCAACTGGAACCTCGTCAACGTGTCGGGCGAAGCGATGCGGCGCAAAGACGGATATGTTGCGCCCGATCAGGCGCAAGCGCAACGAGCCTATCTCGACCGCGCGCTGGACAACCAGAAAAAGGCTTTTACGCCTCTTGGACTTTACGCCGATCCAGGCGTGCCCCTGGCATACGACGCTTTTCCGCGTCTGTGGCTGGAAAACATGATCGCCGATGGCGCTTACGATGGCGCTCATCGAGACGAGATTGCCACTTTTCTCACCAAGGGCGCTTTGACGTCGCTGCTTTTGCTGTCGCCGTCGGGCGAATGGGCTTCGGGTGGACGCTCGGCGCACCACCAGTGGAACGAGGCGCAGCTTGCGGTGATTTGCGAAGTCAACGCCGCGCACTGGGCCAAACGGGGTCGTCTCGATATCGCGGGCGCCTTCAAACGCGGCGCGCACCTCGCGCTCACCTCGATGAAACGATGGCAGCGGCCAAGCGGCGAACTATGGATCGTCAAAAACTACGCCCCTCCCGCCAACCGGCATGGTTTCGAGGGGTATTCGTTCAACTCGCAATACAACCTGCTGGCGATGGCGATGCTGTGCATCGCTTATGAACGCGCCGCCGATGGCATTCCCGAACGTCCCCTGCCGTCGGAAATCGGCGGCTACGTTTTCGATTTGCGCCAACCCTTCCACAAAGTCGTCGCCAGCGCGGGCGGAACTTATGTTCTCATCGACACCGCCGCCGATGTTCTTTTCGATGCCACCGGTTTAATGCGCGTTCACAAAGCGGGCGTTGCGCTGTCGCCCTTTTCTTCCAACTCGGCTCCCGAACGTCATCAAGGGCCAACCGCCGACAAACTGCACGTCGCGCTCGCGCCTGGATTGCAGTGGAAAAGCGGCGCGACCGATGCCAACTGGCATTCTCTGGCCGACGCGCGGCTCGCACCCCCAAAACCCAACCCCAGCAACCCGCCGTTGGTTCAAAGCAGCGAAGTCACAATCGCGTCCCAGACGTCCCAGGAAGTCTCTTTTACGGTGAAATACGAGATGGGTGGCCCAAATATGCGGCCCGTCGAAGAAAAATATACGGTCAACGCTGGGGGCGTCGATGTCACCACGCGACTGACAGGTGGAGCCGATGGGCCAGTGCGATTAGTGTTTCCGGCTCTGGTTTCCGATGGCGCGCGGGATACGCAGATCACGCTCAATGGCCCGCGCGTCACCATTCGGCGGGCGGGCGGGATTCTCAATTGGCAAGCCGTGTCGCCCCCAGGTCTGACGCCGAAGTTGAAAGGCCCGCGCATCGCCACCCGCAACGGTTATGTGCAGGCACTCGTCGCCGAGTTGCCCGCCGGAACGCGCGAAGTGCGCTATCGCCTCGATTTAGCGCCTGAAAACAGTGTGCCCAATGCCATTAAGGAGTAAGCCAGGCCAATTTCGCGGGCCGCGAAATCGCTTATTCGGCAGGAGCGTTTCAATCGAACTGCTTTTGCTGTCCTTCTCGATTGACTACCCCCTGTTGAGGGCTTGAGGAAGCAGCAGAAGAGCTAAAAACCACGAAGCCGGTTTGGAAGTGCCCGTAGGGCGTAGCGTGCTACGCCCAGGGCGTTAGAGAAACGACGCGCGCTCGGAATTTGGGCGTAGCACGCTACGCCCCTACGGACACTTCCAAAACAGCTTCTTAATTGTCCGGTATCAATTGAATCTAATATGAGAAATCACCTCCACCTCAATCCCTTGCACGGCAATTTATGCATGGCGATGGGTTTGTTGCTCTTGTCCGTCGGGGCCAGCGCCCAAACCCAGAGCGCGCCCGCAGCGCCCATTGTGGAGTGGGCGCCCACCGAATTTCCCATCAGCTACTGGTGCGGGCCGCCGCTCAAAGGCGGTTTCGTCACGCCCGAACGGTTCGAGGAAATCAAAGAGGCGGGCATGACCTACATCGTGCCCGAAGGCGAAAACCGGCCCACCGTGGCCGATAACCTCGCCCTGCTCGATACCGCTCATAAAGTCGGCATGAAAGCCTTTATTCAGGATGTTCGTCTGCCTCACAGCCTGAGCGAACCCGACGCGCAGCAACGCATCCACGCCGTCATCAAGGATTATGCAAAGCATCCCGCGCTTCTGGGTTATTTTCTCAAAGATGAGCCACCCACCTCGAAATTCAAGGGTTTCGGCGAAGTCGTGGCCTTTATGCGCCAGCACGATCCTGGACATCCGATTTTCATTAATCTACTGCCCAACTACGCCACGCCCAAACAATTGGAAGCAGCCAATTATGAAGAATATGTGACTCGTTTTCTGGATGAAGTGCGCCCCTTTGTGCTCTGCTACGATCACTATCACTTCGCCATGGACAAGACGACTGGCCAGGCGCGCGACGGCGTGCATTTTTTCCCCAATCTGGCGATTGCGCGCCGTCTGGCCAAAGCGCGCGGCATCCCGTTTTTCCAGATTACCCTGGTGACACAGCACTTCAGTTTCCGCGACCTCACCGAGGGCGAAATCCGCTTTGAGGCGATGCAAACTCTGGCTTACGGCGGCAAAGGTTTGCTCTGGTTCACCTACTGGCACCCGAAATCGCAGTCCATCCAGTGGAGCCACGCCATGATCAACCGCGACGGCACGCGCAACCCGCATTATTACATGGTGCAGCGCGTCAACCGCGAATTGCAGGCGCTTGGCAAGGAACTTCTGCCTGCCGAGTCGCTCAGCGTGTTTCATGCGGGCGCGGCCTCGATTGCGGCGACCCAGAAGGTGCCTGGTGGCGTCGCCCCCCGCGCTGCCGATGAAATGGTCAACGTGGTCGGGCCAGGGGAAGTGTCGGTGGGCACCTTCAAGCGCGGCCAAAACGAGCATCTGGCGCTGGTGGCCAATGTCGATTACAAAAAGCCGCTTCAAACCAGGGTTTTCGTGGCGTCGGGCGCCAAAAGACCCCACCGATTCAATCTCACGACGCGGACATGGGAAAACGCGAAGGCGTTAGCGCAAATCGGCGGGTATGCGGTCGATGTGGAGCTAACGCCAGGCGGTGCCGCACTGCTCAAATGGTGAATCGAGGCGCACGAAGAAAATGAGCACAAAGAGAGGTTGTGGACTATAGCGCGCAAGCGTCGTGATGAAGGAGCCTCAGTGGCCCAGATGTGGGCTGGCCTCAAGTCAGGTCGTGGCATTGAGGTATTGCCGCGTCGTCGGGTCGTGGAGCGCACCTTCGCCTGGCTCAGCAAGTGCCGTCGCCTTGCCAGAGATTACGAGTTTCTCCCCCGCAGCAGCGAGGCCATGATCTACCTGAGGATGATTCACTTGATGCTCAGGCGAATCGATAAACTCGCGCCAAATTCACCCTTTTAGCGAGCCCGCAAGCTCTAACCCGAAGAACCGTTGGTGGGCCGTTGCCCAGCCTCTCCATCCCATGCAAGGCCGCACTTTTTTCCTCGATCAAAATGGCACTGTCTACTTTGCAGAAGGTGAGCTTTATTTGGAGGCGCGTGTCAACCGAAAAATCGGCGAAGTTCCCGCAGGGACGCACATAATGAGTCAGCCATAAGCGTTTCGCCGCTTGAAATTTCCCTATCACACTTGCGCCAAAACAACCCCGCCGCCGCGTGCTTTGGCGGCTTTTTTCCAAGTCGCCGCCGCTTCGCCCAGATGCGCGACTGAAATCCAGTTTTCGGGTGCGACCGGCACGATGACGGCGGTCAGCTTCGCGAGGGGAAACTGCTGCGGCACTCCGTCGCGGTTCAGGCCGGTGAACTGGCCGCGCGCGAAAATTTCCTCGCTCACGGTGCGCGAAACCACTTCGCCAAAGCGCGATGCGCCGGTTTCGCAAATCGTTTGCGCGCGATGCGACTGGCAAATCAACAGAAAATCATCGCCGCCGATGTGTCCGGCGAAATCGTCGTTTTCGCTCGCCATTTCGCCCAGAAGGGCGCCCGTGCCGCTAATCACGGCATCGGCGACCGCGAAGCCAAAGGTGTCGGCGAAGGGTTTGAAGTGGTCGAGATCGAAATAAATCACGCTAAAACTCTCGCCGCGCGCGACGCGGTTTTGGATTTCGTGCGCGATGGCGCGGCCTCCTGGCAGGCCGCTCGACGGGTTGCGGTCGCCTTCGCGCGCCACCAACCGCAGCAGCGAACGCACGCGCGCGCTCAGTTCGCGCGGCTCGAAAGGCTTGACCAGATAATCGTCGGCGCCCGCTTCGAAACCTTCGACTTTGAAATCGACATTAGCGAGCGCGGTGAGCATCAAAACCGGCACGCGCGACAAAAACGGATTGCTTTTCACGCGGCGGCACACTTCGATGCCGTCCATGCCAGGCATGGAGCGGTCGAGGACGATCAAATCGGGTTCGCACGCCGCGATGGAGTCCAGGGCCTCGAAACCGTCGCCCGCGATGGCGATTTCGTGCCCTTCAAATTGGAGAATCTGGCGAATGAGAGACGAAATCGAGGGTTCATCGTCCACGCAGAGGATATAGGCCATTTTGGGAGTGCTGATGCGGCGGGAATTTCTTAAAGAGTGGGGGAATGGGCCGCGATAAGTGTGATAAACGGCTGCGGCCCGCTCGCGCTCCACTGCCACAAGCGCGCCGCTTCAAACGGCTGCCAGGTCGAAAAGTTCGCCAGAATTTCGTCCAGCGTCCAGCGGTAAATCGTGCCGTCGAGCGGGTTTTGCGCTTCGTCTTCGCGCCCGAACACGCTCAGGCCCAAAACCCCGCCTGGCGCGACCCAGCTTTTCAACTTATCGAGCGTCGCGGGCGCCTCGGCCCCCAGAAATTGCAGGCTGTTGACGCACAAAACCAGGTCGAAGCGTTCACCCGTGTCCCACTCGCGCAAATCGCCCTGAATCAGTTGCGCCTGCTGTTCTTTTTCGGCCAGAAGGCGGCGCGCTTTGGCGAGGCCTTCGCCCGTCCATTCCACGCCGGTCACATCGTAGCCGCTTTCGGCGAGAAAAACCGTATCCTGGCCTTCGCCGCAGCCCGCATCGAGGGCGCGTTCGCCGCGCGGCTGGAGCGGGCGATGATAGCGCACCGCGCGCCGCGCGACGGGGCCAGGATCGGCGCCGTAATAAAAGTCGGAGGTGGAGAAAAGACGGCTCCAGCGCTTGAGTTCGGGGTGCATGGCAGAAGGCAATAGGGAATAGGCAACAGGCAATAGAAGGACGTTCCCCATTGCCTGTTGCCTATTCCCTATTGCCTCAAAATTGCCTAAAAGCCTACTTTTCTTCGATGGAAATGCTTTGAATGGAAACCGGATCTTTGGGGCGGTCTTGCGCTCCGGTGGGCGCTTTGGCGATGGCGTCGAGCACTTCTTCGCCCGATGTGAGCTTGCCGAAGATGGTGTAATCGGGGGGCAGGGGATAATCGGCGTGCATCACGAAAAACTGCGAGCCGTTGGTATTGCGGCCCGCGTTAGCCATCGCGAGGGTGCCGCGCAGATATTTGCGGCCTACGTTTTCGTTGTTGAACTTGTAGCCAGGGCCGCCGCTTCCTCGTCCGGTCGGATCGCCGCCCTGAATCATGAAGCCTGGGATGACGCGATGAAAAATCACGCCTTCGTAGAAGCCTTCGCGGGCCAGAAAGACGAAGTTGTTGACCGTGTTGGGCGCTTCGCTGGCGAAGAGTTCGCACGTCATGGTGCCCTGCGAGGTCTGAATGGTGGCGGTGTAGCTTTTGGAGACGTCGATGGTCAGCGGCGGAGCAGCAGAGTATTGTTTCATAGCGCGCGGGAAAACAGCAAGATTCGCTCCATTGCTCCATTGAGTGCGCTCGACTGAAGTCGGCGCTATCCGGCGAACAAGTTCGCCAACTTCCCGCCTTCGCGGGAAACAAACTGTTTCGTTTCGGCGCAGGCCGAAAGTTGGCGAACTTGTTCGCCGGATAGCGCCGACTTCAGTCGAGCGAGTCTTCAGCGCGCCACCAAAACCCGCGCGATGCCCGCCAGATCGCGTCGTGGCGCTTCGACTTTCCAGCCACAAGCCGCGAATAGGTCTCGAATCGCATCCCACTGCCCCGCACCGAGTTCGAGGGCCACGAATCCCTCGTTTGTGAGGAACTGTGCCGCGCCCTCGGCGATTTCGCGGTAGGGATCGAGGCCGTCAGCGCCGCCATCGAGCGCGCCGCGCGGCTCGAATTCGCGCACGCCGATGTCGAGAGTTTCGATGGCGCGCGCCGCGATATAAGGCGGATTGCTCACGATGGCATCGAAGGGCGCGAAGGGTTCGATGGGCGCGAGCCACGAAGGGGCGCCGCGCAGCCATCCGATGGAAACGCCGTGAGAATCGGCGTTGCGGCGCGCGACTTCGAGCGCGCCAGGGGAGATGTCGCTCGCCCAAATGCGCGCATCGGGGCGTTTTTTGGCGAGCGAAACCGCAATCGCGCCGCTTCCGGTGCCCAGATCGACGATTTTCGGCGCTGATTTGGCCGAGAGTAATTGCAGCGTGGTTTCGACCAGCAGTTCGGTTTCGGGGCGCGGGATTAACACGCGCTCATCGACTTCGAATTCCAGCCCGAAAAACGGCGCGCGATTCAAAATATAGGGAATGGGACGGCCACGCGCGGCGTCCTGAAGCCACTCTCGCAACTTTTTCGATTCACCCCTATCCAAAGTCGTCTGGGGCGAAATCAAGTGCGAATAGCGTGTTCCAGTGAGGCCGTCGAGCAAAAGACGCGCGTGCGAATGAGCTTCGGTGCGGTCTAAACTGGCTCTGTCCATTAAAATTTCAGTCGCCTCGCGGACAAATTCTTCGTAAACCATAAATCACGGCGCCGGACTCGTCCCGCGCTTGTGTCCTCATTTCCATGCTTCCCTGTTTTTCGCGGCGCGGCGCCCTCGTCGCGCTTTTGCTTTGTGTTTGGCCCTGTTTCGCCCAGGAAACTTCGCCCCAGGCGCCCGCAACCGCACCCCCAACCGCTCCGGCAACGCCCCCGACTACGCCCCCCACTACGCCCCCCACCCGCGTCCCCGCGCCAGGCCAGAACGGAACCGCCAACCCTGGTCCGACCACCAACCCCTCGACCTCGGAAGACCAGGCCGGACTGCCCGCTCCCGATGCAACGGGCGCCCCAGACGCCAATCGCACCGCGCCTCCATCGCTGAATCAAGGTGGCGGGGCGAATGCGGCCAACGGCGCCGGTGACGCGGGGGAGGAAGCAGGCGCTGCGGCGCCTAAAGCACCCGCTTTGTCGCCGCGCGGCTCGATGACGATTTCCGGCAACGCCGAAAGCCTTTCGGTTTTCGCGGTCGGCGTCGACGCGCCCGAACTTTTGACGGCCATCGCCGCCAAAGCGGGCCTCAAACTGGTGGTCGATGAAACCGTGTCGCGCCGCGTCACCATTTCGGTGAAGGACAAAAACGCGCGCGAAATTATTGCCTCCATCGCGGGCGCCTACGGCCTCGCTTCCGCCGATGTCGAGGGCGTGACGCTGATTTCCGAAGGCATTCCGCGCTCGCCGTCGAGCTATTTATTGTCCGACATCGACCAGATATCGACCAAATACGTCGATGCGGCCAACGCGCGCAACCTCTTGCCGGTGTTTTTGCAGGATTACGTCAAAGTCAACTCCGAGCAAAATGCCGTCGTTCTAAGCGCGCCCGCCGAAGTATTGCGGAAATTTCGCGCCGACATCGCCGGTTTCGACATTCCCGCCTCGCAGATTTTAGTCGATCTGCTGCTCGTCGAACTCACCGATTCTGGCGTCGAACAACTCAATTTGTCGCTCAACTATTCCAATTCGGGGCACTCGATTTCGGCCTCGCCAAGTCAGGGCACGCTGATTTTTCGCGCTCTGACCACGTTGCCCGACACCTTCAACGTCACGCTCAACGCGCTCCAGGAAAAAGGCCGCGCCCGCGTGCGCGCCAATCCGCGCATCGCGACGGTTTCGGGACGGCGCGCCAGCATTTTCGTGGGCCGCCAGCGCTACATCGTCACGCCCATCGACACCGGCGGCGGCCAGCGCAACTTCATCGACGCCGGTGTGCGCCTCGCCATCACGCCTTACACCGGCGGCGAAAAGCAGATCATTATCGACGTTGACACCGAAGTTTCCACCCTGTCGGCGCTCGATCCAACCACGCGGCTGCCGGAGAAATCGACCCGCACCGCCAACACCAAAGTGCGCGTCAACGACGGCCAAACCCTTGTCATCGGCGGACTCAAGCAGCAGGAAACCCGCGATGTCCGCACCCGCGTGCCGATTCTGGGCAATCTGCCGGTTCTGGGGCCGCTTTTGTTCCGTTCGCGCAACAATCGCACCACCGATACCGAGTTGGTGCTCTTCATCACGCCGCGCATTTTGAGCGACACCGGACATCTGCCCCAGGCCGAAGAAAACGCCCTCAAGAGGCGCTTTCTGGCGCCCGATTTAAGCGCGCCCCTGCCGCCTTCGCCCGCCGCCGAAACCTTGCCCCGCTTTCGTGAAGCCGCGCCCCTTTCCTCGCGTTATTTCTTCTTTTGGTCAGCTTCTTTCTGCCGCTCGCGCCGCCGGCGCAGGCTCAGCTGACGCGCTCTTTCGTCAACGTGACGGGCATTCGGGTCAGAAAACTGCCCAACGCAGTGCAAATTCGCATCGAAACCGACGGCAGCGCGCTTTTCGGCACCGATTTGCGCGATTTCATCGACTTCGAGGATGGATTCAGACCCAAACCGACGCGCTCGCTGCGCCTTCGCATCACCAGCGCGCGCTCCAGACTGCCCGCGTTCGTGCCCCTCAACGCTTATCCTCTCGATGGCGCCATCGTGACGCTGGGGCGCGAAGAATTGGTGACTCCGTTTTTTCCCAATCGCGCCATCGAAGAGTCCGAAACGCGCGTGCAGGTCGAGCTTCGCTTCGCCGCGCCCATCGTCGTGCGGCAGTTCACGGCAGAACCCAACCGCCCGCTTTCCTTTGGCGAGATTCTCGGCCCCAACGAAGCCCTCGTCGAGCCGTCGCCCGACCGCCGCGCCATTCTGGTCACCATCATCACCGACCGCGTGGACGCAACCGCTCCGGCGCGCCTCGACCGCTCGCCGCGCGCCCAGCGCAAAAGCCGTTTCATTCTGGGCAAGCGCAAAAACGGGCATTTTCGACTTGAAGCGCTCCACACGCCGCTGCGCGAAGTTTTGGATGAAGTGGCGCGCATGAGCGGCGTCGAATATCTGGTGCGCGAGGAAGTCGCGGCGCTGCCGGTGTCGCTGGTTTTGCCCGACGCCACGCCCGCTCAACTGCTCGAAGCGCTGCAAATCGGCTACGGATTGGGACTGCGCGAGGAAAACGGCGCCGTCGTAGTGGGGCGCGACGACGAATTTTTCGCCACGCGCTCCTTTCCTCTGCAAAACCTCTCGCCCGACGCGGCGCGCCTGCTCTTTCCCGATTTCCTGCTGCCCTTTTTGCAGGCCGACCGCGAAAACAACGCGCTGTTGGCCGTCGCCACGCCCGCCGTGATTGCGAAAATCGGCGCCGACATCGCGCGCCTCGATTTGCCGCGCGCCCAGTTCGAAATTCGCGCTCAGGCGTGGGAAGTGGCCTCGACGCGCGAATTCAACCAGACTTTCGCTCTCACGCGCTCGGCGGGCCTCGATTCGCAAACTCTCGATGTCGGCGCCGGAACGGGTTCGATTCGCATCGAAAACGGCCAGACCGACCGGCTTTCCGCCACGCTCAACGCGCTCAGCGTGCGGGGGCGGGCCAAATTGGTGGCGTCGCCGTTCGTGACGGCGCTTTCCGGTCAGCGCGGCACGCTGTTTCTGGGCCAGACGCGCTATATTCGCATTTTGCAAAACCGTTCCAACGGTCAGGTTTCGCAGGCGCTGCCGCTTCAAATCGGCACCACGCTGTCGGTCACGCCGCGCGGCGACGACCGGAGCGGCGAAATTTTGCTCGAAATCGCGCCGCGCGTTTCGAGCGTCGATTCCATCGAGGCCGACACCGGTCTGCCCACGCTGGGCATCCGCGAAGCCTCGGCTTCGGTGCGCGTGCGCGGCGGCGAGTCGCTGGTTCTGGCCGGACTCGACTCCGATTTGGACGCGCGCAACGCCGGTCTCTCGCTCGGCCTTTTCCCCTCGCGCCGCGAAGCGCGCGAACAGCGCGCCCTGCTCATCCTGGTTTCGGCACGGCGCATCTCTTCCACGACATGAATTTCCTCCACTTCGCGCGTCGCAGCGCGCTTTTCGGCCTGCTTCTGGGCCTGTGGCAAACCGTTCCGGCGTATTCGCAGGCGCGTTCCTACACCACGATTACGGCGATCAACGTCAACTCGCTTTCCAACGGCGTGCAGATTTCGGTGCGCGCCGACGGCATTTTGCAATACACCGACGCCGATTCCAACGGGCGCACCATGAGCGTCAGTTTCCCCGACGCGCGCAACGGAACCGGCAAAAATTTCATCAATTTGAACCGCTATCCGGTCTCGCATCTCCAGCTTTCGACGCCGCAGGGCGCCCGCAACGGCATCGGTTTGCGCCTGGTCATCAACAACTTCTCGCAGACTAACGGCACCTTCGTCAAAACGCCCGACGGACAGGGCGTTTTAATCACCATTCAATCCGACCGCACGCTGCCCACGGTGCGCGGGGCGGGCGGAGCGCCCAGTCAGGCTGGCGCGCAGGCGGGAGCGCCCGCCAAAGCCGAAGAAGACGGCGCGATGGTGGAATTTGCGGGTGGAAAACTCTCGCTGCGCGCCGTGAAAGCCGATATTCACGAACTGATGGCGACCATCGCGCGCAAAAGCGGCTTGTCGATTGCCGTCGATGACGCCGTGAGTCGCCGCGTCAGCCTCAATTTGCAGGATGTCGATGCGGAAAGCGCGGTGCGAACCATTGGCGCGGCTTATGGGCTGGCGTTGTCGCCCATCAACGGCATTTTGATGCTCTCCGAAGGCGAAACCAGCGATCTGGCGACGTATCGCTCCTCGCAAACCCAGAGTTTTCGGATGCAAAACACCCAGGCTTCGACTGCTTCGGGCCTTTTGCCCAACTTCCTCTCCTCTTATGTGAAAGTCAACGCCGAGCAAAACGCCGTCGTTGTGACCGCGCCTTCGCAGATGCTCGCCAAAATCGGCGCGGATTTGCGTAAAGTCGATGTGCCTTCGCCGCAGATTCTCATTGAGGCCATCGCCGTCGAACTCTCCGACACTTCCGATCTCGATGTCGGCCTTCGTTTGGGCAACCCCAACGCCGGTCAGTTCGCCTCGCTCGATTCGGGCGCGGGCGCCATCACCTACAACACCGTCGGGACGCTGCCGCGCAACTTCGAAGCGAGTCTGCGCGCCCTCGAACTCAAAGGCAAAGCGCGCGTGCGCGCCCGCCCGCAAATGGTGGTGGTCAACGGCGAAGACGCCAACCTCTTCATCGGTTCGCAGCGCTTCATCCTCACCCAGACCAACCAGTCGGGCCAGACCCAGAACCGCATTCAGCCCGTCGATGTCGGCGTCAAACTCTTCATCAAACCGCTCACCGGCGGCAACGGCGAAATCACCACCCGCATCGCGCCCGAAGTTTCCAACATCACCGAACTCGATCTGGGAACCGGCCTGCCGGTTTTATCGACGCGGCGCAGCGACACCACGGTGCGCGTCAAAGACGGCGAAACCATCGCCATCGGCGGTCTCACGCTCGATCAGGAACAAACGCGGCGCGGCAAAATTCCCTTTTTCGGCGATATTCCTGGCATCGGGCCGCTCTTTCGCTCCCGCAAGAAGACGACGGTGCGCACCGAGCTGGTCGTTTTCGTGACGCCGCGCATTTTAACGGCGGAAAGCTCTAACTTTGTCAATAATTCCGGCAACGGGCTTGCTCCTAAGCCGTCTCGTTAACACTCAATCCCCTTTGCAATTGTTTTTCAGAAACACCGGTTTGGAGTGCGAGGCGACCGCCGATGGGCGGCGCCTCTTTTCCCTCGGCGCTATAAGCGCGGAGGGCCCGTCGCATTTTCACACTTTATAAAAGGAAAAAACTTTCGTTTGGTAAAGCTTTATGGCAACCAAAACTCATATTCTTGTCATTGATGATGACAAACAGACCGGACAGAGTCTTGCAAATCAGTTGGAAGAGGCCGGTTTCAAAGCGACGACGGCCCACGGCGCTCAAAAAGCGCTCGACAAACTGCGCGAATCGCGTCCCGATGCCATCGTAATGGATTTAGATCCCAAAAACGGCGACAACGAGTTTTTGAATACGCTGCGCGGCGAGGGCGATTACGCCAGTAGTGCACCCGTCATCGTGGTCGCGCCCAAGGGCGGCGAAAACGAAGCGGTGGCGGCCATCTCGACCGGAGCCGACGATTTCGTGGTGAAGCCGGTGCGCGCTCCCGAACTCAAGGCCCGCGTCGAAGTGGCGATGCTCAAAAATACGGCGCGCGAGGCTCCCTCCCATGCCGTCGCGCTGCGCGCCGGCCCGATTTTTCTTAACGCCGACCGCCGCGAAGTCTATTTGCGCTTTGAAAACGGCGAAATCCGGCCCATCCATCTCACCAAACGCGAATTCGGCCTTTTGCGTGCCCTGATGGCGCGCAAAAACCAGATGATGTCGCGCCGCCAGTTGGTCGATGAAGCGTTCGGCGAAGGCGCGCCGGTCGATCCGCTCAATCTGGGGGCTTACATTCACCGTTTGCGCGAGAAAGTGGAACCGGATCCATCCAGTCCGCGCCACATCGTGACAGATCGGGGCATGGGCTTTAAAATCGTCGATTGAGTCAGGCTCCTGGCAAAAATACGCGGCAATTCTTCGGAATTGCCGCGTATTTTGGTTTTTGAGGAACACTTGGGGCGCGCCGATGACTTTTTCTCCCTCTCGAACCCCCGCGCAGTCGCTCCAGGAATATGGGCGCGGCATCGCGGGCGGGCTGATCTTTTCACTTCCGCTTCTCTTCACCATGGAAGTGTGGTTTGCGGGCTTCACTCTTCATCCCACGCGACTGGCGCTCTATGTAGTGGCGACGTTCGCGCTGCTTTTGGCTTACAATCGCTTCGCCGGACTGCGAAGCGACGCCTCGTGGTGGGAATGCGCCATCGATTCGGTCGAGGAGATGGGGCTGGGCCTGGTGCTGTCCGCCGCGATTTTGTGGCTGCTGGGACGCCTAGATCTCGCCGAAGACTGGAGTGTGACGCTGGGAAAAATCGTCATCGAGGCGATGACGGTCGCCATCGGGGTTTCTGTGGGCACCGCGCAGCTTGGCAGCGGGCAGGACGGCGAACAAGAATCGGGAATGGAAAATGACGAGGCCGGAAATCCCTCCGACCTGTCGCAACTGGCGATTGCGTTTTGCGGCGCCGTGCTTCTGGCGGCCAACGTCGCGCCGACCGAGGAAGTTCTGGTGCTGGCCGAGGAAAACTCATCGCTTCGCTTATTCCTTATCGCCCTGATTTCGCTGCTTCTGGGCGGCTACGTCCTCTTTTTCGCGGAATTTCGCGGCGCGCGGCAGTTCGCCCGCTCCGCCGACACATTCCACTTAGGGCGCGGCGTGATTTCGACCTACGCCATCGCTCTGGCGGCTTCGGCGTCGATGCTGTTTTTCTTCGGGCGTTTCGACGGTGAAACGGCTTCGCTTTGCGTGGCGCAAACCGTTGTGGTGGCCTTGCCCGCCAGCCTGGGCGCGTCGGCGGGACGACTCCTGTTGCAGGGCAACGCGGGAGGCGGCGATGAATGACCAAACCACCAAAAGCGAGGAGCAGGGCGGCAAAAACGCGCTGGAATGGACGGTTTTCGCGCTCAGCCTGGTTTTGTTTGTTGGGGTTCTGGGTTTTCTGGGTTTCCAAGCCTTATCGGGCGCGCCCACGCCGCCGCGTCTGGAAATTTCGCTGGGCGAGCCGCTCAAAGCCGGAAAACAAATGCTGATTCCGGTGCGCGTCGAAAATCGCGGCACGACGACGGCGCAGGGCGTGGAAATCGAAGTCTCGCGCCGAGGCCGCGACCAAACTGCGGCATTTTCGCTCCCCCACGTCCCGCGCGGCGGCGAGCGTCAGGGCTGGGTCGTTTTCGACGCGCCGCTACAAAGGAGCGAACTCGAAGCGCGTGTTCTGGGCTACCAGGAACCTTAGCCACAAAGAACACAGAGGACACACAGAGAGGCACAAAGAAAATAAAAATTCTCTGTGCCTCTCTGTGTGTCCTCTGTGTTCTTTGTGGCTTAAAGCATCAAAGTTCGACTTTGGCATGGTCGCCAGGGTCGCCGCTTTTGCCGGTGAGTTTGGCTTGCACGAAGCCCACGACGTGCGCGATGGCGCTGGAGGGCGCATCCCAGTATTCGGCGCCATCAACGTGGATTTTGAGCAGCGACAGTTCGGGATCGTCCAATCCCTGGGGAAACCAGGCTTGAAGCGCCGGATTCCACAATTCCTTGTTTTTGGCGGGGTCGATGACGAGCGACGCGGTGCCCGACAGCGAGACATAAGTTTGGTGTTCGGGGTCGGAAAACGCGACGTTGACGCGCGGCTCTTCCTCAATTTGATGGACTTTGGGCGAATGTTTTCCGGTGAAGAACCATAAATCTCCGTCGAACTCGACGTCCTGCATCGCCATGGGGCGCGAATGCAGATCGCCGTTTTCGGTGACCGAAGTCAGCATGGCGATGCGAATGTTTTTGATCATTGTGGCGATTTTAGCAACCGCTTCGTCGTGGGTTTGGGTGTCTGGCATGAGAAATTTCCTTTCGATGGTATGGAATTCACCACAGAGACGCGGAGATTTTTCTTTTCTCTGTGTCTCCGCGCCTCTGTGGTGAATTTCGCAAAATCATTTCAATCTCACCGGCGTGCCGTCGGTCTGGATTTGGAACAGCGGGCATCGCGCCGTAAAACTGCGCGACGGTTTGTAGATTTCCCGTCACTTTTTCGCGCGGCGCGGGCCATTTGAGGGCAATGGCGCCCAGCAGAAGGGCGCTCAGGGCGAGTTTGGCTTGAATTGGACGCATGGAAAGCGGGAAAACCTCGGCGCGGGGCGTTTGCAAGTGAGGTGCCGCCTCGGTTCGCTTCAAATGGCGACGTGGAAACCTCCCCCGCCCCCTCCTTAACGAAGGAGGGGATAGGGGAGGTTTCCACAGTGACACGTCCCTACGGCGTCTTCACTAAATCGTCGCCGATGTTCACCTGCGCCTTCCGCAGATCATCCTGCAACTGCGCGATGCGCGATGGCGAATCCACCAGTTGGTGCGGCGAAACGCCCTCGCGCGCGCACAAAACCGCCGCCTGCCCCGCCGCCTGCCCCGCCGCCATCGTGATGGGAATGACGCGCGCCGAACCCGCCGCCGAATAGGTCGCCGAAAGGCTGCGCGAGGCCACGAAAACCCCGTCGATGCGGCGCGGCACGAGCGCGCCAAGCGGCAGGGTATATTCGTAGCGTTCGGGGCCGAATTTGTTTTTGTCGTCCCTGGCGTAGGGGTGCAAATCGAGCGGGTAAGAGCAGAGCGCGATGCGGTCGGGAAAGGCGCGGTCGCTCCGCACGTCTTCGACTTCCAGGGTGGCCTTGCCGTGAATATGGCGCGTTTCGCGGATGTAAAGCTGGGACGCGATTTGATGCAATTTCGCCGCGCCAAAGCCTGGCATTGCGTCGCGCAGGTATTCGATCAGATGGGGAATCTCGCGCGTCGCTTCGGCGCGCGCCTGGGCGCGCGATGCGGCGTCGAGGCCGTTCACGCCCACGATGTTGAGCGTGTTTAGCACCACGCTGCCGTCGCGGGGCTGGCGGCCCAGATTGAGGCTCAAAATCACGATGTTGGGGCCGCGCGGGACGTAATCTTTGATGATATCACCGCGCTCCCAGGCGTAGTTGCCCTCGGTTCCCCCCAATCGCAGCAGGGCGCCGCGTTTTTCGAGGCGCACGTCGATGGAACCCGCCGCGCCGTGCTTGAACTTCTTCAAATCGGCGAGCGAAACCGCTTTCTGACCCTTGACGTAGGCGCGCACCGCGTCCCAATCGACGCCCCTGACCGAAAAGAGCAGCCCCGCCGCCTGCATTTTCTGGTCGGGATGGGCGTTTTGGCGGCCCAGCGAATAGCCCGCACCGGCGCGCGCCGCGAACTCGGCATCGTTGGAGGCATCCACAATCGCGGGCGCCACGATGAGTTCTTCCCGTCCGTGTTCTACGCGCAAAACCACGCCCACCAGCCGTTTTTCTTCGAGAATCACGCGCCCCACGCGCGCATTTTTGATCACGCGGATGTTGGGATGCGCGGCCAGAGCCTCTTCAAAGACCCGTTCAGCGAGTTCAATGTCGAACGCCACGCCCAACTGCCGGTAAAACTCGCCGAAGATGCCGCCGCCGATGGCTCCGCTCGCCGCATCGCGGCCCGAAAGCGGCACGTCCAACATATTGAGCATGGCGTGGGTGATGTCGCCGCCCAGTCGCGCGGTGGATTCGAGCAAAACGACGTGCGCCCCGCCCCGCGAAGCCGCCAGAGCCGCCGCGATGCCCGACGGCGTGCCGCCCAGCACCAAAACGTCGCAGGTGGGGCGCGTTCGCAGGTTGGTGGCGGCAAAAGTCGGGCGCTGCGATGCGCCGCGCATCCAGAGCGCGCCGCGCCAGAGCAAAGTGCCCAGCAGCGTCGCCACCAGCGAAAAAAAGATGGCGCGGCGCAACAGGATGGACGCCGGAAGGCGACGCGGGCGGGAGTCGGACTTCAAAATGAGGCGCGTAAGAGAAGCGCGCCTTTGAATTTAGCAAACTCAGCCTGCAATTTACTTCCTGCGTCGTCATTCCTCCTCGGAATGACAACGCTCATTGTTACGAACACCCTGTGGAGAAACCTTATGTTTGAAATGGATCATGTCGCCATTCCGTGCCCCGACATCGCGCGCGGTGTGAATTATTACGTCGAAACCTTCGGCGCTCAGGTGCTTTATCAAGATGAAACCTGGGCCTTTTTGCGTCTGGGGCAAGGCAAACTGGCGCTGGTGACGCCGGCGCAGCACCCTCCGCACCTCGCGCTTCGCGTCGATGCTCAAACTCTCGAAAAGGCCGCGCAACGGGCCGCAAAACCCGTCGATTTGCACCGCGACGGCACTCAGGGCATTTACGTCGCAGACCCGCACGGCAATGTCGTGGAACTGATTTGTTATCCGAGCGGTGCAACGGTTTATGGCAAGGATGAAGCGGCAGTTGAAGTGTGATTTTCGACTTTTGCAAGAGGTCTATTGAATCGGGAGAAGAATGTATTGTCGTCTCGCTCCGGCATCTGTGCCTCGGATTTTCCTGGCGTATTGCAGTGTGTGCGCGGCGGATTCGTGCTGTTTGAACGCTCCAAAGTTTTTCCAGCTTTCAAACAAGACAAATTGCACGGGATTTTCAATTTCGCGGTGATACCCGAAGTAAATACAACCCGATTCTTTGCGCGATGCTTTGGTGTGTTCATCGGCTGCCCTGGTGAACGATGCGAGCGATTCCGGTTTCACGGCCAGTCGAACCATCAGAGTAAACGGTTTATCTTTTGATTCGAGTTTACTTTCGACGAGTTTGACAACTTCCTCTAAAGTTTTCGCGCTGTAGGCGGGAAACGGTTTCAAATGCTTGAAATCGCCGGAAGCCGCACTTTCCGTTGGAGACACTTTTGGCGAACAGGAAAGCATCGACAAACAGCCGACAACGCAAATGCTTTTGAACCAGCCGGATTTTTTCAACATAAAATTTTCCCTGTTACGGCGTTGTCGGCTGTGTCCTGTAACCCATTGTTGACAGCGCGACCGCGATGACCCACTCTTCTGATATATCGGGCAACATATTTTAGCGGAGTTTAGCCGTTATATTCAGCCCTGTCGGCCCGAAACCTGTTTCCTGCATTATCGTTTCGCCGTCTCTGACCCACATGAAATGAGAGGTTCCGGCTGGCGTGTAAACGACCGACCCTGCCGGATAGGGTTTGAGACTGGCTGCGTTGAACTTCTTTCCGACTCCGTAATACATCGTGCCGGAAACGACCGTTGTAATGCGCGCGTCGGGATGCGAATGCGCGGGAAACTGCGCTCCTTTTTTCATTTTTCCGAACATCGCGTAAAGTTCCGGTTGAGTTGGATCGCCCACGCCGACTGCGTTTTGAACGCCGGTCAGGTTCGGCGCCTTGTTCCACTTGAGTTCGGCCGGCACAATGGTTTTTACTTTTGTTCGTGACGAAGCGTGATTTGGCTGAACGGCTGCCGTATTGCTTCGCGTTGCAGCCGTCAGCGCGGTGCAAGCCGCGAACGTCGGCAAACCGATGAAAACACAGCCGATAAACGTTTTGACGATTAAATTTCTCATAAACGATAACTCCTTTGGTAGAAGTTATCATTGGGGTGCGGCTATTGTCTGTCAAATTAAGGCGGTTTTGTCGAATTCGTGCGGCGTTTATCAGGAAACGGTAAAAATTACAGTTTTTTCCGATACTGGTTTGGAGTCGAGCCGGTAAAGCGGTGAAAGACCTGAGTAAAATGACTTTGACTGGAAAAACCGAGTTGAAGAGCAATTTCGACGAGTGGCAATTGTGCGTCGGTCAACAATCGTTTGCCGCGTTCAATGCGTTGTTCGAGCAGATATTGATAAGGTGTTTGTCCGGTGGTTCTTTTAAACATCCGCCCGAAATGAAACGGACTGAGTTCGAGTTCGGCGGCGATTTCACTGAGGCGAATGTCCTGGGACAAATGCGCGTTGATAAATTCCGCAGCGCGCCGCAATTTTTGAGGCGGCAAACCCGATGTCGTTTGTTGTGCGGCGATTTTTGCCGTTGAATAATTGCGGAGCAGATGGACGCCCAGAACGTGCGCGAGCGATTCGGCATAAATTTGCGGTGAAATTTCGCCCGCTTGACGCCCTTGGAGCAAAGCCAGACCCAAATGTTGAATGAACGAATCGCGCACGCCGTATTGCGGCACAATCTCGATTTTTCCGTGTGTCGAATCAGCCGCCGCCCGTTCGATAAACTCCGGCGTCAAATAAAAACTGGCGACCAATGAAGATTTTCCCCATTCGACCGAGTGCGCCTGTCCGCAACCCAAAAGACTGATATCGCCTTCCCGAAAAGAAGCGTTTTGTTGTTGTCCCGTCGCGCTGTGGCAATTGACGACGAAGGACGAATGTTTGAACGGAACGAAAATTTGCAGTTCCTGGTGCGAGTGCTCGGCGACAAAACGCGGCGACATTTGCTCGCAGTAAATTTCAAAGCCGTTGCCGCGCACCACCAAATCGTCATCCGGCGGCATTTCAACGGTTGCGCCTGAATGGTGTCGGGGAATCCGCTTGGTTTTCATTGGTATTTTTTGACTTCGGTTTTAAACCACGAAATCGGCGTTTTTCTTTTTGAAATCGGCGGCGAAAAGCCGGTTTTTGAAGCGCCAGATGTGAACCTGGCCGTTGAAGGTGTAGGTCGCGGGCTGCGTCAAATCGCCGCACTGGTTTTTGAGCATCTCCTCGGCGCGCGACGATTTGAGCGCGCCATAAGACAGCGCCGCGAAGTTGAGCACGATGCAGACCGGCCCCAGCAAAAGCGGCCACAGCGACGACGCCACAAACGACAGCCCCACCACGAGCAGCGCCAGACCCAGCGACAAAATCGAACCCCAGAACGTGACCGCGCCCGCCGCTTTGGCGGTGTTTTGATGTTTGAGACACGCCTCGCAAAACGGTATTTCCCACCGGCCCGAAGGCGAAATTAGAAGCCAGGTTGCGTTGCTTTTGTCGTGGCAGCAGGTGCATCGCGACGGGAAAATCGGCGTTTTGGTGGTGAGGACGACACGGTAAAAACCCGTCCCGTGCGTCATGAGCTGCGGCGCGGCAGGCGCGTCGTTGTCATCCTCTTCGGGCGCCTCCGGTGGGCGCAGCGACGCGATGAACTCGCGCGCCGAGGCGGGCCGCGCTTCGCTTTTGATTTCGAGCGTGCGCACAATCGCTTCGCTTAGAAACGGCGCCAAAAGAGGCCGGATTTCGAGCGGCGCAACGAGCGGCGTTCCCGCCGCGCGGTCGATGGCGCCGAGCGGGGCTTGCGTGGTCAGCAAATGGTAAAACGTGGCGCCCAGAGCGTGAAAATCGCTGGCGGGCGAGAGCTTTGCGCTTTGCGCGTATTGTTCGAGAGGCGCGTAGCCAGGCGTGCCGCACTGCATGGCGAGAGCGAGGGGCCGCGTCGTGTTATCGGCGTCGTCCTGGCGCTGCACCAGATCGAAATCGAGCAGAATCGGCTCGTTGTCGCGCAAGACCACGTTTTCCGGCTTGACATCGAGATGCAACAGCCCGCCGTCGTGGAGCGCGCCAAGCGCACCGGCCAGTTTTTCGATCCACTCCTGCGCCTGCGCGACCGAAATTTCGCGCTCTTCGATGACCTGGAGCAGTGTCGGGCCAACGACCAACTCCATGACCAGATAAACGGTGCCGTTTTCCTCAAAACACTCCCAAACGCGCGCCAAATTGGGATGAGACAGCGCGCCGAGCCGCTCCGCCTGAGCGCGAAAGCGATTTTGCAGCGCCTGGGCGTTGGAATGCGCCCAAAATTCGACGGCCACGACCTGATTTTCGTGCCGCTCGCAGCCCGACGGAAAACATTCTTTGATGGCGACATCGCGCTCGCTGGCGAGATCGCGGGCGCGGTAGGTGATGCCGAATCCGCCGCGCCCGATGACGTTTTGAATGACGAAAGCGCCGTTGTGGAGCGAGGTTTGGGGAGCGAGCGCGAACATAAAGGAGGCGCCGTTTCAGACGCGCGAAATGAGTTGGCGAAACTGCAAAGTTGTTGAGCGGTTGCCTCTCCGCTTGCGGGGAGGGTTAGGGAGGGGCCAAACGTTCAATGTTTAATGTTTAATTTTTGAGCAACAACATTGAACATTGAACATTGAACAGACAACATTGAACAGCGGACATCGGGTAGTGGTCAATTGGGGTGAGAATTATAGCGGTTCCGATGAGCATTTTCCGGTAGGGCAATGACTTGTCATTGCCGTCCCAACGCCCTGCGCTTCGACCGCGCCAATCTCCAGGGTAGGCGTCCGCTTATCGAGCGGCAATGACAAGTCATTGCCCTACCGGAAAACCCCAACCGGAACTGCTATAAAAACCAACATGATTGGATCAACCATTGAAGAACCAATCATATAACCTATATCCCACTCTCTCACCTTTACCTGATCGGGCTTACCCAAAAGAGAGATGATTTCGGAGCGGTGCAATCCCACCAAACGGTTATTCTCTGTAAATCATCGCTCATCCGCTCCCTGATAGGCCATTTTTCGTAAGATCGAGCGGCTATCCACTGAGATGAATCGAAAGGCAGCCGCGTGAAGCGATAATAAAGGACGAAACCTCCAGAAACCAAGGCGAACAGCAGGGCCACTTCAATGATGCCTCGCCGAAGTGATTTTGTGAAACCTTGCCGACGATGTTCTTTCTCCGTGTTAGCGGCTTGTTCATCCGTCAATGGCGGCATCGGCGGAAATAATGGCTTGAGTTTGGGATTGTTCTTCTCTTCCATATTGAAACGCAGAATACTGCGTTAAGACGCGCCACAACACCGCGTTGTTTATGGGCTTCGATTTCCATCCCCTGCAACTCTCGTTTCTGGTCGCGGGCGCGTCGCTGTTTGTGGCGTTGCCGTTGGGAATCGGCGCCGCTTTCGCGCTGCGCGGACGAAGATTTCGCGGCCAAACCTTGATCGAAAGCCTGTTTTTATTGCCGTTAGTTTTGCCGCCCGTCGTGACGGGACTGATTTTGTTGCTGGTGCTGGGCAAACAGCAGCCGCTTGGCGCCTGGCTGCTGTCGCGCGGCGTGCCGATTTTGTTTTCGCCGCTCGCCGCGATGCTGGCTTCAGCGTTCGTGGCCTTTCCCCTGGTGTTTCAAAGCGCGCGGGCAGCGTTTGCGGGCGTCGACGGGCAGTTGGAAGACGCCGCGCGCTGTCTGGGCGCCGCACCGCCGCGCACGTTTTGGACGATTACACTTCCCCTCGCCGCGCCAGGACTGGTGGCGGGCGCGATTCTGGCGTTTGCGCGCGCGCTGGGCGAATTCGGCGCGACGGTGATGGTCGCGGGCAACGTCGAAGGCAAAACCCTGACCGCGCCGGTCGCCATCTATTTCGCCGCCGAAGAGGGCGATTTTCGCCGCGCCGCCTTTTATTCCATCGCGCTGGCGGCGCTCAACCTGTTGTTTCTGGCGGGCGTGAGCGCGATTTCCAATCGCAAAGGAATGGGACGATGAAACGATTTTATGCGGCGTCGCTGGCGCTTTTAATGTGCATTTCGAGCGCCCGTGCCGACGAAATCACGGTTTCGGCGGCGGCGTCGCTCCAGGATGTGCTGCGTCGCCTCGGCGCCAATTTTTCGAGATCGAGGCCGCAAACCAGGGTCAATTTCAACTTCGGTTCGTCGGGCACGCTGCAAAAGCAAATCGAGGCGGGCGCGCCCGTCGATATTTTCCTTTCCGCCGCCGACAAACCGATGAACAGCCTCGCCGCGAAGGGGGAAATCGACCTCTCGACACGGCGCGTTCTGGCGCGGGGCGAGTTGGTTTTGATTGCGCCGCGCGGCTCGAAACTTAAAAACCTCGGCGACTTGCGGCTTCCCAGCGTGGGGAGCGTCGCGGTGGGCAGCGCGGGCGTTCCGGCGGGCGATTACGCGCGTCAAACCCTCAAAGCGCTGCGCTTCACCGGCGCGGTGAATCGCAAACTCATCGTCGCCAAAGACGTGCGCGCGGTTTTGACGCTTGTCGCGGCGGGAAATGCCGACGCCGGTTTCGTTTACAAAACCGATGCGCTGCGCTCCCCTCGTGTGCGAATCGTAGCGTCGGCGGCGCCGCAGCTTCACGATCCGATTCGCTATCCGATGGCGATTGTGGCCTCGGCGCCCAACAAAAACGGCGCGAGAGCTTTCTGGAATTATCTGCAAAGCGCAAGCGCCAAGCGGGTGTTGAAGCAGTTCGGGTTTCGCTAAGTTGAAGGCGTTTGCCCGTCATGGCATAAAAGTTGTCGGGGCCTTGTTCTATGCCCCGACTCCCTTTTTCGCCGTCGTTTATCCTCAGTGCCGCTCTTCTGGCCACCGTGCCATGTGGCGCGCAGGCGAAAAAAGGGACGACGCCGCGCGCCGCCGCGCCCACTTCCCTGCCCTTATTGATAGGCGCCGCTCTGGGCGGACTGGCACTGGGCGGCGCGCTCGGTTTCGCGCTCAGAAAACCGGCGGCGCCCAAGACTTCCGGCGAGGCTGACCCGCTTTTCGATGATGCGCCCTTTCCGCTCGCTTTGATCGATTCGAACGAAAAAATAGGCCGTGCCAACTCCGCGTTTTCGCATTTTGTGGGAGTTCAAAACGCGACGGGGCAGGTCTTTTCGCAGTGGCTTCATCCCGATGATCTGGCGCGCGTTCGCGCCCTTTGCAGTGAGGTTTTTAGCGGCTCCAGCGCCCAGTCGAGCGGAGAAAACCGCTTTTTTCGCGCCGACGGCGCTCTGGTTCATGCCGCTCTGAGCATCAGGAAGCAGGGGCAAAAACGTGAACCCGATACGGTTTTGCTCGGTTTGCAGGATGTCACGGCGCGCGTCGAAGCGCAAAACGAACTGTCGGGCGCGCGCACGGCGATTGGCGCGCTTTACGAGGTGATTGCGGGCGACAAATCGCGCGATCTGGACGCCAAAATCAAGTCGCTTTTGGCGATGGGCTGCGGGCGATTCGAGCTTCCCGTCGGCGTGCTGGGCCGCTTCGCGGGCGAGGATTTCGAAACCCTTTTCGTGCAGAGCGCCGACCGGCGCATTCGCCCCGCTCTCACTTTTGCGCGCGCCGACACCGATTCGAGCGAAGCGCGGCTGCTGGGGCTCTCCCAACTCCCGACTCGCGGCAACTGGCGCGATTTTCCCATTGTGGCCGTCAACGCTGGCCACGCTTATCTGGGCGCGCCCGTCGCGGTGGAGGGCGAGTTGTTCGGCATGCTTTCTTTTAGCGGCCTCGAAGCCAGACCCAAGCCCCTTGGCGACGAAAGCGGCGCATTGCTGCAACTGATGGCGCAGTGGGTGGGCGGCGAAATCGAGCGCGAAGAGGCGCGGCGGGCGCTCGAAACCCAGCAGTTGGCTCTTGTGGAAGCCAACCAGAAGCTGGAAATGCTGGCGACTCACGATCCGCTCACCGGCGCTAAAAACCGGCGCGCCTTCAACGACAAACTCGCCGAAGAATGGTCGCGCGCCGTGCGCTACGGCACGCCGCTCAGCCTGGTTTTGATGGACGTCGATAAATTCAAGAGCTACAACGACACTTTCGGCCATCCGGCGGGCGATGAAGTGCTCAAAAAAGTGGCGCGCACCCTGATGGCGGCGGTGCGAACCACCGACTTTTTCGCGCGCTACGGCGGCGAAGAGTTCGTTTTGGTGCTCCCCAACACCGATGCCGACGGCGCCATGATTCTGGCCGACCGGCTGCGCCAGAAAATCGAGGGCGCGTCGTGGAAAGAGCGCGCCGTCACCGCCAGCATGGGCGTGGCGAGCCTGACGGGTGACATCAAAGACGCCGCCGCGCTAACCCAGGCCGCCGACGACGCGCTTTATCAATCGAAGAAAAACGGGCGAAACCGCGTGACTCATGTGCGCGACGTGCCGCGTGTTGCGGTTTGAAAAAGAAAAGCCCGCTCAATTTGAACGGGCTTTCCTGGTCAGACCTGAGAATTGCGATTGCAAATCCAGATTGAAAGGCTTCGCAAGTGGGATGAACTTCGGTAGCAGGTCACAACCATATAGAACTGGCGCCTAATAGACCCATGAACACCACCCATAACCAAGAGGAATTTGGTGTTGCTTTTCGTGTTTCAGAACGTAGGGAGCCGATTTATCCTCATGAAATATGCTGCATTTCATATTAGAGCATGAGTGACCGATTGACATCAATCGGTTTTCAAGAGCACCTGTCCTAAGTGGCTCTTCGCTCCTTCCTGGCCGATTCGCCTGGGCATGGCCGCGTAGCGCAACCAAAATCGCTGTGCGTCTTTCAACTGGATCTCGCAGCGCCGAAAACGCACCGATGAAGGCGCAACGGGCTTTTTGTTGGCATCCAGCCAGCGCAGCAGGCGCCCATTGTGAAAGTAAAACCGGTGTTGCACATTTGAATGCTTCCCTTCAGTTTCGTGCTGACGAAACACAAAGAAAAGTTGTCCGTGCCGGAAGTAATACTCATGACGCGTGCTGTTTTCTCCGGCGTAACCTGAGAGCACTACCTTTTTAAGTTCCTTTCCGACAAAGTAGGATTCGATGCCAGTATCGCCTGTCTCGTCGCTCCAAGCGATCTTGCGCGCCCGCGCAAGATCGGCGTTTGTGGCGGCGTAGTCACTCCGAATGCTGCGAATCTGGGTTTCGATGGTCGATGCTGCTTGACACTGAACGCTGAATGTCATGCTTAATGCAACCGCCATAGTTATTTTGAGAGTATTCACTCAATTTTCGTCCTTCGTTGTTAATTTGGAAGATGCTTCTGGGGGTATCTTTTCCGAGTGAGTGTTAGGCGTATTTTTTGGCTTGTCTGAGGTTCCAGTGATGGATGAACCAGTGGAGTCGAGCCTGGAGCCAGTGGAGCGAGCGCGCAAACGCCAGAGATTTGCGAGTGAGGTAGGACACGCCCTGGCGCAAGGCGTTGTTGGTGCCTTCGACGGGTGAAGTCTCACCCCAGGTCTCAGGGTCACGCTTGAGGCAGCGAGCGTGCTGAAGAGGCGCCTTTTGCAAAAGCGACTGATAAACGCGATAGCCATCGGTGAACACCAGATCATCGCGCCAGGGCAGAGGCACCTGCTTCCACACCATCTCGGCGCTCTGGAGGTCACGCCTGCCGACAAAGAAGGCCAGCACCTGCAAGTTGCGCCGCGACAGCACGATCCAGATCCACACTGCATTGCGCTTGGCCCACACGAAGCTCCACAACTCATCAAGGATCACCTCGTCATGGCCCTTATGGGGCATAAGCGTCTCGTCTAAAGCAGGCAAGGCTTCTACGTTTTTTGAGCAGCTTATACACAGTGTTGGGCGAGACCTTAAACGTGCGGCAGATGCCGATCAGGGGCGTCTTCTCCAACAGCGCCCGCCCGATCATCTCCGCCTTTTCCTGGCTCAAAGAGCGCGACTTGGGAGAAGGTGTGAAGGCCCGACGGCACACGGTGCAATACAAGCGCTCGCTGCCCTGCTGGGTGCGGCCATGACGGCGAACCCGACTCGATTCCCCGCAGTGAGGGCACGACAAGGTGATGCTGACCATGATCTACAGATTACTCTTTCACACACGATTGGAAAAGATACCCTTCTGGGAGCTTGCCTGTGTTTGTGAGGCCCAGACCCTCGACGACTTCGCGCACCGCGTTACCAAGAACGAGAAGGCTCTGTTTGTGTCCAGCGTGGCGAATCGGGTAAATAGAATGAGGCCCATTGTCGTGTATCGTCCGAATCAAGATTTGTAACACGAAAAAAATACTCAGCCTTGGTAGGAACTGACTTAAATAGGATTCTCATTCCACCCACAGGATGAAAATCCGGTTTGGTTTGAGTCGGCTGTGCATCGCCTACTTTGAAAATCCAAGCGCGATATTTACCATGAGGCATATTTTTGATGGTGACAGCGACGTCGCGAGTCGCGGCTCCGGCATATGCCACTTGAAGGCGAAAGACTGCTGGAAGAGTGAGGGCCATCACGATGAGGATGGCGAGGCATTTTTTGGTTCTGTTCATTGTAGTTCTCCTTTGGTAGGTCTGTTCATGGATGACGAAGTCTGCTTTCCCATCCCATTGAATAGATTCGATCTAATCCCTCGTGTGCGCTGTCAAAATCATCTGCCACTTTGACGTATTTGACTTCGCTTGTGCTCATCCCCACGGCTGCCAGAGGCACTCGCAAAACCGTTTTGTCATTGTTGAAAACCAGCGAGCCAGGAATGTCAACGTCCTCTATCGCAGCGTAACCCACGAATCCTTTGCCGGCTATCCAAAAATTCACTTTATTGCCGTTGACTTCGTAGCTTCCTTTAGGCCCTTCGATGCGTGCTCCATGAGCGCCAGGCTCGCGGTAAGAACTGGCGAATTTTCCATCCGGTTTCAGCCAGATGCGGTTTCCACTGTCTTCGTCGGGCAGATAAGCGACATAGTAGCCGATTGGATCAATTTTCTGCTTGCTCACCATGATGAAAAACACTGATGTGGCAGCAATGGCGGTTATAACACTGGTGAACAAAGTCAACTTGAGCGCGAATGTCTTTTGGGGTGCCATGATTGTCGCTCTGGTTATGTCAAACCCATTTGCGCAGTAACAGACCGATGCGCTGATGGCGCACTGGCCCAAGTGACTCTCCTGACTCTCCAATTACTGAGATGTGAACATCGCCCAGCTGTTCGTTTCGCTCAGGAAACCGGTGTCGCTAAGTGCATGAACGCGCCAGCGCCAGGCCCCTTTGGGCATTCGATTCACGTTGAAGGTGTAAGCCGTCATATTGGCAGGAAACGGAAACGTTAAGAAGCGGCTTTGGTGGTTGGCGTCGGCGGGGTTGAAAAGCGTAACCGCCTGCAATTCCAGAAGATAACCGCTCGCGCCATCAACCTGCTGCCACACCAGGGGCGTATCGCGGTTAATGCGCGAGTTCATCGGGGGTGAGAGCCATCGGGCATAAGGAGAAGTGGCTGAGGGAGGTAAAACAACGTTGGGAACGGGTGATGGGATGTCGCCAATGGATTCGGGTAGGATGATGGGCTTGGAAGGAGGTATCTTCACCAACATGGGGTTGGCCCAAACAGCAGTATCTACATAGGTATCCTCGTCTCCCGATGAAATGAGCGAAATGCCTGTATAGCCTTTGATTGAGACATTGGCTTTAACGGGTTGCTCTCCTTCTGCCATCCAAGGAGAAGTAAACAGTGTCCGTCCATCCCCTTGGATAACGAATTTGTTCTTTCCTTTTCCATACCCACCTCGAAACCCAACCCAAACTTCGAGTGCATCGAAGCCCTCTGGAGTAGAAAAAACAATTCTGCGCATCCCAGCCTCCCCACCAGAGGCTCTAACGTTCATTATGCCTGCGGCCTCGAATACTCTTCCTGCTACAGTAATTTTCTTCTCGACGTCCCAATGACCTTCAACCGGTTTAATCTCAGTTAGGGAACGCTCTACGCGCTGACCAGTGTCCCTTCCTATCACCTCAAGGGACGAAACCAAATTCTGCCGATTCATGGTGAGGCGCACGGCATCATCCGCCTGTAAATCGGTCCACCCTCCTCCTTCGCCGTTGGCAAGCGTTGTCCTTACGTCCTCCGCCCAACGATAGGTCATGCCATTCTTGAGTTGAACGCCGTTTTGCGTGACGCGAGCGATCACGCCGTTAATGGCGTTTTGCGCCACAGCGGGCGAGTGCTGAAATCCCAGCACCAGAACCGCGAGAACAACCAACAGGAAAAATTTTTTCATTGAGGTCTCCGTTGCAATTTTGTCGTCCGGCATTATCGCACATAAGGCAGGTGGTGCAACAAGAAATAATCTTCCAACTCAAACACAAAAAACGAAGTTATTTGATCTCGACGCCCGCACCTGCGGCTTTGAGTTTCTTGCTGCTACGGCTACTAACGATGCTCCATATTAAGGCCCAGGCTTAGCCGTAAGCAAAACCCAGTAATGTCGATACCTGCTACCTGGTATAAATGCGTATCCTATCCCGTATTCGATTTGCTCTGCATAGAACGGAATTTCAGCCAGCATATGCCTACGATGGCCTGGCGAGTTCAACCACTGTTCTTTGGTAGCTTCTGCTGTGGCCCCCCCAGCTGCAATAGATTCTATGTTGTTGCCGTCTGGGGCTTGATTGTAGAAGGATGGCAAAGCATATCCAGCTTGCCTGACGAGATAATTGGGGCCGAAGCCGTCGGGGTTGGTATGACCAAAGTAATCGCGGCGTCCCATATCTTCCGCTCGTTCACGAGCAACTCTGGCCAAAATCGGATTACGTGTTAAAGAAGGCCGTTGCTGATTTGGGTCTTGTATTATCAGCAGGGCGATCCTGTGTTCTTGCTCATCTGCGGATGGCAAGGGGGTGGCAGTTGGCGCTGGAGTAGCAGTTGGCGCTGGAGTAGCAGTTGGCGCTGGAGTAAATGCCGGTTCCGCCGCTGGTTGAGTTGGCTCTACTGCGGGAGACGATGGCCCAGGATCGGGAATAGAAGTGGGAGACGGTGACGCAGGCAGTTGGGGGCCACTGCCACTTCCGCCGCCGCATCCTGCAACTATGATCGCAGCGAAGAGAGTCTTTAGCACTGCACTTGTAATATAAAAATTACGATTTCCATTGAACATATGCATCGTTCTTCAATTATGTATTTTGTTCGATTGCGCCTGTAATATAGCGAATTCGATTAAGGTGTTCCGGTGGTTTGGGAGCGCAGGCATCTTTCCAGCAACATAAATACCATTCAGGCAACATTCCAGCGCTCCCAAAGACGCCAAAACAAAATGCAAAGGCGATTCGCATTCTCTATAAAAAACGCATATTCTTCTCTGGAAAGTCCACGCAGATTACGAATTCAACGCGGATTTTTCCAAAGCCGACTCAGATTTTAGGCGAGCAAAAAGTGAGAGGGTATTACCCATTAAGGGGAATTGCGATTACCCGATTGGGTATTTTTGGTAGTAGCGGCATGGCGCGCGTAAAGGCGCGCGGCTTCGATGCGATTGCGCGCGCCCAACTTGCCATAGATCGAGGCGCAGTGCTTTTTGGCAGTTTCTACGCTGCGGCCTATGGCCTGCGCGATTTGGGGGTTGGTGGCTCCGGTTGCCAGCAAGCGCAGCACTTGCACTTCGGCTTCGCTGAGACAATCGAGCGGGTTACTGGTCTTTGGGGAGGTCTTGAGATGGGGCGAATCGAGGACGGAGCGCGAGGACAATGGCAGTTGACTGGCCTCAGTCTGGGCGCGGTAGCAACTGCGACACAATTCCTCGACCTGCGATTTCAAGTGGACACGCGAAATCGGCGCCTCGCTTTTGAGAGTTTGCGAGAGTTCCTGCGCTTGGCGCGTCAGGGGTTGAAGAAGTTCGACGAAATGATCGGCGATGCGAATGTGGTGCGCCTGCGCCTCGCGCAACTGAATTTGCAGTTTCTCCGCAGCCTCCTGCTGCCCGCGCTTTTGAGTTCGAGACAGCAAATGCAGCGCGACGCGGTTGCACCACAACTCTAACGCCGCTATCGTGGTCTGGCTATACACGTCCGGCTGGTAGCTTTGCACCGAAAAAACGCCCAGCAGTTCCGTTTCCTCGCCACTTTTGGCGGCGATGAGCGGCAAATGCACCGCCGAGAGCGAAATGCGGCTGCCGTTGCCGAAATTGATATTGGCGCTATGAATCGCCTCGGTTTCCGCATTGAGAATCAACGGTTTGCCTTCGCGCACCACGTAGGAAGTTGGCCCGTTGCCCATCGGAATGGTCAGAGGCTCGTCGTAGAGGTCTTCGTCGAAGTTGTAAGTGAAAAACAGCGCATTGTCACGCGGGCGATGAAGACACACATAACACGAATCGACCTGCGACAAAAGCGCGGCCTGATGGTGCATCAATTCATAGAGCGCGTAATCATCCTCCGGTATCAAGGCGGCCAGCAGACGCTCGGATTCGAGCAGCCAATGAAGCCAGTGCACCGGACTATCGGCAGAAAAGGGCGAGGAGACTTTGCTTTTCACGGCATCCATTTTACTTGCGATGACGCGCGATAGAAAAGCGATTGAAGAATAGACCTCTTGCAAAAGTGCCTATCCGAAAAAGGCAGCGAATCCATTCGCCGCAGTGGAACGAAGTCGGCCTGCGCGGACTGAGGCCCTCAACCTGCGAAGGCAGGTTTCGTTAGGTTGCGGCGAATGGATTCGCTGCCCTCATCGGGCCGCAAAACCACTTCTTCTCCCGCCCGCATTTCGCGCGTTACAACCCCGCCGAAACCAGGCGCGATTTTGAGCAACCCGCCCTTTTCACTTCGAACGCGCACTTCGACCACCTTTCCGCCCTCGACACTCGCGCCGACCAGAAACGCGCCCTGAGTGCGAATGCCGTCGAATTTCAGGGTTTTCCAGCGACGCGGAATTTTGGGCAGGATATGAATGGCGTCGCGGCGGTTTTGCACCAGAAGTTCCGTCACGGCAATGAGAAATCCCATCGTGGCGTCCATCTGCATCACTTCGCGCTCCGGTTTGGTTCGAGATTTCAAACTGCTGTCGTGACGCACCGCCGTGCCAGGAAAATCGGCGTTGTGCAGCGTGCCCCAGCCCTCGTTGGTGAAATTATCGAGCATCCAACCGAGCCACGCGACGGCGGCATCGGGCAGTTCGAGCCTCGCGCACAAAACGCTCGCCCAGGGCAGGCACCAGCCCGTCCACTCGCCCGCACCCATCTGGCTCCAAAACTCTATCGAGGCGGCGACGGTTTCCCAGTGTTTTTGGTCGAAAGGGTCAAGCGATTCAAAGGGCCAGATCGCCGCGAGATGCGAATGGTGACGATGCGAAAACTCCAGTTCCAGCCCTTCCCACAGTCCGATGCGCTGGTTAACCAGGGAATAAGGCGGCAGTTTTTCTTCAACTTCCTGCCAGCGCGGGTCGATTTTCTCGCCTAAAACGCGCGCCGCATCGGGCAGAATCTGGGCGATCATGTGCCATGCCGCGAGTTGAAAGGAAGCGTCGCGGCCCCAGGCGTTCATCGCCGAGCCGCGATATTCGGGACTCACACTCACTGGCAGCGAAAAGCGGCCCTCGATTTCTTCGTGCATCGCCCAGTAGCCCTCGAAAGCGCCGCCCAGAAGCGGCCAGGCGACTTCGCGCAGAATTGTCTCGTCGAGGCCGTAGCGGTAATGCAGCCACGCCATTTGCGCCATCCACGCGGTGCAGGCATGGTCGATGGTGCCCGTCCAGAACGTGCCCACGACCTGGCAATGGTCGTCAACCGAGTGGGGCAGCATCAGGGCGCCCTTGCGTCCGAAAAACTTCTCGCCGTTGTGCTTTAAAACCGGCATCCACTCGCGGATCATGGCCCAGAGCGGCTCGAAATGCTCCAGGCGATTAGTGGCCAGCGCGGGCCAGTAGATCATCTGGGCGTTGATGTTGAAGTGATAATCGTTGCTCCACGGCGGCAGTTGATATTCTTCCATCCAGGCCCCCTGAAGCGTGGCGGCGATGCCCTGAGGCGGCGTCATTCCGGCCTGTTTACGCAGCGCGATGTCCCAAAAATGCTGCAACTCGGCATCGGGAAGCTCGACGCGCGGCACATCGGCCCAGTAGCTTCCCCAGAAATAGCTCGAATCGGTGTCGGGCACGTCGCGGGCGCGCGCGACCGCGCTTTTGGCCGCTTCCTCGACTTCGCCCAGCGCCGTCGCAATGAGGATTCGCTCGCCGCGTCTGCGAACCACAAGGGCGAGTGCGTCATCTTCGGGAAGCGACTGCACGAAACCGATGCCACCTTCGATTTCGATGTCGTGCGGCGGCGCAACGCCCACTTTGGCGAGGATTTCGCCCGTCCATTCCCAGGTCGAGCGCAAGCGAATTTCGGCATCGGCGGCGCCGTCGATCCAAGTCACTTCATCGTCCATCGAAGTTTCGATTTGAACGGTGCGCGTTTCGCCGTTGAAATTGCGAAGTTCGATTTCCAGCTTGCCATCGGGCAACAAAACGCCAGTCCGAGGCGCGAAACCGGTCGGAAAGTGCAGTTCGAGCCGCCCGCCGCCGAGTTGTCGCGGTCGCGAGGGCAAATCGGGCGATTTTTGCGGCATGGCGAACAGGTTTTGGATGCCGCCCTCGTCGCCCGCTTCCAGAAGCGCGCGCACTTTGTCAAAAGTCGCGTCTGTGGTGAACGGATTGCCGCCGCGATGATCCCAGAAACCGGCGCGCGCGACGGTGAGACACAGCCATTCGTCGCCCCACACCAAAACGCCCTGCGTGCCGTTGCCCAGCGCGATGCCGCAGTGCGGGCGCGGAAGTGGAAAAGTCCAGCGAAGTTCGGGAGGTGTCATGGCGCGACAGTTTAAAAGGAGTTTCCAGCAGAGGAGCAGAGGAGCGGAGGAGCAGAGGAGAGGGGGCATCGGGGCGAAAAAGACACCGTTTTCGCTCTTACTTTCCCCTCTCCTCCGCTCCTCCGCTCCTCCGCTCCTCTGCTGGAAACTCCCGCTTCTCACTAAACTGGTGCCGCAATGCTGTCCGCTTCCATCACTTTATATCCCCGCGAACCCCAGGGCGAAATTTCGCCCCTTCTGCATGGCCAGTCTCTCGAACCCGTCGGCGAGGGCATTACTCCAGGCGTCTGGGTCGGCGAAAACGACGAAATTCCCCACCACAACGGCATCCGACAGGGCGTTTTCGATGCCCTGAGGCAGCTCGAACCGCCCGTCCTTCGCTGGTCTGAGGGCTCCGGCGCCGCCAACTGGCGCGACGGCATCGGCCCGCGCGAAGGCCGTCCCAGTCGTGTCACAACCCATGAGAGCAGAGATCACATCGATTCCAACGCTTTCGGCACCCACGAATTTCTGCGCCTGTGCCGCGACATCGGCGCCCAGGCCTGGCTGAGCGGCAGCGTCGCGTCGGGCGCGCCGCGCGATCTGGCGCACTGGGTCGAATACTGCAACTTCGACGGCCCCACGACTCTGGCGCAGGCGCGCGGCAAAAACGGCGACCCCACGCCGTTCGGCGTGCGGTTCTGGGGCATCGGCGGCCAAAGCTGGGATGTCGGCAAGTTCACGCCCGAAACTTACGCCGCTAAATACCGGCAGTTCGAGAGCGTTTTTCCTCGCTTTTCGGGCCAGGAGCCGTTTCTCATCGCGGTGGGGCCGGATGGCAACCAAGCGCAGCAAAGCGCGGGCTCGACGCGCCAACTGCTCCAGAAACTCGGCGAATGGCGCGCGCCGCAACTCGACGGCCTTGACGCCCACTTCACCACTTCCAACAGCCAAAACCAGTTCGGAACCGCAACCGCGTTTACGCTCGACGACTATTACGGAATGCTTTCGGAAAGCCTGCGCGTGGAAAGCGTTATCGACGAACAGCGCGCCCTGCTCGATGCGTCTCCCATTGGGCGCGACGCCAAGCTGATTCTGGGACGGTGGGGCGTGTCGCACCAGTGCGGCGAGCGCCCCCTGTGGCAGCCCAACACGCTGCGCGACGCGATTTGCGCCGCCATGACGCTCGATTTGTTCCACCGCAAATGCAAAGTGCTGTGGATGGCGAATCTCAGTCAAGGCGTCAACGTGGGGCAAGCCCTGCTGCACACTTTCGAGGAAATCACCGTCCGCACCCCGACGTTTCACGTCTTCGATTTGTATAAACGGCATCGCGGCGGCCAGTTGTTGCACGCCGATTTCGAAAGCGGCGAAGCGGGCGGTCTGCCGCGACTTTCGGGCAGCGCGTCGTATCAAAACGGCGTGGTGACGCTTTCGGTGGTCAATTCCGGCGCGCGCAGTCCGGTCGAGGCGACGGTGGAAATGCCAGGCTCCAACCTCGAAATGGTGGCGGCCAAGGAACTGTCGGGCGAGGGTCTGGCCGCGCAAAACACGGCGGAGGCGCCCGAAACGCTCGCGCCGCGCGAAATCGCGCCCAAATTCGAGCCGGCAACGTCAAAATCGAGTTTCGTCCACACCTTCGCGCCCGCGTCGGTGACGGTGTTTTTGATTAAGCTGGCGAGTTAAAAAATCAATGATATGAACCACAGAGACGCGGAGACACAGAGAGCAAAGGAGGAATCTTTTCAAAAAGCTCTTTTTGTTCTCTGTGTCTCCGCGTCTCTATGGTTGATTTTCAAAGGACAAGGAGAAAAAATGCCAACCTTGATTTTGAATGAAAAAGTCGGTGCCGATGGGCGCCTCCATCTCGATGTCGAACTGCCCGCCGCAGCGCGCGAGGGGGATGTGGAAATTGTGATGACGTGGCGCCAAAACGAGGAGGTGCCGCGCTCGTTGGAGGATCTGGCCGGCTCGATTCAAGATCCAACTTTCATCGAAGCCGACGATTTGCGATTGCAAGATAATCGTGAGCCATTCCAATGAAATATCTTCTCGACACCAACGTATGCGTGCGCTATTTGACAGGCCGTAGCCAAAAGGTAGTTTCAGCCGTGCAACGCGCGAGCAACGAGTGTGTTTTAGGCTCGCCTGTGATAGCCGAGTTATTTTTCGGGGCCTATAAAAGCATCAGAGTCGAAGAAAATCTGGCTGCCGTGGGCGAATTTGCGGCGCGATTCGTATCATTCGACTTCGATGAAACGGCGGCGGAAATTTATGGCCAGATGCGCGCCAATTTGGAAGGCAAAGGCACACCCATCGGTTCCAACGACCTGCTCATCGCCTCCATCGCGCTCGCCAACGACCTCATTCTGGTCACCCACAACGCCACCGAATTCGCTCGCGTGCCCAACCTTCAAATCGAAGATTGGGAATAACTTTTTATGCCCCGCCGCTCTCCTTTTCGCTCGCTTTCCTGGCCCGCGCTTCTCCTCATCGCGGCTTTTATCGGCTGTCGCCAATGGCAAAGACAAGCCGAAACCCCAACCAGGCCACCAACCCAGACCGCTTCGCGCCCGCCCTCGCCTGCGGAGCCAAACCAACCGGTTCCAAGCGCCGCATCCTCCAACGAAGGCAATTTACTGCTCGGCAACCCCTCGAATGCGGGGCGGGGCGAAGCGAATTTTCTGCTCGAACGCCCGCAGTATTCGCTTTCCTACCATCGCGCCAGAGGCGGGCCGAACTGGGTGGCGTGGCACACCGACGCCTCCAATCTGGGCAAAGTCGAGCGCCGCAACGACTTCGCGCCCGATCCCGCTTTGCCCTCCGCTTGGCAGATTCGCCCCACCGATTACAAAGGTTCCGGCTACGACCGAGGCCACGTCCTGCCTTCGGGCGACCGCACCGCCTCGCGCGAAGACAACAGCGCGACGTTTTATATGTCGAATATGCTGCCGCAAACGGGAGAACTCAACCGCCACGTCTGGGCCGATTTAGAAAACTACGTGCGCGACCAGATTCGCGAGGGAAACGAGGCTTATCAAGTCGCGGGCGGCGCCGGAAACGCGGGCACCATCGCGGGTGGCAAAGTCACCGTGCCGCAGATTTGCTGGAAAGTCGTGGTGCTTTTGCCCCTTGGAACGGGGGATTTAGGGCGCATCAACGCCCGAACCCGCGTTATCGCGGTGGGAATGCCCAACGTCGAGGATAAACGGCTCGAAACCGGCGACTGGCGTTCCTACATCACAACCGCCGCGAAAATCGAGGAAGCGACAGGGCTTAAGCTGTTTTCCACCCTGCCCGCCTCGGTGCAAAGCGCGCTCAAATCCAAAACGGACGGCGGAAGTTGAAAATTCTCAATCTGCTGCCTTCGGTCGATCCGACGCGCGGCGGCGCGGTCGAAGCGGTTCGCCAACTCCAAATTCCGACCCAGAATCTCGGCCACACCTGGGACGTGGTTTCCCTTGATGCACCCGATGCGCCCTGGGTGAAGGACAGCCCGCTCAAAGTTCACGCGCTGGGGCCAGCACTGGGTTTTTACGCCTTTTCGCGCCGTTTTTCGCGCCAACTGGCCGCGATTCTCCCCGATTACGACGCGGCCATTATTCACGGCCTGTGGCAATATCACGCCTTCGGCGGCTGGCGCGCGTTGCACCGTTCGCCCATTCCTTACGGGGTCTATCCGCACGGGATGCTCGACCCGTATTTCAAACGCCAATTTCCACGCAAACATCTCAAGAAATTGGCGTTCTGGCGTTGGAGCGAATACCGCGTGCTGCGCGATGCCAACGTGGTGCTTTTCACCTGCGAAAGCGAGAAAATCCTCGCGCGTGAGTCGTTTCGGCCTTACCAGGCGAAAGAGCGCGTTGTTGGTCTTGGCACCGCGCGCCCAACAGAAAACGCCGACGCCGCTCGTGAAGCGTTTCTGAATCGTTTTCCCGATTTGCGCGGGAAGCGTTTTCTGCTTTTTCTGGCGCGCATCCATCCCAAAAAAGGTTTGGATTTGCTGCTCGAAGCCTTCGCCGACCCAAACATCCCGCCCGACGTTCATCTCGTCATCGCCGGCCCCGATTCAGGCGGCTGGAAAGCGGGGCTGGAAGGGAAATTTATCTCGCCCGCGCTGGCCCCGCGCATCATTTGGACGGGCATGATCGAAGGCGAAGTGAAATGGGGCGCTTTTCACACCGCCGATGCCTTCATCCTGCCCTCGCATCAAGAAAATTTCGGCATCGCTGTCGCCGAAGCTCTGGCGCGCGGGCTGCCGGTTCTCATTTCCAATCAGGTCAATATCTGGCGCGAAATCGAGGCATCGGGCGCCGGTTTCGTCGCCGACGATACGGTTGAGGGCACCCAAAGTCTGCTTTCGCACTGGCTGACACTCTCGCAAATCGAACGCGACATCATGCGCGCCAGCGCCGCACGCTGTTTCGAGGAGCATTTCGCCATCGACACCGCCGCGCATAAATTGCTGGAATGTTTGGAAGAAATATGCAGCGACTGAAGTCGCCGCAAAGGAAGGCGAAACCTGCCTTCGCAGGTTGATGCATCAGTCCGCGCAGGCGGACTTCGCCTTCCTTTGCGGCGACTTCAGTCGCTGGCATCAAGTCTCGACAATCATCGTCAACAGTCCCGCGAAACCGCCCTCGCCCTTCCCAATGATGGCGACCTGCAATTCGTTTTCCCCCCACACCACGACCTGCACATCTTTCAACTCGGTTTTGAGCAACTCCACCAGGGCCGCGAAACGTTGGGCCGTCGCAATCTCTGCTTCGTTCATCCATTCTTCAATTGTCGCGGCGGCCTCGAAAAACTCGTCCAACTCGCGGGTTTCGATTGCGGCATCTGCGGGCGCTTCGGCGAGTTTTGCGATCTCGGCGGGCGACAGTTTTTCGCTCTCCAGCGCGTAAAACACGACGCGAAACGGCGCATCGGTTTCGGAGGGCATCTGCAAATCCTGCGTCGCAGTTTCGAGTGTTTGCACGATGGCAGGTTTTTCGGTCATAGCGGTTGCGTTGTCTTTGGCGTTGGCGGGGGTAAGGCTCGCTAAAATCAAGCCGAAAAGAGCGAAAAATGGACGCATTGGGGGTTCAAAAATCGGAATCGTTGCCTCTATCTTAGCGCCGCGCGCCTTCGATTTCAATTTCCGGCGCGCTCATGCCACTCCAGGCCCGACGGCAACTCCTGCGCGGCGAATTCGAGATGAATCACGCGCCGGTGCGCCGGACTTTCCGAAGGCGACGAGGCATGAAGCAGCAGAGGACGCATCAAAAGCGCGCCGCCCTGCCCCACTTCCGCCACGATTTCCGCGCCATTTTCGCGCGCTGCGCTGATTTGCGCCGCGTCTAACTTCCCGTCACGATGCGAACCCGCGATCACGCGCAGCGCGCCGTTCTGCGCGCCGCATGGGTCGAGATGCAAACGCACGGTGAGCATTCTTTCCAAAATTTCGCGCGGCGGTTGAACGTGAACGATGCCCGCTTTTTGCGACCAGGGGCCGAACCCTTCGATTTCGATTTTTTCCCTAACCGCGATGCTCAAATCCTGATGATAGGGCACTTTCCAGTTCGCACCGGCCACTTTATCGAAAAAGAGGCCGCGAACCGCGAAGCATTGCGGCCCCAAAACCGGCTCGACAAGGGCGCGAATGGCTTCACAGCGCGCCAGATCTCGAATTTCGCGCGTGTCCAGCAGGTTGCGAATCGCAAACACCCATTCGCGCCGCGAAATGCCGCTTTCGACTTCACCTACCATCGCGCGCAAATGCTCGATTGGCGCGGCGCCCAAAACGTTCTCGATGACCGCCCAGCCGCGCGTTTCAATGGCTTCTTTCATGGTTTGGGTCTATCAAAAACGCGCGTTACACTCTGATCATGCAAACCATCACTCTGCGCGAAACCATCGGCGACGACGGCATTTTGCGCCTGCAAATGCCTTTGGAGCCGCGCGGCGGCGAAGTTGAGGTTGTGGTTGTCATTCAGCCGCAAAATGGCCAGTCAAACGGCCAATCTTCAGAAAAGGGCGCCAAACCCCGTTCGTTCGCTGACTTTGCCGGAACTTTACAGGACGAAACTTTTGAAGTTCCCGAAGAACTGCCTTGGGAAACCAACCGGCTGCCTCTCGAATGAAATATCTTCTCGACACCAACGTTGTCGTGCGCTATTTAACGCGGCGCAGCGAAGCGATTGTGGAGCGTTGTCAGGCCGAAATGGACAACCTCTGTTTGTGCGCGCCCGTCAAAGCCGAACTGTTAGCGGGCGCCCACAAAAGCGCCCGCGTCGAAGAAAACCTGCGCCTTTTCAACGAGTTTTTCGACACGCTGCCCTCGCTCTCATTCGATGATGCCGCCGCCGCGCATTACGGCCAAATTCGCACCGCCCTGCAAAAAGCCGGCACGCCGATTGGCCCGATAGATTTGCTCATCGCCTCCATCGCCCGCGCCAACGCCCTGATCCTGGTGACGCACAACACCGCCGAATTTGGCCGCGTGGCGGGACTGGGTTTGGCCGACTGGGAATAATTACTTCAAAAACCGCGCGCTTTGATCAGGAAATTCGTCCCAGAAATCGCCAATCGCCATGACGCGATTGCTTCCATATCTCGTGCCATCGGGCAAACGCCCGCCTTTGGCTTTGAAACACGCCAAATCTGCGGCTTCGAGCAGATTTTGCGCGCCCGAAGCGTGGGTTGGAAAGTGCGCGATGCCCAGCGAAAGCGTCAGCGTAACGATTTCTTTTTTATCCGGCACCACGAAAATCGGTTTTCGACTGGCGCGAATCGTCTCGGCGACTTCACGCGCCATTTCAAGCGAGGCGTCAGGCAGCATCACGCCGAATTCATCGCGCCGTAACGAAACACGACGGAATTTTCTCCGCTCAACATCTCGATTCCGTGCGCGATTTCAAGGATTTTCTCGTCGCCCATCTGGTGTCCCTGCTGGTCGTTGAACGAGTGGAGACGGTCGATATCAATGAAAATCAGCGCGACTTGCGCGCAATTTCTCACCGCATTTTCCAACAATTCCAGCCCCTTTATTCGATTCCACAGGCCGGTATATGGATCGCGTTCTTCGTTTTGCATTGCCATCTCAAATCCATTATCGCGCAGTTGCTTTGTTAAAATCAATTCCACTTCCCCGCCGCCTGTAAACTCGCACCATGCCCCGATACGCTGCTCTTTACCGCGATTTTTTCCAGACCATTGGTCGCCCGCTTACGGAAAAAGACGGTTTGAACCTCGAAATTCGGTCGGCGAATGAACTCGCTGTGCCCGATGCTATTGCCGACTTTTTCGAGGTCGCGGGCCGTGCCGACGATTTCACGCTCGCTTACAATCGTTTGCTGCAACCCGCCGAATGGATTAACGATGGGGAAATGTGCGCCATCCTCGAAGAAAATCAGGGCGTTATGCTGTGGGGTTACCGGCTCGAAGAGGGGCCTCTCGAAAATCCCACTGTTTATCAAGCCCTGGCGGAAGACCATGAATGGCAATCGCTGGAATTGCCCTGGAGCGAGTTTCTGCTGCTCATGATGTGTTTTCAGGACGTGTTTGGCGATGAAGTGATGCCTTTTCACGACACGGCGCTCTTAACCAAAGAATTAGCACAAAAAATTGAGGAAACGTGGACAAGAGTCGGCCAAATGGACGATTGGCACGCCTTTATTCGCCCCAACTGCATTTTGTGCCATCTCGATTGGGAAGGAGAACCGCGCCTTTTCATCGGGGCGCAAAATGAGACGCTCATCGAAGCCGTCGGCGTCGAACTGGATGTCGAGTTGGAAGGCGAAATGCCCTGGTAAGATTCAATCTTCCAACTCAAGAAGCGAAAACTTATGCCCAAACTTTTAGTCGCCAACCGCAGCGAGATTGCGATTCGCGTGTTTCGCGCCGCAACTGAACTTGGCCTCACCACCGTCGCCATCTACGCGCCCGAAGACCGTTTCAGCACCCACCGTTTCAAAGCCGATGAAGCCTACGAACTCGATGCAAGCAAAGGCCCCGTCGGCGCTTATCTCGATATTCCTGGTGTGATTAGCGTTGCCAAAGCCCACGATGTCGATTTGATTCATCCTGGCTACGGCTTTTTAAGCGAAAACGCCGGTTTCGCGCGCGCCTGCGCTGAAGCGGGCATTACGTTTGTCGGCCCGCGACCCGAACTGCTCGAAATGATGGGCGATAAAGTCGCGGCGCGCGCGCAGGCGCTCAAAGTCGGCGTTCCGACGCTGCCAGGCACGCCCGAAGCGATTTCAGACCGCGCCGAGGCGATGCAAACCGCGCAGGTCGTCGGTTTCCCGCTCATCATCAAAGCGGCGGCGGGCGGCGGCGGGCGCGGCATGCGCGTGGTTCATCGGGCGGAAGATCTGGACGCGCTGTTGGGTGAAGCGCAGGACGAAGCGGGCCGCGCCTTTGGCGATCCGAGCGTGTTTCTGGAGCGTTATGTGCCGCGCGCCAAGCACATCGAAGTGCAGATTCTGGGCGACAAACACGGCAACTGCCTCCATCTTTACGAGCGCGACTGCTCCGTCCAAAGGCGCCATCAAAAAGTGGTCGAAATCGCGCCCAGCGTGAATTTAGACGTCCAAACCCGCCGCGATTTGTGCGAAGCGGCGCGCGAACTGGCGGCTTCGATTGGCTACGACAACGCCGGAACCGTCGAATTTCTGCTCGATGTGGACACCCGCGAGTGGTTTTTCATCGAAATGAACCCGCGCATTCAGGTCGAACACACCGTCACCGAGCAAATTACCGGAATTGACTTAGTGCGAAGTCAAATTCTCATCGCGCAGAACCATTCCATCGAATCGCCCGAACTGGCTTTGCCCAAACAAGAAGCCATCCCGCGCAACGGCTACGCGATTCAGGCGCGCATCACCACCGAAGACCCCGAAAAAGGCTTCGCGCCCGATTACGGAAAAATTCTGGCCTATCGCAGCGCGGCGGGATTTGGGATTCGACTCGACGGCGGCATGGCCGATGCGGGCGCCGTCGTGACGCCGTTTTACGATTCGCTCCTCGTCAAAGTCACCGCAAGTGCGCCGACGTTTGAAACCGCGATTTCGCGTCTCGACCGCGCGCTGCGCGAATTTCGCATTCGCGGCGTTAAAACCAACATCCCTTTCATCGAAAACGTGCTGCACCACCCGATTTTCGCGGCGGGCGATGCCACCACGACTTTAATCGACACTTCGCCCGAACTGTTTGAGTTTGTGCCGCGCCGCGACCGCGCCACCAAACTGCTCAATTTTCTGGGCGATGTGATTGTGAATGGGAACATCAACGCCAAGGGCTGGAAGCCGGACAAGCCGTTTGCGACGCCAAAACTCGTAGGGGCGCAGCGTGCTGCGCCCGAAACTGAGGCACCTTCGCGGGGGCCGCACCCCGCGCCCCAACGGGGACAGGGCCCGCGCCCAAACCGTCAACAAAGCCCCCAACCCCTCGCGGATTGGGGGCAAACCCAACAAACTGTTAAAGGCACCCACACCCCCCTGCGCGGCCCCCCCCAATCGCATGAACCCACCCGACGCTGCGCGACGCCCACCAATCGCTTCTCGCCACGCGCGTTCGCACCTACGATATGCTGCGCGTCGCCGAAGCGATCCAAAATCGAACGCCGAACCTGTTTTCACTCGAAATGTGGGGCGGCGCGACTTTCGACACCGCGATGCGCTTCGGGCGTGAAGACCCCTTGGAACGCCTGCGACTTTTGCGCGAACGCATTCCTAACATCTGCTTTCAAATGCTGTTTCGCGGCTCCAATGCGGTCGGCTATTCCAACTATCCCGATAACGTCGTCGCCGGTTTCGTGCGGCACTCGGCGCAGGCGGGAATGGATATTTTTCGCGTTTTCGATTCGCTCAACTACCTGCCGAATCTTCAGGTGGCGATGGACGCGATTAACGAAACCGGCACGACGGTTTGCGAGGCCGCGATTTGCTACACCGGCGATATTTTAGACCCCGCGCGCGATAAATATCCGCTTCAATACTACGTCGATCTGGCGAAGGAACTGGAGCGCATGGGCGCGCATTTTCTGGCCATCAAAGACATGGCGGGACTGTGCCGACCTTACGCGGCGCACAAATTGGTTTCAACACTGAAGCAGGAAATCGGCTTGCCGATTCATTTTCACACTCATGACACCTCCGGCACGTCCGCCGCGAGCGTGTTGCAGGCGAGCGATGCGGGGGTGGATGTTGTGGATTTGGCGCTCGCTTCGATGAGCGGCGGCACTTCGCAGCCCAATCTCAATTCGGTGGTGGCGGCGTTGCAGCACACGCCGCGCGATACCGGCCTCGATCTAGACGCTCTGAATGATTTTTCGGATTACTGGGAAGCGGTTCTGCCCTTTTACACGCCCTTCGATACCGGAAACCGCGCCGGAACCGCCGAGGTTTACGTCCACGAAATGCCAGGCGGCCAATACACCAATTTGAAGGAACAGGCCGCTTCGATGGGCCTTTCGAGCCGATGGAAGGAAATCGCGCAAACCTACGCCGAAGTAAACGGGTTGTTCGGCGACATCGTGAAAGTGACGCCCTCGAGCAAAGTCGTGGGCGATTTGACGATGTTTCTCATTAGTCGCGGCATGAAACCGCGCGACGTTCTCAACTTAGAGCCAGGAACGGCTTCGTTTCCCGAATCGGTCGTCGATATGCTGCGCGGCGGACTGGGCCAGCCGATGGGCGGTTTCCCGCCGCAGTTGGTGCGCGTCGTTCTGGGCGACGAAAAACCGCTTGAAAATCGTCCTGGCGCCGATTTGCCGCCGCTCGATCTCGAGAAAACCCGCGCCGAAATCGGCGAAAACATCTCCGACGACGATTTGTATTCGCACCTGATGTATCCGCAGGTCGAACGCGATTTCGCGGCGTTCAAAGAAGCGTTTGGCGATGTTTCCGTTCTGCCCACGCCCGCTTATTTCTACGGTTTGGCCCCCAATGAAGAGATTTCGGTGTCGATTGAACGGGGCAAAACGCTGATTATCAAACTCATCAACATCGGTGAGGCCAACGCGAACGGTCAGCGTGCGGTCAATTTCGAACTCAACGGCATCGCGCGCAGCGTTTTGGTGGACGATAAATCGCTGGCGGGCGAAAAGAAAACCCGCGCCAAAGCCGACGCGACCAGGGAAAATGAAATCGGCGCGCCGATTCCTGGCATGATTACGCAAATCGCGGTCAGCGCGGGCCAAAAAGTCGAGCGGGGCGAGAAATTGATGACTCTGGAAGCGATGAAAATGCTCACCGTCGTGAATGCGCCGGTCGCGGGCGTGGTGGAAGAGATTGCGGTGAGCGTGGGGGAAACGGTGGAAGCGAAAGATTTGCTGGCGCGGATTAAGGTGTAGAAATGTGGCCCTTCAACTCAAGTAACGGGCGTTGCTCCAGATGCCGTGTCGATGGAATCAGTGGTGTGCTTTTGTCTCAATTCCCCAATCTGGTGTTGAAGCGGAATCTAAAATTCGGCGAAATGTGGCGTTGTCAAAAATGCGAGACGCCTTGGTTTTTGACTTCGAATCGGCAGTGGATTCATCGAATCGGGCTGGAGTTCAAGCCGCTCGTCGCTCACTGGAACGAAACGGCGCTTGATTTAACCTTGCTCTGCCTTAGGGCAGCAACCGGTATTGGCGGAGTTCGCAACGACTGGGAAGAAACCGTCATTTTGCCGTGCGCCGTCACGACCAAAAACGGTGAGCGATTCGAAAAGGCGATTTTGCAGGTCACCAAAACTCCACCCTATCGTTGGTATTCTCTCGAAAAAGTGCGTTGGGCGTGGGAGATCGCTGAGTTGGAAGGTTCACGCTTCACGTTGCCTCTTCAGGTGCGACGCGCTTCGCACGAAAAGCGCGAAGAAGCGATGGGATTTGCGCCTACCGATGTTCAAAGCAACGATGGGCGCTCATTCACCCTGGGAAACGCGAGTGATTTTTTTGAGCATGAGGGCGTGACTGGCCCCAATATTCAATTGGCGCCCCGTCCACGCAAACGGAATGTGGTTCCGTTCGCGGAAACGCAGGCTTGGTTCTGGGTGGATTGGAACGATGATCTTGTCGAGAAAATAACCACGTCCGCCGAAATGTGAAAAGCACAGCAGCACGTCGAAATACAGAAGGACGACGCTTTCGCGCCGTCCTTTTTCTACGATTCGTCCGTCCCACTGCCATACATCTGGCGCTGCGGATGATGGCGCCGGTCGGATGGTTTGCCCTGACCTGGCACTTCGGGCGTGGTGTCGGTTTGCTGCTGGGTCGCTTCGAGGTTTTGCTGCTGCATCGCCTGCTGCTCTTTGACCTGCTGCAACGGCGTTTTGGCGGGTTCGGCGGGGTTGAGTTCTTCGCCCTGCGGCGCGTGATTTGGATTGGTGGGGTTTTGTTGGCTCATCTTTCTCCTTGGGAATACGGAAGACGGAATATTGGATCGCTCTAACTCCCGTATTCTGTATTCCGTCTTCTTCTCCGGTTATCCGCCCTGTTTGCTGGCGCTGGAACGCATTTTCTTTTGCGAAATCGGGCCGGTCGCGCCGCCGACACCCGCATCGCCCGACGGATCGGGGCGCTTTTCCTTGCTGGCGCGGTTGGATTGCAGCGCGGCCTGACGCTCTTTCACCAGTTGCAACGGGGTTTTCTTGGGGGTTGGGGGTTGTTTTTCGGGTGTATCGCTCATGGGGGAGAAGTATAAAAGGCTGCGCGAGCTTTGCACTTCGGCACAGGCATCGAAAACCGGCTTTCTTCACGATTTTCGAGATTTGAACTTATAATTTCCTTCGGAAATCGTTTTGAAACCTTCTCTCCAACTTCTTTTCGTGTGCAGCCGCAACCGGCGCCGCAGTCTGACCGCGCAGCACGTTTTAGACGGTCAAAACGGTCTCGAAGTGCGTTCGGCGGGCACGCAGCCTGGGGCGCGCGTGGTGCTGAGCGCGGGCCTCATCGGGTGGGCCGATGTGATTTTCTGGATGGAGAAATCGCACCTCAACCGCGCGCGTTTGCGTTTTGGCGAGGAATTGAGCGAGAAGGAAAACGTCGTTCTTCACATTCCCGACGATTACGAATACGGGCAAATCGAACTCATCGAGGAACTGCGCGCCAAGACGGAGGATTACTTCGAGTGGCCTGATGAGTGAAATCTTTTGAAAAGCTGTGGAGGGGTTCTGACCGGTTCCCTCTCCGCTTGCGTGGGACGGAACCGGTCAACAAACTTACAGACTTCATAGCGTAGCGTGCTACGCCCAGGGCGTTGGAGAAACCTTTATTTTGAGGTGCGCTCAGGGTTTGTGGGCGTAGCACGCTACGCCCTACGACTCTTCCAAAATAGCTTCTTAAAATCCCGTCACCGCCACCACCGACGGTTTGGGCAGCGCATTCCCGCCTTCGGGCCAGTGGCTAGTGAGGTTTTGCAGGCTGTCGGAGGTTTCGCCAGGGTGCTGCACGCTCAGGAAGAGGGTTTTTTCGTCTTCGGTGAACCAGTGGCCGGTGAGTTCGGCAGCGACGGGCGCCGAGGCGAATTGGTAGGCGGTTCCGGCGTCGGCGCCGCGCGTGGGCACCATGAAAATCCCGTTGTTGCCGAGCAGTTCATAGGCGCCGCGATTGGTGTTGTAGCCCGCAATGTCCGTCGCGACCCACAAATTGCCGCGCGAATCGAAAGTGAGGTTGTCGGGGCACGCCAAGCCGCTTTGGGGTCCTCCGGCCATGAAAATCTCGTAGCGGAAGCCTTCGCCTTCGGGGTTGTCGCCGTTTTCGAGGAGGCGCACGATCTGGCCGTAATAGTTGCCGTGTTTGGTGTTATTGGTGAGCGCGACGTAAAGCGTGCCGTCGAGGGGATGCACTTCGCAGTCTTCGGGCCGGTCGAGCGGCGTGGCGCCCAGAACCGTCGCGGCTTCGCGGGTGCGAACCAGAACTTCGGCCTGGCTTTTGAAACCGGCGTCGCGCAGTTTCGGACTGCGTTTGAGGTCGATGGGCAGCCATTTTCCGTCGCCGAAACTGGCGGCGTAGAGCGTGCCGCTGTGCAGAAGCTGGCGCGCCTCGGCGCGGCTCAGGCGCGCGTTGTAGGACGCATCCGACACGAATTTATAGAGGAACTGGTCGGTGGAGTCGTCGCCCATGTAGCACACCATTTTCCCCGTCGGGCCGATGCGCCACGCCACGTTTTCATGGGCGAATCGCCCCAGGCACGAGTGCTTGAGCGGCGGCAGTTCGCCAAAGGGATCGACTTCGACCACCCAGCCATACCCGTTTTCGTCGATGGCGTGAGAGGGAACGTCGGCCCATTGCAGCCTTTTGTTGTAGTCCTGAAAATTCTCTTCGCACGACAGCGCGGTGTGCCAGGGTGTGCGCCCGCCCGAACAATTGGCGAGGGTTCCAACTGCAATCGGAACCAGTTCGCGCGCGGGGCCGGACAGTTCAATTTGCGGATAAACGGCATTGAAACGGCGCGTGCGCGGGTCGGCGACGCGCTTCCACACGCCATTTTCGCGTTTAACGCGAATTACGCTGCCGCCAACGGAATCTTTTTCGGGCAGGATTTGCGCTTCGTTTTTGCGGCTTTTGCCGTCGTGACCCGTCATGAGCAGTGGAATCGGATATTCGTGGTTCGTCCACAACAGGCCGTCATTGGAGTTTTTGCCGCCCTGAAGCGCATCGAGCGGAAAATAAGCGTTGAAATCGCAGTTATAGCCAAAGATTTCGGCCCCGCGCGGGCCTTGCGAGCCGAGCTTGTCGCCCCACATCGCCAGCATATCGGCGCGATAGCGCGGCGGCAGGATGAGACGGTCTTCGCGCGAATGGGAAATGGGGTTAAAGGCGAATGGCGACTCGATTTGGGCCGCCGCGCGCCTCTGGCGCGGCGCGGCGCGGCGCGCCGCTCGCGGCGGCGAGAGGAGCGCCAAGTGTGGCAAGCGTGCCGAAACCGGCGTAACGCAGAAAATTGCGGCGAGAAAGTGACATGGGGAAAAGGGGTCAGGACGCACGGACAGAGTTCGCTCGACTGAAGTCGGCGCTATGGGGCACCTCCGGTGCTAACTTTCGGCCTGCGCCGAAAAAGCAAGGGGTTGTTTTCCCGCGCAGGCGGGAAGTTAGCACCGGAGGTGCCCATAGCGCCGACTTCAGTCGAGCGAACTCTGTCCGTGAAAACCTCCCCAACCCCTCCAAACCAAGGAGGGGGCGGGGGAGGTTCGGGAAGTGGCAAAACGACCAAAATTCCTGGCGACAAACGAGTCGCCTGGAACTGGAGAATGCGGGAAATTACGCCACGCGCATAAAGGCGCTTTCCTGGTGAGTCCGGCCCCACATATCGGTGGCGCGAACCCGAACCGTGTGCGTGCCGGCGGGCAGATCTGCCGGCAAAGTCGCGGCCCAGATGTGGGGCGAGGGGATAATTTCCGGCAGTTTGCGCGCGCCGCCGTTGTTGGGCAGGGTTTCCTGAAGGGCTTTGGTGGCGACATAGGCCGGATCGGGACGCGGCGCGAACTGCATGGCGCGCCACTGTCCGTTGCCGACCTGCATTTCGACCCGCGATTTTTCCGAACCGCCGAAAACATTGGCCAGAATCTCGGTTTTTCCGGCTGCCGCGCTCGCCACTTCGTCGGGCGCGTAGATGTGCATCTGATGATCGGCGGGACGGCGCGCGGGTTTGAAATCAATCGAGTAGGCGTTGCCCTTGATGTTCAAAAACGAATAGCCGTTGGGCGCGCCGTCGCGCATCGTGGTGTGAGGGATGCCCTGCTCGTCGCGCATTCCCGTCCACCAGCTGCCGCACGTCGTCACCGCGTTGAAATGGTGATGCGGGGCCGCGCCGTTGAAACCGACTTCGCGGCCCAGGAAAAGATGCTTTTGAATGTGGGTGTGCGCCGAAATCGAAACACAGTTGGGCCGACCTTCCAGCAAGCGGAAAAACGCGGCTTTGTCGCGCATATCGGCGGGATGACCGGCTGCGGGAGTTAAAACCTCGACGATGGGAATGTGCATCAGCACCACCACGAGTTGCTCGCGCGGCACCAGTTTGAGGTCGTTTTCGAGCCACTGAAGCTGTCGAGCGCCCAGTTCGGTGTGATAGGTGCCTTTGTTTCTGCCTGGCGCGGCGCTGCCGATGCCGTCGTAAGCCACATCGTCCAAAACCACGAAATGAGCCGAGCCGTAATCGAATGAATAGTAAGTCGGGCCGAAAATGCTTTTGAAAGTTTCGGTCGAATGGGTGCGGTCGGGCACGTCGAAGTTGAGGTCGTGGTTGCCCACCACGTTGAACCAGGGCATTCCCAGCATCGCGATGGCGCGGTTTTGATTGGGATAAATCGACAAATCATCGAAGGCCTCATCGCCCAGCGAAACGCCGAAGGCGGCTTTGGCGCCCGCGACATCGGCGATGACATCGCGCGTCAAAAAGCCGACTTCTTCCTGGTTGCGCGACTGCGGGTCGCCAAAAAGCACCACGCGAAACTCGTCGGGTTCGACCTGCTCCTGCAACGTCCAGTCGAGCGAAACCGGCAGCGCGCCCGTCGGCGCGATGCCAGGAAACTGGAGGCGCGGCGAGCCTTGCGGCTGGTGAATGCGATAAAACTGCGGCAAATTCTGGTCATTGAGCGGCAGAGCGTAGCCGCGCGGCTTAATCACGAAAACGATGTCGCCCGCCGCGACGGGCAGACGATAACGGCCCAGCCGGTCGGTGAGAACGATGTCGCGCCCATTGGAGACGCGCACCTGCGGCAAAGCGACTTTGCGTCCGCTTCGCACGCCGGAAATGGTGCCCGACACGAAACTCTGGGTTTCGCCGTTTTGAAGCGGTGGCAGAGTCACATTGTTTTGCGCTTGGGCGAGACGCGAAAGCGGTTGAAGCGTGAGCGCTCCGGCGGCGAGGAGCAGGTTTTGGGTAAATTCGCGGCGATTCATGGGGATGAGAAGGAAGAAGTCGTTGTGGAAAGTTATTAGCGGGATGTGCCATTAGCGCTCGAAACCTCATTCGACGCGGATGAGACGGCGCGAAGTGTGGGAACGCGTCCAAAGCGGGTCGCTGGCGCGGATCGAAATGGCGTGGGTGCCGCGCGGCGGGTTGGCGGGCAGCATCGCCTGCCAGAGGTGCGGCGATTTGATGGTGTTGGGCAAAGCGCGGCCCAGCGCGGCGTCGGATTTCTTCTTGCGCTGGCCCAGTTCCGCTTCGCGCGCTTTGAGCGCCTGAAAATAAGGGTCTTCGCGCGCCACGCGGCGCATCGCGACCCAGGGGCCGTTGTCACCCAGGCGCATCTCGACTTTCGATTTTTCCGAGCCGGCGAAGACGTTGACCAGCACTTCGGTTCCCGCCGCGCCCGCGACGGTCACGGCATCGGGCGCAAAAACGTTCATCTGGTGATCGGCGGGACGGCGCGCCGCCTTGAATTCGAGCGAATACTTGTTGCCGTCGAAGGTGATGAACGAGTAGCCGTTGGGCGCGCCGTCGCGCATCGTGGTGTGCGGGATGCCGTTTTCGTCGGGCACGCCGCTCCACCAACTGCCGCTCACCGTCACGTTGATGAGATGGTGATGCGGCTGCGCGCCCTGCCAGCCGTCTTTTTTGGTGACGAAAGCGTGTTCCTGGAAATGGGTGTGCCCCGAAATCGACATACAAAACGGGCGGTTTTCGATGAGGCGATAAAGCGCCTGCCGATCCGCTTCGCGGAAACGCCCGCCTTCGCGCTTGATCAGGCCCGCCTCCTCTTTGCGGTCGTAATCGGCGGGATCGGCGAGCGGGATGTGCATCATCAGCACCACCATCTGTTCGCGCGGAATTTGCGCCAGATCGTTTTTGACCCATTCGAGTTGCTGCGCCCCCAGACCGCCGGTGTAGCGGCCTTTGGCTTCGCCGTCCTGCGCGCCAATCCAGGTCACGTCGTCCAGCACGATGAAGTGGGTCGGGCCGTAATCGAAGGAGTAGTAAGCGGGGCCGTAGGTCGCTTCAAAAGTCTCGTCGGAGTGCTTGTCGTCGGGCGATTCGAAGTTGAGATCGTGATTGCCAATGACGTTATACCAGGGGATGCCGATAAGCGCGATTTTCTGGTTGAGCGCGGGATAAATCGAAAGGTTATTGAAGGCGATGTCGCCCAGCGAAACGCCGAACGCCGCGTCGGTGCCGATGAGTTCCTCGACCACGTCGTGCCCGACGTAATCCACTTCTTTCTGATTGCGCGGCTGCGGGTCGCCAAACAAAATGGCGCGAAACTTGTCCGGCTCCGTTTGCGGGTGCAACGCGAAATCGACCGAAGCCGGCAAAGGCCCCGTTGGGGCGACGCCAGAATATTTCAGGTTGGGCGCCGAGCCTCTGGGCTTGTGAATGTAGTAAAAGCGTGGCAGTTTTTGCGCGTCCATCCTCGTCATCCAGCCGCGCGGCTTGACCACGAACAAAATGGTGTCCTCATCGACCGGCAAACGATAGCGACCCTGGGCGTCGGTGAGAACCACGACGCGCTGATTGGAAACGCGAATATCGGCGATGCCAGGCTCTCCCGCGTCGCGGCGCCCGTTGCGGTTGCGGTCGTTGAAGACCACGCCCGTCGCGTGGCTTGGCGTGGGCGCGACGTTGAGATTGGGGCGCGGCGCGGGAGGCACCGGCGCGACGGAGGGCGGTTGTTCCTGCGGCGGCGCCTGCGTGGTTTGCGCGCAACCAGTGGCGGCAGAAAGTGCCAGGAACAAGGCGCCCGCGAGCAGGGATGTTTGGTTCATATAGGCGTTTTATTAGATTGTCTTCGTCATAGGGAATGAGCACGCACGGCAAACCGGTGGTTCCGCCGTTCTGTAGCTATAGCGAAGCAGCATCATTCTGCTCCACGGAAGAGCCGAGAAGACAGCTACACCATCGGTATTGGCAGCAAGGCGGAAATTTCAGGTTATAGCGACTCCGAATAAAGTCACATCGTTGGGTTGCATGAATGACATCTGAGTAAAACCAGGAATCATCAACTCTGGGCCAACCAGTGCAGTCGCTTTAACTGCCTGCAAGCAGCTTTATTCGGAATTGCTATAACTCACAGCGGTTTATGTGTGAGTAGAAAAGCACCATTATCTGCTACGTTTATACTCACGGGCCTGGCTCAACCAACAAACCCCATTCGTCACTGGCTAAATCATCTTGATCAATGACAGTGAGGTGACCATAAATTATATAGTTACCGTGGGCGAGATGAGAGACGTCGCAAGTATTATAATCATATGTAATTGTCTGACCAGCGGCGAAAGTGTTTTTCGAACTTGATGCGGCAACAACGCCTTCGTCTGGGAGGGGATGAACTGCTAAATCCTGCACGGCCGTAACGTCCACAAAACCAGTGTTCGTCACATGATACCTTACTACAAGTGTGCTTGTGCCATTTTCGGCATCCATACTGTCATGGTTTCCTGTCACAGCGGCCTGCGATGGGTCACAAAAAGTGACGAGCATTCCTACCATGAGGGCTGATGCGAGGAGGGATTTGAGAGGATTTTTCATTTTGAATCTCTTTATAAGTAACCCGACACAATTAGTTTTATCTATCCCTGCCCCGCAATCCAGCTCTTCTTGAGCGTGGAAAGCGTTCGGGAGGCAACGAATATGGTCCAAATTAATTGTGTCGGACTACTTATTTCACTTTTAGCTAAACATTAAAATCGTCGGGCGGTTGTTAGCGGCGCCCTTTGAAAGCATAGACACGACTCATACCACCGGATTCAAGTGCGCCTATCTTGACTACGAATCGGCTAAGATCACCACTTGCTGCGTCAATACTAATGGTAGCATTGGACGGCACTCGCACGTTTACGTGATTCGCCGATTCATTGATCCAGTCCACCATACTCTGGATCATTTGTTGACTATCATTGTTTAAATCTCCGAAGCGCAATGGCGAGTTGTTGCCTTGCGCGACTCTGCGCTGTTGCAACTCATCAAAAACAGCGCGGCTCAATTCACGTTCAGCTATCGGGCGTGCGGACCAGCCACCCAAACCTATAACTGCCTGGTTTTTGGCCCACTCTTTAGCATCGGCGCGTTCAGCAGGCGAGAGTTGATCGCGTGGCGCAATGAGTAGCCGGTCGCTCAGCACGTAAAATTTGCATTGTGCCAAACTTGCAGCAGCTTGTAAGATCTCACCTACCGAACCTTTCGCCAAATCGAAGGTGAATTGGGTGGCACTGTTGGCGTTACGAACTTCTATCTGAGCTTCCTTGGGCAACAGAATTTCGAGTTCGGCGGCAATTTTTCGCAGAGTTGCGTTTTCCACCTTCAGATGAACCTGCATCTTACAGAAATCTTCCTGCTGCACTCGAGCGAGGCTTTTGGCTGCTGTTTCGCTGTCGGGTTTAAGTTCAGTTGTGCGCCTGGGTGCATTCCCAGTCGCCTTTTGGGCACAGGCTGGAGATGAAGTCAATCCAAACTGTGTCACACCAACCGAGAAAGCAGCTAACAACGAAAGTGCGTTAACCGATTTCACTCCAACTCGTTTCATGAGGACGTGCGACATATTTTTCTCCTGAGATGAATGGTTACTTCGAGTAGCTACCATTTTAATTTAGAAAAAGTGGATAAGCCAAGAAGTATTTTATTTTTAATGCTAGAAATCATGAATGGGCTTCCAGCACCAAAGAGAATTTAACCAATAACACCCGTTACAAACACCCTTCTGGATTAAGTTACAATTAAATCTCAGTTAACTATAAATTAACTCTTCTTCTACACAGTCAGATGAGAAAGGGGTGCCATTCAAGCCACAGAGTGGCAAAGTAGTGACATCTCACTAATTGCAAGTAAGATAAGCGAGGTTAAAGACACTTTACGGCAACTGACTGGGATCAAATGACTGGCCTGGCCCCATAACCGGTGGCGGACAATCAGGATTACAGTCGCTCCAGTTGATATTCCACGGCGGGACAAGATCCGCTTTGCGCGTCAGCACAGCCTCATAACTCATGTTTTTCGCATGCCCATCGGCAAAAGTGACGTTAGCGCGAGTCATATGGCGAAAAGCAGCCTCTTTAGTGTAGTGTGTCCACGCATTACTGCCCTGCAAATTCACGTCAAGTTCTTCGAGCAGCTTGGTGTAGGTGTTGCTTCCGGCGCAACAAATCATGTCGCCGCCGTCCAAAAAGGCGAAGGTTTCTGAAGGGGATTGCAGCCCCGCAATATGGTTGTTGATACCATAAGTGAGACCATCGTAGTTGAACAGATACTTGCCGTCGTAGCTTGATGTAGGAAAGCCTTTCGTGTTCGTCCCCCAGGAGGCCAATCCGTGAGGATAAGTGTCACCGCCAACAATTTCATCAGGGCTGGTAGGACAATCGAAAACGCCTACGCTCTTGGTATAGGGATAGATCATGAGCGGCCACGCCTGATCGCTCGACAGCGAGGGAGAGGAAGATCCCGTTTCTACCCAGTTGGCGGGCAATCGCTCGTCGTAATCCTGCACATACATCATGAGCGCCTTGCCCATCTGGTTCATGTTGCTCAGGCATGCGGTTTGGCGCGCCCGTTCGCGGGCACGACCAAAAACGGGAAACAAAATCGCGGCGAGAATAGCTATTATAGCTATAACGACCAAGAGTTCAATGAGCGTGAAACCTTTGTGGGAACGGCGGGAAGAAAATTGGAACATGGGAGACCTCAGAGATTCGATGCGGCGCGCTGTTGGCGCCTGCCGGTTGGGATGCACCCTTAAGCATCCATCACCAACTTTAAGAGCAGGGTAAGCTCAGGTTAAAAAACTGGAGATTTAGGATGTGCGGGCCGATGCAGATGACGGTTTTACTCGAAGAGTGCAACGCGGTTGACCAAAGCGCCTGAGACTTTCAATTCCATCCCTGCGGCTCCCAATTGTCCGGCATCCCAGCGCGTGCGGTGAGGGGGAAACGGCGTCAGTTGAATTTTTGCGCGGTTTTGGCAGTTCGTTCGAGCAGAAAGCGGCGCAGGCCCGCCAGATCGTCGGTGTTGATCAAATCGGCTCCGGCATCGAGGAGTTCGCCCCACGCTTCGGGAGTATCGGGCGTGGCCCACAAGCGAAACAAGAGGCCCTGGGCGTGCGCTTTGGCCACCATCTCGCGCAGCCTGGAGCGCTCCTCGACAGGCATCGGGCCTGTGCCGCTCCACTTGAAATGCTGGCGGTAACTGTCGCTGAAAAAGGCGAGGAGCGAAGCGGGGGCAGGAACGGGCGCTTGCAGATCGGCGATTCGTCCATCGACGAAGGCGTAGCGCACGGCGTCGCCCCTGGCCTGCATCATCTGGCCCGCTCGACCGCCCGCTAAGGCGCCCGACAAAACGACGGTGACCGCGCGCTGCCGCAACTCGCCGTTTTGGGACGAAGACAGCATCGCGCCGTAGCGCGGCAGCACACGGCGCAGTTCGTCGTAAACCTTTTCGCCGTCCGCTTTGACATCGATCCACAAAAAGAAGGGCGTCTGCTGCCGCGAGAGCGAGCCATCGGCCAGGCGTCGGCGCAACGGCTCCAGATAAAGGCTTTGCAGCGTGCGGCCCGCTTTCAGTTCGTGGCGGTCGTGGCCCACGCGCAGTTCACCGTCCACCAGAAAGATGTCGGCTTCGACCGAACGGAAACCATGATCGAGGGCATCGAGCAAGGGGCGGGCGTGCCGGTAATCGTTGTGCGCGTGCGCCCTGGGGAGCGGCATGAGGGTGTGGGGAATTTCGCCTGGCGTCCTCGATGTGTCGGGAGCCGCCACCGTGCCAGGAGCGGAAAGGCTCACCCCCACCATCAGGGCGAGAAGTGGCAAAACGCGGTTGCGGTTCATCTTTCAAACGCCTCTTGAGCTTTGCTCTGGGATGGAGTTGGTCAAGGGCGCGTGACCGCGCAGCAGTTCGACGAGGGCTTCGCGTGTGGTGGGCGCTTCGGGATGGTCGCCGAGAATTTCTACGCCTTCGCGTCCCAGCAGATGGTCTTGAATGATGTAAGCGGCGCCGGCGACGGAATACTTCGCCTCATCGCGCAGGGGCTGGCCGTTGACCAGGAGAGCGCCGCCGTCCTCGGTGAGGCCCGACACCTGCATTTCGCGGCGATTGGAAGTGTTGCGCTCATGGAGCGAACGAAGCTGCCAGCCCGCGACGCGCGCCGTCACGATGTGCTGGCGGGTGTAGCCGCCGATGGTGTTCATGGCGTCCTCGACACGAATCGCTCCGGCGGGCAAACCACGCGCGATGGCGCCACTGGGAATTAGAGCGACATCAACTTTGAATTTGCGCTGCACCGCCTGCGCCAGCAGGGTGCCCAGAGCGGTCTGGCGTTCTCTGCTTCCCTCCGCCGTGAGGGGCGCGGGCGACGTGGTGAGAACTTCGGCCTCGCGGCGGTTGATGGCATCTCGAAAAGGCGCGTAGCTCGCCAAAACCGCCGCATCGTGTCTCACTTCGGTGGTGGCATCGAGCAACGGCCCCGCCGGATAAGTTTTGCCCAGGGGCGCCGCCACGCCGTCGTGTCCCCACCACTTTCCCTCGCGCCCATTGATGTGGAGGACAGCGCGCCCGTCGCTGCCTCGCTCCATCAAAATATCGGCGCGCCCCAGAGCTTTGCCGTGAGCGCCGGTCTGCATGATGAGCGTGTCGTTCACCCAGACCTGTTCCTCCAGACGAGTGTGCGTATGGCCGCCCAGAATGATGTCGATGCCTTCCACCGCTTCGGCGAGAGCGCGGTCGGGGTTGTAGCCCAGATGGGAGAGGAAAATCACCATGTCGGCGCGCTGGCGAAGCTGAGGCACCAAAGCCCGCGCCGTTTCGATGGGATCGGCGAAGCGGATGCCCTGCAACGTGCGCGGAAACTGAATTTTCACCGTATCGGGCGTGGTGAGACCGAAAATCGCCACCTTTGCACCCTGAACTTCCCTGATGATGTAAGGTTTCAGGCCGCCCCAGGGCAGACCAGTTTTTTCATCGAGAACGTTGGCCGAAAGCACGGGAAACTGCGCCAGAGCAATCGCCTGACGCGTGATGCGCTGCCCGAAGTCGAATTCGTGATTGCCCGCCGTCGCCGCGTCGTATTGGAGAGCGTTCATGGCGGCGATCATCGGCTTGCCGTCAAAAGCCTTTTCTTCGGGCGTGCCGTGAATGAGATCGCCCGCATCGAGCAGTAGCACATGGGGCATTTCCTTTCGCACCTGGCGCACCAGAGTGGCGAGACGAGTCAAACCCTGCGCCTGGCCTGGCAGATAAATGCGCCCGTGCGGGTCGTTGGTGTGCAGCAGCGTCAAAACCACGCTTCCCGCGCCCGATGGCGGCGGCGTCTGGGGCGCGCGCGAGGTTTTTTCCAAAGCGGCGGCCAGAGCACTTCCCGCCGGAAACACACTCCCCGCCAGCGCGATGCGAAACAAGTCTCTTCTGGTGATTTTCATAGGCCACTTCGCCGGAAAAAGCGAGGGTTTTGAGGGGAATCGACAAGAGTGAGCCTCAACAAAAGTCGCCTTCTGCTGAGGTTCGATGATGTCAGTTTCCAATCATTGGGGAGTGGTATAGACCTGTTTGGCGTTGTAATAAGCCTCAATAGCTGCTGGCGACGTTGCAACGCCATTGACTTCAAAAGGCTGATCTTTGTGCCATTTGGCGTGCCCATCGGTAAAGAGCCAGTTGCGCCCTTCCATATGGCGTCCGCCGCCCCGCCAACGCTCTCTGTCAATAGGGTTGCCGGCGGCGTTCAAGTAACCTGGAGTCGCGTAATAACCGGCAAGACCATTGTTAGAACTGGCGCCCCACTCGGTCATGATAAACGTGTTGGCAGGCTCGGTAATCTCCGCAAGCGAACGACCGCGCTGGGTTTGGTCATCGAGCACTCTCACGCCGTCAGAACGCCGGTAATAATCGTAGGTGTTGGACAACCGAAAGTTGGTGGCGTAAGACATCGGAAAGATTTCGCCGACCGCCTTATGAAACGTCATGTTGTTGCCGTAGGGAGGCAGAGTGTCGGCGCCAGGAACGTTGGCCGCTTTGAGGGCATCCACGATGCCGGTGCGGTTAACTGAGGCATTGAGCCGCAAGGTGTCGCTGGAGCAGGCGAAAAGCTGATAGTTTTTGGCGTAGGGCTGAACCGCAAGATGAAAGGGAAGAATTCCCATGTAAAGCTGCCCCAATCCCGTGTTGCCGGCGTTGCGAAAAACGCCGCCCAGACCAGGTTCGGGCAAGCGTTCGTCGTAGTCCTGGGTATACATATTCATCGCGATTCCAATCTGCTTCATATTGGAAAGACACGAGGTGCGCCGCGCATTTTCCCTCGCGCGGCCAAAGACGGGAAACAAGATCGCGGCCAAAATAGCTATTATGGCTATAACGACCAAAAGTTCAATAAGCGTGAAACCGTTGTAAAAACGGCGGGAAGGGTTTTGAAACATGGGAAACCTCGAAGATTCGCTGCGGCGCGCTGTTGGCGCCTGCGGTTTGGAACCGGAATACGATTTGAAGCATGTAACGCCCGCATTAAGAGAAGGGTAAATCGAGGTTAAATATCGAGGAAACCGAAAGCTAAAAGCAGGACGCGGCGCGATGCGCCAAAATGGATGCGGTGCGAATTGCCATCGTTCTCAATCCCGCCGCCGGACGCGGAAACGGCGCGCACTGGCGCGCATGGCTCGAAAAACAGCTTCCCGACGCAACGATAATAGCCACCAGCGGCGCGCTTCACGCCACCGAATTGGCGCGCCAGGCGGCGCAAAACGGCGCGCAGATCGTGGTCGCGGCGGGCGGCGATGGAACTTTGGGCGAAGTTTTGAATGGAATCATCGGCACCGGCGCCAAACTGGGCGTGTTGCCGCTCGGAACCGGCAACGACTTCGCGCGCTGCATCGGGGCTGGAACGAGGCTGGAGAGGGCGATTGGGGTCTTAAAGGGTGAAAATTGTCGCGCCGTTGATGTTGGACGGGTCAAAATCGGCGGCCAGAGCCGATTTTTCCTCAACGTGGCGGGCGCCGGTTTCGATTCGCGCGTCGCGGCGCGCATCAACGAACACCGGCCCAGAGTTTTGGCCAGAATGAGCGGCACGGCGGCTTATCTGGTCGCGGTCGGGGCCGAACTACGCCATTTTCCCCTCGCGCAGATGACGCTCGAACTCGATGGGCAGGTGATTCAGGAGCGCGCCGTTTTGTGCGCGATTGCCAACGCGCAAAGCTACGGCGGCGGAATGAAAGTCGCGCCCGACGCCGATTTGTGCGACGGGCAATTCGATGTCTGTCTCATCAAGGAACTGAGCAAAGGCGGGTTCTTGCGCGCCTTTCCGAGCGTCTTTGCGGGCCGTCACATTCATCATCCGCGCGTCGAGATGTTCAGAGTCGCCAAAATCCGTCTCGACAGCGAACCCAAGCTGCCGGTCTTGGTGGACGGCGAGATTTTGGGCGAGACTCCGGCGACTTTCCAAATTCTGCCGCGCGCGGTGGAAGTTTTGATGCCCCCAAATGGCTGACAGAGACGCGCAATTGGAGTAATATAAGTCGGGCCGAATTGGAATTGGCGTGTGGACAGGTGGCTGAGTGGTTGAAGGCAACGGTCTCGAAAACCGTCATACCTGCAAGGGTATCGAGAGTTCGAATCTCTCCCTGTCTGGGAATTTGAAGGCTAAAGGATGAAGGCTAAAGGCTAAATCAAGCCGTAACGGGAAGTGATTTAGCCTTTAGCCTTCATCCTTTAGCCTTCAATTCGGACAGGTGTCCGAGCGGTTTAAGGAGCACGACTGGAACTCGTGTGGGTGTAACAGCCTCGTGGGTTCGAATCCCACCCTGTCCGGTGACCAGGGCTAAAGGATGAAGGCTAAAGGCTAAATCAAGCAGCCACTGGAAGTGATTTAGCCTTTAGCCTTCATCCTTTAGCCTTGAATTTTTGGTCGCGCTAAGCGGGGAGATAGCGGTGCCCTGTATCTGCAATCCGCTTTAGCAGAGTTGAATTCCCCCGCCTCGGCCCCCGTTTGTGAGGCTGCGCGGCGTGCGGAGCGTTGAGAAGTGGGCCTCGTGCGACGCCAGGCTGTGAACCCCGCCAGGGCCGGAAGGCAGCAACGGTAAGCAATCCCTGGCGTGCGCCGCGAGAATCCTGCTTTGAGCCACCGACGCCGTTTCCGCTTGGAAACGTCGGGTCAAAGCGAGGGTGCGCGATCATCTTTTTGGAAAACCGGAAACGATTAGTTTCGTTTCCGGTTTTTTCGTTTTGGCCGCCAAAGTCGCAACGATAAAACTCAGCGCGCACAGCGAAAGGAAAACGCCGAGCCGAAAACTTGTCGGTGCGTAAACGAAGGCGACGCGCGATGGTTGCGAGAGCGGCTGCAAATTCAGGCTGCGAAATTCGCGTGGCGTGGCGCGAATTTGCAACCTTTGGCCGTTTTGGAACGCGCTCCACGAAGGCGAAAAATTGTCGGCGAGTTCGAGATGCCGCGCGCCCTGGGGCACTTCGATTTCCATTGCATTGGCACCTGGCGAGATAATTTTCGCGGCTTTCCACGCGCCGTTTTCGCTCTTAAAACGCGCGCGCGGCAGCACTTTCTGGTTGCGATAAACGAAAAGCTGCATCCCTTGAGATGTCGGCGCGCCGCGATGAATTTCCGTTAAATCCGGCGCGGGCGCGAGCGGCCTGGCGCGCCACAGCGCCGTTAACGCGATGTTATCGGCGCCGAGCCTCGCGGCGTAAGCGGGCGGAAAGTGCGTCGCGTCGGGCGCGATTTCGAGACTTTGCAAACGGCTGGCGACGGCGCGCGGCGCGATGGGGTCATAGCCGCCCGCTTCCAAAATTCCGGCCCACATCTGGGTATTGGGAATTGCGCCCAGCGCCAACTGCGCGTCGCGCGCGGGGGTTCGGGTTCGATAATCGCCGTAGCGAATCAAAAATCCGCGCGCCTGCTTCGGGTTTTGAAACCAGAAGCGCGCCTGTTTCGCTTCGAGCAGAGCGTCGCGCTGCCACGCCAGTCTCGGCGGCGCGATTTCCTCCATAGGGCGCAACGGATAAATGCCGCGCGCGAAGAATGCCAGATCGAGCGCGCTCAACACCCAAATGAACGGCGCCAGACGCCGCGTCGCGGCGCCGCGTCGCAGCGCTTGGAAACCCAGCGCCGCCAGAATCGGGAACGCGACGCCCGTGACCATCAAAAATCGCGCGGCGTCGTGAAAACGCGCCATTCCAGGCAGAAAATGAAAAACGAGATGGTAAAGCCCGCCCATCGGCCCCAGCGCCAGAACCAGCCCGAAAAGCGCCGCGAAACTCCAGAAACGGGCGCGTCGGAAAGCCCACAGCGCCAGTCCAAACGGTAAAACCCCGACGTAACACGCCGTTTCCCAAAAATTGCCGCCACCGTGAAAACTCCAGGTGCCGTGCGCCGGATTGCCCCACCCATAGGGCGCGAACAGGTTCGTTAATGCCCAGGGCGGCAGCACGAAACGCGGCGCGCTTTGCATAGAAAGACTCTGGCGCGCCGCGCCGCGCAGGTTTTCCACAACGGGCAAAAGTTGTCCCGCATCGAGGAGCGCCGCCAAAACCAATGCGCCGCCGAAATACGCCGCCAGTTTGGGGAAAGAGGCGCGCTGGGGCGTCGTTTTCCAGTTCCACAGCGCGTAAATGAACGCGAAATAAAGGGTGTAAAGGCTGATTTGCGCGTGCGCCGCCAGCAGTTGCAGCCCCAGAACCGCGCCCAGGATCACGGCGCGGCGCAGTGTCGGCGTTCGCGCCAGGGTTTCGGCGCTCCACAAGGCGGCGGGAACCCAGGCGAGCGCCGCCAGCATATTGGGAAACTGCGTTTTGGAAACGAAAAACCCGCCCAGCATCCACACCAACGCGCCCAGAAGCGCCGCCATCGCGCCGAGTTGGGTGCGCCCGCGCCGCAGCCACCCGAAAAACAGCGCCGCGCTGCCCCAGAGATGCAAAACCGCGCCGAGCATCAGCGCGGGAACGGTGGGAAACACTGCCAGCAGCGCCGACGGCGGATAAAGCAGCCCGATTTGCGGATTGCCCGCGAACGAAACCCCGCCAAACGAATACGGATTCCACAACGGCAGGCGACCCGATAAAAGTTCGCGCCGCCAGAACTCGCCGAGCGGATAGAAATAAAGCTCCAAATCGCCGAAAAAAGAGGCGCGCCCGCCGAAAATTAGCGGCCAGAACACGATGAGCGTGAGAAGGGCCAGGCAAGCAAGGGCCAGGGCGTCGCGGTGACGGTGGAGGCGGGAGAATTGGGGCATTGGCACGGTCTACAGATTCTCAGGGCTTGCCGAGTTGTTACGAGGTTTTCCCGTCGCTACGCTCCGGCCCTCACCCGTCGCTTCGCGCCACCCTCTCCCGCAAGCGGGAGAAGGAGAAAGCGCGCAAATTCAACCGAGCAGAAACTCACGAAAGTAGCAGTCTCTCCTTCTCCCGCTTGCGGGAGAGGGTGGCGCGAAGCGACGGGTGAGGGCCGGAGCGCAGCGACGGAAAAAGATCACAGCCCCCATCCCGACGAAGCGCCAAGTTTGGGTTAAATTTCCCTGTGCGGCCAAATTCCCCGCTTCAACTCCACCCAACGCGCGTCATTTTCTTCCAATTCCATGTCTCTCTACCGCAAATATCGCCCGCAAACCTTTGAAGATGTCGTGGGGCAGGAACACGTCGCGCGCACGCTGCGCAACGCCCTCACCGCCGATCCGCCGCGCGTGGCGCACGCCTATCTCTTCACCGGCCCGCGCGGTATCGGCAAAACCACCAACGCGCGCCTGCTCGCCAAATGTCTCAACTGCGAAAGCGGCCCGACGCCCATTCCCTGCAACCAGTGCGATTTCTGCACGCGCGTCGCCGCCAACCAGCCCACGATGGACTTGATCGAAATCGACGCCGCCTCCAACACCGGCGTGGACAACATCCGCGAGGTCATCATCGACAAAGTGGGCACGGCGCCCGCCGAGGCCAAATATCGCGTTTACATCATCGACGAAGTGCATATGCTCTCCAACAATGCCTTCAACGCGCTGCTCAAAACTCTCGAAGAGCCGCCGCCGCACGCGATTTTCATTCTCGCCACCACCGAAACCCACAAAGTCCCCGCCACCATCACCTCTCGCTGCCAGCGCTTCGATTTTCGCCGCGTCACGCCGCCCGACATCGCGGCACGTTTGCTCTACGTCGCCGACTGCGAGGGCATCGTTTTGCACCCCGAAGCCGCCAAAATCATCGCGCGCCACGCCGAAGGCGCCCTGCGCGATGCGCTCACGCTGCTGGAACAGGTTTCGGCGTTCGCGGGCGAAGAAATCACCCCCGCCGACGTGCGTCTGGTGCTGGGCGGCGTCCCACAGCAACTCATTGACGATTTAATCGAAAACATCGGCGCCGGCGACGCGCACGCCACGCTTTCGACTCTCGAACGCGCCGTCGCCGAAGGCGCCAGTTTTTCGCAGTTGGGCCGCGATTTGACGAGCTATCTGCGCGATTTGATGCTGCTCAGCGTCGGTTTTGAAGGCGAAGAAGGGCTGTCGGACGCCGAAGGCGCGACGCGGCGGCGTCACGCGCAGATTCTGGGGCGCGCGCGGTTGGAAAGCACACTCTCGGCGCTGCGCGAAGCCTCCAAGGAGATGCGCGACAACGTCGATCATCGCCTCATTCTGGAACTGACCCTGGTGCGCGCCTGTTCGGTTCAATCGCCCGCGCCGGTTTTGGCGCCCGCGCTGCGTCCCGCGATCACGCCCGCCGCCGCGCCGGTTCCGGCGTGGAAGCAAATCGCGCCCCCCGAACGTTTGGCGGCTCCCCCGAACGGTTTGGGAGCTTCCCCCAACAGCTTGGCGGGGCCGCCGGACGTTCGGGAAGCACCAACAAGCAGCGCGGAAACACCGCCAAGCAGCGCGGCGGCAACTCCAAGCAACGCGGAAGTGCCGTCAAGCGACGTGGAGGCTCCGTCAAGCGACGCAACCGCAACCGCGCCCAAAAAGAAAGGCCGTCGCATCGCCTCGTTCGAAGACTTGACCGAACTGTGGCCCGCCGTTTTGATGCGGATTCGCAAAAAAATCGGCGTCACGGCGGTGGCCTATTTGCACGACGCCCAGCCCGTCGGCTTTACCAACGATGAAGTGATTCTGGAATTCGTCAAGGAGTTTCACCACGCCAAAGCCTGCGACGCCGCCGAGCGATTGGGCTTCGAGAAAATCGTCAACGAAACGCTCGATAAACCGCGCAAACTGCAATTGCGATTGGCCGCGCCCGCGCCCAAAGTCGCCGCGCCGGTTGTCGAGGAGATCGTGGACGACGAAGACGATGATTTCGACGGCGAAGCGATGGGCAACATCGTGGACTACGCGCAATCGGTGTTCGGCGCCGATATCGTGGGGCGAAGCGGGTGAGAGGTGCGGGTTGTTGATTTCAACACAGAGAACACGGAGGAACAGAGGGATACAGAGTGAATTTCGCGGTTTTCGAGACCAAAATGGTTTCCAACTCTCTGTGAACCTCTGTCCCTCCGTGTTCTCTGTGTTGAAATCACCAACCCGCACCATCCGTCCCAGGGAGAGGGGTCAACTTCCCACTTCGTCCACTTCACCGCACTCCCAACTTCATCCGCTAAACTCGCAGCGCTTTCTTTCAAGGAGAAAATATGCTTCCCAACATCCCTGGTCTGGGCAACCTTCAAAAACAAGTCCAAAAAATGCAGGAAGACATGGCCCGTCTTCAAACCGAACTCGACAACGACCGCCTCGAAACCGCGTCGGGCGGCGGCATGGTCAAAATCACCACCAACGGCAAAGGCGAAGTTTTGAACATCACCGTCGCGCCCGAAGTGGTGGATCCCAGCGATGTCGAAATGCTGCAAGACCTGCTCGTTTCGGCGATGCGCGAGGCCAATCAAAAAGCCGAAGCCCACAAAACCGAAAAAATGAACGGCGCCATGCCCCCTGGCATGATGGGCGCGCTGCCCAAAGGCCTCTTTTAGTGGGGGAGGAGGGAGGAGGGAAGTGGGGAGGAGTAACGCACTTATCCTCCCTCCTCCCTCCTCCCCCCTCCCTCCTATGCTCTACCCCCGTCCTCTCGAACGACTGCTCGCCGAACTGGAACATTTGCCTGGAGTTGGGCCAAAAACGGCGCAGCGATTGGCGTTTTTCATCCTGAGCGCCGACAAACAGCGCAATGCGGCTCTGGCCGAAGCGATTCGCTCCATCCGCGAGCAGATTCGGCCCTGCACGCGCTGCGGCAACTTCACCGACGTTGAAATCTGTGATATTTGCCTCTCGCCGCGCCGCGAAAACGGACTGATGTGCGTGGTCGCCGAAGCGCGCGACGTTTTGGCGATTGAAAATTCCGGCGAGTTTTTCGGTCGCTATCACGTTCTGGGCGGCGTGATGAATCCGCTCGAAGGCATTGGGCCATCCAAACTGCGCCTCGATACGCTCAAAAAGCGCTTGCACGACGAGCGCATCGAAGAAGTCATCCTGGCGCTTTCACCGACGGTCGAAGGCGAAACGACGGCTTCGTTCCTGGGTAATTTGCTGCGCGAAGAACAGGTGCGCGTCACCCAACTCGCGCGTGGCCTGCCCTTTGGCGGCGATCTGGATTACGCCGATCAAGTGACGATTGCGGGCGCTTTGCGCGGGCGGCGCGACGTTTAAAAGGAGCAGGCTTGTAGTAGCGGGGGGAGGCGCGGTTTTAAAGCGGTTGTGTGGGTTTGTAAGCGGCGTGCGGGGGGACAAAAAAACAGCGACACAAACAGAGGCCATAAGAGTTTTTAATAAAAAAACACACTGAAAAAGTAGGTTTGTGGCGCCAACGGGGGGGCAAACCGGGTGGGGAC
>JAUJNG010000024.1 GCA_030448265.1 Abditibacterium sp.
CACACACAAACATTACTCTCTTTCCATAAACGACGCTCTTCATATCTTAGACTTAGATGAGCACAGATAAACAAAAAGTTGAAGAAAGAGAGCTTTATATACATCTCTTAATCATATTTTCCCATCTGCGTCTATCCGCGTTCATCTGCTGTTAAAAAAGCCCCATGCTGAAACTGCAAAAAGACCACTACGAACAAATCGTCGCGCACGGACTCGAAGGCAAGCCGCTCGAAATCTGCGGCCTTCTCGTCGGGGTTCAAAACGGCGATGAAACTCGCGTTCTCGAAGTCCACCGCACCGATTCCGAGGACAAAAGCGAGCTGACTTACACCGTCAACCCGCTCCAGCAGCTCAAAATCGAGCGCGATGCCACCAAACGCGGTCTGCAAATCGTGGGCATTTACCACACCCACCCCGCGACGATTCCCTACCCCTCGAAAACCGATGTCGCGCGCGCTCACTGGGGCGATACCGACGATTTGCTCTTTCCTGGCTACTCCTATCTCATCGTTTCGCTGCGCGACCCCGAAAATCCCGAACCGCGCTCCTTCAAAATAGAAGGCCGAAACATTCCAAGTGACATTCGAGAGGAACCCGTCTCGTTAGCAGAGGAGCAGAGGAGCAGAGGAGCGGAGGAGTAAGGGTCAACGAAACGGCAAAGCTGCTTCGTCGTCCCTTTCTCCTCTGCTCCTCCGCTCCCCTGCTCCTCCGCTGGAACTCTCATGACTCCCAATCAAATTCACGGCGTTGATGGCCTCGACCGCCGTCTGGACGGAACTGTGTCTATTCTCGATCTCGTCGGCAACACGCCGCTCATTCGTCTCGAAAAGCTGGCGGGCCATCTGCAAAACGTCGAGGTCTATGCCAAAGCCGAATATCTCAATCCTGGCGGCAGCGTTAAAGACCGCGCCGCCCTCAACATGATTCGCTCCGGCATCGACTCCGGCGCCCTTACGCGCGACAAAATCATCCTCGACTCGACTTCGGGCAACACCGGCATCGCCTACGCCATGATTGGCTCCGCGCTGGGCTACAAAGTCAAATTAGTCATGCCAGGCAACGTGTCGCCCGAACGCCGCGCCATCGTGAAAATGTATGGTGCCGAAACCATTTTGAGTTCCGCTTTGGAAGGCTCCGACGGCGCGATTCTCAAGGCGCGCGAGATTTACGAAGCCGATCCCGACCTCTATTTCAAGCCCGACCAATACAACAACGACGCCAACCCCCAGGCGCATTATCTGGGCACCGGCCCCGAAATCTATCGCCAGACCGAAGGCCGCGTCACCCATTTTCTGGCCACCATCGGCACGTCGGGCACGCTGATGGGCACGGGCAGCTATCTCAAAGACCAGAACCCCGATATTCGCATCATCGCCGTCGAACCCGACGACGCCATGCACGGCATCGAGGGTTTGAAGCACATGGCGACCAGCATCAAACCTGGGATTTACGACGAAGGCATCCACGACGAAAAAATCTCCGCCAACACCGACGACGCCTACGATATGCAGGAACGACTGGCGCGCGAAGAGGGCCTTTTCGTGGGTTTTTCGGCGGGCGCGGCGGTTCACGCGGCGATGGAAGTCGCGCAGAAGCTGGAAAACGAAGGCAAATCGGGCGTCGTGGTGACGATTTTATGCGACCGAGGCGACCGCTATCTCACCCAACTGGCGCAGATGAATTTGTAAATCCGACAAACCAAAACGCCCGCGAATTTTCCTAATTCGCGGGCGTTTTTGGTTTTTATTAAATCTGATTTTTAAGAAAATTGGCGTTTTCGCGTTTCGTAGGGGCGTAGCGTGCTACGCCCTTGGAAAACCTGGCAATGTGTCGAAGGGCGTAGCACGCTACGCCCCTACCAACGACGCCTCAAGTGTAATGCTCAATCCAGGCCGCAGCAGATTCGACACAGGACACTTCTTTTCGGCTTCCTCGGCGAGTTGTTTAAACGCGGCGTCATCGAGACCGGCGACGCGGCCCTGCGCCACGAGGTGCATTTTGTTGATCGAGCCGTCTTCCAGCGAAATCGTGGCACGGGTGGTGATTTCTTCCGGCACGTGACCTTTTTCGCTCAGATAGTTCGCAAACGCCATGCTGAAACATGCGGCGTGCGCGGCGGCGATCAGTTCTTCGGGATTGGTGCCCTTGGCGTTCTCAAAGCGGGTCGCAAAGGTGAAAGGCGTCTCTTGAAGCACGCCGCTCGTGGCGTCGATGAGTCCGTTTCCGCCGCGCAGATCGCCGCTCCACACACCGGTTGCTGTTCGTTCAATGGCTGCCATGATGGGTTTCCTTTTTGATTGAGGTAAGTCGCGGCGCTAAAACGCAATTCGGGTGCCAGTCACCGAAATGACATTGCGCGTGGCGTGGCCTTTTAGTCGGAGAGGCGCCAGATTCGGATGCCGTTGCCGCCGTAACCGTAAGTTGCCAGGCTTTTGCTGTCGGGCGCCCACTTCATTTCCTGTTCCTCTGAGTTCACTCGACGACGGCAAATTTCTTTTCCCGTTTTGGCATCCCACACCACGCGCCAGGACGAGGAAGTTGAAATCAGGGCGCTGAGCCAACGGCCATTGGGCGAAAACGAGAGGGAACTGAACTGTTCGTCTTGTTCCCCAGAGGTTTTTTGCCACACCATTTTCGCGGCGCGGAAATTCCACACCAGCACACGCGAAGTTTCCGAGCCAGTGCCACCACGCGCGTTGGGTCGAACCGGCCTGTCAACGAACGCTATTTGTCCATCGCGGCCCCAGGATTCGCCCTCGCCGTGAACCAGAGGCGGCGGCGTCAGGACGCGACCGGTGCGGACATTGACCAGCCGCAGCGACCCGCTCCACAACTCGTCCTTTTTCTTTCTCTGGTTCTGAAAAATCGCCAAAACATCGTCGTCTCGGCTCCAAGCCGCGAACGACAAGTCCCTAAAACGCCACTTCCGCACCATGCGCCCGCCTGGAATTTCATAAATCCACACGTCGCCCTCTTTGTTGAACATGACTATCTGGGTGTGACTCGCGTTGAACATGCTCCATTCCAGCGCCCCAGGAACCGCTTGCGGCCCAAAGCGACGCAGACGTTGCCCGCTTTGCACATCGAAGAGCGCGGGCGGTGTGCCGACGCCCCACAGTTTTCCGTCGCGCGCCCAATCGAGACTCGCGTAGGAGTATTCATGCGCCGGAGCATAAGGAAAAAAGCCGCTTCGCGCGCCCGATGCTGCGTCCCAGATGGCGACGCGATAGAAGAATTTGAAGCGCTTTTTGCCTCGATACTTGTAAGTCGGCGGTCGTCTGGCGAGATCGACATAGGTGGTGGCAAAACGGGAACTGTCGGGCGCCCAGTCGAGGCCGTGCAAAGAGGCGTTGGGAGTGGGAACCGGCAAACGCGCCTGAAGCGCGCCGGTGCGCGCATCGTAGATGGCTCCCGCATCGGCAAGGCGGCTCTCGTGGCGCGTCAACACGGCGAGATAACGTCCGTCCGGCGAGAAAGCGACGGATTTAAGCTCACCGGTGCCAATAAAAAGGGGCGCTGTTCGCTGCAACAACCAGTTTCCACCGGCGGCCAGAGCCAGCAGAAGCGGGATGACAAACAACGATTTTTCGGCGCGCGTCCAGGGACGTTTTGCGGTTTTCATTTGCTGAAATCAAACGCCATCTGCGACGCGACGCGCGTGCGGCGCGCTTTGGAACGCGGCGCCATGAGCGGAATTTGCGGGGCATCGAAGAGTTCGAGCTTTTGGCTCACTTCGCAGAGATGATCGAGCACTACGGTTTCCTGCCACACCCCCGCGCCGTGCCACTCGACGCGGGCGCGGGCGCGGCCTTCCCACCAATCCTGCGTCCACCCGTTGATGAACGCCAGAGGCGCCTCGCCCGCACGGTTGCGAAGCATTCCACGCAGGGGCACCGCGCCGCGAGAGGGCGCGATGAGTTCGAGAACCACGCCCTGACCGCGCGCTCGATTTTCGGCTCGCGTCGCGCTGGAAAGGCGCACCTGATTGCCCTGTGCGACCACCGATTCAAACTGGCGCAAAAGTTTGTGCTGGTGGGCCATCCACGCCTCGGACACGTCGTCGGGCCATTCGTGGACGTGCTGGTGGCACGCGCGGCACACCGGTTCGATGTTGTCGATGGTGTTGGCGCCGCCACGGTGGAGTTCGACGCGATGATGCGGCTCCAGGGGCGCTTTCTGGCCGCAGTGGGCGCAAATCCAGCCGAGCGATTCGCATAAATCGAGCCACTCCCAGGCGGAAAAATGCGCGCGGCGTCGGAGTTTGACGGCGCGCGCCTTGTGCCAGTTGGCCTTGCGACAGGCGGCGGCCACAGTTTCGGGTGAAAACTTTTCGATGTAACTGCGACGAAGAGGGTTGTTTTGCGACGATGAATTCATGATTTCACCTCATCGCAAGACAGTTTGTCGCAAAGCGGGCGCCAAGAAGAAAAGGCTAAAGGATGAAGGCTAAAGGCTAAATCAAGCAGGGCTGCGAGAACTGAGAGTAATTTAGCCTTTAGCCTTCATCCTTTACCCTTGTCGTTCACCGTCCGTCACCGCGCCCAGGCTCGCGCTCGAAACCTGCGCCGCATATTTCGCCAGAACCCCGCGACGATAACGCGGCGCCATCGGCTGCCAGTTCGACTTGCGGCGCTCCATTTCTTCGTCGGAGATGCCGAGGGTGATTTCGCGTTTTGCGGCGCTGATGGTGATGGTGCCGCCGTTGTGCTCGTTGACGGCCATCGCCTGTCCCGACACGCGCCGCTAACGAAATACCTGCCGTTTCCCATTGGAGGTCCACTGGTGATGTGTCATCTTGGAATCGCTGCCTGGCTTGCTGGTTTAATTTCGAGGCAAGGGGTTGATTTTCAATTTTCCGATGACGCCTTGATTCATTGTCAAAAGCGCCTTTCCATCGGGCGAGAAAGCGAAGGCGGCGCCGGAATCGGCGGGAGCCTGGAGCAGTTGCACCAACTTTCCGGTTCGGGCGTCCAGGATTTCCACGCTTCTCGAGGCCCAAAAATGGAGTGCGACCCATTTTTTATCCGCCGAGTAAAAGGCCGAATCGATGGCTGCCAACTGCCCATCTCCATATTTGACCGCGCCCGTGTGAGACCAAACCCGTCTTCCCGTTGTCGCGTCTACTTCCAAAACGTCAGTGCCGTATTGGGATCTGCCGATGAGCAGTAACAAACGGTTGTCCGAGCCAAAAGCTGCAACACGAGCGCCGTTGAAGGGTAAGGTTCGCAGCAGTTTCCCGTCGTTGGCGCGGCGGATTTCGGGGCGTGCGTAGGGAACATTACCAAGATAAACCTGAGGTTGTAGCTCGTTCGAAGCCAGTAAATGACCCTCGGGCGAAAAGTGAAGCGTCGGGTCATTGAGTCGGGATCCAGGGGCACCTTTCCAACTCGCTTTTTGAACGCCGGTTCGGGCGTCGAACAAAAAACCGGTGACTTGTGAGGTGCCCTTTTCGGTGTCGATGAATGTGCCCCACGCCGCCAAAGTGCGGCCATCGGGCGAAAACACGGGGTGGCTCAAGCCATGAGGCGCCAGAACGGTGACCATTCCCGACTCGTCGGATTGGGCGCGGGCAAACTCCGCTTCGCTCTGGCTCCACAACGTTTTGCGGGTGCCAAGATCGACCACTCGAAACCCTTTTTCACTTTCGCGGAGCGCCACAAGCGAACCATCTGGCGAAAGGGCTACCTCGCCTGGCGTGGAAAGCAGCGGCAACGAGGGCAAAGGGGCCAGAGTTTGGGCGTTCCAAAAGCGCGCTTCAAATCGCACCAATATGTCGCGATAATCCTTTTTGCCGTCTGCGTCGATCACATCTACTCGCTCACGCAGTTGGATGCCCGCAGCGATAAGACGCCCATCACCCGAGAGTTGCGGGTCGATTGTAACGGCGATGAGGTTCTTGGGAGTTGCCGAAGACGCGGGACGGCGGACTTGCCACCACGCGACGCCCACCAGCACAGCAAAAAGCAACGGAGTCAGAAAAAGCGCTGATTTGGCACGTGTGAAGGGAAGTTTCATGGTGGGAGGCAATGACTTGTTATTGTTCTGCGTTCAGTCGGTCACCGCGCCCAGGCTGGCGCTCGACACGGTGCGGGCATATTTCGCCAGAACCCCGCGACGATAACGCGGCACCATCGGCTGCCAGTTGGCGCGGCGGCGCTCCATTTCCTCGTCGGAGATGCCCAGCGTGATTTCGCGTTTTGCGGCGCTGATGGTGATTTTGTCGCCGTTTTGCACGAGGGCAATCGGGCCGCCCTCGAACGCTTCAGGCGTGATGTGGCCGACCACGAAACCGTGACTGCCGCCCGAAAAACGGCCATCGGTGATGAGCGCCACCGATTTTCCCAGTCCTTTGCCCATAATCGCCGAGGTGGGCGAGAGCATTTCGCGCATTCCTGGGCCGCCTTTGGGGCCTTCGGTGCGAATCACCAGAACGTCGCCCGCCACGACGGTGCCGTCCAGAATCGCGGCGAGACAGAGTTCCTCGCCATCGAAAACGCGCGCGCTGCCAGTGAAATCGAGGCCCTCTTTGCCGCTTATCTTGCCGACCGCGCCCGTCGGCGCCAGATTGCCGTAGAAAATGACGATGTGACTTTCGGGTTTGATGGGCGCCTCGAAGCCGCGAATAATTTCGTTTTCGGGGTAGTGCGCCACGTTTTCGAGGTTCTCGGCGAGGGTTTTTCCGGTCACGGTGAGACAGTCGCCGTGCAAAAGCCCGTTTTCGAGCAGCATCTTCATGATCGGCTGCACGCCGCCGATGCGACTCAGTTCGGCCATCGAAAAGCGGCCCGACGGCTTCAAATCGGCCAGAACCGGCACTCGTTTGCCGATTTGAGTGAAATCGTCAATCGAAAGCGACACTTCGGCGGCGTGCGCCATCGCCAACAGGTGCAGCACCGCGTTGGTCGAGCCGCCGAGCGCGATCACGACGGTGATGGCGTTTTCAAACGCTTCGCGCGTCATGATGTCGCGCGGGCGAATGTTCTTTTCAATCAGATTCAACACCGCCGCGCCCGCGCTGTAGCAATCCGATTTTTTATCGGGCGAAACCGCGATCTGACTGCTCGAACCTGGCAGGCTCATGCCCATCGCTTCAATCGCCGACGCCATGGTGTTGGCGGTATACATTCCGCCGCAGCTTCCCGCGCCAGGAATGGCGTTTTCTTCGATTTTTCGCAGTTCTTCGTCGGTGATCTGGTCGCCCGCGTGCTGGCCAACGGCTTCAAACACCGAAATCACATCGAGTTTGGTTTGCGTCGGGTCTTCCCAATCGCAGCCGCGACCCGCGAGGCAGCCAGGCAAAATCGTGCCGCCATAAACGAAAAGCGCGGGGCGATTGAGGCGCGCCAATCCAATCATGCAGCCAGGCATATTTTTGTCGCAGCCGCCAATCGCCACCACGCCGTCGAGTCCCTCGCAGCCCACGACGGTTTCAATCGAATCGGCGATGACTTCGCGGCTGACAAGGCTGTATTTCATGCCTTCGGTGCCCATCGAAATGCCGTCGGAGATGCCGATGGTGTTGAAAACCTGCGCTTTGCCGCCGTTCTCGTTCACGCCGCGCTCGGCTTCAAGGGCGAGTTTGTCGATGTGCATATTGCACGGCGTGACCATGTTCCACGTCGAGGCGATGCCGATCTGGTTTTTCTGAAAGTCTTCCGCCGTGAAACCGAGCGCATGGAGCATGGCGCGCGAGGCGGCGCGGTCGGTGCCGTCGATGACGATTTTGGAATAATGGCGATGCGCGGGCGAATGTTGGAGTTGAAGGGAGTTCATGGGAAATCGGGGGAAGTTTAGCGCACGCTCTCGCGCAATTCGGCACACTGAGAAATTCCATGTCATTTCAGCGCGTTACGCTCGATGAGCAGCCCTTCCAACTTCCCAAACCTGGCCCCAACTGGGGGCGCGGCGGCGTGTGGCCCGCGCAGTGGATTTGCGTCCCCAACGCTGCCGCGCCCATCGTGGCGGCCTACCGTCTGGAATTTTCGCTCGACAAGCCCGAAAATTTCCGCATTCACCTTTCCGGCGATGAGCGCTACGATCTGTTTTTGAATGGCGAGCGCGTCGGGCGCGGGCCGGAGCGCGGCGATATCGAACACTGGAGTTTCGAGACTTACGACCTGGAACTCCCCACAGGCACGCACATCTTCGTGGCGCGGGTTTGGTCGCTGGGTGAGGTCGCCGCGTTCGCGCAATTTTCGGTTCATCATGGTTTTTTGTTTTGCCCCGAACGGGAGGATTTGCAATTTCAACTCGCGACGGGTATTGCGCCGTGGACGGGCAAAATTCTGAGCGGCTACGGATGGCTCTCGCCGCTATATGCCTGGGGAACGGGCCATAACGTGCGAATCGACGGGCGCGAGTTCAGTTGGAATCACGAAAGCGGCGCGGGCGAAGGCTGGGGCGAAGTCGAAACTCTGTGGCCTGGCGCGCGCAGCGGTTCGCAGGTCGAAATCACGGCTTACCAGCGGCTCGCACCCGCGTCGCTACCGCCCATGATGGACGAAATCCGACGCGGTTTTCGCGTCCGCCACGTCAGCAATGCCAAAGCGCCGACAACGGAAATCCCGATTCGCGCTGCCGACAACCTCACGGAGGAAATCGCGGGTTGGCAGGAGCTTTTAGGTGGCAGAAAGTCAATTCAAATTCCCGCCCACACGTCGCGGCGCGTTCTGGTTGACCTCGAGAATTACTTTTGCGCGCGTCCCGAAGTGGCTTTGAGCGGCGGGCGCGACTCTCTGGTGCGCGTTCACTGGGCTGAGGGACTGTTCGAAGACCTGGAAACCTGGACAAAAGGAAATCGCAGCGAAATTGAGGGCAAGTTCTTCACGACTCACTACAGCAAAAAAGACGGCGTGGGCGACCAATTCATCGCGGATGGCAGCCAAAATCGCGGTTTTGAGCCGTTGTGGTGGCAGGCGGGCCGCTATCTTGAAATCTATGTCGAAACGGCGGGAAACCCGCTCACCATCGAAAGTTTCGCGCTGCGTGAAACCCGCTACCCGCTCGAAAGCGCCGCCCAGTTTTCCTGCTCCGACGCGCGCTTGAAAGCTCTCGAACCGATGATGATTCGCGCGCTGCAAATGTGCGCGCACGAAACCTACATGGACTGCCCGTATTTCGAACAGCTCATGTATGTCGGCGACACGCGCCTCGAAGTTTTGGTCACTTACGCGCTAACCAAAGATGAAGCCTTGCCGCGCAAGGCGCTGCGATTGTTCGATTGGTCGCGCCTCAATTCGGGCCTCACGCAAAGCCGCTATCCCTCGCGGGCGCGCCAGATCATCCCACCGTTTTCGCTATGGTGGGTGGCGATGTGCCACGATTACGCGCTCTGGCGCGGCGACCCCGACTTTACACGGTCTCTTCTTCCTGGCGTGCGCGCGGTCTGCGATTATTTCGCGTCACTCATTCGTCCAGATGGGTTATTGGACGCGCCCGATGGATGGAATTTCACCGATTGGGTCGTCACCACGGACACGCCGCAACAAGACTACGGCGGCGATCCCAACTGGAAAAATGGCGTGCCGCCCACCGGCGAAACACAGCCATCGGGCATTCTGGGCTGGCAGGCGGCCTGGGTGTTCCAAATGGCGGGCGACCTCGAAAGCTGGTTTGGCGAACCCGAAATTTCTGGGTTGCAAGCACGGCGCGCCAAGTCGCTGGCCGACGCGCTGCACACCCATTTTTGGAACGAAGAACGCGGCCTTTTCGCCGACGATCTGGGCCACGAGCATTGGAGTGAACACGCGCAGTGCCTGTCAATTTTGAGTGGATTATTGGACTCGAAGCGCAGTGAGCGTGTGACCACGGGCCTGTTCGAAAATCCCGATTTGGCGCGCACCACGATTTATTTCGCGCATTACTTCCTCGAAACCTGCCGCGCAGTGGGCCGCATGGACAAGTTCTGGGAAAAGCTGGATCTGTGGTTCGGACTCGTCGAAAACGACCTCAAGACCACCATCGAAATGCCCGAACCCACGCGCTCCGACTGCCACGCCTGGGGCGCGCACCCGCTGTTTCACATCTATGCGACTCTCGCGGGCATTCGTCCCACTGCGCCAGGCTTTGCTCAGGTTGAAATCAAGCCCCAACTCGGCCAGATGAGGCACCTGGACGCGACCATGCCCCACCCGCGCGGTGCAATCCGCGTCGTTGCCACTGGCGACAAAGAGGAAATCTTCCTGCCCGAAGGTGTCGAACTCCTTTGAATTTCCGCACGGGCTATGTTCGCTCGACTGAAGTCGGCGCTATGGGCCAGCAAGCTGGCTGACTTCCCGCCTTCGCGGGAACCAAACTGCTTGGTTTCGGCGCAGGCCGAAAGTGAGCGGCGGAGCCGCGGGGCACCCTCTGGGTCAGCGCCGACTTCAGTCGAGCGAACAACCCAGCGCCTTTAGCGGTGAATTTTCAAGCCCATTCGCGCAGCGGCACATCATCGGGCGCTTTTCCAGGCAGATAAAACGAAAGTTCGTGGCTCGATGCGCCCAGAAGCTGCTTTTGAAGCGGATTGGCGCGAGAGAGAAGTTCGTCGTTCTGGGTTTGAAAATCAATGGCCTTCATCCAGCGATGGCAGTAGCCGATGTAGATATTCTGGCGCGGCTCGGTCGAATAGTTCGGCCCGACCGCGTGCCAGCAGCGATTTTCAAACAAAACCGCATCACCTGGGCGCGTGAGAATTTCGGTCATGCCGCACGGCTCGCCCGTCGCGGGGTCGATTTCAGGTTTGGCGGCGCGGCAATGGCTTCCGGCCACCACGCGCAGATTGCCTTTATTCGGTTCGCTGAGATCGGTGAGGAAATAGCCGATTTTGGCGTAGATGCGCGGCTCGACCGGCCCCCACTGACCCTCGACGCACGGCGGGCGCGGGTTGGGGCCGTCGGCGTGCCAGTCGATGGCTTTGAAGCTCATCTTTTCGCCAGGGTTGGGAGTGCGCGCGAAAACGTGCGAGGTGGTGAGCTGAATGTTCCAGCCCAGAATATCCAGCATCGCGCCCAGCGCCGCCGGATGCGAAATGAGCGGCAAAAGTTCTTCGCTGCGCGCAATGGCGTTGCGAATCTCGACGGTCTGATGCGCTTCGAGCGATTTTTCCTGACGAAATTTGTCGCACATTTGGCCGGTGACGGCGAGATAATGCGCGGTTTCGTCTGGGGAAAGCAGACCAGGCAGCAGCAAAAAGCCGTCGCGCTCGAATTGTTCGAGCTGCGCGGGCGAAAGGCGTTGGGGAGCGTTCATACCTTTTATTTTCCCTCGCCAAATCGGGCGGCGCGCGACGTTATCGCGCGCGGATTTGATATTTTCGCTCTTTTTCGAAGCTCACACCCGCTCGCGCGCCGCGCGTTTCCATTCGAGCGGCGCGGCTCCAAAAGCGCCGCGAAACGCGCGCGAAAACTGCGCGGCGCCCGCGAAACCGCTTCGCGCCGCGATTTCGCCCACGCTCCATTCCTCGCTTTCCAGCATCGCGCGCGCGATTTCGAGGCGGCGGCGTAAAAGCGTATCGCGCGGCGAACTTCCCAGATGCTTTTCCCACAAACGCCGGAACTGCGCGGGCGAAAAATGCGCCCCGCGCGCCAGTTCAGCCACCGAAACCTGCGGCTCATTTTCGATGCGACTCAGCGCGTTTTCGAGCCACATTGGAAAGTCGGGGCGCCACGACGCTTCGCCCGCCGCGCTCCACAGCCAGCCCATCAAAGCGCGGCCCAGACCGTCGATTTCCAATTGCGAGGCGCCATTGTTTTGTCCTTCGACCAAAAGCGTTATCAAGCGCGCGCCGCGCTCGTTTTGCCCTGCGTTGGGGCGAAAAATGAGCGGCGCGGGCGGCGCGAACCAGTTTTTGCCGCCGCACTGCGCCACGATGCCCACCGTGAGCCAGCTCGCGCCCCCCGCCCCCGTTTCCATGCGCCGCGCGCCGCTCGGAGCGCGCCACACCCAGTCGCCCGCGCGCGCAATTTGACGAATTTCATCGGCTTCGACGCGCAAAATCCCGCGTTCGAGGTGCCACAGCGACGCCGAAGCGATGCGCGGCGAAAAATGTGTCCATCCCGCCTCGACATCGTGGCGCGCGGCCCACGCCAGATCGAAACTGAGGCTCTGGGGCGCGGGAAAACCAAGGTTTTTCATGGGCATGGGAACTTCCGGTTTATAATGTTTCCCAACTTCCATGACTCCTCTCGTTCTGGCGCTCGACATCGGCACCTCGTCCACCCGCGCCCTATGCTTCGATTTCGAGGGCCGCAAAGTCGGGCAATCGGCGCAAATCCCCTACGACCAGCGCACCACCGATGATGGCGGCGTGGAAATCGACGCCGATTTTCTGCTCGATTTGACCGCGCAGTGTCTCGACCAACTGCTGCCCACATTGCAAGGCGAAGTGGTGGGCGTGGCGATTTCAGGTTTCTGGCATTCGCTGCTGGCCGTTGACGACGCGGGAAATGCGCTCACGCCGGTTTTGAGTTGGGCCGACAATCGCGCCGCCGCCTATGTGCCGGTTTTGCGCGCTTTGATGGACGAAACCGCGTGTCACGCGCGACTGGGCTGCGTTTTTCACACCTCGTATTGGCCCGCCAAACTGCTCTGGCTGCGCGATGCGCGCCCCGAACTTTTCGCGCGCGAAGCGAAGCCGCGCTGGATGGGTTTCGGCGAATTTTTGAGATCGAAATGGTGCGGCGACGCGCGCATGAGCCTGTCGATGGCGTCGGGAAGCGGCCTTTTCGACCAGAACCGGCTGGAATTCGATGCCGAAATGCTAAGTCATGTGCCAATCGAGCGCGCCCAAATCCCCGAACTGTGTGACGCCGCCGATTTCGCGCATCTGAATGAAAAAATGGCGACGCGCTGGCCCAAACTGAAAGATGCGAAATGGTTTCCAGCGATTGGCGACGGCGCCTGTTCCAACTTGGGAAGCGGCTGCGCCGACGAAACCAAAATCGGCCTCAACGCCGGAACTTCGGGCGCGCTGCGCGTGGTTTTGAGAGATTTCGCGGGCGCGCCGCCGCGCGGTTTGTGGCGTTATCGCGTGGACAATGGTCGCTCGATTGTGGGCGGCGCGCTGTCGAACGCCGGAAACGTCCTCGCCTGGGCGCGCGAAAACCTGCGGCTGAGCGATGACTGGCCTCAAAACGTCGCCGCAATGGAAGTGGGCGCGCATGGCCTGACAGTTTTACCGTTTCTGGCGGGCGAACGCGCGCCGCTTTGGAACGGCGAGGCGCGTTTCGTTTTGGAAGGCGCGAGTTGGAATTCCGACGCCGACATGATGATGCGCGCCGTTCTGGAAGGCGCCGCGCTGCGTTTTTCCGCCGTCGCGGGCGAACTGCTCAAACTCGCGCCCGCCGCGCAAATCATCTTTTCGGGCGGCGCTTTGGAGCGGGTTCCTCTCTGGCAGAGCATCGTGTGCGATGCCATCGGCGCCCCTCTCACGCAAAGTCTGGAAAGCGAAGCCTCGGCGCGCGGCGCGGCGCTTTTGGCGCTCGAAGCCCTCGGCGCCCTCACCGACGCCAGAGACGTGCCGCCCGAAATGGGCGCGACTTTGCAGCCGAACCTCGAAAACCACGCGGTTTACACGCGAATGCTGGACAGACAAAACGCGCTTTACGCCAAAATCTACGAATAGGTTAAAGGTTAAAGGTTCGCAAGCCCCAACCTTTAACCTTTAACCTTCAACCTTCAACCTTTAACCTCAAATGAACCTCTTCAATCTCGAAAACGAAATCGCCGTTGTCATCGGCGGCACTGGTGTTCTGGGCGGCGCGATGGCGCGCGCTCTAGCCGCGCACGGCGCCCGCGTCGCCGTCGTGGGCCGCAACGCCCAGAACGGCCAGTCTCACGTCGAAGCCATTCAAAACGAAGGCGGAACCGCGATTTTCACTGCCGCCGACGCGCTCGACAAGGGCGATTTAAGCCGCGCCCGCGATGAAATCACCTCGAAACTCGGCGCCGCGACGATTTTAGTCAACGCGGCGGGCGGCAACCGGCCCGACGCCACGCTGCCCCCTGGCGCCAACTTTTGCGATTTGCCGCTTGAAGCGTGGAATGGCGTTTTCGACCTCAATTTAGTCGGCGGCGCGCTTTTGCCCAGTCAAGTTTTCGGGCAATCTATGCTGCAAAACGGAGGCGGTTCGATTATCAACATCGCGTCGATGGCGGGGATGATTCCGCTTTCACGCGTCGTGGCCTATGGCGCCGCCAAAGCCGCCGTGCTCAATCTGACGCAGTTTCTGGCGCGCGAATGGGCCACCAAAAACATTCGCGTCAACGCGATTTCGCCAGGATTTTTTCCCGCCGAACAAAACAAAAAACTGCTCTTCAGCGACGACGGCTCCTACACCGAGCGCGGCGCTCAGATCATCGGTCACACCCCGATGGATCGCTTCGGCGAGTCATCGGAACTGATGGGCGCGGTCATTTTTCTGGCTTCAAAAAGCGCGTCGGGGTTTGTAACGGGGCATAATCTGGTGGTGGACGGCGGGTTTTCGGCGACGACAATTTGAACATGAAACCCTTTCTTTTCGCCTCATTTTTCGCCCTCGTGCTGGCGGGCTGCCAATCCAAAACCCCACCCGACGCGCCTGCTCCCGCTTCGAGCGCGCAGTCGCAAAGCACGCCGCCGGTTGTTCGCGTCGCTGGCAAAGACCCGCAGATGGAAAAAGCGATTGCAGGCGCGCGCCAGTCGGTGGGGAAGTTCATCGCGGCGCTCCAGGCGCCCAAAGCCAAACAGAGCGGGTTTTCAGTTAAAAAGCCGTTCCCAACCGCTCAGGGCGTCGAACACATCTGGCTTTCCGACATTTCGTTCGAGGGCGGGAAGTTCAAGGGCCGCATCGCCAACGCTCCGGCCAGGGTCAAGGGCGTCAAACTCGGCGACGCCGCAAGCGTGGGCAAAAACGAAATCTCCGACTGGTATTATCTCGATTCGGGCAAATTAATCGGCGGCCAGAGCATCCGACTCTTGTATTCGCGGCTGCCCCCGCGCGCTCGGAAAATTTTCGACGCACAAGCGGGATTTCGCCTCAAATAACACCAACAAAAAGCGGCGACTCTTTCACAGAGTCGCCGCTTTTTGGTTTGGAATTTACCAGGCGTAGCCTTCGGGCGAAGGTTTGAAGCCAGGGAAGATTTCATCCAGCTTTTTGCGCGTTTCCTCGGAAATTTCGATTTCGAGGGCGCGCAACGAGCCGTCGAGTTGTTCCAGAGTGCGCGGGCCGATGATGGGCGCCGTCACGACCGGATTGGACAGCAGCCAGGCGAGCGCGACATCGGCGGGCTGTTCGCCCATTTCACCGCACAAACCTTCCCATTTTTCGAGCTGCTCGCGGTTTTTCTCGATGCGCTCGCTCATTCCGGCGCGGCGGCCCTCGGTGGGTTTCGACAGCACGCCGCCCAGCATTCCGCCGCCCAATGGACTCCAGGGAATCAGGCCCAGACCGTAGGATTCGCAGGCCGGAATCAAATCGCGTTCGACGTGGCGCGACATCAGGTTGTAAAGGCTCTGCTCCGACACCAGACCCAGAAAATTGCGTTTTTTGGCGATCTCATTCGCCTGCGCGATGTGCCAGCCCGCGAAATTCGAACTGCCGATATAAATCACTTTGCCCTGCTGCACCAGGAGTTCCATCGCCTGCCAGACTTCGGCCCACGGCGCCTCGCGCCAGATGTGATGCATCTGATAAAGGTCGAGATAATCGGTTTGCAAACGTTTCAAAGAGTCTTCGCAGGCGCGTCGAATGTGGAGCGCCGATAGGCGCGATTGGTTGGGCCATTCGCCCATATCGCCGTAAACCTTGGTCGCCAGCACCACTCTTTCACGCCGTCCGCCGCCCTGCGCGAAATAGCGTCCGATGATTTGTTCGGTCACGCCCTCGCCTTTTTTCCCGCCGTAAACGTTGGCGGTGTCCCAGAAGTTGATGCCGTGTTCGAGCGCCCGATCCATGATGGCGAACGAGTCGGCTTCGGTGGTTTGCGGGCCGAAATTCATCGTGCCCAGACAGAGGCGGGAGACTTTGAGACCGGTGCGGCCCAGATTGACGTAGTTCATATTGGTTTTTCCTCAAGCAAAAAAGGAAATCGCGGGACAATCGAAGTGAAGATTTCACCACAGAGACGCGGAGGCACAGAGAAAAAAGAACAGCCCTCGGAAGAACCTCCACAATTCGCTCCTTACTCTCTGTGCCTCTGCGTCTCTGTGGTGAAATCTTCACTCGATTACCCTGGAAATCGCGGCCCACTGCGCGAAGATGGTGCCCAACTTCGCCCGCGCGCCCTAATTCGTCCAAACTAAGCTCATGCAATCTGCGCTTTCTCCCTCTCAGGTGCGCGACATCGCCGCGCCGTTTCTCCAATCTCTGCAACTCGACGGCAAAAAGGTGCTGCTCATCGTGCCCGACGCCACGCGCACCGCGCCGGTGGGCCTGTTGTTCGAGACGATTTTCGATTTGATTGGCCCAGAAGTCAAGAAATTCGACGTGATGATCGCGCTCGGCACCCACGCGCCGATGAGCGACGAACAAATCAACGCGCGCCTGGAAATTTCGTCCGAAACGCGCGCCGGAAAGTATGCGAGCGTAGATTTCATCAATCACGAATGGGACAATCCCGACGCTTTGCAACTGCTTGGAACGATTGCAGCGAGTGAAATCGACCAGCTTTCGGGCGGGTTATTTTCGATGGATGTGCCCGTCACCTTCAACAAGCGCGCGCTCGGATACGACCAATTGTTGATTCTGGGGCCGGTTTTTCCGCACGAAGTCGTGGGGTTTTCGGGCGGCAACAAATATCTCTTTCCTGGCATCGGCGGGCCGGAAATTCTCAATTTTTTCCACTGGCTGGGCGCGGTGATTTCCAATGCGCGCATCATCGGCCACGCCTACACGCCGGTGCGCGCCGTCGTTGACCGTGCCGCCGCGCTCGTGCCGGTCGAAAAAGCGGCGTTTTGCATGGTGGTCAATCACGGCGAGCTGGCGGGGCTTTCGGTCGGCACGCCCGAAGAAGCGTGGCGCGAAGCGTCGCAGTTGTCGGCGCAGCTTCATGTGATTTACAAACCGAAGCCGTTTCACACCGTTTTGTCGCGCGCGCCGGAAATGTATGACGATTTGTGGGTGGGCGGCAAATGTATGTATAAATTGGAGCCGGTGGTGGCCGATGGCGGCGAACTCATCATTTACGCGCCGCATATCTCGGAAATTTCTTCGGTTCACGGCGCCATTATCGAGCGCATCGGCTATCACTGCCGCGATTATTTTCTCAGTGACTGGGACAAGTGGAAAGACGAACCCTGGGGCGTTCTGGCGCACTCGACTCACGTTCGCGGCCTTGGCGAAATGGTCGATGGAACCGAAAAACTGCGCGTGCGGGTGACGCTGGCGACCCAGATTCCCCGCGAGGTGTGCGAGAAGATTAATCTGGGCTACCGCGATCCGGCCACCATCAACGTCGCCGATTTCGCGAACCGCGAGGACGAAGGGATTTTATATGTCGAAAAGGCGGGCGAATATCTCTATCGACTGGAAGACGAGCCGGAGTGGGCGAGGGAGTAAAATAAAGAGTGGAGGGACAAATTATGGAAGCCACTGTGCCACAAACCCAGATGACGGATGAGCAATATATCGCGGCGATAGAAGAAATGCAGGGACGCATTGAGGCGTCTTTCGCTCGCATGGACGAACTGGACTCGCAAACTCAGGGTTCGATGGAGCGCACCAAGAATTTGCTGTCGCGCATCGAAGCCCTTCAAGCAGGTCGCAAAAGCTAATGTGGGAAAAGTTTTTCGCTTATTTTCGCACGCTGCTCAACTTGGTGGAGCGATCCGAAACGCAGAGAAAGCGCCTTGACGAATTGTAAAAGGAAGTTGAACGCCTGTCCCAGATTATTCTGGTGCAGCAGGAACAAATCAGGCGCGTGGAAGATGTAGGGGCTGAACGCGACAAGCGCATCCTTCTCGAAGTCGAAAATATGCTGCTCAAATCCGAGCGCCGTTTGCCGCCGCAACCTTAAATTGTCAGACAGGGAGCCAATATGCCAGTAGATGCCGGACTCAAAACTTTCGTTTTTCTGATCGTGCTTGTGGTGGGCGGCATTGTGTCGTCGATTTTGTGGAGCGCGCTGGGGCCGGTCATTGGAATTCTGTTCGCTTTTGCGACCTTTATTCTGGCCTGGCTGCTGTCCAGCGCGATTCGCATGGTGACGCAGTGGGAACGCGCGATTGTGCTGCAACTGGGCAAATTCGTGGGCCTGCGCGGCCCAGGATTGTTTTTCATCGTGCCCCTGGTGCAGGCCGTGTCGCGTGTGGTCGATCTGCGAACCATTTCTTCGACTTTCAAAGCCGAACAGTCCATCACCGCCGATACGGTTCCCGTCGATGTGGACGCCGTTTTGTTCTGGAAAGTCATCGACCCCGAAAAAGCGGTTCTGGAAGTGCAGGAATACTCCCAGGCCGTGGGCTGGGCCGCTCAAACCGCGCTGCGCGATGTGATTGGCCGCTCCACGCTCGCCGATATTTTGTCGGGGCGCGATAAAATCGACTCGGTTCTGCGCTCGATTATCGACTCGCGCACCGAGCCGTGGGGCGTGCAAGTCACGAGCGTCGAAATCCGCGACGTGACTATTCCCGCCGCCCTCCAGGACGCCATGAGCCGCCAGGCGCAGGCCGAACGCGAACGCCAGGCGCGCATCATTCTGGGCGAATCGGAAACTCAGGTCGCCGCCAAATTCATGGAAGCCGCCGCGCTTTACGAAAAATCGCCGACGGCTTTGCACCTTCGCGCCATGAATATGCTTTACGAGGGCATGAAGGACAAGGGCAGCATGATTATCGTGCCGTCATCGGCGCTCGAAACCATGAACCTGGGCGCCATCAACCTCGCGCAGATGCAGTCCAACATCAACGCGGGCGCGGGCAACGGCGCACAGGCGCCAATACCCGTCGTCGCGCCCCACGTTTCTACCGCCGGCGACCCCTCGATGGGCACGGCGACAGGCTATTTGCCAGGACAGATTTAAGTGAGGTTGTTAGGAGGTTGGGTGGTTGGGTAGTTAGGTTGTTCTGTGGCTGCGCGCGGCTTAGACGAAGTGTGATATAACCAGAATATATGAAAGTGATGAGTCCAAACCGCGTATCAACAATCACCTTGCCTATTGACGCGGAACCAAAGGCCAAGCCAAGCACTAATTTTAACTTTGGTGCTTTCATGTTCGGCCTCTGGGTATCTGGCATGGTGCTTATCTTTGTCTTTCATAATTTTATACAGCCGGTGGGTATGAACGCTGTTCGCTCAGGTCGGCTTGAATTTCAGGATTGGTTTACCTATTCTCACCTGTGCTTTGCTGTTTTACTCATTGTGAGTAGTATAGGGTTAGGTCTACTTCTGCGTCGTTTCTACGGTTCGCGTTATCATGAAATCACGGTCTGGAGCGCAACCATCGGCTTGGCTGTAATGTGTTTTGAACTTTTTACCAGCGTAGTTCGCTTTGTAGCGAAGATAACAGACTTATTTTGATGCGGCAAGAAAATTTTAACAGTCATAGAACAAATTATTGCACCCGACTGGCTCCAGCTCCGTTCGTCCCTCACTTCGCTTCTGCCAGCGGGTGAATTCAGTCGTTAGCCACCCAACAACCCCCATAATGGATGCCGTAGTTTTAGCCGGAGGCGCCATGCCTTCGGGTCTCGAAAGCGTGGCCGGAACTTCCGAGCGCGCGCTGATTGAAATCGAGGGGCGCACCATGCTGGCGCGCGTCCTCGATTCGCTGCGCGAAACCCCGCCGGTCACGCGCATCATTTGCGTGGCGACGCCGCTCGCGCTTCAGTCGCTCGACTCCGACATCGTGGGCCTCGCGGCGGGCGAGAAAATGACGGCGAATCTGTTCGCCGGAGCGCGCGCGGCGCAGTCGGAGCGCATTCTCATCGTCACGGGCGATGCGCCCCTGGTTTCGGGGCGCACCTGGATGCAGTTTCTGGATGGCGCCGCCGTTAATCTGCTTGATGCGGCTTATCCCGTTGTCAAAAGGGAGAGCGTCGAAGCGCAGTTTCCTGGTGGGAAACGCACTTACGGGCATCTCAAAGACGGCAGTTTCACCGGCGGCAACGCGTTTTTGCTGCCGCGCGACCGGCTCGAATCGCTGGAAGAAATTATTGAAAAGGCGTTCGCGGCGCGCAAAAATCCACTCGCTCTGGCGCAGATGCTGGGTGCGGGCTTTATTTTTAGGGCCGCGACCAAAAGGCTGACGATTCACGAAGTCGAAGCCAAAATTTCGCGGCTTTTGGGCTGTCGGAGCGGCGCCGTGATTGTGCCCGACGCCGCGATTGCTTTTGATGTCGATAAGCCCTCCGATCTGGAGACAGCGCGCGAATTTGCCTCGAAAATGGCGCGCGCGTCGCAAAACGAGGAAAATTCTTTCTTGAAATGAAAGAAATCATCGCTACCGCCGAAGCGCCCGCCGCGCTGGGGCCTTACGCTCAGGCCGTCAAAGTCAACGACATGATTTTCGTGTCGGGCCAACTGCCGCTCAATCCCAAAAATCGCCAGATGGTCACGGGCGCCATCGGCGCGCAGACCGAACAGGTTCTCACCAACATCCGCTCCATCCTGGAAGAGGGCGGCGCCCATCTCAACGACATCGTTAAAGTCACCATCTATATGAAAAATCTGAGCGACTTCGACGAAATGAACCGCGTTTACGAAATGTTTTTCCCCAACAGCGATACCAGCACCAACCTCCTGCCAGCGCGCTCGACGGTTGAAGTCGCCAGGCTGCCGCGCGATGCGGAAATCGAGATCGACTGCATCGCCATGGTGACCAACGATTATATGACGCCGGAATTGTTTTAGGCGGTTGGGTGGTTTTCCCGTCGCTTCGCGTCGGCCCTCACCCGCCGCTTCGCGGCACCCTCTCCCGCAAGCGGGAGAAGGACAACGCGCGCAACTTCAACCGAGCATTGAGTTGAGAAAAGTAGCAGTTTCTCCTTCTCCCGCTTGCGGGAGAGGGTGCCGCGAAGCGGCGGGTGAGGGCCGACGCGAAGCGACGGGAAAGGCTCAGCCAACCACACAACACCCTTCCCAATCCACCTCAAACTCCCCCACCCTCCCCGCGATTTTTTCGCTTTGCACCGCACGCTCCATTGCCTCGACAATCGGGGCGCGATTTTCCGGCATCCACACCAGAATCGAGGGCCCCGCGCCCGACAGCGTGACGCCAAACGCGCCCGCCTCCAGCGCGGCGCGCGAAATAAGTTCAAATCCTGGCACCAGTGGCGCGCGATAATCCTGATGGATTTTGTCGCGTAGTGCCTCGCTCAAGGCCGAAAAGTCGCCGCTCGAAAGCGCTGCGACCAGCAAAGCGGCGCGCGACAGGTTCCAAATCGCGTCGGCGCGTGAATAGGTGGCGGGCAACACGCCACGCGCAGTTTTGGTGGCCAGCTCCGCATCGGGAATCCAAACCGCGAAGCGCGGAAAGGCCGCAACCGGCACTTTCAACGCGGAAATGGCGCCGTTTTCATTCGTTGCCGCGACGATCAGACCGCCCATCAGTGCAGGCGCCACGTTGTCGGGATGGCCTTCGATTTCGCTCGCCAGATCGAGCAGTTGCGAACTTTCCAGCGCGATCTCGTGATGTTTTCTGGCCCATTCGTTGGCCGCGACCAGGCCGCCGACAATCGCCGCCGAAGACGAACCCAGACCGCGCGAAAACGGAATGCGGTTGTGGAGTGTTAATTCGACGCCCTCGACTTCGATTTCCAACCCCGCGAAAACGCGGTGCGCGGCGCTGTGGGCCAGAGTGTGCGACTGACCGCTCAATTGGGCTGCGCCTTCGCCCTGAGTCGAGAGTGAATCTCGGTCGCCAACGCGCAGCGTTAGGTCGTTATAAAGCGCGAGGGAAAGGCCCAGGGAATCGAAACCAGGGCCAAGATTGGCGGAAGTGGCCGGAACGCGAACCGAAACCGGAGAAAAAACGGGCATAAGCCCATTTTGGCAGTTTGGCGCGGGTTTTGGCCACCGTTGCCGCCAAGTCATCCAGTTTTCAATCAACCACAGAGACGCAGAGAGAAGGGTTTTATGTCAAAGCCTCTTTTTTTCTCTGTGCCTCTGTGGTGGATTGAATAAATCATTTTGATCCCATCCTGAAATCGGTTTTGCAACGGCGACACTTTGAGAGTGTCGAAGATTTCAGCCCCGATGCGATATTTCTTCCTCCTTGCCGTATTTTTGGTTTCGCCTCTTTTTGGAGCGTCTTTGCAGGCGCAGGACGCCGCACCGCCGGTGGAGGCCGCACGCAAAGCCAAAGCGCGCGATGCTTCGCGCCGCCACCAAATCCGCCGCGAACAGGTCGAGGCGCGTTTGCGCGCCATGTTGAACGGCTTCGGCGTCGATAGCGCCCGACAGGACGCCCTCGTGGCTTATCTGGCTGAAGAGGAAGCCGGACGAGTCGCGGTGCGCGAAGCGACCAGGCGCCTCGTCGTCGCGGTGCGAAAGGGCGCCGAAGCGGAGTCGATGCGCGAACTGATTTCGGGTTACAAAGCGGCTCTGGAAGCCGATAAAGTGCGCCGCGCCGCCGCGCAGATGGCCCTCGATGCCAAAATCGGTTTTTCTCAAGATCCGCGTCTCGAAGCGGTGCTGTGGCTTTTCGGGGTTTTGGGCGAAGGCCAGCCGCGCCTGCCGTATCTGGGGCCGCGCGTTGCGCCGACTTCGAGCGCGGAGGCGGCGCGGCGCGTTGTGGTTGGCACGGTCGAAAATAAAGGCGCCGGCTGGATCGAAGTGCGCGAGGGTGGCGGCCCCAGCGAACGCTATTTCCCACTGGTCAGAGCGCAGGAAACGGGCACGCTCAACGGGGGCGTGACGAGCGCCGTTCGCGCTGCCAAAATCGGCGACCGCGTGCGGCTGGAGTGGGTCGCAAGCGAGCGCAGACGCGTCGTCAAACTCGAAATGCAAACCAATTTCGCGCTCGAAAAAAGCAGCGCGCCACAAAACACCTCGACCAAGACTCTTAGAACACGGAAAAACCGCACGCCTCAACTTCCCAAAGCGGAAAGGTAATCCATTATGAAACCAATCACGAAATCACTTTTTGCCTCACGCGCGGGCGTTGCGACGCTTGCTCTTCTGCCCCTTCTGAGCCTGGGCATCGCGCAGGCTCAGCCCAATGTGGACAACGCTCCCAAGGCCCAGAACCCCGCCAATCGCGCCGCGCGGCCCCCGCGCCTGGATCGCGAAGCGCTGGCGGCCATGACGCCCGAAGAGCGCATGAAATCGATTATGCGATTGCAGTTGCAGCGCATCGGCGTCACCGACGACGCGACTCAGGCGACTTTGATGTCCTACATCGAAGGCGAAGTCAAGGCGCGCCTGGCGCTGATGGAACAAAGCAGTCAACTTCAGGGCGTCATGCGCGGCGGCGCGATTCCCGATACGCAAATCGCGGGGCTTCTCAACAATTATCAGGCCGCCGTCGAAGAAGACAAAGCGCGGCGTGTCAAGGCTGAAAACAATCTCAGAAAAGTTCTCGATTTGACCAAAATGCCCAAAGTCGAGGCGATGCTCACCCTGATGGGCTTTTACGGCGATGCGCCCTCGATGATGATGACGGGATTGATGATGATGGGCGGCGAGAGGCGCGGCGGTCGTGACGAAGCGGCGGGCGCTCGCGGCGATGCGCGCCGCAACCGCGCCGGCGGCGACGCTCCGGCTGCCAATGGCGCGGCGCCTGCTGCTCCCACGCGACCCGTTCGCCCGCGCCGCAACCGCGAACCGGCGGCTCCGGTGGCGCAAGGGTAAAAATCGGCGCGAGACGCGGAACGGGCGAATTCTGATGAGAATTCGCCCGTTTTGCGTTTGTCAGCGCACTCTAAATTACTTGGAGACTTCGTAGGGACATGGCTTGCCGTGTCCTTCAATGGTGCAACTGCCACTCTTTCCAAGGACACGGCAAGCCCCCTGCGCCCTACGGCTTAACCCGACCTCGTATTATTGCCCCGCAAAAGACCGCGTTGCGCGGCCCAGCGATTCCACTTCGCGCCCCGTCACGATGGCACCAATCAGCAAACCTTTGACGCCGGTTTTTTGCAGCGCCGGAATGTCGCGCGGCTCGATTTTCTTTTGCGAGGGCACAATCACCGGCACCTCAAGATGGCTCACCAGATGAGCATAGCGCGCCAGATCGAGAGCCGAAAGCGCCTTGCCATATTCCTCGTGCGGCAAAATGCTCGCTTCGCACAACGTCATATTGAGCGCTTGAAAACCCGAAAATTCGTGCAAATCGGCGCCGTGAAAGGCCGCCATCATAATATCGAGGTCGGTTTGCGCGAAAACCCAGGCCGGAGTGTCGGCGGGATAAGCGTCGAAATAATCGATGCCGATGTGCGCCAGTTCCGCGAAATCCTGGGGCGAGGCGAAATTGTCGCCCGCACCTGGCACAACACCGACATTCGCGCCGAACTCGCGCGCCAGCGCCACGATTTGCGTCAGCTTGTCGCGCTCCTCTTCGAGCGAGCCAAAGCGCGTGCCCGAAGCGAAATGCTCGACGTTGATATGCACTTTGAGGCCCTGCGCGCCCCCTTCGAGCGCGGCGCGAGCGAGTTCGACATCATTGCGCGGCAGGGAGACCAGCAGCGTCCACTGGTTGTTGCGGAGTTGGGTTTGGAGTTGGTTCATTAGATAAGATTGGGGTTGAGGTCTGGAATCGGGACAGGTCAGCCGCGCTGCCATCGTTCCACACAAAGGGAAACACGACGCGGATTTTTTCGACATCGGCGAGCGCGGTGGGCGCCCAGCGCGGCAGGGGCTTGTTGGGCAGCATCCACAAGGTCGGCATCGGCTCGAACTCGGCTTTGCCGCGCCTTTGGACATCGAAGTAAAAGCGGCCCGCGAGTCCTTCGATGGGATCGGGAACGTTGAAATCGTTGCGGTCGTAGCGCGGGCGCAAAAACTGGGAAAACAGTGGCGCGGCGCCTTCCCACGAGCGGTCGAGCGCCGAAACCGGCCCCACCACCATCCACTGCGTCAGTTCGCGGATGTAATGCGTTTCGGGGCTTTGCGCGTGGTTGGCGGGCACGATTTGAAAACTGCCCACCACGCCGCGCGGGCTGGTGGAAACGTCGATGACGCCGTTGTGATTGGCGCGCAACCGCCCCACTTCGGAAAAATAGGAGCCGACGAAGCGTCCCACGCCCAGAACCGGACGCAAAACCTGTCCGATGACTTTCGGTTCTTCGCCGCGATATTGAAGGGTGATTAAACCGCCGAAGCGGTTCTCGAAGATGATCTGGCGTGGGTAGCGCGCCGGACGGCGCACCTGGAGCACCCAAGACTCGCCCAGTTTGGGAACGTAACCGTCGGGGAGCGGCTTTAACTCGTTGTTGCGGTCGTTGTCGAGCAGAATCGGGTTGCCCACGAACGGCGTGAACGGCCCGCCAAAGAGTCCCGAACCGCCAGGAATATCGGTGAAGGCCGAACTTTGCGGCGAAACTTCGCTTTGCAGCGAGTTGCGACCCGCTTCGTTTTGGGCGGCGGGCGAGAGCGACCAGATAACGCCGCGATTTTCCGCCGTGTTGTTGCTCGCTTTGAGATGAATCGCGTTCACCGCCGTCGCCACGACGGTTCCGACCGGCCCGTATTTCGAAGCGTTGAAGCCGCGCGGGTTGACTTTGATGACGGGCTGCAAAATACGTCCGATGGGCGTCCAGGTCGCGCCCGCGTCGCGCGAGCCTTCGATGACGCCGTTTTTGATGTTGTGCAGACGAACGCGCGCGATTTCGATGGTGGGGGCGCTCGCTTCCTCCCCGATTTCTCTGGAAGGGCCGTGCCCCTCGGTCGTGGCACCCGCCGGATGGGACAAAAGAGGCAAAAAGGCGAAAAGAATGAGAAATAGGTGTTTCATATGAAAAGCGGCGATTTACTGCCGTTTTTAAGTTTTCCATTTTCAGACAGCAGCGAGTTAGAGACCAAGCACGAAGAATTTCAGGTTTATTTATGGCACTTTCCGCAGCGGCGCGCGCCGCACTCGACCAGTTCAAAACTCAGCAGATGGGCACCGGCACGCTTCCAGGCACCGACCCCGCCTCCCACCTCGACGAAATTGAAGACGATTTCACCTCCAATGGCGAGCCTGCGCCCGTCGCGGCGCCCGCCGAAACCAACGGGGCGTGGAATCGCATCAACGACCCCTCCACCACCATCAAAATGGGCGGTTTGTTTCGCCCCGAACAGCCCAAAACCTTTAAGGAAAGCGGCGTTTCCTACCGCGTTCTGGAAGGCCTGATTCTCAAAATCATCAAGCAGGAAGGCCCTCAAAACCAGGATCAACTGGCCGACGTGATGAAAATCTCGGTCAACGTCTTCCGCGACATCCTGCAAAGCCTCAACAAGCGCGAACTGCTCGACACGCCCATTCCGCTTCACTACGACCTCACCACCAAAGGCCGCGATCTGGTCAACCTCGTCGAAGCCGAGGATGGCTACGTCGGCCCCGCGCCGGTGCCTTTCGCGGCCTACTGCGAGATGGTGCGCCAGCAGGCCAAGCGCGAGCGCCGCGTTTCGACCGAGGAAGTCGAGGAAGTGTTCGCCGGTTATCCGATGCGCGACAGTCTCAAATACACGCTCAAAGAAGGCTTCAACTCGCAGCGCGTGATGATTTTCTACGGCCCGCCAGGCAACGGCAAATCGCTCATCACCGACAACCTCCATCGCCTGCTCAAAGAGCCGGTTCTTTTGCCCTACGCTTTTGAATACAACTCCAAAGTGGTGCAGCTTTTCGATCCGGCCTACCATCATCTGCGCGACGATTTGATGAAAAAAGAAGAGGACGACACGGCCGGCAGCGTTTCGACGGCGGGCAAACCCGACCGCAGATGGCTCATTTCCGATGCGCCGCTCGTGGTGGTGGGAACCGAATTTAAAGTGGCGCAGTTCGATATTGCGTTTGACGGCCAGTATTTCGCGCCGCCGCACGTCAAATCGAACAACGGCATCTTCATTTTCGACGACCTGGGCCGTCAGACCGAGAATCATAACATGATTCTCAATATGTTCATCTACCCGCTCGAACAGCGCGAAAGCATCATCCGTTTTTCGGGCGGCTCCTCGATGCGCGCGCCGTTTTTGCAGCGCTTATTTCTCTCGACCAACCTCAACCACGAAGAAATTTTGGACGACGCGTTCAAACGGCGTCTGCTCTATCAAGTCCTGGTTGACCGGCCCACGACGCGGCTGTGGAAGCAGATTTTCATCAACGAGGCCGGAAAAGTGGGCATCGACCGGCGTATCAGCGCCGAACTCGCGGAAAATGTGGTCGAGTGGTATAAAGCCGACGACCGCGTGTTTCGCGCCTGCGACCCGCGCAACCTGATGGTGATGACCGACGCCAGCCTCGATCTCGGCCAGCGCGCCTCCGATGTGTTGGATCTGGCCAAAATGAAAAACATCTACGACCGCTATCCGGCGGCTTTTCGCAAAGATTCCAAGTTTTTCGTCGGCTCGATGGACTCGACCGGCGCGGGGGATGAAGAGTGAGATCTCAAGGGCCTCCGGCATGGCCGGAAGCCCTTTTCTGGTTTGACGCTCCCCGATGTCTGGGCTATACTGCGGAGCCGCATCAAGACGGGCGATTAGCTCAGGGGGAGAGCACTACCTTGACACGGTAGGGGTCAGAGGTTCAAATCCTCTATCGCCCATTTTTTGAACGTGAAATTGCGGATTTCACGCTCAAGTCGGACAGAATTTGGCGTTCTGGATAGCCCATTTTTACTACAAAAAGAGGGTTAAGTGAAAAAAACAGAACATTCCTTCAGGAAAATGGGAATCCGATGGCGTTTGGGGAATCATGGCCAGACCTCGCGTCAGATGTTGCTGGGCGCGCCCACCGTCAAAAAGCGGCTCCGACTGGTCAAGTTGCCCGTAAAGAGTGAGTGTCATGCTCGTTTGATAAACGCCGCGGGCGTTATCGGCCCCCTTACCGGCCATTTCAATACCGGTCACTTCGGGAACGGCGGTAAAGGCGCAAAACTTGGACGGTGCGAATTGGCGGGTGCGCGGGTCGAACACGAAGTAAGTCACGGTGCGACGTTTCCAGACTGCCTCGGCTTCTGGCGTGGCCATCTCCGTGTTCCAGCGCAAAAGATTGAGCATCACCTCAAGCAAATCGTCCACGAGATGAATGCGTTTCCCGCAGGCGCTGCCCAGGGGTTGTGACACCGATAAGGCGCGCTCAATTTCTTCGCTTACCGGCAATCCTGCCCCGCCGAGAGCCGCGACCTGCAAATGATTGAGCCGTTTGACTTCCTCGCCCGCAACGCGCGGGAAAAGCACGGTTTGAAAGGCGCTCATGCCGATGTGACGCATGACGAGAACCGTATTGGCAGCCAGATTACGGCGGCCCCGATTGACGTGGGTGCTCACCATCGACACAAAGCTGTCGGTTTCGGGCTGGGCTTGGAAGAGGTGCGCGGTCGCAAACTTGGCGTGGTTCGCAACAGGGTCGGCGCGCGAGACCTCGAACTCAATCCCCAGGCGCCGCAAACCGTCCTCGCGCTCTAAGAGCGCGTCTAAAAAGTCCGAGCGCCACGCCTTGAGGGTAGTCGGAAGAGGTCGATGTCAACCAAACATTACCCCTCTTACCTGAGCGATGCCGAGTGGCGTCGTCTTCAGCCGTATGTTCCGGCTCCTCTTCGCGGCGGGCGCCCAGCCAAGTATGAGCGCCGTGCCATCCTCAACGCTATCTTCTACATCGTGCGCGGTGGCACGTCGTGGCGTATGCTGCCCAAAGACCTGTCGCCCTGGCAACTGGCGTATTACTACTTCCGTATTATTACTTCCGCAGGTGGACACAAGAGGGCTGGTGGGAGCGCGTTCATGCCCTCTGGCGCGCCCAGGTGCGTGCCAAAGCAGACAAGAAACCCCAGCCCAGCGCTGGTGTGCTGGACTCAGAGACCGTCTCGTGCGTGGCTCCTGGGGGAGAACGCGGTTATGATGCCGGCAAAAAGATCAAGGGGCGAAAGCGTCATGCGGTTGTAGATACCCTGGGTTTGTTGTGGCTTTTGGTGGTGCATCCGGCTCACATCCAAGACCGCGACAGCGCCAAACTGCTTCTGGCACGCCTGGCCTTTTGTCTGTTCAGGTGGCGCCTGCTGTGGGGCGGATGGAGCGTATGCGGGCGCTCTGGAACAGTGGGTGGCGGCGCTGCGAGTGCCACGCCCTGGCTGGTGCCCACTGCGTCTGGAGATTGTGCGGCGCTGCGATGGGGCTATGGGCTGGCAACTGCTGCCCAAACGCTGGATCGTCGAGCGCACTTTGGCTGGCTCGCGCGCTCGCGCCGTCTCGCCAGAGACTACGAGACCAACATCCAGCACAGCCAAAGCATGGTTTATGCGGCCATGATTCACCTCATGCTGCGGAGACTCAACAATCAAGGCACTTTTAAACACGCGCTAAGAGCCTATCCGAATAGGGCATTGAACCTGGAGGCTCTGGGAGCGCGAGCATCCTTGCTCGCTATTTTGGGTGCGAGCAAGGATGCTCGCGCTCCCAGCCTATTCGGATAGGCTCTTAGCGGGAAGGCGAACGTGCAAGAGCATAGTCAAGTGACCATTTGCCGCCCCCACGTATTATCAAGGCCAAAGCCAGGCCTATTGCCAGCAGGTGAAACTCGAAGCCTTCGCCTTTTTGGGTTCCAAACCAGTTCATAAAGAATCCGTGTTGCAGATGAGTGGTCAATACGGCAACGGCCATCACGCAGGTGATGCCAAATGCGGCGATGCGGGTTAGCAAACCTGAGAGTAATGCGAGTGAGCCGAAAAACTCGGCGACAATCGCCAAAAATGCAAACACCACAGGAATACCCATTGTGCTGGTGAAAAATTCCATCGTGCCCGCGAAGCCGTAACCCCCAAACCATCCCAACAACTTTTGTGCGCCATGCGGGAACATTACCAACCCCAGCGTGAGCCGCAATATCAGTGGCAAGATGTCATCGCGCGTCTGAACTATCCGATTGATTCCAGTCAACATGGTGTCTCCTTGAGTGAGCAACTAACGCCCAACACGAATTGATTGTGCGCTGAGCGCCGCTTCAGGTTCGATGGGTTGATTTAACCGGCAACAGGGGCGCCGCTTTCGGTCGGCAGGCCCGCCTCGACCCAATCCTGCTTGCCCTCGTAATACTCGCGCACCTTGACGTAGCCCAGCGCTTCGAGCCGCTCCGCTGCAATTCCACTATTGGGACAAGGCCCGTTCGCGCAATAGGTCACGATAAGCGCGTTCTTGTCGGGCAGCATCTGCGGAGCGAGTTCGTCCACCTGGTCGTGCGGCAGGTTCACAGCGCCAGGCAGATGCGCGTCTTGATAGTAGCTCGCGGGCAAAGCCTCCACCACGACCATGGGTTCGCTGTCGTCGAGTTTGGCCTTCAGTTCGTCCCGACTGATTCTTTTCGCCATCATACTCCTCCCAATCCTTGCAAATTAGTTGCACGTTGATATAGTTGCAGATTGCAAATAAATATACTCCCGTTGATTGCAAGTTGCAACTATTTGAGGCATAATTTTTTTGTGGCTCGAAAAATCCAGCTCGATGAAGAGCATCACGCGGCGTGGGCTGCCTTCATTTCCGCTCACTCCCTGCTTTTGGAGCGCATCAATGGACGTTTGGCCCAAGCGGATCTTTTGCCTTTGGAGTGGTATGACGTATTGCTGGTGCTGGATAAAGCGCCCGAACAGCGACTGCGAATGAGTGAATTAGCGGACAAAGTGCTTCTCAGCCGAAGTGGTTCAACCCGTCTGGCCGACAAGTTGGAAGCGGCGGGTTTACTGCGGCGAGAAGTTTGTCCCTCAGACCGCCGCGGCGCGTTCGCCGTGCTCACCAATGAAGGCAAGGCAGCACTGGCCCGAACCTGGCCGGAGTATGCCCAGGGAATTGCGGAACATTTTGCTCAACACTTAAGTAAGGCCGAGGCTCAGACCCTGACCAAGTGGCTAAAACGAATCCTGACATCTGTTGAGGGTCAAAGCTAACCAAACTTCTATCTCAAACGCCGCGAAGTTGCCGCCAGGAACGCCAAAGAGTAAAATAGCGTCCAGAATCCATCACTGACAGGCGAAACGGGGCGAGTCTTCAACGGCTCGCCCCGTTTCGCGCCACACACCGGATGCCGTTAAGGGCCGTCAGCGATTTTTCGCCCTGAACATCCAAGGAACCTCACCATGAAAGCCGAAATTCACCCCGATTACGTCGAAACCACCATCACCTGCACCTCATGCGGCAGCGAAGTCCACACCCATTCCACCGTCCCCACCATGCGCCTCGATTTGTGCTCCAACTGCCACCCGTTCTACACCGGCAAAAAGCGCATCGTGGACACGGCGGGCCGCGTTGACCGCTTCAACCAGCGCCGCGCCATCGGCGACAAAGCCCAGAAAGCCGCCGCCAAGGCCGCGAAAACTGCCGCGAAAAAGTAGTTTTTCGTCGTTCGAGAAGGGGAGAAGGGGAGAAAGGGAGAGGGGGAGTGATTTTCGAAGCTGCACTGACAGTTTCGATTCTCTCTCCCCTTCTCCCTCACTCCCTTTCTCCCCTTCTGCATTATGCCCAAGCCCCAATTCCAACTCGGCGGACAGGCGCTCATCGAAGGCGTGATGATGCGTGGGCCGCGTTTTGTCGGCGCCGCCGTGCGCCGCGCGGATGGGAGCATCGAAACTCGCGTCGAAGAGTTCACCTCGATTCTCAAAAAACGGCCTTATCTTAACGCGCCGCTGGTGCGCGGCATTTTCGCGCTCGTCGAGATGATGAAACTGGGCACGGGCTATCTCAACTGGTCGAGCAATCTCGCGCTCGAAGACGAAAACCTCAAAAAAGCGGGCGAGGCGCCCAAACACGCAGTTACAACTCTCGAAGAGCCGCTTTCCGGCACGCCGATTCTCACCGAAACTGTCTCCGGCGAAAATCCGATTCCGGCGAAAAACCCGCTTCCGATTTGGCTGTTTGTGCTGACTATTCTCGGTTCGCTCGGATTGGGCGCGCTTTTGTTCGTGGCGACGCCCAATTTGCTCACGCATTTTGTTTTCAAGCCGATGATAGGCAGCGAAACCCGCCTCAGCATCATGGCGCTCACCTTTATCGAGGGCGCCATCAAGCTGTGCATCTTCATCGCCTACGTCTATCTCATCGGGCGGCGCAAGCAAATCAAGCGCGTTTTCGAGTATCACGGCGCCGAACACAAAGTCGTTTACGCCGCCGAAAACGGGCGCCCGCTCACGCCCGAAGGCGCGCGGCCTTTCGATACGCCCCACCCGCGCTGCGGAACCGGATTCGCGCTGCTCACCGTCGTGGTTTCCGTCTTGTGCTACAGTTTTCTGCCCTGGCCGGACAACCATTTCACCCGCGTCGGTTTGCGTTTGTGTCTGCTGCCGATTGTCGCCGGAATTTCCTACGAAATCCTCAAAGCGACGGTGAATCCCCGACTGAGCAGCCTCGCTATTTTGGTCGTCACGCCAGGAATGTGGCTGCAACGCCTCACGACCGAGCAGCCCAACGACGAACAATTGGAAGTCGCCTGCGAAGCGATGCGCGTCCTCCTCACCGCCGAAAACAATTCTTAGGGAATAGGCAATAGTGGGAGAGCGCAACTGTTACGCCTTCACTGTTGCCTGTTGCCTGTTGCCTATTCCCTCTTGCCTCCACAATATGTTAGAAAAAGCCAGAATTCTCGCCGCGCGATTCGATGAATTAAGCGCGCAACTCGCCGATCCTGCCGTGTTCGGCGACAGCGATGCCGTCACCAAAATCTCGCGCGAACGCTCCAAACTGGAGCCGATGGCGCGGCTTTACGGCGAATATCTCAAGCTGCAAAACGCCCTCAATGAAGCGCGCGCTTCGCTTTCCGAGCCGGATTTAGGCGAACTGGCGCAGGATGAAATTGACGAGTTGGAGCCGCAAATCGCGGCCAAAATGCGCGAGTTGGAAGAAGCGCTTTTGCCCAAAGACGAAGACGCCGACCGCAACGTCATCATGGAAATTCGCGGCGGCGCGGGCGGCGAAGAAGCCGCGCTGTGGGCCGCCGATTTGTTTCGGATGTATGGCCGCTACGCCGAACTGCGCGGCTGGAAAGTCGAGCCGATTTCGACATCGGAAGCCGAAATGGGCGGTTTGAAAGAAGTGGTTTTTTCCGTCAACGGACTGGGTGCGTGGGAAGCTTTGCAGAGCGAAAGCGGCGTGCATCGCGTGCAGCGCGTGCCCGCGACCGAGCAAAAAGGCCGCATTCACACCTCGGCGGCGAGCGTCGCGGTGCTGCCCGAAGCGCAGGAAGTCGATATTGAACTCAACGACAACGAAATCGAAATTGAAACCATGCGCGCGTCGGGCGCGGGCGGGCAAAGCGTGCAGAAAAACGAAACCGCGATTCGCCTCATTCACAAACCGTCGGGCCTGATCGTGGTGTGTCAGGACGAACGCTCCCTGCGTCAAAACAAGGAAAAAGCGATGCTGGTGTTGCGCTCAAGATTGTATGAAGCCGAACGCCAGAAACAGGCCGACGAACGCGATGAAGCGCGCCGCGCGCAGGTCAAAGGCGGCGACAGAAGCGACAAAATCCGCACCTACAACTATCCCGAAAACCGTCTCACGGATCACCGCATCGGCTGGAAATCGAACTCGCTCGACCGCCTGTTGCAGGGCGAAATCGGCGAACTTATCGGTGCTTTAGTGCAGGAACGCCGCGCGCAGCGATTGGGCGAAATGGGCGAGTAGAGAACGCGAAGCGTGAGCGAGTGAGGCGTAATTGCCAGGACAAAGTTGCAGTTACGCCTCACTCGCTCACGCTTCGCGTTCTCTAAGTAAGGCCCCGCGCGTCGCGCCAATAAGCAGTCCCAAAACTTCGCCGCAAAGTGTGCCAGCGAGAACGCCCACTGCGGCGCCGGAAAAGTAGCCATCGGTTTTGCCGGTCGAGATCGCGCCCAAAATTGTGCCCCACACAGCGCAAAAGAGCGCGCCGCGCAGCATCCAGATGAACACTTCGCGGTAGAAGCGAGGTAGCAGGCGAATATCGTCGAATTTTTTGTCACCGTCGGGCCGCATCAAGGCGCCACCGAGCGCGAAAATGAGGGCGCCAAAAGCGGGAATTGCCCACCCTGATAAAGAAGTCGAGTTGCTGTAATTTACGAACCGCCAGCTCATCACCAGGAGAGGCTCGCTAAAAAACAGCCCGCTCAATGCTGGTAGGAACGAAATGCCGAAGTAAAGCAGAAGCGCGGGCAGCGACAATATCGCGCCCGCCAGAGGCACGAAAACACTCCCAAAAGCTCCATAAACCAACGCCTGCGCCAATCTTTTCCCCATTTCCTTTCTTCTTTTCTTCCCTTCTTCTATCCCTGAAAAACGCCCTCAATTTTCAGCGTCTTGCGCCCGCACGGCTTCGGGCACGAATTTGTCTTCCATCAAACGCACTTTGGGCATTTGCGCCGCGCCCGCGAACACCGCCAGCGAATAAACCTTGCCCGCCGCCAGATCGACGTTTTGCGTCAAAGTCACGATTTGCGAGCGCGGAACCGCAGTGACAACCGGTGTCGGCTGCTCGACCGCTAAAACATTGCCCTCGGTATCTTTGGTGACAACGGCGGGTTGCTCGACTGAAACGATTTCCGGCGCGAGCGATTTGTCGTAAGTCACCTGAATTTGGTGTTGTCCTGGCGAAAGGGTGGTGTAATCGGTGGCGATGCCAAATTTGACGTTGCGGCGAAACGATTTGCCGTCAATTTTGACATCCACAGCAGGAAGCTGTTTGGCGCTATGCACGAAGCCGATTTTTGCTTTTCCCTTTTCCGGCCCGCGATTTTTGTGGTTCCAGGGCAGCAAAACGATGTTGCCTGGCACGCCCGTCACCAAAATCGTGACATCTTCGCCCCCATCGAGCGAAAGCGCCATCGGCCCCGCGACTTTTTTGCCGTCGCTTCCAAACGCGGAAATTTTCACTCTTTCGGAATGAATACCAGCGAAAGGAGAAGCGTCGCCGTAGCTGGCCGAAGCGAATTTCTCGGCGTCGGCGACCAGCGACAGCGTTCCAGCGCCAGGAACGGCGTGCAGGGCGCGCAGATAGCCGCGCACCGGCTGCGCGGGCTTGGAAGTCGAGGCGGGCGCGGGAGCGCTGTTATTGGCGGCGGTGTCGGTTGTGGCAGTCTGGGTTTGATTGCATCCGGCGAGAAACACAAGGGCGGAAATGGGGAGGAAAGCAAGAGGTTTCATACCGGCTCCGTCGGCAAAGCGGGTGCCGCGCGCTGCGCTTCTTTTTCGCGCCGGAAACCGACGAGAGCGCCCGCAATCGCGCCGCACACCATCACGGCGGGCGCGGCGAAGAGGATGTAAAACACGCTGTCGTCGACAAAAGATACGAACGTGCCCCCGCGCACCAACCACAAAAGGGCACATCCAGCGAAATAACTCGTCATCACGGCGAGTGTCGCGGCGCCCATGCCGATGAGGACGGGCACAAGACAGGCTTTCGGCGGCAAAAAGGAACTGCGCGTTGCGCTGCGAAAACCGAGAATGCCAAACGCAATCAGCCCCGCAATGCCGCCTCCCTGACCGCCGAAAAACGCTCCAAAGATGGCGCCCAAAACCACCGTCTCCCCCAGAGGGCGCGCGCTCCAATTGAGAATCCAGCCCACGACGGCGCCAGAAGCTGCAATTAAGAGCGCGCCGACAAACGCCGTCGCCAGCCCGCCCAAAACCGCATATGACACAACGCGGCGCAGCAAAATCCACATCCAACGCGAAGATTTTTCGTTCATCGCACCCAAATTTGACGCATCGGCGCTGCACTTTCCAGCACTTGAGTGCGCGATCCCAGCGGAGGAGCGGAGGAGCGGAGGAGCGGAGGAGTAAGAGCCAACGAAACGGCGAAATAATTTCGTTCGCCCTATCTCCTCCGCTCCCCTGCTCCTCCGCTCCTCTGCTGGCATCACGGCGCGCAGCCGTTGCCGATCATCTCGTATTCCGGCGGTTCGCTGCTATGCGCGAGGGCGAACACGGTTTGCTCCACGATGCCAGGCAGTTGTTCGGTGGCGCCTTCGTAGGTGCGCTCGACCAGGCCCTGCGCGTTGATGGCGACAACAGCCGGCACGCGCTCGATGGCAAAAGCCGTTTTCAAAGCGCCCGTTGTGTCGGTCACGACGGGAAGTTCGAGTTGTTTATCGCGCGCGAAATTTTGGGCGGCTTCATCGGAATCGTTGCCGACGGCGACCGCGAGTGCGTGCATCGTCAAATCGCTGTGGCGCGCGTAGATTTCACCCAGGCGCGGCATTTCCGAAGCGCACCAGGGGCAGTCGGAGCGGAAAAAGTTGAGGAAAATCGGTCGCTCGTCCCATTCCAGATCGAGTTGGGCGAGAAATTCACCCAAAATGGCGGGCGAGGGCGTGGCGGGTTGGAGGGGCATATCGAAGGGCGCGGCGGGCGCAAAATCGTGGCCGGAACAGGATTTCGGGGCCGCAGTGGAAAAACGCGGGCGTAAAAGATATGATTTAAGCGACACGGCGGCGCGAATTTTCGCCGTCTTGCGTTCGGGGCGCGGAAATCGCAGCCTCGATCCCATTTCCATTATGCTGCATCCCGTTCTTCTCTGCGGCGGCTACGGCACCAGGCTCTGGCCTCTGTCGCGCACCGCCCTGCCCAAGCAGTTTCTGCCCCTTCTCTCGCAGCACAGCCTGCTCCAGGACACCATCAAGCGCCTCGCCGGTCTCAGGGGCCAGGCGGCGCCCATTGTGCTGTGCAACAACGACCATCGCTTTCTGGTGGCCGATCAGCTTTCGGAAATCGAAACCGTGCCCGCCGCGCTGATTATCGAACCCGTCGCGCGCAACACGGCGCCCGCCGTCGCTCTGGCGGCGTTTCAGGCGCTCACACGCGATCCCGACGCGCAGTTGCTGGTGCTGTCCTCCGACCACGCCATCCGCGACGTGCCCGCTTTTCACCGCGCCATCACCACCGCGCGCGAATCGGCGCAAAACGGCTTTCTCACCACGCTGGGCGTGGTGCCCGACAAGCCCGAAACCGGCTACGGCTACATCGAATGCGGCGACAAATTACCATCGGGCGCCAGTGCGGTGAAGCGTTTCGTCGAAAAACCCGACGCGGCGCGCGCGGCGCAATTCATCGCCGAGGGTAATTTCTTATGGAACAGCGGCACCTTTCTTTTCGGCGCCGCGCAGTTTCTCGAAGAACTGCAACAATACGCGCCCGACGTTTACAACGCCACCAAAACCGCGCTCGAAAACGCGCACACCGACCTCGATTTCATTCGCGTTGACGAAGAATCATTTTCCAACGCGCCGGCGATTTCGGTCGATTACGCCGTGATGGAAAAAACCGCGCGCGCCGCCGTGGTGCCGGTCGAAATGGGCTGGAGCGATGTCGGCTCCTACGCCGCGCTGTGGGAAGTCGAGGAAAAAGACGCCGACGGCAACGCCGCGCGCGGCGAAACCGCGATCTTCGAGGCCAAAAACTGCTACGTTCACGCCGAAAAACAGCTCGTGGCCTTGCTGGGCGTCGAAGATTTGGTCGTCGTGGCCACGCCCGACGCGATTTTGGTCACCAAAAAAGAGCGTTCGCAGGACGTGAAACACATCGTGGACGAACTCAAAAAGCAGGGCCGCACCGAACACGAGGTTCACACCAAAGTGTTTCGTCCCTGGGGCTGGTATGAGGGCGTGGACAGGGGCGAACGCTTTCAGGTCAAACAGTTGGTCGTCAAACCAGGCCAGAAATCCTCGATGCAGATTCACCATCACCGCTCCGAGCATTGGGTGGTGGTCAAAGGCACCGCCGAAGTCACGCTGAGCGGCGAAAAACGGCTTTTAAGCGAAGACGAGTCGATTTACATTCCGCTCGGCGCGCCGCATCGCATCTACAATCCAGGACGCATCCCGATGCACTTCATCGAAGTGCAGTCGGGCAGTTATCTCGAAGAAAACGACATCGTTCGCATCGACGATGAATACGGAAGAGGGTGAAAACAGGAGGGAGGAGGGAGGAGGGAAGTGGGGAGGAAAAACAGCTTAACCACACCACATGCCTCCGCCCTCTTCCCTCCACCTGAATAATGCTGGAAATTTCAAAGCATCAGACAAACGCGGCAAAGTGGGCGACGCGCTTTCGCCGGAGCCCGCTTATTTGATTGGGGGCGGTCTGGCGGCGCAGATTTTCGACGGCGCGGGGCCAATTGCGCTCACGCGCGATATGCGAACGCATGGGCCGCAGATGTTCGATGAACTTTCGCGCGGCCTGCGCGAGGGCGGCTGCAACGTCATCGAAGTCGGTCTGGCGCCGACGCCGATGAACTACTGGGCCATCAATCACTACGGCGCGGCGGGCGGCGTGCAGGTCACGGCTTCGCACAACGGGCCGGAATACAACGGCTTCAAAGTGTCGGGGCCAAACGCCGCGCCGCTCGATTTTTCGAGCGGTTTGGATAGGGTCGAAGCCTACGTCCTCGAAGCCGAAAAAAACGGCGCGCCCCCGACAGGAAATAGCGGCGAGAAAACTGTTGTCGAAGGCGCTTTAGATGAATATCTGGCGTGGATGCAGGGCTTTTGCGCGTTTGGCGAGCGCCCAATCTCCATCGGCATCGACTGCGGCAATGGCATGGGCGGATTTTTTCTGCCTGGGTTTTTCGAGAAATGGCCGCAGTTCGAGGTTTCGGCACTTTTCTGGGAACTCGACGGCACCTTTCCCAATCACGAGGCCGACCCGCTCAAAGCCGAGAACCTGCTCGACACGCAAAAGTTGGTGCGCGAGAAAAATCTCGATTTCGGCGTCGCCTTCGATGGCGATGCCGACCGGTGTATGTTTGTCGATGAAAACGGCGACTCGATTTCCAGCGACCTCATCACCGCGCTGATCGCGGGCGAAATGCTCGCCGCCACGCCTGGCAGCCCGATTCTCTACGATTTGCGGTCGTCTCAAGCCGTGCCGCAGTGGATCGAGGAACACGGCGGAAAACCGGTGCGCGGGCGCGTGGGCCATTCGTTCATGAAACGGCTGCTCAAAAAGGAAAACGCGCGCTTTGGCGGCGAATTGTCGGGCCACTACTATTTCGCCGACTGTTTCGGCACCGATTCGGGCTTGATGGCGCTGATTCAAATCCTCAATTTGCTCTCGCATGACGAAAAACCCCTTTCCGCTCACATCGCGCCGCTGCGCCGCTACAGCGCGTCGGGCGAAGTCAATTTCCGCGTCGGCGATGTCAAAGAAACGTTGGCGAGGGTCGAAAATCACTTCGCGGGGATGGGCGCCCGACTCGATCATCTCGATGGGTTGACGGTGGAAATCGGCGACATCAAAAGCGGCGGCTGGTGGTTCAATCTGCGCTCCTCCAACACCGAACCGCTTTTGCGCCTCAATCTCGAAGCGCAAAACGAAGCCGAGCGCGACGCGCATTTCGCCGAGGTGCAAGGGATTTTGGGCGCCAGTCCGGTTCAGGGGCATTGAATCGCTTTGACTCTCAGTTTCAGATAGCGCCGCTGTTCTGATTCTGCAGCCACACCAACCGAACTGGCGCAATGAAATGGAGTTGTTACAATGTTCGGCTTTTTGCGCCTCTCAGCCGCAAAAAGCCGAATAGTTCGGCATAATACACTGTTAGCTTGTTGCGCGAAGGTGAAAGTCGTGTCATTGTATGAAAAGACAGATGAAGCAGGGTTAGAGATAACGATGCATACAACAACACCCATTGTGTCAAATCGACGCCGAGGATTTACTCTCGTTGAGATTCTTGTAGTTCTTGCCATCATTTGCGCTCTGGCGGCTTTGCTTTTTCCCATCTTCTCATCCGTGCGTAGGAATGCTCGCTTGACTTCTTGCGCCTCTAATCTTCATCAAATCACCGCTGGCCTACATATGTATCAGCAAGATTGGGACAGGCTGCCGGCTGATATACGCACTCTATCTCAACCTTCAACGCCATCTTGGGTTCCGCTCAAACCATACCTAAATGACAAAGCCGTTTTGCAGTGTCCTTATAGTGAGATGCCACAGCCTCATCAATATGTTTATCGCACTGGGCCGAACACTTCTGTTCTCAATCCTGAGTCCAGCACAGTTGTGGTTTACTGTAGGGAACATCTTGAACATGACGGAACAGGCAGCCTTCCTTTTCTGAATGGCCCCAATGGCCGATATTTCGCTGGGCTTTACATCGTTGGTCGCATGGACGGCTCAACTTCCCGTGTTCAAGGCAGCGAAGCAGAAAGATGGCAGCTTTACAATGGCCAATGGTCGGGGGAGAGGAACCCGACAGTCGGTTCCTTTGTTATGTTTCGCTTCCCAAAAGAAGCTTGGCCGCCACGTTTTGAGTGATGTCGCCAAAAGTCTATAACAATAAGCTAACAAGGCGCTGCACCCGACCGCCTACAGATCCGTTCGCTGCGTTCCGCTCGTGCCTCGCTCCACTTCGCTCTCTGCGCTTCCGGCGGCGGGTGAACTTGGTCGTTAGCCCGATGCTTGTCTTAAGCTTTATTCTTCTCAACGGTTAATTACCGGCAAACGAATCTCAATCAGCAATCCCCCGCCCTGCGCGTTAAATGCCTCGACCGTCCCGCCGTGAAACTCCACCGCGCGCTGCGTGATAGAAAGGCCCAATCCCACGCCACCGCTTTGCCGGTCGCGCGCTTCGGCGACGCGGTAAAAAGGTCGAAACAAAAGGGACAGCGCTTCATCCGGCACGCCTGAGCCGTAATCGCGCACCCGAATGAGGGCGGTTGGCGGGTTCTCCATCTGGAGCGAGACTTCGACCGATGAACTTTGCGGCGCGTGCAAAACCGCGTTTCGCACCACGTTTTCGACTGCGCTTCGCAAAAGTTCCGCGTTGCCCGCAATGCGGCACGGGTCGTTTCGCTCCAATTTCACACCCCGCCCCAAACGCTGCGCTTCGAAATCGGCGTCGGCGCAGACATCTTCGACTAACTGCGCTAAATCGACGGCGACGACTTCATCTGAAGCACCGCTTTGCGCGTCGGGGCGCGCGTTTTCGAGGCGGGTGAGCGTTAAGAGTTGGCCGATGAGCGTGTTGAGGCGCCCCGATTCGCGTTCGATGCGCGCCAGATAACCGCGCGTTTCCTCATCGGCGCCTTGCTGCGCCAGTTCGAGCGCCACGTTCAGCCGCGCGAGCGGAGAGCCTAATTCGTGCGAAATATCGCCCAGAAGTCGGCGCTGCGAAAGCATGAGTTCTTCGATGCGCGCTGCCATGAGATCGAAATCGCGGCCCAGATCGGCTAACTCGTCGCGGCGGCGGCCCATCGCGGGGCCGACGCGCGTCGAAAGGTCGCCACCGGCGAGTTGGTGCGTGGCGCGGCGCAGTTTCACGGTGGGCGCCGTCAGATAGCGCGCCAGGCCAAACGCCACGATGCCCGCCGCCACGAAAACCGAAATCAACTGCGCGATTTGATACGCCTGGCGGCGATCCAATTGAAGCCCCAGCAACCGAACCGGCGGCCCAGGCCGCCTACCGACCGCAAAAGGGCCACGCGGCGGGCCGCCTGCGGGCCTGGCGTCGCGCGGCGGTTGCAGGGTCAAAACGTAAATCGCGCCGCTCGGAGCAGCGGCGCCGCGCGCGGTCGTGAAGGCGCCTCGGCTGGGGTTGAATTCGACCTCGCCGGAGCGCGCCGCGCGTAGCGCCAGGGCGCCCGCTTCGCGCGATGGCTGGCCCCACAACAAGGCGCCGCGAGCGTCGAACAGCGCAGCCCGAAGTCCGGTTGCGCGCTCCAAAGGGTCGAAATACTTTTCCTGCACCGCCCTTTTCTCCTCTACGGAGCCGTTTTGGGAGTCCCATAACGCGGCGGCGGCGCGGGCCTGACGCGCTAAAACTTCGCCGGAAACGATTCTGGGCGGCCCGCCGCGCCAGTCACCACGCCGAAGGCCGTCGCGCGGCTCCTGAGTCGCGCTCAAAATGGCGAAGACCAGCGACACCACGAGCAGATGCGACAGCCAGAAGCACGCGAAAATCTTGAAAAACAGGCTTCTCATTGGTCACCGCGCGAATCGGAAACGGGAGGCCGCGCGTAGATGTAGCCGATGCCGCGAATGGCTTTGATGCGCTCGGCGCCGCGCGCGTCGGGGCCGATTTTGCGGCGCAGGTTGGAAATGTGAACGTCGATGGAGCGGTCATAGGGCAGCAGTTGGCGGCCCAGAGCGACCTTGGAAATGACTTCGCGCGTCACGATTTCGCCCGCCGCGCGCAGCAGCACTTCGAGCAGATCGAATTCGGCGCCGGTGAGTTCGACCCTCTCGCCGCCGCGCCGCACTTCGCGCGCGGCGCCGTCGAGTTCGAGGTCGCCCACGCGAAAGAGGCGACGCGGCGCGGCTTCGGCTTCGGGTTCGCTGCGCGCGCGGCGCAAAATCGCGCGCAGCCTGGCCACCAGTTCGCGCGGCGAAAACGGTTTGATGAGGTAATCGTCGGCGCCCGCTTCCAGGCCCAGAACCCGATCCACTTCCTCGCGGCGCGCGGTGAGCATCAAAATCGGCAGATGGGCGCCCGCGCCGCCCCCAGCGCGCACGCGGCGCAGCACCTCGAAACCGCCGATGCCTGGCAGCATCACATCCAAAACCGCGATGTCGTAATCGCCGCTTCGGGCGCGCGAAACGCCGGCTTCGCCATCATGAACCACATCGCAGGTCATGCCTTCGCGCCGCAGATATTCGGTCAGCAAATCGCAAAGTTCCACATCGTCATCGACCAGTAGAACGCGGTGGGCGGGCGTCGGGGTATCCATGGCAGGAAGTGTAGAAGCCTCCGTCGCGCGCGAGTGTTAGCAATTCTTGGGCGGGCGACGCGGCACTTAAGAAATCTTAGGAAATCCTGAGCGCGCCTTAGCCTTCGCGGGTCGCGCTGGGGAGAAAATAAACGGGGACAAGGAGAAAAGCGATGACAAAGATTTTGACGGCGCTCAGCTGCGCGACCTGGCTTTTGATGCCCGCGTTTTCGGCGCAGGCTCAGAAAGCGCCGCGCGATTTCGACGGGCCAAATCGTCCCGACCGAGGCCGTTTCGACGGCCCGCGCGGCCCAGGACGGCGCGGTGACGGTTTCGGCAGCCCAGGACGGCGAGGCCCAGGCGGAGGCGGCCCGATGGGAATGAGGGGCCGCGACGACGCGCGTTTTCGCCTCGGCGGATTGTGGCGCGGCATCGGCGCACTGGAGAACAGCGAGACGCCGCTTTCCAAAGCGCAGGCGGCGCAGATCGTGGCCCTGATGCGCCCTTGGAACAATCGAGCGCAAATGAGCGAAGCCGACGCCCAAAAACTCGACGGACAACTGCGCGCACTCTTGACGCAATCGCAAAAAACCGCGCTGGAAAACCGCCGCTTCGCCGCACGACCGGAGCGCGGGCCGCGAGAGCGTGGCTTTGAGGGACGCCGCTTCGAACGTGGGCCGCGCGGTGACGGGCCACGCGGCGACGGGCCGCGCGATGGCGGACGGCGAGACGGTGGGCCACCTGAACGTGGGCGGCGCGACGGTGGGCCGCGTGGCGAAGGTCGCGGTGCGGGTTTCGATCCGCAGAAGATGGAGACGATGCGCGCGCAGCTCGCCAACCTCAATCCTTTTTACGCGCCGACCGGCCTGAAAGAGTGGAAAACCCTGCCCCCGCCGGTGCAGCAGCGCCTGGTTGACCGTTACAAGGACAGTCGCGGCATTCTGGAGGCGCTTTCGCGCAAGTCCAGGAGCTGAAACTGAGATAGGAGTGACGCAGTTGAAATTGAACCGTTTTCCCTGCTCGTTTTTCGATGGGGAGAGAAAAGAACCATGCGGATCGCGCAACCTTTTCACTTTGTGTCGGTCGAAATGCAACCGGTTTTCGAGCGTGTTCCAGACCTTCGGCACCGCGAAGGCAACGCCTTTTATTTGGAGAGAAAAACCATGAAAAACACTACACGATTCGCTCGCCCCTTGCTTTTGGGACTGGCCCTTGCCACCATGGGCGCCGCCCATGCCCAGCCCAACGCCAACAACGGCGCCGGAGCGCAGAATCCGCCCAACCAAAACGCGGGTGGACGGCGCGGCGGACGCGGCGAAATGACGGCGGAGCAGCAAGCGCAGATGCGGGCGCAAATGCAGCAGATGCGCGAACTGGGCGTGCGCCAGATGCTCACGCGGGGTGGCTTCACCGACGCGGCGCTTCAGGATGCCGTCGTGGCTTATTCCAACGAACGGAATAAAGCCACTGAAGCGTTGCAGGACAAAGCGCGCCAGTTGAACGAGGCGCTGCGCGGCACGACCGCCACCGATGCTCAACTCGCGACCCTGCTCAACGATTTTCGCGCGGCGGTCGAAGAGGAAAAAGCGCGCCGCGAAGTGGCGCAATCGGCCCTTGATGCCAAAATCGGACTCGCCGCCAAGCCGCGACTCGACGCCCTGCTCATGATGGCGGGTTTCATCGGCGACGAGGCGCAATACCTCGGCGGTGGCGGCGGACGCGGGCCAGGTGGATTTGGCGGCTTCGACGGCGGGCCAGGCGGCTTCGCCTTTGGCCGTCGAGGCCGCGACTAAACGAGCCCATGCAAAGAGGCTGGGAGCGGGGGGGGAGAGTGTGGGAGAGTTTGTGTGGGGGGGGGGCGGGCGGCCTTGTTGTTTTGGGCGTAGTCGCGGGGGGGCCCGGCGGGTGCCCTTTGGGCCGGCGTCGCCCCAAAAACCCCCCCCCTTAAAATCTGGGGGGGCGCGCCTCACCGATGGCCCTAATTTTGTGGTGCTCGATGGGCCTCCCCCGCTCCCACAGCCTCCAGATTCAGTGCCCTCTTTCGATAGCCTCTAAACGAGCCAGAGCCAGTGAAAAACGCCGGATTTTCTTCCTGTTGTGGAACAAAATCCGGCGTTTCTCATTTCGACGGTTTGCGCTTCGTCGCAGCTATCGCAAATGCAATAAAATGAGCTGCAATGGTCGGAATCATCCTTCTCGTTGTGGTTGCCTTGCTGGTGGTCGTTGTCATCGCGCTTTACAACCGTTTGGTGCGACTGCGCCAGAACGTGCGCGAATCGTGGTCGGCCATCGACACCGAACTGCGGCGGCGCTACGATCTCATTCCCAACCTGGTCGAAACCGTCAAAGGCTACGCCAGTCACGAAAAAGACACCCTCCAGCGCGTCATCGAAGCGCGCAACGCCGCCGCGAGCAACAATGGCACGCCCGCGCAACAGGCCGTCACCGAAAACCAGCTTTCGGGCGCCCTGCGCCAGCTTTTCGCGCTCTCCGAAGCCTACCCCGACCTCAAGGCGAACCAGAATTTCAACCAGTTGCAGGCCCAGCTCGAAGAAACCGAAAATCGCCTGGGCCAATCACGCCGCTTTTACAACGCCAACGTGCGCGAACTCAATACGGCAACCGAGACTTTTCCCTCGGTTCTCATCGCCAACTCGTTCGGTTTCAGGCCCGAAGCCTATTTCGAAACCGACGACACGGCGCGCGCCCCCGTCGCCGTTCAGTTTTGAGTGGGGTGGTTAAGAACCTACCGAATAGGACGCTAACTTCGTTCGCCACCTTGGGACGCAATGCCTACGGCAAATGCCACTTTTAAAATAAAAAGTTGAGTTTCGCGAAGCGATAGCGCCCAAAGGTAGCGAACGAAGTTAGCGTCCTATTCGGATAGGTTCTAACAACCTAACAACTCAACCACCTCAAAATCACTTAAAATTCTCTGTGCCGCGCGACATTTCTGTTGACGCGGCTAATTTCTTTCAATTCGATTTCATTATTATGGGCAAAGCGGTTGGCATTGATCTGGGCACGACGTATTCGGCAGTGGCTTACGTGGATGAGTTCGGCAAGCCCATCATCCTCAAAAACGCCGATGGGCAAATCACCACGCCCTCGGTGGTCTTTTTCGACCCGCCCCACTACACCGTCGGCGAAACCGCGCTGCAATCGACCATCACCGATGGCGACCGCGTGGTGCAGTTCGTCAAACGCTTCATGGGCCAGCCCAACTACCGCGTCAACATCGACGGCAAAGAATACTCGCCCGAATTCGTTTCCGCGCTGATTCTGCGAAAAATCGTCCAGGACGCCGAAATAGAACTCGGCGAGGACATCGAAGCCGCCGTCGTGACGGTTCCGGCCTACTTCACCGAAACCCAGCGCCACGCCACCATGGAAGCGGGCCAACTCGCGGGCCTGAATGTGCTTCGCATCATCAACGAGCCGACCGCCGCCGCGCTGTCCTACGGCATCACGCGCCGCTCGCAGGACAAAAATATCCTGGTTTACGACCTCGGCGGCGGCACTTTCGACGTGACAGTTCTCAAGTGCGGCGAAACCGAGTTCGAGGTGCTCAGCGTGGGCGGCGACCACCGTCTGGGCGGCAAAGACTTCGACGACCGCATCGTGGGTTACATCTGCGACCGCATCAAGGCCGAACACGGCGTCGATGTCGCGGGCGATGTCGAAGTCGAAGCGGAAATGCGCCTTAAAGCCGAGGGCGCCAAACGCCAGCTCACGGGGCGCCAGATGGTGCCGGTTTCGCTCAAAGTGCCCGACCCCGACGGTGGTGGCCGCGCCATTCCGGTCAAAGTCGAGATCACGCGCGAGGCGTTTGAAAACGCCGCCTCCGATTTGCTGGCGCGCACCGAAATGCTGCTCGAAACCGTCCTCGTCAAAGCCGATCTGGAGTGGGAAAACATCGACGAAGTGCTGTGTGTCGGCGGCAGTTCGCGGATGCCGATGGTGAGCAAAATGCTCGAACGCCTGTCGGGCAAAAAACCGCTCCTTCACGACCCCGACGAGTGCGTGGCCAAGGGCGCCGCGATTCAGGCCGCGCTCTTAACCTCGGAAAATACCCTCCCCGAAGTGTCGGTGGGCCACGTCCTGAGCCACTCGCTGGGCATCGCGGTGATGAGTCAGGGCAAACCGATTATCGACCACATCGTGCCTTCGCTCACTCGCCTGCCCACCATGCAGCGCCGCGAAGGTTACACCACGACGACGGACTCCCAAACTGTGGTGCAAATTCGCATTTACGAGGGCGAAAGCGCCGACCCGCAATCGTATGGCAAAGGGCCGATTGGCGTTTTCAACCTCGACACCACACCGGCACGTCCCAAAGGCCAGCCCAAACTCTCGCTCGAATTTCGCTGCGACGAAAACGGGCGCATCACCGCTCTGGCCAAAGATTCCGATACCGGACGGGAAAATTATCTGACCATCGCTTTGGCAGGGCAGAGAAGTGAAACCGAAGTGTCGGGCGAAGCGCAACTGATGAGCGAAGCCGAAGTTTCCTGAGAAGAAGCGGAGATGGACGCTGACCGGTTCCCTCTCCACTTGTGGGGAGGGTTAGGGAGGGGCAAACCGAAAGATTGGCTGTTCCTGAATCGGTCGTTAGCCCGCCGCGCGCAGCGTTGCTGGATGCGAGAAATAATGAATTCCCACTCAGACGAACAAAGTTGTATAATCAGCATCATGGCACGCTTTGGTTCAAGAATTAACAATTTCTGCATTGTTTTCGGCGCTGGCATATTCCTCTGTATCATAGGCATTATCCTGTCGCGCGTGACGGAAACTGTTTTTCATGGCTCAGAGTCGTTGCTTGGCTGGTTAATTGCTTTCTCTGTTGGTGGCACGATGCTCGTTAAACTCTCGCAGTCAAAGCGCAACACTGCCCTCACGTTCTTGTGGGCTGCTATTGGTTATGTGGGATTGTTTGGCTCTCTTGCCGTAATCGGCGTTACTCTCATTACATGGACATGGCGCTACTTCGTGTCATAGCCTGCAATTCATTAACAGCAGGCGAACAAGGCGCTGCACCCGACTTTCTACAACTCTGCTCGTCGTTCCTCCTCGCTGCGCTTCCGGCGGCGGGTGAGCTTGGTCGCTCACTTGCACCGTCCACCCCTCCCTAACCCTCCCCCGCAAGCGGGAGAGGGAACCGGTCAACAACCAGTCACGCTCACTCACAACGCCGACGCATCGAAACTCTGCGGAAAAAACTCCGCGAAAGGGCGCTTCACGCCTTCCCCGCTCTCGTTCACACACCACACCGCGCACTCCGGCGCCGCGAATTCCCCAATCACCTGGCGGCACATCCCGCACGGCGGCCAGGGCGGGTCGGCCTCGCTCAACACCAAAACTTCAACGATTTCTATCGCGCCGCACGCGGCGACGGCGCTCATGATCGCGCCGCGTTCGGCGCAAATCGTGGCCCCGTAACTGGCGTTTTCGACGTTGCAGCCGCCGAAAACCTCGCCCGATGCGAGGCGAATCGCCGCGCCGACGCGAAAACCGGAGTAGCGACTGTGCGCGTTGGCGCGCGCGGCGCGCGCGGCTTGGAAAAGATCGGCGGGAACGGTCATCGCGGCCCAGTTTAACGCCCGATTCATTCGCCTAAACTGCGCCCCATGCCCCGCGCACTTTTGATTGTTCTCGATTCTGTCGGCTGCGGCGCCGCTCCCGACGCCCAAAACTATGGCGACGTGGGCGCCAACACGCTCGGCCACATCCTCGAAACCGTTCCAACCCTGCAAATTCCCACGCTGCGCCGTCTGGGATGGGGCCAAATTTTGGGTTTCGATGAGCCAAACGAGGCTTATTTCGCCCAGATGCGCCCCGCCGCGATTGGAAAAGACACCACGAGCGGCCACTGGGAACTCGCGGGCGCGATTTTAGACCAGCCGTTCGCAGTTTTCGAGCGCTTTCCCGACGAGTTGGTCGCAGCGATTGAAAAACGCGCGGGCGTGCGTTTCATCGGCAATTTTTCGGCATCGGGCACACAGATTCTGGAAGTTTTGGGCGAACAAAGCGTGGCGACGGGGCGCCCGATTCTCTACACCTCGGCGGATTCGGTCGTGCAAATCGCCGCGCACGAAAGCCATTTCGGACTCAAAAAATTGCTCCAGGTCTGCCAGGCGGCGCGCGAAGTCGCCGATAAATGGCGCATCGGGCGGGTCATCGCGCGGCCTTTCATCGGCGAAAGCGGCAACTGGAGTCGCACCGCCAACCGCCGCGATTTTTCGTTCGTGCCACCCAAAACTGTGTTAAATCAGTTGCAGGACGCGGGAATCGAGGTCGTTGGCATCGGCAAAATCAGCGATATCTTCGCGGGAAGCGGCTTAACGCAGAGTTTCCCGACCAAATCCAACGCGGCGGGCATGGCAACCATCGAGCGCGAATGGAAAACGGGCCGCGACGGTTTGTTTTTCGCCAATTTGGTCGATTTCGACACGCTCTATGGCCATCGCCGCGACGTTTTGGGCTACGCGAGAGCGCTGGAAGAATTCGATGCGTGGCTTTCCAGCTTCATTTCGCAAATCGGGGACGACGATTTAGTTTTGATTACCGCCGATCACGGCAACGACCCGACCTTTGCGGGCACCGACCACACGCGTGAAAAGGTGCCGCTTTTGATGCTTCACCAAAACCGGCGCGACGATGGCGGCCAGCGCGATTCTTTCGCCGATGTCGCCGCGACTCTGGCGGCATACTTCGGCGCGCAATGGCCGGTGGGAAAGCCGTTTTAAAATTCACCGCCCTATGCGAAGGCGCAAAGAAAATCTCTTTCCTTCTTTGCGCCTTCGCGTCTTTGCGGTTTTAATAAGTTCATCATGACACGCTCCGAACTCGCTTCCTTTATAGACCACACGGCTCTCGAACCCGAAACCGGCGCCGCCGCCATCGAAAAACTGTGCGGGGAAGCCGCGATTCACGGTTTCGTCGCGGTGTGCGTGGCGCCGCGCTGGGTGCCGCTCGCCGCGAAAATTCTCCAGGACAGCGAAGTTCACATCGCCACCGTCGCCGGATTTCCGCACGGCGACACGCTGTCTCGCGCCAAAGCGGGGGAAACGCGCGATGCCATCGAAGCCGGCGCAAATGAAGTGGATATGGTGATTTCGCTTGGCGCCGCGCTCGACGGCGACTGGAAATATCTTCACCACGACATCGCTGCCGTCGTGGTGGCGTCGCACGGGCACGCCCTCATCAAAGTGATTCTGGAAACCGCCTATCTCAGCCGCGAGCAAATCATCGCCGCCTGCCGCGCCGCCACCGACGCGGGCGCCGATTACGTCGCAACCACGACCGGTTTCGCTTCGGGCGGCGCAAAAATCGAAGATGTGAGATTGATGCGCGAAGTCGTGGGCGCGGGGATGGGCGTCAAAGCGGCGGGCGGCATCGGCGATTTAGCAACGGCGCGGGCGATGATCGACGCGGGCGCGACGCGCCTGGGATGTTCGGCGTCGGTGGCGATTTTGAGTGAATTGGCGGCGTAAAGTGGAGTGTCAAAATGATGAACAATTACTCTGTAGCCGGTGAAGATTCCAAACAAATCAAACAAATTGTTCAATCGAACGCAGATGTTCAAACGGGCTTCTTCGAATTGCTCAACTACTGTCAAACCAAGTGGCCTCACGATGTCTGGGAACAGGTTTCAAAAATAGAAGTTCAAGGCGACGTTGACGAATTGAAGATTTGGCTCGACCAAACTCTTTGCAATGAGCCGCCGGCTGGCAATATCAAGGCATTTTGGTTTGGTCTATACAATCCCGTTTTGAAAAACGGTGAAGTAACTTGCAGATTATATATTTCTGGTTCGACACAATTTGATCCAAACACGATTGACTGGGCCTGCTGGCGTGAAGATTCCTATGTTCCCAAGGGCAGATATGCTAAGTCTCGTGTTCTCCGGCAAATTTATTCGCTCGTTGTTGATACCGAAATAGAGGCGGTTGGAGAATATGCGCTTTGTTTGGGTTTTGCTGGTCTGGCTGTCAAACACATTTTTGGCAATTCACATAAACCCGTTGCGGTCGGCTTCGATTCGGGCGACTTCATCGTAGTGAACCAGCAACGCGCGTAACACAGCCGTTATGCTGCGTCGTTCCTTTTTCTTATTCGCCGCAATGGGTGCAGTCATCATCGGCACCCTCGCGCTCCGCGAATACTGGCCGCCCGCGACGCGCTTCTTTCCCCATCCCCCATTAACGCGGCCCTACGGCATGGCTCCGGCGGCGTTCGACGCCTTCCTTCGCGCCTGCAACGACGCCCAGATTCATCCCTATCGCATCGGGCAAACCATCGGAAACCATCCGCTTTCCGCCGGTTATCATCGGCGCGATGGAACCGTTTCTTTTCGCGGCCAGAAAATCCCTTACACGGCGGCTGTTGATTTGGGAACCCGCGATTTGAATCGGGTTCAACTCGCGCGTTTTCTGGAATCGCTCGCCGAGCAGGGTTTCGCGGCGTTCTACCGCGAAGGTGGCAAATGGCGCGGCAACGAGCACATTCATGCCATCTACGCGCCGCTTCGCATGAAACCGCAACTGCAAAGGCAGGTGCGGCAGTGGGAAACCAGACGGCGGCGCGGTAAAATGCCGACTTTTCGCTGGCAAAGGCGCTGGCATCTCAATTGGCGCGCGCAATGAGGCAAACTCGGCGCTTTCGACGGCATCCGTTTTGCTTATCACAATTCTTAGTGACAAGTGCGCCTTTCCAATTCCGGCGGCTTTCACTGTGATGGCAATGGCTCAAGTTCTTCTGGTTGACGACGATACCAACGTCCTGCTCACTCTCGCCATCGCGTTGCGGCGCGCGGGACATACCGTCACCGTCGCTCAAAATGGCTGGCAGGCGCTCAATCTGCTGCGCCGCCAGCCGTTCACCTTTCTCGTTTCCGATGTCAAAATGCCTGGCATGAGCGGCGTCGAACTCGCGCAGCGCGCTCACGATTTGAGCAACCCGCCGCGCGTGGTTCTCACCTCGGCGCTCGAAGTCGAGGTGTCCGAAGGTCTGGTCGAAGCCTTCATGCCCAAACCCGTCGATGTGGCGCGCCTCCACCAGTTCCTGATGAGTGAAGCGCATGGCACTCCCGCCCGCTTTTGCGGTCTCCCTTCCAACAATTGAAGGGGGCGTGGCGCCTTCTCAATCGTCGCTTTTCCGGTTCAGAGCCGCAACCCGCTTTTCCTAAATCTGGTTGCGGCTTTTTTCTGATCATTAAATCCGACTCCATTGCTCGGAATGCTCATCGCAACCATGAGCATTTCCCCGCTCCAAATCGGAGCGAAAATACGAAATTCACGTCGTATATTCACGTTACACTAAGGCCCAAAACCTCGAAGGAATTTCCCCGATGAGCACCGAAACCCAAACCATTGAAGCCCTCGCCACCCAGGAATACAGCGCCGGCTTCGTGACCGATATCGAATCCGAAACCCTGCCGCGCGGGCTGTCCGAAGAGATCGTCCGCACCATTTCCGCGAAAAAAGACGAACCGCAGTGGCTCCTCGAATGGCGCCTCAAAGCCTACCGGCATTGGCTCACCATGGAAGAGCCGCACTGGCTCAACGCCCATTATCCGCACCTCAATTATCAGGACATCATCTATTACAGCGCGCCCAAACCGAAGGAAAAACTGGCGTCGCTGGATGAAGTCGATCCCAAGCTGCTCGAAACCTACAACAAGCTCGGCATCTCGATAGACGAGCAGAAAATCCTCGCCAATGTCGCGGTCGATCTGGTTTTCGATTCGGTTTCGGTTACCACGACCTTCAAAGCCAAGCTGAATGAAATGGGCATCATTTTCTGCTCGTTTTCCGAAGCGGTGCGCGAACATGGCGACCTGGTGAAGCAGTATTTGGGCAGCGTGGTGCCCTACTCCGATAACTATTTCGCCACGCTCAACAGCGCGGTTTTCTCCGATGGCTCGTTCGTTTACATTCCCAAAGGCGTGCGCTGCCCGATGGAATTGTCCACTTATTTCCGCATCAACACGCAGGATTCGGGTCAGTTCGAGCGCACGCTGATTATCGCCGACGACGACGCTTACGTTTCCTATCTCGAAGGCTGCACCGCGCCCAAATTCGACACCAACCAGCTTCACGCCGCCGTTGTCGAACTGGTGGCGCTGGAGCGCGCGCAAATCAAGTATTCGACGGTGCAAAACTGGTATCCAGGCGACAAAGAGGGCGTGGGCGGCATCTACAATTTCGTCACCAAGCGCGGGGCCGCGAGGGGCGAGTCGAGCAAGATCTCGTGGACGCAGGTCGAAACCGGCAGCGCCATCACCTGGAAATATCCCAGCGTGTTGATGATCGGCGACAACTCGATTGGCGAATTTTACAGCGTCGCCGTCACCAACAACGCGCAAAAGGCCGACACCGGCACCAAGATGATTCACCTCGGCAAAAACACGCGCTCGACGATTGTGAGTAAGGGCATTTCGGCGGGACAGGGCCACAATTCGTATCGCGGCCTCGTCAAAGTGATGAAAGGTGCTGAGAACGCGCGCAACTTCTCGCAGTGCGATTCGCTTCTGATTGGCAACCGTTGCGGCGCGCACACTTTTCCCTATATCGAAGTGCGAAATCCCAGCGCGAAAGTCGAACACGAAGCCAGCACATCGAAAGTCGGCGAAGACCAGATTTTCTATTGCAACGCGCGCGGCATTGGAACCGAAGACGCGGTTTCGATGATCGTCAACGGCTTTTGCAAGGAAGTTTTCCGCGAATTGCCGATGGAATTCGCCGTCGAAGCGCAAAAACTGCTGGGTATCTCACTGGAAGGCTCTGTGGGTTGATTTCACACAAAGAAACAAAGTTCACACAAAGGAACACAAAGAAGTTTCTAAAAAAATCTTTGTGTTCCTTTGTGTGAACTTTGTTTCTTTGTGTGAACCTATTGTGGAGAAAATATGCTTTTAGAAATTAAAGATTTACACGCCAATATCGAAGGCAAAGAGATCCTTCGCGGCATCAATTTAACGGTTAATCCTGGCGAAATTCACGCCATTATGGGGCCGAACGGAAGCGGAAAATCGACCCTCGCCGCAATTTTGGCGGGGCGCAAAGAATATGAAATCACCCAGGGCGAAATTCTCTTCGAGGGCAAAGATTTATTGGATTTGGAGCCTGAAGAGCGGGCCGGCGAAGGCTTGTTTCTGGCGTTTCAATATCCGATTGAGATTCCTGGCGTCAACACGCAGATTTTCTTGCGCGCGGCGGTCAATGCGGTTCGCAAATATCGCGGCCAGGAAGACCTCGACGCGATGCAGTTTTTGAAACTCGTCAAGGAAAAGACCAAAATCGTCGAACTGTCCGACCAGCTTTTGAAGCGTAGCGTCAACGAGGGCTTTTCTGGCGGCGAGAAAAAGCGCGCCGAAATCTTTCAGATGGCGATGCTCGATCCCAAACTCTCGATTCTGGACGAAACCGATTCCGGCCTCGATATTGACGCTTTGAAAATCGTGGCGAACGGTGTCAACGCGCTCAAATCGCCGGAGAAATCGACAGTCGTCATCACGCATTACCAGCGTTTGCTGGACTACATCGTGCCCGATTTCGTCCACGTCTTGTATCAGGGCCGCATCATTCAAAGCGGCGGCAAAGAACTCGCGCTCGAACTCGAACGCGCCGGCTACGATCCGATCAAAGCGCAATTCGCGGAGGCGGTGTGATGTCGCCGACAACACAACACGCCACCGAGCGTTATCTCGCGGAATTCCAAACTTTTGAGCGCGATCATCCCGCTTCGATGTGGCTTGCGGGCGTGCGGCGCCGCGCCATTGAACGCTTCGCGTCTCTCGGTTTCCCGACGGTGCGCGACGAAGAGTGGAAATACACCGATGTCACGCCGGTTGCCAATCTCGCCGTGACACCAATTTTTCGGGCCAATTTGAACGGCGATGCCGCGAGAATTTCGGGAAATCTGCCGTTCGGCGACATCGCGGGCCATCGTTTGACCTTCGTCAACGGCCACTATTCGCCCGAATTGTCGCATCTCGAAACTTTGCCCGCAGGCGTCACGGTTTCGAGCCTTGCGGCGGCGTTCGAGAATCAAAATGAAGTCGTGCAGGAGCATTTCGGCAAGATTCTGGACGCCGAAAACGAAAGTTTCGCCGCGCTCAACACCGCCTTCGCGCAGGACGGCGCGTTCGTTCAAATCCCCTCGAATTTGCAATTGGAAACGCCGCTTCACCTGCTGTTTTTGACGCACGGCGAAGGCGCGCCGGTTTCGCATCCACGCAACCTGGTTCTGGCGGGCGACAATTCCAGCGTGACGCTCATCGAAACTTATGCTTCGACCGGCGAAGGCGTGTATTTCACCAACGCCATCACCGAAGTTATCGCGGGCAAAAATGCGCGCGTAGAACACATCAAAAACCAGATGGAAAGCCCGAAAGCGTTCCACATCGCCACGCTGCAAATCGCGGCTTCGCGCGATAGCTGGGTGCGCTCCCACACCGTCAATTTCGGCGGGCGCATCGTGCGAAACAACGCCACCGCCGTGATGGGCGACGAAGGCGGCGAAGTCACGCTCAATGGTCTTGTCGTGGGCAAAGACGCGCAGCACATCGACAACCACACCACGATGGATCACGCGATGCCGCACTGCCTGAGCCACGAGCATTACGCCCACGTTTTGGACGACCAGTCGAACGGCGTTTTCAACGGCAAAATCTTCGTGCGCCTCGATGCCCAGAAAACCGACGCCAAACAATCGAATCGCACGCTTTTGCTGTCGCGCGACGCGCAAATCAACGCCAAACCGCAGCTCGAAATCTTCGCCGACGACGTGAAATGCACCCACGGCGCCACCATCGGCCAGTTGGACGAGGACGCGCTGTTTTATCTGCGCGCTCGCGGCATTCCCGAAATCGCGGCGCGCAATATCCTGATTCGCGCGTTCGCCAACGAGGTTTTGGATGGCATTCCCGTCGAGGACTTGCGCCAGAAACTGGAAGCGATGCTGCTGACGCGATTGAGTTGAAGCGAAATAAATTCGCAGCCAACGAAGTAGCGGCCTTCGCCGACAAATGCGTGTTTGAAATGTCGGCGAAGGCCGACTACTTCGTTGGCTGCGAATTTATTTCGCTTTGGAACCATGAAATCTCTCTTTCTCGCTTCAGTTCTGGCTCTGGCGCTCTTGTCAACCGCACGCGCCGCGCACTCCAACACGCCCGCGCCCCTCGAAATCACCCTTCCCAGTGAAGCGCCAAGCGGCAATCCCGTCGTTGATCGCATTCATTTCAAATGGTATCCGGTGATTCGCGCCGACGGCGCCAAATCGCCCGCCGTGATTGTGCTGCATTATCTCGGCTCGACGGGCGAGAAGAATTTCAGCCGCTTCGCCCGACGCCTCAACCAGCGCGGCATCGCAGCGGCGCAGATGACGCTGCCCTATCACGGCAAACGCGCGGTCAAACTGGCGCCGATCCACTTTTTCATCACCGGCGGCGCTGAAAAAGTCGCGCAGGCGTTCGGGCAAAGCGCCTCCGATGTCAGCACCGTCGTGACCTGGCTGACGCAACAGCCCTCGGTTGACGCCAGTCGCATCGGCGCTTCGGGCGTGAGTCTGGGCGCCATCGTGACGCACCTTGCGATGGGCAAAGACCCGCGCCTCAGCGCCGGAGTCGCGTCGCTGGGCGCGGGGAATCTGGCCAATAATTATCGAAACGGCCTCGCCAATCGGTATTTCACCAAGCCGCGCGTCGAAAAATATACTCCCGCCGAAGAAGAACTGTTGCGCCGCGTCGATCCGCTCACTTACGCCGACCGCAACCGTCCGCGCCGCGTTTTGATGATTCAGGCGGCGCGCGATTCGCTTCTCGACCGCCGCTACGCGCAGGAGTTGTGGGAAGCGCTCGGTCGCCCGCCGATTCAGTGGCTCGACACCAACCATTTCGCGCTCGCCCTGGCCCCCGAATCGGCGATGAAAGCGTCCATCGCTTATTTCCAAACCGTCTGGGGCGACAAGCCCGACGACCTTTCGGATGTGCCGCGCGTGCGCGTGCCGACGCTCAAAACCGGTTTCATTTCGGGCCTCGATTCAACGATTACGCCCGCGATTCAATATCAATTTTTCTCGCTCGGCACGCGCAATCACATGGCGCTGCTGCACGCCGATGTGGGCGTGACGGTTCGCGGCCCGTTTGTGGGCGTGGCGGCGACGATTAACCGTTATCTCGATCTTGGCGTGGGGCGCCGTCTGCTCGGCGAGAAAGTGCGGCCTTACGCCTCGTTTCATCTGGTTTTTTGAGCGAAATAAATTCGCAGCCAACGAAGTTGTCAACCTTCGTTGACATTGAGGTTGCAACGTCAGCGAAGGCTGACGATTTCGTTGGCTGCGAATTTATTTCGCTTTTCTCTCATGACCATCTCACCTATGCTCAACATCTCCCAAATCCGCGCCCAGTTCCCGATTTTAGACCTCGAAGTGCGCGGCAAACCGCTCGTTTATCTCGACAACGCCGCCACGACCCAAAAGCCGCGCGCGGTTTTGGAGCGCATTCAAAAGTATTACGAGTGCGAAAACGCCAACATCCATCGCGCCGTGCATTTTCTCTCCGAAGTCGCCACGCGCCGCACCGAAGAAGCGCGCGTTCGCGTCGCGCGGTTTCTGGGCGCGCGCGATTCGCACGAAGTCATTTTCACGCGCGGCTGCACCGAGGGCATCAACCTCGTCGCCGGTAGCTGGGGCCGCGCCAATATCGGCGCGGGCGATGAAATCATCCTCACCGAGATGGAGCATCACTCCAACATCGTGCCCTGGCAGATTTTGGCGGCGGAAAAAGGCGCGACTATCAAAGTCGCGCCCATCAACGACGATGGCGAACTGCTTCTCGATGAATTTGAAGCGCTTTTCAGCGAGAAAACCAAAATCGTTTCGGTCGTGCATCTGTCCAATTCGCTGGGCACCATCAATCCGGCCAAAACCTTAGTCGAAATCGCGCATCGTCACGGCGCTTTGATTTTGCTCGACGGCGCGCAGTCGGTTTCGCATATTCCGGTCGATGTGCAGGATTTGGGATGCGACTTTTTCGTGTTTTCGAGCCACAAAATCTATGGCCCGACCGGAATCGGCGCGCTGTGGGCGCGGCGCGAACTGTTGGAAGCGATGCCGCCCTATCAAGGCGGCGGCGACATGATTTCGAGCGTCAAATGGAGCGGCTCGACCTGGAACGAACTGCCCTACAAATTTGAGGCGGGCACCCCCAACATGGAAGGCGCCATCGGCCTCGCGGCGGCGCTGGAATGGGTGGAAGGCGTCGGTCTGGACAACATCGCGGCGCACGAAGCGCATCTGCTGGAAATGGCGACCGACGCGGTGCGGGATGTTCCCGATTTGACCCTTATCGGTCGCGCAAAGGAAAAAGCCTCGGTTTTGAGTTTCGTGTTGAAGGGCGCGCATCCCAACGACATCGGCACGCTGCTCGACGCGCGAGGCGTGGCGATTCGCACCGGCCATCACTGCACCCAGCCGCTCATGGACAGATTCGGACTTCCCGCGACGGCGCGCGCCAGTTTCGCGGTTTATAACACCGAAGAGGAAGTCGAGAAGTTCGTCGAGGCTTTGCACTTTGCGCGCGAGATGTTGGTGTGACTCTCAATTTCGGCAGAGGTGGGGAAATGCCCTTCGTGGGAATGTTTCTTGGCGGCATTCTGGGCGCGGCTCAATTCAGCGTGATGTGGGGTTTCATCCCAGAGCAATTGGCAACCAACCTCAATCTGAACGCCTTTTATTGGATTCTTCTCATCGTTCCCCTGGGAACACTTTACGGAACGGCAATTTCGGCTCTGATTGTGCGTTTACGCGACTTACCCGACAGGCGGGCGCTGTTTTTGACTTCCTGGGGTGTGGCGATACCATTGGGTTTCCAAGCGGCATTATAGCGGTTCCGATTAGCATTGTCCGTAGGGCAATGACTTGTCATTGCCGTCCCAACACCCTGTGCTTCGACCTCGCCAATCTCCAGGGTTGGGCGTCCGGTTATCGAGCGGCAATGACAAGTCATTGTCCTACCGGACAACCCCAACCGGAACTGCTATAATCGCCCCCATAGCTCTCGTGGGCTTAGGGCCAGAACATCAGCAATATCGTTATTTCGCGTTCCTGGTTGAATACGGATTGGCCTGGCTTGTTTTGTTTTTCTTGTTCAGGCGCAAAAGAAAGAGTTCGTAGGGACAGGGCTTGCCGTGTCCTTGGAGAGCGTGAAAGTTTGTCGTAGGGACACGGCAAGCCCTGTCCCTACGAAACCCCGCGAATCTCGAAATTCGCGGGGTTTTTCGCGCCAAAATCCCTCACTCGCCGACGCGATACGGGCGCATCACGAAATTGAGTTCGTATTGCCCAGGGAAGATTTTGTAGCGGTCGAGCGCGTCCGGCCCACACGACGCCGTGCCCAGACCGCGCTGTTTCACATCGACGTTGACCCAGGTTTCCTTTCGCGGTTTGAGATCGAAAGTGTGAGTCGCGGCGAATAAATCGGCGGGCGTGAAATGGCTCGCCGAGGCTTCAAAATGGCTGAGGCTTCAAACGGCGCGCCCAGGGCGCGAATTTCGAGGCCAAAACTTCCGTTTTCGAGCCTCATCTCGCGCACATCGGTGTGGTTGCCGTGCTCCTGCGGCACGATGTAGGGCACATATTGCTCCTTCACCGTCGAGTGGAAACGCGAAAGATAGGCGGCGGCTTTGCGGTCGCAGTAGTTTTCGAGCGGGCCGCGTCCCAGCCATTCCAGGGTCTCAAAACCTTCAACCAAAGCGAAGGAGACGCCCAAGCGCGGCAAATCGGCCACGCCTTCGGCGACGACAAAACGGTTTTCGCATCGCAAACTGCCGTCTTCGAGGAGGGAAATGCGCTGAGTGTGCCCAATGGCATTCTCATTGGCCTTGCAACTGGCGCGCGAAGTGAGAACGATGGTTTGGCCGTCCACGAACGCCTTTTCCGAAGTGATTTCGATCTGGTCGTAGCCCGCCGCGAGCCATCGTCCGAGCGGTTTGTTGCCCTGCCCGCTCCAGCCTTTGATGCCGTCGTTGTCGGTGGGGCCGCGAAAGATTTGCAACTGGAGCGGCGCGGAGAGAAGTTCCTGATTCTTGAATTGAAGCGAGCTTAAAGCGCCGCACTGACGTGAGACAGAGGCGCTAAGCGGCCCCGCGCTGACGGAAAGCGTCTCGACGCTGCGCTGCGGCGCGATTTTGGTCGCCGAAACATCGACAACCGAACCAACCGTCACCAAAACCAGTTCTTCCCAACCGATTTCAAAACCGGCTTCGCACCACGCCGTCGCCTCGCGCGCCGTGAAGTGGAGGCGCACGATTAAATCGCAGTTGCGCGCCGGAACCGCGAAATCAAAGGGAAAAGCGCGCGTTTGTCCGGCTTCGATGTCGAGTTCCGGCAGTTCGCCCTGATCGAAGAGTTCACCGTCCATTTCCAGCACCCAGCGCGCCGACAGCCATCGCGCGTTATTCCAGTCGCTTTTGTTGGTGATTTCTATGGCGCCGTTTTCAGAATCGGCGCGCGCCGCGATGGGCTGTTGCAGCTTTTTGCACTCGCTCATCGCCGGATGCGGCGCGCGGTCGGGCCACACCAGGCCGTCGCACACGAAGTTGAGATCGTTGGGCGTGTCGCCGAAATCGCCGCCGTAGGCGTAGAAAGTTTCGGAGGAGCGAGAAGCGAGGAGCGAGGGGAAATTCGCGTTTTGGTCGATGCGAATGCCGTGATCGAGCCATTCCCAGATAAAACCGCCCTGCAAGCCATGATAGTTTTCGAAAGCGTGCCAGTAATCGCTCAAAGAGCCGTTGGAGTTGCCCATGGCGTGCGAATACTCGCACAAAATGAGCGGGCGACGGTCGGGCGCACCAGCTTTTTCGGCGTAGCGGATGATGTTTTCGAGGGTGGAATACATCGGACACAGCAGGTCGGTGGCGGGCTTTCCTGGGATTTTGTCGTCCAGTTTGTCCCAGCCCCAGCCCGCGTTTTCGTAGTGGATTGGGCGCGAAGGGTCGCGGTGGCGAATCCAGCCCGCGAGGGCGTCGTGATGGGCGCCGTAGCCGCTTTCGTTGCCCAGACTCCATAAAATGATGCTGGGATGGTTTTTATCGCGCTCCACCATGCGAATGCCGCGCTCCAGCCAGGCGCTGGCGTAACGAGTGTCGTTGCACAGCGAGTTCATGAAAGCGTGGGTTTCGATGTCGGCTTCATCGACCAAATAAAGCCCGTATTCGTCGCACAGGTCATACCACAGCGCGTCGTTGGGATAGTGCGAAGTGCGAACCGCGTTGAAATTATGTTGCTTCATCAACTTGATGTCGCGGATCATCGACTCGCGCGAAATGACTTTGCCGGTCGTCTCATCCCATTCGTGGCGGTTGACGCCCTTGATGAGGACGGCTTTGCCGTTGATTAAAAGTTCGCGGTCGCCCATCTCAACGCGCCGGAAACCGACGCGGCACGAGGTGAAATCAACCGCCTGGCCATCGGGCGCGATGAGAGAAACCACGACGGTATAGAGATGCGGCGTTTCGTGATTCCACCGCTGCGGGGCTTCGATTTTCTGGTCGAAAACGCCCTGGTAGCGATTGTAGGTGTAGCCGCCCTGGGTGTTGACACTCTGGCGTAGCGGCGCCTCGAAAACGGCGTTGCCCTGCGCGTCGAAAAGCTGCGCTTCGAACTGCCAATCTTTTTCGCTTTGGGTTCCAAAACCCATTTGCGCCGTGATTTTGAGGGTTCCATCGCGAAAATCGTCGTCCAGACTCGCCACCGCGAACACGTCTTCGATCCAGGTTTTGGGAGTCGAATAAAGAAAAACTTCGCGGTAAAGCCCGCCCATCCACCATTGATCCTGGTCTTCGAGAAACGTCGCGTCGCTCCACTTGACGCAGACAACTGCGAGCGTATTGGGCGCGCCGAAACGGACGAAATCGGAAATATCGAACTCGCTGGGCAAGCGCGTATCTTTGGAAATTCCCAGTGCGACGCCGTTAATCCACACATAAAGCACGCTTTCCGCGCCGCCGAAGTGCAAAACGGTGCGCCGATTTTCCCACTCATTGGGAATTTCAAAGCTGGTGCGATAACAGCCGGTGGGATTGTCTTCGGGCACGAGCGGCGGCTCGTGGGGAAACGGCATCTGGACGTTGGTGTAATGGGGACGGTCGTAGCCGTGCATCGTCCAGTTGGAGGGCACGGGGATTTTCGCCCAGTCGTCATTTGGAGTGAAGTTTTCGCCGGTGAAATCGGCGGGGACGGCTTCGGGACGCGGCGCGAGATGAAAATCCCAGTCGCCACCTAAACTTTGCACCCAGGGCGTGTTTTCGCGATTATAAGTGCACGCTGAGTCGGCATCAGGAAAGGGAAAGAGCGTGGCCCGCATCGGCAGGCGATTGACTTGAATGAGTTCGGGCGCCATCCAGGTTTTGCGAGCGCCAATGTGAAGAAGTTCCATAAAGAGATCCTGGAAAACTTTACAACAGAGGCGTGCTTTGTTCCCGCGCTGCGAGCCACGAAATCCGCTTTTTAGCGAGTGCGATACGATTTGACGCCAGGCGGAAGCGGCTGTTCGCGCGGTGCAATGCGAACCGCAGGGCTTCCCAGGCGGCGCACGCGGACGTAATCGACATCGAAAAAGGCGCTCTGGTTCGCCTCTGCCGCAGCCGCCGGTTGCAGCGACGCGCTGTAAGCCTGCGCGAAATCGGGCGTTCCCGTCCAGATGTTGAAATGCACCGACATCGCCTCATCGGGCCTGACTTCGCGCTCGACGCGCTCGATGCGGCCATTGAGCAGAAATTCGGTGCGGTCGGGCAGCCAGCGAATGGTGTAGGTGTTCCAATTCGCCCAGTCGAAATTCGGGTCCGAGGCGAGTTGATAAGTTTTGTCGCGGCGGGCGTTGTCGGCGGTGTTAATGTCGTCCTGGTCGAAGCCGTCGCGCACAGTCCAGTCGTCCCAGACGTTGAGATAAAGTCGTTTGCGCTGGCCGCGCGGCGAAAACTGCTCCATTTCGGCGCTCAAAAATTCGTAGTCGATTTCGGTTTTGGTGTAGGTCGTATCGCTGGGCGCGCCGTTGAAACGGTCGTAAATGGTGAAAAACGCGAAAATAACCCCAGGCGGCAGGTTGGGAGCGCGCAGACGCGCTTCATATTCCACGCCCTGACCGCGTTCAAAGCGCTGGTAAGAAAAAATTTCCGTGCCCTTGAAATCGCCAGGCGAATCGGGGTTGAAGGAATCGAGGCGAAAACGTGCGAAGGAGAGGTCGTTTTCGCGGCGCATTTCCGGCTCGAAACCGAAGCGGGTGCGCTGCAAACGGTTGTTCGACGAATAAATTCCCCACTGGCTGTAATCGAGCGTTGGGCCACTGAAATCGTCCGTCAAAAGCTGCTGTGTGACTGGCGGCGGGGTAGGCGTTGGAGTTGGAAGCGGCGTGGGTGTCGGGGTAGGCGGCGGGGGCGTTGGCGTTGGTGGTGGAGGCGTTGGAGTGGACGAGGGCGGCGCAGGGGTAGGCGCCACAGGTGTGGGTGTCGGTGTGGGAACCGAGGGGCTGCTGCCTCCGCCGCCACAGCCCGCGAGCAGAGCGAGGGCAAATCCCGCCAGAATCTTGAGGTTTTTCATAGTGATGGCCGCAACGAATCGCTTCCCGACTCCTCATGCCACCATAAATTATGCAGCAAGACCGGTTTTGAGGCCACGCGGTGAGGTTTACTGCGTCAGAAAATGCGATTAATCACGCCATGCCACAACACGCCATGACACAACAAGAAAACGCGCAGGAACTGGTCGAAGCGTTCGAGATGTTCGACAACTGGGAAGACCGCTACCGCTTTCTCATCGATTTAGGCAAAAAGCTGCCGCCGTTGCCCGAAGGCGCCAGGGTCGAGGAAAATCTGGTTCACGGCTGCCAGAGCAGCGTCTGGATGATCGCCGAGCCGAAAAGAGAGGCCGATGAAACGCGCATCGATTTTCTGGCCGATTCCGATTCCACCATCGTGCGCGGCCTGATTGCGATTCTGCGAAACATCTACTCCGGCCAGACGCCGCGCGATATTTTGCAATTCGATATCGACGCGCTTTTGCGGCGCATCGAACTGGATCAGCATCTCAGCCTGGGCCGCCGCAACGGACTGGCGGGGATGGTGAATCGCGTCAAAACTTTAGCGGCGCAAGAAGCAACCCAATGAACAATCCCAATTCCGCCTCGCAACTGCTGGGCGATGCCCTCAACACCCAAAGCGAAACCATTATGGACGAACCCACCAACGCCCCGTCGCGCGACGGCCTCGGCCCCAAAGAAGCCGTGATTCACGAAAAAGTCGTCGATGTCATCCGCTCCATCTACGACCCCGAAATTCCGGTCAACATCTACGAACTCGGCCTGATTTACGACATCGCCGTCAACCATCTCGGCGAGGTTTATGTGCGTATGACGCTGACTTCTCCGGCCTGTCCGGTCGCGGGAACTTTGCCGATTGAAGTCGAAACCAAAATCGCCGCCATTCCCGAAGTGACCGACTGCGAAGTCGAACTGGTGTGGGAGCCGACCTATTCGATGGAAATGATGAGCGAAATCGCGCGGCTGCAACTGGGATTGATGTAGAAGAAAGGGCGTTTGGTTGATAATCGTTCGCCAACTCCCAAAAATCAGCGAGTTCCACGCTTATAAACAACGTAGGCCAGGATATTTGTTAATTCTGTAGATCGGCGCCCGACTCCCCGAGTTTGAGCGTCAAAAATGGCCTATCGCAGAAATAACTAAGGCCCTTATTTCGCAGGCGGTGTAGTGTGGCTCACCGTTGGATTGCAAAACCGAGCGTGTAATCCGTGCTGGCATTGTTAAGCCCAGCGCTGAAAGTCAGGCGCATGGTGTGGCTGCCGCGTTTGGGGTTATAAGACAGACTGTGTGCGAGGTAGGATTGGTCTATCTGCTCAGACTGTGTATCAGTAGAACTGATCAGAAAGCTATTCGGTCGGCGGGCGAATGAGATTTGTTCGGAAAGAACCCAGCGGTCGCTCAGCGCATAACCAATGCCCGTTCGGATCGAGTAGCCCAGCCCTGGTTTTATGCGGATTCCTCCCCCACTTCTGGGGAGTGAGTTGTTAATCCCAAACGTAGCACTTAGCACAAATGGATCGGCAATCTTACGCACGCCCAGGAAACCGCCCATCTCGTAATGTCCACTGCCCAGTGGAAGTTCGTTTGCTGTGGAGTCGTAAATACTCTGGCCCGTCGGCAATTGGAGATTGACTCCCACGATGGCGTCCCAGGCTGACTGTCGCAGACGTGGGATTATGCGTTCAAAGCCGAGTTGTATATCACCCAGGCCCGCATTGCGAGACTCCAACAACCGCCCTCCAAAGGTGGATTCTTCGTGCCGTCGAATGTAAGGAATATCCAGCGTCCATGTATCGCGTTGCAGCATATTGGGGTGACTGCTTTGATAACGAAGCGAGACGGGAATGACCTGAAAAGAGCGGCGTGTATTGATCGTTCCCTGAGAAACAAGCCCCCCATCGGGGCCATCATTACTTAACAGAAGAAGGCGTTGTGTATCCAACCCGAAAGTCGGTTCCACTGAGATCTGCAGGCGTGGCTGAGTGGGAGGGTCAGTGGGAATCACGTCGGTCGGTGTGGGCGGTGTCGTCGGCGTGGCGGATGCGGCGGGTGATGCAGGGAGGGGGGATGAATCAGAAGCGGAGGTTCCTGTCCCTGCCGTCTGGCTCAGATCTTTGGCTTTCAGTTGGTCTTTGTGCAAGACACGCACTTTTAGAGCCGTGAACTGACGCTCGCCGTGGACAATTTCCAGCCACGTCTCGCCGGCTGCCATGCCAACGACCGTAACCTCGTTGTCGCCGAGGGCGCGGATGGTGAGGAGACTTAGATCCTGCACCGAGATCCGAATTAAGCGTGTCAAGGGAATTGTCTTCTGTTGGCCAATCTGAACTTCTAAGATGTCCTTGTGGTCTTCCCCGAGGGTTTCCTTGGGCAGGGCGCTCGGAGCGCCCGCAGAGGTTTTCTTTTCGCCTTCTGTTACTGGCTGTGGAGTAACTGTCGCTGTTACCGCATCAACAGCAAGGGGAACGACAGCAGGCGGAATGTCTTCAGCCCTTGCCGGATGCATCGTCAGGCCGAGCGATGGCAGAAGCGCGAGAAAAACCGCGGCAATAAATGAACGGCGGGGGGCGAAGCCAACGTTTAGCATCATGCCTGGGTGGATTAAAAGCGCAGAGACGACATCAACGAACTGGTGCGATTGAGCGTCTCGATTCTGGTGGCGGCGGATTGCTTGCGCTTCTCAACCACCGTTCGGTTGGCAGGACGCGATGACTTGACCACCAGCGCCATACCATCCCAGCGCCGCAGAAAGTCGGCCACGTCCATGGAAAGGTTGCCCTGCGATGGATCGGAAACCAGGATGAAATTATCCACCTGCCCAAGGACTAAGGCGTAGTGGAGCGAGGGTGTTTTGAAGTGGACGAGCACAGGCACGCTGCTGCTATCCACTTCCTGTAAGAGTTGAGGCAGCGTCATGCGATAACCAACGGCGTCGTAACCTTTGGAACGACAGGCGTTGCGCAACCCCAGCAGGGTCGAGGTGCCTTTCTCATAAGTGCCGGACAGTTTCGCCATCTCCTCTTCGGTCGCTGTGTCACCAAAGTAGAAATGCAGCAGTGACGCGATAGCTGCTGGCCCGCAGGTGACATCGCTGGTCTGCCGGATGAGGGCACCACTGTTCAAGGACTTTAATCGCTTTGATTGATGGAAGAGTCTCAGGCCCTCAGCCCCGAGCAACGCGAACAATGGATCAGCCTGCGCCGGACGGCAAAATAACCAGCATCCCAGAGGGGCGACGAGCAAGAGCGCAGTGCGGATTTTTCTGGCGGGGCTTCGTAATATTTTCATGCATCCCCTGTTTCCCATTGACAAAAAAGCCGGAGCAGAGCTTGCAAAACCCTGCTCCGGCTTGTGTTGCGGTTGTGTTCTACATCACCACGTTCTCAACGGAAGATTGGCTCTACTGAGGCGGCCCATTTGGCTCATTCGTCTGCGCAATCCCCGCAATGCGCTGACCAAACGCCGCGCCTCCAACCCTGTCCCTAATCTCGGGACCGACATCGGAAACGAACTGCCCGAAGTCCCGACCGGAAACGCCTCTGGCCGGACCGATGGAGAAAAGGGTGCCCGTCGTTTGGGCCATCTCCTGCTCGGTCAAGACGATGGGCTTTGAAACCGGCGCCACAGAACGGCTGGCTTTGGCCTGCGCCTTGGGTGCAGCGATGGAGGGGACAGCCGTCAGCGTCAGAGCAGAACCCAACACGCCGAGCACAAGGGTGCTTGTTTTCAAATTTTTCATGGTGTTTTGTCTCCTTTTGGTCACATAACATGGCCAAGATGGGCGCAGTATATAATTAGTAATCGGGTTTGACCAGTGGCCCTGACGCGGGCAAATTTTGAGGTGACGTAATCTCGGGGGCTGTCAATCTATCATGGTCAGTGGTTTATCGCGGCGAAGTGGAAAAAGTTATGCGCAGCAACACTAAATCGCGAAACTGAACACCCAGGCGCAGACAACTCTCGATAGCGCGTTTTATGTCGCGTGTGTTGTGGCCACAAAACTACAGCGAAGCTCGCAAAGCCCGCCGCGCCGCTCCCGAACTTTGCGCCGCTTGCACCACAGCCCGCGCCACCGCATTGGCGACGCGGCGATTGAACACGCTGGGAATCAGATAATCTTCGTGCAGTTCGTCCGGCCCGATCACGCCCGCAATCGCGGTCGCGGCGGCGATTTTCATTTCGTCGTTCACCGTCGTGGCGCGCGCATCCAAAAGCCCTCGGAAAAAGCCAGGGAAGCAGAGCATATTGTTGATCTGATTGGGAAAATCGCTTTTTCCGGTGGCGATGATGCGCGCGATGCTCTCGATTTCCGCCGGCTCGACTTCGGGATAGGGATTGGCCATCGCAAACACTATCGGGTCGGTGTTCATGGCGCGAATCGAATCGGCTTCCAAAACGTGATGGCGTCCAAATCCCAGCAGCGCATCGGCGCCCACCAGCGCCTCGACGAGGCCGCCGCTCACGCCGCGCGGATTGGTTTTTTGCGCCACTTCGCGCAGCGTTTCGTCGTCGTCGGCGGCGCTTAAAACCTCGCGGTCGTCGCAAATGATGATGTCCCGCACGCCGTAGGCGAGCAGCAGTTTCGCGGTCGCGATTCCGGCGGCTTCGGCGCCGTTGATGACGACTTTCAAACTTTGGGGCGACTTCCCAATGATTTTGAGCGCGTTGATCAGCCCCGCGAGCGCCACAATCGCCGTGCCGTGTTGGTCGTTGTGGAAAACCGGAATATCGAGCGCCTCGGCGAGCATCCGTTCCAGGCGGAAACAGCGCGGCGCGGTGATGTCTTCGAGATGAATCGCGCCAAAGGCGGGCGCAATCGCGCGCACCGCCGCCACGAACTCCTCGTCGCTCGCCACATCGAGCGGCAGTGGAAACGCATCGACGCCCGCGAACTCCTTGAGCAAAATCGCTTTGGCTTCCATGACGGGAAGCGCCGCCTGCGGCCCCGCCGCGCCCAGGCCCAGCACTTCGCTGCCATCGGTGACGACAGCGACGGTGTTTTTCTTGATGGTGAGATTGAAAGCGTCGTCGGCGTTTTCGACGATTTTTTCGACGATTCTCGACACGCCTGGCGTGTAGATCATCGAAATGTCATCGCGGGTTTTGACCGGAACTTTGGGCGAAATTTCCAGTTTGCCGCCCAGATGAAGCAAAAAAGTGCGGTCGGAAACTTGAACGATATCCACGCCGCCCAGAGCGCGCACCGCTTCGATGATGCGTTTGCCATGCTCGACATCGGCGGCGGAAAAGGTGATGTCGCGCGTCATGGCGCCTTTGCTCGACTGCACGATGTCGATGGCGCCGATATCGCCGCCGCTATCGCCAATCAGGCTGGTGATGCGGCCCAGCATTCCGAGCTTGTTGGAGTATTCGATGCGAAGCGTGAGAGAATAGGAAGGAGAAGGTCGAGAGGCCATACCGCCCAGTTTATGCGTCTCGCGGGCCAAAGTCGGAAACTGCGGGCGATGTTTTTAATGTCCTATTTCCGCACCGAGGCCGAAGCGCTCCATCTCGCGCTCTCGGACGACGGCATGAAGTGGCGCGCGCTCAATGCCAACAAGCCAACTTTTGGGAGTTCGATTGGCTCGCAAACCCTGCGCGACCCGTTCGTTTTTCGCGACCAGAACGGGCTGTTTCATCTGCTTTCGACCAACGGCTGGAAATCGGACGCGATTTATCACGCGGTTTCGGACGATCTCATGGCGTGGCGCGACGAAACCCTGCTGCCCGTGATGCAAACCGTGCCTGGCACGCGCAACTGCTGGGCGCCGGAAGCGTTTTTCGCGCGCGAATCGAATCTTTATTGGATCATCTGGAGTTCGACTACGCCAGGCGCGGGCGAGGAGTTTGATGCTCACGGCTACAATCACCGCATCTGGGGCACCTCGACGCCCGATTTCAAGCAGTTCAGCCCCGCGCAGCTCTTTTTCGATCCTGGCTACAACGTCATCGACGCCAACGTCCTGCCGCTTGAAAACGGCTACGCGATGGCGTTCAAAGACGAGCGTGGCGGCCACACACCCGACAGCAAACACAAAGCAATTCGCGTAGGCCGCGCCCCAGACGCGCTCGGCCCCTGGGAAACTGGGGAAAAGTTCGTTTCGCCGCTTTTCACCGAAGGCCCGACGCTGTTTCGCGCCCAGGGCGAATGGCTCATGATTTTCGACCATTTCACCGCAGGCTTTTTCGGCGCTATCGCCACTTCCGACTGGAAAACCTGGCGCGATATTTCGGCACAAATCAATGTGCCCGCAGGCCCGCGTCATGCGGGCGTGATCGAAATCGAGGACGAAATCGCGGAGGCACTGCAAAAACGCTGGAGTTAGAGTCTGTGCCCAAAGGGGTTTGTAGTAGCGGGGGGGGGGGGGGGGGGGGGGGGGGGGGGGGGGGGGGTAAGCCCCCCCCCCGGGGGCAGCAACAGCCCCCCCCACAAAACCCCCCCCCCCCCAAGAGAAAAAGACCAAAACAAACAAGCACACACTCAAATAAACACAAACAAACACAAAAAGACACACAAAGAGAGATAGAGTGAGAAAGAGAAAAAGAGAGAG
>JAUJNG010000025.1 GCA_030448265.1 Abditibacterium sp.
CCCCCACCTGTGTTTTCCCGCCCCCCCGCCCCCTCGAATCCCCCACCGGCCTTTTTTTTTTTTGATTTACCTTTTTTTTTTGTGCCGCGGGGGGGCGGTTTGGGTGGGGTTATGTCTGTAAAACCGCGCCCCGCGCCGCTACTACTAACCACGGGTTTTCTCCCATGAAATCCGCCTCTTTCACTTCCGAAACCACGACTCTCCCCGAAATTGATCTCGAATCCACCCAGGACGAAAAGTTGTTGTCCGACACGCCCTGGAACGTGGTTTTGCTCGACGATGACTTCCACACTTACGATTACGTGGTCGAAATGCTAATGGCGATTTTCGGCTACCCGATGCGTCGCGCCTTTAAAATGACCGTGGAAGTCGATACCCGCAAGCGCGTCATCGTGTGGACGGGCCATCTGGAACGCGCCGAGGCCTACCGCGAACAAATCCACGCCTACGGCGCCGACTGGCGCATGGAAACCTCGAAAGGCTCGATGTCGGCGATTCTGGAGAAAGCGTTATGAAACTTCTCGCTCTCTTGTTGTGCGGCCTGTTGGCGACTGGCGCCAGCGCGCAGGAAACGCCGCCCAACGGCTACGACACGCTCATCGCGGCGGGAAAACTTATCCTGCCAGGCGAAAACGGAGTTCCCTCGGCGGCGGAAAAACTTTCGCCCCAGGAAAATCTGCGTCGCCAGCGCCTCGCCGTCGCGCGCAACGCGCCCGCGCTCAAGCTGCTGCGCGAAGCGTTGCAGCAGCCCATTGAAGTGCCCCTTCCCACTAATTACGGCGATTTAGGCTTCGCGAACCACGGAAGAGTCCGCGAACTGGCGCGCCTGCTGCGCCAGGAGTCGGATGTCCGCCTCGCCGACGGCGATTTCGCGGGCGCTCTCGATTCGCGCCTGACCGGTCTGGAACTGGGCGCCGTCATCACGCGCGGCGCGCCGCATATCGGCCTGCTGGTCGGCGTGGCGATGGAAGCCGTCGCGCGCCGCGATTTCGAAACCGTCGCCGCCAAACTCGATGCGACGCAAATTCGCGCTGCCTTCCCACGACTTCGGGCCATCGAAGCGCGCCGCGCCGCGCCCGCCGAAACTCTGCGGGCCGAAAAACAGACTACTTTCAACCTCACTTCGTCCAGCTTCGCCGAGTTCTTCGCTTCCGATGAAGGGAGAAAGGCTCTCACCACGCCCGAAGGCCGCAACAAGGTGATGGTGAGCGAGGAAGAAGCGCGTGAACTGCTCGCTCTGACACCCGAAAGCCTCGCCGCGCAAATTTCGGCCGTCTTCGATGCCGCCATCGCGCGCGAGGTGCTGCCTTATCCGCGCGCAATCAAAGTCGAAGTGCCGCGCGGGTCGAATCGCCTGGTGCAAGTCGCCACCGACCTCTTGCGCCGCGAGTCGACGCGCTTTGTCTACGAGCGCAACCGCGCCGAAAACCGCCTTCTAGAAGCCGCGCTCGAACTGCGCGCCATTAAGCTCGAAAGCGGCGCCTATCCCGCGACTTTCGCCGCGCCGCTCGACCCGTTTTCCGATGGCCAGCCGCTCATCTACAAGCGCGACGGCGACAAATATCGGCTCTACAGCATCGGGCCGGACGGTCGCGACGATGGCGGCACGCCGATTCAAACCATCGAAACGGATCGAAAAAGCGGCGCCCAAACGGTGACGAAGCGACTCACGCCCGATTCGCGCGGCGATATTTTGGCACCGGTGTTTTAAGCACTGCCCGCGCTCCAAAAGTCGCGCGGTTTGTTAGCTTTTAAAGGGCTTATGGCCACCATCAACGACAATTATCTCAAGCTCAAAGCCGGTTATCTCTTTCCCGAAATCTCGCGCCGCGTGCGGGTGTGGAGCGAAGACAACCCCGACGCCGCGCCGCGCCTGATTCGCTGCGGCATCGGCGACGTGACCGAACCACTGCCGCCCGCCGCTATCGAAGCGCTCAAAAACGCCAGCGACGAACTCGGCGAGCGCGAAACTTTTCGCGGCTACGGGCCGGAGCAGGGCTACGAATGGCTGCGCGAAGCGGTCGCGCAGGGCGAATACCGCGACCGAGGGCTGTTTATCGACGCCGACGAGATTTTCATCTCCGACGGCTCCAAATGCGACACCGCCAACATCCTCGACATCTTCGGCGACAACAACACCATCGCGGTTTCCGATCCGGTGTATCCGGTTTATGTCGATACCAACGTCATGGCCGGTCACACCGGTGAGGCCGATGCAAGCGGCGCTTACGAAGGACTGGTTTATCTGCCCTGCACGCGCGAAAACGGCTTCGTCGCGCCGCTTCCAGATCAAAAAGTTGACCTGATTTACCTCTGTTTTCCCAACAATCCCACCGGCGCTGTCGCCACCAAAGAACAGTTGAAAGAATGGGTCGATTATGCGCTGGAAAACGAGGCCATCATTCTGTTTGACGCCGCCTATTCCGATTACATCCGCGATCCCGATTTGCCGCGTTCGATTTACGAAATCGAGGGCGCGCGCGACTGCGCCATCGAGTTTCGTTCTTTCTCCAAATCAGGCGGCTTCACGGGCGTGAGATGCGCCCTCACCGTCGTGCCGCAGTCGCTTCAGGGCACGACTAAAGACGGCGAGAAGGTCGCGATTCATCCGCTCTGGCTGCGGCGTTCGACCACCAAGTTCAACGGCGTGTCGTATCCAATTCAGCGCGCGGCGGAGGCGCTTTATTCGCCGCAGGGCAGGGCGCAGGTCGCGGAATTGGTGGAGCATTACATGGAAAACGCGCGCATTTTGCGCCAGGCGGCGCAGGATGCGGGGCTGGAAACCTTCGGTGGACTCCACGCGCCTTATATTTGGGTGGGCGCGCCCGACGGTCTGTCGAGCTGGGACGTGTTCGACCTCATGCTGCGCGAGGCGAATGTGGTTATCACGCCAGGATCGGGATTTGGGAGTAAGGGCGAAGGCTTTTTCCGCATTTCGGCGTTCAACTCGCGCGAAAACGCGCTTGAAGTCGCGCGGCGCATCGCCCATGTGAAATGGTGAGGAATAGCCACAGAGAACACAGAGGACACACAGAGAGGCACAGAGAAATTCAATTAACCTTCTCTGTGCCTCTCTGTGTGTTCTCTGTGGCTAAAACAACATGAAAATAACGCTGTTCATTCCCTGTTTCGTCGATTCGTTCTACCCGCAAACGGGCCGCGCGATGGTGCGAATCTTCGAGAAACTGGGGCACACGCTCGATTACAAGCCGCAACTGACGTGCTGCGGCCAGCCGCCCTTCAACGCCGGATACTGGGATGAATCGCGCCAAATCGCGGTGAAAGTTTTGGATGCGTTGGGCGATGCGGAGCGCGTTGTGATTCCGTCCGGCTCGTGCGGCGCGATGCTCAAGGTGTTTTACAACGAACTTTTCATTGGCACGCCGCGCGAAGCCGACGCGCGCGCGCTGGGCGAAAAAACTTTTGAGTTTTCTGATTTTCTGGTCAACGAACTGGGCGTGACCGACATCGGCGCCAAATTCCCGCACGCGGTGACGTGGCACGATGGCTGTCACGGCCTGCGCGAACTGGGCATCAAAACCGAGCCGCGCGCGCTTTTGGAAAACGTCGAGGGCCTGGAACTGCGCGAAATGGGCGAGGCGGCGACGTGCTGCGGTTTCGGCGGATTGTTTTCGGCCAAATTTCCTTCAATCAGCGTGGCGATGGGGCAGGTCAAGACTAAATCGGCGCTCGAAACCGGCACCAAATACATCGTTTCCAACGATGGAAGCTGTCTGATGCACATTCAGGGCGTTTTAGACAGGGAAAAACGTGGGATGAAGTGTTTGCATCTCGCGGAAGTGTTGAATCAAGGTTGGTGACAAAATAGGACGCTAACTCTGTTCGCCACCTGCGGACGCAATGCCTTCGGCAGACGCTACTTTTCAAATGAAAAACGTTGTGTCGGCGAAGCCGTAGCGTCCGCAGGTGGCGAACAGAGTTAGCGTCCTATTCTAAACATGGCTATTGCACCCGAAAAAATTGAAGTTCCGGCTGGCTCCGGCGCGGCGCACGACGATAATTTTCATAATCCGCCTGAAAAACCCTCGGCGCAGTTTCATCACGATGCCGACGAAAAAACGGCGGATTTGCGTCACCGCGAGCTGATTCAAAGCGCGCTGGGCAAATACTACGTCGCGCGAGCGGGTAAGCAGTCGAAGTTCCAAAACTGGGGCGCGGCCCGACAAACCGCCGCCGAAGTGAAATGGGAAGCTGTCGGGCATCTCGACCAGTATCTGCGCGAATTTGAAGAGAAAATCACCGCGCGCGGCACGAAGGTGTTCTGGGCCTCGACCGAAGAAGAGGCGCGCGATTATATCGTCGGCGTTATCAAGGACGCGGGCGCGCGGCGCATTATCAAGTCGAAAACTATGACCGGCGAAGAGATTCATCTCAACGCGGCGCTCGAAAAAGAAGGCTTTGAAGTTGCCGAATCGGATTTGGGCGAATACATCGTGCAACTACGCGAGGAAGCGCCCTATCATTTCGTTTTTCCGGCCATGCACCTTTCGCGCGGCGAGATTTCCGACTTGTTCAGGGAAAAACTCGGCACGGCGGCGACCGATTCGCCCGAAGAACTCACCATGATCGCGCGCGAAGTGATGCGCGAAAAATATATCGCGGCGGATGTCGGAATTTCGGGCGGCAACTTCGCCATCGCCGAAACCGGTATGATTTCCATCACCGAAAACGAGGGCAACGCGCGGCTTTCGGTGTCGCTGCCCAAAATTCATATCGCCATCATGGGCATCGAAAAAGTGCTGCCCAAAATGAGCGATTTAGCCCTTTTTCTCCCGATGCTGGCGACGGCGGGCGCGGGACAGGCGCTCACCGGCTACAACACGCTTTTGGGCGGCCCGAAACAAGAGGGCGAAATTGACGGGCCGCAGGAGTTTCACGTCGTGTTGCTCGACAACGGGCGCACCAAACTTCTCGCCGATCCCGAACAGCGCGACGCGCTTTCCTGCATTCGCTGCGGGGCGTGTTTGAATGTGTGCCCGATTTTCAAAAACGTCGGCGGGCATACCTACGGCACGACCTATCAAGGCCCGATTGGAAGCGTGATCACGCCGCATTTCAAGGAAATGCAGACCTGGAAGCATCTTTCCAGCGCGTCGAGTCTGTGCGGCGCCTGCACCGAAACCTGTCCGGTCAAAATCGATCTGGCGCATCATCTGTTGCAAAACCGGCGCAACGCGGCAACTCAAAAACCGGTGTGGTGGGAAAAATGGGCGATGAAAGGTTTCGCGTGGTTCATGAACCAGCCGAGGTTGTATCGTCTGGCGCTGAAACTGGCGCCGCTCGCGCAGGCGTTTCACCCGCTTGTCAAGGGGCGCAGACTCGACCCGCTTTATGTGTGGACGGCGGGGCGCGAGTTTCCCAAAGTCAAACGCGAAACTTTCAAGGATTTCTGGGCCAAAAGGGGGAATTTGGGATGAGAAACCACTTCAAAAACAAACAAAATATGTGTGCCCAAAGGCGAACGGGTTGGATTAGTGCGGTTGCGGCGCTCTTTTTAGGGGGCGTTATGCTTGATTCGTTCGCTCAAAAGTCAAACACTCCTTTAGTAGGCAACTGGCTTTATTCGGATCAAAAGGGAACTGAAAGCCGCATGGTTTTGTATCCTGATGGCTATTTTGTTATTGCAACTCAATTTGCCGGTATCAAAGGCACCTACGTGAAAAGAGGCCGATATTCGACGCGAAATAATCGTTTGTCAGCTGTATACACGATCCAAGGTTCTGAGTTTCCTTTTGTTAATAGAAACAACTATGTTGGAACCACTATAGATTATTATGTGGTGCAGAAAGGGAAACTTCAGTATCTGGGTGCGCGGATCTATTTTAAAAGCAAAGATGGCTTGCAGAAGGGAACGATGACCAACAGGCGCGCTAAACGAGATGTAAATTTCGTGAGGGGGTCAAAGCAGAAAGGGAATATTTTCTTGCGATCATTTATGCAGAGAAGGCAACTGACTTAACTCAAATTATTGAGAAAACTATGCCAACTCCAACTTCATCCCGCGAAGCGATTTTAAGCGCGATTCGCCGCGCCCTCGCCGTTCCCGCGCCCAAACCTGGCCATCACGCGGGCGAAAGCGAGCCGCAGCAGGAGCCGCAGTTCGAAAACACCTTTTCGATTTTAGGGCAGGAAGCCGCGACATCGCAAAAACGCACCTGGCTGCCGCCGGTCGGCGAAAGCTGGGACGAATGGGCCGATTTATTCGCCGCTAATTCGCTCGATTTGAAAACGCAGTGGATCTTGTGCGCCGATGAAGCCGATTTGAAAACCCAACTCGAAAAGTTGAAGAGTGAAAACGGCTGGAAGAAAATCGGTTTGCATCGCGGCGAGTTGACCGATTTGGCGGCGGAGACTTTAGGTTTAGAGAATCTTTACGTCGATGGCGGCTACGACGCGCACGAACTGGAAAAATGCGACGCTGGAATCACGCAGTGCGATGCGCTCGTGGCGCAAACCGGCAGCATCCTAAGCACCAACAAAAGCGCGGGCGGGCGGGTTTTGTCGATATTGCCGCCGCATCACGTCGTCATCGCGCGGCGCGAGCAGCTTTTGCCCGATTTACCCGCCGCGTTCGAACTAATGCAGCAGAAATACGGCGACAAATATCCGAGTTTGATGGGCTTTATCACCGGCCCCAGTCGCACCGGCGACATCGAGCGCATTCTGGTTTTGGGCGCGCACGGGCCGAAGAAATTGACGATTTTGTGTGTTTGAACGATTTTTCCATGACGACATCCACTTTTCAAACCTTGCCGCTCGGCTCGATTCGCCCGACCGGTTGGCTCCGAAATCAGCTAGAAATTCAGGCCGGCGGCTTGAGCGGCCATTAGGACGAATTTTGGCCCCCAATTGCTGATTCGCGCTGGATCGGCGGCGAGGCCGAAGGCTGGGAGCGCGGCCCCTACTGGCTCGATGGCGTGATTCCGCTCGCCAATTTGCTCGATGACGCGGCCTTGAAAGGGAAAATCACGCGCTGGATCGACGCCATTTTAGAGCGCCAGCATCCCAACGGCTGGCTCGGCGACAAAGAAGACCCGCACGAGGGTTCGGGCGAAACCAGTCTTGATCCCTGGCCGCTTTTCGTGGTGTTCAAGGCCCTGGCGCAGTGGCACGAAGCGACAGGAGACGCGCGCATTTTGCCCGCCATGTCGCGCGCTATGGGGCGCATCGACGCGCTTCTGGATGAAAAATCGCTGCAATATTGGGCCAAAATGCGCTGGCCGGAACTGGCGCTGAGCGTTTTGTGGCTTTACGACCGCACCGGCGAAGAACATTTGCCGGATTTGGCGCGCAAAGCCCAAAAACAGGGCTACGATTGGCGCGCTCACTTCGCCGATTTCCAGTTCACCCAGAAACAGACGCAGTGGACGCTGGAAAATCACGTCGTCAACCAGGCGATGGCGCTCAAGGAAACGGCAGTGGCGTTTCGCTTAGGTGGCGACGAAACGCGGCGCCGCAGCGAGGCGGAACTGGCTCTCAAATGGATGCGGGTTCTCGATGAGTGGCACGGCCAGGCCAACGGCTTGTTTTCGGGCGACGAAAGTCTGGCGGGGCGCTCGCCTTCGCAGGGCAGCGAGCTTTGCTCGGTCGTGGAATATGCGTTTTCGCTGGAAATTCTGAGCGCGACGTTTGGCGAGGCGCGTTTCGGCGACCGGCTGGAGCGCATCGTTTTTAACGCGCTTCCGGCGACGTTTAAACCCGATATGTGGGCGCATCAATACGTGCAACAGGCCAATCAGGTGGTGTGCAAAGAGTGCGAGCCGCGCGTTTACACCAACAATTACGCCGACGCCAACATCTTCGGTCTGGAGCCGAATTTCGGCTGCTGCACCGCCAATATGCATCAGGGCTGGCCCAAATTCGCCGCGCATTTGTGGGCGCGAGCGGAAGACGGATTGGCGGCGCTCGCATACGCGCCCTGTGAAGTGGAAACCGTTATCGAGGGCCAACGGGTGCGCGTCGAGGTCGAAACCGAGTATCCGTTTCGAGACGAAGTTTCGATTTCGGTCTGGGCCGAAAATCTCTTGGAGTTTGCGCTTTATCTGCGCGTTCCGGCCTGGTGCCGCGAAGCCCGTTTCAAAGTGGACGACGCGGAAACGGCCTTGGAAGCTGGATTCCATCGCGTGCATCGCGTGTGGAGCGGGCAAACGCATTTGCAACTCTTTTTGAGCGTCGATGTGGAATGGCAGCAGCGGCCCAATGGCGCAGTTGCGCTGCAACGCGGCCCGCTGGTTTTCGCGCTTCCCGTCGCAAAAGAGTGGCGCCACCTGCGCGGTGAGGAGCCGCATGCCGACTGGGAAGTCCATCCCCGCGCGGCGTGGAATTACGCGCTGAAAAGCGAAAATCAAGACCTCAACCTCGATTTTTCGCCCCTGAGCGACTGTCCTTTTTCGCCCCAAGGCGCGCCGCTTCACCTGCAGGTTCGGGGGCGCCGCGCGCCCGACTGGGAGTTGCTCGACAACGCCGCCGCGCCGCCGCCAAATCCGCTTCACTCCCAGGAGCCATCCGAAACTTTGACCCTGATTCCCTACGGCTGCACCAACCTGCGCGTCACGGAATTTCCCGTTGCTCAATTATAAAAATTGCGAAACCAAAAGGGGCCGCACCTCAGAGGTGCGGCCCCTTTTCGCGACGCGATTAGAGCGGTTTTCAAATGAAATAACGGTTGGTAGGGACATGGCAGGCCATGTCCCTACCAACGAGCGCGGAGCAACTCAAACGAGAACCGCTTTAAGCGCGCAAGTCGTGAGTTTCGGGATGTTTTTGGAGATAAGCCGCCATAAACGAACACTGGGGCACGATTTTTAAATTCTCGCGCCGCGCGTGTGCCACGACCTGCGCCGCCAATGCCGAAGCCACACCGCCGCCGCGCAGTTGAGGCGGCACGATGATGTGCGTGACGGTCATCACATCGCCGTTCAAATGGTAGTCGGCGACGGCAATTTGGCCGTCTTTTTCGGATTGGAAACGACTTCGTGAAGGGTTGTTGGTGATGTTCATAATTTTCAGCGACTAAAGTCGCCGCAAAGGAAGGCAAAACCTGCCTTCGCAGGTTGGGGCATCAGTCCGCGCAGGCGGACTTGGCTCCGCTTTGCGGCGAATTCATTCGATTGGGTAGATACCCCGCAGCTTGCTGCGGATTTGGGCGTAGCAGTTCACACTTTGTAGGTGCCAAAGCCGACCTACATCCACAAGAGCCACAACGTCTCGATCTTGTTTACCACTTGGTGTGCCCCGCCAAGTATCGTCGTGTTGTTTTTGACCCCCAAGTGGACGCAGCGCTACGGGAAGTGTGCTTGGAGATCAGCCAGCGTTACGAGATTATCTTCTTGGAGATCGGCACCGATGGGGATCATGTGCATTTCCTCATGCAGAGTGTGCCCTCCTATAGAGCGTGCCCTCCTACAGCCCCTTGAAGATCGTGAAGACGCTCAAGAGCATCGTGGGGCGTGAGATGTTCAAGCGGTGCCCGCACGTCAAGAAGAAGTTGTGGGGCGGCGAGTTCTGGTTGGACGGCTCCTTCGTGGCCACTGTGGCTCAGCACGGCAACGCCCACACCATCGCCAACTACGTGCGCGAACAGGGGCGGGGCAAAGAGTATCAGCAACTCCACGCCCAGCCTCTGGACACCGGACAGCTCGCGCTCTTCGCAGACTCCTTGGCTTGACATGAAAAGTTACACTCCTCATTGAAATACCCCGTCGCTTGCTGCGGGGATTCTTTATTTCTGGTAGAATTTCCGAGGCTTTCAATAAGGCAGAGGAATAAAAACGATGTTCGCAATTATCCGCGTTGGCGGCAAACAATATCGCGTGCAGGACGGCACGCAGCTTCTGGTGGATCGGTTGTCCGCCGACGAGGGCGCCGCTTTTGAAGGCGCTCAGGTTTTGATGCTCGCCGATGGCGACAACGTGCAGGTCGGCGCGCCGCTTGTCGAAGGCGCCAAAGTCGCCGCGACGGTCGTCAAGCATTCCAAGGGCAAGAAAATTCGCGTTTTCAAATACAAAGCGAAGAAAAACTATCGCCGCCGCATCGGGGCGCGCGCGCATCAGACGCTGTTGCGTATCGATTCGATTACGGCGTAATTCAGGAGAAAACACATCATGGCACATAAAAAAGGCATGGGCAGTTCGCGCAACGGGCGCGATTCCAACGCGCAACGCATGGGCATCAAAGCCTTTGGCGGTCAGAAAGTCACTTCCGGCTCCATCATCGTGCGGCAAAAAGGCACGCTTTATCATCCTGGCGCGGGCGTCGGTCTGGGCAGCGACTATACCATTTTCGCGACCATCGACGGCGTAGTTAAATTCGAGCCGTGCAAGCGCGCGCACTCGTCGGGCAAGAAAATCTCGGTTTATGCCGATGAACCGGCTGTTGAAGTCGCCGCCGCTTAATGGGGCGGAATTTTGAAGTGAAAACCGCGTCGGGAAATTTCCCGACGCGGTTTTTGGTTTGAGGAAACCACCCCCGCCCCCTCCTTCGTAAACGGATGGTGCGGGTTGGGATTTCAACACAGAGAACACAGAGAACACAGAGAGACGGAGAAAACAGAGGCTTTTCAAAGAGGATTTCGCTGGAAACTCCCCAAGAATCTCTGTGAACCTCTGTCTCTTCGTGTTCTCTGTGTTGAAGTTTCCATCCCGCACCATCCGTTTACGAAGGCGGGGGCGGGGGAGGTTTTCATACCCTAACGCGGCGCCGCATTGGAACGAACCGTTGCCGCGCCCGAAGGTTCGTCGCTAACGCTGCGCGCGATCAGCGGCAACAAAAACAGCATCGCGAACACGATAATGAGCGCCGGAAGCACGAAGAGCAGACCAAAGGCGATAACCGTAGTGCGGTCGAAGGCTTCTTTTTGGGCCGACTTTTTGCCGTCGCTGTGGGCGGCCTCGATTTCAGCGTCGAATTCGTCGCGCGATTTGGGTTCATTTTCTGGGGACACACCGGCAGTTTAAGCGTTTTTCCTCCTATCTCATGTTGTCCGGCTCGACTTTTAACGCGCAAATCGGATTTTTAGGGCATCGCGTCGGCGACCGCATCAAAGACCGCTACGACGTCTTGCAGCGTCTGGGCGGCGGCAATTTCGGCTCGGTGTATCGTGTGGTGGACAGCGCCGTCGGCAACATTCTGGCGTGCAAAGAAATGCACGTCCTCGACAACCCCGACACCCCCAACGACGAACGCGCCGCCGCGCTCGATTTGTTCAAGCGCGAAGCCCTCAACCTCGCCACGCTGCGTCATCCCAACATTCCCTCCGCCTATTTCGATCAGGAAGACGGCGACTGGAGCGTGTGCCCGACCTGCGGCCTCGATTTTTCGGGCGCCAGCTTTTGCCCCGAACACGGCACCTCCCTACTCAAAATCACCCAGCGCCATTATTTGATGATGGACTTCGTGGACGGCCCCACGCTCGAAGAACTCGCCGTCGCAGAAATGCGCGACAAAGGCCGTCCCCTCGATGAAGCGCGCTGCCTGGAATGGATTTATCAAATCGGCACGGCGCTGCGAACTTTGCATCGCGTGGGCATCATTCACCGCGATGTCAAGCCGGAAAACATCAAAATCCGCGAGGAAGACGATGCCGCCGTGCTTTTAGATTTCGGCCTCACCAAAAAAGTCGAGGAAGCGGGCGGCTACGGCACCGCGCCGCTCACCGGCACCTCGCGTTTTGGCACGGCGGGCTACGCGCCGGAAAACCCGCGCGAGCGCGAAAGTCCCGAACGGCGCAGCGATATTCATGCGCTCGGCATGACGCTTTATCGCTTGCTCAGTGGCCGCGACCCGCAAATTCTCGAACAACTGCGCGAAATGCGCGATTATTCGCCGCGCTATTTCAACCGCGAGCTATCACCCGACACCGAGCATCTCATTCTGGTGGCGATTGCGCCCGAACTGCCGCTTCGCTATCAGACCATCGACGATTTTCTGGCTGATTTGAACGGCATTCGCGCGCCGCAGGGCGCGATGATCACGCTGCCGCCTTTCACCTTCGCCGACGGTCAAAAAGCGCGCAACGCTACCGATCTGGCGCGACTCCTCGAATCGCATCTCGAAGAAGCGCAGAATTACCTTTTCAACGGAATGTTCGGCACCTGGCTCTTGCAAAACGGCTTCGCGGCACCGGCGCGCACGGCGGAACAGGTCGTCAAGGTGTATGGCAACAACCCGCCGCGCGCCATCGAACTGTTTCGCCGCGCGCTTTATCCCACGGGCACTTCGCACGTTCTGCCGACGCTCGAATTCGACCCGCCCAGCCTCAATTTCGGCTCCATCGATTCGGGTTCCAACCTCGATTTACATCTGCACATTCGCAACACTGGCCCAGGGCTGGCGTGGGGCAAAATCAGCATTCCGCCGCGCGTGAAACCTGGCCAAACCGGATTGGCGATGGCGGTCAAAGACATCATGGCGGGCGGAACCGGCGAGGAAGAAAGCGCGCTGCCTGGACTGCAAATCCCCGATCACTTTCAGGGCAACGACGAAACCCTGCAACTCAATCTCGACACCGCCAAAGTCCCCACGGGAAGTTACGCTTCGCATCTTCTGGTCGAAACCGATGCGGGAATTTATCGCGTGCCGGTTTCGTATTCGGTGGTGCCGCTCGAACTGACGACGGAGCCGCAAACGCTCGATTTCGGGTCGATTTTGGTCGGAAAACGCGCAACACGAACTTTGGCGATCCTCCCCGTCGCCGCGACCGTGGGCAAGCCGCGCGGCACGATTTATCCTTCCAATTCGCTCGTCGGGCTGAACGCGCCGGACAGGTTCGATGGCAAAGAACCGCTTCCCATCGTGGTCGATGCCGGCCATCCCAGCGCCGTCGCGCGCGCTTACGATGGGCTGCTGCAAATCGACACCAACGGTGGACGTTTGCGCGTTCCGGTGCGTTACCGCATCGTTTTGCCGCCGGAAATTCTGGCCGGAATGGTGGGCTCTGCGACGCTGTGGGGCGGCGTCGGCGGCGCTCTGACGCGGCTTTTCTACGGCCTCGTCAACGCCGAATACACCACCAAATGGCTGCTTACTTTTGGCCCCACGGGAGCGTCGTTCACCACGTTTCAGTTTGGCGGTCTGGGGCCGCTTTTGGTCGGCGCGGGCGCGGGACTTTACGGCGGCTGGCTTTACGGCCAGAAAATGAAGAAAATCCCGCGCCGCGACCGTCCTGGCGCGCTCAAGGATTCCGACGACTCGATTTTGGGCACCCTGCCGATGCTGGGCCTGTGCGCCGGTGCCTTTGGCGGCTATCTGGGTGCTTCGCTGCTGCACTGGACGCTGTGGAGCATCGGCGACTGGCTCCTGTTTCCCATCGCGCGCCAACTGCCAGGCGAGTTGGGGAATCTGGCGACGCAGCACGCGCCGGTGGCATGGGCAGTGACGGGCGCTGTGGGCGGCCTGGTGTGGGGTATTGGCCGCGCTCTGGCGGCGACGGGGCGCGGCAGCGCGCGCTACTTTTTTCTGGTTTTCGTGGCGCTGGCGTTTTTGTTTTTGCTGCTCAATGCGACTTTGACGGCGGGAAGCTAATTTTGTAGGGAACAGGCAATAGGCAATAGTGGGAAGGTGCAACTTTCGCTTCATTCCTAAAAATACCAATTTCGACAGCGCCCACTATTGCCTATTGCCTATTGCCTGTTCCCTATTGCCTTTTTTCCTGTTTCAAACGATAAATCACGCGCACCAGGGTTTCCGCGTCGGGCGCGTGTTCGACGGCGAGAGCGTCATTGACCAGTTTTTCCGCTTCGGCGCGCTTGTGGCCGAGCATAACAAGCAGTTGCAAGGCTTCTTCGCCGACATCGGAGTGCGCCACCAGCGCCGCGCGTTTGGCGCGCTCATCCAATTCGGAGTCCTGCATCAGAGCGAATTTGGCGAGTTTGCCCTGCAATGTTGCCACGATGTCGCGCGCTTTTTGTTTGCCCACGCCTGGCAAAGTTTGCAAAAGCGAGTAGTTGGCAGTTTCAATGGCTGTTGCGAGTGTCGAAACGGGCCGCCCGAAGGTGGCGAGCGCGGTTTTTGGCCCCATGCGCGGCACGAGCAGCAGTTTCTGGAAAAATTCGCGCTGAATGGTGTTCTGGAAGCCGAGCAAAACCGGCGTGGCGCGGTTCTGGTCGATTTGCAGATAATACACCGTTTCGAGGGTGATCGGTTCGCCCAGAGGCGCCGTGTCGAGCGCTTTTTCGACGATGAGAGGAACCAGAACTTCGTAGGAAAGGCCGCCGACGTTGACGAGAACCGAATTGTCGCCGCGACCGCAAAAGGTGCCGGAAATTTGAGAGATCATTGGGGTGGTTAGGTGGCTGAGTTGTTAGTGTGGCAGCCACCCCAACAACCTAACCACCTCAGCCACCTAACCAACCAGTTCAATTTCCAGGTCTTCACGCGCCAGCATCACTTCGGTCTGGCCAGGCAAGGGGGAATTGAGCGCGTGATTTTGCGCGGCATCGAGCAGACCGCTCAGGTGCGCTTCTCCGGCGTTGGGATCGTGATGAAACAGCGCCAATCGTTTGGCTCCGGCGCGGCGTGCCAGTTCGACGCCCGTCACGCTCGAAGAATGGCCCCATTCTGGTTTTTGCAGGCTTTCTTGATGTGTAAACTGCGCGTCGAAAACCAGTAAATCGGCGTCGCGGAAAAAGTCGATGAACGGCTGCGCCTGGGGGCTGTCGGGCGCGGGAAACGCGCCGTCGGAAGCGTAAACGAAACTCTGACCGTCGGCTTCGAAGCGAAAAGCGTAGGCGTCGAGCGGGTGATTGAGTTCGATGCTCGAAACGCGCACCGCGCCGTCGCACAGCGTGATGGGAGTAGCGGGCAGGGTGTGATAGCGCACATCGGCGCGCATTTCGTCCCAGGCGGCGGGCGGGAAAAAGGGCGCTTCCTGCTGCTTTTTGAGGTGCTGCTCCACGTTTTCGTGGCGCGCGTAAAGGTCGAAGCGGTTGCCCGCGACATAGGCGGGGCGAAAAAAGGGCCAGCCCTGAATGTGATCCCAGTGAAAATGAGACAAAAAGAGGTGGGCGCGGCCTTCTCCGCGTCCAAAGGGGCCGTCCATCAGCGAATTGCCCAGGGCTCGCACTCCTGAACCGAAGTCGATGATGAAAAGTTCGCCGTTTTGCGTCCGCATTTCGACGCACGGCGTGTTGCCGCCCGATAAGGCCACCAGGTTCGTCGGCAGGTTTTTGACCCACTGCGTTACGGCGGCCTGATCGCGCAAATCGAGCGCGTTGGGGTTTTGGCCGAGATGCAGGAGCGCCTCGACCAGGCGCGACGCGACATCCTCACCCGTAGCGGGTGTTGGAAGCGAACCGCGAACTCCCCAGAATCGAACGCGCATAAATGAAAAACCAGCTTTTCAAGCTCTGTGCAACCGCAGAATTGACCCCTGGCCAAAATTCCCTTTGCAGAGGCACGAATTTTACCAATCCGGCAAAAAAGAGGTAGTTGCGTGGGTGAGAGGGAGGCGAGCAGTCATTTCTTCCGTTTCACTCTCTCATTCCGAAGAAAACCATTTTCTCCAGCCAAAAAATGATTTATCCTTTTCGTTGCGAAGAGGAATAATACTATGGAAATGGTTTATGGAGGCATCGCCTCGATGGTGCTGGGCTGGTGGGTGGGCCGCATCATGAAATTGTCGGAAGTGCAAACCATCGTGGTTTTGACGATGGCGGGCGGCGGTTCGCTGCTTTCGGGGCTGGCGTATTTGTGGATCGCCGACATCACCGTCGGCCAGAGCGGTTCGCTGATGTGGTTCGTGGTGGGCGCCATCGGCGGCGCGGCGGGCGTCGCGGTTTACCTGATGACGCGCTACGCCGACTGGTTCGTCGATTTGTGCAAGCGCAACGGCTTGTTGTGAGGCTGAAATTTGCAAAAGGGACGCGAGGTTTCGCGTCCCTTTTGGTTTTGAGGTGAAAATGACGAAGCGCGATGTGGCGGTGTGGTTTTGCAAAGTCGTTGGGTTAGCCGTTGTGGTCATGACCGTGTTTGACGGGTTGAGTGTGTTTATTGCTTGGAAACTGCGTGGCGAAGTCGAGATCCTGTGGCTTATCCCCAATTTCGCACTTTATCTGTTTCTTTATCTGTTCGCGCAAGGGATCGGAACCGAGATCGCAGCCGAAGGCGAACACGGCGAGCCAATCACATCAAGCGCCGACCTCGGCATATTGTTTTTGCGTGGCATCGGGTTGTGTCTTTTCCTTGGCGGTGCATCAGTCAGTAGTTCAGCATTCCTCGAATTTGCATCCGGATATTTTCCTCCACTAACTATGCCCTCCGACACAAGTTATTTATGGCCTGATGTCATCAGTGGATCTTTGGAATCCACAATCGGCTTTGTCCTCGCTTTCGGCCCGCGCCTGCGCGCCGCGATGCGCTCCAACTAATTCGCCTAAACTTCCCGCCGTGAACTCGCCGTCCTCTCCCCTCGCATCCAACGGCCATCCCGAAACGCCCGCGCCGCATATTTCGGTCGTGGTGCCGGTTTATAACGAAGCCGAAAACGTCGAGATTTTGCACCAGAAACTCGACCAGTCGCTGCGCGCTTTGAACCTCGGCTACGAAATCCTCTACGTTGACGACGGCTCGCGCGACGCGAGTTTCGAGAAGCTCGCAACCATCGCGGCGAGTGACGAAAATGTGAAATTGATTCGTTTCCGCCGCAATTTCGGCCAGACCGCCGCGATGAGCGCCGGAATGGAGAACGCGCGCGGGCAAATCATCATCCCGATGGACGCCGACCTCCAGAACGACCCCGCCGACATTCCGCGCCTGCTCGCCAAAATGGACGAAGGTTTCGATGTAGTGTCGGGCTGGCGCATGAAGCGACAAGACCACATCTGGCGCAAAATTCCCTCGCGCGTCGCCAACGGGCTGATTTCGCGCGTGACGGGCGTAGCCTTGCACGATTACGGCTGCTCGCTCAAAGCCTATCGCGCCTCGATTCTCAAAGACGTGACGCTTTACGGCGAAATGCACCGCTTCATTCCGGCTTACGCGGCGATGGCGGGCGCGCGCATCACCGAAATTCCCGTCGAACACCACCCGCGCGTGCATGGCGTGTCGAAATACGGATTCGGACGCATCCAAAAAGTCGCGCTTGATTTATTGGTGGCGCGATTTCTGGGCAAATTCGGCCAGAAACCGATCTATTTCTTCGGTGGCGGCGCGATTCGCGCGGGGCTGCTTGGATCGCTGCTGTGGATTATCGCCATTATCATGCGCCTCGACCCCGATACGCCTACGCGCATCAATCGCAATCCGTTGTTTTACATCGGGATTTTGCTCTTTCTGGGCGGGCTGCAACTGCTCATGATGGGGCTGCTGGCCGAAATGAATATGCGGATTTATTACGAAGCCGGTCAAAAACCGACTTACATCGTCGCGGAAACGCGCAACCTGCCGGTTCGTGTTTAAAAACTTGCTTGAAGCAGAATAACCACGGAGACACAGAGAAGAAAAAGGGAGAGATTCAAACAACCCTAAAACAAACCTCTGTGTCTCCGTGTCTCTGTGGTTATTCTCAAAGTTTGAAAAGGAAAAATTATGCGCCTGTCCCTTCCCCTTCTCGTGTTGGCCACACTTGGCCCCTGCGGTTACTCCGTCGCCCAGCACAAGCCGCACGATGAAAGCGTGCCGCACGTTCACAAGGACGAACCGAAAACCAACGCCAAAGACAAAGCCAAAGAAACGGCGGTCGATAAGTTGTGGCGCGAGTCGGATGTCGCGTTTCACGCCGGAAATTACGCGCGCGCAGTCGAACTGCACCGCCAAATCGTGGCGCTCGAACCCGACGACGTGGAATCTTACAGCGTGGCGTCGTGGCTGTTGTGGAGCATGGAAAAGCCCGCCGACGCGATCGCATTTCTGGAAAAGGGCCTCAAAGCCAATCCGAAAAACCCCGAAATGTGGGACGCCGCCGGACAGCACTACGGTCTGCAAAAGCGCTTTTCCGACAGTCATAATGCCTACGCCAAAGCCGTCGAGCTGAGCGGAAAAGCGGCGCCGATGTTGATGCGCCGCCGCTACGCGCACGCCGCGCAGCACGACGGCAATTTGGGTAAGAGCATCGAAATCTGGCGTGCCCTGGTCGCCGATTTTCCCACTGATGCGGTCAATAAAAACAACCTGGCGCGCGTCGAAAAGATGCAAAAGGAAGCGGGTGCGAAGCCAACAACCGTCGCCGCGCTGAGCGGTGCCGGACTTTTGGCGGCCCTGGCACTGCGGATGGCGCCCAAGATGCGAAGCGCGAAGCCTGGGAATTAGTTCAGGTTCTTCATCTCCCGCGCGAGTGCTGGATCGAACCAGTTTCATCCATGGGGAGCCGATCCAATTCAAGCTCATGGCCCTTCTTCCCTGCGGCCACCATGCTCCCGCGAGTCAAATCCGCCTTTGCGAGCATCTTTTGGGCGCCGCACAAAGCGATGCCACAGAAACGGCCCATTATCGGTTCTTGCGCGGCGTCAGGATGGATTACGATTTGTGCTGCCGCAACTGCGGGGATCACGTGAGGGGCGGCGAAAACATCGCGCTTTTCGAGGCGTGTGAAACGTGTCTTGCGGTTTTTAGTGACCCCGATTATTTTCATTGGCTGGGCGCACCTGGCATTGAGGAACGGCTCGTCGTTTTCGATCAACATCTCGAAACGCGGCAATTCCCTGCGGCTTTGGCCAATGCGAAAGCGCTCACGCCACTTGCCGATGGGCGCGTGTTAGCTCTGATCGGCGATGAAATGCAGATTTTCGATGAAGAGGGCGCGAGGGTTGTGGCTCGCGTTGTTCTTCCCGACGAAAGAGAGCCAAACTGGAGCAACCGACGCTTAACACCGCGGCTTTTGGTTTCCGGAAACAGCCGACTCGCGGCTTTGATCAACGATTACGGGCGCTATGGCGTGGTCGTTGACATCGAACAGCAGCGCGTTTCGATGAGTTTGGATCGGGGCGATTACCATCCCGAACAGACGCCGTTTCCCGTCGCGTTTTTCGAGTTCGGCGGGCGCACTTTGCTGGTGCATGGCACGGATTGGAATCGACTGGACGTGTCAGACCCGCGAACGGGCGAATTGATTTCGGTTCGCCCCTCACCGACTTATAAAAGTGGGGAGGAACGGCCCGCGCATTATCTCGATTATTTTCATGGCCGCTTGCACGTTTCGCCCGATGACCAGTGGATGTTGGATGATGGCTGGGTGTGGCATCCTGTGGGCGTGCCGACTTGGTGGAACTTGTCGAAATGGATGAGCGAAAACGTTTGGGAAAGCGAAGATGGCGAGTCGCGCCGCGCTCCAATCTACGGCGATTACTGGAATATCCCTATGACCTGGTTGGATGGGAGGCGATTGGCGATTGCCGGCCTTGGCAGTGATGATGACAACGCGCCTCTGGCAGGTGCGCGGATTTTTCAGGTGGAAAACGGCGAGGAAATTTCGGCATTCGCGGGGCCGGACGGTGCATTTTTTGGCGATGGGACTCGGCTTTACAGCGTGGGGAGCGATGGCCTGGAGATTTGGGATGTTGAAGCGGGCGCGAGACTGGGACGCATCGCCGATTTTCGACCGAATTTTCAAATTGAGGGCGCGCTGGTGGAAATTTCCGGCTCGAGTTGGCGGCGTTGGAACTCCTCGGAAAGTTTTTGAGTTGGGCGCCCTTCGATATGGAATAAAGAGTGCAAGAGGGTGGCATTTGGCGCTTGACTTTTCGCGGCTGCCACAGACTCCGATAAATTTTCGGCGAACAATCTGTGGCCCCCCCCGTCCGAGCCGCCATCCCGAACAGGGAAGATGGAGAAACCATTATGAAAACCAACATCAACAACCTCGCCGTAAAATCGGGCGCTCTCACCGTCGCCCTGGGCGCTGCTTTTGCGGGCGCCGCGAACGCGCAGCCTGCGCCGCAGGTCTACCTCAACGGCGCGCCGCTTCGCACCGAAATCGCGCCGATTCAGCAGAACGGCCGCACCCTGGTGCCGATGCGCGACATCTTCGAATCGCTGGGCGCCACGGTCAACTACAACGCGCTCAACCGCTCGATTGCCGCTCAAAAAGGCAGCACCACCGTGCGTATGGCGCTGGGAACTCGCAACGCGACCGTCAACAACGTTCCGGTCATGCTCGATGTTCCGGCCCAGACCTATTATGGCCGCACGCTCGTGCCACTTCGTTTCGTGTCGCAGGCGCTGGGCGCCAACGTCGCCTACAGCTCGGCCACGCGCATCGTGTCGATCAACACCGGCACCGCAATGGCGGGCGGAACTCAGGTCGCCGGCGTTCGCCAGATCTCGATTCCGGCCCAATCGGTGATTCCCGTAACTCTGGATGAAGATTTGTCGTCGGCGACGGCGGTTCGCGGCCAGCGTTTCACCGCGACGGTCGTTTCCGAGCGTCTGGGCGACAGCGAATTTCCGGCGGGCACCAAACTCCAGGGCGTGGTGACCGAAGTGTCGCGCAAGAGCGGCGACACCCCAGGTATGCTCGACCTGCGTTTTCAGAGCGCGGTTCTGCCCGACGGCACCCGCGTGGCGCTTCAGGGCCTTCCCATCGCTCTCGACAGCGAAAGCACCACGACGGCCAACGGTCGCATCGTCGCGACGGGCGAAGCTCGCAAGAGCAACAGCCTGAAAGTGATCGGCATCGGCGCGGGCGCGGGCTTCGTGATCGGACGCCTGCTCAAGAAAGACGGCGCTTTGCCGGCCATTCTGGGCGCGGCGGGCGGCTTTCTCTATGACCGTCTGAAGAACAAAGATGAAGTCGCCGATGCGCGCGTCGCGGCGGGCACCAAACTGGGCGTTCGTTTGAACAATGGCGTCGCTTACCGCGACACCACCGGTTACTACGACCAGCGCGCGGGCTTCGTGCAGATGTAAATCGCGCGTTTCACAAAGAAAGCGGCTCATTCCAATGGAATGAGCCGCTTTTTTGTGAGAAGTGAGCGCTCGACTCCCACGCCCAGGGGGCACCCGCTGCGGGAGAGGGTCGGGGTGAGGGAGAAAACTCACTGCTTTCACATTTCGGAGATAAGTTAAGGGAACTCCAGCTTTTCTCCCTCACCCCGACCCTCTCCCGCAGCGGGTGCCCCCTGGGCGTGGGAGTCGAGCGCTCACTTTGTGGTTTTCGGCTCGTCTGTTCCCTCCTCCGACCCGTAGCGCCGGTTAATCAGGAGCAGCTTCTCTTCAGGTCATAAGCGAAAACCGGAAACGGATATTTGTTCGTGCCGTCCGTTGCTCCCATGAACAGATTTTCTGGCCAATTTCGCTTCTTCTCTGCCTCCGTGCTGTGCGGCGCGCTCGTGCTGGGAACCGGTGCGCCCAAGGTGCCCGCCGCGCCGACTTTAGACGCGCAGGACAAACGGGTGAGCGAGCGTTTGGCGCTGCTGCTTCATCAAAATATCAAGCAGCCCAATGGATCGAAAATCAAACTGACGGTGTCACCGACGGCGCGCGCCTCCGAGGGCTACTTTTCGCAAATCCGCATGAGCGGCGCGCCGGTGCAGCTCAAGAAAAAACTGCGCGTTTCTGAGTTTTCGCTCGATGCGCGCAATGTGCGCGTCAATGTCGCTTCGCTGTGGGGCGTGAACAAGGTGCGAACCCTGCAATCGCAAACCACCTTGCGTGCCGTCATCACCGAAGACGACCTCACCCACCTGCTGGCGCGCGGCAAGAGGTCGAAGGGCATGAATCTCAAAGTGAAATACCTCGGCAACAAGATGCGCGTGACCGGAAACCTCAACTACCCGCTGCTGAGCGGGCCAATCGTGGGCGTCGGAACCCTGCGCCTCATGCCTGGGCACAAAGTTCACCTCAATATCACCTCGCTCAAGCTGCGCGGCGTCGAAACGCCGGCGTTTGTGAAAAACCAACTGATGGGCTACGTCAATCCTGTCATCGAATATGAGGATTTGCCGTTTAATCCGCCGTTCAAGAGTGTGAAGGTTGTGGGCAACAAAGCGATTTTATCGACCTGAATCGAGAAATGAAAAAAGCGCCGCGTTGAAACGCGGCGCTTTTTTGGTGTCTTCAATTAGAAGGGTCTGACGACAGTGGAGGCATTGGAATTCTGGCTGCCGATTTTCACAGACACACCACCGCGTCCAATCGAAACGCCAAAACCGCTGCTTTGCGACTGCGAATAGACGCTGCCGAAGCCGGTGCCGCCGTAAATCGTGGCGGTGCCGTAAGCGGGAGCGCCGTAAGCGGGAGCGCCGTAAATCGGGCCAGGATAGACCCCGTTGGGAGCCGGATAAGCGTAGCCTGGGTGGGCATAAGGCGGCGCGGCATAGGTAGTGATCGTGCCCAGAGGAATGCTGGTAATCCAACTCGTCGGCTCTAAATCACCGTTGGGCAGAGGAATGGTATAAGCCGGTTCGGGCAGGTAATAGTTGTTGGTCGTGCCGTAGGTGTTGGGAAGCGGATAGCGAACGGGTGGGTAATAGGAGTTGGGAGAATTGTAATACCCGTTGTTATAACCGTTGTTATACCCGTTATTGTAGCCGTTGTTGTAACCGTTAGCGTAATCGTTGGTATAGCCTGAATACCCGTAGTTAGGGTTGCTGTAGCGCCCACGAAGTTTAGGCGACATCGTTTTCGCGGTGCTATTGACGCCTTGCTGTGCGATGACTCCGCCGATACTCGAATTGGACGAGTAGGTGGAAACCGAGGCGGAGGGGCGCACCGTTGTTCTGACGACATTGCCGAAACTATCGACGGTGTTCGTGCGCGGCGCCGTTGTGCTCTGCGAGGCGGTTTGAGCGTTGGCGCTCAGGCCAAAAGCGGCGAGAAGAGCGAGCAGAGACAGGGGTTTGAGTGGTTGCATGAGTTCTCCTTGTGCTGCGCCGCGACGCAAAAGCGCGGCGGCGGTTCAAAAAATTTAATCGTCTTCAATGGTGAAGAGTGGCATCACTTCGACAGTCGTGTTGGTTAATGGATCGGCAACGCTCTTTTTAGCGGCCAAAGCATCGAGTTTGAGCGCCTTGACGTGTCCATCGCAAAACAAGACGCTAGTGGTTTCGAGATGGCGGTCGATGATTTTTTCGAGTTGGCGGCGTCCGGCAGGAATCGTGGTTTCATCGGCGCTGGTTCTGATGGATGGAGCGGAATTAGCGTTCGGCCACAAAATGCCGTAAGAGCGGTCGGTGCCCTGGCGCGAATTGATATCGGTGGCCCACACCGTCGCGGCGGGCGCGGCGATTTGTGACAGTCCTATCAAATACAACCCCGACGAACGCGGCGGCGTTTGCGAATCGCCCGCTGCCGAATAAGCCCCGTTTTGTCCATAGGAGCCGTAATCCTCGCTTTCTTCGCCTGCCGCCAGGTTGCCGCTAAAACGATATTTTGCCTCGCTTTGGCTGGGACACACGAAAAGTGGCTCGCTTTTCACATAAGGAAAAATCACGTCCATCCACTTGGTTCGCTCGCGCGTGGTTGTGGCAGCACCGCTTGTCGTTCCAAAAAAAGAGCGCGGCATTTTTTCGTCGAAGTCCTGAAGATACTGCGTCAGCCCCAGCCCGATCTGCTTTAAATTCGACTGGCAACTCGAACGGCGCGCATTTTCGCGCGCGCGCCCGAACACCGGAAATAAAATCGCCGCCAGAATCGCGATTATCGAGATGACGACCAGAAGTTCGATGAGCGTAAAAGCAGAGCGGCGCGAAAACATAGACGAAGTGGAGACGCCCAAGTCGTGACGTGGGTGCTTTAGCATCAAAAATAACCACAGAGACGCAGAGACACAGAGATTTTTGAGGCAAAGAACGGGTTAAATCACCCGAAAATCTCTGTGTCTCTGCGTCTCTGTGGTTATTTTTTGAAACTTTCAATCGTGACTGAGCGCCGTCGTAATCGAAAAATCGTCGCGGTGAATCGCGGCGGGCGCGACCTCGCGGCCCAGAATCGCGCCGATTTCGCCCGATTTCTTGCCCGCCATCTGGCGCAGTTCGACGCTCGAAAAGCGCGTCAGCCCGCGCCCGATTTCGCCGTTTTCGTCGCGCACCAGCACCAGAGCGCCCGCCGCGAAGTTTCCCTCGACGGTTTCAATTCCCACCGGCAGCAGCGATGAGCCGCGCTCCACCAGCGCCGCGCGCGCGCGCGGATGAAGCCGCAAAACGCCCTCGACGCGCCGCCCGTGCAAAATCCACGATTTGCGAGCGCGAATCTTGTCCGTCGCTAAAAATTTCGTCCCCAGCGCCTCGCCGCGCGCGATTCTGAGCGCGATTTGCGGCTCCCCACCGCTCGCGATCACCAGTTCGATGCCCGCGCGCGTCGCGATGCGCGCCGCCTCAATTTTCGTCCTCATTCCGCCCGTCGCGCCAATCGAACCCGCGCCGCCCGCCGCCGCTTCGATTTCGGGCGTAATCTGCGCGATTTGCGCTTCCGGTTGCGAATTTTGGGGCAGATAAAACCCGTCCACATCGGACAAGAGCAAAACGCGGTCGGCCTCGCACACCAGCGCCGCCAGCGCCGCGAGGGTATCGTTGTCGCCGACACGAATTTCTTCGGTCGAAACCGTGTCGTTTTCGTTGACAATCGGCACCACATTCCATTTGAAAAGCTGCGTAAAAGTGTGGCGGGCATTGAGAAAACGCCTCCGGTCGGCAGTATCGGCGCGCGTGAGAAGAAGCTGCGCGACGTGCAGATCAACCTCGCCAAACGCGCGCCGGTAAGCGCGCATGAGCAGCGACTGCCCAATCGCCGCCGCCGCCTGTTTCTCGGCCAACTTCACCGCCCGCTCGCATCCAATGACGTTCAGCCCCACGCGCACCGCGCCCGATGTCACGATCACCGCGCGCCAGTTTTCCGCGCGCAAGGTCGCGATTTGACGCGCTAAATCGCCGATAAAGGCTTCGTTTAATTCGCCGTTTTTCACCAGCGTCGAAGTGCCGATTTTAACCACTAAAGTCTTCATATGTTTTAGCCACAGAGAACACAAAGAAGACACAAAGAGGCACAGAGGAATTGAATTGAAAAATCTCTGTGCCTCTCTGTGTCTTCTTTGTGTTCTCTGTGGCTAATCATTCCCCAAACTCAAAAGTCAAATCGCCCACATGCACCAAATCTTCGTATTTGACGCCCGCTTTTCGCAGTTCTTCTAAGACTCCGCTTCGTTCCAGAATGCGATGGACATAGAAAACCGCCTCGCTGTTTTCCATGTCGAAGCGGCCCGTGAGGCGCTCCATCGGGCCGCCGGTGACATCCCATTCGCTTTTGCCGTCGGCGTAGCGCGCGATTTCCTTGATGTGAAGCGGCGCATCCACCCGCGCCTGCGTGAGCGTGACAGGGATCTGCTGCGGCTCGGCCAGCCTGCGTTCGCGCTCGATTTCGACCAGTTGCATCGCGCGCTCCAGAAGCGGCTCCAGACCGTCCTGCGTCGCCGCCGAAATCGGGAAAACCTCGCAGCCGCGCGCCACGAATTTCGCCATGAGCGCTTCGACTTCGGGCGCCATTTCTTCGTCCACGATGTCCATTTTGGTGATCGCCACCAACTGCGGGCGCTCGATCATTTCGTGCTTCCACATTTTTAACTCGCGGTTGATCGCCAGGAAATTCCGGTAAGCTTTGGGCTGCGTCGGATCGACGAGATGGATGAAAACCGGCGCGCGCTCGATGTGCTTCAAAAACTGGTGACCCAATCCCGAACCCTTGTGCGCGCCGCGAATCAGGCCAGGAATATCGGCGGCGGTGAAAATGCGCGACGGGTCGATTTTGACCACGCCCAGATTCGGCACCAGCGTCGTGAAGGGATAATCGGCGATTTTGGGTTTGGCCGCCGAAATCGCTGAAACGAGGGTCGATTTTCCGGCGTTGGGCAGCCCGATGAGCGCCACGTCCGCCAGTAGTTTCAGCGACAGCAGCAGCGTTCTTTCTTCGCCTTTGGCCCCCAACTCGGAAAATTTGGGCGCCTGACGCGACGACGACGAAAAATGCACGTTGCCGCGCCCGCCCGCGCCGCCTTTGGCCGCCACGAACTCCTGACCAGGCGCCACCAGATCGGCAATCAGTTCGCCGCTTTCTTTGATGAAAACCTGCGTGCCGACTGGAACCGGAATCACGATGCCCGCGCCCTCTTTGCCGTGCCGCCGCGAGCCTTCGCCGTGACGCCCGCGCTCGCCCTTGTGATGGCGCGCTCTGGATAAATCGTAAAGCGTCCTTTTGTGGCCGTCGGCGCGAAGAATCACGCTGCCGCCGTCGCCGCCGTCGCCGCCCGACGGGCCGCCCATCGGCATATATTTCTCGCGCCGGAACGCCACGATGCCGTTGCCGCCATCGCCGCCTTTTACTTCAATTGTGGCTTCATCTACAAACATGAGGTTCCTTTTCGACTTTAAAACTTACAACAGACGCGCGAAACGACTTGATTTTCGAGGCGTTTGAAACGCACTATGAACCTCCTCGGCATCCATCATGTCACCGCCGTCACCGCGAACGTGCGCGAAAATTTCCGTTTTTACACCCAGGTGATGGGAATGCGACTGGTCAAACGCAGCGTCAATCAGGACGATGTGAGCGCCTACCATCTGTTTTACGCCGACGCGGTGGGCAGTCCTGGCACCGACCTGACGTTTTTCGACTGGGCCATGCCGCGCGAGAAACGCGGCACAAACTCCATCGCGCGAACCTGTTTGCGGGTTCAGGGCCGCGCCGCGCTCGATTTTTGGGCGCAGCGTCTGGCGTCGCAGGGAGTTGAAGGGAGCGAAGTTATCGAACGCGACGGGCGTTTGACGCTCGATTTCGAAGACCCCGAAGGCCAACGTTTGAGCCTCATCGATGACGGCGGGGCAGGGGACGCACCGAAAATCTGGGAGCGCAGCCCCGTTCCCGCCGAGTTTCAGGTGCGCGGTCTGGGGCCGATTGTGCTCAGCGTGCCCGATTTGCGCCGCACCGAGCCGGTTCTGACCCGCGTTTTAAATATGAATCGCGCTCGCGAATACCACACGGGCGAAAATACGGTTCACGTCTTTGAAATGGGCGCGGGCGGGCCGCACGCCGAACTGCATCTCGCCGTCGAGCCGGAGTTGCCGCGCGCGCAGTTGGGTGCGGGCGGGGTGCACCATCTCGCGCTGCGAACGCCGAATGATGACGAGTATCACGCCTGGTTCGAGCGCCTGAGTTCTCTGGGAATTCCCAGCAGCGGCGAAATCGACCGCCATTATTTTCGCAGCCTTTATTTCCGCGAGCCGACTGGGATTTTGTTCGAAATTGCGACGGACGGCCCTGGGTTTGCCGTCGATGAAGACGCCGCGACGCTGGGCGAAAGGGTGGTGCTGCCACCGTTTCTGGAAGCGCGGCGCGCTCAAATCGTGACGAATTTAGAGCCTCTCGATGGAGTCAGGGCTTAAAGTTGACAGCGTCGTTGGTGCTGACATACTTCCCCCACTAAACTGTTTTTCTACCAATAGAGGCAAATCCCCATGATGAATCATTCCACTCCCTCGACTCACGGCGCCCCGAACGAACGCGCGTTTGAACATTCCGACGTTTCGTGGCAGACCTCAGATCGGCGCGGCGGCGACCGCCGCCAGCAGGAGCGCCGCTCCCAGCCGCGACGCGCCAACGATGGCGAAGATTTTGGCGCCGCTTTGCGTCAGGAAATCGAGGAACATCGCAAGCTCAACGCGGAGTTTCGGGAAACGCTGCGCGAAATGAAGGCGGCGCTGGCCGAATTTCGGCGGGCCCGCGAATTGGAGTCCGAAGTCGAGCGGCAAAGCGCCGATTTGCTGCGCGATGTGGCCAGAGACTGCCGCCATGCGCTGCTGCACGCGACCGACGAAAACCGCGAAGTCAAAGCCGAAATGCGCGACAGCGTGAAGCAAATGATGGACTTGCTGCAGCAGCTCTCCGCCAAATAAAGGCGCGGCTCCATCAAACCTCCGCTTTGATATCCAAGAATTTCCACAAATAGCGCGAAGCCAGCGTGCGATACGGTCGCCACGGCGCGGCGATTTGCGTCATTTGCGCCGCATCGGGCCGGTTTTCGAGATTGTAGAGCCGTTTGATCGCTTCGCGGATGCCCAGATCGCCGACGGGCAGAATATCCTCGCGTCCCAGATGAAACATCAAAAACATATCTGCGCTCCAGGGGCCAAGTCCCTTCACCTCCACGATTTCGCGCGCGATTTCTTCATCGGGCAGTGATTCCAGCCGCTCGATTTGCAGTTTTCCATCGTTAATGTGCGTCGCCAACGCGAGCAGATAGCGCGCTTTGGCGCCCGAAAGCCCTAAAGTTCGCAGTTCGTCTTCCGAAGTTTTTAAAATCGCGTCGGGCGAGAAACTGGGGCCGAAATGCGCTTCGACGCGATTCCAAATGGCGCGCGCGACGGCAACGGAAAGCTGCTGTCCCACGATGATGCGGCACAGGGCGCGAAAATGGTCTTGCGAGTCGCGCGAAGTTTCGAGCGGGCCGATTTTCTGGATGACGGCGGCTATTATCGGGTCGGCGTTTTGGAGATGTTCAATTGGGGTCACGCGGCAGAGTTTGGACGAATTGCGCGAGCCTGGCGTAACGTTCTTGGAGCCAATCCGGACGATTCGGGTCGGGCGGCATTTTGGAAATGCGAAAATCGAGCGGCGACAGCACGATTTCGACGCGCGAACGTCCGGCGTCTTCGGTCAGGACGAACAAATCTTCGGCGGCCTCATCGCCCATCGCGAGACAGCCAATGGAAACGTTGGAGCCGTGAATCATGATGTTGCCGCCGAGATTGTCGCGACCATCGCGCGCGGCGATGGCGCGGTCGGACTCATTGGGATAATTCACGCGCAACGCGAGATGGTAGGCCGAATTGGGATTGACGCTTTCGACTTTGTAGAAGCCTTCGGGCACCTGGAAATCGCCTAAGCGCAGTTTCGGCCCGATTTTGCCGCTCGCGCGCAGAATCGGCAGCGTGCGAATCCATTTCCAATCGCCGCCGTTCGAGGCGTAAATTTCCAGCCGTTTTTCTTCCTTCAAGCCCAGAAAAATTAGCTTTTGCGGCGGGTAGGGCACGCCCGCGCGCTCGAAGAACGGTTTCCAGCGCTGGCGCGCGGCGGGGCCGAACTGGGTTAAGCAGTCGGCAACCGTCGCCTGGCCCCGAATTTTCTGTTTGACGACAACGCCGCTAGGAAGGTGGTCAAAAAAGCGCGCGCCCAGCGCGAGGGCCGCGCCCAGCAGCCCCAGCACCACCAAGCGGCGAGATTGGCGAGTCACTCCTCTATTTTACACACTCTCTCAGGCGTAGGATTCGGTGTTATCCCGCAGATTTGCGGGTTAATGACATTGTTGTGCTGCTTGCGCGCGGCTTGGCTGCGTGCAATAATCTTTGATAATGGGAGGGTGGCTTCATGGATACCGTTTTCGCCGCAACCATCGGCTTTATTTTGTTGCAATGGGGCATAGCTCATCTGCACTCAGGACTGATTACCAAAGCAGCCCTTCAGAAGGTATCGACAGGCAAAGAACATCACTACGCCTCACACTACACCGCGATTTATATCGGCCTCGTATGGTGTCTGACATTCCTGTTTATTTTCTGGCTGTCCTAAAATCAGTAAGCAACGACCATAGCAAAGCAAGTCACATGGCGTTCCAACAAGCAGCACAACCAGGCGCTGCACCCGACGGCTACAGCTCCGTTCGTCCCTCACTGCGCTTGCGCCGCGGGTGAGCTTGAGCGTTGTCCCACAGCGTGCGCGCTGTCAGGTGCAATACTTTAACAGATGAAAAAAGACCTCAAGTTTGTCATAGCAACAACTCTTATCGCTGCATTAGCGGGGGGTGTGCCAGCATATTTGCAGTGGAAGAAGGAGAGGGAAATACAAGCTCTCTTGTCCCGTCCGCCAGCAAAGGCAACTCGCATTTTGCGCCAATCTCTTGCACCTTGCACTGAAGTTCGCGTCCACCTTGATGCAGGGGACACAGTTGTTCCAGACTTTTCCCGCACGCCAGCTATTGTAGCGTTTCAATTGGGCAAACCTACATTTGTTCTACGAGGGCGTGAGATGGAGAACCTCATTGCTGGCTTGCACGCTGAACGAGCAGGTGCTTCCACTTGGCGCCCGCGACCTGGCCCATATCCAGGGGCTGCTCTGTTCGTAACCACATTAGAATTTTATTCGGGCAGCAAGTGGGTTGCAGATGTCAGGGTTGGAGGCTACGGTGTGCGCTGGTATACACCACTCAAATATAAAGGTGATGCTCCCTTGCTGCCTGAATCAGAGCGATATTTAAAGCAAATAACTGGCAGTAAAAGGCGTTAATAGCCGTTCGACAAGGCGCTGCACTCGACCGCCTGTGTGGAGCGGCGCGCGGTCGCTTTCAAGGTCGCAAACGCGCTAAAATGCACAGCGAGACGATGGAAACCTCAATTTTGCTGGGCCTGATTTTTCTGGTCGTGATTGCCGTTCCGATTGGCACTTACAACGGCCTGGTTTCGCGGCGCAACGGCGTCGATAACGCTTTCGCTTCGCTCGATGCCAACCTGCAAAAACGCTTCGATCTCATTCCCAATCTGGTGGCGACCGTCAAAGGCTACGCCGCGCACGAACGAGAGACTCTCGAAGCGGTTGTCCAACTGCGGGGTGAAGCATTACGCGCCAATTCGCCCGCCGCGCGCCTGCACAGCGACGGCGCCATCGCGCCGATGATGACGCAAATTCTGGCGCTGGGCGAAAGCTACCCCGACCTCAAAGCCTCGGCCAATTTCGAGCATTTGCAGCGCGCGCTCACCGAAATCGAAGAGCAAATTTCGGCCTCGCGCCGCGCTTTCAACGCGGCGGTGAACGATTACAACACCGCCATCGAAAGTTTCCCTTTCAACCTTTTCGCGTCGCCGTTTGGCTTTGCGCGCCGCGATTTTTACGCCGCCGCTGAGACTGCGCGCCAGCCCAGCGATCTGGCGGGGCAGTTTTAAATGCAAGCCGCTTCGCCCCCCGACGCGCTCCACGCGCGCCTCGAACCGGTTTTGCGCCACCTCGAAAGCGGGCGCGCCGCCAAAAGCGAGAAATGCCGCCGCGTCGCGCAGAGCTGCGCGCTTTTTGGCGGCATTGGCGCCGCGATTTGCGCGTTTCTCTCGCTCACTGGCAGCGTCGCTTTCGCCTGGGTCGCGCTTCCGCTTGGTCTGGCGTTTGTGGTGTGGGCGTCGGTCGTTGCGGGCGAGAAAAAAGAGTATCAAAGCGGTTTCAAAATGATGGTGATGCCGGAACTCGTCGTCGCGTTTGGCGCCTTGCGCTATCACGGCGGCGCGGGGCTGAGCGAGGACGATTTCAATCTCGCCAACCTCCACGACCGCCCCGACCGTTTTGGAAGCGAAGATTTGGTCGAAGGGCAGATCGGCGCCACCAAAATCCGCTTTTCGGAAGTGCAGGCGCAGCGCCGCGAGACGCGCCGCGATTCCAAAGGCCGCACCACCACGCACTACGTCACTTTTTTCCAGGGCCTGCTGGTCATCGCCGACTTCAACAAGCATCTCACGGGCACGACTTACGTTTTGCCCGAAGGCCTGACGGGTTCGCTGGGAAATTTCGGCGCCGGTTTGCAGGCGCTGGGCGGCCAGTTGAGCGGGCGCGGCGAGCTGGTGCGCCTCGAAGACCCTGAATTCGAGCGGCACTTCAAAGCGTTTTCGAACGACCAAATCGAAGCGCGCTATGTGCTGTCCAGCAGTTTGATGCGCCGTTTTCTCGATTTGCGGGCGCAGTTCGGCGGCGCAGTGAGCGCCTGTTTTCGCGGCGAATCGCTTTATCTCACCATTGCTCTGAGTAGTAACTGGTTCGAAGCGCCCTCGCTCTCGACGCCGCTCGATTTTGGCGCTTTAAGCGGCGTGCTGCAACAGTTGCAAAGCGCGACGGGCATCGTCGAAATCCTCGATTTGAACACGCGGATTTGGACGAAACAGTGAATTGGAACGTTGTGAACCACCCCAGCCCCCTCCTTCGAAACGGAGGGTGCGTGTTGTGGATTTCAACACAGAGAACACGGAGGAACAGAGATTGGGGAGCGATTTTGGTCTCGAAAACCGCCAAATTCCCTCTGTTATTCCTCTGTTCCTCCGTGTTCTCTGTGTTGAAATCCACAACCCGCACCATCCGTTATGAAGGAGGGGACGGGGGTGCTTCACAACCTCCTAAACCTCATCCGCCACAAATCCCTGCGGCACTACAACTCGCAGCGCGCGCGGCCACACCGCGATTTCGAGCGGCGTGGTCTCGTTGATTTCGCCATCGACGTTGGCCTTGACGCGCCGTCCCAGACTCTCCACGCGCAGTTTTTTGGTTTCGAAAAAGGGCACTTCGTCGGCTTCTTTGTGCGTATCGCGCAGCCAGTGCCACACGGCTCGAAACAGTTCGCGCTTGGAGCCGCCGCCCAGTGCGAAAACCGTGAGTTCATGGTCTTGCAGGCTCGCGTCTTCGCTCGCTTTGATCGGCCCCGCGATGTAGCGGCCATTGGCAATCACCAGTTGATGGGTTTTGACGCTGAAACTTTTTTCCTGCGACAAAACGCGCAGTTTGAGCGAGCGATGGCGCGACATCACTTTGAAACCGATCACCGGCCACGCCAGCAGCCCCAGTTTCTTTTTGATGGTGCCGGTGAGCGCGCCGGCGATTTCCGCAGACAGCCCCAGCGACACCGAATTGAGAAAAACCTGCCGGTTGCACGTCCCGACATCGACCGCTTCGATGCGGCCCGTCACGATGGTCTGGATGGCGCCGTTCATATCGACCGGAATGCCAATCGAGCGCGCGAAGGTGTTGCCGGTTCCCAGTGGCAAAACGCCCATCGCGACATGGCTTCCAGCCAGAGTTTCGGCGCAGGTCGAAAGCGTGCCGTCGCCGCCGCCCACCACGACCAGGCGCGCGCCCTGTTCAATTTCGCGTTTGAGAAGCCGATGGGTTTCGGCGCGGTCGCGTGCCAGAATCGCTTCTTTGACTTCAATGCCTGCCTCGCGCAGCGCCGCAATCGCTTCGCCGAAAACCTGGCGGCCCGAACGCGACTGACCGTTGACGAGCAGCAAAACCGGATGCGGCAAATGGGCATCGGTGGCGTTTTCGGGGGGCTGAGGATGGATTTCGACGGACATAGCGTGAGGGCCTCTCGTTGTGGAAATTTCACCGTCCTACGCAGAGGCGCAGAGAAGATAAAGAGCATTAGGCTATCGAAATGGCCTTTACAACGGGCTTCTCCCCATTTTTCTCTGCGTCTTTGCGCCTCTGCGGTGAAAATCTTTATCGATTGCCCTTTGGCAACGGCTGATTTTAGCAATCGTTAATCAGGTTTTGATAAAGTCTCGAAAGCTCGGTTGCCACGACGACTTCGCGTCGCTTTGAATCCCGCAAATTGGAAACGGTTATAACTCTACACCAATGAAAAAATCTCGACTCCCGCTCCTTCTTCTGGCCCTCGCCGCGATTTTTGGCGCGTCATTTGGCGCGCGCGAATTCAGCGCCCAAAACGCGCCTGCCGTCGTCCCCCCGCTTCCCAGCGCGCAGCCACAAATCGCGCCGGAAATTCTGCCGCGCCAGAGTTCACCCGTCGCTCCGGTGCCTGGAGCCGTCGCGCATCGCGCGACTGCGATTCCCGACCGCATCATTTTGAGTTTCCAAACCAATCCGGCGCGTTCGCAGGCCGTGACCTGGCGCACCGATGCGAGCGTGAGCGGCGCCGTCGCGCAAATCGCGCTCGCCAGCGCCTATCCTAAGTTCGTCGAAACCGCGCGCACCGTTGAGGCGCAGACCTCGCCGCTCCAGACCGATTTAGGCCTGGCGCATTATCATTCGGTCAATTTTGTGGGCCTCGCGCCGTCCACGCTCTACGCCTACCGCGTGGGCGACGGCACTAATTGGAGCGAATGGATTCACTTTCGCACCGCTTCGGATGGAGCCGAGCCGTTTTCCTTCATCTATTTCGGCGACGCGCAAAACGAAATCAAATCGCTGTGGTCGCGCGCGATTCGCGCCGCCTATTCCGATGCGCCGCGCGCCCGTTTCATGATTCACGCCGGCGATCTCATCGACAGCGCCAACACCGACGCGCAGTGGGGCGAATGGGCCAACGCGGGCGGCTGGATCAACTCGATGGTTCCAAGCATCGTGGTGCCTGGCAACCACGAATACGGTCAAAACCCTGGCGGAATCAAACGCCTGTCGCGCCATTGGCGGCCCATGTTTACTCTCCCTGAAAACGGCCCGCGCGGACTCGAAGAAACCTGCTATTTCGTGGATTATCAGGGCGTGCGGATCATCGCGCTCAACACCGAGGAAAAACAGCTCGAACAGGCCGTCTGGCTCGAAACCGTGCTGGGGAACAACCCGCACAAATGGACGATTTTGACGTTTCACCGCCCGCTGTATTCTTCGGCGCGGGGCCGCGAAAACGTTGCTTTGCGCCAGTTGTGGATGCCGATTTTCGATAAATACCGCGTCGATCTGGTGCTTCAGGGTCACGACCACACCTACGCGCGCTCCAAAAACCTGCGCGCCGGAGTCAATGTGCGAAACAACCAGAGCGGCACGGTTTATGTGGTTTCGGTGAGCGGCCCCAAAATGTATGAACTCAACCGCGAACCCTGGATGGCGCGCGCCGCCGAAGACACCCAGCTTTATCAAGTTTTGACGGTCGATGGCAACACGCTGCGCTACCAGGCGCGCACCGTGACCGGCGAACTCTACGACGCTTTCGACCTGGTGAAAAAGGGCCGAGGAGTCAATCAATTGGTGGAGCGCGTCCCCGCCGCCCCCGAGCGTTTGCGGCCCGCCCCAGCCGCCGCTCCGAAACCGCGCTAAGAGGCTATCCAAAGAAGTTTTCTGCAGCGACTAAAGTCACCGCAACACCGGCGCGAAACCTGCCTTCGCAGGTTGGGGCATCCAGTCCGCGCAGGCGGACTTCGCGTTGTTGTTGCGGTGACTTTAGTCGCTGCCTATTTGCATAGCCTTTAACGCATCAAACCAGAAGTTCCGAAACCGGAATCGAAACCTCAGGCAGTTCGAGCGACGTTACCGCGTCTTCGCGTCCCATCACCTGGCGCAGTCCGTAGGAAAAGCCGTGTCGCGCGGAAGTGTCGGGGCGCGGGAGGCGATAGATTTCGAGTTCTTCGCTGGCCACATTAACGATCCACAATTCGGGAATCCCGTAGCGCGCGTAAAGCGAGGCTTTGTCGGAGCGGTCGGTGGCGAGGGTCGAATCGGCGACTTCGACCATCAAAACCGCCGTTTCGGGGAGCGTGTCGAGGAAATCGGCGTAAGTGCCGCGCAAAACGGCGATATCGGGTTGCGGGATGCTGCGGCTGGATAATTTGACTGGATTTTGCGACGAGACAAGATAGCCGATAGCAAAAACACGTTTCAGAGTGTCAGTCACTTTAGTTGTAGTCACCGCATGACGTGGCCCGATAGGACTCATTTCAATCACTTCTCCCTCAATCAGTTCGATGCGCGCGTCGCCGAAAATGCCGATGGCGTCCATTTTCTGGAGCATTTCGGCATCCCACTCGAAGCGGCGTGGGGTTGTGATTTGCGATTCAAGGGGCGCGATTTTTTCGGAGGCTTGCATAATTTGACCTCGCTGAAAAGTTTAGGGCAGCAGTTCGGCGACAGAAATCGTAGTTTGCGGCAGTTCGAGCGGCGCGATGTTTTGCTGGCGCGTGAGGAATTGAATCGAAGCGTAGCCGAAACCGGAGGGTTTCTCGCTCATCGGCTGCGGGTCGCGGTGGATTTCGAGGCGCCCCTCGCGCAGATTCAAAATCCAGTAGTCGCGCACTCCCAACCTGGCGTAAAGACTCGCTTTGCGGCCTCGGTCGTAGCTCAGGGTTTCCAGCGACGCCTCGCAGATCAAAACCGGCGTGAGGGGCGCCTCGGCCAGCAAATCGTTCCAGTCGCCGCGAAATACCGCGATGTCGGGTTCGGGACGCGAGGTTTCATCCGCATAGAGAGTGCTTTGATTGGTCAGGACATAGCCGCGCGGAAAAGCGAAACGCAAAGTTTCATAGGCTTTATTGGCCGCGACGATATGAGGTTTGGAATGGGCGTTCACTTCGAAAATTTCACCCTCGATCATTTCGACGCGCTTATCGCCAAACAATCCGGCGGCGCTGGCTTTGAGGTAGTTTTCGGCGCTCCATTTGAATGGATACGACTCGATAATTTCGCTTTCTGCTTCGCCTGGAGCCGGTTTTTCTAAAACAGCGCTTTCCATTGGTATTACCTCGCAAAAAAAGTGGAAATCAGGGCAGCAAATCTGCGACGGCAATCGAAGTTTGCGGCAGTTCGAGCGGCGCGGCGCTCTGGGTGGCATCGAGAATTTGGCGCAGCGCGTAGCCGTGCGAAAACTTCGCGTGGGGCGTGGGGCGCGGCTGGCGCATCACTTCGAGCTGGGGCGCGCGCAAATTGACGATCCAGTAGTCTTCGATGCCGCGCGAAGCGTAAAGCGCAGCTTTGCGATTGCGGTCGTAGCTCAGGGTCGTGTCGGAAACTTCGACCACCAAAACCGCGCTCGAAGGCACTGCGACCAGAGCATTGAGATCGGCTTTAATCACCGCGATGTCGGGTTCGGGCGCCGCGAAATCGCCGAATTGAAGCGCGCTTTGCACGCTCACGATGTAACCTCGGCCCATGCCGAAAATTCTTTTCAGGATTTCATCTATTTTGATGGTAGTTTTCCAGTGCGGCAGATCAATCGGACTCATTTCGACGATTTCTCCTTCGATCAACTCGACGCGACGGCCCTCGAAAAAACCTTGGTTAATCAAACGATTGTAAGTCGGCACGTCAATGCGCCAGCGCGGCGGTTCGGCTTCGATTTCGTCCAATTCTTCGATTTCCGGTTCAATCAATGTCTGCATGGGCGGTCTCCAAAAACTAAGGGGCGCGACTTGCGCCGCGCCCCTCAGTTTTACACGTCCAATTTGTCCAACACATACTTTTCGACTTGATCGAGCGCAACGCGCTCTTGCAGCATGGTGTCGCGGTCGCGCACCGTGACGGCGTTGTCTTTTTCAACTGTGTCGAAATCCACCGTGATGCAAAACGGCGTGCCGATTTCGTCCTGGCGGCGATAGAGTTTGCCAATCGCGGCGGTGTCGTCGTATTGCGCCATCGTCTTTTTGGCGAGCTGCGCTTTAACTCGTTTCGCCACCTCCACAATGGGCGGCTTGTTCTTGGCGAGCGGCAAAACCGCGACTTTAATTGGTGCCAGCTTGGGATGGAACTTGAGAACCGTTCTCATATCGCCAGGTTTGACTTCTTCTTCGTGATAGGCATCGACCAGAAACGCCAGAGTCGCGCGGTCGGCGCCCGCCGATGGCTCGATGACGTAGGGAACGATGTGTTCATTGCGTTCGGGGTCGAAATAGGCGATTTTCTGGCCGGAAAACTTGGCGTGCTGCGACAAATCGAAATCGGCGCGGTTGGCGATGCCTTCCAACTCCGCCGGTTCGCTCATAAAGGGAAATTGATATTCGATGTCGGTCGTGCCCGTCGAGGCTTCGCTTTGCGCGTAGTGCGCCAGTTCGTCTTTTTCGTGCGGGCGCAAACTCAAATTTTCCTTCTTCATACCGAGCGACAAATACCATTCGTAGCGCGCTTGAATCCATTCCTGGTGAAGCCTGGGCGCGTCTTCGGCGCGGCAGAAATACTCGATTTCCATCTGCTCGAATTCGCGGGTGCGAAAGGTGAAGTTGCCAGGCGTGATTTCGTTGCGAAACGCCTTGCCGATTTGCGCGATGCCAAAGGGCAGCTTTTTGCGCGAGGTGTTTTGCGCGTTGAGGAAGTTGACGAAAATGCCCTGCGCGGTTTCGGGCCGCAAATAGGCGATGTTGCTACCGTCTTCTTTATCGACCGGCCCGACACTGGTTTTAAACATCAAATTGAAGTTGCGCGGCTCGGTGAACGAGTCTTTGGCGCCGCAGTTGGGGCAGGGCGCTGAGACATCGACATGGTCGGCGCGAAAGCGCGCATTGCACTTTTTGCAGTCGACAAGCGGGTCGGAAAAGGTGGCGACGTGGCCCGACGCTTCCCAGATTTTGGGATGCATCAAAATCGAGGAGTCGAGGCCCACCATGTCGTCACGCTCGCGCACGACGCTTTGCCACCAGGCGTCTTTGACGTTGCGCTTGAGTTCGACGCCCAGAGGCCCATAATCCCAGCACGAGGCGAACCCGCCATAAATTTCCGACGACTGAAACACAAATCCCCGCCGCTTGCACAGCGAGACGATATCTTCCATTTTTAAAGCCATAGCGCATTAAGAATAGCGAAAACGCGCCTGTTCCATAATCAGGGCACCCGCCAGACGCGCGGTTTTTTGTCAACCGTGCCGTTTTCCATCTTGACGAGCCAGTAAAGTGCGGTGCGCCGATCACGCCAGGCCATTTTACGAACTGGATAAAGCGCGTCCGTCGTCAGATATTTATAGCTGTCGCCGCGTCCTAATTTGAGGCAAAACATACGAGCTGCGTCGAAGTCGGAAGAAGCGCTGGCACCAAAGCGAACCAAAATGCGCTGATTGTCGGGCGACCAGACGAAGCCCATCGAATAATCGAAAAATGTGCGCGCTGGAATTGCAAAATTACGCAAACGGTGTCCTTCGCGCCAAAGATGGAAACCGCGACCCGTGTCAATCAGTAAGGCGCGGCGGTTGGGCGACCAAACAATGATGTCTTCGCTCGCCGCTGCGTGAGACCACAAAATCTGGCCTGTTTTCGCATTCTTGAGCTTGAATAAAACAGGTTTTTGTCCTGGTTGCTTTTGTGACTCGATAACGTATGGCGACTGTGCTCGCGCTTCTTGAGCGCCGCACCACAAAAGAGGGCTTAAAAATGCGGCGGAAGTCACCTGAAACACATATCCCCGCCGCTTGCACAGCGAGACGATATCTTCCATTTTAAGAGCCATAGCCGTTAAAGGTTAGCGGAAGTGCCGTGCCCGTCGCACCGTTTTTGTTGCCAGAACGCGCAACATCCTTGTTGAACCGCTTTGAAGACGTTTGACGGTTCGACATGGAATGCGGCACCTACCTCCAGGCGCGGCAGGCCGAATCATTAGTCGAGGTCAACGAAACGGGATTTTCGACGCGCCCAGGAGGACGGGCGCCGATGCCTTCAACTGCGGTGCGCTCGTCGCCCAGGTCGCGGCGATATTCTTCAGCGATGTTTCGCAGTTCGGCGACGATTTCCGGCTGCGCCGCGAATTCGTTGCGCGTTTCGCCAGGGTCGGTTTCGAGATCGAAAAGCTGGTCTTCGGGCAGGTGCAGCTTCCAGCGTCCGGCGCGCACTGCGTTGAAGCGGTTGCCGACGTAAAAGGGAAACGAGGCGTGAGGGCTGCGCGCGCCGCTTTCGCCGCGCAAAAGTGGGCCGATGTCGCGGCCATCGAGAACCGTATCCGGCAGCGAAAGGCCCGCCGCGCGTGATAGGGTGGGGAAGAGATCCATCGCGGTGGCCAACTCGCGGCAAGTCGCGCGCGGCGCGATGCCGCGCGGCCAGCGCATCAGGCACGGCACGCGCGCTCCGCCTTCCCAGGTCGAGCCTTTGGTGCCGCGCAACGGCGCGTTGCTGCCGCCGTTTTGCCCGTTGGAGCCGTGATCGGAAGTGAAAATCACTATGGTGTCGTCATCCAACCCCAATTTTTGTAGCGCGTCGAGCAAAATTCCGGTCGAGTGGTCGAGGTGTTCCACCGCCGCGCCGTAAGGCCCGTTCTGGGAGCGCGCCAGAAAATTATAAGGCGCGTAAATCGGTTCGTGCGGGTAGATGTGCGCCAGACAGAGGAAAAACGGCTCGCTGCGGTGCGCCTCCATGAAACTGACCGCTTCTTCCACGAAACAATCGGTGAGCGCGGCCTGATTGGGCGCCACGGCAATGACCTTTTCATCGCGCATCAGTGGGAGCGGCGGAAATTGGAAGCGGTCGTTTTGCGGGTGATCGGGCGCCATGTCGTTGGAGTAGGGCAGGCCGAAAAACTCGTCGAAACCGTGTCTGGTGGGCAAAAACGGCGGCTGGTCGCCCAGATGCCACTTGCCGATCAGTTTGGTCACATAGCCGCCCTCGCGCAGCCATCGGGCGATGGTGGTTTCTTCGGGCGCCAGACCGATGGGATCGCGGGGCAACAGCACCCAGAAATCATGGCCATACGCCAAACCGGTGCGGCGCGGGTGACGGCCCGTGAAGAGTGCGGCGCGCGCGGGCGTGCAAAAGGGCGAGGCGGTGTAGAAATCGGTGAAGCGAACGCCCTCCTGCGCCATGCGGTCGAGGCGCGGGGTGCGATGCAGCGTCGAGCCGTAACAGCCCAAGTCGCCGTAGCCGATGTCGTCGCACACGATCAGGACGATATTGGGGCGTCGAGGCGCGCTCTGGGGCGACGAGTTGGTGGAAGAGTTCATGCCCTAACCACTTATCAAAAAACGAGAATGCGACTCAATGGTCGAACGCGCGCGGCAACTTTACACTGTGGGCGTGCCATTTTCCCCTTCCCTCGACACTGCGCCCGATCCCTATCATTGGCCGGTTTTACGTTCTTACGACCTCCAACATCTGGCGCGCATCGCGTTGCCTCTGGGCGGCATCGGAACCGGCACGGTTTCTCTCGGTGGGCGCGGCGATTTGCGCGACTGGGAAATCGTCAACCGTCCCGCCAAAGGCTTTGTTCCTCCCAACACCCATTTCGCGATCCGCATCGCGGGCGAGGACGGCCTCGCCACGACGCGCGCTCTCGAAGGCCCGCTCGACCCTGCGCTTTACGAAGGTTCGGACGGCAGTCCGGCGCCCAATCATGGTTTGCCGCGCTTTCGGGAATGCGCTTTCGAGGCCGCTTATCCGTTGGGGCAAGTCCTTTTGAGCGATCCCGATGTGCCCGTAACGGTGCGCCTGCAAGCCTTCAATCCCCTGGTGCCTGGCGATGTCGAGAGAAGCAGCCTGCCCGTCGCGGTGCTGCGTTTTGTGGTCTTCAATTCCGGCTCGGCGCCCTTGCAGATTTCAGTGTGCGGCAGCGTGGGCAACTTCATCGGGCGCGATCCGGCCTGCGACCCCAACCTCAAGCCGCGCAATCGCAACACCTTTCACGAAGAAGACGGCTTGACCGGAGTGTGCGGGCACAGCGATCTCGACCCCGATGCCGAAGGCTGGGGTTCGCTGGCACTGGCGGCGCTCGGGCAGGGCGCGCAAGTCACTCATCGCACCGCCTGGGCGAGCCTGTCGTGGGGCGATTCTCTGCTCGACTTTTGGGATGATTTCTCCGCCGACGGGAAATTGGAAGAACGCCAGCAGGCTGAGGGAGACGACGCGCCCACCGCGTCACTGGCGTTGTCGCGCATGGTGGCGCCTGGCGAGGCGATGCCCTTTGAGTTCGTGCTGGCGTGGCGCTTTCCCAACCGCCAGTCGTGGACGCCCAGGGGACGCCCGCACTATGCGTCAGCGCCAGGCGGCGCCAATCTGGTCGGGCCGCCCACGGTGGGCAACTTCTACGCGACCCGCTTCCAATCGGCCTGGGATGCGGCCCGCCATGCCGCGGCCCATTTGCCATCTCTCGAAGCCGATACGCTGCGTTTCGCGCGCGCTTTTTATGGAAGTGATCTGCCCGATGTGGTCAAAGAGGCGGCGGGGTTCAACCTGTCCACACTGCGCTCCCAGACCGTGTTTCGCACGCCCGACGGCCATTTTTTTGGCTGGGAAGGCGTCCATGACCGCGCCGGTTCGTGTTTCGGCTCCTGCACCCACGTTTGGAACTACGAACAGGCGACGGCCTTTCTGTTCGGCGATATGGCGCGTTCCTTTCGTGAAATCGAATGGTTGCACGCCACGCGCGACGACGGTCACATGAACTTTCGCGTGAAGCTGCCCCTGAAACACGCCCCAGCCCCCGATGTGGCTGCCGCCGATGGTCAAATGGGCTGTTTGCTCAAGCTCTACCGCGACTGGCAGCTCTGCGGCGATGGGGAGTGGCTGCGCGCGCTGTGGCCCCGCGCCAGAAAAGCGCTGGAGTTTTGCTGGACTGAGGGCGGCTGGGACGCCGACCGCGACGGCGTGATGGAAGGCTGCCAGCACAACACGATGGATGTCGAATACTTCGGCCCCAACCCGCAGATGGGCACATGGTATCTGGGCGCGCTACGCGCCGGAGAAGAGATGGCGCGCGCCGTCGGCGAAGACGAGTTCGCTGCCCTGTGCCGCGATCTGTTCGAGCGCGGGGGGCGATGGATGGACGCTCAGCTGTGGAACGGCGAGTATTACGAACACGAAATCCGCTCGCCCGCCAGTCCCGAAGCGATTGCGCGCGGCCTGCGCCACCCGAACATGGGGAGCGCCAACTTAAGCGATCCCGATTTGCAACTGGGCGCGGGCTGTCTGGTCGATCAGCTCGCCGGACAGTTTGTGGCTCACGTTGCGGGACTGGGCCATCTGCTCGACGCGCAGAACGTGAAAATCGCGCTGCAAAGCATCTGGAAATACAACCGCCGCACCTCTTTGCACCCCCACTTCAACCACCTGCGTTCCTTCGCGCTGGGCGACGAAGCGGCGCTTTTAATGGCCAGTTATCCGCGCGGACGGCGCCCCAGGCGCCCCTTTCCCTATTACAACGAGGTGATGACCGGTTTCGAATACACCGCCGCCGTGGGAATGCTTTATGAAGGGTTAACCGCCGAAGGCCTGCAAGCCATTGCCGACATTCGCGCGCGTTACGACGGGCACAAGCGCAGCCCCTTCGATGAGGCTGAGTGCGGCCATCACTACGCGCGCGCCATGGCGTCGTGGGGCGCGGTTCTGGCGCTCACCGGCTTCGGCTATTCCGGCGTCACGGGCGCGATGCGTTTCGCGCTCGCCGCGCAGGACGCGACGTGGTTCTGGTCGAACGGCGCGGCGTGGGGCACGCTGACGCAAGAGCCGGAAAACGGCGGCGTTGGCGTGACTCTCACCGTTTTGCACGGCGGGCTGGCGCTGCACGAACTGGTTTTGATGGAAGCAGATCGAATCGCCGCGCGGCAGGAATGGCCGCACTTCCACACGGTTCGGGCCGGCGACAGCGTGACGCTACGGCTGGAAAAAGCGCGCGCATCCGGCACCGGTGCGGGATGAATCGAAATCCCTCTTTCACTGCACGCCAGGCCACTCCAGCCACAAATTCGACAGGCATTCGAGCCGGTTTTCGTTGTGCAACGGGTGCTTGACGCGAAAAAACACCGCGTAGCGCGGCAGGGGCGCGATGTTGATGGTGGTGCTGTGCAGCAACTGATAATGCGCGATCACGGCATCGCCCGCCTGCGCGTGAACCTGCTGAGGAGGGCCGTAATCGAGCGCGGGGATTTTACCGCCGTTCATCAGTTCCTCAACGCCGTTTTCGCGGAAATACGCTTCCATCTTGCGGTGCGAACGAGGCCAGACCGAGAAATTGCCGCCGAAATCGCGCGACACGTCGGTCAAAAACACCGCCACGAGAGCCGTGAAACTGCTCAAAGTGCCCTGGGGCACGCCATTGGTGGGGGTGTAAACGCCGTCGATGTGCGGCCTGGGATCTTGCGGCGTCGTCCCGACTTCGCGCGGAAAACGCAGCGCGAGCTGGCCCCCGCCCGCGCGCGAAACGTTGCCTTGGCCCAGCAACCCTTCAAGCGTTTCGCGCACGCCCGATGCGTTGAAAAGATCGGTGATTACGGGTTGGTCGCGCAGTTCGGGGAAAAAAGTCTGGGCGCTCCATTTTACCAGTTCGTCGCTGGAAAAGCCCTGGCCGAGTCGGTGATTAATGGTTTGAACCGCGTTATCGACCAACGGCGGCGCGACGGCGCCGCGCAAAAGGGTAAAGCCGTTTTCGAGCAGTTCGGTTTTGGCTTGTGGTGTGAGTGACATGAGAAAAGCGAGAAACCTTAGTTATGACTCAAACGGTCACCCTCGGCGCCTGATGCAGTCCGCAGCTAAGCCATGAGCGCGCTTAACCAGTCCTTAGCCTCAACACCGCGCGCCCTTGCTACGCTTTAAAACACTATGAAAGCTATTTTTCGCCCGCTTCTCTCCCTCGCGCTGACGCTTTTGTGTTTCGTTCCCGCTCTCGCCGCGCCGCGCGCGCAGCACGTTTTCATCGTGTCCTTCGATGGCGGCAAGCCCGAAGTGATGAAACGCTCGCCGATGCCGCTCACTCTGGCGATGGCGCAGTCGGGCGCCGCGACCTGGAACGCCCAAACCGTGTTTCCCTCCGTCACTCTGGTTTCCCACACCTCCATGCTCACCGGCGTAAGTCCCGCCAAACATGGCATTAGGTGGAACGACTGGATTCCAAGGCGCGGTCTGGTCAAAATTCCCACCATTTTCGGCCTCGCCCAGCGAAATGGCTACACCACGGCGATGTTCGCCGGAAAACCCAAGTTTCGCCATCTCAACGTGCCAGGCACGCTCGACCGCTTCGCCATTCCCTCCTATTCGGCCCGCGTCGTGGCGAAGACGGCGGCGCAATATATCGTCGAACACAAGCCGAATTTAACTTTCATTCACTTCGCCGATCCCGACGGCGCGGGCCACCAGTTCGGCTGGGGCACGCCGCAGCAGGTCAAGGCGTTCGCCGACTCGGACAAAGCGCTGCAAACCCTGCGCGATGCCGTTAAAGCCGCCGGAATCGAAAAGCAGAGCGTGTTCATCCTCTCCGCCGATCACGGCGGGCACGACAAAACCCACGGCACCAATCGCCCCGACGACATGACGATTCCCTGGATCGTCTGGGGCGCTGCCGTGAAGCCCCGTTTCGAGATCAAAACGCCCGTCAGCACGATGGACACGGCGGCAACCGCGCTGTGGTTGCTCGACGTGCCGGTTCCGGCCAGTTTCGAGGGCAAAGCGGTGGAAGCCGCGTTTTTGCCTTTGCCAGCCCCGAAAAAGTAGGGCGAGCGAAGCCAATTTTTTCACCGCAAAGACGCAAAGAAAAAGAGAGAAGCTATTCAAAGGGCCTTGAAAACCTCGCTTCTCACTCTTTTTCTTTGCGTCTTTGCGGTGAAAAATCTCTCCCGCGCCTGCTTTCTTACACTGGGGGCATGACTAAAATCGCCATTATCGGCGCCGGCCCAATCGGGATCGAAGCCGCGCTTTATGGGAGCGTGGCCGGATTCGAAGTGCAGGTTTTCGAGCGCGGACGCATCGGAGAAAACCTGCGGCAGTGGGGCCACGTGCGGCTTTTCACCGAGTGGAAGCGCGACCGCTCGCCGCTCGCCGAAAAGTTACTACGCGAGCGCGGCGACCATCTGCCCGACGGCGAAAGCCATCCGACGGGCGCCAGACTCGCCGATTACCTATTGAAACTGGCGACGCTTGAACCGCTTAAAAATCGCATTTCGCCTCAAACTGAGGTGGTGAGCATCGCGCGCGAGGGACTGCTTAAAAGCGACGCCTGGGAAAGTGAGCGGCGCGCGTTCGCTCCGTTTCGCGTTTTGACTAAAGGCGTCGCGGGCGAAAAAATCCGCCATTTCGACGCGATTCTTGATACCACGGGCGTTTATGGAACTCCCAACTTCGCCGGAAGCGGCGGCATGGCGGCGGCGGGCGAACTGGGTCTTCAAGGGTTCATCGACTACGCCATTCCCGATGTCGCGGGCGCCGATAACGCGCGCTTTTGGAACAAGCACGCGCTGGTGATTGGAAGCGGCCACAGCGCGGCTTCGACGCTGCTTTCCATCGCCGATTTGTTCGAAAAAGGCTCCAAAACGCGCGTGACGTGGGTGGTGCGCCGCGATGTGGCGCGCGACGGCAGCGTGTATATTTTCGAATCTAACGACCAATCATCGGGCCGTCAAAAACTGGGACAGCGCGCCAATGAGCTGGCGCGCCACGAGCGCGTCGATTTTCGGCCCCGCACTGTTGTCGAAGCCATCGCGCGCCGCGCTCACCGTTTCACCGTGACTCTCAGCGACGGCCAGACCGTCGAATGCGACACCGTTTGCGCCCACACCGGTTTTCGGCCCGACGAAACGCTGTGGAGGGAACTTCAAATCGCGCCCCACGCCGCGACCGGCGCGCCTTCGCCCCAACTCGCCGAGGCGCTCAACGGCGCCAATGTGCGCGCCGGTGTCGGGCTTTCGACCGGATATGCCGAAAAACTCGCCGAATTTCAGAGGCCGGAAAACGAAGAAAAACTTGACTCGACCGAGCTTTTGAAGTTGCCGGAGCCGAATTTTTACGTTCTGGGCATTAAATCGTATGGCCGCGACGCCGGTTTTTTGATGCAAAACGGCTTTCGGCAGGTGCGCGACGTTTATCAATTGATTTCGGGCGACGCGGCGTTGGATTTATATGAAGGTGCGATTTAGAATTCGGTTCAACCCCTCCCTAACCCTCCTCACAAGTGGAGGGGGAACCGGTCAGCATTGCGTGTTCTGCAAATGACGAGAAACGTCACACCGGTTTGGTTCCCCCTCCACTTGTGGGGAGGGTTAGGGAGGGGCAAGACGCACCGCATCAAGGGGCACCAGGCGCAAAAAGGGCGCGGTGTTAATTCACCGCGCCCTTTCTTGCTGAAATCAGGTTAGCTTTTGTCCATTTTGGCGCCCGATTTTTTCCATCCGGCGAGGCCAGGCGAGTAGTGCTTCACGTTGGTGTAGCCCAGTTTCATGGCGGCGACAGCGGCTTTTTTGTAAGCGCCGCAGTGTTCGTTGCCGCAATAGGCCACGATGAGCGCGTTTTTGTTGGCGGGCAGTTTCGCTTTGAGGTTGCTTCCCACGGCTTCGTAGTTGAGCGCGCCAGGAATGCGGCCCGCTTTGTAGCTCTCGCTGCCATTGACATCGAGAACGACAACTTTTTTGGCTTTGATGGCCTTAACCAGGTCGGCGTGAGCAATCGAGGGCACTTCGGCGGCGCGCGCCGGAAGCGCGATGGTGAGGGCCAGAGGAGCGGCCAAGCTGAGGACGGCAAGGGGTTTCAAGAACATATTTTTCATCTCCTGCAAGATCGAAATCCGCGCGCAATTGCGGCGATTCCTTCCTATAAACAACTCAAAACCGCAATTGTTCCACGTTTCGATAATTTCGCGCCCCACGCGGAGGCGCAGAATTTTTGGAGATTTGGTTAAAACCTCTTTTTTAATTCTCTGCGCCTCCGCGTGGGGCGCGAAATTATCAATGCAGCGAATCGAGCGGCCCCGTCGCCACCACCGTCGCAAGGTCGAACGGTTTGCCCTGCAAAACTTCGTTGACCTGTGCGGGCGTGACGCCCAGCAGCCGTTCGAGCGCGTCCTGCGGCGATTTCTGTTCCCTGCGATACATCCAGTCGAAACCGACGGGGCGCAGGCGTCCCATCGGCGTTTCGGCGCCCAGCACCATCGCCGAGGCGATGCGGCGGCGGGCGCGCTCGATTTCTTCGACCGAAAGGCCCTCGGCGCACGCTTTGGCGATCTCATTCCGAAACACATCGAGCGCTTGCTGCGCGCGGCTCGGATCGACCAACAAATAGCCGTAAAACGCGCCCGCGCCGTCGTTAGCGTCGTGGCCGATTTGCGCGGCTTCGGCGATGCCAGGATGCACCAAAGCCCAGTAAAGCCGCGACGCCTCGCCCGCGCCGATGACTTCGCCCGCGAGCGCGGCGGCGGTGCGCCGTTCGTCCTGCGAAGCAAAACCTGGCGCCATCAGCGCGATGTGGGCGCGATTGAATTTGTCGTTGCGCTTGACGTTGATTTTCGGCGACGGCACAAATTCGGGCGATTCGCGCGGCACCTCGGCCACGTTCCAGTCGCCGCACAGCGCCTGCGCCTGCGCTTTCACGCCTTCCCAATCGTAATTTCCGGTCAGGGCGAGCGTGAGGTTGTTGGCGGCGTAGCGGCGCGAAAAATACTCGTGCATCTGGTCGCGCGTCAGGGCGCGAATCGAATCGCTCGAACCCAGAACCGAGCCGCCCAGCGGATGGTCGCCGAAATAAGTGGCGCGCAGCAGGTCGAAAACGGCGAACTGGGGCCGGTCTTCATACATGGCGATCTCTTCCAGAATCACGTTTTTTTCCATGTCGAAGTCTTCGTTTCGCAGCGCGGGGCGCATCATATCGGCCAGCAAATCGAGAATCTGCTCCTGAAACTGCGGCAAAACCGCGCCGTAATACACGGTTTCCTCTTCCGATGTAAAAGCGTTGTTGCGCGCGCCCATGGCGTCGAATTCGCGGTTGACATCGGCGGGCGTGCGTTTGGGCGTGCCCTTGAACATCATGTGTTCGAGAAAATGCGAGACGCCGCTTATTTCGGGCGTTTCGTCGCGCGCGCCGGTTTTGACGAAAAATCCTGTCGCCAGAGTGCGCGCGTCGTCGTGATGTTCCCCCACGATGGTGAGGCCGTTTTGAAGTTGATGAAAGTGATGTTGCATAAGATGAATTTTGAACCACAGAGACACGGAGACACAGAGGAAAAAGAGGGTTTTAAACTCAAAAAAATCTCTGTGTCTCCGTGTCTCTGTGGTTAATCTAAAAGTTCTTTCGCTCGTGTGAAAACCGCGTCGAGCATTGGTTCCGTCAAACGTCCGGTGAAAGTGTTTTGCTGGCTGGGATGGTAAGTGCCCAGCAAAAAGAGTTTATCGGCGATTTCAAACTTCGCGCCGTGCCCAAATTTAGGCCGCGTTTTCGATTTGGTAAGCCCGACTTCGCGCAGCGCATCGAAGGCGGCGTCGAAACCGATTTTGCCCAGCCCGACAACGACGCGAAGGTCGCGCAAGAGCCGCAGTTCTTCGAGCAAAAAGGGACGGCAGTTGCCCAGTTCTTCGGGCAGGGGCTTGTTGTCGGGCGGCGCGCAGTGCGCGGCGGCGGCGATGTAGCAGTTGATAAGTTCGAGGCCGTCGCCCGCGAATTTGGAGGTTTCCTGGTTACAAAAACCGGCGCGATACAGGGCGCGAAACAGCCAGTCGCCACTGCGGTCGCCGGTAAAAATGCGCCCCGTTCGATTGCCGCCATGCGCGGCGGGCGCAAGTCCCACGATGAGAAGCTGCGCCCGTTCATCTCCCAGCGAAGGCACTGGGCGCGCCCAGTAACTCTCGCCGCGAAAACGCGCGGGCGGGTTCTGCGTGACAGCTTCGCGCCAGGCGACGAGGCGCGGGCAGCGAAAACAGTTCGCCTGCTGCTCTTGCAATTCGATGACATTCATAGTCCAAGGCTAAAGGATGAAGGCTAAAGGCTAAATCACTCTCAGTTCTCGCAGCCCTGCTTGATTTAGCCTTTAGCCTTCATCCTTTAGCCTTCTTAAAAACGCCTGCGCCCGTGCCAGATCGTCGGGCGTGTCGATGGCAATCGGCACCACGTTTTCCACGATGCAAACCCCGATCTCGACGCCATGTTCCAACGCGCGCAACTGTTCCAATTTCTCGATTTCTTCGAGTTTCGAGGGCGGCAGACTCGCCATTTTCAAGAGCCAGCGCGCATCGTAGGCGTAAATTCCCAGATGGCGAAGTTTTTGGGCGCCTTGGCCGTCGCGGTCGAAGGGAATCGGCGCGCGAGAGAAATAAAGCGCCCTGCCACGCTCGCTCACTACGACTTTCACCACGTTGGGGTCGCTTTCGGGTGATTTTTCCCCGATTGGCGTAGCGAGCGTCGCCATTTGCAAATTTTCATCTTCGCGCATCGCGGCGATGAGCGCGTCGATGTGCGCGGGTTCGATAAACGGCTCGTCGCCCTGCACGTTGACCACGATCAAACGCGCTTCGACCTGTCCAAATCGCGCTCTCACAGCCTCGGCAAGGCGGTCGGTTCCGGTGTGGCAGGCGGGCGAAGTCATCACGGCCATCGCTTCGTCTTCCGAAAATTTGTCTTCGATTTCGGCCCCAATGCGCGCGTCGTCGGTTGCGACAAAGACCGGTTTCGACGCCGCCGTTTGAAGCGCGGCGCGCACGACATGAGAAATGACGCTCTGACCACCCAGTTCGACCAGCGGCTTGCCAGGGAATCGCGTTGAACCGAATCTTGCCGGAACCATTATGATTGCGGATTGCGGATTGCGGCTTGCGGATTTTTCGAGCGCGAGCGTCGTCGAAAAGCCCGCCACGAGCGGGATAATGACGATTTCGCCGCCATTTTCGCGCACGGTCTGGGCTTCGGGGAGGTCGTCGGGCGCGTAGTCGCCGCCTTTGACGTGAATAGCGGGTTTGAGCGAAGCGATGGTTTCAATCGGCGTGTCTTCCTCGAAAATCACGACCGCATCGACGCACCCCAAAGCCGCCAGAACCCGCGCGCGGGCTTGTTCAGGATGAATCGGGCGCGCGGCGCCTTTCAAACGCTTCACGCTGGCGTCGGAGTTGAGGCCGACAACCAAAAAATCGCCCAGTTCGCGCGCCTGTTCGAGCAAAGCGACGTGTCCGGCGTGCAGAATGTCGAAACAGCCGTTGGTGAAGACGATTTTGCGATGCGCCGCTTTCTGAGAGTCGGCCCAAGCCGAAATTTCGGCGCGCGTCTTGATTTTTGGATGGCGATTCATAGCGGTTGCTTTTCCCAGCTTTTTCTCGCTCGACTTCAGTCGAGCGAGAAAAAGCTTTTCATCCCAGAACCCGCTCCATATCGGCGCGCGTCATGGCCACCACGCCGACATGACGCACGCTCGCGGCGGCAGCGAGGTTTCCGAATTGGCTCGCGGCCCCAAAGTCGGCGCCGCTCGCCAGCGCCAGGGTTGCGGCGCTTAAAAAGGTATCGCCCGCGCCCGCGACGTCGAAAACTTCGACTTCATAAGCCGGAATATGCTGCGGCGCCTGCCCCTCGATGAAAAGCGAAACCCCGCCGCCGCCGCGCGTGATCGCCAGCGATTTCGCGCCCGCTTTTTGCCGCAGGGTTTCTCCGGCGCGCTCGATTTGAGCGGCATCGCCCAACCTTTCACCCAGCGCTTCACTCGCTTCTTTTTGATTGAGCGAGAGAAAATCGGCGCCCCCAAAACACCCCAGATTCTCCGGTTTGGGGCCGCCGGTGATGGCAATGCCGCGTTCGCGCGCGGCTCCGAGCGCGGCCTGAAAGACACCGCAACTCGCCATGCCTTTGGCGTAATCCGACAGGCACAGCGCGCTCGCGCCTTCGAGCAGGGCGTGAAAACGCGCCCTCAGCCGCGCCACGATTTCCTCATCCAGGGGCGCGTCGCTTTCGCGGTCGATGCGAACCATCTGCTGGCGCTGCGCCACGACGCGGGTTTTGAGCGTGGTAGGCCGCGAATGATCGCGCACGACCGCAGCGATGTCGGCGCCCGCGCCCGACAGTTCGCCCGCCAGATCGCGGCCCGCTTCGTCGTCGCCGACGACGCCGCCCACGCTCGATTTCGCGCCCAGCGACAGCAAATTCATCGCGACGTTGGCCGCCCCGCCAGGCGCGGTGCGCCGCGAGGTGAAGCGCACGACGGGAACCGGCGCTTCGGGCGAAATGCGGTCGGCGCTGCCGATGATCCATTCGTCGAGCATCAAATCGCCCAAAACCGCGACGCGCGGCGAGGGAGCCGCGAAAAAAGTGTCCAGATTCATAAATTTTTAGGCCACAGAGAACACAGAGGACTCACAGAGGGGCACAGAGATTTTTCAAATAAATTCCTTTTTGTCTCTCTGTGTTTTCTCTGTGTTCTCTGTGGCTAATTGTTGATTGACTGCCGCGATGAGGAGCGGAATGGTCAGTTCGTGATGTCCCGTAATTGAAATGCCCCTGCCGCCTCCATCGGAAAGTTCGTTGGCGCGGCGCACCGGATTCCAATTCGAGCGGTAGTGTTGGATGAAATCGAAGTTGACGCCGGTGAAATCGCGCACGTCGTGGCCCAGATTGCGCGTCACCGCCAGCGATTTTTCAATGATGGTCGGCAGCAACACCGCGCTTCCCACGTTGAGCAGAACCCCGCCGCTCAAGTCCTTGACGCAGTTGGCCCAAATTTTGAAATCGGCGAACGTCGCCGCGCCGGTCGCGGCGCCGTCCATCGAGGGCTGTGGATGCGGAATATCGCTGCCGATGGCGACGTGAACCGTGACCGGAACGCCGTATTTTTGCCCCGCCGCGAGAAGGGAAAGCTCCAAAAACGGCGCAGTTTCCTGAATTAAAGCCGCGCCGAGGGTTTCGCCGAAGCCGTGTCCATTTTTTTGCGCGATTTGCGCGGCGCCGTTGATCCATTCGCCGGTTTCGCGCGCCATGCCAAACAGTCCGCTCTGAATTCCAGCGCCGACATCCTCGGAAGTTGAGCCGAAACGCGCGACTTCGCTATCGTGAACCGCGCCCGCGCCGTTGAGCGCCAGGCCGTCCAACACGCCGCGCGCCATCCAGTCGATGAGAAGCGGCGACAATCCCACTTTGATGACGTGCGCGCCCATCGTCATCAACACCCGCTTCCCACCCCTTTTGGCCGCGATAATGGCCTCCACAACGGCGCGCAGTTCGCGTCCGGCCAAAATATCGGGCAGAGAATCGAAAAAAGCGGCGAACGAAGCGTCAGGCGGCACAACCCGACCGAACGCGGCGGTTTCGACCTTGTTTTGGCGTTCGTGGACGGAGTAGGTGCGAACGAGCGATAAATCGAGCTGGAGGTGGGGTTTCATCTCAAAATCCAAAAGTTTGCAGCGCGTATTGGGCCGCATCGGGATGTTCGCCCACGGTTACGACCGGTTTTTCAAAGAGCCGTCCCAGTTCAAGCGGCCCGCGCGTGGCGCCGAACACGCCGCGCGCTCCCTCGCAGAGCGCGGCGAGTGTCGAAACATCGGTTTTGCCGCTCAGATCGAGAATCGGATGCGTGGTTTCCCCCACATCACGCAGGAGCGGCGCCGCGCTCTTCAAACCGACGACGACAAGTGGAAACCGCGCGGCGAGGGCGCTCAGCATGGCGGCATCCATGGCAGTCTCGGCGGACTTTTTGGCGGCGCGGCGCGGTTCGCGGGGCGCCACGAGGAGATAAGGGCCTTCAATGCCCGCCGTCTGGAGCCATTTTTGGGCGCGCGCGGTGCTTTCGAGGGCAGATGCAGGAAGTCACGCGGGTTGTGGCCGCGCGAGGTCGCGCCGACGCCGCGCGCCAGTTCGAGAGCCGTCACGGGTCGAAGCGGGCCGTCTTTTTTGATTTTGTGAGTCAGAAGGGCATCCATGTGGCAGGGCACGAAACCGGCGCGAATCGGCGCGGCGGTGGCCAGCATCAACAGCAGCGCGTTGGAACCCTGCGAAAACGAGAGCGCGAGGTCGTAATCGGCGCCGTGAAGTCGCGCCATGAGCGCCGCCTGCGACGACAAACCGCCGCGCGGTCGGGGCTGGGCCTCGTCGAGGGCGCCGAAATTTCGCAACAGCGGCAAAAGCGGCGCGCTCACGAAGCCGCAAAGGCGCGCGCCAGGAAAGCTTTCGCGCAGCGACACCAGAGCCGGAAACGAGGCGACCAGACTACCCAGCGAACTCGAATGAAAAGTGGCGATTTTGAGCACCGGCGTCGCCATCGCGAGCGGCGAGGCGAGTTTCGCCACCCGCCCGCGCGCTACGGCTTCGCCCGAACTGTGAAGCGGCGTGGGACGGGATTCGAGGAGGGTGGGGGAATCGGATGCCATAAATTGCCGGTTTGCGCTCGACTTTTGACCTTTGAGAATCTAATCCTCAAGTTCGTAGTAGCGCCGCGAGGCGCGTTTGTTGTCACTCTGGCCCAACACGCGCCTCGCGGCGCTACTACGAACTTGAGGATTAGATTCTCAAAGGTCAAAAGTCGGCGCTGACCCAGAGGGTGCCCCGCGAGCAAGCTCGCTCCCTTTCGGCCTACGCCGAAACACAGCAGTTTGGTTCCCGCGCAGGCGGGAAGGGAGCGAGCTTGCTCGCGGGGCACCCTCTGGGTCAGCGCCGACTTCAGTCGAGCGACGCCTCTTCCATCAGTCTTCGATACTGAGCCGCCGTCTCGTCAGGCGATTTCGCTTTGCGATGCCCGAACAAGCGCCGAATTTTGAACCCCGCGCCGCGCACCAGACGGTAAAGTTTCGAGCCGCTCGAAAGCGCAGCTAATTCGGTTTCGGAAAGTCCCATCGGCGCGTGGCGCGCTTTGAGTTTGGCGAGCGCGCGCACATCGAGGGCGCGCCATTCTTCAAACGTCCAGTTTTTGGCGCCGCCGCGCCGAGGGCCGAAAACGCCCGCCGTCGCCCAGTCGATGAGCGTGACATCGCCGTCGGGCGTGAGCAGGACGTTGGAGCGGTGCAAATCGCCGTGAACCACGCCGCGCGCGTGCGACTGGGCGATGATTCGGGCCACTTTTTCGAGCGATTGCGGCGAAACCGCGCCGTCTTCCCACTCCATGAGCGGCGTTCCGGCGCGCCATTCCATCACGATGGAATCGGCGTCGGGCCGCGCGATGACGCGCGGCACGCCTTCGATGTCCTTCAAAGCGCGCAGGGCGCGCTGTTCGCGGCGCAGAAACCACCGGCCCGCCAGAACGCGATACCAGAGCGGACGCGCCCGCATTTCCTTGAGAACCGCGAAACGGCTCGAATCGGGCGGCCATTCGAAGCGATAAACGTCGGCTTTGGTGGCGTTGCGCGCGATGTGCAGCGCCTCTCTGGGCAGAGTTTCGAGGCGACGGCGCGTGAGTTGGGGCTTCATAGCGTGAAAATCGTTGAATTTAACTCTGCTTCGGGCATATAAAATACCCGTCTGTTGAGCCTTCGGCTGGGCGTGCTTCGCACGCAACGAGGCTGTGCAAGTGACCAGAAATCGATGAAGTCGAGATGTCGCTGCGTGCGAAGCACGCCCAGCCGAAGGCTCAACAGACGGGTATTTTATATGCCCGCCTCGCGTTTTCATTTCGACACAACCATCTCGTAGACCGCTTCGAGACGGGGCAGAAACGCTTCCCAGCCGAACAAATCGAGCGCCCTTTCGCGTCCGGCGCGGCCCATTTGCGCGGACTGGGCGCGGTCGCCGAGCAGTTCGACCAGGACTTGCGCCAGCGCCCCAGCGTCGCCCGAAGGAATGAGACGGCCCGTGACGCCATCGGCCACCACATCGGGCGCGCCGCCGGCGTTGCACGCCACGACGGGCAAATTCAACAGCGCCGCTTCGACATACACGATGCCAAACGGCTCGCGGTGCGAAGGCAGCGCCATGATGTCAATGGCGTTCATCAGGTCGGCCACATCGCGCCGAAAGCCCAGAAATTTGACGTTTGGAGCGAAACCGCCCGCCGTCGCGCGCTGCTGCAACTCTTCGCGCATGGGGCCCTCGCCGACACACCAGAACTGAGTCTGGGGCTGTTTTTCCAGAACGTGGGGAATGGCCTGCATCAGTTCGCGCCAGCCTTTTTTTTCGGACAAATGCGCGAACGTGCCCACGATGGGCGCATCTTCTGCGGCGCCCAGTTCGCGTCGCACCTCGGAGCGCGCGCGCGCGGGCCGCATATCTTCGGCGGCGACGGGATTGGGCAAAACCGTGATGCGCCCCGCGTCGATGCCCTGCGCGATCATGTGCTCTTTCACGGCCCCCGAACAGGCCAGCAGATGTTTCTGGCGGCGATGCCAGCGCGCCGAAGTGAAACCCTGCACATGGCCCAGCGAGGGCGGCCCGCCGGTGGATTCGAGCCAGCCGCACCACCAGCTCGCCGAGGAGAGATGGGAATGAAGCAGTTCGCTCCCCATGCGACGCGCGTGCGCGCGCAGCGCCAAAAGCGCGCGCGGGTTGCCTTTGCCGCCGATGGGCAGCGCCTCGACTTCGAAATCGCTTTGCGCCATCGCGTGGCGAAATTCCTGGAGCCCCCTGCTGCTGTTGTTGCAAACGATGTCGATGTGGTGTCCGCGCGCGCGCAGACGGGGCGCGAGCCAGGCCAGATGGCGTTCGGCGCCCGCCATGCGGGAGGGAGTAATGACTTGGAGGGCGCGGAAATGTCGCATTGGGTCTTTGGCGCCCCAGTTTAGCCAACCGGCCACACGCTGCGCGCTTCGAAATCGAGTTGGGCGAGGTCGAAAGCCGGAAAATTTTCGCTGCGCGCGCGAAAAAACGCGGCGGCGCCGATCATCGCGGCGTTGTCGGTGCACAAAATCGGCGGCGGAACCGCGAAAGCGACAGCCTTTTCCGCGCAAATCTGGTTCAGCGACTCGCGCAAAGCGCCGTTGGCCGCGACGCCGCCGCACAAGCCGAACGTCGCGGGCGAAAATTCATCGAGTGCGCGCGCGACTTGATGATGCAGTTGGGCAATCGCGGCGCGCTGGAAACTGGCGGCGATGTCGGCGACCTGCTCCGGCGCCTTCTTCCACGCTTGCGAGGCCGCCGTTTTGAGGCCGGAATAGGAGAAATCGAACGACGGCTCCAGATTCGACCTGCCGAAATGAAAAGCGCGCTCATTTCCCTCGCGCGCCAGTTTTTCGAGGTTCGGCCCGCCAGGAATTTCCAGACCCAGCGCGCGCGCGACTTTATCGAAGGCTTCGCCCGCCGCGTCATCGCGGGTGCGGCCCAGACGCTCGAAGGTGCCGAAATCGCGCATCAAAATCAGGTCGGTGTGCCCGCCCGAAACCACTAAGGCCAGCATGGGCAGCTTCAAATCGGGATGGGCCAGAAAAGTCGAAATTAGATGGCCTTCGACGTGATTGACGGCGCGCACCGGCTTTTTGAGCGCGTAGCCCAGCGCTTTGCCCGCCGCCACGCCAACTAAGAGCGCGCCGGAAAGCCCAGGGCCAGAGGTGACGCCGATCAAATCGAGTTCGCGCGGCGCGATTTTGGTTTCGCTCCACAGCGTTTCGAGAAGCGGATTGAGGATTTCGAGATGCTTGCGCGAAGCGATTTCGGGCACCACGCCGCCGAACAACTGGTGCGCCTCGATTTGCGAGGCGATGAGATTGGCGCGAATTTCGAGGTTGTTGTCGCCGCGATGTTCGAGAAGCGCGACCGAAGTTTCGTCGCAGGAAGTTTCGATGCCCAAAATAAGCATGATATTTAAACAAAACGGTGCGGCACGAAACGGCTCCCATTGCCGGTGATAAGTCCACTGTCTTCGCGGATGCCCAGCCCCGCCGCCTGCCCGTCCACGATCCACGACCCCAGAACCGGAAAATGGCCTCCAAAATCGGGAAGCATCCTCAATTCCTGATAAACGAACGGCCCTGAATACATTCCGCCGGTTTCAAACACCCTCGCTCCGTTTTCCACGAGCGAGACGTTGGCGCCTTCGCGCGCCAGAAGCGGTTTGCGCGCGTAGGAATCGCCCCAGGGTTCCAATGCGGCGCGCAGCAAAAGCGGGTGGTCGGGAAACAGCTCCCACAACACGACGAGGAGCGCTTTGTTGGACAAAATCATCTTCCAGGGCGGCTCTACCCAGCGCGTCGGAGCATTGGGAACGAAAGTGCCGAACTCTTCGCGCATCATCCATTCGTAGGGATAGAGCTTGAAAATCAGCCCGATCTCGCGCCCGCGCTCATCGAGAAATCGGCGCCGCGCGGGGTGCCAGGCGATGCGGTCGATGCCGAGATAATGGGTCGAAAAACCGGCCTGCACCGCCGTGTCGCGCAGGTAGTTGGCGGTCATGAAATCTTCGTCGCCATCGTCAATCGAGGTGACGTGAAGGAAATCTCCGCTCTCGCTCCTCAAACCCGCCCACGCCGCGATGAGGCGTTCGTGAATCGAGTTCCACTGGTCGCCCGCGTCGCCCCACCGGTTTTTGAGCCACTCCCACTGCACGACGGCGGCTTCGATGAGGCCGGTGGGCGTGTCGGCGTTGTATTCGAGCAGTTTGATGTCGCGTCCGTCGAACCACAAATCGAAACGCCCGTAAATGGAGCGCTCGCGGCGCCCCCACGAACTCGTGATCCAGGGCACCAGGGAATCGGGAATCTGAAACTGCGCCCACAAATCGCGCGCGATGACGTGTTCCACCGCCGCGAGGCACATCTCGTGGAGTTCCTGACTGGCGGCTTCGAGATGGTCGATTTGCGCGGCGGAAAACTCGTAAAAGGCGCTTTCATCCCAGTAAGGGCGCCCGTCGGTGAGATGAAAAGTGAGTCCCTGATCCGCAACGACCTTTTCCCAGTCGGGGCGCGGCGTGGTGGAGATGCGCTGCATCGCTTAGGCGCCTGACCCGCCAAAAGAGCGGCCAAATCCGCCGAAACCGCCACTGCGGGCCCCACTTTGCGCGCCGCCGAAACTGCCACCTCCGCCGCCTCTGTAATAGTTGCCGCCCACACGACCACTCCTTCCGCAGTCGTCGCTGGTCTGGGGCGTGGAACGGTTATCGTCGCAGTCGCGCCCGCCGCAGCCCGAAAGCAGCGCGGGCAGGGCCGGAGACAGCAAAACCAGCGCGACGCCCGCGCTGAGTCGTTTTTTGACGGGAATTTCCATTGCGCTTCAGTTTAGAAAAATCGCAGCGAATGAATTCGCCCCAAGGGAACGAAGTCCGCCTGCGCGGACTGGGGCCTCAACCTGCGAAGGCAGGTTTCGTTTCCTTGCGGCGAATTTATTCGCTGCTTCGCCGCATCAACAGCGCCGCCTCGCCGTTGTCGTAGTAACCGGCGCGCTTTCCGACAACTTGGAAACCGCGCGACTCATACAAACCCAGCGCCGCCGCGTTCGATTCGCGCACTTCGAGCCACACGCGCGCCGCGCCGCGCTTGCGCCAAATTTCAAGTCCTTCGTCAAGCAGTTTGCGCGCGACACCGCGCCCACGAAACTCCGGCAAAACGCCGATGCGCGCCAGTTCCGCTTCGTCGCCGACCGTCCAGCCAATGAGATAAGCGATGGGAGCGCCCAACTCGTCGCGGTGAAGCAGAACCAGATATTTTGGGTCGCTTAGCAGTTCGCGCAGCGCTTTCTCGCTCCAAAATGTCGGAAAAACGGCGCGTTCGAGGGCGCAAAGTGCGGGCAGGTCGTCCATCAAAACCCCGCGAGATGGCGCTCGGCGTGCGAGGGCGCCAGATAAAGCGGCGCGACTTCGAGCGGGTTTCCCGCTTCGCCGCCGACGATTTGCGCCGCGCCCGCGAGCGCGATTTCCAGCGCAATCGCTTCGGGCGCGACTTCGGCGAGTTCGTAGGCTTCGCCGCGCGCTTCGAGCAACTGCGCCGCTTCCCCCGCCGCGTCGCCACAAAGCAAAATTGGCGGTTCGATTTCCGAGGCTAAACCCTGCGAATAAGCGCCGTCGAGGTGCATTTTGGCGTCGGCGATCCATTCGGCCTGCGCGGGCGCGAGCGAATCGCCGCTCATCTCGAAAATTTTGCCGTAGAGCGCACCAGGACGGCACGGCGATAGAACCAGGGCGACGCGCGGCTCCAAATCGAGAGTTTTGGATTTTTTACGGCGCGGAAGGGCTTCGAGTCGAGCGCGAAAGGTCGCGCTGGCGATGGCATCGAATGTCGGCACGCCCGCCAGAGGAATGGAGAGGGTTTGAGCGAGAGTTTTGAAAGTGGAAAGGCCAATGCGAAGGCTCGTCCAACTGCCAGGGCCGATGCCGATGGCGAGGCCGTCGAGTTCTTCGATTTTCCACTCGGCTTCCTGTAAAACGGCGTCGAAAGTCGCCATGACGAGGCGCGACAGCGCGCGCGGCTCTTCGATGGCGGCGCTGGCGGCGAGCTGGGCGCCGTCGCCCCAGATTTCGAGGGCAGCGAGTGAGGCGACCGCGCCGCCGCATTCGAGCGCGAGGATTTTCATGGCGGGAAGTTTAAGAAAGTGCGGCGATGAGAAGGCGGCGCCCTAAACTTTGTGCCATGTCGTTTCGCACCCAGTTGGGGAGATTGCGCCGCATCCTCGATTATGCCTCGTGGCGGCGCTTTACCGCTTTGCGGCCCTCACCCGTCGCTTCGCGCCACCCACGCCCAGAGGGCACCCGCGCAAGCGGGAGAAGGACATAGCGCGCCACTTCAACCGAGCAGTGAAATCACGAAAGTGGGAGTGTGTCCTTCTCCCGCTTGCGCGGGTGCGGGCGTGGGTGGCGCGAAGCGACGGGTGAGGGCCGGAGCGTAGCGACGGGAAAGCGCTACGCGCCCGCTTTCACCAGTTCCCTCGCCGCCTCGCTCTGCTGTGGCCGAACCATTTGCCGCCGCGCCGTAAACTTATCGAAAAGCCACAGCGCCACGAAACCGCCGAAAGCGCCCAGAAATACGCCGGTAATCGAGCGCCAGATCGAATAAAACACCGGCGTGTGAATGTGGCACATGGTGTTGAGAACGTCGGTCTGGCCAATCGTCGCCACCACGAGCGCGCCCCAGGCGAGCCATTTCTGGCGCCGCAGCATAAACAAAACCGCGATCAAAAACGCGGGATGGCCCAGGAAAATTTCCTTGGTGCGCGGGCGCGTGATGAAGATTTTTTCGAGCGTGGCGCGCAAATTGAGTTCGAGGGTGGAAATCTCCATTCCCGATTCGTTGCCGAAACGCGCCATCCAGATGTAGCCGGCGAACAAAATCACCACCGAGGTGAACGCGACACGCACTGTAAATGGCTTTGCCAGGGCGCGATTGAAGCGCGCTTTCATCAAATCGCGCCCCGCCGCCGCGCCATTTTTCTCGACGCGATGGGGAAACAGTTCGCCCAGAAACGCCAGAGGAATGATGAGAAGCGGCAAAAACTGCGTCGCTTTTTCGCCCAGAAACTCGTCGGCCTTGCTCATGTAGCGCCAGTTGTTGAGCAGAGACACCACCAGAAAACCGCCGATGAGTGTTAGGAGTGTGGTTTTCCACAGAATCCCGAAGCCCAGCAGCGCGACGTTTTTGGGCGTGTGCGGCTTGTCGAGCGTTTTGAGGCCGTCCCAGACGAGCGGCAAACCGCCCCACAGCATCGCCACAATCGGAAACACAATTCCCGCCTGAAGCGCCATCAATTGAGCGCCTTTGCCCGCGAAATTCGAAAGCCCCGCAATCAAAAACAGGCCGGCGAAGAGCCATCGGCGCTGCGCGCGCGGGGACAAATCGAAAAACAGATTGAGCAGCAAAAGCGTGCCACCCACGACGCCCAGACCGCTTCCAAACAGCATCAGCGTTCGCACGATTTTGGCGCCGCGTTCGCCGAAAGTGGCGGCGAATTGAGCTTGCGGGTAGTCGCCGAAAGGCTGCGCGTCGCCCATTTGCAGCGCGGGACGCAGAAACGGCACCAGGGGCGTGGGCGAAGTCAAATCGCTCGAAACCCGTTCGATGAAATCGAGATTTTGGCGGTAGGGCGTTTTTTCGAGTTCGATGGGCGGCAGCTTGACGCCTTCTTCGGGGATTTTCGGCTCACCTTTTTGCTGGCGCACCAGGCGCAGATAGAGCACGCGCATATTGCGCTCTTTGGCCGCGCGCACGAATCGATCCACCAGAATATCGGGTTTGGCGCGCGCCGCTTCGTCGGCGGTGACGGTGTGCAGGCGCACCAAAGCGCCCTCGGTGTTTTTGGCGAAATCGGGGCCGCCGCGCTGTTTGGAAAACTCGATATTAGTGAAAACCAGGCCGCGCCGCCGCATCTCGCGCGCCGCGCCCGAAACCAGCGATTCGTAGCCCAAAACTTCATCTTCCGCGAAAATGACGACTTTGGCGCCGATTTTTTCCACATCATCGAGCAGAGTTCCGATGCGCGCGGGCGTCAGATTGAGCGGGTTGGAAACGCGCGCCGTGACGCTGTAGCCGTTGTCGCGCGCGAACTGGACTTGCTGCGGGTCGAAGCCGAGCTGGATGTCGCCCACCAGTTGCTTGGACGCGGGCAGCAGAATTCCAAATGACCCGCCGGAACGCGGCTCCAGCTCGATTTTGCGCAGCGCCGAGACGCTCGAAGCCTGACCGAAGAGGCGCGGCCAGATCTGCTCGATGAGTTTGGGGTCGGTGGAGGTAATGAGAAAGCGGTATCTGGGATCGATGGCGTCCCAGTCGAGGCCGCGATACACCTGCTGCGCGACTTCGCGCGAGGTGATGGTGAGGCGCGCATTGTCGCGCAACGTGCCCAGCGTCTGGTTGTAGAGCGCCAGACTGGTAGCGCCGCGCTTTTTGAAATCCTGGAGCAGCTGCGCCTGGGAGATGCCGTAAGCGTCGGCCATCGAGCGCGTGTCCTCGTAGTCGAGGGTAATCTGGGTTTGAACGAGTTGGTTTTCGTAGTTCCAGCGACCAAACGTCCAGAACAGCGCGTTGAGCAGGCCGATGGCGACTAAAATCCAGCCCAGGCGAAAACGGCGAGAAGAAAATACGTTGATGGGAGCAACCTTGGTGGAAAAGACTGCTACAAATTGTGGCGTCTGAAAGGGAGAGCGTCAAATGCGATGGGGAAAGAAGTGTGGAAAAAATTGCAGTGGCGATGGGCGCCGACCGTTTCCCACTTCCCACAAACAAAAATGCCCGAAGGCAAAGCCTTCAGGCATCAGATGAAACCGGCGCTCATTTCGGCCCAAAACGCGCCGAGTTGTCCGGCGAAACTTCGCCCCTGCCGCGAATGTAAGCGCCGAGGGCATCGAGCAAACTCGAATTGGATTTGCGAGCTTTGGCGCTGCTCCAGATGTTGAAATAACCGGCAGCGCCTTCGGCCAGAGCGACGGGCATGGCGACGGCGTAAGTGGTCTCGTCGCTGAGCGGGCGGCCACCGACGCGAATCGAAGACACCCGCTTGCCCGACGGCGCGCTCGCATCGAAGGTGGCCTCGAAACCGGCGCCGTGCAAAAAAGCGGGCGAACCGGTCGGATAAACACTGGCGGCGCGCTCCAACGCGGCGCGAATCTGGGCGCCAGACAACGAAAGCGTCACGACGGAATCTTCGCCAAAGGAGAGGAGCGCCGCGAGACTGGCACCATCGACGCTTCCGGCGCTGAGTGTGCCGCTTCGCAGCGCGCCCGCGTTGATGAGCGCTAATTCGGCCCCGCCCGCGCTCTGGAGCGCGTCGGCCACTAATCGGCCCCAGGCGGTTTCCTGGCGCGTCGCTTTGAGATTGGGAAAATCGGCGGCGGCGCGGCCCACCGGCTGCGCCAGGGCCAAAGGCGCGAGCGAAAGACACAGCGCCATCGCCAACAATTGGCACAATCGGGGAAAAGGTTTCATGAGGTCGCGCTACCATACGCTCAGTTTGCCAGGTGGGTTCATCACGAGAACGGTTTCTTTTTCTCGCCCCAAAAACTGCCGAAACGGGGCGATTGCGCTAACCTCTGAAGGCGTCTCGTTCTTCTCCGCGACGCGATTTAGAGTTCTATGCACCAGCGTTTAATGGATTTTCTGGCCGACCCACATGATGGCAGCCCTCTTTCTCTGCACACTTTCGAAGGCCGCGACGACAGCACCCGCGACGGCGTTTTGCTCAACGAAGCGAGCGGGCGTTTTTACGTGATTCAAGACGGCATCCCCACGCTTTTCATCGACGAACTGCGCCCCGACGACACGGCGTTCGCGCGCCGCTACGATGGGCGCCTCAAGGCGCTGGGCTGCGAAGTGAAGGTCTCCGGCGGCGAAAAAGCGGGCGATCTGACGCGCATCGAAAACGAGCGCCAGGCCCGCGACGATCAGGCCGAAGACTACGACCGTATGTTGTCGATGAAAGTGCTGGGCCTCTTCGAAATTCCGCGCTACAAAGCCGCACTCAGCGAGGAAACCGCGTCGCCGCTTCTCGAAGCGGGCTGCGGCACGGGCCGTCTGACCCACGTTTTCGCCCAAATCGCGCCCGACGTAGTGGCGGTCGATATGTCGCGCGAATCGCTGGTTCGCAACCGCGTGCGCCATCACGCGCGCACCTACAATCCGGTTCATTACGTCCACGCCGATCTCACGCATCTGCCGCTCAAAGACGCGGTTTTTGGCCGGTGCGCCCACGCGGGCGTTTATGAACACATTCCCTCGCGCGACCTGCGCCTTCAATTTCTCTCCCACGCGCGGCGCACCATGAAAAAAGAGGGCGTGCTGATGATTTCGGCCTATCGCTATGGCGGCGTCACCAAATGGTTCGAAAAAGAAGGCGAACACGACGGCGGCATTCCCTTTTTCCGCTTCACGCCCGATGAACTGCGGAGCGAAGTCGAAAGCGCGTTTCGGGTCGAAAAACTGGTGCCCAACCTCGGCATTTATATGTCGATGGTCGTGGCGCGGGCTTGAAGTGGAGAAGAGCCGCGACGTGTTGACCGGTTCCCTGTCCACATGTTGGGTGTGTAACCGTCAAAAACCCCCGCCGCCAATGTATATGATTTATCATGAGACACCCACAGTGGCGGACACATACCCATTAACCGCATTAAGGCCACGCGGGTTTACATTGAGCGGGCCCGTTTCTCGGAAGATGGGCGGGTAGGGCAACAGT
>JAUJNG010000032.1:0-6091 GCA_030448265.1 Abditibacterium sp.
CGCCTGGACCGGCCCGAGGCGCTGCTCGACCTCGCCCGCGACGTGCCGCGCATGGACCTCGAGCGCTTTCGGATCGACCTGCAGTCCAACGCGATCGTCGAGGCGTTCGGCGCCGACCTCGACGTGGCGCGCAGCGGGCCGGTGCCGCGGGTGGAGGTCGACGGCGAGGTGGTCGCGCCGAAGGACGTCCGGCGCCTGGCTTCGATGCGCCAGACGGTGGAAAAACTTGGCAATCAGTTCCAACTAACAGAAGAAGAACGAAAAGAGCCATTACCAAGCGGCCAACAAGCGACTTTCACCAATCGAGTTGGCTGGGCCATCACGTATATGAAAAAAGCGATGTTGTTAGAGGCAACTCGTAAAGCTCATTTCAAAATCACAGAGCGCGGGATCGAGCTACTGGCCAAAAACCCACCGCAGATAAATGTGAAGCTTTTGGGCCAGTATCCTGAGTTCGTCGCTTTTAAAACGAAGACCACTGACGATAAAATCAAGCCCCCGATTATCCCCGTTGAAATCGAAGACCAAACGCCAGAAGAAACTATTGAAACGGCCTACACACGGATTCGCAGTGACTTAGCAAGTGATCTTCTTCAACAGATAATGGATTGCTCGCCCGCATTTTTCGAGCGTTTGGTTGTAGACCTATTAGTCAAGATGGGGTATGGTGGTTCACGCAAAGATGCGGGTCAAGCCGTTGGAAAAAGCAGCGATGGTGGTATCGACGGCATTATCAAGGAAGATCGGCTCGGGCTGGATGTCATCTATATCCAAGCCAAACGATGGGAAGGTGTTGTTGGGCGACCAGAAATTCAAAAGTTTGTCGGGGCGTTGCAAGGACAAAGTGCCAGTAAAGGCATATTCATCACGACTTCATCATTCAGCAAAGAAGCAAGCGAATACACAGGCAAAATTTCGAGCAAGGTTATTCTAATGGGGGGCGAAACCCTGGCAAATCTAATGATTGACTTCAACGTCGGAGTATCAGCAGCCAAGACATACGAGATTAAACGAGTAGATTCAGACTATTTCATGGAAACGTGAATACTTCTCGAAACCGCTGCTGGCAACGTTGCCAGCAGCGCGATGAGGAAAGTAGCGCCCAGTGTCAAGTCAAAAGGCGCCTATTTTCAAGCTGACACAATACGGATTATGGCAGGTTCAAACGTGACTTTCCTATCTCACAGATACGAGGTGTCAATACGCTCTGATATAAGGGGAGTGGCAATATTGCCACCAAAGACTATCTTCTCCCCTTCTTCATCAGCTTTATCATTTCGTCATTCTGCTGGATAAGGCGCGCATTTTGAGCGGCGATGAGGGCCAACAACTCGGCAGACATTTTCGTGTGGACGGCGGTTTCAGGGTTAAAGTGGTTCTCACTCGCCCCCGCGTCTCTCAGGGCGATAGCGTTCGAGAAACGCCTTGGGTAATCATTGTGAGTTTCACGCGCAACAGCAGCACCACCGTTTAAGCCAACTTCCTTTGCAATTGCCTCAAAAGTGGCAAATCTCCTTTGGGGCCTCGAAAGGGCCTTATCTTGCGACAGGACAGCTTGAGAAAGAGCAGAGAGCGGCAATGTTGCCAACAGCGCGACGACCAAAAGGGGTTTTTTCATGCCCGCAGTGTGCCCGCAACGTGGCAATATTGCCACCCCGACAGGCCAGGAGCGACACTTGCGACAATGAGCCACGACAATACCCACGACGTCGCCGCGACAGGCGGCGACGTGTCGCGCCCCGACGCTTTGACCGTAGCGGAGGCCGCGCAGCTACTGGGAATTTCGCCCCGCTCGATTCAAAGGCGATGCCGCGAGGGAAAGTTTCCAGCCCGTCGAGTGGAAAGCGAGTTTGGCGAGCAGTGGGAAATTGAGCGCGCGCCAGTCGAAAAAGCCGCGACAGACAGGGCAAGAAGGGCACGACAAGAGCAGCGACAGGCCAACGACACACCCACGACGGAGGGCACGACAGAGCCGCGACACGTCGCACCCCAAACCGGAAATGTTGCCGGAGATTTCGCCGCTCGATACGTCGAGCAAATCGAAACGGAAAATCGCTTTTTGCGGGCCGCCGTCGAGCAGCACCAAAGGGCGGAGGCCGAACTTCGCGCCGCACTTCGGAAAGCGCTGGAGGCACAACCGCGAGAATTGACGGCAGGAATGGCTCAGGACGCCCCCAAATCCGGCGCGGCGACCGATACGGCCACCATCGCTCAAAACCCCACAGAAAGGCCAGCAAATCCGTCGCGTGCCGCTCTGAAAGCAGAGCCGAGGCCACTGTGGAAAGTGATTTTGGGGATTCGATGAGAAAAAGTAACTATCACCATTTTGCACCATTTTCCGCCAGCAATTAAAATGAATGGCGCGAGGTGAAGACAATGGAAATGCTTTTGACAGTCGAACAGGCCGCGACGCGGTTGCAGGTTGACCCTGAAACAATTCGCGTGAGATTGCGGCGCGGTTCCCTGCGAGGATTGAAAGCTGGAAAGCTGTGGCGAGTGCCGGAAAGCGCCCTGCTCGAAACGCAGGCCAAAGCCGAGCGGGACGAGTGGCAGGAAGCCGCCGAGCGCCTAAGCCCGCTCTATGCCGCCAGCATCGAAGAGAACGGCGAGTTGACGGCTTTTGCGACCGCAGACGGTGACATTTACGAATACGACACCCAGCAGCGCGAAGGGGCACTGGTTGGCACTTAATCCACTCCCACAGCCCAGGCGCGGCGAAGTCTGGCTCGTGGAGTTTGAGCCGTCACGCGGCGCAGAAATCAGCAAGACGCGGCCCGCCGTCGTGGTGAGCCTGGATAAAGTCGGAGTCTTGCCCTTGCGCCTCGTGGTGCCCTTTACGACGTGGCAGCCGCAGTTTGTAGGCGTGCCCTGGCTCATCCCGATTCTGCCGACGCTGACCAACGGACTGACCAACCAGAGCGCCGCCGATGCGTTTCAGACCCACAGTTTTTCGACCGGAAGATTTTTAAAGCGATTGGGCGAACTGGATAGCGCGGAAGTCGAGAAAATCGCAGTAGCAGTAGCTGCAAGCGTAGGAGTAAGCCCACAAAAATAAAAAACGGCGCCAGACCCTTGCCAAGTCCGTGAGGGTGCGGAACAGACTCTCTTTGTAACCAGAAAAACGAAAACGCCGCCCCAGCTTCCCCCAGTTTGCCGACCAGGAAAGTGTAGAGAGCGGCGATTTCACCGAGACAGACGCGAATCTATCCTCGGAACGCTGTATGAAAAGCGGCGGGCAAAGCCCGCTATACCTTCAATCTTACAACCGCCGTGAGCGAGTGTAAACAGGGTTGCCTTCCATCAACCGTTCCAATAGGAAATCCCACCAGGGTTCGCGTCCTCTGGTGGGATTTCTCGTTTTCTGGCCCTTGGAACGATTATGGAAAATCAACTTGCCGCAAACGCGGCCCCCACCATCGGCGACCCTTTCGCCCAGGCCAAGCAGCCTCCCGATTCTCTCCCGCTCATCGAGGCCGATTTCTTCACCGCCATTCTAAATTGGGGCAAGTCAAAGCAAAGCCTCGATCGCGTCGAGCGCGAGCGCCTTTCGCCGACAGGTCAGCTTCTTTTCGATGGGTGCAACGCACTGAAAGGAAACGGCGTGATTTTCTCGCCCGAATCCCTAAGCGCGCAACTCCGGCGACTTGCCGACGATTCTGCCGGCCACAGCGAGGCCAGCGCGTTCAAGGACGCGGCGAATTTCGTGGAAAACCATCTTTCCGAAGTTCCGCGAGATAGACGACTTTTGAACGCGGCCACTGCCGAGACTTTGGCCGACCAGATTAACGGCGACGGCTTCGCCGATGGTAAGACAGGCGCGGTGCCGCAGCGCAAAGCGTTCTCCCTTCTCTCCATCCCCCAACTTTTCGCCAAACCCGACCCCGACTTCCTCATAAACCAAATCCTCGTCGCGGGAAGCGTCGCGCTGTTCACGGCAAAAGAGGAATCGTATAAATCGTTCATCGCCACCGATATGGCGCTCTGTGTCGCCACCGGAAAGCCATATCATGGCCTCGTGGTAAATCGCCCTGGAACTGTCATTTACGTTGCCGCCGAGGGCGCATCGGGCCTAAAAAGGCGTGTTCAGGCGTGGCTCCAAGACCGAGCCGAAAAGGACATCGGCGCTGACCGCTTTCTCGTGTTGGACGAGCCTCTGCAAATTGGCAACGCGACCGAGCGAGCCGCATTTATCGCGCACCTTTCCGACCTCAAACCGGCGCTGATAATCTTCGACACCCTGCGCCGGTGCGCTGTTGGCCTGGACGAAAACAGCGCAGCGGATATGGGCGTATTCACGGACGCGCTGGGCGATGTGGCAGCCAAAACCGGCGCCTGTGTCCTCGCCATTCACCACAACAACAAGTCCGGCGAATATAGCGGCTCAACGGCTCTTGCGGGCAACGTGGACACCCGCCTCACCTGTAAGCGCCACACCGACGACCTCGTGACCCTCACCATCGAAAAGCAGAAAGATTTCGAGAAGCACGGCCCCATTTCGTTTGAAAAGCGGGTCGTGCCGATTCACGGCACCCAGGGCCAGGCATCTTCACTTGTGTTTAATCGCGTGGCCCATCGGCGCGACGACCCTAACGCTTTGAGCGCCACCGACAGGCGCCTGCTGGAAATTCTATCCACGCTCGGCGAACAGGGCGCAACCAACGCCGAGTGGCAGGATGCCGCCGAAAAAGCGGGCGTCCCCAAAAGCACCTTCATGGCCGCCGTGAAGCGGCTCAGAGACGTTACAAAGGCCGTCCAGATCGTGAGCGGCACCGAAGGGCAGCGCGGCGCCCGATATGGCGTTGCGCCAGTCGGAACCGAAAGCGACGCCGAAGACTAAAGCGCCGTGAAAACATTGGTCTAACGGTCTCAAGTCGGTCTAACGAGACCGTTAGACCCAAGGTAAACCCGCAAGGTCTAAAGGTCTCACATGCTTTAGCATGAGACCTTTAGACCGATACCCAGAACCGTGAAGTTGATACTTCTCTTCACGGCGAAAAAAACGAAGCTGTCGCGCCCGCCGAGGCCGCGCAGGAGGAATCCGAGCATGAGCGATTACCGAACAACTGGCGCCGTTGAAGTCGCGCCACTCACCTATACCCAGGGGCGCGAGGAATTTCTGCGCGCCGTAGCAGCCAGGCGCCTTCGCACTGGCCCCGTCTTGGTCGAGAAGGACTGGGGCGAGATCATGGCGCGGACTTTCGCCGCAACCGGCGTGCGCCTCGATACCAAGGGCAACCCACTTCCAGGCCGGAAACGTTGCCACTAAGATACAGCAAATTGTTAGCAGTGTGATTCATTCTTATAGCACCTTGAAGAGGAAAAACCCCTTCAAACTATTGTGTAACCAGTGTTGTGTCTGACGATGCCCGTTATGTAAAGGAGGCCCCCGCCTTGCAAATTTGAGCGTAAATCGAGGAATTAAAATAAGTGTTTCGCAACTCTTGACGGGATATGAGGCAACCAGTTAAGGTCTATTTGTCGGCGGATAGTCGGCGCAAAGGAGAAACGATAATGTATAAGAACTCAAGCGAAATAGCTAAGGCGCACGTCACTAAAGAGAGTGCCGAGAGAGCGTTAAGCGTGTTTTCTCTAATGAAAAACCGGCCAGGAATGGAGCGCTATCAAGGGGCAATCGCGCTATGTGTCGATGCGAGGGAAAGCGAACTCACTGAGGCAAACCGCACCCTACGCCAATAGAGAAATGACCAACGGCCCGCCAGCGTAAGAGTTGGCGGGCCGTCTCGCGTCATGCCGTGGAGATTGAAACGCTCCCTTCAAAGAAGACGCGGATAACGGCGTCGAGACTGCCAGGACGCCGCCGCAGCAGGAGAGCAAACGCGGGCCGCAGCTTTTGGGTTGGTGTTTGCCGACACCAAATGCCCCAAACCGCGCGGCTCAGAGCGGACAACGACCGTCGAGGGTGGCAACGTTGCCAATGAATCGCACCAATTTTGGCATAATTGCTGGGATGGCAATCCCCGACTACCAAACGATAATGCTGCCCCTGCTTCAACTCGCCGCAGACACAGAAGAACATTCGATGCGCCAGACGGTGGAAAAACTTGGCAATCAGTTCCAACTAACAGAAGAA
>JAUJNG010000032.1:6191-6371 GCA_030448265.1 Abditibacterium sp.
ACGTTACAAAGGCCGTCCAGATCGTGAGCGGCACCGAAGGGCAGCGCGGCGCCCGCCGCCTCCGTCACCTCGGCAACGATCATCTGCCGGGGCACGGGGTTGATTGCCGGTCCGCCGACCTCCAGCCCCAGTCCCGGCAAGGTGACGGTCCCGACCCCCTCGCCCCCCGCGAGCGCGATG
>JAUJNG010000026.1:0-24450 GCA_030448265.1 Abditibacterium sp.
CACCCCTACGAACCGCTTTATCAACAGCAATTGACTTTTCAAATTGACTCTCAAACGCCATCGAAAGGCCCAAACAGGGCGAGTCAATTTTTGGCCGGATGGCAGCAGAGAAAGCAAAGCATGAACCCGAACTCCATCCGCGCTCGGCGCTCAGCCTTGGAGAGCGCCTCGCCAGGCGATATTGTGCTCTTTCACCACGCGCAAGGCTGGAGCCGTCTCATCCCGCGCTTTTCCGGCTCGCGTTACCATCACGTCGGCCTGTTCGCTGGGGGGCAGTGGATCATCGAAGCCCGCGTGGGGGGCGTGGTGAAGCGCGACGTGAGTCGGGCCAAAGTCCGCCTGCGCTTTCGCGTCATTCCCGCTCCAGGCGGGCCGGAGGCGGGGCGGGTCGCGCTGGAGTGGGCCGAGAGTCAACTGGGCGTGCGCTACGCCTACTTCAGCATTGGGGCTCTGGTTCTCGACCGGCTTGTGGAGCGGCTCCTTGGCCCTATGGACATCATCTGGCGCCAGCGCGACCGCGTTTCGTGCGGTGAACTGGTCGCCCAGGCCTATGAGGTGGCTGGGGTGCGTTTGTTTCCCGACCGCGAGCCGGAAGAAGTCGCACCCTGGGATTTTGCCCGACTGCTGCGACGACATTGGAAGTAACCGTGTCATCGGCGTGCAGGCAGCGCTTTTTCCGGCAATTAGTGAGTTATAGTCACGAGCTTTTTTTTCCAGTTTTGCTCCACAGTGTTTCGAAGGCATCAGAGAAGGCTCGATAAGAAACAGAATTGACGTGTGTAGCTCCCAAAAATTGTGTCTCAGTCGAAGGGGAACCAAAATGAACAAGGTCGTAGCTGGCGCGATGCCTACTGCCTGGACACAGCGTTAGGTAAACCGTCCGGCCATCCCGACGACGCAACGAGATGCTGAAGAACCTCCCGTAATCGGCAAGACCATAGGACTGTGGAATGTTCTTCTGACCGGATAGCGCGCCTGAACACTTCAATAGGCTCAACATATTTTGAATGTCTTGGCGATTCGTGGTGGAAGCATGATACGCCTTTTCTCCTCTGTAGATGGGCACTGAATAATATTCAATAATGTTCATCTCGACCGCGTTTTGCGCCTGCTGACCAAGCCAAACCTCAGATTGGGAACGAGGCGGATTTAACATCCTCCAACGCGCCGCGAATAGAGTGCCCAGCAAGAAAAGCGGCAAGATAAATAAACCAATGCGTCTGCGCGGTTTTCGTCTCATTGTTGTGAGCATATCACGGTTAATCGAGGAATCTGTCCGGCGAGTGAGCCGCGCGCATGAGGCACAACGACCGAACTCACCCGCCGCCGGAAGCCGAAGGACCAGAGCGAGGAACGAGCGGACTGTAGGGCGTCGGGTGCAACGATTTGTTGTGCTGCTTGTGAGGAGCCTTTAGCCCAGTTTCTTTTTGAGGAGGTATCGCTTGTATTCTTTGGGCACTCCTTCGAGAACTTCAAACACGGTATAACCGTGCTTTTCATAAAATGAGGGAGCTTGAAAGCTCATGGTGTGCAAATGGGCAAAATGACATCCTCTGGCTATGCCTTCCTGTTCTGCCGCAGCTAATAGCTTTGCGCCGTAGCCCTGCCCCCGAAATTGTGAATGCACAGAGAGGATTTTTATATAGAGAAGTCCCCACGCTATAGTGCCTGCAACACCACCGACAATTTGGTTGTCGCTACTGCGAAGCAAAATAGCCAGTGTTGAGCGACGCGCATTGGTCTCATTAAAATTGTGATCCTCAAGGATATTGTCCAGAACCTGGGCATCATTTGGATCGAGATTATCCTGAAAGATCAAGTCAAGTTCTTCTGGCTTTTCCATATTTTTATTGTAGCGCACTTCAAGACGCGCGGCGCACAACGACGAAGCTCACCCGCCGCCGGAGTGGAGCGAGGAACGAGCGAAACGCAGGCGGTCGGATGCATCGCCTTGTTCGTCGGCTGTTGAGGACTATTCGGCCACAATTGTAACAGAGGACAAACCGTCCTCATCTCGAATCGTGCAATCTATTGCATACGGCCACTGACTACCACATCGGAATTCATAACTTCTTTGGCCGCTTGTGAACTGGTGCGAGTGCGTCGGCTCACCTAACACGCTTACGACCTGATTATAATCCATGCCGCGCGACAAAGGCGAATGCAGCACAGTAAAAACTTTCTGGCTCATCTCATACGGTAAATCCGACAAGTCGAGTGACAATGCACCTAACACATCTGGTTTTTCAACAGGCCGCAGCCATTCACTAAAACCAATGGCCTCACCAATCCACAACCTATCCAAATATTCCCAATCCTCAAGTTCCACGACTTCTGCCGCTTCAGGGGCAAAGTCAACGAGGCGCAACCGGCCAAATTGTTCGTGTGGTATTAGTTCCATATCTTGATATAGTTTGCCGCAATTTCCACAACGCTACGCGCAGCCGCTGAACCACAGGGTCGCGCCGACGGGCCCGTTAATTTCCAGTTGTCCGTCACCCGCAACTGAACCACTGCCCGCGACAGAATCGTGCCGCCCGCTTCGAGTTCCGCGCTCCACTGGGTCAAATCGCCGCGAAATTCGTCCTCGAAAAACAGTTCCCCGACGGAACGCGATAAATTCCTGGAGAGCGGGTCAGTATTGACCTGCTCCTCACAGTCATCCCAGGCAAGCGAGCGTTTTCCGTTCGATTTTGGCGCGGGATTTTTCCATTTATTGCACAACCTCTTACGGCCTGCTCAGCCTCCGTCAGAAGCCGAAGACGCGGAGCGAAGAAGCCCGAAGCGACCTGGCATCGGCAAGGAAGACCGCCCAAAGATTAAAAATTTTGGCTAATGACAGCTTGCAATTTCCCTTCGACTCAGATAAAGTTTGTTCTCGTCCGCGCCGAACCAGCAGGATGTGACACCTCCGATGTTTCAATCAATCGCTCTCAAAACGAACCAGTCCAAACGGAAATTCAGCCCCGCCAAAGCGTGGGCGTTGAATCGCCGTGACTCGAATTTGTTGGCTCAGCACGGCGAACTTCGCCATGAACGCCGCAGCATTTCCTTCTCCCCAGCCAACCGAGGAGCCTCCCAGCAACTGTAATTTTCCACAGTCTTTTTGGGCGCCTCCAAGCCCGCTATCGAGAAGGTCTCGATAGCGGGCTTTTTTGTTTTTCATCAAGGTTGCGGGCGAGTTTCGGCAGACAAGCGAGAGCGTGGTGTAACGGCAGCACGGCGGACTTTCTATTCGCAAACGAGGGTTCGACTCCCTTCGCTCTTATCGCCTCATCGAGGCCAATTTGGGGACGTGGTGTAATGGCAGCACGCGAGGATGTGGCCCTCGCAGCAGAGGTTCAACTCCTCTCGTTCCCTCTCTCTTCGGAGCAAAGCACACAGTTCGGGGATGTAACTCAATTGGTTAGAGTATCTGCCTTTTAAGCAGGAAGTTGTGGGTTCGAGTCCCACCGTCCCCAATGAAAATCAGGAGCATAGCTTTCCTGGGACAGCGCCGGCCACATCACTACGAAGGTATCGAGCGGTTTGGTTTACTGGTTTTCTTATGAAATTAGCCGAAGCCTTAATTTTGCGCGCGGATTTAAAGACGCGCGGCGTGCAACTGCGCGAGCGGATGAAGCAAAACGCGCAGGTTCAGGAAGGCGAAAAGCCTTTCCAAGACCCGCAGGAAATTCTGGGCGAGTTCGAGCAACTCGCGGCGCAGATACTTCAACTCATTCAAAACATCAACAAAACCAACGCACAACTTTCCTTCGGCGACGGCAAAACCATGACCGATGCCCTCGCCGAGCGCGATGTGTTGAAGAGTCGGCTTAACGCTTATCGTCAACTCACCGAGGACGCGACGACAAAAGCCGACCGCTACAGCCTCACCGAAATCAAAATGCTCGCGGCCATTGATGTTCTCAAAACTCAGAAAGCGGGGGACGAAATCGCCAGAGAACTGCGTGAACTCGACACCAAAATTCAAGAGTTGAACTGGGCGAGCGATCTGGTAGAATAACCGTGTCGAAGCCGCTCGGAAGAAGCGAACACAACCCGTCAACTGGGACAGTTGAACCTCGTAAAAACAACGATCTTTGGGTGTCAGGGCAGACACCAACAACCTCACAAATTTTGCCCAGCACCGCGCACAAATTACCAGCGCATTGTTACCTCTCACTACCGCGTGTTGATCTTTTGAAGCGGCCCAGACACGAAAACGCCGTCGCACGAAAGTGCGGCGGCGTTTTTGTGTCTGGGTGGGTCTAAAACTCGTATTTGAGCAGCGATTCGTCAATCGCAAGGTAGCCTTTTTCAAAAGCGATTCATCAATGACAAGGCAGCCTTGGCGGTAAAATGGAAATTGAGGCCGAACATGAACCGACTTTGCCCTGGCTGCGCGACGCGCCGCCTTCAAATGGACGACGCGCCCTGTGGCCTGTGCGGGCGAGTGAATCGCGTCTTGGCACCGCGCCCGCGCGAGACGATGCACCCGTTGGCGCAGATGGTGCGCTCTTTGTTGCGGCCTCTGGGATGGCCTGCTCACGCGATAACTTTGGTGGCGTGCGGTTTTGCAATCTGGGCGATGGCGCTGCACTGGATTTTGCCGTTTGCGAGTTTCCTCTTTTGCGGTGTTTTGCTTTCGTGGTTGTTAGCCGGCGCGATTTGGGCAATTCGCCTCGCTGCACGCGGCGCCGTCTGGCTGTTTCAACCGGCGACGCGAACCGTCAGCCGCCCTGGAGGGCGCGGTTTTTTGGTGCTGCCGCTTTGCGTGGCGGCTCTGGCCTTTTTGAACTGGTTCGATTTGCCTCTTCGCGTGGCGTTTCGCCTGAGCCAACCGGCGTTGGAAAGAATGGCTCGCGCCGCGCCTGGGGCACCACCGGCCTTTCCTCCCCGCGTGCGCCGCGCCGGTTTGTATCACGCTCACTGGGCGGGGTTCGGCGGTAAGCGCGCTGTTATCCAGGTGACCGACAGTATGTTTATTTTCAGTGGCACTTTAGCCGGTTTTGCCTACTGTCCCCAGGGATGGGACGCTGCTGCCGCTGTATTCGTCCCCAAGTTTCAAAGAGAAGACGTGGCCAAAACTCGGCTCTCGAAAGATTGGTATTGGTGGGAAATTCGCCTTCGCGACTGAGGCCACCCGCGCTCTGTAGGGACATGACCTGATAGTCATGTCCCTACGGAGCGCCTAAAATTCGTATTTGAGCAGCGATTCGTCAATCGCAATATAGCCTTCGCGCGAGGGACTCACCGAAACCAACGAAATCGGCACGCCCGACACCTCTTCCAAGCGGTTCAGATAATGACGCGCGTTGGCGGGCAAATCGTCGCAGGTTCGCGCACCTTCAGTCGAAGATTGCCACCCCCGAAGCGTTTCGTAAATCGGACGGCACGCCGAAAGCTGGCCCAGGCTGGAAGGAAAATGGTCGATGCTCTGGCCGTTCAATTCGTAGCCGGTGCAAAGCTGAATTTCTTCGAACGAGTCCAGAACATCGAGTTTGGTGATGATCATCGAAGACAGGCCATTGACGCGCGCGGCGTGGCGCAGCAGCATGGCGTCGAACCAGCCGCAAAGCCGTTTGCGGCCCGTCGTGGCGCCGAACTCCTGGCCGATTTGACGGCATCGTTCCTCGATTTCCGGCTCCATCAGAGTGGGGAACGGCCCTTCGCCGACGCGCGTGGTATAGGCTTTGGCGATGCCGGCCACATGGTCGATAAACGTCGGCCCGACGCCGGTTCCGGTGCAGGCGCCGCCCGCCGTCGCGTTGGAACTCGTCACATAAGGATAGGTGCCGAAATCAATGTCGAGGCCGGTGCCCTGCGCGCCTTCGAACAAGACGTTTTGACCGGCTTTTTTCGCTTTGTCGAGAACGATGGAGCCGTCCACGACATACGGTTTGAGCCGCTCGGCGTAAGCCAGATATTGTTCCAGAACCGCGTCGGGATGCGGGCGCTGTTCTTCGGTGAGATGGCGCAGACCGTGGGTCTTGTCTTCCCAGTTGGCGGCGATTTTTTCCTGGAGAAGCTGCGGCTCGAACAGATCGCAGACCCGCACGCCGATACGCATCATTTTATCGACGTAGGTCGGCCCGATGCCGCGCTGCGTGGTGCCGATTTTACGGGCGCGATTGTCGGCTTCGCGCGCCGCATCGAGCAGGAGATGATAGGGCAGGGTGACGTGGGCGCGGTCGGAAACCAGCAGTTTGCCAGTCAGTTGCAGGCCCTTGGCTTCCATCGTTTCGATTTCTTTGAACAGCGTGCCCAGTTCCAAAACCACGCCGTTGCCGATAAGACAGGTTTTGCCCCTCACGATGCCCGACGGAATGAGATGGAGAATGTATTCGATGCCCTGCGTAATAATGGTGTGTCCGGCATTGGCGCCGCCCTGAAAGCGGGCGACGACATCGGCGCTTTCGGACAGTAAATCGACGACGCGGCCTTTGCCCTCGTCGCCCCACTGCGCGCCCACAACGACTAATGAACCCATGAAATTCCTTGTTTTTATGGAAAAACCCGTTTTGCGAAAAAACCTTTTAATTTTAGCGCCTGGGCGAGAAACGAGTCAAACCAGGGCATTGTGTTCTCGCGCAGAGACGCCAAAGCGCATTTCCGTCTGACTGTGTTCGCTCGACTGAAGTCGGCGCTATGGGGCGAACAAGTTCGCCAACTTTCGACCTGCGTCGAAACCAAGCCGTTTCTTTCCCGCGCAGGCGGGAAGTCGGCGAACTTGTTCGCCCCATAGCGCCGACTTCAGTCGAGCGAACACAGTCAACCGCATTTCCGGCTGACGTCTCAGCGCGAGAATGGGATGAACCTGCGCGGGGTTTACAAGCCAGAGCGATTTCGCTAATATGAAGAGGCCTTGCGAGAGGCGAGGCATTGCGAGTGGCACGGGTCGTTAGCTCAGTTGGTAGAGCACGGGACTTTTAATCCTGGGGTCGTAGGTTCGAATCCTACACGGCCTATTTCTGGGGTGGTTGGGTCGTTGGGTGGTTGAAAAACCACCCAACAACCTGACCACCCCTTTTCATTTCTCCTTCCACAGCGCGCGGCATTTCCAATAGGTTCCAATCGCCCACAGCGCCGCTACACCCGCTCCCAGTGCCACTCCAGCGCGCGGCCCCCAGAATTTGGCGACGGCGCCCGTCCATAGCGCGCCCAACGGCCCCGCGCCGATCAGTGCGAGGGAATAAAGCGAGAAAACGCGGCCACGAAGTTCGTCGGGCGCGAGAGTTTGCACGAGCGTATTGGCCGTCGTTAAAAACGTCAGCAGACAAAATCCCGACGCGAAAAGCCAGGCGCACGCGACGACCAAATTCGGCGCATAGGCGAAACCCGCCACGCAGCCGCAAAACGCGAGCGCGCCGCCCAGAAGCCGTTTACCTTTGTGCCGCATCCGGCCCGCGACGGCCAGACTTCCCGCCGAAAAGAGCGCGCCCGCGCCCGAACTCGATAAAAGCAGCGAAAAACCGCGCGCGTCGGTGCCAAGCACATCTTTGGCGAAAACCGGCAGGAGGGACGAAAAACTGAGCGCGAAGAAGGAGCAGACCGCCACCAGAATCGTGGTGGGCCGCAAAACCGGATGGCCGCGCACGAACGTGAAACCCTCGCGGATTTCGCTGAGTCCCGATGCGCCTTTACTTTTGGGCGACGGCGGCAAATCCATGCGCCGCAAATTGAAAATCAGCGCCAGAAACGACAGCGCATTAAGCGCGAAACAGCCCGCCATGCCGACGGCGTGAATCAAAAACCCGCCCAGCGCCGGCCCCGCGACGCGCGCGCCGTTGAAAGCCGTCGAGTTGAGCGCGATGGCGTTGGGCAAATCCTCGCGCCCCACCATTTCCACGTTCATCGACTGGCGAATCGGAATATCAAAAGCGCTCACCACGCCCACCAGCAGCGAAATCACCGCCACGCCGATCACCGTAACGGCGCCCGTATAAGTCAGAACCGCCAGCATGACCGCCAGGGTCATCGCCAGCGTGTTGGTGATGATCAGGCCGCGCTTTTTATTGACTCTATCGGCCAGCGCGCCCGCGTAGAGCGTCAAAAACAGAATCGGCACCGAATTGCACGCCGCCACCGCCGCGACGGTAAAGGGATCGGCAGTTAAAGTTCTCACCAGCCAGCCGCGCGCCGCTTCCTGAGCCAGACTGCCGACAAGAGAAATCGCATTTCCCGTCCAGAAAAGCCGGAAATTACGGTGCGAAAAAGCCGGAAAATTCATTTATAGCCACAAAGAGCACAGAGGACACACAGAGAGGCACAGAGAATTTCTTTTCCTTTTCTCTGTGCCTCTCTGTGTGTTCTCTGCGTTTATCTGTGGCTTTTCCTTCCTCCCAGTCCCAGCGCGAGGGCGAGCGCCGCGTAGATGAAAAACAGACTGCGCGGCATCAAATGGCGCTCGAATCCTGGCTTCAAACGTTCGGGAACCGCGTGATAATCGACCAAATAAGCCAGCAGCGACACCGCCGCGCCGCCCGCGAGGGCCTTGCCGCTTTCGCCGCGTCGTTTGGCGTGTCCAAAAAGCAGTTCGTAAAGCAAAACCCACGAAATTATCGCGGTTTGGTTGATGAGAATCGCGGTTCCGGTGTATTTGAGCGACGCCTCGCGCTCCCTGAACGCCTCGTCGCCCCAGGCGATGTGCGAAATCGCGTTCACCGGCGAAACGGGGTCGCTGTCTTCGACCTGTCCGCACAGCGCGACCGCGCCCGTCGTGACCGCGCCCACCCACTGTGATTGAATCGCGGCGCGGCGCATCATTTCCGAAAATGTCGGGGATAGTCGATTTTTCATGCTGAAAGAACTCCTCATTTGGTTTGGAAGCGAAATTGCCCACACTTCGCGCCCCATGAAAGGCCCGTGCAAAGGCGATTGGGTAGAATGATTTACGACGCACATTTTTGCTGACTTGGGACGCTATGGAACTTTATCAACTCAAACTGTTCGTTGACCTGGCGGAAAAGAAGAATTTCACGCAGGTCGCCAACGAAAACTACGTCACGCAAGCCGCCGTGACGCTGCAAATCCGCAAACTGGAAAGCGAACTGGGCGTGCCGCCAAGCCGCCGTGACGCTGCAAATCCGCAAACTGGAAAGCGAACTGGGCGTGCCGCTTTTCCATCGCACCACGCGCGCCGTGACGCTTTTAGAAGCCGGCAACCGCCTCCTGCCCTACGCGCAAAACATGCTCAAAATGGCCGAGGAAGCCCGCGAGCAGGTGCGCGAAACCAAAACCGAAGTGTCGGGTCTGGTGCGCGTGGCCTCGGTGCATTCGGTGGGCCTCTACGAACTGCCCGCCTACATCAAAAAGTTTCTCCAGAAATTCCCCCACGTCAATCTCCGCATCGCCTATCGCACCTCCGACGACATTTACCGCGAACTGCTGGCGGGCGATATCGATGTTGGAATCGTGGCCTATCCCAGCGAAATGAGCCGCATCGAGTGCCGTCCTTTCGCGGTGGACGAACTGGCTCTGGTGTGCATGAAAGACCACGCTTTCGCCCACAAGAAAAACGTGACGCTGGCTGAACTCGAAGGCCAGAATTTCGTGCAGTTCACCGAAGAAACCCCGACGCGGCGCGCAACCGATGCAGTTCTGGCCGAACACGGCGTCACGGTGAACGTGCGAACCGAGTGCGACAACATCGAAATTCTCAAGCAGATGATCGAAATTGGCTACGGCATCGCGCTGTTGCCGCGCAACGCGCTCACCAACGACGACAAAGAGCGCGGCCTGCGGATGATCGACCTCAAAGACGTAAAAATCGAGCGTCCCCTGGGCATCCTGCTGCTCAAAAACGCGCCGCGCTTCAAAGCGATGCGCGCCTTCGTCGATACGCTCGTGCCGCACAATGCCTGAATACGGGAGACGGAATACGGGAGACGGGAGTGATGGGCTGCAACTTCCGTATTCCGTCTCCCGTCTTCCCTCCTCCGATGGACACCCAAACTTATATCGAATCGCTCGCGCGCCGCGCTAAAGCGGCTTCGATTGAGCTACGCACGCTTTCCTCTGCCACCAAAAACGCCGCGCTCGAAGCGATGACGCGCGCCATCATTGAACGCAAGGGTGAAATTTTCGCCGCCAACGCGCTTGATGTCGAAGGCGCAAAACAAAAAGGTCTCGTTGGCGCTCTGCTCGACCGCATGACGCTCTCGGACAAAAAAATCGCCGCGATGGCCGACGGCTGCCGCCAGGTCGCCGCTCTCCCTGACCCGATTGGCCGCGTTTTGAGCGGCGAAATCAGGCCCAACGGTCTTAAAATCGAAAAAATCAGCGTGCCTCTGGGCGTTCTGGCGGTGATTTACGAATCGCGGCCCAACGTCACCGTCGATGCCGCGATTCTGGCGCTCAAAGCCGGCAACGCCGTCATTTTGCGCGGCGGGTCAGAAGCCATCGAGACCAACAAAACTCTGGCGCGCATCATTGGGGAGGCCGCGACGAGCGTAGGAATCGGCGCCGATGCGATTCAAATCGTGGAATCGACCGACCGCGCCGCGTCGTCGCACCTCGCGCAACTGCCGCAATACATCGATCTCATCGTGCCGCGCGGCGGCGAAGGTCTCAAAAAGGCGCTCGCCAAAGTCGCGACGGTTCCGATTATCTTCGCAGCGGGCGGCGTGTGCCACGTTTACGTCGATGAGTTCGCCGAATTGGATATGGCGCAAAGCATCGCGTTCAACTCCAAAACGCAAGGCCCTTCGGCGTGCAACGCGGCGGAAACGCTGCTGGTGCATCGCGCGGTTGCAGAGAAGTTCCTGCCGCTCATGGCGCAAAAACTCATCGCAGGCGGCGTCGAACTGCGCGGCGACAACGCTTCTCGCCAAATCGTGCCGCAGATGAGCGAGGCCAGCGAAGACGACTGGGACGCCGAATATTTAAGCCTGATTCTGGCCGTCAAAATCGTCGATTCGCTCGATGAAGCGGTGGAACACATTTCGACTCACGGCACAGCACATTCGGAAGCGATTGTGACTCAAAACGTGCGCCGCGCCGAAGAATTTCTGGCCAAAGTCGATGCGGCGGCGGTTTACGTCAATGCCTCGACGCGCTTCAGCGACGGTTTCGAGTTCGGTCTGGGCGCCGAAGTCGGCATTTCGACCCAAAAACTGCACTCGCGCGGCCCGATGGGCCTGGAATCGCTCACCTCGACTAAATATGTGGTGCGCGGCGATGGGCAACTGCGGGGGTGAATTTAGGAAAGGCTAAAGGCAGAAGGCTAAAGGCTAAATCAAACATAATGCGAATGCTTTAGCCTTCTGCCTTTAGCCTTTCGAAGTATGTCCGCTCTTTTTCTCCTCGGTTTCATGGGCAGCGGCAAAAGCGCCGTCGCCCGCCATCTCGCGCGCGGCCTCAATCTGCGTCTCATCGACCTGGATGCCCATATCGAAGCCAAAATCGGCGCTTCCATTGCCGATTTCTTCGCTTCTTCGGGCGAAGAGGCCTTCCGCGCCATCGAAACCGAGACCCTGCGTGGTCTTTGCGAGGAAAATGCCGTCGTTTCGCTGGGCGGCGGGGTGCCGACGCGCGAGATCAATCGCCAAATCCTCCAAAACGCGATTCACAACGGCGCTTTGGTCGTCTATTTGCAAACCGCGCCCGCCACTTTAGCCGCTCGCATCCGCCGTTCGCCTGGCAAACGCCCGCTCATCGATGGCGAAGGCGAACTCGATTTTGAAGCGACGCTGCGCCGCGTCGAAGAACTCATGGCCCAGCGCGAAGGCTTCTACCGCGAATGCGCCAATTTCGTGGTCGAAACTGACCGACTTTCGATTGGGCAGGTCGCCGACGCCATCGAAAACGAATGGAAAAAGCGGCAATAACGCATTTATGGCAACTCGAATCCGCACTCATCTGCTCCTGCACACGCTGCACGGCTTGGAAACTCCCCATTCATCGTGGAGCGTTGCGGCGTGGCAGCCGCGCGCCGATGTTTATGAAATGGCCGACGCCATCGTCATCCTGGTCGAGGTGCCAGGTTTGGAGACCGACAACCTCAAACTGCATTTCGAGCCAGGCGAACTGACCGTCGAAGGCTTTCGCACTCGCCCGCAACTGCCCGACGCGGCGCGCGCCGCGCTCGTGGAAATTCATTACGGCGTTTTCAAGCGCCAGTTCGCCCTCCCCGCCAACGCCAACGGCGAAGGCATCGCGGCCACTTACGACGCTGGAATTTTGCAAATCACCGTGCCACGCCGCGCTGCGCCGGCGCCGATTGCCATTCCAATCCGCTAATTTTCGGGAATACGGAATACGGGAGACGGAAGGGCTAAGCGCGAATCTCCAACTTCCGTCTCCCGTATTCCGTATTCCACCCTCATGGCTCAAAACGAACTGCCGCCCCTGCCCGACCGCCTGCCCCTCGTGGCGACGACCAATCTGGTGCTGTTTCCCTTTATGATGGCGCCGCTCGCCGTGAGCCGCGCCGCGTCGCTGCGCGCTCTCGATGCCGCGCTGGCGGGCGACCGGCTCATCGCGCTCACCTTGCAGCGCGAAGAAAACGCGGAAGTTCCGGCGCCCGAAGAACTGCATTCGATTGGCTGTGCGGGCGCCATCGTTCGCATGATGCGCTTGCCCGACGGCGGCGCGCAGGTCATCGTGCAGGGCCTCACGCGAGTGCGATTGGCGGATTTTGAAGAGAACGAGGGCGTTTTGCGCGCTCGCATCGAAACACTGCCCGATGGCGACGATAGAAGCGACCAAATCGCGGCGCTGATGCAGTCGGTTTTGCGCGATTTCGAGCGCATCGTGCAACTTTCGCCGGTTTTGCCTGACGAAGCGCTGGCGGCGGCGCAGGCGCAAAACGAACCAGGGAAACTCGCCGATTTCGTGGCCTCGGCGCTCAATATCGAACTCCCCGCGCGGCAGGAACTGCTCGAAGAATTGGATGTGGCCGCGCGCTTGAAAAGCGTCGCGGGCCTCGCGGCGGCGGAAATTTCGGTGTTGGAACTCACCAACCAGATTCAAAGCGAAACTCGCAAAGAGTTGGATAAAGGCCAGCGCGAATTCATCCTGCGCCAGCAACTCCGCGAAATTCAAAAACAACTCGGCGAAGACGGCGATTCGGGTCAGGAAATCGAGGAACTGCGCGCCCAAATCGAAGCCGCGCAAATGCCCGAAGTGGCGCTCAAAGCCGCCACGCGCGAATTGGAGCGATTGGCGCGGATTCCTTCGGCCTCGCCGGAGTATTCGACCACGCGCAATTATCTGGATTACCTTCTCGCCGTGCCGTGGAGCGTTTCGACAACGGATAATCTCGATATCAGCCACGCCGCGAAGATTCTGGAAGACGAGCATTTCGGCCTGAGCGACGTGAAAGAGCGGGTTTTGGAATATCTCGCGGTGCGGCGCCTCAAGGCCGACAACAAAGGCCCGATTTTGTGCCTCGTCGGGCCGCCTGGGGTGGGAAAAACCAGTCTGGCGCACTCGATTGCCAACGCTCTGGGCCGCAAAGTGGTGCGGATGGCCTTGGGCGGCGTGCGCGACGAAGCCGAAATTCGCGGGCATCGCCGCACCTATATCGGCGCCATGCCAGGGCGCATCGTGCAGGGCCTGCGCGACGCGGGAACCAACAATCCGGTGATGATTTTGGATGAAATCGACAAATTAGGCTCCGATTATCGCGGCGATCCGACTTCGGCGCTGCTGGAAGTCCTCGACCCGCAGCAAAATGATGCATTCCGCGACCATTATCTCGAAGTTCCGGTCGATTTGAGCCGCATTTTGTTCGTCACGACGGCCAATGTCCTCGACACCATTCCGGCGCCGCTTCGCGACCGCATGGAGATCGTGGAGATTCCTGGCTACACCCTGTCTGAAAAAGTGGCGATTGCGCGCCGCTATCTGCTGCCGCGTCAGAAAACAGAAAACGGGCTGCAAGAGGATGATTTGTTCATCACCGACGAGACGCTGGGCGCGATTGTGCGCGGCTACACGCGCGAGGCGGGCGTTCGCAATCTGGAGCGCGAAATCGGCACGATTTGCCGCAAAATCGCGCGCAAAATTTCCGAGGACATGGCGCGGCGCGAACGGCGCCGCAAAACGACGGGCGAAGCGAAACGCGCGCGCAAACGCCAGCCGGCACGCTTGCGAGTTTTGAAAACCTCGCTGGAAAATTATCTGGGGCCGGTGAAGTTCGAGCCGGAAATGGGCAACCGCACGCCGCAAATCGGCGTGGCGACCGGTCTGGCCTGGACGCCGATGGGCGGCGAGATTTTGTTTATCGAAACTGTCAAAATGCCAGGGAACGGCCTCACCATCACCGGACAACTTGGCGACGTGATGAAAGAATCGGCGCAAATCGCCTTTGATTTCCTCAAAAGCCACACCCAGGAACTCGGTCTTCCCGCCGACTGCGGCGGCGAGTGCGGCATTCACGTCCACGTTCCGGCGGGCGCGATTCCCAAAGACGGCCCCAGCGCGGGCGTGGCGATGACGTGCGCTCTGGCCAGCCTGATTTCGGGGCGCCCGATGCGTCACGACATCGCTTTGACCGGCGAAGTCACGCTCACGGGACGGGTTTTGCCCGTCGGCGGCGTGAAGGAGAAGGTGCTGACGGCGCGGCAGGCGGGCATTAAAAGTCTGGTGCTGCCGGAGCGCAACAAAGCGGCGCTTGAAGAGATTCCCCCTGAGGCGCGGCGCGAACTCGATTTCCTTTTCGTTTCCGATGTGCGCGAGGCGATTCAGCACGTTTTGCTGCCCAAAACATCAGCAAACTCGGCGCTCGACGGCACGCCGGATGTGACGACGCCGCTCGAACAGGATGTCGAAGCGGCGGTTTCGTAGCGATTGAAGAGAATATGGTCGGGTTTATGCTTTGTCAGCCCGTATTCGGCGATTTTGCAATCTACTTGACGTGCTGCAAATAATGCTTATATTCATATTTCCTGGAAGCCCAACGTTCACCTGTCTTCTGGTCTATAAATTGAGCGTCATTTCCCTTCGCGAGCAGGACTTTACCTTTTTTAAGGGATGTGACGCTGTAGGGAGCAATCATCGTTGTTAACGGAGCTTGTTCTTTTTCTCTTAGCGTTTTAGCAAAACGCCATTTGCCCCCGATATATTGAGCATCAGACAAACGTAATGTTACGCGCGCGACATTTCCCTGCATTTTATATGAGCAAGAGTAGTTCACGACATTCCAATGTCCGTTTAGCACTGTGTCCAAACGCCAAGAGCATCCGCCATTTGAGTCAAACGTCACGGTTGTCGTCGCGAGGCCAACATCCTTAGTTCGTTTGTTTTCCACCCACGTTCCTGTGTATGGGAACTTGTTGTGTTGCAATTTCCAGTAAAATGCCGCCACAGCCAGAACAGGCACAATGATGAGTAGCCCATATGGTAAGAATCCTCTTCTTTTTTGGGTAGCAATCATAATGAAGAAGTCTGTCAGACCGCCAGTCTCTTGTGCAACATTTAGTCTATGGCTCTTCGTCGTTTAGCCAATGGCACAACAAATGGCGCCGCAGCACGCCCGATGGTAGCAAAGCAGGATGTCGAATCGGCGGTGTCTTGAAGCGGAGAAACCGCGAAGCGCCCACAAGTAAGGCCCAACTGCAATGATAATAGTCGCAGTTGGGCCTTACTTGTGGGCGCTTCGCGGTCTTCAGTTTGTCGGTTCTTCTGCCACTTCCGGTGCTTCGGGCGCTTCGGGTGCCTCGGCGGGTTCGGGCGCGGGCGCTGGGGTTCGCGCTCTGGTCGGCTGCGGGCGCGGTGTGGGGAATGGGGGAATCGGCGTCGAGAAGAGTTTGAGATCGTCTTCGGAAATGTTGGGCACCGGCTGCACCTTGAAAGCGGGAGTTTTGGGCGCGCGCGGCGTAGCCGCAGTTGTCCTATCCGGCCCGAACGAGAGAGTCGGTTTCTCCGCGACGATACGACTTTCGTTGATATAGATGGTGAGATCGGGCGTGTTGAAAACCCGATTGTTTTTGTCTCTGAAACGCACGTTGCCCTGCAAACGCGCCACATTTCGGGCCTCGTCGTAGAGAATGCGCTCGCAGGTGCCGGAATTCTCGCCCTGGGTCATGCGAATGTTGCCCGTCATGACGCCCTGACGGTCTTCGTAATCCCAGTCGGCGCGGATGCTGAAGATTTTCGCCGATTTTTGGCTGAGTTGGGAGCGAAAAGTTCCGCGATTTCCAGTGATGCCATCGCCTTTGCCGCGCGTTGTCACGGTGACATTGCCGGTGATGACAATTTTCTTGGCATTGAAATCGGCGTCGATGCGCGCGCCGCGAATCGTTGAATCGCGGGTCTCCACGCGCAAATTTCCTGTTGCCACCGCGCGATTCTGGGGACGATTAAAAATCACGTCCTGGGCGTAAAGAATGAAATCTTCGCCGCTTTGCGCGATGGTCACATCTCCGCTGATGCGCCCAATGCCCGTGGTGTCGTCCCAGACTCCCGCGCCCTGTGGAGAGCGAATGATGACGTTGCCGGCCCCATTAGCCGAGGGCGCGACCGGCGGTTTGGCCGCCGGTTTTTTGCCGGTCTGTCCCCAGACGACGGCAACCAAAGCGCCCGATGCCAGGCACACACTCAGAGGAAGAAGCGGACGAAATCGCATAACACAGGGGAAGACGACTCCAAACGTCTCGCGGCTCAGTTTTATCGCAGTAGGCGGGGCCTTAAGGACAAGATGGGTTTAGTGCGGTAAAGAAATGTCCGCAGCTTTCGGCTCGAAAATCATCTCAATGCGGCCTTCGAGCCGAACCTGGCGCGTTTTGAGCGTCGCCCCCAGCTTCTGGCCGCGCAAAACCACGCCTTTACCCACCACTTCAACACTTTGCGGGCAATTTAAAACGCCCTTATCCCAATCGTAAGACAGGTTGGGCGTGGCGAAATGCAGACCGCGCAGTTGCGCCTTCACCGGCTGGGGACAGGCGACGATTTTTTCGCGGCTTTTCCACAGCGCGCGCGGAGTTTGAAACGAAAACTGGTCTGGCCCCGTCGCGGTCACGCCGCCGGTGGCTTCGAGATCGTTGGTCGCCCTGAAAAAGCGTAGACGCGGCGCCGCGAGGTTCAAAAACGGCTTGCCGTCGCGATACAAAATGCCGCGCCCGATGCGCGTGGCGGTCGTGGTGAGGCCATCGGCGGCCACCGAAACGTTTTGCGCGCTGATTTCCCACAACGGCAGCCCGTCGCGTCGCACCAGAAACGATTCCAGATTCTTGATTTGCACCGACGGCTCATCGGACTTGACCGAAACCGGATTGCCGGTTTCATCGACCGACAGCCAGTTCCACAGCCACACCGCCGCGCCCAGGCTGAGTCCCGTTAAGAGAAGCCGTTTCAAGCGGGTGCGCGTCGTCGCGCCGAGACGAAACCAGGCGGGAACGGAGCGAGAAGAAAGCGATGCCATGAGGAAACTTGCGGAGCCTCAGACGCTGGTGGGCCGCTCAGGTCGCGTTTGAGGTGAAAAGCGCGCTCTGGGGCGAGCGAACCAGCCGCGCCACGAGCAGAAACACCGGCCAGATCAAAATCGCGTGCGCCGTCGCACTTCTGAGCGCGTGCGAAATCCACCACGAAAACGGGAAATCGGCGGGCGAGATCAACATGAAAAGAAAATCAGAAAAAAGCGTCGCGGCGAAAGCGCAAAACGGCGGCGCAAGCGGATGAAACACCGAAAAACGCCCCGCCAGGGCGCCCAGAAGCGCCGGAGGCACCGCCCGCGACACCAAAAACGAACCGGCGTGCCACGCCGCGCCCAACCCGCTCAACAGCCCCGCGCCGACTCCCGCAATCGCGCCAATCTCCCATCCGCCCAAAAGCCCCGCCGCCAGAGCCACCAGAAACGGCAAATCGGGCCGCACCCAGCCGCCAAGCGGGCCGGACAGCCACGTCGTTTGCAGCACATGCACCACAATCAAGAGTGGCGCGAGGCGCCAGAAGGGAGAAAAATTCATAGCGGAGGAGCAGAGGAGCAGAGGAGCGGAGGAGATGGGGAAGTGAAGGCGGGAACGGTGTCGTATTCGTTCTTACTTTTCCTTCTCCTCCGCTCCTTTGCTCCTCCGCTCCTCCGCTGCATTCACGCGCACCCACACAGCCGACAACTGGTCGAAGGGGACGGCGGGTTCGATATCGGCTTCGTGGCGCGAGTAGGTTTTATCTTTTTCGACCTTCACCACGCGCCCGATAATCATGCCTTTGGGAAAAATCGCGCCGCGCCCGACCAGAAGCCCGCTCGTGGTGACGAGATCGCCTTCGCGCACGTCGGCGTTGAAATCGAGGTAGGAAAGTTTGCAGATGCGCTCGCCCGTGCCGCGAATCACGCCTTTGGCGAAGGTGCGCGCCGTCATCGCACCGGCGCGGCCTTCGCGGTCGATGAGCAGCGTCACCACGCAGGTGAGCGGCGCGACCTGCGTGACCTGCCCGACCAGACCCTGCGCGCAATACACCACATCTTTGGGCGCGACACCGGCGCGCGAGCCGATATTGAGCGTGACGCGGCGCGCGAAATCGCTGGCGTCGTAGGAGATGATTTCCGCCGCGAGCGAACGCCCGCCCGCGACTTTGGGCATTTCGAGCAGTTTTCTCAATTCGACATTTTCGCGGCGCAAACGCGACAAGCGCGCGTTCTGACCTTCCAGGTCGGCGACGCGCAGTTGGAGGGCTTCGTTTTGCGAGGCGATGTCGCCGCGTCGCACCAGGACGCGGCCCACGTCGCTGAGCCAGTCGCCGCTCGCTTTAAGGGTGCGTTGCAGGGGCGAAAGCGTCGCGGCGGCGGCTCCGGCGGGCGCCGAGACGCCGCCCCGCGACGAGGCCGAGTTCTGCCACAACACCAGACCGGCGCCCAAAACGGCGGCGATGACGACGGGATAGGCCGGAATTCGCATGATTTGGAAAAGGCGAATAAATTCGCAGCCAGAAAAAGGCGTCAACCTGCGTCAACCTGCGTCAACCTGCGTTGACGCGGCTTGATGCAGGCCGATCCGCCCAAAGGGCACCCGCTTTCTGGCTGCGAATTTATTCGCCGGATGGCAATTCAACTCGAAGTGTAAACCCCACTCGGACTTCCCACCCCCGCGTCCCAGTTTTCGACGGCTTTACCGGTTCCAATCGCCACCGCCAGAAGCGGGTCTTCGGCGATGTGAACCGGCGTCTGCACTTCCTTGGAAATGAGCTGATCGAGACCGCGCAACAACGCGCCGCCGCCGGCGAGCGACACGCCGCGTTCCATGATGTCGGCGGCCAGTTCGGGCGGCGCGCTTTCGATGGTGGAGCGCACCGTTTCGACAATCTGGCGCACCGGATCGCAAATCGCCTCGCGGATTTCGCCCGAAGTCACCACAACCGAGTGCGGCAGCCCCGACACCAGATCGCGGCCCCGCACCGACATTTCGCGCTCCGGCAGCAGCAAATAGGCCGAGCCGATCTCGATTTTGATGGCTTCCGACGTCCTTTCGCCAATCAAAAGGTTGTGCGCGCGGCGCATATAAGCTACGATGGATTCATCGATTTCGTCGCCCGCGACGCGCAAACTCTGGCTGGTCACGATGCCGCCCAGACTTATCACCGCGACTTCGGTCGTGCCGCCGCCGATATCGACAATCATCGAACCGGTCGGCTCATTCACCGGCAAACCGATGCCGAGCGCCGCCGCCATCGGCTCTTCGAGGGTGCGGGCTTCGCGCGCGCCCGCCGCGCGCGCCGCTTCGATGACGGCCAGTTTTTCGACTTCTGTAATGCCCGACGGAATCCCCACGATCACGCGCGGCGAAGAAAACTGGCGCCCGCGATGCACGCGATTGATGAAATGCTTGAGCATATCGCGCGTGATTTCAAAATCGGCGATAACCCCGTCTTTGAGCGGCCGCGTCACCAGAATATGCGGCGGATTGCGCCCAATCATGGCGCGCGCATCTTCGCCAACAGCACAAACCCGATTTTTGCCCCTGTCGATGGCCACCACCGACGGCTCGCGCAACACCACGCCGCGCCCGCTCACGTAGACGAGCGTGTTCGCGGTGCCAAGGTCAATGCCCATATCCTGCGCGAAGCGGCCAAAAAAACGAGATAACATTGAAATTTAATCCAGCCAGAACTCTTCGAGCGGAATTCCAAATTCGCGCAGCATCCGCGCCAGCCGGAACAGGGGCAAGCCTACCACGTTGAAATAATCGCCCTCGATTTTTTCGATTAAAAGCGCGCCGCGTCCCTGCGCGCCATAAGCGCCCGCTTTGTCCATCGGCTCGCCGGTCGCGACGTAGCGCGCGATGAACTCATCGGAAAAATCGCCGAACGTCACGCGCGTGATTTCATGGGCAGAGGCGATTTTTTGGCCTTCCCGAACGCAAATTCCGGTATAGACACGATGAGTTTGACCGCGCAGCCGCGACAGCATGGCACGCGCTTCGCTGTGGTCGCGCGGTTTGCCCAAAATCTCGTTTTCCAAAACCACAACCGTATCAGCGGCGAGGAAAATCGCGTCGTTGCGCTCGGTGTGCGCTTTGAGGCGCGCCAGCTTTTCGACATAAGCGCCAGGCTGGAGGCAGTCGGCGGCGTCGGGCGGCGGTTCGGGCGCGTTAGAGGGGGCGACCGAAAACGGCACGCCTAAATCGCGCAAAAGCTGCGCGCGGCGCGGCGAAGCGGAAGCCAGAACAATTGGTAGCATCGAAAGCGGCGAAATAGCGGGATCGGCGTCCGGCCCTGGGCAAACCCCGCGCGAGAAACCCTTCGCACGCCCCGCTCCGGCAATGGCCCAGCGTGGCGTGACTGTCACAGAAAAACGTGCGCCCCGCGCCAGACGCACAAACGCGGACGCGCCTGGTTCCAAGTCGCGTCCGCGCCTTTTTGCACCCACGAAATCTTCTCATACCGATGGCCGGACTCGAACCGGCACGCCCTTTCGGACTGCGGATTTTCTTACCACTACGATTTTCATCGCCCGCGCAAAACGCGGTTTGGGGTCTGGACGATGCCTTCACCATGCGCTGAAAACGAATCTTCAGCGTTTAGGCGGGAGCCGTCTCGTCTCTACACTTTGCCAATTTCGCACCATATCATCGCATTGCCGCATAACATGGGGGCACGATTTCAATAATGCTGGCCTTAGCTCGGCGTTGCCATCATCCGAAAATAGATTTCGTTGGAAGGTTTCACCGAATTTGACTCCATACACAACAAAGTTTCCTTTGCTGCGCTCAAATTTTTAAGTCCGCTGCGTCTGCCATTCCGCCACATCGGCTGGTTCGAGGCGGCTCGCGCCGTCTCGAAAGCGGTTAAGGTATAGGCTTTTTGAGGGTGAAGGTCAAGGCGAAACAGCCCAAAATACCGGCGTGTATTCGGTTCTGGGAAAAACCACAGAGACACAGAGGCACGGAGAATAAAAGAGGGAATCCGTAAAAATGCGTCGTGGGATGTCCTTCTCCTTTTTACTGTCTCCGTGCCTCTGTGGTTACCGAGAACTGAATAACCCGTCCTAAATATCTTCGAGCAAATGGCGAAGCTGGCCCAGGGCGCGGCGCAGAAGCCGCGAGATGTGCATTTGCGAAACGCCCAGGCGCCGCGCGATGTCGGCCTGCGAGAATCCCTGAAAATAGGCCATTTCCAGCACGCGCCGCTCGTTTTCGGTGAGACGCGCGAGCGCCATTTGCAGCGCGGCGTGTTCCTCGGAGGCTTGCAGATCGGGGTCGAGGCCGCCGATGGTGTCGGCCAGATTCGAGCCTTCGTCGCCGAAAACGGGGTCGTCGAGCGACAGCGGATCGAGCGCGTGGCCCAGTTCGAGAACCTCCACCACTTCTTCAACTTCGATTTGAAGCGAAAACGCGATTTCGGCGTAGGTGGGCGAACGGTCGAGCTTCTGGGTGAGTTCTTCGGCGCGATTTTGAATCACGACGTAAAGCTCCTGCATACGGCGCGGCACACGCATACCCCACATCCTGTCGCGGAAATAGCGGCGGATTTCGCCGGAAATGGTGGGAATGGCGAAAGTCGAAAATTTGAGGCCGCGCGAGGGATCGAAGCCATCGAGCGCGTTGATAAGGCCCACCATGCCGATTTGCATCACGTCTTCTGACAACTCGCCCCGATCCAAAAAACGGCGCGCCAGATAGGTGACCAGGTTGCGCTGACTGAGGATCAGGCGCTCGCGCAGAACGGGGTCGCCGCTTTGCTTCCACTCCACGAAGAGCGTCTCGAAATCAGACGGCGCAAGCGCGCCGCGAGCGCCGGTTTTCGCGGCGGGGGCCGTTGGCGCGTTGGTGCCGTTGGCGGCGTCGGAGCCGTCGGGCGATGAAAGAGAAAGCGGAAAATCCATGAATCTCCCGCCTTCAGGCGCCGTGCGCCGCGCGCGCCGGCAGCCGTTTGAACATCTTCACCACGGTATCGGCGTGGGAACCGCTTTCGTGCGAAACCTCGTCCATGAGCGAGCGAATCAGCAGCAGGCCCAGCCCGCCTTCGGGCAGTTCGCCATCGAAATCGGGTGCGCCGTCCTCGACACTCAAGCCGCCCTGCACGCGCCCTTCGTCGGTGACGATGATCCACAGGCCGTCGGAGTCGCTTTCGATGACGATGGAGACCATCGCCTCGCCGTCCGGCGCGACGGGCGCGTGCAAAATCGCGTTGTTGATGGCCTCGGCGACCGCGAGTTTGATGTCCTCGACATCCCCAATGCCGAAATGAAGCCGCGACGCCACGCCCGCGACGGTGAGGCGCGCTACGCGCACCCACTGCGCTGAAGCGGGAATTTTGAGTTCGATGCGCCCGCGCGCCGCCTCCGCGACGGGCAGCGAAAGATTATCCATCGGCTTTTTCCTCCCAGAGCGCGGTCAGAGCCGCTTCGCGCGACTCGAAAATCGGCAGCGCGCGCATCAAACCGGTGATCTCAAAAACGCGCCGCACCCGCGACTGAACGCCACAAAAATTAAGCGCGCCGCCCTTTTCGCGCACCCGCTTGAGCGCGCCCACCAAAACGCCGATGCCGGTCGAATCGAGAAACGAAACCTCGCTCAAATCGACCACCACGCGGGGCGAATCGCCCTCGCCCGCCCGCAGCAACTCGGCGCGCAATCGCGGCGCGACGTGCAAATCGATTTCGCCCCCAATTTCGACAACCGTCGCTTCGCCCTGGGTTCCCACTCGCAATCGTAAATCCATTTTTGGCCTCGCTTCGCCATTTTAACAAGCGGAGGAGCGGAGGAGCGGAGGAGCGGAGGAGAAGGGGAAGTAGGAGCGAAAACGGTGTCTTTTTCGCTCTCACGTCCTTTACTCCTCCGCTCCTCCGCTCCTCCGCTCCTCCGCTTGAACGCCCCGCCACTCCCCCAGCCGCCGCGCGATTTTCGCTTCGTGGCCGTTTTGGGTCGGCTCATACCAGTTGCTTGTTTTGAAATGCGGCGGCAGGTAATCCTGCGCCACGAAATGACCTGGGAAATCGTGCGGATATTTGTAGCCTTCGCCCGCGCCGAACAGCTTTTTGGCACCTTTGAGGGCTGTCGAGCGCAAGTGCGGCGGCACGCGCGCCGGTTCGCCGTCGCGCACGGCGTCCTGAGCGCGGTGCAAAGCCACATAAGCGGCGTTCGATTTGGGCGCGCACGCGATGTAGGTCGTGGCCTGCGCGAGGGGAATCGCCGCTTCGGGCAAACCGATTTTTTCGACCGCATTGAGCGTCGCCATCGCTAAAACGAGTGCCTGCGGGTCGGCGTTGCCGATGTCTTCCGACGCCTGAATCGCCAGTCTGCGCGCGATAAACATGGGGTCTTCGCCGCCCTCCAGCATACGCGCCATCCAGTAGAGCGCGGCATCGGGATCGCCGCCGCGCAGACTTTTGATGTAGGCGGAAATCATGTCGTAGTGACTGTCGCCGCTTTTATCGTAGCCCAGAACGCGCTTGCACAATGCCGACTGCGCGTTTTCGAGCGTCAAAACCCCGTCGCGGGCCAGATCGGAGGCCATTTCGAGCGCGCCCAGCGCCAGACGCGCATCGCCCGCCGCGCCGCGCGCCAGATAATCGAGCGCGGCGTCCTGCGGCTTCAATTCGAGCGATTTCAAACCGCGTTCGTCCTCGAAAGCGCGCCGCAAAAGCGCAAGGATGTCGTCTTCCTCAAGCGGCTCGAAAGCGAACAGGCGGCAACGCGAAAGCAGCGGCGTGTTGAGCGAGGCGAGCGGGTTTTCGGTTGTCGCGCCCAGTAAAGTGAGCGTGCCGTCTTCGACATTGGGCAAAAAAGCGTCTTGCTGCGCGCGGTTGAAACGATGAATTTCATCGACGAAGAGCAGCGTGCGCTGGGGGATTTTTTTGCGTTCTCTGGCGGCTTCGACGATTTTTCGCACGTCGCCCACGCCGCCTGAAATCGCCGAAAAATCCTCGAAGTGCGAGCGGGTTAAACGCGCCAGCAGCCGCGCCAGAGTCGTTTTGCCGACACCGGCGGGGCCGTAGAAAATCGAAGAGGGCACGCGGTCGGCCTCGGCGGCTTTGCGAAGCGGCGCGTCCCTTCCGACGAGATGGCTTTGGCCGGCGAATTCATCGAA
>JAUJNG010000026.1:24550-62192 GCA_030448265.1 Abditibacterium sp.
ATGCAAAAATCTCCGCCACGCCGTGCCTCGTCAAGTTGTTGAACCCGCTAAAAAGCAGGTGGGCGCCGCTCCCAATCCTCGTGCCGTTTCCGTCCTGGCTTGCGCCAGCAACCCGTGAGGGTATCGGAAAAGGGCATCCCGAATGGGAGTTGGACTCCCTCAGTGTGTGGTGTAGGCTCAAAACTTTCTCAGACGCCACGCACGCAGCAGAGAACTTTCAAACGGAAACCGAGCATCGCGGTTCCACCTCGCGCCGCAAAATCTTGCGGTTAGTCAGTTGTGTTCATTCCGCCCAGCAGCCAGCACCAAACCCAATCGTGAGCGCGTCCGTCGGCAACCATGAGGCCTTCGCCCGCTTTTTTCTGATAGCTTCGCACCGCCCTTTGCGTCGCGGCGCCGAAAACCGCATTTTGCTTCACGCGATAACCATTGGCCGCGAGCAGCATCTGGAAAGCCTGGACAAACGGGCCGCGCGAGCCGCGTCGCAATGGCACGACTAACTTCTCCCAGGTCTGTGCATCGACCACGCCGCTGACGGGGAGGCCCAGGCTCTTTTGAAAGACTCGCACCGCGTTTTCGGTCGGGGCGTCGAACTGCCCATTCACCACCAGACGAAATCGTCTGGCGTTGAGCAAGGCTTGCAGAACGCGAACCTTTTCGCCGCGTTTGCCGCGCTTGAAGACGGGCCAGAGAAGCGGCTTGCTTTGGGACAGCGAGTAACCTGGCTTTTGCGGCTGTGCCTGCGCCGTCGCGCTCGACAGAAAACCGGACAACACCAGTAGCAAACTCAAAAATCGTTTCATTTTCGCTCCTCTTTCTGAAAATATCTTCGCAGAGACTTCTTGAAAGGATAACTGCGTAAACTGAGGCGCAATCTGCCCCCAGGAGTTCTTGTGTTCCCAATTTCTCGTTTTTTGCGTCGTGCCGGTTTGCCTTTATTAGCGCTTACGCTGACGTCTCAGCCGCTCGCCGCGCAGCCCGACGACACGCCGCGCACTATCAAGTCGCCGCAAAATTTTCCTGTTGGCGCTCCTGCGGTCGTGCCGGATCCTCCAGTGATTACGCTTGCCGAACTGCAAAACCTCATCGGCGGCCCGACGCTCATCAGCTTTAGCGGGCAAGATGTGCCTTTAGCAGATGTCGTCAAAGTGATTCAGGATGGCGCCAGAATGCCCGCCGAGGTTCTTAATACAAGGCAAAAGCAACCACTGAGCGTCGATTGGGAGGACGTGCCATTCTGGACGGCCGCACAGGAAGTAGAAAAGCAGACCGGCGAGAGATGGGATCCACGATTAGGCGAAGGAATGACTTTATCGAATGCCCAGTTTAGGCAGAGAACAACAGGAGAGGCGCCTCGTTTTGGCCTAAATGGGCGCGTGGGCGCCGACACGCCGTTCGTCAAAATCATCGCCGACTCGATTTCACGCTCATCGAGCCGCACGATGCGGCTCGGTGCAGCAGAAGGCCCTTTAAAAGCGGAGCCAGCCTCGACGCAACTGACACTTACGACTTATTTCGACCCGAAATTAGGGGTGCAGTCCGCTTCACTGCGCGAGTTGAAATTTCAGCCTCAGAGCACCCGCATCATCGCCGGACGAGCGGGTTATCATTTCGGTAATTTCGGCATAGGAGGACGCTCCAACCTCAGTTCGCCCTTCACCGTTTCATTGCCAGCCGAGCTGCGCTCCGGCACTATGCTGGCGAGCATAAGCGGCACGCTGCACACAGTCTTAATCTCCGCTTCGCAGCCGTGGAAGGTGCCTGATGTCGTGGCCACGCCCAAAGCCACCCAAACCGCCGGAGAGAGTCGATACAGTTTGGAAAGCGCTGAGTTGCGCGCCGACCGGCTGACGCTCAGCGTAAGCGCGCTCGTTCCGCCGACACAGGGACAAGCAATCGGCGGATTCAGACCTTTCGGCAATCTGCGCGTGCGCGACGCGCAGGGGCGCGATTTGATGCCGATGGGAAGTTCCTCACGCCGCACAACCGAAGGCGGGAAGGCAAAATACGCGGGCGAATTCTCCTTTCGACTGCGAAGTGTCAAAGATGAACCTCTCGAAGGCCCGTTTTCGCTGGATTGGCCGCTCATCACAGAAGTGCGCTCGCTCGATGTGCCCTTTGAACTGCGCGACGTGCCGGTGCCGTAAAGAGAGAAGAATAACCTCGCAATTTCTCTCGCGGGCCGTAAACTGAGGCGCAATCTGCCCCCAGGAGTTCTTGATGTTCCCAATTTCTCATTTTTTGCGTCGCGCCGGCTTGCCTTTATTAGCTCTTGCGCTGACATCCCGACCGCTCGCCGCGCAGCCCGATGACACGCCGCGCACCATCAAATCACCGCAAAATGCGCCCGTTGGCGTGCCGGTCGTGGTGCCTGACCCGCCGCTTATCACGGCCGCCGAACTGCAAACCCTCACCGGCGGGCCGACGCTCGTCACGTTTAGCGCGCAGGATGTGCCGGTGCAGGAGGTCGCCCAGGCGTTGCGCGATGCGGCCAAAATGCCGCCCTCCCGTTTCGGGACGCCAACCGGTCGCGTGAAAACCGTCACCGTCGATTGGAAAGAGGTGCCGTTTTGGAGCGCGGCGAGCGAAGTCGAAAAGCAATCTGGTGGTTATTGGACTCGTTATGGCGACACTCTGGGTCTGGTGCTGGATCCACAGGCCGTTTTGATTCCCAACCTCACACGCATCACCGGCCTGAACAGCGCCGCGCCCAGCCTCAACGGGATCATGGCCGCGCAAACGCCCTTCGTGACTCTGGTAGCCAATTCCCTTTCGCGCACCTCGACGCGCACCACGCATCTCGGCGAACAGGGCGCCCCGCTTCAAGCCGTGCCCGACCGCACCCAGCTTGCGCTGTCTGCTTATTTCGATCCTAAACTCAAAGTTCGCTCGGTTGTGCTGCGCGATTTGAAGTTTTGGGAGCGCGAAAATGCGCCCGCAATTGCTGGGCGCCAAACCCCCGATTTTTTCCGCATTGGGCCAGGGGGCCAGAGCAATCTCATCTCATCGCAAACCGTTCAAATTCCCGCAGAAATTGCGGCAGGGACAACCCTGGCGCGCGTTACCGGTGTTTTGCACAGCGTAGTTGTCACGGCCTCCCAATCCTTGACTGCGCCCGACCTCGCCGCCGCGACCAAAACCACGCGCACCATCGGCGCCCATGAATACACCCTGGAAAGCGCCGAAGTGCGCGACAATCAAATCACTGTGCGTCTGAGCGCGCAGTTGCCGGCGGAACCGCGAGCGACTTTCTCGGCCTTTGAAACCCTGCGCGTGCGCGACGCGCAGGGCCGCGATTTGGCGGGCGGCTTGACTCGGCTTGAAGGCCAGAAAGCCGAATTTAATTTCCGCTTTACCGAAGCTTTGCAAGGCCCCTATTCGCTGGAATGGATCATCCCCACTGAAACGCGTTCGCTCGATGTGCCCTTTGAACTGCGCGACGTGCCCGTGCCGTGAGTCAGCGAATGGCCAAGGTGTAAACGCCGTTTGCGGGCACTTTGCCACTGATTTTTTCGGGCCGGAGCCATTTGACGTGCCCATCGCTGAAGGCGTAGTTGGCGCCGTCCAAATGACGGCGCGCGGGCGATTTTTCGCGGTGCCGCCAGGCTTCGGGCAAAGTGGAAAGCGCGTAACTGGTGGGCGAATCGTCGCTGCCTTCACCCGCGAGAACGCTTTGTGCAGGCAAATCGATGTTTCGCTCCTCAACCTGCGCGAGACGCGCATTGTAAAAATAATCCGTCGTTTTGGGCTTTTTCCCTGGCGCCGTCGGGCATTGAAAGATTTGCCAGCTTTGGATGTAAGGCTGAATCGAACCGGCCCAATAACCGCTTCGCGCCACGGCGACGGGCGGAAATTTATCGCCATTATCCTGAACGTATATTTTCAAACCGAGCGCGATTCGCTTCAAATTCGATTGGCACGCCGGACGCCGTTCATTGCAGTGAGTGCGGCCAAAGACCGGAAATAAAATCGCCGCCAAAATTCCAACAATCGCCACGACAACCACAAATTCCACCAAGGTAAAACCATTTCGCCGCATTTCGCCACCTCACTTTAATTATCGCACTGCGAAGGTGGCAATGGGACTCCGGCTTTCTTGCGGCGTTTGAACTGAAACTTTTTCGGGTTTCAGCCATTTGACGTGTCCATCAACGAACGCGTAATTCGCGCCGTCGAGATGACGTTTGGCCGGTGAAGGGTTGTCGGTTTTCCAATCGAGCGGCAGTTCCGAAAAGTGAGAATTGGTGGCGCCGTTGTCCACACCCTCGCCCAGTAAAATCGTTTGGCCTCCGAAGGGAATTTTGTTTCTTGGAGCGCCCTCGACACGCGCGTTCAAAAAATAATCGCTGGAAAGTGGTTTTGGCGGTTCTTTTTCCATTGGACATTGAAAGACTTGCCAACTTTTAAGATAAGGCTGAATAGAATCGGCCCAACCTTGCTCACCAGTGGAAATCATCGGCATACGCTCATCGTAATCCTGCAAATACTGCTTGCAGGCGAGCGCGATTTGCTTCAAATGTGATTGGCAGACCCTGCGCTGTGGAAGTTGCGTTCTGTTGACCGTCGGCCAAAAAACGCAGACGATGCCTCCAAAAATCGCAAGAGCAACCAAACATTGCATCGCCATTTTCATTCGTTGCATCCAAATCTCCAGTAACTAATTCGCTTCCCTTAGTGTCCTACACTCCGAAATTCATGCGCGAAATCTATTATTCCCATGCCATCCGCGAGGCCATCGCCGAAGAAATGCGGCGTGACGAGTCGGTTTTCATTCTCGGCGAAGACATCGCCGGTTATGGCGGCGCTTTCAAAGTGACGCAGGGTTTGGTCGAAGAATTTGGCGCCGCGCGCGTCAAAAACACCCCGATTTCGGAAAATTCCATCGTCGGCGTCGGCGTGGGCGCTGCCATTACGGGAATGCGGCCCATTGTGGACATCATGTTCCAGGATTTCATCACTCTGGCGATGGATCAAATCGTCAATCACGCCGCCAAATTTCACTATATGTATGGCAATCAGCCGCGCGTGCCGCTTGTCATCAGAACTCCGGCGGGCGGCGGGCGCAACTACGGGCCGACGCATTCGCAATCTTTGGAAGCGTGGTTTATGCACGTCCCAGGACTCAAAATCTGCGCGCCCTCGACCGCCGCCGATGCCAAAGGTCTGCTCAAAAGCGCGATTCGAGACGATAATCCGGTGCTGTTTGTCGAATCGAAGCTGCTTTACGGCGTCAAGGGGCAGGTTCCCGACGGCGATGTCACGGTTCCGCTCGGCGAAGCCAAAGTGGTGCGCGAAGGCACGCATCTCACCCTCGTTTCCTATTCGCGCATGACCATCGAATGCCAGAAAGCCGCCGACGCGCTTTCCAAAGTTGGAATCGAATGCGAAGTGATCGATTTGCGCTGTTTAGCGCCGCTCGATATGGATACGGTGGCGGCGTCGGTGGAAAAAACGGGGCGCGCGATTGTGGTGGCCGAAGACTGCCGCACGGCGGGCGTTTCGGCTGAAGTGATGGCGCGCATCGTCGAGGAGTGCTTCGATTTTTTGCAGGCGCCGGTGCGCCGCGTCGCGGGGGCTGATGCGCCGATTCCCTGCGCCGATGTTCTGGAAAAAGCGGCGCTTCCCGACGCGCAGAAAATTGTCGATGCGGCGGCGGGGCTTTTGCGCGACTATTCTTGAAGATTCAACACAGAGAACACGGAGAGACAGAGGGAACAGAGGTTTTTCTTGGATTTCTCTGTTCCCCTCTGTCTCTCCGTGTTCTCTGTGTTGAAAAGGAAACGAAATGAAAGTTTTCACCGCCCAGCAGATGCGCGATTTCGACCGCGCCGCCGTCGAAGAATACGGCATTCCCTCGATTGTCTTGATGGAAAACGCGGCGCTTCGCGTCGTGGAGTTTCTCGAAGCGAAATTTGCGCCGCTCGAAGATAAGAAAATCGTGATTTTGTGCGGCAAAGGCAACAACGGCGGCGACGGGTTAGCAATTGCGCGCCAATTGGTCAACATCATTAGCGGCGCGAGATTAACTGTTATGATGGGGCCGGTAACTGACTACGAAGGTGATTCCGCTATAAATCGCCAGGCTTGGGAACAGGAAGATTGCTTTGTCCCTGGCGAAGATGAGGGTTATCATCGCTCCGCAATATGGCTGGACGACCAAGGAAGACCTGAAAATCGTTTTGTGCCTCATTCAATTTCTCGCGCCGATATCATTGTAGATGCGATGTTAGGCACGGGCTTCAAAGGCGAGCTAAGAGAACCCATATTGGATGCTTTTATGTCGATGGTAGGATGCGGGGCATCACGGGTCTACATAGATTTGCCCAGTGGTTTGGATGCGGATAATGGAGAGTCTGCCCAAGGAATTCCCGACGATAATTGGCAACCTCAATTTACTGTTACATTCGCCGCTCCCAAACGAGGCTTTTTCGTGCGCGACGCGATGGAAAGATGTGGTGAGATTTGGCTGGGCGATATTGGAACTGTGCCGCGCCAAATGAAGAGGACAAACACCGGTGTTAAAACTCTGGATCTCGAAACCGCGAAAGATTTAATTCCCCAACGCACACTCGATGCCCACAAAGGCGACGCAGGCCGCGCGCTCATCATCGGCGGCTCTTTCGGCATGAGCGGCGCCGTCGCCCTCGCCGCGCGCGCCGCCTTGGGTTCCGGTTGCGGACTGTGCATCGCGGCGCTGCCGGAAAAAATTCTGCCCACCTTCGCCGCCTCGATTCTGGAAGCGACTTCGCATCCGCTTCCCTGCGACGAACGCGGGCGGCTTCTCGAAAGCGCCGCCGATGCGTTGCCGGAGTTGTGGGAAGGCGTGCAGGTCGTGGCGCTCGGCCCTGGCATTGGCCGCGCCGACGAAACTTTCGCCCTGGTGCGGCGCATCGTGCGCGAGTGTCCAGTTCCGCGTGTTATTGACGCCGACGCGCTTCACGCTTTGCCCGCCATTGCCGACGAGGTGAAAAATCGCGCAGGAGAAACGATTCTGACGCCCCATCCTGGCGAAATGGGCGTTTTGCTCGATATTTCGGCCAAAGAAGTCAATGAAAATCGTTTTGAAATCGCGCAGAGGTGCGCGGAGAAATACGGCGCGATTGTAGTTCTCAAAGGCGCGCGAAGTCTGGTGGCGACGCCCGATGGCCGCGTTTTCGTCAATCTGAGCGGCAACGCGGGCATGGCGACGGGCGGGAGCGGCGATGTTCTCACCGGCACCATCGCCGGACTTCTGGCGCAAATGAAACATCCCGAAGATGCCACCAAACTCGGCGTTTATCTTCATGGCTTCGCGGGCGACTTGGCGTTCGAGGCAAAGGGCAATGGCCTGGTCGCGGGCGACATCGCGGCGCATCTGGGGCGGGCGCTGGTCGAGATTCCGCAACGGGAAGTCGAAAAAATCAATGGGCGGTTGCGTCGTTTGATGTGAAACGGCGAATGAATTCACCGCAACAACGACGCGAAGTCCGCCTGCGCGGACTGGCGGCTGCTCAACCTGCGAAGGCAGGTTTCGCGTCGTTGTTGCGGTGAATTTATTCGCTGCATCATGGAAAGCATCCTGCTACACTGTGGGGTCGTTTCTCTGGAGGAAATCCCATCTCATGGCCCAACGTTGTGAAATTACCGGCAAAAAGCCGTTGACAGGTTATCTGGTGTCGCACTCGATGCGTCACACCAAGCATCGCCAGATGCCCAATTTGCAAACCAAACGCATCTGGGTGCCCGAAGAAGGCCGCTTTATCAAAATGAAAGTCTCGGCCCGCGCCCTCAAAGCGATGACCCGCAACGGCGTCAGCGCCACCATCGCCAAAGCCAAGCGCAAAGGCATCATGTAATTCTCGAATTGCAAGCAAAAAAGCCAGGACTTCCAAAGTCCTGGCTTTTTTGTGTCACAACGCCTCTACCCTTCCGATTTCTCGCCTTTGACCACCAGTTCGCGGGTGTCGTAGTAGCCGCGAAAGAATTCGATCATTCCCTCAGTGTTGAACTGCAACAGCGTCGCGCCGTGATAGTGCACTTCGTCGCCCGCCGGATTGGTGCCCGTCGTCGTCCAGAACAGGCCCGCCGCGTTGTCCGAGGCCGTGATGTGATGAAATTTCGACTCCACCTGTCCCAGCGTCTCCTTGTATTCGACCCAGAACTGCAAAATTTCGTCGCGCCCTTTCATTTCGCGGCCCTTGTTGTCGAGCGCCGAGTTGGAAAGCGTCGCGTCGTCGGAGTAGAGCATGACGATCTGGTCGGTGTCGTCGGCGCTGCCGCTTTCGATGGCGTGCAGGGCGTCGATAAATTCCCTGGCTTTGGCTTCGATTTGGGTTTTTTCCATGTTTTCCTTTAGCCACAGAGAACACAGAGAAGTCACAGAGAAACACGGAGAAATTCAAGAAAAATTCTTTGTGTTCCTCTGTGACTTCTCTGTGTTCTCTGGGGCTTTTGAAGATTTTCAGGTTCGAAATCGGCAATTCGCGCGCCACTTTCGGCGCCAAAAAACCCCGCCGCAGTTGCGACGGGGTCTTCTTTTTTGCTGGGGCGATTAACGCACTTCGAAGGTGTCGCGGAAGGTGTTGCGCGTCAACGTGACGTTGCCGTTTTGGTCAACCGAGCCGCGAAGGTTGACGAACAGTCGGAAGTTGGGCGCCTGGCCCGCTCCAATCAGCCCTATGCTGACGACGGCTTTAAACGTCGCACCATCCGGCTCGGTGCGCGCCTGGAAGTTGATGGCGCCCACGCCGCGAAACACCGTGCCGTCGGGCGCGGTGACCGAAATGCCCTGCGCGTTGACATGGGCTTTGATGAAAAAGCCATCCTGCTGCCGTTTCGCGAAAAACGTGACGTGCAAACTGCCGCTCAGAGTGAATTTCCGGCCCTGAGCGTCGGTGACGGTCTCACCGTCAAGAGGAATGATAACGTTGGACTTCACGCCATCGCTCGATTCCTGCGTGGTCGCATCATCGGCGCGCGCAGCGTTGGGCGCGATGGTCATGGCGCCAGCGCCCAAAATGGCGGCCAGCAAAAAGGTGCGCTTGAACGGTGTGGTGTTCATTTCTTTTCCTTTATAATCTTGAATTTCTCAGGGATTTCCCCCAAGAACAAAGGTGTCAATAAGCAAATGAAGTGCCAAGTGTTTGAGATTTTATGTCTCCCAAGCCACAGAATTCGCCCTCACCAAACAGCTTTATCTCGCCGTGCGCTGCCGAGAATCTCGCGAGGCGCGCGCTATAATTGTTTCATGCGAATTTTGCCGCTTTTCACGCTTGGGGAGTGCCTAAAGTGTAGAGGTTAAACTTTGGCTTATGTTGAAGTGTCCTCAGTGCCAGAGCGCAAAGCACCAGACCAGGGACGGTAAAACCCGTTTTGGCAGCCAACGCTATTGTTGTGGCGGGTGCCGCCGCACCTATACACCTCATCCCAAGCCACAAGGTCGTCCGGCCCAGTTGCGCCAGCAAGCGGTATCTTCGCCTGGGAGGTAGTTGGAGAGCGCACTTATGACACCATGCAACCTCTGGTGGACAGCGTGTTTTCTCTGCTGCCCAGGGTGCATCCGTTCTCCAGCGATGGCCTGAGCACCTATGGCGAGTTGGTCTACCCAAAGGGCAAGCGCATAGCGCGTCACGATGTGGTTCCTGGCAAGGAGCAAACCTATACCGTCGAGCACAGTCGAGGGCACCAACGCCGACTGGCGCTGCTATGTGCCTTCTCTTGACCGCAGAGGGCTCTGTTTGCCTCGCCACATCGAGAAGTTGCGCTCCATCGCGCGCCTCTTCGTCACCTGTTACAACCACTGCTGCCTCTTTCGCCTGCGCCACCCAAATCGAACTGCTTATCCCTCCGATTTTTTACCTAACCCAAGTTGCCACCTACTATGAGTGTTGTCATTGCGAGGAGGCACGACGAGGAATCAGTGACAGTTTTCTCCGCTTTTGGGCCCAAACGAGCCGAATCTGCTACCGATTCCTCGTCGTGCCTCCTCGCAATGACAGTCTGGCTGAGAGGTAGCAACTTGGGTTACCTATTCTCTTTTAGACACTCCCCCTGGACGGTGCGCGCGAATGGCGCGCGAAACCGCCATACTTCAAATCTGCTTGCCATTTCAGCCCGTTTCCCCCGAACGGGCTTTTTTGCCGTGTCTCCATGAATCTGCTCGATCTTCTCGAATCTCATCCCGTTCTTCCCAAAATCGCCTTCAAAGCGCACGCTCAAAAACCTGCCCTGACGCGTATCTCGCATCTTCCCAGCGCGGCGTGGGCGCCCCTGGCCGCAAGTCTGGCCCGTAAAACCGAGCGCACCGTTTTGCTGATCGCGCCCACCGCCGAAAGCGGCGACAACGCCGCCCACGATCTCGCCGCGCTGCGCGATGAAAACGATCCTGAACCGCTCTTTTTCCCCTCCCCCGACCGCGCCGTTTTGGACGAAGACGACGACCGCAACGCAACTCAAGACCGCCTCTCGGTTCTGGACGCGCTCCACAAAAAAGAGCGCGCCTTAGTAATTACGACGGCGGGCGCGCTCGCGCATCCGACTTTGCCGGTCAACGAACTAATTCACGGCTATGACGAACTCGCCCTCGGCGGCAAATTGGAGCGCGACGAGTTCATCCTCCACCTCGCCGAGAGCGGCTACGAGCGCGTCGAGGAAGTCGAAGTGCCAGGCCAATTTGCCGTCCGAGGCGGTTTGATCGATTTTTATCCACCCGCCGGAGGCACGCCGGTGCGACTGGAACTGTTCGGCGACGAAATCGACAGCCTGCGCGCCTTCGATGTCGAATCGCAGCGTTCGACGGAAAAACTGAAGACGATTCGTCTCACCCCGCCGCGCGAACTGTATTTGTCGCTCTCTAAGGGCGCGGAAATCGCCGCTCAGGTGCAGGAAGCGCTTGACCAGAAAGTTCAGCTTCTCAAGGCGTTTCCCGATGAGGTCGAAGCGCTCAAGCGCAAGTTCAGCCGCGAAATCGAGGCGCTGCAAAGGGCGACTTATTTTCGCGGCGTCGAACGCTATCGCGGCCTGATTTACCCGCAGCATCCCACGCTCTTCGACCATCTGCCCGCCGGTTCGATTGTTTTATGGGCCGATCCCGACCGCGCGCAGTCGCAAATCGCGCGCTTGAACGACGAAAACGCCGCCTTTCACGAAGACGACGTTTTGCCGCTTCCGCCTTCGCTGCTGTCGTTCGCCGAACTCGAAAAAGCGGCGGCGAAATGGACACAGTTTCAGTTGCGGCCCGCCGAAGACGATCTGGACGAGTTCTCGCTCGACATTCGGCTTCCTCCCGCGTTTTCGGGCAAATTGGACGCGCTGGCGTCTTATGTCAAAGAGCGGCAGGACGAAGGCAAAATCGTGGTCTGCGCCACGTCGCACGCGCGGCGTTCGCGCGAGATTTTGGCGGATCAGGGCGTGAAAGGCGTTCATCTCATCGACGAGATGCCCAATGCCGAAAAGGGCAGCGTTCTGGTGATGCCCAAACGCTTGACAGCCGGTTTTTTGTGGGGCGAAACGACGGTTTTGTGCGACGCCGAAATGTTCGGCTGGCAAACCTTTCAGCCCCGACTTTCCGCTCGCGCGCGCAAGAAGAAAAAGTCGGCGGGCGGCAAATTTTCGGCGGATTCTTCGCCGCTTTCGCGCCTCGCCGATTTGAAGCCTGGCGATTTCGTGGTTCACGTCAATCACGGCATCGCGCGCTACGGCGGCGTGGTGCAGCGCGAAATGGGCGGCGCGGTTAACGAATATCTCGCCCTCGAATACGACGGCGCCGACCGTTTGTATGTGCCCGTCGGCCAATTAGACCGCGTGCAGAAATATCTCGGCGGCGATGCGGCGGTGCCCTCGCTGACGCCGCTCAAAGGCGGCGTGTGGGAAAAAGCCAAAACCAAGGCGCGCGAGGAAGCCTTCAAAGCCGCTCAGGAACTCGCCGCGCTTTACGCCAAGCGCGAAAAGGTTGAAAAACAGCCCGTCGCGCCCGATTCGATGTGGCAGCGCGAAATGGAATCGGCCTTTCCCTTCGAGGAAACGCCCTCGCAGCTCCAGGCCATCAAAGACACCAAAGCCGACATGGAAACGCCGCGCCCGATGGATAGGCTGGTGTGCGGCGATGTGGGCTTTGGCAAAACCGAAGTCGCGGTGCGCGCCGCGTTTAAAGCGGTGCAGGACGGGCGGCAGGTCGCGGTTTTGGTTCCGACCACCGTTTTGGCGCAGCAGCATTTTCAGACCTTTTCGGAGCGCATGGCGGCTTATCCGACGCGCGTCGAAGTGATTTCGCGCTTTAAAACACCGTCCGAGGTGCGCCGCGTTATGGATGCCCTCAAATCCGGCGCGGTCGATATCGTGGTTGGCACGCATCGTCTGCTGCAAAAAGACGTGGAATTTAAAAATCTCGGCCTTGTCGTGGTGGATGAAGAGCAGCGTTTCGGCGTTTTGCAAAAAGAGCGGCTCAAAGAACTGCGCGCCGAAGTCGATATTTTGACGATGAGTGCGACGCCCATCCCGCGCACGCTGCAAATGGCGCTGGGGGGACTGCGCGAAATCTCGCTCATCACCGACCCGCCGCAGGGCCGTTTGCCGGTGCGAACTTATGTGATGCCCTTCAAAGAAAACACGCTCAAAGCCGCCATCGAGCGTGAACTGGAGCGCGAGGGGCAGGTGTATTACGTCCACAACCGCGTCGATTCCATCGCGCACGTCGCGGGCACGCTGCAAAAACTGGTGCCGCAGGCCCGCATCGGCGTCGGTCACGGACAAATGGCCGACGAGGAACTGGAACAGGTCTTTTTAGACTTCATGCACTCGCGCACCGATATTTTGCTGGCCACGACCATCATCGAAAACGGCATCGACCTGGCGAATGCCAACACCATCATCTGCGACCACGCCGACCGTCTGGGGCTTTCGCAAATGTATCAGTTGCGCGGGCGCGTCGGGCGCTCGACGCGGCAGGCTTACGCTTATTTTTTCAGTTCCAACCGAGGCAAAAACTCCGCCGACGCCGAAGACCGTTTCGCCGCGTTGCAGGAAAATACCGATCTGGGCGCCGGTTTTCGCATCGCGATGCGCGACCTCGAAATCAGAGGTTCGGGCGACGTTCTGGGCCTCAAACAATCGGGCACCATCGCGGCGGTGGGGATGGAGCTTTACTCGCAATATCTGGCCGAAGCCGTCGCCAAAAGTCGCGGCGAAAAGAGCCGCTACGAGCGCAAAGAGGAACTGCCCGAAGTCGATTTGCCGGTGCCGTCTTACATTCCCAACGATTACGTCGCCGACGAAACCGAGCGTTTGGCGCTTTATCGCCAGATGACCGAAGCGCGCACTTTAGACGATGTGGAAAACATCCGCGAGGAACTGCGCGACCGTTTCGGGCCTTTGCCGCCGCCCGCATTTAATGCTTTGCGTGTTCTCAAAATTCGCGTTTTGCTCTTGAAGGCGTATTTGCGCGGCATCACCAAAGGGCCGGAAGAAGTGCTGCTGCGCCTCAAGCCTGGCGATACCTTCGCGGAATCCGATTTGGCGGGCGCTTATGCGGCGCTTCAGTCGAAAGACAAAAACGCGCGGCAGCACGTCTCGCTGCGGAAGTTGGAGGGGTTGGCGTTGAATACGCGCGCTCTGGGGGCGCCGCAGGTGCTGCGGATTGTGGAGATTTTGGCGGAAGCGCTGGCGGAACTGCGCGCGACGCGGTTGGAGAAGTAACGTATTATTCAGGAGACGCTGAGATGGCTTTTTGGAAAAAGAAACCGCCCTTTGACGCGCGGGAATACGCGGACACCGCGATTTTAGAGGCATTGAAGACCTTCAACTTACCGGCGCGGCGCGGCGCTCAGGGCCTTATCTGCGGAGTAGGGGAGTTGGCTGTGCGTTGCGCCGATGTGCAGGTGAGCGAGGCAGGACGGGTGGCTTCGCTCATCGTGGATTTGAGCCTTGGCTCTCCAGGGCCGCTGCTGAGAGAAAATGTGGCCGGAATGGGCGAAACGGTCGACGAATCGATTACTGAGGGCGCTTGGATGTGGCTCATGTCGGTTTTTGTTGCCGCGTGCGCGTTGTTTGATGAGGAAGGCCATCCAGGTCATCTGGATAGCGTCGAAGATCGGAAAATTTCGCCATTAAACGGCACACCAAGTCAATGGAAGATTGTTTCGAGTCCGGCTTATGCAAGCGTGCCAGGAGTGGAGGAAGGGAGTGAAATACCTCCCGCGACCTGGCCTTTTCTGGAGCCGTTGGCGCGCGAACTGGCTGCTGAACGGCGCTTGCACACGGTCAAGGTTTTGGTGATGCAGGCGCAACAGGGCCGCATCGTCGAATGCTCCGTCAATGGAGTCCCCGCGCCCCACATCGCTCCGCTTCTGGACGATTTTCACTGGCTTCCCGATGAGGGCACGGGATGGATACGGCAGTTTCATTTGATGCAGCCGGTGGATTGACTGCGCGGCAACTGACTTCGCGCGAAACGCTTGGAGAAAACATGAGTTGTGTTTTTCGATACCAAAAGAAGGACTTTGACGCTGTTGTTTATCTGCAAGCGAATCCATTTTCTATCGAGGCTTATCTGGTCGAGGAGGATTTCTTTTGCATTGAGGCTAGCAAAGCCGATTTCTCCGATTTTGAAACTCAAAAGCAGGATGTCACCGCTTTTCTGAAAGAAAATTACGCGCAATTGAAGCAGTTGGTGTCAGACGGCGAGGCTTGGGCCACTTTGGATTTTGGCATCGCCGATTTGATTTCCGAGGGCGAAGTCGCCTGTCAAAGTGAATACCTTTCAGCTGAACTGCTGCGCCTCGCGGGGAATCTGGGTATCGACATCGAAATTTCGCGCTATCCAGTCCAGGAGGAGGAATGAGCTGTATTTTTCATGTTGGCGGCGTTGATTTCGATATTGATGCGTGTTTGCGCGAGTGTCGTTTCGACCCTTGCGGCGTTTATCGCAAGGGCGAGACGCATGGGAAGCGTGGTCGAATTCGCGCCCATTCTGGCTTTGACATTGATGTGAGCCAAGCGGATTGGGACGATTTGAACGGTCAGGTCGCCGATGCGATTCGGTTTCTCAAGGCTAACCGCGCAGAACTTCGCAAGTTGATGGATTTTCCTGGCATCGAAGGCCGCACGCTCGATTTCCCGATCTGGCAGCGAGATATCATGCTGCAACGTGATTATCTTCCGCCAGAGTTACTGCGGTTGGCTGGGGAGTTGGAAATCGGCATAGTGATTTCGCGCTATGGAATTGCGGAAGACGAATGAATTTACAGCCTGTTAAACCCAATACGTTCATGTCTCTTTTATCCCTTTCTCCCCTCGATGGCCGCTACGCCGCTTCCACCGAACTATTGCAGCCCTATTTTTCGGAATGGGCATTAATCAAATACCGCGTCCACGTCGAAATCGAGTGGCTGCTGATGCTCTCGGAAACCCCCGAAATCCCCGAAGTGCGCCAATTCTCGCCCGACGAAACCCGCTTTTTGCGTTCTATCACCGAAAATTTTGATGACGTCGCCGCCCAGCGCGTTAAAGAAATCGAAAAAACCACCAATCACGATGTCAAGGCCGTCGAATACTTTCTCAAAGAAAAACTGGCGCAAACGAGCCTCGAAAACGACCGCGAATGGCTGCATTTCGCCTGCACTTCGGAAGATATCAACAATCTTTCGCACGCCTTGATGCTCCAGGGCGGCATCCGTGAGGTTTGGCTGGACAAAGCCTTCGCGGTTGTGAACCGCGTGAGTGATTTAGCCGAAACCTGGCTCGAAACGCCGATGCTGGCGCGCACACACGGCCAGACCGCTTCGCCAACGACGGTGGGCAAGGAGTTCGCCGTCTTCGTGCATCGCTGGAACCGTCAGTTAGAGCAGATTGCAAATCAGGAGTATCTGGGCAAAATCAACGGCGCCGTCGGCAATTTCAACGCGCACGTCGCGGCCTATCCCGACGCCCCCTGGCCGCAGATTTCGCGCGATTTCGTGCTGTCTCTGGGGCTGTCGCACAATCCTCTCACCACGCAGATCGAAGCGCACGATTATATCGCGGAGCTTTTCGACGCGCTGCGCCGCTTCAACCTCATCGCCCTCGATTTCGCGCGCGACATCTGGACTTACATCTCGATGGGCTATTTCAAGCAGAAAGTCGTCGCGGGAGAGGTGGGAAGCTCGACGATGCCACACAAAGTCAATCCCATCGATTTCGAGAACGCCGAAGCGAATTTGGGCCTTTCCAACGCGATGCTGGAACATCTCGCGGGCAAACTGCCGATTTCGCGTTTGCAGCGCGATTTGACCGACTCCTCGGCGCTGCGGAATCTGGGCGTGGGCGTGGGGTATTCATTGCTCGCTCTGGTGGCGTTGAATCGCGGTCTGGGCAAGCTCGAACTCAACGAGGCGAAACTTTCGAGCGATTTGGACGGCGCCTGGGAAGTGCTGGCGGAGCCGATTCAAACTGTGATGAGGAAGGCGGGCCACGAAAACCCTTACGAAAAACTCAAAGAACTGACGCGCGGCGCGACGATGAACGAGGCGACGATTCGCGCCTTCATTGAGGATTTGGAACTGCCCGCCGAGGACAAAGCGCGGCTTGTGGAATTGACTCCGGCGAAATACGTCGGGCTGGCGGCGACTGTGGCCTGCTTGGAAGTGACAGTCATGCCTCACTCGCTGACGCTTCGCGTTCTCCATGCCCATGAAACCCACTCAACTCGCTCCCCACCTCCATCAAGTCCTCTTCGGCTTCGTCAACGCCTACGCCGTCACCACGCCCGAAGACGACTGGGTTTTGGTGGACACCGGCCTCAAAACCAACTTCGCTTCCCTCCAAAACCTCGACACCCATTTCGGTCGCCCGCCGCTCGCCATTGTCCTCACGCATGGACATTTCGACCACGCTGGCAACGCGGGCGAACTGGCGTCGCGCTGGGGCGTGAAAATTTATGTTCATCATCTCGAAAGGCCGTTTTTGACCGGACAGTCGATGTATCCGCCTTCCGACCCAACGGTTGGCGGCCCGCTCGCGCAGATGACGCGCGTCATTCCCAACGCGCTTTTCAACCTCACCGGCCAACTCGAAACCCTTCCCGAAGACGGAATTTTGCCACCATTGCCCGCCTGGAAACTCATCGAAACGCCAGGCCACACGCCAGGCCATATTTCGCTCTGGAACGAGGACGAGCGGATTTTAATCGCGGGCGATGCCCTGGCGACCGCCGATTTCGATTCCTACCTCGGCATGGCGACGAAAAAACAAAAGTTATCCCTGGGCGGCTCGCCGTTTACGCCCGATTGGGAAGCGGCGCGCGCCTCGGTTCATAAACTGGCCGATCTGGAAGCGGTCGTGGTCGCGGCGGGGCACGGCAAACTGATGTCGGGCGCCGATCTGCCGCAGCAAATGCGCGATTTCGCCCACACTTTCACGCCGCCGCAGCAGGGGCGCTACGTCGAGAATCCGGCGCGATTCAGCGAAAAAGGCGTGACCTTTCTGCCGCCCAAGCCGCAGGATAATTTCGGTCGCAACGCGGCGAAAATCGCGGGTGCGGCGGCGGTCGTGATGCTGGGCGCGAAGTTAATTTCGCGGCGCAAAGCGGATTAAACTGGGAATCGGAGGCGAAAAATGTTGCAGGTCACTTTGCCGGATGAGTTGCAGGAGCGCGTGCAAAAACGCGCTTCCCAAGCGGGGCGCGGGGCCGATGAATGGGTTCTGGCAGCGCTCGAAAACCAACTGCGCCAGGAATTTTTAGAGCAAAAAATGGCCGAAGCGCTCGCTTCGGGGCCACCCATCGCCACAGATGATCAGTGGTGGCAGGAGTTGGAAGACGAAGCCCTGCGCGAAATTGAGAAGCGCAAATGAACTCCAACGGTGTTTTCGTGGTTCTGCCGCAGGCGCGCGCGGATTTGTTGGAAATCACGCGCTTTCTATCGCTGCGAAATTCGGCTAATGCAGTCAAATTCGTTCGCGCCGCGCGCGAAACGTTCGATGATCTGGCGCAATCGCCCTTCCTCGGCGCGCCGCAGGGGTTCAGCGATCCGGCGCACCATTCGCTGCGCCACTGGCCGGTGAAGAGTTTCCGTTCTTACCAGATTTTTTACCGGCCTTTCGCTTCTTCCGATGGCGTGCAAATCTGGCGCGTTTTGCACAATTCACAGGAAGTCGTGCCGCGTTTGGAAGAAGTATCGGAAACTTAATTGGAAAATGGAGGCGAAAAATGTTGCAAGTCACTTTGCCGGATGAATTAGCGGAATGGGTCGCCAAAAACGCCGCGCCCGAAGGCTTTGAGAGCGCCGATGCCCTTGTCGTCGAAGCCGTGCGCGCCCTGCGCGAGCGCAGGGAAGCGCAGCGCGAGCGCGAAGCGAAAATGGTTTTGGAAGCTATCGAAGAACCAGGTGAAGACATCGAGGCCACGCCGCAATGGTGGAACGGATTTCGCGCGGAACTGAGCGAGAAATATGGCGCAAAATAATCCCGCACCACCGGCCATCATTTTGCGTCCGGCGGCGCGACGTGATTTAGAAGGCATTTTCGCCTCGCTCTCGGCCCGAAATCCGCGCCGCGCCGATGATTTTCTGCACGCCGCGCAAAAGACCTTGTTGCAACTCGGCAAATTGCCGCATCTGGGTTCGCCCCTGGATTGGACGCCAATTGACCGGCGTCTGCATTCGTTGCGGCGCTGGCCAATTTCCGATTTTCGCTTTTATCACATCATTTACCGGCCCCTGGCTTCCGACGACGGCGTAGTCGTTTTTCGTGTTTTGCATTCCGCTCAGGACGCGCCCAGCCGAACTGCCGAGACTTTGGATGATGAGTAAATATCCGGCACCCCCCGCGTCCCGAAACATCGCTTAACGGGCGTTTTTTCTCGCCCTGATCTTTTATGCCAACCGCCGCCGAAACCCTCGACAAACCCAAAAAAGTCCGCCGCAAAGCCAATCCCCAGCCGATTTGCGCCCCCGATGCGCCTGCGCCCGCCGAAATCACGCCCGACAAATACATCATCGTCAAGGGCGCGCGCCAGCACAACCTCAAAAACCTCGACATCAACATCCCGCGCCACCAGCTCATCACCATCACCGGCCTGAGTGGAAGCGGCAAATCTTCGCTGGCCTTCGACACGATTTACGCCGAAGGCCAGCGCCGCTATGTTGAAAGTCTGTCGGCTTACGCGCGCCAGTTTTTGGGGCAGATGGACAAGCCCGATGTCGATTTCGTCGAAGGGCTTTCGCCCGCGATTTCCATCGACCAGAAAACCGCGAGTCGCAACCCGCGCTCAACGGTGGCGACCGTCACCGAGGTTTACGACTACCTGCGCCTCTTATTCGCGCGCGCCGGAACGCCGCACTGCCCGCTGTGTGGGCGCGTGGTGCAAAAGCAGTCGGCGGAACTCATCGTCAATAAAATCATGGACTTGGGCGAGGGTGCGCGGCTGCACATCCTCGCGCCGCTCGTGCGCGGGCGCAAGGGCGAATATAAAAAGGTCTTCGAGGACGCGCGCAAAAAAGGTTTCGCGCGCGTTCGGGTCAACGGCACGATTTACAACATCGACGAAACCGACGACCTCAAACTCGAACGCTACGAAAAACACGACATCGAAATCGTGGTAGATCGCATCGTTTTGAAGGCCGAAGACCGCTCGCGCATCGCCGATTCGGTTCAAACCGCGCTCAAAATGGCCGAGGGCGTCGTGATGGTCGAAATCGTCGTCCGTGAGGGTGAAAAAGCGCCCGCCGAACCGGTTTTAACCTTCTCCGAAGCCTTCGCCTGCGCCTACGACGGCACCAGTTTCGAGGAACTGGAGCCGCGCACATTCAGTTTCAACAGCCCTTATGGCGCGTGTCCCGAATGCTCCGGCCTGGGGCATCACATGGAGTTCGACGCGCAATTGTGCGTGCCCGACACCCGTTTGACGCTCGATGAAGGCGCGATTGCGCCGTGGCGAAAATCCAATTCCAACTACAAAAAAGAGATGCTTCGCAGCTTGGGGCGCGAGTTCGGTTTCACCATCCACGACAAATGGAGCGACCTCACCCAGCATCAAAAAGACGTGGTTTTGCACGGCTCGGCGGGCCAGCAGATTCACATTTCCTACGTCAATATGCACGGGCGGCGGCGCAGCTACAAAGTCGAATGGGAAGGCGTTCTGGCGAGTCTGAAGCGCGAATACTCCGAATTTGGCGACAACACCAAGGAAGAGTTGCAGAAATATATGAGCGAAGCGCCCTGCAAAGCGTGTCAGGGCGCGCGTCTCAAACCCTGGCCGTTGATGACGACTGTCGCGGGCAAAAATATCGCGGCGCTCACCAATATTGGCGTCGGCGAAGCGGCGCAGTTTTTCGCCGCGATGCGAAAGCAAAGCGACAAAGCCGTTGAACCCATTGACGCGCTCGAAAATGGTATGCCGGTCGCGCTCGCGCAGATTTCGGAAGATGGGGCGGCTTGCGCCCTCTTCCAATCATCGAAACGGCAATGGATTGAAGAGGGCGCAAGCCCCGCCACCGCCAAAATTCCGGTCAACAAACCGATTCTCGATTTGGGACTGCCGCCCCAACTTTCCCTGCGCGAAGCGGCGATTTCGCGGCCCATCGTCAAGGAAATTCAGGAGCGTTTGCAGTTTCTGGTCGATGTCGGCCTCGATTATCTCACCCTCGACCGCACCGCTTCCACATTAAGCGGCGGCGAAGCGCAGCGCATTCGATTGGCGACGCAAATCGGGTCGGGGTTGGTCGGCGTGCTTTACGTTCTGGATGAGCCGTCGATTGGACTTCACCAGCGCGACAACGAAAAGCTGATTGCGACACTCAAGCGCCTCAAACGGCTGGGCAACACGGTGATTGTGGTGGAACACGACGAGGACACCATGCGCGCTTCGGATCACATCGTGGACATCGGGCCGGCGGCGGGCGAACACGGCGGTCGCATCGTGGCGCAGGGCACGCTCGACGATATTATCGCCTGTGAAGCCTCGGCGACGGGCCGCTTTTTGAGCGGGCGCGAACAAATGCCGGTGCGCGCCACGCGCCGCGAACCAAGCGGATTTATCGAGATTTTGGGGGCGCGCGAACACAATTTGAAGGGTATCGACGCGCAAATTCCGCTCGGCTGCATGGTGTGCGTGACGGGCGTGTCGGGAAGCGGCAAATCGACGCTCATCGAAGACATTTTGTATCCGCGTTTGGCCTACGAACTTTCGAAACAGAGCGTTTTGTGGGGCAAGCACGACGAAATTCGCGGCCTGGAACAGATCGACAAAATCATCAACATCGACCAAAGCCCCATCGGTCGCACGCCGCGCTCCAATCCCGCCACTTACACCGGCGCGTTCACGCCGCTTCGCGATTTATTTAGCGCGACGCGCGAGGCCAAACTGCGCGGCTACGGGCCAGGACGCTTCAGTTTCAACGTCAAGCGCGGCGCTGCGAAAACTGTCAGGGCGACGGCATTATCAAAATCGAAATGCACTTTTTGCCCGACGTTTATGTGCCCTGCGAAGTCTGCGGCGGCAAACGCTACGGACGCGAAACGCTTGAAGTCAAATTCAAAGGGCATTCCATCGCCGACATTCTCGATATGACCGTCGCCGAAGCGTTGGAGACTTTTGAAGCGATTCCTTCATTATCTCGCAAACTGCAAACGATATGCGATGTGGGTCTGGGATATATCCGCATGGGCCAGCCCGCGACAACGCTTAGCGGCGGCGAAGCACAGCGCGTGAAACTGGCGACGGAACTGGCTAAACGTTCGACGGGCCACACGCTTTATATTCTCGATGAGCCGAGCGTCGGGCTGCACATGGCGGATGTCAAAGTGTTAATTCAAGTTTTGCAACGCTTGACCGACCAGGGCAACACGATATTGGTTATCGAACACAATCTGGATTTGATTGCTTGCGCTGATTATCTCATTGATTTAGGGCCGGAAGGCGGCGCGGGCGGCGGAAAAATCGTCGCGACGGGCACGCCGGAAGAAGTGATGAAAAACAAGAAATCGTATACCGGACAGTTTTTGAAGGCGCATTTGGAGCGGATGAAACATGGTTGATAAAGCTGCGCGACGTGAATTGGCTTTGCATCTGCGCCGTTTGGCCAACGGGCGCATTACTGATACTGAATTCGATGATGCAACCGATGATTTGGCAGCCTATAGCGAAGACGATGGGCTTTACGCCGTTTGGTTTGAGGCGTGGGCGCTTTATGACGATTTTTCTGAAATGCGATTTCGCGGCGAAAATCGTCTGGGCAAACCAGAACGACGCACAATCGCGCGCTGGATTTTGTTTTTGCAAAACGATTTGGAATTCGAGTGGCGGAGCGAGTCTCTATGGCACAAGTTACAACGCTTTTTCGCCGCACACTATCGATGGATTGCGAGGCCCACACCTTGGGTGCAAGGTGAGAAAGAAGTTTGGCCGTTTTTTCGGCGTGCGGATTTTGAAAGTGCCTTAAGTCGGCCCCAATTTCTCTGTGGCGCAAAATGAAAACCCACTCCAAAATGTTGGAGGGGGTTTTTCAAATTTTAGCCACCAATCGCCCCAACCTCGACACCTTCAAACGCCGTATTCTCGCCGACTGCGCGCCATTTCGCCAATTCTTCGTCCAGCGCGGCGCGCTTCTCTTCCCATAGGCCGTAGGCATCGGCGCCCAGCATCAAGCGAAGCGGTGGGTCGTCGCTTTCGACGGCTTCAATCATCGCGAGCGCCGCTTTGTGCGGGTCGCCTGGCTGTTTGCCGTTGCTGCCGTAAAGATACTGGCGAATTGGTTCAACAACCGGTTCGTAGTCGCCGATGGAGTTTTGCGGCCTCATGTTGGCGTCACCGGAAAACTCGGTGCGAAACGCGCCTGGCTCCACGATGGTGACGTGAATCCCCAACGGCTTCACTTCATCGCGCAGCCCTTCGGAAAAGCCTTCGAGCGCGAATTTCGAGGCGCAATACAAGGCGAAACCGCCCATCGAAACCAGTCCGCCGATACTCGACACGTTGAGGATGTGACCGCTTTTCTGCTCGCGCATCAAGGGCAAAAGCGCGAGGGTGAGTTCGACGGCGCCAAAAAAGTTGACTTCCATCTGGGCGCGAATCTGGGCCGAGGAAAACTCCTCCATCGCGCCCAAGCTGCCCTGTCCGGCGTTGTTGACCAGAACATCGACGCGCCCGAACTTCCTCAGCGCCGCCTCCACCGCGTGGCGGCGCGCGGTTTCGTCGGTGACATCCAGAGCGACGGCGAGCGCGGTTTGCGGATAGCGCTTCGCCAATTCCTGGAGCGCGTCGGTGCGCCGTGCGGCTAAAACGGCGCTCTCGCCACGCGCCAGAACCGCTTCGGCCAGCGCGCGCCCAAAACCGCTTGAGGCGCCGGTGATGAAATAGATTTTGCTCATTGTTGCATTCTCCATCCCCTAATTTAATGAATTTTTGCGGTCTCGTCATTCTCCCGCGCCTTTTCGACGTGGGTTTTTAACGGGCAGAAGACCGGCCCGATGCGGCTCTGCTAAAATAGGAGGCAATTCGCGGCGGGATGAAGCGCTTAAGTTTTGGGAGCGCGAGTTCCGCCACCCGCGAAAAACTCTGGAGTGTATTGATTTGAGCAACTACCATTTTTCCTCGGAATCCGTGACCGAGGGCCATCCCGATAAGATGGCCGACCAAATTTCGGACGCCGTTTTAGACGCCATTTTGAAAGACGACAAGCGCGCCCGCGTCGCCTGCGAAACTTTTCTCACCACCGGTCTTGTGATTGTCGGCGGCGAGATTACCACCAACACCTATGTGGAAGTTCCGGCTGTGGTGCGCAAAGTCGTCAAAGACATCGGTTATGTGCGCGCCAAATTCGGTTTCGACTACCTCACCGGCGGCGTGATGACCGCGATTGGACAGCAAAGCCCCGACATCGCGCAGGGCGTCAATCAGGCCGAAGAAGCGCGCGTCGAAGGCTCCAAGGACGATTACGATGAAGTCGGCGCCGGCGATCAAGGCCTCATGTTCGGCTACGCTTCCGATGAAACGCCCGAACTGATGCCGCTTCCCATCACCCTCGCGCACAAGCTGTGCAAACAACTCGCGGACGTTCGCAAAAACGGGACGGTAAAGTGGCTGCGGCCCGACGGCAAATCGCAGGTCACGATTCGCTACGAAGGCGACCGCCCCGTTGAGGTCGAAAAAGTGCTGATCTCGACCCAGCATCACCCCGACACCCACAACGACCAAATTCGCGCCGAAATCATCCAGCACGTCATCCAGCCGGTTTTGGGCGACTATTTCAACGATGAAATCGAAATTTTCGTCAACCCGACGGGCCGCTTCGTGATCGGCGGGCCGCAGGGCGACGCGGGACTCACGGGCCGCAAAATCATCGTCGATACCTACGGCGGCATGGGTCGTCACGGCGGCGGCGCGTTTTCGGGCAAAGACCCGACCAAAGTGGACAGAAGCGCCTGCTACATGATGCGCTACGTCGCCAAAAACGTGGTCGCGGCGGGATTGGCGCGGCGGTGCGAAACCCAGGTCGCTTACGCGATTGGGCGCGCGCACCCGTTGTCGGTTTACGTCAACACTTTTGGAACCGGCAAAGTGGACGATGACATTATCGCCAAAGCCGTCGAAAAGACTTTCGATTTGCGCCCCAAAGCGATTATCGACCACCTCGATTTGCTGCGCCCGATTTACCGCAAAACGGCAGCGTATGGGCACTTCGGACGCGAAGACCCCGATTTCACCTGGGAGAATAAAGATAAAGTTGAGGCGCTGCAAAGCGCTTTGTGAAATCGAAAAGGAGAGGCGAAAGCCTCTCCTTTTTCAAATGAAGTAGATCACAATATGGAGAACATTCTCGCAAAACGAAACGAAGAGTTGCACAAAGAAAATGTCATATTGAAGGCGCGCATCGCAGAGCTGGAGCAAGAGAACGAATCTCTTCAACAAAAATCAGATTGGATCAAACAACATTCTACATGGGTGACTGCTTTAGAAGGCGAGTCGTTGATTTTGCAAGCTATAGGTGCTGAGGCAACAAAAAGAAGCGCCAGTTATGATGGAGAAATAGAAAATTTGAGACTGAAAGTAGAAATAAAAAAGTCCAGATACAATCCTAATCAGCGTAATAAATCTAATCCAACAGATAGATGGGCTTGGAACAAGATAATAGGACAGGGCGGCGGAAAAAATTATAAAATAATTTTTTTAGTTGGAATGGCAAATGGAAAATTTAAAGAGAAGTATAAAGACCCTTCCTCACCATATGTGATTTTCGAAATTCCATATGGCGATTTGAGAGAAGTATGCACAAATCTTGAGAGTAAAAGAAATGGAGCATGGCAAATAAAGATGGGTAACAACCCAGATACAGTAACTGCCGAGGCCAGTAAAAAATTATTTGAAAAATACCAGATAACCGTCTCAGAATTGGAACTAAAGTATAAAATCATTGAGATCAAGAAAAACGCCGCCTGAAATTTTCAGGCGGCGTTTTTTATGGCTGAAACTCCTCTACAACTCTTCCAAACGCGCCTGCGCGGTTTGAGTTAGCTTTTCGAACCAACGGCCATCGGGCGAGACCATCGGCAGCCACCATGCGGTAGGGCGCGTGTTGGTGTAGCGCAGGCCGTCGCTGGCCCACATCGCATCGCGCACCCGTTTGAGGCGTTCGAGTTCGGCCTCGTTTTCCAACTGTTCGCGGGTCGCGCGCGCGGCGCGCGCAGCAGCACTTTTCTCGATTTGAACCTGCGCCGCGATCAGAGTTCGCGCTCGCGATTTTAATTCGCGCGCGTTTCGACGATGAAGCGCGATTTGAGCATCCAACGCGGCGCGCGGCGCGGCAAATTCGGCGATTTGCGCGAGCAACTGCTCGATTTGCTCCAACTCCTGCGCTTCCACAAGGTTTCGGGCGGCTCTTTCGTCTTTGGTCAAACGGCGCGGTTTTCCCTCGGCATCGAGCGGGTTCAAACGCGCCATCGCGCCCTGCTTCAGTTCGGCGATGCGCGCACGCAACGGCGCGATTTCCCTGCGATAGCCTTCGCCTTTCTGAGTTTCCAATGCAAGGGCGCGCTGAGTTTCGGCGCGCGCCTCAAGGCGCAAAGTGTCGATTTCCGCTTCTACCGCGCGCGATTTTTCGCGGATTTCTCTCAATACGGCGCCCGCCGCGTCATAGGATTGCTCCCGCTCGCGCCAGATGTCGCCGTCTAAAGTCGCCAGATAACGCATTAAATCGCGCGGGCAGCGACAGCCTTTGAGTTCGGCGCGCAAAGCGTCGCCCCCTTGCGCGACCTCTTTCCAACGCGCCGCAAAATCGCGCGCCGTGATGGTTTGGCACTGGAACGCGCGCGCCAGATGCGGCGGCAGGATGAAACTCGCCTCGACTTCATCGAGCGCGTCCCAGGTCGAATACTTGAGGCGCAGCATCGGGTGCAGCGGCAGGTTCAGGCCGGCGGCGCGCAGCGTGGCGTTCATTTTCTGGGTGCGCGAGGTGTAGGGCGAGGCTTTTTCGTGGAAAACGAAGAGGAACTCCGCCGCCAGCATCGAAATCAGCGAGACGGCTTTGCCCACCAGACAAATCTCGGTCCCGAAATGGCCCTGCAACAGCGCGGCGAGGCGCGCGGTGGTGTCGGGGTCGCAGTTTTCGCAGATTTCGACCGGCTCCTCGGTTTCCACGATGACGCTGCCTTCGTGCAAACGCAGCGTGCCGCGCCCTTTGCCGCGAATCACCACATCGAAGGGCAGGGCGCCAGGGCCGAACTGGTCGAGGGTGTAGATGCCCGAACCGCGCACCGCATCGTCGTAGGCGCGCTTGGCGAGTTCGCGCGTCGCGGGGTTGAGGAAAATGTCCACGAAACCAAAGCGCGGGAGGGTCGCAGTCTGGGCGTTGAAGCGAAACAGGTCGAGCGAAGCCGTGGTTTCGAGGTTGCAACTCGCTTCGCCGTAAACCAGCGCCCACACTTTGGGAATGAGATGGCGATAGAGGTCGGAGAGCGTGCCGTCGGGGTTTTGGGCGAGAAATTCGTCGTTCCAGCCCCAGATGCGGCGCGCGATGTCGCGGCTGGCGCAGGGCGATTCGTCCTCGAAATCGCCCGAACAGCCCGTGGCATGGAGCGAATGGCGAAAACCCCAACGCAATTGCTCGCGCAAAGCCGGTTCGATGTCGCGCAAACGCACTTCGGCAGCGATGAGGGGATGCGGCTCGGTGTGAACAATCGCGCGCCAGAGCGGGGCGTCGGTTTCCTGGTTGAGAAGCGCTTCGGCGCCGCCAGGATAGGCGCGCGCGGCTTTGGCAAACGCAACGCCCTGGCGCGTGAAATCGGCGCGCGAGGGCACGATTTCAGCGCCGAAAAGCGCCGACAGTTCGCCCGCCGCGCTCCACAAACCGCGCGTGTCGCCGTCGTTGTGACGCAAAACCACAAACGGCGCATCGCGGATGGCCAGCCCTTCAAGTTTGGCGAAATAATCGGTGTCGTGAACGCCCGCCACGACGCGCGTGCCCCTGGCGATGGTGCCCGCGTCTTCCAGTCGTTGCGCGATGCGGCAAAACGCGGCTTTGACGGGTTCGTCCCACAAAACCGTCTGGCCCAGGGTGAGAAACGGAGTCTGGGGAAAGCGCTCGCGCAGTTCGCGCACGGCGGCGACGGTGGACGGGTGCAGGGACGCGGGGGAAAGGTCGGACATGGACGAGAAACCACGCGCAGTTTAGCGCAGAGATTGCGGAACGAAGAAATTTATCGCTTACTCTTCCTCGTCATGGGGCGGCAATCGCCACCAAATTCGGTTTTTCTTTAAGTCGGCGCGTTTAGCCAAGTAAAAACGCCCGCTCATCACTTTTGGTGGCAATGGGTCAACCAGATAAACCTTCACCAATCTCTCCTCATTTCGCCTGGGGCTAATTGTCCGGTTGCCGATTTCGGCGACTTTGAGCCACCGGTTAACAGTCCATTCATTGCGATAGTGCGTATAAAACTCGCCGCCAATTTTTGATCCGTCAGCTTCGAAGTCTTCCTTTGTGAAGTGACGGACTTTGTGTGGTTCTTCGCTCGCTCTCCACCACAACAATTGCGCGGGTTTCCCTTTGTCTTTCTTGATGAGGGTGGAGCGCGCGTGGGTTAAGTCCAAGTCTTTTGGAATGAGGGCTGAACTAACCGAGTAGATGCACAAAACCAGCGCCGCCGTTGCGGGAACGAGCAACAGTAACGATTTTTTGGGAAGACGCATGGTGTTATCTGATGGCTGGATTTTACACCCGAATCGGGAGGAGAAGTGAAACTTCAATCACGCTTTTTGGTCTGCTTTTTCGCGCTTGCGCCGCGTTCAATCGAGGCCGGAACCGCCGTGTAGGGCACCAACACTTCGGGCATTCGCGCGCCCTTGCGCGCCACCGAGAGCGCGGCGTCGGCGTCTTCGAGCAGGCCGGCGAGCGCTTCGCGCGTCGAAAGCGCGCCGTCGCCGGTTTCGTCGCCTTCGGAGATGTAATCGTCCTCGACGCGGTGAAACGAGGCGCCCGCCTGAAGCTGCGACTCGCCAATGGAAACCGAAACCGGCAGTTCGCCGCCGTCGAACATCCAGCGATGACTGGTTAGGGCCTGGGCGATTTTGTCCTGGGCGCGCGTGGCGCCGTCGATGTCGGTTTCGGGCAGTAAAACCACGAATTTCGACTCGGTGAAGCGCGCCACCAGGTCGCTGTCGCGCGTCCACTGGCCGATGATGGTGGCCGTCGCGCGCAACACGCATTCGCCCGCCGTTTCGCCAAAAGTGAGCGCCAGACTCTTGAAGTGGTCGATTTCGATCATCACGCACGACAATTTGTGGCCGTAGCGCCGCGCGCGCGAACATTCGCGGTGCGCCTGCTGGAAAAAGAAACGGCGGCTCATCACGCCGGTGAGGTCGTCAACGCGAATCTGACGGCCCAGATGGTCGCGCAGCCTCGCGATTTCGGCGCGGGCGCGAACTAAAGTTGCGGCGGCTTCGAGGCGGGCTTGAACCTCAAAGTTTTGCGCGTCGGCGCTCAAAAAATCGTCGGCGCCCGCCGCGCGCAGGGCTTCGAGCCCATCGTCGCGCGCCCGCGCCGGAACGACGGCCAGCAGAAATGCGGTCGCAGTCTGGCAGTCGCTCCGCAGGTTTTGCAGCAGGGTGACGGCGTGGTGCGAACTGCCGTCCACTAAAACGACTTCGGGCGCGACTTCTTCCACCAGCGATGGCTCGGACGCACTCGCCACGATGTGACCCAGTGTTTCGGCCACCTCCCCCAGACGCTTCATCGCCGAAGCCGCGCGGGCGCGGCCATTGAGATGAAGGCCGCCTTTTTCGCCGGCGTGTTCCCAGATGCACAGCACCCGTCCCGCCGTGCGAAGCGCGGGCACTAGTTCGTCGCCCTCAGACAAAAATGGATCGTTCATAGCATTTCACGCCTCGATTTTGCGGCGCTATACTTCGGTCGTCGCTCGTGTAGCCCAATTGGCAGAGGCACATGACTTAGGATCATGAGGTTGGAGGTTCGAGTCCTCTCACGAGCATTTTCGCGTTGATTTTTCGCGAATTGGAGAACGCGAAGCGTCAGCGAGTGAGGCATAACTGTTTCGTGATAGTGGCAGAAATGCCTCACTCGCTGACGCTTCGCGTTCTATAGTTCGCTCATCGCCTAATCAAACAACAGTTCCGGCAGTTCGACTTCCTTCGGCTCGACGGCGCCCAGTTCCGCCGCCTGCTCTTCGGGCAAAAAATCGGCGAGAAAAGTTCCGGCCCCGCTTTCAATCGAAGCGCGATACTTCATTTTCTCTGGGCTGCGCTGCAACGGCAAAAACTCGATGTGAAAACGATACCGCTCCGCGCCCGCTTGTTTGGATAGCTGCTGCATCAGCATCAAAGTCGGAAAACCGTAGGCGGCATCGGGCCACAGCCGCTCGTAGCGCAGCGCGACGTTTTTCATGATTCCCGCCAGTTCACGGCGCTCCTGCGGCGTCATTTCGAGCAGCGAAGAGACGCCCGCACGCTTGGCCCAGATGTGGACTTCAAAGGGATAGCGCGCGTAAAACGGCATCGCGGCCAGAAAACCGTCGGTCTGGGCGATGATGCGGCTGCCGTCGCGCAGTTCTTTTTCGAGGATTTTCTCCCACAAACCGCGTTTTCCATCCCAGAACGCCTGCGTCTGCGCCCATTGTTTCTCCAGATCGGGCGGCAAAAACGGAAAAGCGTAAATTTGCCCGTGCGGATGATCGAGCGTCATGCCCGCCTCGCGGCCTTTGTTTTCGAAAATCGAGACGAATTCGATGTCGCTTTGCGCGATGATTTCGCGGTAGCGGTCGCGCCACGCCTCGACGAGCGCGTAGATGTTCTCCAACGGCATGAAGGCGAATTTCTCGTCGTGCTGGGGCGAATACACCACGATGTCGCAGCGCCCGCGCGCCGGAGATTTGAACTCGAAAAGATTCGTCGTGTCGGGCCGTTCCATCTCGCCAGGCACGAAACTCATCGCGGGCGCGCGGTTCTCGAATATGGCGATTTGATAGGGCATCGGCAGTTCCAAAATGCCAGGACAAAGCGGACACGAATCACGCGAGGGCAGTTGGGGCCGGTTCATGCGATGGGCAGCATAAACCGTCCACTGCGCCAGAGTGGGATTCCAGCGCATTTCGGAGGGCTTTTCGAGGATGCGCGGCCCCTGCGGGGGATTTTCGATGGCGGCGTCGCGGTGGAGCAGCAGGTGCGACGGATTTTCGCCCCAGGGCGCGAAATCGTAGAGGTTCACGATGCGCCCGTCATCCATACGGACGCGCGTCTTGTCGAGATGAAAACGGGGCCATTTCACGCGCCGCAGTTTAGTAAGAACAGAAAAATTCGGCTCGCATTAATTCGCAGTCGTCAAGCGCCAAAAAACTGCGCGACTCGTTTTGTCGAGAGGATTTTCGTAGATGGTGGCCAGAAGCCTTTGGTTTCCGATTGTGGGGCCGAAAAAGACGGCGTGATGTTCGTGCTGCGTTGGACGGCTCAAAAAAGCTCTGCCCCTGGTCGCATCAATGGCCCAAAACGCCAAACCGTTTTGCCTGGCCGCTCCGGTATCACGATAGAAAGGAGCGGCGACGATCCTGCTATCCATCGAGAAGGCTGGCTGGCTGAATCTTTCTTTGTAGAATCCACTGCCGTTTTCTGTTGTTAGTCCAATGCTAAAATTGCCGCGCTGTAACACGAGTAAACGCCAACTGAAACTACTGCTCTTGCTGGAACGATTAGGATCGCTCAAAAGGCAAGCCACGATTTCACCATTGGGCGACAGAGCAACCCCTGGCCCTGTCAAATAGTGTGCTGCGTCGCGATTTTGCGTATGCGTTGCAACGTCCCATTCCCATTTGACGCTCGAACTGATGGCGAACACACGCTTCCCGTCGGGCGAAAACGCGACAGCACGGGGCGGCGCGTCATCGCCTGGCCCTTTGAACGGCAGCAATGGCGCCATCAAATCGCCGCGCGCTTGCAGCGTTTGAGCATCGAACAGGCGAATTAAAATTTGCTTGTCTTTCACGGCATTGGACGCCGCCGCAAGTAGTTTCCCATCAGGCGAAAACGCCATTGCGGAAGTGGAAAACTGAGCGCCTCGTCCTTTTTGCCCTGGTTTCTCATCAAGTGAGGAAAGAACGAGACGTGGCCCAACCGCCCAGCCAAAAGTTCTTCCGTCAGGTGCGAACACTACCACGCGGATGGTGTCTTTCTGCCCAAGCAATTGGAGAAGCGCCTCACGGTTGGCCGTCCTCATGATCATGGAAAGCCAGCCCACACGCGAATCAAGGAAAGTAACGGCGGCGGCATCGCCACGCGGCGCAAACGAAATTTGAGTGATGAACTTCAACCTCAATTCAAAAAGCGGCTCCAACTTTTGCGCCCGCGCCTCACCGCCATTGAAACCAATGATGGCGAGGCACAAAACGCACCAAAGAGCTTTTAACATTGTAAATCCAAAGCTTAGCGCGCCCGCACGTCGCGTTCCGGCCACTGCAATGCCGTCAGACGGTTGTAAGCCTCGACATATTTCGCCCGCGATTTTTCCACCACATCGGGCGGCAAATCTGGCCCTGGCGCAGCTTTATTCCAACTCAACGTTTCCAGATAATCGCGCACGAACTGCTTGTCGAACGAATGCTGCGCGCGGCCTGGTTCATACTGCGCGGTGTCCCAGTAGCGCGACGAATCGGGCGTCGCCATCTCGTCCACGACGATTAAATCGCCGTCGCAAAGCCCCATCTCGAATTTGGTGTCGGCCAGAATGAGGCCGCGCCCCAAAGCGAAGGCGGCGATCCATTCGTAAAGCGCCAGCGATGCTTCGCGCACTTCGACAGCGCGTTTTTCGCCCAAAATCTCGACGGTTTCGAGCCACGAAATGGGCGCGTCGTGGTCGCCGATTTCGGCTTTGGTGGTGGGCGTGAAAATCGGCGACGGCAGTTTGTCCGCTTCGCGCAAATCAGGCGGCAATCTAACACCGCAGACCTGCCCCGATTGTTGATATTGCTGCCAGCCGCTTCCCGAAAGATAGCCGCGCACCACGCATTCGACCGGCAGCACCTGGGCTTTGCGGCAGAGCAGGGCGCGGCCCTCCCAATCGTTCTGCGCGCCGAATTCGTTCCAGGGCGCGGGGAAATCCTCGGTGCGATGCAGCAGCAAATGGTTGTCGATGATGTGCGAGGTGCGCGCGAACCAGAAAACGCTCAGGGTCGAGAGAATTTTGCCTTTGTCGGGAATGGGAGTCGGCAAAACCACGTCGAAAGCCGAAATGCGGTCGGAGGCGACAAGGATGAGGTTGTCGCCGGTGTCGTAGATGTCACGGACTTTGCCGGATTTGCTGGGTTGAATCGTCATAACTTTCGCGTTTGGAGCCACAGAGGAACACAGAGAACTTTTAAAGAACTCTGTGCCTCTGTGTGTTCTCTGTGTTTATCTGTGGCTTCAATTCACATCGGCTCCAATGGGATAAATGTGGAGTTGGATTTCGGTTTGGCGACGCGGCGCAAAATTTCCTGCGTCAAAACCATGCCGTTTTCGACTTCGCGCGCGCCAAAACCCCATTTCTGGCCGCGAAATTCGAGTTGCAAACGCCCGTTTTTGCTTTCGGCGCGCTCGATTTCGTCCCAGCGCACAAACATCGCTTTGCCCGTCTCGTTGATGGAGCGAAAACCGTTGCTTTCCAGTTCGATGGCGCCTTTTTCAGCGCGACGGCGCCGCGAGTCGAACTGCCAGGTCGCGGTGCCGAAGCGAAAGAGAATCGCCAGCCCGCCGCCGATGGCGAGGGCGCTGGCGCCCGCGTTGGGCGCGCTCAGAGCCAGGAAAAACGCCACCAACTGCCCCAGAAAAGCGCCGACGGCAAACATGTAAAACGCGCGCGTTTCATCGGGCGAGGGCGGCAGAAAGCGGAAGATTTGCATGATTTTAGAGGCAATAGGCAACAGGCAATAGTTGGACTTCACTATTGCCTGTTGCCTGTTCCCTATTGCCTCTGCTCAAAACCCAATCGCGCGCAAAACGGCGCGGTTTTCCGCCGCCACGACCGTCGGTTCGCCGCCGATGCGAATTGCGGTGTTGGGGTCTTTGAGGCCGTGTCCGGTCACCACCGAAACCACAATCGGTTTGCGCCCCAACTCTTCGCGGGCCTTCTGAAAATAACCTTCATCAGATAATTTGGCGATGCCCGCGAGCGGCGCCGCGCACGCCGGTTCGCCGAAAATGCCGCTCAGCGCCGCCGTGGTTTTCTGGGCGACCAAAATTTCATCGTCGGTCACGCTGCCGATGAAGCCGCCCGATTCGTCGCGCGCCTGGATCGCTTCGACGCCGCGCGCCGGATGGCCGATGCGAATCGCGGTCGCAATGGTTTCCGGTTTATCAACGTTGTGTCCCAGAACGAGCGGCGCCGCGCCCGCCGCCTGAAAACCGCACATTTTGGGCAGGTTTTCGATGCGCCCCGCCTCGAAATACTCGCGGTAGCCCTTCCAGTAAGCGGTGATATTGCCCGCGTTGCCGACCGGAACGAAATGAAAATCGGGCGCGAATCCCAGAAAGTCGCAGACTTCAAAGGCGCCGGTTTTCTGGCCTTCTAAACGATAGGGGTTGAGCGAATTGAGCATGGCGATGGGATAATCGCGCGTCAAATCTTTCACAATTCGCAATCCGTCGTCGAAATTGCCCTCAATAGCCAAAACCGTCGCGCCCGAAACCAGGGCCTGCGCCAGTTTTCCCAGCGCGATGTTGTTGTTGGGAATGAGAACCACGCAGCGAATCCCCGCGACGGCGCAATAAGCGGATGCCGAAGCAGAGGTGTTGCCGGTCGAGGCGCAAATCGCGACTTTGGCGCCTTCCTCGGCGGCTTTGGAGACCGCCATCGTCATGCCCCTGTCTTTGAAACTGCCGGTCGGGTTGGCGCCTTCGAATTTGAGATAAAGCTCGCAGTCGGGCGCGATTTGCGCGGCCAAACGGGGCGCGTGAATGAGCGGCGTGTTGCCCTCGTGGAGCGTGATGACGGGCGTGGCTTCGGAAACGGGCAGATGAGCGCGGTAGTTTTCGATCAGACCGCGCCACATCATGGCAGGGGGAACGGCAGTGGATATCATGACCCTCTTGGTTTAGCAGTTGCGGCGCTCACCCGTCCCAATTCGATCAGTTTTTCTCAAGGCTGCACATAAACCTCGGCGTGCGAGACGCCAGGGAGTTTCAAGAGCGGGGTCGAATCGCCGGTCGAGGGGAAATAAAGCGTGCCATTGGCGCCGAACTCTTCGGGCTTGGGCGTGAAACGGATGGGACTCGTGCCCACGCCGACGCGCGCCACCGCGACGCGAAGCGGTTTGCGAGTCCCGTCGGCTTCTATCAGAGTGGCCCCGACTTGATACTGCCCGATCGGAATATCGAGAAATGTCGCGCCGTATCTCACACTCTGGCGCCGCGTTAAAGTTTTTCCCACGCTTCCGTCCACGAGCTTGCCCACCGGAGTGAGTTGCAGTTCTACGGAGGCGCCTGCGGGAAATTCGTAGGTATAGCCGGTTGAGAGAGAACCATCGGCTAAAGCGCCGCGGGACAATTGGATGGAGCCGCCGTAGTAAGAAAGGTCGCTTTGGGCATCGTTGAGCGGCGAAATGCGGCCCGCAATCTTCAAGACGAAATTTTCCACGATGCCCGCCGCGCTGGGGGCGTCGTCGATGTTGCCATCGGTGGGATGAAGCGGGAGGGCGTAGGGCGGGCCGGCGGGCGAAGGGGCAAAGAAGTGCGCCCAGCCGACATGAAAATTCCCTTTCGGCAGTTGGATAGAATACTGGCCGTTGGCGCCCGTGGTGGTCTGATAGTTGGTCTTTTCTCCGGCGGACGTGGTGCCAAAAACGCGAATTCGCACGCCGCGAAGCGGCCTGCCGCGCCCATCGACGCAACGTCCGACGATATAACCTGGCCGCCGCTTGAGCGGCGCCAGAGCCGAGACTTGGGGCGCGTTGGCCCGCGCTCTGGTTCCCTGAGCCATAGCAGGGACAAGAAACTCGGCACAGAAAAACGTGGTGAGAAGAGCAAGAGTTGAGATGAGGTTCTTCATTTTTCCAGACAAAGTATGAATTAGCACCCTGTTGTGAGCAATAAAGTCATGGCCCCTTCGCGCCTCAGTGCGCCGCCTCCGCTTCGATGGCGCCTTCTTTATCGTGCAAGGCCAAACGGTCGATAATCGTCGCGCTGGCGTGATTGAGGCCCAGAAGTTCGACTTCGTGACCACTGCGACGCAGACGAAACACGACTTTATCAATCGCCGCCACCGCCGAGCTGTCCCACAAATGCGCGTGAGTCAAATCAATTTTGACGTGTTCGATGCGCTCCTCGAAGTCGAAGGACGCCAAAAACTCGTCGGTCGAAACGAAGAACAACTGGCCCCAGATGGTGTAAACGCGGGTTTGCGTCGCCTCATCGAAACTGCTGCTCACCGAAACCATTTTGGCGACCTTCCGCACGAAAAACAGCGCGCTGAGGAGAATGCCGACACCCACGCCAATCGCCAGATTATGGGTGTAGACAACGGCCACGACGGTGGCCACCATCACAACCGATTCGCCGCGCGGGTGGAATTGCAGGCTTTTGAAACTCGCCCAGTCGAAAGTGCCAATTGAGACCATGAACATCACCGCGACCAAAGCCGCCATCGGAATCTGGCGCACCCATTCGCCCAAAACCAGAATGAAAAACAGCAGAAACGCGCCCGCCGCGAAACTCGACAGCCGCCCGCGCCCGCCACTGCGGAAGTTGATGACCGACTGCCCGATCATCGCGCAGCCCGCCATGCCGCCGAAAAATCCGGTCACGAAGTTGGCGAATCCTTGGGCTTTGCACTCGCGGTTTTTGTCGCTCGGCGTTTCGGTCAGATCATCGAGCAGCGACGCGGTGAGAAGCGATTCCAAAATGCCGACAGTCGCCAAGCCCAGCGCGTAGGGAAATATGATTTGCAGCGTCTCGAACGAGAGCGGCACGGATGGCAACTCGAAAAAGGGCAGCGTCGAGGGCAAAGCGCCCATGTCGCCGACGGTGCGGAGCGGCAGCTTGAGCGCAATCGCCGCTACCGTCATCACGATGATGGCAACCAGCGCCGAGGGCACGGCTTTGGTGATTCGGGGCAGGCCATAAATGATGCCCAGACTCAGCGCTACCATGGCAAACATCACCCAGTTGGCGCCCTCAAACTGCGGCAGTTGCGCCAGAAAAATCAAAATGGCGAGGGCGTTGACGAAGCCGACCATCACGGCGCGCGGCACGAAGCGCATGAAGCGCCCAAATCCCGCCGCGCCGATGGCGAACTGCAAAATTCCGGTGAGAATGGTGGCGGCGAAAAGGTATTCGATGCCGTGATTTTTGACGAGGGTGACGAAAAGCACCGCCATCGCCGCCGTCGCCGCCGAAATCATGCCGGTGCGCCCGCCGAAAATGCCAGTCAAAACCGCGATGATGAACGAGGCGTAAAGCCCAACTTTGGGGTCAACGCCGGCGATAATCGAAAACGCGACCGCTTCGGGAATCAGCGCCAACGCCACGACGGTGCCCGACAGCAAATCGGCGCGCACGTTGGGGAACCACTCGCGTTTGAGGCGCTGCGAGGGCGTTTCGAGCCGCGCGACGGGCGCGGCGGGTTCTTGAATCATTTCCATATTGTTGTGGGGCGGGCGAACTGGCGCCCGCGATTGAGGGAGAATTGCGGCGCCGTTTCGGGAAAAATCGGGCCGGAGACGCGACCAAAACCCCTCAATTCAGGGGAATCGAAGTGGAAAGTCGCCAGGGATGAAAAGGGGAAAGGCGTTTCAGATGGGGCCAATCGCGCCCGACGTGCGCCGCGAGCGCGCCGCGAAAATGGCGCGGCGGCTCAAAAAGGCGAGAATGCGGGACGAGGACATCATGAAAGCGAGGAGTTTGCCGGAGCGAACGCCGCAATTGTAACCGTTTTGCGGGGAAAGCACAAGAAAAACGTCGTCCGCAGAAAACGACGGAGTATTGCTGGCTCACTAAATTGCGAATGCTGTTAGGAGTGAGGTAGTGGGATTCTTCACATCCACTGTGTTCTAGCGGGGCGTTGGGGCGCGTTCAAAAGAGAGAAACCCCCGATGTTAGTCTGGGGACGCCCCCGCCCCCCCCCAAAATTAACAAACGAATAAAAAAAACAAAAATAGTTGTTTTGGGAGGAGGAGTTAGTGGGGGCGCGCAGCGGGGAAGATTTAGCACGCAGCTAATAGTGCCCGC
>JAUJNG010000033.1 GCA_030448265.1 Abditibacterium sp.
ACTCACCCCCACCGCGACCCGCCGCGATTAAAATCAACTTTTAGTCACACCGGGGCGCCTTGAGTAATTTATTTTTTGGTTTTTTCAAAATGTGCAAGCCTTTCACACCCACAACACGCTTTATTTTTGGGTGGGGGGGGACTCCACAAAAATCCCCGGGCCCCAACCACACAGGGCCGCCCACTCGTTAGGGGCGCGCCCTTTTCTATCTAAAGCGCATCGCAAGGCCCGTGCTGTCGTAGAAACGCGCGCCATGCCTTGCGGCGCTCTGAAAACTCGCTGAGGTATTCAACCCAAACCGACCAGGTTAGCGGGTCGCTCAGGTCGTAGCCGATTCGCGCGTCATGGCACGCGATAAGTGGCGCCAAGTGGTCGGCGAAGGCCCCAGGGCCGCGATGGTCGGCGTGAGTCGGCGCGGCGGGATGCGACGAATCGAACCAACGCCTGCGAAGGTAGCTGTTGAACTGCCCGCGCCATGCGCCCGCGCAATCGGGCGGGACTACGGCGCCCTGCCATGCCTGCCACGCGCTTTGCCGCCGCCGACTTTCGCGCACTATGGCGCGCAGGTCTTCGGGCAGACAATCCACAACGACGCGGTAAGCCACGTCGCCCGCGCGATCGCAAAGGCGAAGCTGGGTTTCAAATCCCCTTTCGCTTGCGACGCGCATAACGCCGCGCGCGCCTTCTTCGTCTCTTAGCGTCGTCGTCGGGTATTTGTTCACCATGTCAACCACCCGCCCTCGATAGCGTCGGCGACGACCACAATAGCGGCGCGGTCGTGCAAAAGGTCTTTGAAACTTTCTTCAATCCAGTCAAAGGGCAGGTCGCTAAAAAGCCGATTGACTGCGTAAAGGCGCGCTTCGCGGTTTTCGGGCGTGATGGATAGGCCGCGCTTGTGACACGCGGCGAAGATGGGCGCCAGGGGCGCGACGTGCGCTTGCGCGGGCGTTTGCGGCCTTCGAGCGGGCCGCGCGCTTTGTAAAATGTTGCTCATAGATTGAGGCGCCTCCGTCGCGCCTTGTCTTAGGCCCGCCTTCGATGCTTGGAACCATTGAAGGCGGGTTGCTTTGTCCCCCTTTACTTTACAATGTATCGAAACAAATTAAAAGAGATTTTGGAAAAACTTTCGTTGCTGTGTAAAACTGCGGGCGTGAAAAACCAAACCGAAGCGGCAAAAGCGGCGGCGATTTTGGGCAGCATCAAGACGGCCCGAAAAACTGCGGCAAGCCGCGCAACGATTCAAAAGGCGCAAGCGGGGCGAAGGGCGGGGCGAAAATCGCTTCTCGATATTCCCTGCACCTGCGAAGGCGGCGCGGCGCTTGACCGTGCCCAGCACGTCGGTAACTGCCCGCGCTACCAGGCGCTCTACTACCGCGAAAAGCGCGGTTTACCCATCGAATGAGCGACCTTAGCCCCGCTTTAGCCGCGTTTTACGACGACTGCACTTATTGGGCGAACTTCGCCCGCGACAAGGAAAAAACCATGACCCTCACTTTAGAACTGCCCGTTGAGGTAGAGACTGACCTAAAAGCGGCGGCGGCGGCGCGCGGCGTGGCTGTGGAATCGGTAGCCGTAGAGAGGTTGCGCGCCCCAATGATTAGCGACGGGCCGCAAGCGCGACGCGCCCGCATCGAACGGGTATTAGCCCAGGGCCGCGAACGTCTGGCGCCGCTTTTTCCCGAAGCCGACCCGATAGCTACTTTCCAGGCCGAAAGGCGGGCCGATACCGAGCGCGACGAAGCCAACTGGGAACGGTTGGGCTTATGACTTTCGTTTTGGACGCCAGCGCGATGATGGCGCTTTTGCTCAAACGCGCGGGCGCGGCGATTGTGGAAGCGGCTTTAGCCGACGAAGGCGCCCGCGTTTTTGCCCATCGCCAAAACGTGCTTGAGGTTTGGTATCACGTCCACAGGCGAGGCGCGCTGGCTAAGTGGCTCCAGGCCAATCCGAAAGCCCAAAATGCCGCCGACCCGTTCAAACCCGACCTTTCGGGCGCCGATTTTTTCGCGTCGGGCGACTTCGATTCGGGCGCGGGCGACGTGGCCGCAAACGATGCCCTGGCAACCCTTGAAGCCGTTGGCGTGCAGTTTTTGGATACGATGGACGCCGCGTTCTGGCAAGACGTAGCGCGCCTCAAAAGCCAATTTCGCCGCGTCTCTGTTGCCGATTGCTTCGGCGTGGCGACGGCGCGGCGTCTAAACGCTCCTTTTCTCACTTCCGATAAGGGCGAACTTACGCCGCTTGAAAGCGCAGGCATTGTGGAAATTCTGTGGATTCGATGAATGGCGAAAAGTGGCTAACCGTCGCGCAGGCGGCGGCGCGTTTGGGTGTCTCCAAACGCGCCGTCCAAAAACGCGCGGCGCGCGGCACTTTGGCGGCCCGCAGAATCGAACGCGACGGCGCGACTCTTTGGGAGATAGACCCCGCGAACATGGACGCGCCCGCGAACCCCCGCCCGCGAACCAATGGGCGCGAACCCGCGAACCTTTCGGGCGAAGTGGGCGCACCTATAGAGACATTTCACGCTCAGGAAAGGCGCGAACCCCCTGCGAACATGGACGCGCCCGCGAACCGCGAACCGCGAACCGATGGACGCGCCCACGAAATGAGCGCCGAACGCGAAGCGGATTACCGCACCGAAATTAGCTTTTTGCGCGGCTTGATTGAACAACGCGACCGCGACGCCGCCGAACTGCGCGCGGCCCTTCGCAAAGCGTTAGAGGCGCAGCCGCGCGCGCTCATGGCAGCATCGGAACCCGCGCCAACCCCGCAGGAATCGCCCAGGACGGGCGAAAGTGACGGCGCGGCGCCTATTACGCCAGAAGCACCCAAAGACGCTCAGGATGGGCGCGAAATGACTTATGCCGACGTTTTGGCGCAGTTGGAAGAATCGCTTTAGCCGCCTGCCGACCAAAAGACCGCGAATAATTCGCGGTCTTTTTTATTTTTGGAATATGAAAATATACCTTTATGAATGTTTGTATATGTTGTCGGGTGTTATCGGGCGTTGCCCTATCCTTTCGCGTCGCCCATAATGATTAACGGGGTTACAAAATATGCAAAACACGTTTATGACGGTAGAAGATGCCGCCGAACGATTGAGGGTTACGCCTTACACAATGCGAAAATGGCTTCGTATTGGTCGGGTCGGCGGGGTAAAGCTGGGCGGCCAATGGCGCGTCCCCGAAGCGTCCCTAACCGCTCTGACCGCAAGCGCGACCCGCTTGCAACCTATCGCGTTTGCGTCGCCAGACGCGACCGAAGAAGAAGGCGCGCAATTCGTTCAAGAATTGCGCGCGCAGGGAGACGTTTAAAAGACGAAGCGCCCAGACACACAAAACCCCACAGACGGGCAATCTGCGGGGTCGTGGCTGCAAAAGCATTGCTTTAGCAGCGGGCGCTGGAAGAGGCAACTTCCAGATGAATGAAATTTTAACCCAAGTCGCCCCCAACGGCGCGGCGATTCACCCCGAACTCAACGGTTACGCGCATCCTAACGGCGCAACCACCGCTCGTTGGGATTCGATTGAACCCCACGAAGTTCGTTTGCTGCTTTGCGTCGTGAATAGCGACAAGGCATTTGAAGCAGCTCACACCCAGGGCATTCACGCCGCACAATTCAAAGACGCCTGGGCGCGGCGCTTTTGGGAAGTGGGCGAATCTCTCTATGCGTCGGGTGTCAACTTGACGCCCGACGCCCTGGCCGATGAATGCGACCGCCGCGCCGCCGCCGAAGCAATGCAAAGCGAAGCGGATACCTGGGCGTTTGCGGGGAAAATCGCGCGCGACGAACTAAGCCAAATCCCCCAGAAATGTCCTCTAAGTTGGAGTGAGGAAGCGGCTAAAATCGCCCGCGAACTCACGAAGAAGCCCAAACGCGCGCGGCGCGACGAACCGACGCCCGACGAAATAGCGGCGACCGCGCAAGCCGTAGAAATCGAAGCGGGCAACGCGGCAATCTTCGCCGACCTGCGCGCGGGCGATATAACCGCGCCCGCGCTTTTGACGGGCGATAAGCCCGAATACGACCCTCACCAGATTCGTGCCCTGCTTTATCCGTCCTGGTCGTGCGTCTCGCTTGAAACCGAAAAAGCGCACGCCGAGCGCGCCGCGCAATACATGGGCGAAAACATTAGATTTTGCCCTGAGCTGGGTTTTTTGCACTTTGAAGCGTCGCGCGGCCAATGGCGAAGCGACGACAAAGACGCGAACTTGACGACCGCCAAACTTGCGGCCCTGGCGCCCGTCGTGCGCGCCGAAGCTGCGGCGCTACTTCATGCGGCGGCGGCTTTAGCATCGGCGTCGCGCGACGCCGATGCCCGTGCCATGAGCCGCGCTGCGAACTCGCTTTTGTTGCACGCTAAACACGTTGAAAGGCGCGCGTTTTTGTCGGGAGCGACGACGTTTCTAACCGCCGATCTACGCGCCGAAATCGCGCAATTTGCGCCCGACGCCTGGTGTTTTGCCTTTGCCAATTGCCGTGCTTTCGTTAAGGGCACGGTGCGAAGCACGCGGCGCGACGACCTCTTTTTAAATGTTTCGCCCGTCTGCCTTGACCGCAACGCCGACCGCGCCGAATGGTGTGCGCTACTTAATCGCATAACCGCAAACGACGCTGATTTTGCCCGCACCCTTCAGGATGCCGCCGCCTATGCGGTTTCGGGCGCGTCTTCGCTGCGCGCCCTTCTCTGGTGCTACGGCCCGCGCGGAACGGGGAAAAGCACCTTTTGCGAACTGCTTCAAACGCTTTTGGGTGAAGCGTCAGCAATGATAGACACCGCGCTTTTGCAAGATAATAGCAGCCGCGAACGTCTGGGCGCCGTGTTGTGGGGTAAGCGCGCGGCCTTCGTCGCCGAAGCGGGAAATAAGCGGATTGACGCCGAACTACTAAAAACCTTGTCGGGAAGCGATTCGTTGAGCGTTCGATTCCTTTACCGCGAAGCCTTCACCGCGCCGCCGTCTCACTGTCTAATTTTGGCCGCGAACGATGCCCCGCAAACAGACGCCTACAACGACGCCCTAAAAGACCGCGTTATCGCCTTGCCGTTCGTGCATCCATTGGGCGAAGGCGACCGCCTGCGATTCAATGGGCACATACGTTTAGAATCAGCGCGACGTGACCCCAATAGCGCACTCCTACGGGGTTTTGCGGCTTGGGTATGTGAAGGCTTAGAACGCCTTTTTAAGACCCAAGATATTTACAAAGCGCCCGCCGTTCGCGCGGCGACGGCGAAGTTTTGGGCGGATACCGACACGCTTACACCTTTCTGGGAAACGGTTTCAGAGAGCGAATTAAAAGGGGGTATCGCTAAAAGCGAGCTGCGGCGGCGTTACGAGGTTTGGTGCCAAAGTGAAGGCGCCCGACCTTATAACCGTAGCCAATGGGCACGCGCTTGTGCCGATGGACGCGGCCTAAGCGACCAAAAGCGCACGGGGGGGGCGCGCTTTTGGGTTCTTTGAATAGTGGCACAAGTGGCACAACTAAGGCTATTTTTAAAAAACCTCTCATAAATAGTCTTCTCTTAAGGGAGATTTTTTTGAATAGCCGTAGTTTTGGCCCTTTTGGCACACTGAAATTCACCGAAAAGCGCGCTGGGATAAGCCCAACAAGGCAAACTTTGATTATGGATATCACAAAATTAATAAAAAAGAATGAATATATAAGAAAAAGTAAGTTTTTTGTAAACGGGGGAAAACC
>JAUJNG010000034.1 GCA_030448265.1 Abditibacterium sp.
CGGCCCGCCCCCCCACCCACGCCGCCCCAACTTCTAACGGCAGCCACCGCGCACGCCAGTTAGCCTATCTAAGTGCCCCTCCCCTCCCAACGGCCTCTGGGGGGCATGGGTTTATGTTTCTTAATATATTGGGGCAATGGCAAAAAGGCAGCTGATTTTTATTAAAGAGGTTTTTTGCCATAGTGACTTAAGGGAGATTTTTGAGAATAGCCTTAGTTGTGCCACTTGTGCCACTATGAATTGCACCTAAAAGCGCGCTGCTATACGCCCATCAGGGCAAACTTTCATTAGAGATTTCACTCAATTAATCAAAATGAATGAATCTATACGAAAATGCACGTTTGTTGATAACGGGGATAACCCCAAGGAAAAACCAATGAGCCAACTTCAAAACTTAGAACGCGAGATTAGCGCACTCGAAACGCGCGCCGCCGACCTTGCGCCCCAGGCCGCCGATGCCACGCAGCGCGCCCAAAACGCGCAAGCCGACCTAATGGCGGGCACGGGCAGCCCCGCCGCCGTTGCAACCGCGCAGGGCGACGCGGCGGCCCTAAACGACGCCCTGCGCGTCATTATGGCGCAAGCCCGCGCCAAACGCGGCGAATTGGCCGCCCTGCGCGCCGACGCCCAAAGGAAAGCCCTTGAAACGCACGCCGTAGAAACCGCCTTACGCGCCGCAAATTTCGCGCGCGAGTTGGAAGACGCGGCGAAGGATGCAAGCGACTATTTAGAGCGTTTCGCTGCCCTTGCGCTTACTGCGAAGGCCGCGCACGAACGGGAGCAAAGCGCCTATATCGCGCAGGTCAAAGAGTTGACCGCAGCAGATGAAATAAACGACGTTCATTACCACTCTGCACGGGGCGCGACCCTCGCGCGCTTAGAGGCGCAAGGCGCGCCCAACACAAACGCGCCCGACCTTCGCGCGCTACCCTTTGGCGCGCAGTTGCTTGACGCCATGAAGGGCAGGGCGCCCGATGCTTACTTTTACGTGTCGCCCGCGCCCGCCCTTGCGCCCGTCGCGCCGCCTGCCGCCGATGCCCCGCGACTCTATGGCTTTCAGAGCGAAAATGACGTGTCGATGCCCGTGTAACCGCGCAGCGTCGCAGAGAAGATTTTCAGGTCAAACGGGCGCTAATATGTTCGCTTCTGATTCCATTGATTTTAATTCGCCCAAAATCGCCGAACTTTACGAAGGCGGCCATTTGGAGGAATTTTTAACGACGCGCGGCCTATCGGCGGCGGCGGTTTGTTTCGTCGTGGTTATGCACATCGAAGAAAAGACCGCCGCAAAATTCGCGGCGGCGATAGATGCCGACCCCGACTTGCAAGCGGTTTTAGCCGATATGCGCGCCATTTTGGAGCAAAACGGCGTTTCGCCCAAAAACCCCTGGCCGTTGGGCGAAGGCACGCCCGAATTTGAAGCGCTGCGGTCGCGCGGCGACCAACACATTAACGAGATTCACGCGCAAACGCTCTTAGCTGACGTAATCCGCGCGGGGCGTCTAATCACGCTTTTAAAGAACGCCGCGCCGATTTTCGCGCGCGAATGCAAGGCATTTGAGGAAAAATCATGGCTTTCTTAGGCGGTTCGGGCGATACGGCCTCTACTGTAGTTTCACTCTTAGGTGTTGACGAATATATCGGCAATCAGATGCGAATTGCGGGCGGTTGGCACAACGCCGCGCGAGCGCAAGATGCTTACGCCGCAAGCGCGAATAAGATGTCGGCCACGGCGTCACGGCTGACTTCGGCGGGCGGGGCTATCGCTACGTCGGCGATTGTGATGGGCTACTCATTCGTCAAAGCCGCTGCCGATATGCAAGCAACGCGCGGCGGCTTCGCTACGATGCTCGGCAGCATGGACGCGGCGAAGTCGAAAATCAGCGAATTGAAGCAGTTCGCCGCGTCCACTCCCTTCGACTTTAAAGAGTCCGCCAAAGGTGCCCAGCGACTTCTCGCTATGGGAATTTCTGGAGAAAGACTGGTTCCCACGATGAAAAGCGTCGCGGGCGCGGTCGCGGCGGCGCAAGGCAATACCGAAGACTTTTTAGGCGTTCTAAACGCGATAGGCCAAATCAAAACGAAGGGAACTCTGGGCTTAGAAGAAATGCAGCAAATGAGCGAGCGCGGCATTCCCGCGATGCGCCTTTTGCAGCGCGAATTAGGGCTTACCAAAGACCAGATGAATAACCTGGGCAGCCAGGATATAGACGCCGACCGCGCCATAGGCGCGCTTCTCGCGGGATTCGATAAAGAGTTTGGGAACGCCTTAGTAAACGCGGCGGGCAGCTATAACAACGCCGAATCGAACTTCCGAGGCGCATTAGATGAATTTAAAACCGTCGCGGGAGAAACGCTGCTGCCAATGGCAACAGACGCCCTGCAAGGTCTTACGGGTCTAATTGAGAAGGGAAGCGCCTTTATCGAATTGCATCCCGAATTTGCTAAATTTGTAATCATCTTCGCGGCCATTGGCGGCGTGCTTCTCATAGCCGCAGGTCGCATTAAGCAGATTCAGATAAACGCGATGTTGGCCGCCGCCGCCACAAAGACCTTAGCAGATGAAACGGGTCGGGTCGGGGTAGGCGGCGGGATTTCGGGCGGCGGGCGCGGCGGTTTGGGTCGGGGCGGCGCGGTCATTGGCAGTGACGCCGCCGAAGCCAGCGACCGCATTGCGCGCGTGCATAATGCCCGCGTTCGCGCTTCTAAGGAACTGTCGCAGGCGATGCGCGACAAGGGCAATGCCGCGCCTGGTTCCGACGAAGAAAAGGCCGCGCAGCGTCGCATAGACCGCGCGCGCCAGACTCGCAACCGCCTTAATCAAGTCGAAAAAGACGCGCGCGATACGTTCGGCGCGACCGACGAAGGGCAGGGCGTGGGCGGCGGCGCGGCGCTGGGTCATGCCAAAGACATAGCCGCCGCAATCGCGTCGGGCGAAGATGCCGCGACCGTTTTGCAAGACAAGCTGTTGGAAATCGGGCAAAGCGCGGGCGGAGAATTTTTAGGCGACCCGAAGGCGACGTTAGCGAAGTGGAAGTCGTCGGCGGTCGCTACGTTCGGTTCGATAAAAGCGTTCATGGGCACGGGCGTTTCGCTCCCTGGCGGCGGCGGAATAAACACGGTCAACGCCTTTGGCGGTTTAGGTCGCTTCGGTTCTCTGGGCGCGCAAATGACGGCGGGCGGGGCGCTCACGGGCGCCGCGCTGGGCGTTGGCGCGGGCTTGGGCGCGCGCGCCGACCTCAAGACGTTGGGAGTCGGCGAAGGGGCCGCAAGCCTCTATGCGGGCATCCTGGGCGCGGTAACGGCGGGCGCAACCGCGTTTTTTCCGCCCGCCGCCTTAATCGTTGGCGCCGCGCAGGTATTTAGATTGGGCGTTGACCGCTTCTACACCGCCCCGCTTGAAAAAGCGGCAACCGAAGGCACGCTGGGGCCAGAGGGCGAAAAGGCAATAGCCGAAGCCAAGACAAGTGCCGAAAAGTCGAAAATCTATTTTGACCTTGCCGAAAAAGCGCGTAAGGAAGGCGACAACGATACGGCGGCTTCGTTTATGCTGAGTGCCAACAGCTACCGAAAAAGGGATAAGCGCGAAAAGATACAGGCCGAAAAAGACGCGACGCAGGCGCGTTTGACACAAGCGCAAAAAGAAATGCGCGAAAAGGATATGCTGGAAAACCCCGAAAAATACACGGGCGTAGACCCGAACGCTTCGCCAATGATTCGCGCCGCGCGCGGTATCGGGCCTAATGGCGCCTTCGACACGGCAGAAGACCCCGCGCCCTTTAGCATGAATCGGCGCGTATTAGAAGCGCAGGGCAGGCCCGCGTCGGGGCTTGACTTTGCGACGAACTATGGGCAGGGAACGAACCCAAACGATTACCGCGAACGCGCCCAGCAAAGCGCCGCCGCGATTGATAGCGGGGCGGGTTATACAGTCGAAGAAAACCGCAACGGAACGCGCCGCGTCGTGCTTGACATTCCGCGCGACCCGAACGCCGACCTGGGCGACCGCCTGCGCCGACACAATCAACTAAAGACCCGCTTCTAAGGCGGGTCTTTAGTAACGGTCGCTAAGGTTCAAAAACGAAAAGCGGGCGCGCAACCCCAAAAGCGCGCCCGCTTTTAGTTCTCGCCGATGCCGACAAATGCCAACTTTCGCGGTTTTTCTTGCGCGGCGTCTATGAGGTTTGAAAAAATATAATCATGTCGGCACTACTCCAAAGGCTTGAAAAAAGCGGTTTGCCGTTCCGCTACGAATGTAAAAACGGTGTGGAAAGCTACAAAATTAACCCGACTTGCGGCGCTCACTGCAAAAGCACGGGCCGCCCGTGCCTTGCAAGCGTGCCCGAAGTCGGCGCCCGTTGCCGTTGGCATGGCGGTCTAAGCACGGGGCCAAAAACACCCGAAGGTCGCGCAGCAATCGCCAACGCGAACCGCAAGCGCAAGGGCACCCGCTACAAACTCCCAAAGGCGCCGACCGTTGCACCCGTGCCCGTGCTTTTGACGCCTGCCCAAAAGCTACAGCGCGACGCCGACCGCGAACTAAAGCGCCGCGCCCGCAGTGGCGAAGGGAGCGCCCGCCCGTCGCAACCTGCCCAGGCGCAACGCGACGCCGACCCCAACGCGGCCCTAATTGCCCAACTCGAAAGCATGACACCAGAAGAACGGCACCTAATCGAGCAGGCGCTCCTAAGCCGCGCCGCCGATGCGGGCGCCTGAGCGCGCTAACCTTATCCCTATGTCCCGACCCATTTTATTAGGCAACGGCGTTTCGGCGTCGCTGCACGAAAGCGGCACGTCGCTCTATCTCAGAGACGTGCGCGGAAACTTGAACTATATCGGCGAAGCGGAAAAAGGTGAGATATATGCGATGGTTCGCGACGACGACGGCACTATTTACGTCGAAACTGCCCAGGGGCGGGCGTATTACTCGGAATCCGAAGGAGTCTTCTGGCACGCGTGGAAAGATGGTTAGGCGCCCGTATTGGCGCTTTGGGGCTATTCTACGGCCCTTTAGCCCTTGCGCCGCCCCAAGTGGCCGCCCCGCGCCTTTGCGCTAATTCCCTGTAGGAAAAACGCGCCTAAGCGCCCGTCTTTTGGCTTGCATTAATGCTGGCGATTGCTTCGTCAAAAGCGCGGTCGGCTTCTTCGGCCTTGCGGTCTATTTCGGCGTCGCTCATTTCCACGACCCGCGAACGTCGCGCGTTATATCAAAGAGTATTGACAACTCGGCGCCGTGTCTACATTACGATATAGGTATTTCATCAAGTTGAATCCCTTTTCACGCTCAAAACTCTGTCAATTTTTGAGCGTGGCGACTTGACACAAATTCAAGGGCCGCAAGCAGAAAAGGCCGCGCACACGATAAGTGCGCGGCCTTTTTTATATAAAACGCATCGCCAGGCCCGGGCGGTGGGAGAAAAGCGCGCCCTGCCGTTCGGCGCTCTGAAAAAAAGCGGAGGTATTCAAACCAAAACGACCACGGTATCGGGGCGCTCAGGTCGTTGCCGCATAGCGCGTCAATGCCCCCGATAATAGGCGCCACGTGGTCGGCGAAAGCCCCCCCGCC
>JAUJNG010000003.1 GCA_030448265.1 Abditibacterium sp.
ACGACCCGCACGCCGACCAGGTTCTGCCGCGTGGCTTCCCCCACCTCGACGGCCCCCGCGCGTGTTTCGTGCAGCAGCCGCTTTCCCCCCCGCTCCCCGCAGTCCCCTCCGCCGCGCCCCCCCCCCTATCACCCGTTCCGAATTCGCTCAAGCTTTAACTAGCTGGAGAAAACTGTCACTGATTCCTCGTCGTGCCTCCTCGGAATGACAGACTGCGGCTTCCTTGATTGCGCTCTTTTTATCGTGACTTTCCGATTTTTGTTCCTTCTTCTTCTCGCGTTCAGCGTGCCCGCGCGCGCCCAAAACGCCGCGCCAACCGAAGTCGCGCCGGTGCGCGTCGAGGGACGCCGGCTTTTCGATGTCGGGCCGCGCGGCCCGACAAGTGGCGCGGCGCGCGCGGCGCGCATCGAGCGGCGGTTGCGAAATCTCATCGACAGCGACGCGCCCATCGCGCCTTTTTCGCCCTCTGCTGTGAAATTCAAAAACGGCGAATACCTAATTTCAATCGGCGGGGTTCGCGTGCTGAGCGTCACGCGCGCCGACTCCGATGACGCGGGACAAAGCGCGCGCGAATTGGCGCTTTCTCAGGGCGCGGCGCTTTCGCAAGCCGTGCGCGATGCGCGGGCGGCGCGGAGTAACCCACTGCGCGGCGCGGCGATTTTGATGGGCCAGTCGCTGCGCGAGTTGAGGGAGATGATTTTCTCGCTCCTGCCGCGCGTTTTTGCGGCCATTTTGCTGGCGCTTTGCTTTTGGATCCTCGCCAAATACGCGCGTCGCATGGCCCACAACGCCACCAAACGCTTCGATTTCGATCCCAACCTGCGCGCTTTATCGCTCGCGCTCTCCTTTTATGGCGTGTGGTTCGTCGGGATTTTGGCGATTCTGTCGGCGCTGGGCTTGGATTCGAGTTCGCTGGCGGCGGCTGTCGGCGTGTCGGGTTTTGTGCTGGGATTCGCTTTTAAAGACATTTTGTCGCACTTTTTAGCGGGCATTTTGCTTTTAATTAGCGGCAAAATCAGCATCGGCGATCACATCGTGGTGCGCGAATTTGAAGGCACGGTCGAGCGCATCGAACTGCGCGCGCTCGAACTGCGAACCGACGACAACCGCCTCGTCATCATCCCCAACGCCGATGTTTTTGCGGCGCCCATCACTTCCAACACCGATTCGCCGCACCGCCGCCGCTCGTTCACCGTCACCCTCGCGCCCGACGCCGACATCGAAGCGGCTCAAAACTTGGTGGTCGAAGCGCTGCGAAGCACGCAGGGCGTGCTGGACGACCCCGCGCCTGATGCCATCATCGCAGATTTGACCCCGACCGGCGTTTTGCTGCGCGCGCGTTTTTCGACGCTCTCGCTGCGCTCCGATTTCGCACCCGTGAGCAGCGAGTGCATGAAAAACGTCCAAATCGCCTTTCGAGTCGCCGGTTTCGCGGGGCATAGTGAGAAAGTCGAAGCAGACGAAGAAGCGACATAAAGTCGCAGCCAACGAAAGTCTCGGCCTTCGCCGACACACCCCGTCAACGAAGGTTGACGATTTCGTTGGCTGCGAAGGATGTCGCTTTTTAAATCGCCATCAACGCCTCATCAATCTCCAACCCGCCCAGAAAATTCGCCAATGCTTCGGCGTCGCCGATGCGCGCACCGCGCCGCGACACCGCGATGCCCAACGTCCGGCTCGGCGCCGGAGCGCGAAAGGGCAGGTATTTCACCATTTCGCGGCCCCTGTCGAAATGCACCGCCATCGCGGGCACCAGCGCCGTGCCAATTTTGGCTTTCACCATGAAACGCAGCGTTTCCAGACTGGTGGCGTGGATGCAGCCGCTTTGAGAATCGCCGCCGCACAGTTCGAGGGTTTGGTCGCGCAGGCAGTGGCCGTGTTCGAGCAAAACCATCTCGCGCGCTTTCAAATCGGCGACACCCACGCTTTCCCGCGCCGCCAGAGCGTGCGATTGCGGCACCGCGAGGGCCAGTTCTTCCTGCAAAATCGGAAATTCGAGCAGATCAGCTTCGTGAAGCGGCAGCGACAAAAACGCCGCGTCGATTTCCCCAGCGCGCAGGCGTTCGAGCAGTTTGTCGCTGATTTCTTCGCGCAGAATCAATTCTAAATTCTCGAATTTGTTCGTCACCGCCGCGAAAATGTGCGGCAAATAATAAGGCGCGACGGTGGGAATGATGCCGAGCCGAAACCGGCCCGTCAAAGTTTTGCGCTTGCGCCCCGAAAGCTGCGCCAGACGCGAGAGTTCGCCCAGCGCGAGGTGCGCCTGCTCCACGACGAGAGCGCCGCGCGGCGTGAGGTCGCAGCGACGCGAAGTGCGCTCGAAAATCTTGGTTTTGAGGCAGACCTCGATTTTTTGGATCGCCGCCGAGAGCGAAGGCTGCGAAATGCCCAGTTCCTGCGCCGCGCGCCCGAAATGGCGGTGCTGCGCGAGCGCCGCTAAAGCCCGCAGGTCGCGCAAAGAGAGTGCATCCAGTTGATCTATCGGATTCATCTATGGATAGCATAGAAAGAATCGGCTTGAGGCATCAATCTCCCTATCCTAAGCTGTTGGGTGAAAGAGCGGGCACTCAACTTGAGCGGCCAGGCGCCGCTCTTTGAGACTTTCCCACGAGGTAACATTGTCATGAACGAATTTCCTACCAGCGAAAAAGCCACCGATGAAGAAGTGCATCAGCGCGCCGAGGGCAGCACCGGCCTTAACGGCGCTGGAGAGAACACCCCGACGCCCGTTGAAGCGCCTTCTCAAAACGGGAGCGCGCCGCACGTCGAAACTCCGGTTTTGACCACGCGCCAGGGCCATCCGGTTTACGATAACCAGAACCTGCGCACCGTCGGCAATCGCGGGCCGACCACGCTCGAAAACTACCAGTTCCTCGAAAAAATCACCCATTTCGACCGCGAACGCATTCCCGAACGGGTCGTTCACGCGCGCGGCGCCGGAGCGCACGGATTTTTCGAAGCCACCGGCATGGTGGGCGATGAGCCGATTTCGAAATACACCCGCGCCAAATTGTTCCAGCAAAGGGGGAAGCGCACCCCGATGTTCATTCGCTTTTCGAGCGTGACGCATGGCGGCCACTCGCCCGAAACGCTGCGCGATCCGCGCGGCTTCGCTTCCAAGTTCTACACCGAAGACGGCAACTGGGACTTGGTGGGCAACAACCTCAAAATTTTCTTTATCCGCGACGCCATCAAGTTCCCCGACCTGATTCACGCTTTTAAACCCGATCCGGTCACCAACCGCCAGGATTCGCGGCGCATCTTCGATTTTCTGTCGTTTATTCCCGAATCCACCCATATGGTAACGTGGCTTTTCAGTCCGTGGGGCATTCCCGCCGATTATCGCCACATGGAAGGTTCGGGCGTCAACACCTACAAATGGGTCAACAGCGAAGGCGTTGGAACCCTCGTCAAATATCATTTCGTGCCCAAACTGGGCGTGCATAACCTGACGCAGAAGCAGGCTGAAGAAATTCAGGCCAAAAACATCAACCACGCCACGCAGGATTTGTATGAAGCCATCGAGCGCGGCGAATTTCCCGAATGGGAATTTTGCGTGCAGTTGATGGAGGACGGCGAGCATCCCGAACTCCCTTTCGACCCGCTCGACGACACCAACATCTGGCCCGAAGACCAGTTTCCGCTTCTGCCTGTGGGCCGCGTGGTTTTGGATCGCAATCCGGTGAATTACTTCGCCGAAGTCGAGCAGGCCGCGTTTGGAACCGGCGTTCTGGTGGACGGCCTCGATTTTTCCGACGACAAAATGCTTCAGGGCCGCACGCTGTCCTATTCCGATACGCAGCGTTATCGCGTCGGGCCGAACTACCTGCAACTGCCCATCAACGCGCCCAAAACCCACATCGCCACCAACCAGCGCGACGGGCAAATGACTTATCATGTGGATGGCGTCGAAGCGGGCGAAAATCCGCACGTCAACTACGAGCCGAGCAGTTTGAACGGCCTGCGCGAAGCACCCAACGCGCCCGTTCCCCACACGCCGTTCGTGAGCGGCAACCTGGTGCGCGAACCGGTGGCGCGGCGCAACGTGTTCCAGCAGGCGGGCGAGCGTTACCGTTCGTTTCAGGATTGGGAGCGCGACGAGTTGATTACAAATCTGGTCGAGAACCTCAAAATCTGCAACCGCGACATTCAGGAGCGGATGCTGGGCCATTTTCTGCGCGCCGATCAGGATTACGGCACGAGGGTGGCGCAAGGTCTGGGAATTGATCCCGCGAGCGTGCCGTTGCCGCCGGTCGAGGCCGACGCTCGGCCTTACAAATGAGAAGTGAAGGTTGAAAAAGCCCGTTTCGCACTGCGAAACGGGCTTTTTCTCTGGGAGTGCGGGCAGAATGCCCGCGTTTTTCGTTGGGTTGCAGCTTCGAGAACGCGAAGCGTGAGCGAGTGAGGCGTAATTGCCAGGACAAAGTTGCAGTTACGCCTCACTCGCTCACGCTTGGCGTTCTCCAAGCCGTTGGCGCAACCACGCCCCAAAATCATCGCCAAAAGGCAATTCGCGCTCGAAAACCAGACGTTTGCGCCGCGCCATCACGCTTGCGCCGCTTTTTCGATCCGTCGCTTCTTTCTCGAAAGTTTCGTAAAACGCCGCAAAACCGCGCGTTTGCCAGCGCGGGAGCGCCTCGAAATCGACGTCATTTTCGCTCAGAAACTCGCGTTTTTGCGCGAGTGAGAGACCGTCCAACCGCTTGGTCGCCGCTCTGGGCGAAAGACCCTGGCGCCGCAAAATCCAGTAGCAATGCGCGCCCAGCGCGTTGCGCGCCGCGTCCGCCTGGCGCCAGCGAAAATAATCGACGGCGCCGTTTTCGTCCTCGACATTCGACAAACGGCAATCGAACGCACCCAGACTGCCCAACGAGAGCGAAAAGCACGCGCTGGCTTCTCCGGCCAGAACTGAGAGGATTTTGCGGGTTTTGCGCTCGAAGGGAATCCCGTCTGGCTCGAAAAGCAGGGAGATTTCGTCCGACTGGCTGTAGCCCATCCGCAAGGTGAAGCCGCAACCGAACAAGTGCGCGAGTGCGTGGCTCATCGCGTCGTGGAAACGAAGGTCGAAAGGTTTTTCGAGCGTCAAAAGTTCTTTGGTGAGCCGCGTGAAGCCGCGCCCGTCGAGGCGCGCGACCCACAGGCCGTGCTTTGAAAGCCGCGTTTCGTTGGGAGTTTCCCTGGCGCGCATTGCGGCATCTAAATCTTCAAATTTCACGATTCCACTCCTCGATTTGGAAGCCCGCCGTGCCTTGGTTCCAGACCGAAAAGATCGCTTCAAAACCTTCGGCGAAATCGGGTTTTTCGAGGCGCGCGAGAGTGTTTTTCAGCGCGATGGGCGGCACGCGCGCCCGTCCACGTCGCGCCGCGTTGCGAAGCGCGCTGGCGGTGTAGTCCGGCTCGAAATAATAGCCGAATGCGCGAAAACCGCTCGCCGTGGTCAGTTCCAGAACGCGGCGGCGCTCAAATCGCGTGGCGTTGGTGTTGTCCCACACGAAGCGCATTTTGGCTTCGAGGGCGGCGCGAATCAGGATGGCCTCACGGTGGCGGGTGCGCAGTTGGTCGAGATTGACGCGCAGGTGGGTGTCGAAAAAGGTGTGGCGATAAAAAGTCGATTTGCCCGCGCCCTGCACTCCGATCAAGAAAATCGCTTCCATGTTTGGAGTATGGTGCGCTTTTCTGGAGCAAAAGTGCGTTTTGGGCAAGGGGAGTGTCTATTGGGAGTTTTATTTGCATGATGCCGTGCCCCAGTGTTGACCCGTGTTCGCGGCACAGCACTCAAAAGAACTCAAGGAGAACATCATGGCTAACGACAATATGCAGCATGGAATCGACGATAATCCCTCCGGCGACGCCGGAAAAGGCGCGGCTTTGGGCGGTCTGGGCGGCGCGGGAGTCGGCGCTGTGGCCGGTTCGGCGGCTGGCCCCGTTGGAACTGTGGCCGGCGCGGTCGTCGGCGGTTTGGCCGGTGCGGGCGCGTCGGGCGCGGCGGTTGCGGCGGTCGATCAAGTCGATAACGACAACACAGTGACCGGTGTTGGCGGCGGCGCAACTGGCGATGTGAACCCGATGATGGGCGGGGCCAGCAGTGGCACTCACGTTCACGCCGATGGCACGGTGCATTCCAACGCTGACCACACACCAGGCGGCTTGGGCGAAACCAACCTGACCAGCACCGGCACCACGGGAATGGGAAGCAGCATGGCCGACACCTCTGTTGGCGGTCACAACGTCGTGACCGGCGATGAAGCCGACACCAACGCGGGCAAAGCCGGACTTGCGGGCGGCGCTCTTGTGGGCGGCACCATTGGCGCGGCGGTGGCTGGGCCGGTTGGCGCGGTCGTGGGCGGCGTGATCGGTTCGCTCACCGGCGGAGCCGCAGGCGATGCCGCCGAAGCGGACGCCGAAAACAACGCTCGGTAAACGAGACCGATAGCAGCTTCTGCATCGTGTGTGCAGAACAGCAAGAAAAAGGCGCAGCGATTTTTGCTGCGCCTTTTTTGGTTGTCAAACTGCGGTTTTCGGCTCGCAAAAATGGATTTGAGTGCTGCATTCCGAGCAGAAAAATTGCTGTTTCTTTAAGAAATCGCTTTTTTGGTCTTGGGAAGTGTCAATGGAAGTTTTGGGATTTCTATTTGCATCACGCCGCGTCTCAGTGTCGCGATGTGCGGCACTCAAACGAGACAAGGAGAAGATCATGGCTGACAACACTCAACATGGAATTGACGATGATTCGTCGGGCGATGCGGCGAAAGGCGCCGCTCTGGGCGGTCTGGGCGGCGCGGCGGTCGGCGCGGCGGCGGGTTCGCTGATGGGGCCGGTCGGAACGGTCATCGGCGCGGCGGTCGGCGCGATTTCGGGCGCGGTCGGTTCGGGCGCGGCGGTCGCGGCGGTTGACGCCGTAGACAATGACGACACCGTTTCGGGCGTCGGCGGCGATGCGGGCGGCTCCAGCATGGGCGGCTCCAGCATGGGCAGCAGTATGTCGGGTGGCGGCGAAGGTGGCGGCCACAACATCGTCACCGGCGAGGAAGCCGAGACCGATGCTGGCAAAGGCGGCCTGGCGACGGGCGCTCTGGCGGGCGGAGCGATTGGCGCTGCCGTTGGCGGGCCGGTGGGCGCCGTCGTGGGCGGGGTGGCCGGTTCTCTGGCGGGCGGCGTCGCGGGCGATGCCAGCGAAGCAGGCGACGACATGAGCGGAACTACGGGCGGTTCGACTCCCTACGGTTCGCAAGGCTACGGCGGCACCCTGAACGCCCCAGATCTTACGCCAGGCAACGATGTCCCAAGCATCCAAACCGGCGACAGCACGACGGCAGGCCCCGATATGCGTGGCATAAACGAAAAACTCGCGGACGCCTTCACTGGCGACGCCACCGACGACAAAACGGGCGGCGTGGTGGTCAGCGGCCCGCTTCAGGATGACACGGGTGTCGTTGCAGGCGGCAGCGTTCTGGAAGACGACGATACCATTCGCACTCAGAGCGGCACGGGCGGCGACCGCACCGTCATCTAACTCGTTTTTCGGTTCGCCCTCCAAAGCGAGAAAACACATCAAACCCAGAACCACCGCGAATATCGCGGTGGTTTTGGTTTTTCGTGCGTTGAGGAATATGACGAGGGAGCGAGCCGCCGTTTCGCGCGATGCGGCGCTCTTCGCGGGTGCCGCGCTCACTTTTGTGGCGCCCTCTGGGCGAGGACGAGGATGGTGTGCGGGCAGAAATTCAGCGCCGCACGCGGATGTGCTTGCCCGCGTCCTGCTTTGCGATCCAGAGCAGAAATTTCTGCATACGCGGCTCGTCGCGCAGGCGTTCGAGCGAGTTGTATTCGCCGGCGAGCTGCCGGTTGGAAAACAGCGCGTGAATCTGGCGATGGCACGCCCAGCAAATTTCGATGGTTGGCGTGGTTTCGCCCTTTTTGAGGCGCGAACGCGGTTTGAGATGATGCTCGGTCAACGCCGCGACTTCACGCCCGCACAGCGCGCATTTCATGCGCGCGCGAAATGCAAAAAAGACGCCCTTTTTTGGGGAATACGGGAGACGGAATACGGGAGACGGGATATGCGAGACGCGCTCAGCCCTCCCGTATTCCGTCTCCCGTATTCCTCAAGCCCGTGCCGCGATGCGAAAAATCGCGCCCGCCAGTTTTTGCGAGTTGTGGCGCACCACGTTCGACACGTCGATGAAGGGGCCGTGAATCGGGCGCACGCCGAGCATTTCGATTTCGGTGTCGTCGGGCGCGATATACCTCGCGCCTTTGGCCTCGTAGCGCGCCAGGACATCGGGCGGCACTTTGCCGGAATTGAGCAGGACGTGGGTAATCACGCCCTGGCCGATGTGATGAATCAGGGCGCGCACATGGTCGGCGGCGGAAAAATCGAGGGTTTCGTTGGGCTGCGTCATCACGTTGCAAACGTAAATTTTCGGGGCTTTAGAGGCTTTGATGGCGGCGGCGATTTCCGGCACCAGCAAATTCGGAATGATCGAGGTGAAAAGCGAGCCTGGGCCGATAATGATGATTTCGGCTTCTTCAATGGCTTTGACGGCGCCAGGAAGCGGTTTGGGATCGGCGGGCACCAGAGAAACCGCCCTGATTTTCAGTGATTCGTTGACCTTGACCTGCCCCTCGATGCGCGTGCCGTCTTCCAATTCGGCGGCGAGGCGCACATCATCGAGAGTCGAAGGCAAAACCCGACCCCGAATCGCCAGAACTTTGGAGGTTTCGCGCACTGCCTGGTCGAAATCGCCGCTCATCTCGAACATCGCCGCCACGATCAAATTGCCCAGCGAATGGCCCTTCAACACGCCCAGACCCTCGAAACGATGCTGGAAAAGCTGCATCATCAAAGGTTCGGCCTCGGCGAGCGCCGCGATGCAGTTGCGTAAATCGCCAGGCGGCAGCATCCCGTGTTCGCGCAGCATTCCCGAAGAGCCGCCGTCGTCGGCCATGGTCACAATCGCGGTGATGTTGCTTGAATAGTGCTTCAAGCCGCGCAGCATCGTCGAAAGTCCGGTTCCGCCGCCAATGGCCACGATGCGCTCTCCGGTGTCAAGGCGGCGCCGTTTGAGCGCGGTTTCGAGAAAATCGGCGCGCGTTTCGCTGGAATAAACCCGTTCGACCGCTTTATAAACGCCGCGCAGCCCAATCGCCACCGCCGCCACGCCCAGCACCAGACAGCTAAAGCCCAGCGCGACCGTATCGGGCAAACGCCCCAAGATGCGGTCGGCGATGGTGATGACCCAGAGCGAAAAATCGACCGCGACGTAAGCGAAAGAGAGCGCCGCGCCGAAAATGGTGAGCGCCAGACCCAGCAGCGCCACCACGCCCCAGCGCTTGACGCCCAGGCCAACCGTGAGCCACTGCATCGCGCGCACTCCGCGCGGCTGGAGTTTCATTGCGCGGCGGCCTCGGAGGACTCCGGCTGGTCGATCTGCGATCCGTTCTGGCGCCGTTCGGTGGCGGGAAAGGGCGCGTGGCGCACCAGATCGCGGTGGGTGGAGGTGGCGCGAAAACCGCGTTCGCGCAGACGCTGCGCCAGCCAGTTGCTCAGCGCCACGCTGCGATGGCGCCCGCCGGTGCAGCCGACGGCGATGGTGAGATACGCCTTGCCCTCTTTTTCGAATTCCGGCACCATAAACGAGACGAAATCATCCCATTTTTCTAAGAATCGGCCCGTGACCGGCTCGCGCATCACGTAGTCGATGACGGGCTGGCAGTTGCCGTCGAGATGGCCGATTTCGCGGTCGTAGTTGGGGTTGGGCAGGAAACGCACATCGAAAACCAGGTCGGCGCCGGTGGGCGGGCCGTGTTTGAAGCCGAAACTTTCGACCTGAATCAACATTCCTGGCGCGGCTTCGGCATCGACAAAAGTTTTCTTGATCTCCTCGCGCAGTTCGCGCGGCGTGACGTGCGAGGTGTTGATGATTTTATCGGCGCGCTCGCGCAGGGGAATGAGCGCTTCGCGCTCGGCGTCGATAGCCTCAGAAAGCCCGCTCGCGCCGTCATCGAGGGGATGTTTGCGCCGCGTTTCCTTGAAGCGTTTGAGCAGAGCGTCGTCGTCGCAGTCGAGAAACAGAATCCGCAGTTCGAGCGACGACTGGGTGATTTCATCGAGCGCGGCCAGCATTTCGGGGAAAAATTCGCCGCCGCGCGCATCCATTACAATGGCCGCTTTGCCGATTTTGCCGCGCTCCAGAAGTTCGGCGAAGGAGGGAATCAGTGTCGGCGGCAGATTATCGACGCAAAAATAGCCGAAATCTTCAAAATGGCGGGCCGCCAGACCTTTTCCGGCGCCCGAGAGTCCGGTGATGACGATGAGTTGCATGATTTTCAGGGAGACGGGAGACGGAATACGGGAGATGGAAGGAGCGGTTTCAACTCCCGTCTCCCGTATTCCGTCTCCCGTCTACTTCTTTTCCTTTTCGCCGCTAAACAATCCCGACGCCAGCGAGTTGACGACCGACATCACCAGAGCGCCCAGCATCGCGGGCCAGAATCCGCGCACTTCAAAGCCGTCGAGCGCGCGCCCGACGCCGTAAAAAAGCGCCGCGTTGAGCAGAAGCGACAGCACCAGATTCCACAGTCCCAGCGTGATGCAGGAAAGCGGAAGGGTCAAAGCCCCCGCAATAAACATCAAAATCGGCTTGACGAGCGCGTTGGCGACGCCCAGAACCAGCGCCGCGATGAGGGCCGCCGTCGCGCCATTGACTTGAATCGCGCCCCCCGACGCGCCCGCGATGAAAAACAGCGCGACGGCGTTGATGATGAGTCGAACGAAGAAAGAAAGCATGGCAAAAGGACGATTCGAGGCAAAATTTAGAATCGCCCTTTTAATTTTAGGAGTTACGCAGTTGAGCGTGCAGGTTCGTAGGGGTGCCGCGAGGCGCGTTTCTGAGACGTTGTTCATACGCGCCTTGCGGCATCCCTACAAACGGTCAAGATTCAACTGCGTAACTCCTAAATTTATAGTTTTCTCGCGGTCGGCGTTGGCACAACGATAAAAAAGCGCCCGCCGAAAGTTTCGGCGGGCGCTTTTTCGTGTCGGGCGCGAGTTGATCAACCGATGCTGCCGGAAGTGGCGGTGAAGGTGCCGTTGAGGATGAAGGTGCCGGTAGCGGTGTTGTCAAACGGTGATCCCGTTGCCGCCGCCACAGCCTCCCACCACTAAAAAGCCCAGAGGAAGCGCCACAGCCGACGCTTGCAAACGGAGAAAAGGGAAAACTTTTTCATACGTAATGACATCCGCGAGTGAACTGCTTTAATGCAGTGTTTTCTCGTGATTGGCATTGCCCAAAGGCAAAGAATCGCTTGCCGGATGGGTCAGCGAAAGCTTCGTCGAAATGTTTTTGTAATTACCGTAGTGTCCGTAGTGTCCGTAGTGCCGGTGAAGCCGGTGGAGCCGTTCGTGGCGGTGAAGGTGCCGTTAAGGATGAAGGGGTCGCGCGCGCCCGATGCGATAATTGGCTGCATTCGCACGTTGGCCACCCGCATTTGCACGCGGCCCGCATCGCCTGCTGGCGTGATGGTGCCAGGCGCATATCGGGATAGGGTCACGCTGCCGACATTACGCGTGGCAATCCACCGTCCCCCTCCTTGTTGAAAAGAAAGGCTGGCTTCGGCGGGGCCAGGAGTCAGAGCAAAACTGCCGATCACGTTGAAAACTTGACCTTCCGAGTTGGTGCCGTTGATTCTTCCAACGCTGATTTGGAGGGCGGAATTTGAGGATCTCAAGTCTAATATCAATTCATTGGAAAAGCCGAACGCAGATACTGAGGTGAAGTTCAAATTCGGAGAAAAGGGGGTGGGTGTGGGTGTGGGTATGGCCGTCGCCATGGGCGTTGCGGTGGCAGCGACCGTCGCCGTTGGGGTTGGCGTGGCGTTTGGATCAATTGTCGCGGTAGGAGCCGGCGTCGTCCCAGCAAGCGGCGTCGGTGTGGGCGTGACGAAACCTCCAATGGGTGTGGGCGAGCCCACAACGACGGGGGGAGGAACGGTGACGCCATTGCTGCCGCCGCCGCCACAGCCTCCTGCCGCAAGAAAAGTTAGGGGAAGCGCTAAAGCCGAGGTTTGGAGCCACAGGGGAAAAGAAGGAGTTATTTTCACAGTGATAATGATTTTATCCGCCACCGCCTGACAAGTCGAGTTTTTAGTTCGAATCTCAATAGAAGCTCAATAGAGTGATAAGCCGACGGTTCAAAAACGTAACCTGGAATTAAAGCGAATGGCAAGTGTTCTTAACCCGACGCGCCGAAACTGGGGGCATGAGAATTTTTATTGCTGGAATGCCTCTGCTTGCCTTCGCGGCCATTTTGTCGTGCGGCATGACAGAGAAATTCGAACTTCGCGCGCGCCTCTCTCAAAGCCAGGCCGCTCTGCCTGAAACCAGACACATTTTAGAGGGCTTCAAGCCCCCCGCAAACCGCAGGATTCCCTCGCGAAAAGTGCATTCGAACCTGCGGCGGGCGCTGTAGCGGTCTGTGCTTTTCGTTGCTGCAACCGTGGGGAACTTCGCCTCCGGTTGAGCCGGCGTGGAGAGACTTTTAAACCCTGGGAGAAACAAGCCGTCGAGAGCGTGTTTCCAGTTTTGGAATCCCAAGGAAAATTATGAAATCCACCAAATGGCTCATCGCCCCGCTCGCTTTAACCCTCGGCCTGGTTTCGATTGCGCCGGTTTCGGCCAAACCCAAAGCCGACAAAGGCGCCTTCAAAGCCGACAAGTTCAAGCAAAACTCCAAGGACGACGAGGCCCGCAATGACGGGGAATACGTGGCTCGTTCGCGGGACGAAGAGCGCGCTCGGCGCAACGAAGAACGCCGCCGCGATGAAGCGCGCCGCCGTGACGAAGCGCGTCGCCGCGAGGAGATTCGCCGCCGTGAACGCGAAGAGGCTCGTCAGCGCGCCGAAGAGCGCCGCCGTGAAGAGGCCCGCCAGCGCGCCGAAGATCGCCGCCGCGACGAAGATCGCGACGAAGACGATGACCGCTACGAAGGCGGCGGACGCGACGAAAATCGCGGCAACAACGGCGTGCGTGATCGCGGTCAGGGTCGCGGACGCGGCAACGGCCAGGGACGCGGCAATGGCGGTCGCGGTCGCGGCGGACGGTAAAACTTCGGGCTGAGCGTGAAAAACCGCTCGGCAACATTCAAAGGCCGTCGTGTTCGATGAACACGACGGCCTTTGGCGTTTGGAATCTTTCGTTGCAGCGAATAAATTCACCGCAACAACGGCGCAAAACCTGCCTTCGCAGGTTGAGGCCCCCAGTCCGCGCCGGCGGACTTCGCGTCGTTGTTGCGGTGAATTTATTCGCTGCCTCCAACCGGCTTCACCGCACCACGCCCGAGGCGCGCATCATGCGCCCCACGACATCCTCGGCAGGCGTGTCGCCTGGCGCCAGAACGTAGTTCATGCCGTAGCGCAGGCAGAATTTACGCAGATTGGTGGTGTAGTCGTCGAGGTTTTTCTTGTAGGCGCGCAGCAGCGATGCCGAAACCGAAACTTCGCGCACGGTGCGGTCTTCGACATCGACCAACTTGAAATCGCCGGTCAAAGTCGGCTCCAACTCTTCGCGCGAGAGAAGCTGCACCACAGTTGTTTCGAAACCGCGCGCCGCCAGGGTTTTGAGGCCGGTTTCGTAGCCCTCGGCAAAAAGAAAATCGGAAACCACGACCGCGATGCCGCTCCGTTTGGCCTGAAGCGCCAATCGTTTGCAAACGAGGGGAAAATCGGCTTTTCCCGATGGCTCGCCGGCTTCGAGAAAGCGAAACAGCCGGCCGGTTGCGGCCTTGCCGCGCGAGGGCGGAAAGCCGCCGCGCAGGGTTTCGCCGAAAAACGAGGCCGAAACGCGGTCGAAGTTGGAGAGCCCGATATAGCCCAGCGCGCCCGCGATTTGCGACGCGGCGCGCAGTTTGGGCGGATCGCCGAACTGCATTGAGGCGCTGGCATCAATGAGAAGCGTCAAATCGAGGTCTTCCTCTTCCAAAAACATCTTGAGATAGAGCTTGTCGAAGCGCGCGTAAGCGTTCCAGTCGATGCGGCGAATGTCGTCGCCCGCGTTGTAGGAGCGGAAATCGGCGAATTCCACGCTCGAACCGCGCTTGACGGAGCGTTTTTCGCCCCTGGAAGCACCCGTAAACGCCTTGCGCGCGTGGAGCGATACGGCGTCGAGTTTTTTGAGTTGCGCGGGAGATAAAAGCATGAGGAGCCACGGAGAACACAGAGGACACACAGAGAGGCACAGAGAAAAGGAAAGAGAAATCCTCTGTGCCTCTCTGTGTGTCCTCTGTGGCTAATTTTTACAGATTTGGGGGTTGCCAGTAACCTTAAGGCAATGATTCTTTCCGATGTCGATTTGCTGGCCGCGCTCGAAAGCGGCGCGCTTCAAATTTCGCCTGCGCCCGATCTGGAAACCCAGCTCGGCGCCTGTTCCTTCGATTTAAGATTGGGCAGCGAATTTCGCGTTTTCGAGCGCGCCCGCACCGCGTTCATCGACCCGCGCGACGCCATCAACTGGGACGAATTCACCCGCGTGGTCACGGTTCCCGACGACAAGCCGTTCATCATGCACCCGCAGGAACTGGTTCTGGCGGCCACCATCGAAGAAATCACGCTTCCCGACGATCTGCTGGGACGACTCGAAGGCCGCAGTTCTTTAGGGCGGCTGGGCATCATCGTGCATGGCACGGCGCCGATGTTTTTCCCTGGCTTCACGGGGCGCTGCGTGCTGGAACTGGGCAACATCGGGCCGATGCCGGTCGCGCTTTATCCTGGGATGCGGATTTGTTCGTTTACGATTGAGAAAATCTCCTCGCCCTCGTCGCGGCCCTACAAAGGGAAATATAGTGGGCAACAGGGGCCAGTCGGCTCCAAATTGCAGCGCGATGACGAAATGAAAGGTTGAAAACGACAAAACTCATTGCGTTCTCGCGCAGAGGCGCGAAGACGCGGAGATTCTGGAGGCAGGAGCCGTGCTAAATCCTTTGTTCTCTCTGTGTCTTCGCGCCTCTGCGCGAGAACGCAATGAACCTGGAGCGCGGGGCGTTTCGGTTGACGGTGCGTCGGGCGGGTTGTTAACCTTATGCGTTGCCTCTTCGATGAACTGTGAATCATCGCAGCGCCTGGGTAGCTCAGTCGGTAGAGCAATGGACTGAAAATCCATGTGTCGGCGGTTCGATTCCGTCCCCAGGCAGGCTCAGAAGACGGAATACGGGAGACGGAATACGGGAGCACACATTCCGTATTCCGTCTCCCGTATTCCGTCTTCTTTTTTATGGTTCCGCTTTTCGACCTCACCCGCCAATATCAGGCGCTCAAGCCCGAACTCGACGCCGCCGTTTTAGAGGTGTTGGCTTCGGGCCAATATGTGATGGGGCCTGCCGTCGAAGACTTTGAAGCCCAGTGCGCGCGCGAGTTGGGCGTCAAACACGCCATCGGCGTCGCCAACGGCACCGACGCGCTGCAAATCGCGCTGCGCGCCCTGAAAATTGAGCCAGGCGATGAAGTCATCACCACGCCCTTCACGTTTTACTCCGCCGCCGAAGTGACCGCCGACCTGGGCGCGAAGCCGGTGTTCGTGGACATCGAAGCCGACACTTTCAACATTGATCCCCATCTCATCGAAGCCGCCATCACGCCCCGAACGCGCGCCATCATTCCGGTTCATCTCTTCGGGCATCCGGCGGCGATGCCCGAAATCAATCGCATCGCCGCCAAACACGATTTGCGCGTTCTGGAAGACTCCGCGCAGGGCTGGGGCGCCTCGCTGGACGGCAAAATGTGCGGCAATCTGGCCGATGCGGGCACGTTTTCGTTTTTTCCGTCCAAAAACCTGGGCGCGTGCGGCGAAGGCGGCCTGATTTCGACTAACGACGACGACATCGCCCACATCGCGCGCAGTTTGCGGGTTCACGGCCAGTCGCGGCGCTATTTTTACGACGAAATCGGCTACAATTCGCGTCTGCACGCTTTGCAGGCCGCGATTTTGAGCGTGAAACTGCCCCACGCGCGCGCCTGGAACGAATCGCGCCGCCGTCATGCCGCGCACTACTCGCATCTACTGGGCGAAACGCCCTTCATCGTGCCCGCCGAGCGCCCAGGCGCGTGCCACGTTTACCATCAATACACGCTGCGCCTGCCCGATGCACTCGACCGCGACACAATTTGCGCGCATTTGAGCGAACGGGGCATCGGCTGGGCGATTTATTATCCGCTTCCGCTTCATTTGCAGCCCGTTTTCGCGGATTTAGGATATAAAGAGGGGCAATTGCCGGTCGCCGAAGCCGCTTCGCGCCAGGTGTTGTCGCTGCCGGTTTTTCCCGAACTGGAAGAGCGCGAAGTTGAGGAAGTCGGCGCAGCGCTCTTGGAAAAAGCTAAAGGATGAAGGCTATTTTCAAAGGCTAAAGGCTAAAGGATGAAGGCTAAATAAAGCGGAGTTGAGCAAACCCGAAGTGATTTATCCTTTAACCTTCATCCTTTAGCCTTTTTTTCATGGCCCTCGCTCCTTCCGCACGCCGTTTTCTCTCGCTGCTCGCTTTGCTGGGCGGCGCCGTTGCGCTTTTTGTGACGCGGCCGCGCTTCACGCCCGCCCTGTCGGAGCGCGGCACCGATGCGAAAACCGCGACGTGCCTTTCCAACTTGAACCAGATCGCGCGCGCCTACGCGCTTTACGCCCACGATTTCGACGGCAAAATCCCGCGCGGCATCGATCCCGAAGACCGTAACAGCCCCAGTTCGCAGTTTTATCATTTCAGGAATCCAACGCCTTATCTGCACGAGATTTTGCGGCCCTACGTCGCCTCGCGCCAGGTGTTTCACTGTCCCGCCGATGTCGGTTGGACGCAAAACCGTCTGCCCAACAGCCAGAGTTCGCTGGAAGATGTGCATCCCTCGTCGTTCGCGAAGTTCGGAACTTCCTATTACTGCTGGACGAGATTCGGTTTCGATCAGTTTCGCGCGGTCGATCTGGAAAATCCCGCGCAAACCGTGCTGCTTTTCGATGGCGATTTATGGCACGGAGACCAAAACCGCTCGCGTCTCAACGCGCTGCTGGCCGATGGAAGCGTTCGTGATCTCTCACCGGCCCAGTTTCAATTTTATTCATCCGCCAATTGATGCCAGTGAGCCGCCGTGTAAACTTGGCCCCCAACCCTCATGCGAGTTATCCAAGGCACCGCCGCCGCGTGCGCGGCCATCATCGAAGCGAACCAGACGCGCGCGTTTTCGGCCAACGGGCCCGTTGAAGCCCAGGTCAAAGCCATCTGCGAAGCGATTCAACTTCGTGGCGACGCGGCTTTGCTCGAACTCACGCGACAATTCGATTGTCCCGACCTCGAAATTGAGCAAATTCGCGTTTCGCGCGCCGAAATCGACGCCGCTTTCGACGCTCTGCCCGCCGCCGCGATTCGCGCGCTCGAACGCGCGGCGCGCAACATCGAAACTTTTCACACCCGCCAGACCGTGCCGGACTGGAGTTTCACGTCCACCGACGGCGCGCTTCTGGGCCAGCGTTATATGCCCATCGAGCGCGTCGGTTTGTATGCGCCCAATGCCCGCGCCGCCTATCCCAGCACGGTTTTGATGCTCGCCGTGCCCGCCCGCGTCGCCGGAGTGCCGCACATCGCGCTCGCCACGCCCGCTTCGCGCGACGGATTGGCGCATCCCACCATTCTGGCGGCGGCTAAAATCGCCGGAATCGAAGAAATCTACAAAATCGGCGGCGCGGTTGCGATGGCCGCTTTTGCTTACGGAACGGCGACGGTCGCCAAGGTCGATAAAATCGTCGGGCCGGCCAACATTTACGGCACGCTCGCCAAAAAATATCTGTATGGCATCGTGGGCATCGACGGGCTTTACGGCCCCTCCGACGCGGCGATTGTGGCCGACGAAGGCGCCAATCCCGCCCAAATCGCCGCCGATTTAATCGCGCAGGCCGAACACGGCGCCGATTCGTTCGTGTGTCTGCTCACCGCTTCGCCCGCCATCGCGCGCGAGACGCAGGCGCAGGTGACGGCGCAGACCTCCACTTCGCCGCGCGCCGCCATTTTGCTCGAATCGCTTCAAAACGGCCTGATTTGCTGCGTCGATACGCTGGACGACGCCTGCGCGTTGTGCGATCTGGTCGCCGCCGAACACGTCGAAATCTGGAGCCACGACGCTTTCGCGCTTTCGGCGCGCATCGGCAGCGCGGGCGCGATTTTCCTCAACACGCCGGTTCCCCTCGGCGATTACATCGCGGGGCCGTCGCACGCTCTGCCGACCGGCGCCACCGCGCGTTTCGCGTCGGGCGTGGGCATCGACACCTTTCTCAAGCGCACCTCTCTGGTTGGCGCGCCGCGTGCTACCATCGCCGACTTAGCCGACGATCTGGAAACTCTGGCCCTGCTCGAAGACCTGCCAGGCCACGCCGCCGCCGTGCGGCGCGCGGCAGAGGGAAATGCAGAAGGGGAGAAGGGGAGTAGGGGAGTAAGATAATCGAAGCGGCAATTTGCAGGCTTGATTCCCACTCCCCTTCTCCCTTTCTCCCCTTCTCGAATCTGGCAACCTCCGTGAATCCAGCGAAAGCATTAGGGAGTCTTGTGTCTTCGCCTTTCGATTCATCTTCACCAATCAGCCTCACTGCCAGCGAAGAATCTGTCGCTGAAAGTCAAAATCCAACCGAGCGCACCGAAAGCGGACGCACCGAAAGCGCGCGTCTGGACGAGTTGCGGCGCTACAACATCCTCGATACGCCGTCCGAAGCCGTCTTCGACCGCATCACCAAACTTGCGGCGCGGCTTCTGGATATGCCCATCTCACTGGTTTCGCTGGTCGACCGCGACCGGCAGTGGTTCAAGTCGTGCTATGGCGTGGACGCGACCCAGACCGGACGCGAGGTGTCGTTTTGTTCGCACGCCATTGAAGTCGACGAGGTTTTCGTGGTTCCCGATGCCACGCTCGACCCGCGTTTCGCGGACAATCCCTCCGTCACGGGCGAGCAAAACCTGCGTTTTTACGCCGGAGCGCCGCTGCGAACCTCTCAGGGGCTGGCGCTGGGTTCGCTGTGCGTCGTCGATACCCGCCCGCGCCAGTTTTCCGCCGAACAACGGGCCACATTAACTGATCTGGCGGCGGTCGTGGTGGACGAACTGGAACTGCGTCTGGCGGCTCAGGCCGTAGAACGCGAGGCCGGCGAACGGCGCGAGGCCCAGCAGTCGCTGCGCCAAAGCGAAAGTTATCTCGCTCTGGCGCTCGAAGAAGGCAAAATGGGGCTGTTCAACGTGGTTTTGCCCCAGGGAACGATTTCCTGGTCGCCGCAAATGGAGCGGCTCCACAGTCTGGAAGTCGGCGCCTTCGACGGCACCCTGGAGATGTTCGAGACCCTGGTGCATCCCGAAGACTGGCCCTCGATTGCGGAAATTTCGCGGCGCGTGTTGGGAAGCGGCGAAGAATTTCACACCGAATACCGCCATCTCACGCCCCAGGGCGAAGTGCGCTGGCTGGAAGCGCGCGGCACCGCCTCCTTCGAAAATGGCGTCGTGGCGCGCCTGACGGGCATCACCGTCGATGTGACCGCCCGCAAATTGGCCGAATTGAAACTGCGCGAAAGCCAGACGCGCTTCCAGAACGCCTTTCGGTTTTCGCCCATCGGCATGGCGCTTACCTCGCCGCAGGGCCGCTGCCTGCAAGTCAACCGCAAGCTGTGCGAGTTTTTGGGCACGGGCGAAGAAGACTTGCTGCAAAGCGAATTCGTGGGCCGCACCCATCCCGACGACCTCGCGGCCAATCTGGAACTGGTGCGAAAAGCACTGAGCGGCGAAATTTCTTCCTACGAAATCGAAAAACGCTATCTTCATCCCGACGGGAGCGTGGTCTGGGCCTTGCTGAGCGCCTCGCTGGTGCGCGATGAGGCCGGAGAACCGCAGTATTTCATCTCGCAGATCCAGGATATTTCGGCGCGCAAGCAGGCCGAGTCCAATTTGCGCGCCAGCGAAGCGCGCAAAGCTGCGATTCTGGAAACCGCGCTCGATTGCATCATTACCTTCGATGCCCAGAGCCGCATTCTGGAATGGAATCCGGCGGCGGAAACAACCTTTGGCTACGGGCGCGAAGAGGCGCTTGGCGCGCGGTTGCACGAACTGATCGTGCCGCCCGAACTGCGCGGCGCGCATCGCGCCGGAATTGAAAAGTGGCAGATCACCGGCGAAGGCCCGATTCTGGGCCAGCGCATCGAACTGCCCGCCGTGCGCGCCGACGGCAAGCGCATCACCATCGAAGTGGCCATCGTGCCGATCCCCGACAGCCAGCCGCCGATTTTTACCGGCCATCTGCGCGATATTTCCGAGCGCCGTGCCAGTGAAGAACGGCTGCGCCTGCTCGAATCGGTTGCTGTCAACGCCAACGACGCGATTCTCATCACCGAGGCCGAACCCATCGACTTGCCTGGCCCGCGCATTCTCTACGCCAACGAAGCCTATTTGAAGATGAGCGGCTACACCCTGGAAGAAATCATGGGCCAGACGCCGCGCATTTTGCAGGGCGATGGCACGGCGCTCGAAGGGCGCGCCGCGATTCGCGCCGCGCTCGAAAAATGGCGACCCATCGTCATCGAAATTGTCAACTACAAAAAAGACGGCACGCCGTTCTGGGTCGAGCTTTCGATTACGCCCGTGGCCAACGAAACCGGTTGGTTCACGCACTGGGTTTCCGTTCAGCGCGATGTGACCGAGCGCAAGCAGATTGAGGACGCCCTGCGCGAAAGCGAAGCGCGTTTCGGGCGCATTGTAGCCAACGTGCCAGGCATGGTTTACCAGTTCATGGCCCAAACCGATGGCACTTTCCAGTTCACCTATGTGAGCGAGGGCAGCCGCGAAATTTTTGGTCTGGAACCCGAAGAAATCATGGCCGATGCCTATCTGCTCACCAGCCGAGTTCACCCCGACGACGCTGGGAGTTTCAGCGAATCGGTGATGCGTTCGGCGCAAACCCTGGAAGCCTGGCAGTGGGACGGGCGCTTTGTCTCGCCCGAGGGGGAGATGAAATGGGTTCGCGGCACCTCGCGGCCCAAGCGCGAAGCCACTGGCGAGGTGGTGTGGGACGGCATTTTGTTCGACATCACGCAGAGCAAACAGAGCGTGGATACGTTGCAGAACGCCAAAAACGACGCCGAAGCCGCGCGCGAAGAAGCCGAGCGCGCCAACCTCGCCAAAAGCGAGTTTCTCTCGCGCATGAGCCACGAACTGCGAACCCCGCTTAACGCCATTCTGGGCTTTGGCCAACTGCTCGAAATGGCGGATTTGGGCGAGGACGACGCGCAGAGCGCCGACCAGATCGTGAGAGCGGGGCGTCATTTGCTCGATTTGATCAACGAGGTTCTCGACATCGCGCGCATCGAATCGGGCAACCTCGCCATTTCGCCCGAAGCGGTGGGCGCGCGCGAAATCGCGCTCGAAACCGTGTCGCTGGTGCGCCCGCTCGCCGCCGCGCGCGGTATCGAAATTCTCGACGAGCGCGCCAGTAACGCCGCGTGGCACGTTCTGGCCGACCGCCAGCGCCTCAAGCAGATTTTGCTCAACCTGCTCTCCAACGCCGTCAAATACAACCGCGAGGGCGGACTCGTCACCTTTGAAATTCACCCCGTTGGCGACAAGGTGCGCCTGTGCGTGCGCGATACCGGAATGGGGATGTCGCCCCAGCTTTTGCGGCGTCTGGGCACGCCTTTCGACCGCCTGGGCGCCGAAACGACGGGCATTGAGGGCACCGGCGTGGGCCTGGCGGTTTCACAGCGTCTGGCGAGTGCGATGGGCAGCCGCCTGGAAGTGGAAAGCGAAGTTGGAGTCGGCAGCGCGTTCTGGCTCGATCTGCCGCGCACCAACGACCCCGACGCGCACTTCGAAGCCGTGATTTCATCCGATCATCAGGACGTTGTTTCCACGCAGTTAGTGGTGCTTTACATTGAAGATAATCCGTCGAATTTGCAGTTAGTGCAGCGTCTTCTGGCGCGTCGGCCCGAAATCCGCCTGCTCAGCGCGATGCACGGCGACGAAGGCTGCGAACTGGCGCTGCTGCATTGTCCCGACCTCATTCTGCTCGATATGCACCTGCCCGATATTTCCGGCCTTGATGTGCTGGCGCGCCTCAAGCAAAACTCGCGCACCGCCGCGATTCCGGTCGTGGTGTTGAGCGCCGACGCCACGCCGCGCCAGGTGCAGCGCGCCCTCGACGCGGGCGCGCGCAGCTATATGTCGAAACCGCTCGAAGTGCGCGAGTTTTTCGCCTGCCTCGACCAGACCATGACGCAAAAATCTGCCGAAAAAAGCGACCCCGCGCCAGGCCCCGCCACCCCCAAGGCTTCCGCATGATTTTGAACCGTTCGCCCCGCGACATCTTCAACGCCAACGCCCACATTTTGATCGTGGACGACGAACCGGCCAACGTGCTGCTCTTGCAGCGCATCCTGCGCGGCGCCGGTTACACGCGGCTTTCGAGCGCCGGCGACGGAAATGCGGCCCTCGAAGTGATTGAGAGCGAGCCGCCCGATCTGGTTCTGCTCGATTTGATGATGCCCCTGCGCGATGGATTCGGGGTTTTGCAGGAAATCGCGCCGCTTTTGCAAGAGGAATATCTGCCCGTCCTGGTTTTGACCGCCGACGTTTCGCCCGACACCAAGCGCCGCGTTTTGAGCGTGGGCGCCAAAGATTTTCTCACCAAGCCCTTCGACGGCCTCGAAGTGCTGCTGCGCGTGCAGAACCTGCTTGAAACCCGCTTTTTGACGCTGCAACTGCGCGATCAAAACCGTCATCTCGAAGAGCGCGTCATCGAGCGAACGGCGGCGCTGAGCGAGTCCAATGAGAAACTGGCGCTGTCCAACGCGCAGTTGCAGCAATCGCAGCGCGCCGTTGAGGAATCGCAAATCGAGGTTTTAGCCCGCCTCGCGCAGGCCGCCGAACTGCGCGACGATGATACCGGCCAACACACTCAGCGCGTCGCCCTTCTGTCGGCGCGTCTGGGCGAGCGGCTGGGCCTCGAAAAAACCGCCATCGAGCTGATTCGCCGCGCCGCGCCCCTTCACGATGTCGGCAAAATCGGCATCTCCGACCTGATTCTGCTCAAACCAGGAAAACTCACGCCCGAAGAGTTCGACGTGATGAAAACCCACACTTCGATAGGCGGCGGCCTTTTGACGGCGGGCCACTCGCCGTTCGTGGAACTGGCCGAAACCATCGCCCTCACCCATCACGAACGCTTCGACGGCACCGGTTATCCGCGCGGTTTGAGCGGGAACAATATCCCGCTCGAAGGCCGCATTTTGGCGGTCGTGGACGTGTTCGACGCCCTCACCCACGAGCGCCCCTATAAAAAAGCGTGGCCCGTCGCGGAAGCGCTCGCCGAAATCGAAAAACAGGCCGGACGCCAGTTCGACCCCGAAGTCGTGGCCGCGTTTTTGAGTTTGATGCGCGAAGAAGCAGAGGTTTTGGCGACCTGAGGAGCTACGCCGTTAATTTGACGGCCTCGAAGACTTCAAAACTGAAGCATCGCTGTGAAGTGCGCCCCAGAGCGCAGCACCAAATCTCACAACTATGTGCCAATTTCATCGTTTTGTCGTGTTGAGCGTTTGCCTCCTTATTTCGGGCGCGGCAGGGGGCGATGAGCGCACGCCCCGCGAACTCTTGTTCGATGCTGTGGAACACGGCAATGGCGCCGCTCTGGATCGAGCGCTGGCTCGCGGCGCCACGCTGGAAACGCGCAACAATGAGGGCGAAACGCCTTTGCTGTTCGCCGTCAAATTTGGCGCGGTGCGAGGCGAGGAATTGCTTCTCCAGCGCGGCGCGAACCTCCGTGCGCGCGACCGCGAGGGCGTTTCGGTCTGGCACGCGGCGCAGGAGGAATGCGTTCCACCCCTGGTGCGCTATGGTGCCGATGTCAACGAGCGCGACACACAGGGCCGCACGCGCTTGATGAGTGGTTACACCGAGGCGCCCGTGCTGCGCCTGCTGCTGAAGCATGGCGCCGACCCCAATTTGCGCGACAACCAGGGCGAAACGGCGATCATGTCCACCAGACCGCAATACGTTCCGCTTCTGCTCGCGCACTGCGCCGACATCAACGCGCGCGATAAGCGGGGCGAAACCGCTTTGATGAAGTGGATTTGGAACGGCAACCACTGGTATCGCCGCGACGCCAAGGACGTGGTGATGCTGCTCCGGCACGGCGCGGACGTTCATCTGTCGCACCCCCAGGGCAGCGCCGTCGAGCGCGCGGCGAAATACATCAACGTGGACGTTGCCCGCGCCATGCTCCAAGTTGCCGCTTTGACGGCACGCGAACGGGCACTGCTGCAACGCGCCATTTTTTCCGCCGCATTGTTCGATGCGGCCCGCGCGGGCGACGCGAAAACCGTGCGCGATTTGCTCCGGCGCGGTGCCAATCCGCGCATCGTGTTCAATAAGAACGATCAATATGAAAAGGACGGCCTGACGCTGCTGATGATGGCCGCGCAGCGAACACCCGACTGGCCAACCGAAGCCGTCCCATCCGCCGTCGCGCGGCGCGAAGAAGCGCGCGATGTCGAGGTTTCGCGCCTGTTGCTGGCGCGCGGCGCCGAGCCGAATTACCAGTTCGAGTTGCCAATCGGAGGCTTGAACGGCAGTTTCGCGCTGCAATACGCCGCAACCGCGAACAAGCCTCGACTCGCCCAAATTCTGCTGCAACGCGGCGCAAAGGCGAATCTGCGCGGCGAAGGCGGCGCGACGGCACTCTTTTCCGCCGTCGGCAACCCCGCCGTCGTGCGCGTTTTGCTGCGTGGCGGAGCCGATCCCAACGCGCGCAGTGAAGGCGGCGCGACGGCGCTTCTTCTTGCCACTGGTCATGGGCACCCTGATGCGGTGCGGATGCTGCTGGCACGAAAAGCCGATCCCAACGCCGAATTGTGGCCCTATCGCTACTTCACTTACGAATACGTGGCGACACCGCTCATCGCTGTCGTGCATCGTAGCGGGCGCGACCGCCAAAGCAAAGTGGATATGCAAAGCCAGGGCGTCGGCATCGCGCGAATGCTGCTGCGCGCCGGAGCGCGCGTCAACGAGCGCGATCAGGCGGGCCAAACCGCGCTGCTTCACGCGGCGGCTTACGGCAATCTGCCCCTGGCGCAACTGCTTTTGCGGACAGGAGCGGCAATCGAAACGCCCAATAATGGAGGTCAAACGCCGCTTATGGCGGCGTGTGCGGGCCGCCATTACGGTCTGACAGCAGCCAGTGGCGGCTGGCTGTTGCCGCCTCAGCCCGCCGTTGCCGCGTTGCTGCTGCAACAGGGCGCCAACCCGAACGCGCGCGACAAAAACGGCAGCACTCCGCTCATTTTGGCGGCGCGCTATAACTGGCGTTTCAAACTGGGCTACGGCGAGCCGGACGATTACAAACGTATTCCGCCCTATTTTCTGCAAAACGCCGCCGCCGCCAAACGATGCCTCGAACTGCTGCTTCGACACGGCGCCAACCCCAACCTGCGGGACAAGAGCGGGCACACAGCGCGGGACTGGGCCAAAACAAACGGCAACCGCTCCATGACGCGCCTGCTGGAACGCGCCAGAAGCGGCACATGAATTGACCGCAACGCAGCCGGAGCAAATTCATCATGGAAAATTCCGAAAACCCCCGCGAAACCGATCTCGAACGCCGCGCCTTTTTGCAAACTGCCGCGCTCGCGGCGGGCGCCGTCGCCGCCGGCGGCGCTCTGAGCGGCGCCGAGGCTCAGGTCAGCCAGATCACCATCATCGACTACAAAGCCTTTCCCAGACTGCCCCTGCTGGCGGAAAAGCCGCTCAAGCCTTCGACGCTGGCTACCGAGGGCATCAGCCGCAAAACCCACGAAGAACATTTCAAGCTTTATCAGGGCTACGTTCGCAAGACCAACGAAATTTCGGCGCTGTTATCGGCGGTGACGCGCGACCCCGCCAGAGCCAACCAGATTTACTCCGAAATCCGCGAACTCAAAGTCGAACTTTCGTTCGCTCTGGGCGGCGTCAAAAACCACGAACTCTACTTCGATATTCTGGGCGGATTGGGAACGCAGCCGCAGGGCCGTTTGCTTGATGAAATCAACCGCAGTTTTGGCGGCCCCGTCGCCTGGGCCGCCGACATGAAAGCGACTGGCCTCGCCGCGCGCGGCTGGGTGTGGACGGCCTACGACTACGATTTGAAACGCCTCGTCAACTACATTGGCGACAGCCAGAACACTTATCCGATCTGGAACGCCACGCCCATCATTGGCCTCGACGTTAACGAACACGCCTATTATCTCGACTACGGCACGCGGCGCGGCGATTACATCGACGCTTTTCTGCGAAACCTGAACTGGAACGCCGTCGCGACTCGTTTTTCGCAACTCGGCGCTGCGGCGGGGAATTTAGTAACGCTGGCTTGACCAAGCAGAGGAGATGGGAAGTGAGAGCGAATACAACATCGTTTTCGCTCCAGCAACCAACTCTCCTCCGCTCCTCTGCTCCCCCGCTTGGCTAATCGTCCCGCATGAGTTTTTCGAACTGCTTGCGGCGTTTGCGCCTGGCGAACCATTCGAAGGGGTTCAAATCGCGCGTGGAAAACTGGTCATCCTTGGGTTTGGGGGCGCGTTTGCCGAAGCTGACGCGCGGCAGATTGACGCGAGAGCGGGCGGGATTGGAGTTGCCGCCGTAGTTGCCCGAATACACCCGTTCTTCTTCCCAGGCGCGGTCGGCGAGTTCGCGCAGGTTCATTTTGGTCTGGTAGCACGTCATGAAACACATCGCCCACAACACCACCATCCACAAACTGCCGCCTCCCAGCGCCAGAAGCCCCAGAATGGCCGCCGCCGCCATACCGGTGACGCAGGCGATTTCCATCGAGCGGTAATAGCCGAAGCGGGGCCACAGGATCTCTTGCAACATACGCCCGCCATCGAGCGGGAAAACCGGCGCCAGATTGAAAATCAACAGCGCCAGACTCGTTGAGTAGATCCACCACAAATAAAACGAAACGCCGCTCAGATCAATGGGGAGAAAAGGAGAAAACGGCGCGAGCGGATTGCCCCACAGCCATTGTCCGCTCGTGATGCGAAGCGCGACGGCGCACACCAGACAGATCACGACGTTGACGAGCGGCCCGCACGCCGTCCCCACGAACGAGGGCCAGGGCCGGTGCGGTGTTTGAACGAAGGCCAGTCCGCCGAGCGGCCACAGCAATACGTCGTCGCCGCGCCCGCCCACGCTGCGCGCGCCGAAACAGTGTCCGAATTCGTGGAGTAGAATCACGCCGAACAAAATCGCGCTCGAAACGAGGGCATCCTGAAAGCCCATCCGCCCAGGCAGCAACACGCGAAAGGCCAGTAAAAGCACCAGAGTCGCGTGAATCCGGACTCGAACGCCCCAGATGGTGCCTATGTAAAACTCGCCGAAAAAAAGGCGGCGCAAAAAACTTCCGATGTCGTTTCCGCCATTGCTGCGGTTGTAATCGCGGTCTTGAAGTCCCATAAATGACCTGTTTCGTCCTTAGTCTCGAACTTTCGGGGGAAGAAACGAAAGTCAGACGCCGACATCCTCGCGCGGTGCCGCCGCGAAAAATCGGGGCCAAATCGGGTTTTGAGGCGTCGCTACGAGCCGCAAGTCATGAAGAAATACAAAAATCAGGTCGAGGAAAACGAAGACCATCGCCTCGACCGCAACCAAACCGGACGCGATCTGGGCGACCGCGAGGGTTTCGCGCGCGGCGTGGCCATCAGCGAAATCGAACCCGACTCGGTGGCCCACGAACTCGGCCTTCAAATCGGCGACCGCCTGCTCGAAATCGACGGCCAGCGCGCCCGCGACGTGTTGCAGCTCAAAAAGGCCGATCTGGGCGAGAAAATAAGTCTCACCGTCGCGTCGGGCGATGAAATCGTGCGCTACGACATCGAAAAAGACATTTCCGAGTCGCTCGGCCTGGGTTTCGATGCCGAACTCTTCGACGGCGTCAAGCGCTGCACCAACAAATGCCCGTTTTGCTTCGTTGACCAATTGCCGCCGCGCGTCAAGGGCGCGCCCAATCTGCGCCGCACGCTTTATGTGCGCGACGACGATTTTCGCCTCTCCTTTTTGCACGGGCATTACATCACGCTCACCAACCTGCGCGACGAAGATTTCGTGCGCATCATCGAGGAGCGGTTGTCGCCGCTTTGCGTTTCAGTTCACGCCACCGACCCCGCGACGCGCATCAAAATGGTGGGCAATCCTTCGGGCGGGCAGATTCTGGAGCGACTCGAATTTCTGATTCAAAACGGCATCCAGATCAACGCGCAAATCGTTTTGTGCCCCGAAATCAACGACGGTGCGCAGCTCGACAAATCCATTTCCGACCTCCTGGGCCTCTTTCCTGGCGTGGAATCGGTGGCGATTGTGCCCGCCGGACTCACCAAATTCATGCCCGTAGAGCGCGGTCTTCGCACGGTGCGAAACGAGGAAGCCGCCGCGATTCTGGATCAAATCGAACCCTATCAAATCGCGGCGAAAAAGCGCTTCGGCTCCCATTTCGTCTATGGCAGCGATGAAATGTATCTCCTCGCGGGCCGCCCCATGCCACGCGCCAGCTTTTACGACGGCTTTCCGCAATACGCCAACGGCGTGGGCACGATTCGCAGTTTTCTCGATGATGTGGCCAAAATTCGCAAGCGTAAAGTGAAAAGTGGCGTTGCGCCAAAAATCACGCTCGTGACGGGCGCTCTGGCCGCGCCCGCATTGCGCGAACTCGCGGGCGCGCTGCGCGAGGTCAATCTCGCCGATGCCCAGGTCGCGGAAATCAAAAACACCTACTGGGGCGGCAATGTCGCGTGCGCCGGATTGATTATGGGACAGGAAGTTTTGGCGCAACTGCGCGGTTTCGATGTCGGCGAAATGGTGTTTTTGCCGTCCGATGCCGTCGACAATCAAAATCGGATGCTGGACGACCTCACGCTCGATGTGTTGTCGCGTCAGTTGGGCGCGCGCGTTCGCAGCGATGCGGCGGGGCCGACTCAGCTCGCGAACCTTTTGAATCGGAATTAAGTGTGGGGCGTGTTGACCGGTTCCCTCCCCCGCAAGCGGGAGAGGGAACCGGTCAATCCACGCTTCATTTCTTCTTCTCACTCACCCTCGATCAACCGTTTCAACTCCTCGACTTCCACCGGCTTCGTCAAATGAAAATCGAAACCGGCTTCGAGGGCGCGGGCGCGGTCGGAGGGCTGGCCGTAGCCGGTGACGGCGATCAGGCGCATGGTCTGGCCCTGGGGCAGGGCGCGCAAAGCGCGCGCGACTTGATAACCGTCCATCGCGGGCATTCCGATGTCGATGAGCGCGGTCTGCGGCTCCCAACTGCACGCCAGCAGCAATCCCTGCGCGCCGTCGTGCGCGATCTGGATGTCGTAAGCCTGGCTTTCCAGCCACGAGGCCAACATTCGCGCCGCATCGTGGTTGTCGTCCACCACTAAAACCCGATTTTTTGCCGCATTTTCGCCCGAAAGCGCGGTTTTCGCGTCCACAATCGAGCCTGAGTCCTGCGAGTCGAAAGCAGGCGAGGCGGCGGGCAAAAGCGGCAGCGCGACCAGAAATTCCGCGCCCCGTCCCAGGCCCTCGGAGTGCGCGCCGACGCGCCCGCCGTGCATTTCGGCAAGCGATTTCACCAGCGTCAGGCCGATGCCCAGACCGCCCTGGGCGCGGTCGAGGGTGCGGTCGCTTTGCACAAAAAGGCCCCAGATGGAGTGGAGCATTTCGGCGCTGAGGCCGGTGCCGCTATCGCGCACGCGCAGCATGGCTTCGGCGCCTTCCTGCTGAAGAGACACCGAAATTTGGCCGCCAGGATCGGTGTATTTGGCGGCGTTGGTGACCAGGTTCGAGACGATTTGACCCAGACGCGCCGGATCGGCATCGACGAGCAAGGGGTCGTCGCAGATTTCGAGGCGCAGGTCGTGGCGGCGGCTCAAAATGAGCGGGCGCACGCCATCGAGTGCGCTTTGCACGATGGCCGCGAACTCGACGGGGCGGCGGCGCAGTTCGATGCGCCCGCGCGTGATGCGCGACACGTCCAACAAGTCATCGACCAGGCGCGTGAGTTGGGAAATTTGGCGTCCCAAAATGGCGCGCGGCGTGGCGGTGAGATTTTTGGCCTCGTCTTCGAGCATTTCGTCGAGCAGGGCGCGCGCGGCGGAAATGGCGGCGAGCGGGTTGCGAAGCTCATGGGCGAGCATGGCCAAAAACTCGTCTTTGCGCTGGTCGGCGTCTTGAAGTTCGCGGTAAAGCCCCGCGTTTTCGATGGCGATGGCGGCGCGCCGCGCCAGTTCCTGCGCCAGGGGAATGTCTTTTTCGCTGAAACGGCGCCCGCTCTGCGCGTAGGAGAAGCCCAGACAGCCCAGAATGCGCCCGCCGATTTCGAGCGGCACAACCAGGGTGGAACGGTGGCCCGCCTGCGCGGCTTCGGGTGCGTAGGCGGGCGAAACCACCTCACGCCAGATTTCGGGCGTCACCTCGGCGACGAGTTCCGGCTGGCCCGAACGCATCACGGTAACGAAACCGCGTGAGGCGCCCGCATCGAGACCGTGTTTGCGGTGCCGCTCCCAGAACTTTTGCACCATTTCGCTCGACTGGTGCGCCGCCGCGATGATTTCCGGCGCACCAGCCTCGTTCTTGAGCACCACGAAGCACCAGTCGCCCAGCACGGGCACCGCGAGGCGCGCGACACGTTCGAGCGTGGTTTCGTATTCGAGCGAAGACGACAGAATCGCTCCGGCGTCGGAGAGGAATTTCTGGGCGTCGGCGGCGCGTTTCTGGTCGTCGATGTCGGTCGCCGTCCCGAACCAGCGCAAAACTTCGCCGTTTTCGGGGTCTTTGATGGCGACCGCGCGGCACAAAAACCAGCGATATTGGCCGTCGTGACGCCGCAGGCGCGCTTCGAGGCGGTAAGTGTCGCCCGTCGCGGCGGATTTCTCCCAGAGTTGGCGCGCGATGCCGGCGTCGTCGGGATGGTAGAAATTGTCCCACCGGTCGCGCCCGTCAAAGTCGGGGCTTTGGCCGGAGTAGTCGAACCAGCGCCGGTTCATGTAGTAGGGCACGCCGCGCGGGTTGCTCGACCACACGATTTGAGGCATGGCGTCGGCGAGCTGGCGAAAACTGGCTTCGCTTTCGCGCAGCGCGACTTCGATGCTTTTGCGCGCCGAAACATCCGAAACCGAGCCGATGACACGCCTAGGAATGCCGTCCTCGCCGCGCACGATGAGGCCCCTGTCCCACAGCCAGCGAAAACTGCCGTCGGCGTGGCGGGCGCGATATTCCATGGAAAAATAGTCGCTGCGCGCCAGGAAGCCGCGAATTTCTTCCTCGGCGCGCGCGCGGTCGTCGGGATGGATTTGTGCGGCCCACCACTGGGCGGTGGGCGGAACCTGAGCCGGATCGTGGCCCAGAAACTCCTGAAAACCGTCGGAGCGCCACACGGTTTGAGTTTCCCTGTCGTGTTCGTAGATGTAACCCGCGACGGCGCGGGTGGCGAGTTGAAAGCGTTCGTGGCTTTCGCGCAGTGCCGCACTGTGGCGGCGGCGCTCGGTGATGTCGGTGTGAAGCGCCAGAATGCCGCTGAGTTGCCCGTTCGCATCGCGCAGCAGGGTCACGTTGACCAGACACCAGATTTCCTGGCCGTTGGCGCACCGGTAGCGGCCTTCCCACTCGTAATAGCGCTGTTCCCCGTGCAGCGCGAGGTTCTGTTGAGGCACGTCTTGGTCTTCCTCAAAGAGAAAATCGCTGACGGGGCGGCCCAGCATGGCGTCGGGCGTGGTGCCGAGCATCTGCGCCATGCGCGCGTTGACGAAGGTGGTGTTGAGAGCGGCGTCGGTCGTCCAAATGCCTTCGGAGGCGGTTTCGACGATGGACTGGTAACGTTCCTGCGAAACGGCCAGCTCGCCGGCGAAGGTTTCGGCCTGACCGCGCGCGCGATGGAGCGAGCCGCACAGCCCCGCGATAAAGGCGCCGATGGGCAAAAAGAGCGCGAGTTCGATTTGCTGAGCGAGCGAAATCGAGTTTTCCGGCGAGTGGGTAACGGCCCAGAGGATGCAGAAAAGCGTGGTGAGCAGCCCTGGCCCCATGCCGCCAAACCACGCCGCAAGCGCCACGAAAGGCAGCAGCACTTGATAGGGCGTGGCGTCGGCGAGCGGCGCCTTCATGGCCAGCCACGCCAGCGCCGCGCCCACCGCGCACAGGGAGGCAAAACCAAAACGCGCCGCATTGGAGCGGCGGGCGCGGCGCAGCCAGGGCGGACTCTGGGGCGTGTCGAGAGGGAGTTTCATGGGAAGCGAGGCCCAGAAAATGGAACGGTTCAAGTGTCGCCGAAATCACCAGCAAGGTTGCACCCCAGAAACGAAGTGGCGATGCCCCCGCTGTGATTGAACGATCTTACGCCGCAAAAACCGCTCTGGCGCAGCAAAAATTCGAATTCAGCGCGCGTGAAAAATCCGCCAATCGACTGTGGCAGGTAATTGTAGGCCGAGGCGTGCCCCGAAAGCGCGCGACCGAGCGGCGCCTGCACCCAGTTGAAGGCGCCGAACGCCTTTTGGAGCCAAATCGAAGTCGGGCGCATGAACTCCAGCACCAAAAGGCGGCCCTTAGGCTTCAAAATGCGGCGAATCTCGGCGATTCCCGCGCGCGTGTCCTCGAAATTGCGCGCCCCGAATGCGACGAAAACTGCATCGAAGCTGTCATCGCCAAAAGGCAATTGCAAAGCATCGGCGGCGACGAGTTGCGGCAAGTTTTTCGTTTGTGCGACCTGGAGCATCGGAACCGCGAAATCGGCGCCCACCACGCGGCACTGCGGCTGCCTGCGCCGGATTTCGCGCGTCGAATCGCCGGTTCCGCAGCACAAATCGAGAATGAGTTCGCCGCGACGAGGCCGCAACCGCGCGACGGCGCGGCGGCGCCATAGCCTGTCCTGATCGAAGGAAAGCAGGTGATTGAGCAGGTCGTAGGTGCCCGCGATGTCGCCGAACATCGTTTGCACCGTGTGTTGCGATTTATCGAGAGACATTTTTAACCACAGAGACACAGGGACACAGAGACACAGAGACACGGAGAGAGAAAAGAGAAATCTCTCCTTGATTCTCTGTGTCTCCGTGGTTTGAATTTAAGGCATTTTAGCGACGATGTGCCCGTTCACCGACGGGCTTTCGATGATCCCGCCCAGTCCCAGTTTGTGCCACATCGCGTCCACTTTGGAGACGGTTTCGGCGTTCATTTTGACGACATCGGGCCATTCGCGCTCGAAACCTTCGCTGGGCCATTTTTTGGTGGCGTCGATGCCCATTTTGCTGCCGAATCCTGGCATCGGCGCGGCGTGATTGAGCGAATCGACCGGCCCTTTCACCATCTGCACATCGCGCATTGGGTCGATGTTGTTGGTCATGCGCCACACCACCTCACTCCAGTTATGCACGTCCACATCATCATCCACCACGATAATCATTTTGGCGAACATCAATTGTCCCAGTCCCCACAGCGCGTGCATGATTTTGTAAGCGTGATGCGGATAACGCTTTTTGATGCTCACAATTGCCAGATTATGAAAGGTCGCTTCGACGGGCAGATGCATATCGGCAATTTCAGGCACCTGAGTTTTGATAAGCGGCAGAAAAATAGTTCCTACCGCGCCGCCCAGGTATCCATCTTCCATTGGCGGGATTCCCACAATGGTCGCCGGATAAATCGGATTCTTGCGGTGCGTGATACACGTCACATGAAAAACCGGATACGGTTCGACGGGCGTGTAATATCCGGTGTGGTCGCCAAACGGCCCTTCGGGCCGCAGTTCGGACGGCTCCAGATAACCTTCGATGACATATTCGCAATCGGCGGGCACCTGCACGTCGATGGTCTGGCAGGGCACCATTTCGACCGGCTTGCCGCGCAAAAAACCGGCGAAGAGCATTTCATCAATCTCTTCCGGCAGGGGCGCCAGCGCGCAAAACGGCAGACACGGATCGCCGCCCAGACACACCGCCGCTTCGACATTGCGTCCCTTTTCAGTCGCTTCGCGCTGGTGCTGCGCGGCGACTTTGTGGGTTTGCCAGTGCATTCCGGTCGTGTTTTTGTCGTAGATTTGCACGCGATACATCCCGACATTGCGCCGTCCGGTGTTGGGATTGTGGGTGAAGACCATCGGCAGCGTCACAAACGGCCCGCCGTCCTGGGGCCAGCAGGTCAGAACCGGCAGTTTCGACAAATCCACGTCGTCGCCCTTCCAAATCACTTCCTGACACGGCCCCGTTTTGCCGCGCTTGATGCCCAGGCTTTGAATCGTGGGCAGCATTTTGAGTCCCATCTGCGCCATGCCGAGGAGGGAATTGGGCGGTCGCGTGCCGATCAGTTCGCCGATGCGCGCCGCGATGTTGGCGGGTTTGTCGTGCAAAGCGAGCGCGAGGCGCTCATGCGAACCGAAAAGCCCGATGGCGACGGGCACATCGGGCGTTTCTTTGACGTTTTCAAACAAAAGCGCGGGGCCGGCGGCTTTGATGACGCGGTCGGCGATTTCGGCGATTTCCAAATGCGTCGAAACCGGATGGGAAATGCGCTTGAGCTGGCCGATTTTTTCGATTTCACGCAAAAACGAGGGAATGTCGTGTGCCATAAGGGGAATCGGTGCAAAAAACGACCGCGACGATTGGGGGTTGCGTCGCGGTCGTTATGGAAGTGCAGAGTTCGCTCGACTAAAGTCGGCGCTGACCCAGAGGGTGCCCCGCACCTTCGGTGCTAACTTCCCGCCTTCGCGGGAACCACACTGGGATGTTTCGGCGTAGGCCGAAAGTTAGCGAATTATTCGGCTATAGCGCCGACTTTAGTCGAGCGAACTAAAACCGTCCGATTTTTACCCGCGAAGTCAATTTGAGCGGCAAAGTTTCGCCCCTCCAGTTCGCTTCGCCGTAAATCGCCACAACCGGAGTTTGCGCGGGTGCGGCGGGGATTTTCGCCGCGAAAGTGCCGTCGGGATTGCGCTGCAAAGGAATTTGCTGAAACGGCGTCTCGCGGAAATCTTTCGAGGCCGAAAACGCATAAAAAAGCTGCGCGGTTGCCGCGCCAGGAGCCTGCAAAGTCCAGCGCTGCCCGTTTTTGGCGAGTTGGGGCTGTGCGGGCGTTTTTCCGCCCAGAACCTCGCGGCACCAGCTCGCAATCGAGCCGAACACGCTGGGAATCGCATTTTCCATGTAATGGCCCGCGTTCGCCACATAAAGCAAATTCGCCGGCCCGCGCAAATCGGCGGCGTATAAATCGAAGGCGTCGAGCGTCCAGTAACCGTTGTTGGTGGCGTCGATGATGTATTTGGGCATCGTCAGGCGCGCGCGAAAATTATACGGATCCCACGTCGCCATCAGTCCCTGTCCCTCTGGCGCGTTCATTTTTTCGAGCAATCCATTGCCGGTGTAGGCGCGCAGGAGCGGCGAATACTGGCCCCACTGCGCCAGTTGGTTGGGCGCCTGTTTTTCGACGTTCAAGTTGTTGTAGCCAATCGAAACCAGGCCCATGACGCGCGGATCGGTCGAGGCGAGCCACGCCGCGAGGCCGCGCTTGGAAAAACCGATCATCACGAACTTTGAGAGCGGTTTTTTCTGCCCTTTCGACCACCCTTGCACCGCGTCCATCGCGCGCGTGGCCGATTTCGCCATCGCAAAGGCTAAAGACCAACTCGGATCGCGCGTTTCGAACATCTTTTGCAGCGAGTAGCCGAACAATCCATCCTCGGTTTTGCCCCAGAGGGGCTGATTGGGCACGCCGTAAACCGTGATGAAAGGCGCGCCAATGTTGTCGGCGGCGAGGCGTCCGGTGAGGTCGTCCCAGGCGAACGGTTGCGTGCCAAGCTGCATCACCGCGCGGCCAGGAAAGAGCAGCTTTTTGGGCTGGTAAACGCGGATTTCGTGCTGCCACCTAACGCCCTGCCAGTTTTGCGAAGTGAGGCTGATGCGCGTGACTTGCGGCGTCTGCGAGAGAATTTTCCAGGCGAAACCGTCGGGCCTTTTTAAGTAGGTATCGAGTGGCTGGGTTGGGGGCGTCGCGGCGAAAGTCGGGGCGGCGAGGATGAGAGAGAATAAGAAAATGAGAAGGCGCATGAGGATTGGGAACAGACCGCGCTCCGCGGCCCTCACCCGCCTTCGCGGAACTCAGGCACCCTCTCCCGCAAGCGGGAGAAGGATTAGCAGTTTTCCCTGTCACTTTGAGGAACCGCAAAAGTCGGAGTTACTACTGCTAATCCTTCTCCCGCTTGCGGGAGAGGGTGCCTGAGTTCCACGAAGGCGGGTGAGGGCCGCGGAGCGGGAAGCGGCGAACCGAGTTATTTCTCGCTCTGCCACAACTCCGACGAAAGTCGCAGGGGCAGTGGTTGCGCCGAAATTTCAATTTCACCCCAGGCCGCCGCGAACTTCGCGCCGCGCGGAAGCAAATCAGCCTCGGCGACGGTGGCGCGATAGGCGCCGTCGCGCGGCTGCAATTCGATGGATTTCCACGTCGCGCGCCGAAAATCGGGGGAATTCGAGGAGGCCAGCCACAGCCGCGCCACGCGCGGCGCGCCATCGGTGGAAAGCGAGAAAACGCGGCCTTTTGGGGAGTTTTCGACCTTCAGATTCACTTTGGGCGCGACCTTGCCTTCGAGGACGCTTCGGCCCCACGCGGCCGCCGTTCCCACCGCCGACGGCACGCCCTGTCCCAGCGAATGCGGCGCGTTGGGAACGTTGAAGAGGTCGGTCTGGCCCTCCAATCCGGCGCGGTAGAATTGCAGCGCGTCGAGCGGCCAGAAATCGTCATTGGCCGCGTTGATGAGCAGTTTGGGCATCGTTAAACGCGCGCGATAATGGTAGGGATCGACCATCGCCACTAACTTTTTGCCGCGCTCCGACCCCATCTGATCGAACAAACCCAGATCGGCATAAGCCGAAATCATCGGCGAAGTTTCTTTCCAGATGGCGCGCTGGTGGGCGATCTGGAGCGGGATGTTGAGGTTGTTATACACGATGGGCGCCGCGCCAATCACGCGCTTATCGCCCGCCGCCGCGAGATAGGTCGTCCAGCCGCGCTTCGAGGCGCCCGACACCAAAAACCGCGAGATTTTCGGGCCGCCGTTCTTCCCCGACCACTCGCCCAATGCGTCCATCGCTTTGGTGACGCTTTTCGTCATTGGAAACAGAAGCGGCCAGGTTTCATCGCCGGTTTCGAGGTATTTGGCGAAGGTGTAGGCGATGAGTTCGTCCTCTGTCTTGCCGAATAAAGGCTGGTTGGGCACGCCGTAAACATTGACCACATAAGCGCCCGTCGCATCGGCGAGGGCTTTTCCGATGAGGGTTTCGCCCATCGAGCCGCCTCCAAACGGGATATTGAGAAGGGCGGCGTCAGGATGCTTGAGATTGTCAGGCTTGAAAATCTGCAAACGGTGCGTCCAGGGCCGTCCCTGCCAGGTTTGCGAGGTGAGGCGGAGATTGAAATCGCCATCGGCGAATTCGCCATCGGAGACATCCTGCCATTTGTAGGCGCTTTCGGGGCGCGCGAGATAAGTATCGAGCGGCGTTTTGACTTCGATGGGAGTTGGCAAGGGCGTTTCGTTTTGCGCGGCGACGGAAACCGTTGTTTCGCGGCATCCGGCGAGGGCGAGAAAGAGAAGGGGGAAAAGTTGGGGTTTCATTGGGATTGTGGAGGCTACCCGCCTGCGGCGGCCCTCACCCGCCTTCGCGGAGCTCAGGCACCCTCTCCCGCAAGCGGGAGAAGGATTAGCAGTGTTCAGTTCTACTCCGCTTTTGCGGTTCCTCAAATGCAGCTCCTCAAAAGTGAGAACTGAACACTGCTAATCCTTCTCCCGCTTGCGGGAGAGGGTGCCTGAGCTCCGCGAAGGCGGGTGAGGGCCGCCGCAGGCGGGAGAAGTTCACCAAACGCGGTTATAACCATTAAAACCGCCCTTGTATACTGCCTCCGCAATGAAATCTAACGACAAACAGGCTCTTCCGGTTCGGGAAGACCTCAGAAATATCGCCATAATCGCTCACGTCGATCACGGAAAAACCACGCTTGTTGACACTATGCTCGCCCAGGCCCACACCTTTCGCGCCAATCAGGAAGTGCGCGACCGAGTCATGGACTGCATGGATTTGGAGCGCGAACGCGGCATCACCATCATGGCGAAAAACGCCTCGCTGCGCCTGCCCTTCGAGGGCAAAGAATTTAAAATCAACATCATCGACACCCCAGGCCACAGCGATTTCGGCGGCGAAGTCGAGCGCGTTTTAAGCATGGCCGACGGCTGTCTGCTCCTCGTGGACTCCGCCGAAGGCTGCCTGCCGCAAACCCGTTTCGTGCTGGGCAAAGCCCTCGAAGCCGGTTTGATACCGATTATCGTAGTCAACAAAATCGACCGCCACGACGCGCGCCCTGAAGCGGTTTTGGATGAAATTTACGGTCTCTTCATCGATCTCGACGCCCACGAAGACCAGCTCGATTTCCCCGTCATCTACGCCATCGGACGCGACGGCATCGCCAAAACCGCGCTTGATGAAGAATCGAGCGATTTACAGCCGCTTTTCCGTGCCATCATCGAAAACGTGCCCGCGCCGCGCGCCGATGTCGGCGCGCCGTTGCAGATGATGATTTCCAACCTCGATTACAACGATTTCGTGGGCCGCATGGCCGTCGGACGCATCGTGGCGGGCACCATCAACGCCGGAACCGACGCCACACTCTGCAAACTCGACGGCACTTTCCAGAAATTCCGCATTTCGGGGCTTTACGGCTTTGAAGGATTGAAAAGAGATGCCATCGAAACGGCGGGCGCGGGCGACATCGTGGCGGTCGCGGGCTTGGAAGAGATTCACATCGGCGAAACCATCGCCGATGTCGAAAATCCGGCCGCGCTCAAGCCGCTCACCGTTGACGAACCCACCATTTCGATGAACTTCGCCGCCAACATCAGTCCGTTCGCGGGCAAAGAGGGCAAATACGTCACGGGCCGCCAGCTCCGCGACCGTCTGGCGCGCGAAGTTCTCACCAACGTCGCGATTCGCGTCGAAGATGCCTCCGAACCCGACACTTTCAAGGTTTCGGGGCGCGGCGAACTGCAACTCGCCATCATCATCGAGCAGATGCGCCGCGAGGGTTTCGAACTTCAGGTGTCGCGTCCCGAAGTCGTCACCCACGTCGAAAATGGCACGGTGATGGAGCCGGTCGAACAGGTTTTTATCGACGTTCCAACCGAATACGTCGGTGTCGTGACCGAGGCGCTGGGCCGTCGCAAAGGCACCATGACGCAAATGACCAATCACGGCTCTGGCCGCGTGCGCCTCGAATTTGAAATTCCCTCGCGCGGCCTCATCGGTTTTCGCTCTCAGTTCCTCACCGAAACGCGCGGCATGGGCCTGCTCAACACCTTGTTTTTGCGCTACGCGCCCTGGGGCGGCCCGATTCCGCAGCGCGGCAGTGGCGCTCTCGTCGCCGACCGCGCCGGACAAACCACGCCTTTTGCGATGGCGAACTTGCAGGAGCGCGGCACGATGTTCCACGAGCCGCAAACGGCGGTTTACGAGGGCATGATCATCGGCGAAAACTCGCGCGACGCCGATTTGAACGTCAACATCACCAAAGAAAAGCAGCTCACCAACATGAGAAGCTCGACTTCGGAAATCACTACCAAGATTATTCCGCCGTCGCTGATGACCCTGGAGCGCGCCCTCGAATGGATTAACGACGATGAATTAGTCGAAGCCACGCCCAAGGGAATTCGATTGCGGAAGAAGAATCTGTCGAGTAATCGGAAGTAGAGATGCGTTGGCTTTTGGCTGGTATCGCCTTTATATTCGTTATTTCGTTTTGGGGAATGCTTGCTAACGGCGCGCCTCCCTTTTACGCGGCATATTATGGTCTTGTTGTTTTGGTAGCTGTTCCAGTTTTGCTGTTCATTATCGTTGCATCGAATGGGATTGCAGTCGCAGGTGTCTGGATAATGGCCAAGGTTCTCGGTTACTTCCTCCTCTACGTCCTATCTCTTTGGTTTTCTATAAAAGAGCTAATTGTAAAGCAGCTGGAACGATATCGAAGTGAAAGAAGATAAAAAGCGGGCGCGAAATTTCGCGCCCGCTTTTCGTCTGCCGAGTTTGACTACTAAAAAACGAAAAATCTACGCAAAATGTGTAGATTTTTCGCTTGTGGGATTCAAAGAGAAGAGAGACAATTGCTCTATGACAAATCCCAGTTCTCAATCGTCGGATCCGTCCAAAGCGGATAACGAATCCAGAAAACGATTTTTTCGCGCGTTGACTCTTTTTGTCGTCGCTGTTACCATCGCACAAATCGCGTTGGTGGCGGTTACTAAAAGCGGCGCAGATTCTCTCATGGGCGGTTTGTCCAGTTTGTTTCTGGTTTTTGCCTCCCAGGAGGAAAGAATTGAGAAACTGTGGTGCTTTACTGCTCTTGCTTTCGCGTGTTTAGCCGGTTCCTTTTGGTTTACATATGGCTGAGAACCAAAAGCGGGCGCGAAATTTCGCGTCCGCTTTTGGTTTAAACTGCTGGGAAACCTCATGCGAAATCTGCTTCCTCTCGAATGGCAGCGCCGCCTGGATCTCGCGCAGCGCAGTTCGTCCTGGCGCGCTCAATTGGAAGCGCGTGTTTTGCGTTTTCTGCTCCGGCGCTATGGCGAACCGAGCGCAATGACGCCCGTTCCCGACCGTCCCTTGTGGCGCGGCCCGTTGCCGCACGGTCGCGCGAAAATGGTGCTTCCGCCGGAGCAACAACGCCAGCGATTGCAACATTTGGCGGTAGTGGGAAGCGAAGCACAAGTCGAACCGATAACGGCCTCTGGAAGAAAAATTGAGGAAGCGGCCTGGCGCGAAATGGAGCGCCGCCGCAAGCAACAGGAGCGCCATTGCAAGCAACAGGAGCGCCGCCGTAAGAAGCAGGAGCGCGGCTACTGGTGAAAAACAGACATGGCGAGAAATTTACTTCGCGCGGCGGCGCTCCGACTTGAGGACGGCACCCAAAACCAGAAGCGGCGCGAAATTTCGCGCCCGCTTTTGCTTTGACTGCCAATGACAACCCGCGCGATTTGAGCGAAAATTAGAACATGAAAACGCGCATTCTCCTTCTCGCCCTCCCCCTGGTTTTCGCGCCGCTCGCCCACGCTCAGGACGAGGCCGCTCCGCCCGTCCAAACCCAGAAACCGCCCGAAAAACTCGCGCCCGCCGTGCGCGACGCCTTCAACTTGCTGATGACTTCAATTCAGGACGACGATTACGCCGGATTTCTGGTCGCCGTCGATGACAACTTCAAAGCCGCTCTGACCAAAAAAATGTTCGATGCGGTCGTCGCGCAACTCGCGTCGCGCCAGAAAAACGGCTACGAGGCGATTTATCTCGACCATCTCAAGCGCGGGGCCTACACAACGCATCTGTGGAAACTCGCGTTTCGGGACGGCGGCGACGACATTCTGGCCGAAATGAGCCTCAAAGACGGCAAAATCGGCGGGTTTTTTCTGCGTTAGAAAAACCACAGAGACACGGAGACACAGAGAAATTCAATAGACCTCTTGCAAAAGTGTAGAGCTTTGGATGTTCGTAGGTTTGTAGTAGCGCCGCGAGGCGCGTGTGGAAAGCGTCCACAGGGTGTCCACGCGCCTCGCGGCCCGCTACTACAAACCGCTTTCGCTACTTTTGCAAGAGGTTTAATAAAAAATCTCTGTGTCTCTGTGGTTTTTCTAACGAGGCCCTAAACCTGACAACTCCCGAATTTCCTCGCGCAAGGCCGCGATTTCATCACGCAGCGCCCGCACGTTGTCGGCGCCCACGACTTCGGCTTCGGGGTTCTGGGCGTCGCGGCCCACGAAAAACGTCGCCAGTGTCGCGGTGACGTAGCCGAAAATCGTGAAAGCGAACAGCGAGAGCAGAAAACACAGCGCGCGGCCCTCGCTGCTCTGCGGCCAGCTTTCCGAGCCTAAAGTGGTCATCAGCATCGCCGTCCACCACAGCGATTGGCCGTAGTTTTGGAAGCCGTCTTCGCCCCTTTCAAAGGCGAACATCCCCGCCGCGCCCGCGAAGGTCGCGATCAAAGTCAGCGCGACGACATAGCCGAAACCGCGCCGCCCCATCGCGCCGGACAGGGCTTTCATGCCTCTGTTGAGCGAGGTGACAAGGCGGAAAAAGCGCAGTCCGCGCGCCGCCCGCGCTACGCGCAGCAATCGCACAACGCGCACGATGCGAAACACGCGCAGCGCCGGAACGAGGAGCGAAATCGCGGTGAGCCAGTTGGTTTGCAGATAATCCCATTTGTCGGGCGCGAGCGCGAATTTCACCCCGAAATCGACCAGAAAAATCACCCAGATCACAGTTCCCAGCGTTTCGAGCGGGTCGCTGAGGCCTTTTGGCACCACAAATTCCCACACCAGAAGTCCCAGCCAAACGAAGCCGAGCAGCAGCATCGGGGTTTCGAGGCGGTCTTCGATTTGTTCGAGCAGTTGGCGGCGCTCTTCGTTCAGTTCGGATTGCGGGGGCGATTGGTCGGGCGGAGAAGGGGACATGGCGCTTATTAAGACGGGAATGAGAAAAGCCGGACACGCGAGGCGTGTCCGGCTTTTTGAGATTTGGCGGCGAATTTAACCGGTTTTGCGGCTCGATTTGACTTTCGATGCGCCTTTGGCGGGCGCGCGGCGCGGCGTGGTGAAAGCGACCGCGTTGGGTTCGGTCATCTGGCGGCGGCGCAGCGTTTTCAAATCGGTCAAAACCCCGTTGAAACGGCCAATGAGGGCTTCGAGCTGGTCGTTGCTGGCAATGGCTTCGTAAATCTCGATTTCGCCCAGCGAAACGGCGCGATCCGAGTTGACGTTGGGATCGGCGTTGGGCAAAACCACGCCAGGGCCGTTCGCCTGAAAGATGAAGCGCACATATTTGGCTTCCACGGGGCGAATCGTGAAGTCTTGGTTGACCGGCTCGTTGCGAAGGTTGATGGACGCCGCCGATTTCCAGGGGCCGTCTTTGAAGCTGCCGCTCGTGGTCTGCACTTCGACGCGGCGCGCCCAGCGCAAATCCGACTGGTTGGAAACCGGATTGATGGTGATTTTGCCCACCAGACGAGTGCGGTCGTCGGCGAAACCGAGCGTGACGAACTCTTTGCCAGGCTCGAAACCCTGCGAGGCCCACCCGCCGGTGCCTTTGCCGTCGGCGGGGCGGAAATTTTGGCCGTCGATGAGGTTGTTGGGGCTAAATTCGGCGTCGCTGTTGAAAATCGACGAGTAGGCCATCACTTTGCCGCCGTTTTTGGCCGCCGCGACGTTGATATTGGCCGAGCGCGCCGCGCCGCCGAGTTGGGTAGTTTGCAGCGTGGCGCTCGATAGTCCGGCGCCCGCCGTGTTTTGGACGCCGCCATCGCTTTGCACCTGGCGATAGCGCCGCAAATCGGCGAGGGCGCTTTCGAGGCGCGAAATCAGGCCGCCCATCGCGTCGGTGTTGTCGATGGCTTCGTAAATTTCGACTTCGCCCAGGCCAACGGCGCGGTCGCTGCCCCAGTTGGAGCGAAACATCAAACGCACGAAGCGCGCCGAAACCGGCAAAATGGCGAACTCCTGTGGTTCGGGCGAACGCTTCAAAGTGAGCTGCGCGACGGGCTGGTAAGGCCCTTCGGCGGTTTCGGTCGAGACCTGCACTTCGACATCCTTGGCCCAGCGTTCGGGCGTGAGATCGACGGCGGGATTGAGCACGATTTTGCCGATTTTGCGCGTCTGATTGCCCGCGAAAGCGAGCGTCACGGTGTCCATGTCGAGCGAATCGAAGCGGTTGGAGGCCCAGCCTTTGGAGCCGGTGTTGCGCTCGAAATTGAAGACTTTACCGTCGATGAGATTGGAGGCGGCGAAGGCTTTGTCGTTGTTGATGGTCGAGGAGGACGACAAAACGCGACCGCCATTTTGCGCGGCGGCGATGTTGGTGGTGTCGGTCGAAAGGGTGCGATTTTGGGCGCTGGCGGTCGCCGGCAACAGCGCGGCGACGGTGGCCAGAGCGACCAAGGGTGAGATGAGGAACTTCATAGGAAAAATTACGGGTGTCTGACAAACGATTTTAGCGCGTGAGGCGCTTTAAGGCGAATTTTCACGCAAACCTTAGCGGAAACCTCCCCCGCCCCCTCCTTACGAAGGAGGCGGCGGGGGAGGTTAAAACGCCGCGCGCGCCGCATCGAAGACTTCGCGCGCGCTCACGCCACGTTCGCGCGCCAGACGCTTCACATCCTCCCATTCGGGATGGGCGCGGCGCAAATTCTCTTCGTCCCAGCGCGCGATTTTGACTTTGACTTCGCCGAACTGGGTTTGAACGGTCTCAAATTCGCGTTTCAAACTGAGGCGTTCAACGTGTGAAACGCGCACGCCCAGCGTAGTGGTTTCGCGCAAAATCGCGCGCAAAATGGCGTCTCGTGCGTTTTGCGGACACAAAACGCTCAGTTTTTGCGCCGGACGGCCTTTTTTCATCGCAATCGGCGTCGTCCACACATCGAGCGCGCCCTTCTCGAACAGCGACTCGAAAACCGCCTCGAAAAGCTGCGGATTCATGTCGTCGATGTTGGTTTCGAGCAGGCAAAGCGTGTCCGTTTCCAAACCCGCGATTCGGTTGGAGTCCGTCGTTTCGCCAATCGAAACGCGCAGGATGTTGGGCCGGTCGGGAAACTCTTTTTTGCCCGCGCCCAGACCGATTTTCTCCATCGTCATTGCGGGCGCAGGGCCAAAACCTTTGCAAAGCGCCGCCAAAATGCCCGCGCCGGTGGGGGTGACGAGTTCGCCGCGAATGTCGGTCGGCGTCCAGGGCGCGCCTTTGAGAAGTTCGAGCGTCGCGGGCGCCGGAACCGGCATTCGCCCATGCGCGCAATCGACCCAGCCGCTCGAAAGCGGCAGCGCCGAAGCGTAAATCGCTTCGATGCCGAGAAAATTGAGGCACCACGCCACGCCGACGATATCGAGCAGCGAATCGAGGCCGCCGATTTCGTGAAAATGGATTTCATCGGGCGTCGAATGATGCAAATACGCTTCGGCGACGGCGATTTTTTCGAAAATCTGGAGGGAATTGGCTTTGACTTTGGGGTTTAAAGCGCTCTTTTCGATGATGTCGCGGATTTCGCGCATCGAGCGGCCATGATGATGGTGAGAATGTTCGTGTTCGTGATGATCGTCGGTGTCAAACTGCGTTCTATGAGCTTCATCCTGCTGTATTTTCTCATCCTGATCGGCGCGGGCGCGGTGGGCGTGTGGGTGTTGACCGCCGTGATGACTCTCCTCGTGAGAGGCGGCGAAAGAGCCATTCGCAATCGGCGCGACGCTCATCGCCGCGAGTTCGGCGGCGTCGGTGACGCCATGCTGAGAAATGGAGACCGAAACGGCGTGAATTCCCGACCGCAGGACGCTTTCAGCCACGATGTCCCACCCTTCGACGGGAAGTGAAGCCAGGCCCGCTTTGAGATCATCGAGCAGCACGCCGCAGTCGAGCAGGGCGGCGAGCGCCATATCGCCCGCGATGCCGGAAAAACAATCAAAATACGCGATTTTCATAGTAGGTAGCCACAGAGAACACAGAGGACACACAAAGAGGCACAGAGTTTTTAATTCAATTTCTCTGTGCCTCTTTGTGTGTCTTCTGTGTTCTTTGTGGCTTTTTGAGTTCGTAAGATGGAAGCCACGAAAGCCGCCGCGCCGAAACCGTTGTCGATGTTGACCACCGCGATGCCGTTGGCGCACGAATTGAGCATTCCGAGCAGCGCCGCCAAACCGCCAAACGCCGCGCCGTAGCCGACGGAGGTTGGAACCGCGACGACGGGAACCGAAACCAGGCCCGCCACGACGCTGGGCAGGGCGCCTTCCATGCCCGCCACGACGATGAGCGCGCGGCAGTCGCGGATTTGGGGCAGGGTTTCGAGCAAACGATGCAGTCCGGCGACGCCGACATCGGAAATGCGTGTCACCTCGGCGCCCATCGCTTCGAGGCAGATCGCGGCTTCGTCGGCGACGGGCAAATCACTCGTTCCGGCGCACAAAACGGCGGCGCGGCCCAGATGGGCTGCTTTTTCGCCTTCGATGAGAATGATGCGCGCTGAATGTTCGTAGCGCGCGGCGGGAATGTCGCTTTGGACGGCTTCAAAGGCTTCGAGCGAGGCGCGCGTGACCAGAACGGTGTCGCCGCGCCCGTATAAAGTGGCGGCGATGGCGGCGATTTGCGGCGGGGTTTTTCCCTGTCCGAAGACGACTTCGGGAAAACCCTGGCGCAGGGCGCGGTGGTGATCGACTTTGGCGAATTCGAGGTCTTCAAAGGGCAGATCGCGCAGCGTTTCGAGCGCGGATTCGACGGACTTTTCGCCGTTTTGGACGTGTTCGAGCAGGGCGCGCAGGCGTTGCGGAGACATAATGGTGGGAAGCGAGACGGGGAAATTTTAGCAGACGCGACGCCACGCAACTTGAAAATGGCGGGCGCGTCGGGTAATATTTGTCGGGCCGCGCGAGTTGTGAGAGTGAAAGTCGAGGGGCGCGGCGGGTTTTATGGGCATCGTTTTATTGGTTTTACAAGTTCTGGCAGCGCTGACTTTCGTCATCCTCATGGCGATTCAGACCGACAAAGCGCAGCAAAGCGGCGTCATGGGTCTGGGCGGTCAGGGCGGGCGCAACATGGGTTCGATTGATATGCCCGTCGGTGCCGAACGCATTCTTAAACCGATGTCGAAGTGGGTCGCGGTCGGGTTTTTGTTTCTCTCGGCTCTGGCGGCGATGCACGGCGAAAAGGTGTTGCAGTGGTGGCATTTTCCCATCGCTCTGGCGCTCTACGCCGCGATTATGATGTTTGGCGACCGTGTCTGGGAAAGTTTTACACGCTTGTTCGGTTCGACCTCTTAATTTGGTTTTGTCGCAGTGGCGGAATGGCAGACGCGCCAGCTTGAGGGGCTGGTGGGGGCAACCTCGTGGAAGTTCGAGTCTTCTCTGCGACATTGGAAAAACTCCCGCGCAATTTCGATTGCGCGGGAGTTTTGTTTTTATATCGCTCCGTTGACATCGAGATGATAGCGGGAACGGATATTGGCGATGGCGTGCGTTATCCAATAGTGATTGGCGCGGTCGCCCGTCCAATAGTCGCTCAATTTGAGCAAGAGGGGCAAATCGTCGGGCGTGCCGAAATAAGCGAGTTGAAAAAGGGCGCCGGAACGCGAGCCGAAATTCGGCTCGTTGATCATGCGCCGCAGGAGCGGAAGCGCCCGCGCGCCTTGCAGTTCGACCAGCAAATCCACGGCACGGCGCCGCACGTCGTCGTTGGGGTGGCGCAGCAGCAATTCGACTTCCCGCTCCGCCTGCGGCCCGCCGATGCGCACGATGGCGTCGCCCGTGGTGCGCCCAGAGGAATTGGCCAGCAGCGTCGCCAGCGGTTCCAGGGCGCGCGGGTCGCGCTTTTCGCTCAGACGAAAAACGATCCACGAAATGGCATTAAAAGGAATGGAATCGCGCTTTCGCAAAAGATCGATGAGAGCCGCCGTTTCATCTTCAGAACGCGCGGCGTGGCGCAGCGGGGACAATTTCTCCCACTGGCGCCGCGTGCTGTCATCGAGAAGCGCGGCAATGGACGTTTCACTCGCGGCATCAGCGAGCCAGCCAAGCGGCAGCAGAATGGCGTCGAAACTGTCGATGTTGTCGGCTTTTTCGCTCCCCAGGCGCGCGGTGAGAACTGCCGCGGCTCGGTTTCGCGCTTCGGGGCCGCGTTCAAATAAGGCGGCGAAGGCGATTTGCTGCGATTTTTCCAGGATCCGCTCCGTTTTTCGCTCTAGAACGGCCAAGAGCGGCTCAATGGCCTCGTCGCCGTGCCAGTCGCGCAGGAGTTTGACGACGTTTTCGGTTTGCACATAATCGCCTTCACGCGCCAATCGCGCCAGATGGGGCAAGACGGCGCGGCGTTCGCGTTCCATATTGGTGGGGGTCGCTGCGGCGCGAGTTTTGGCGAGGCGCATCGCTACATCAAGGCGCGTCCAATCGTTTGTTGTGGCATCTTCCACAATTTTCAGCCACAGACGGCGCGCCTGGGCAAATTCGCCCGCTTCGGCGTGCGCTTGAGCGCGTGAATAGGGCGTTTGTGGTCGCAATCCAGCGCGAAGTTTCGAGTCGCGCTTCGCCAGATAATAGGTCGCGGCGTCCTTCAAATGCGCTTTTTCCAGTGCCGCGCGAAAGGCTTCGGGGACACCGGAAGCGTTGGGGAAGTGAATCGAGAGTTGGCCGGCGGCTTCGCGCGCGATTTTTTGCTGCGCGGGCGTTGGATCTGCGACGTTCATGCGTTCGAGAAGCCACGGCACGCCGCGCGCGTCTCCGATTTCGCCCACTAAGCGCACCAGAGAACTTTTTCCGGCTTCGTCGAATTCGTCCAGCGAGTTGAGAAGCAGCGGAAAGTTGTTGGGGTCGCGCATTTCGCGCAGTTCCCAGAGGAAATTTTCGGCGTAAAGTGGATTCGAGTTGGGCAGAAGGGCACGCCATGCTTCCAAACGCGCGCGTTCGTCGGGAAGGGCGGCGATTCTAATCACTTCGCGCAGCGCCTCGATTTGCTCCGGTTTTCCGTAGGTCTCAAGCAGTCGCAATTCGCCTTTTGCATCTGTCTCGAACAACGCGGCCCAGCCGCGCACGTCGGGCGGCACTGTCGGCCCCATGCGCGGCGATTGCGGGATGGAAATGCCTTCTTTCGCCTCGCCTTTCCAGATTTCGCGGAAAGTGAGAGTGATTTGACCGCGCTCATCGCGCGGGCCGGAATCTATAAGTGCGATCAGCGTCGCGCGGCGCACATAATCGCTCATCGGGCTGTAGGCGCGCTTCCATGCCGAGATTGAGGTTGCCGACCAGAGCAGAAGAGCCAAAATGAGCCATTTGGGGAAGAGTTTTCGGGGGTTCATCGTGTTTCAGAGTGCCAGGGGCGCGGATTTGTTCCCGCGCGCGAGAAATGGCCCGCGAATCGGAATTCGCGGGCCATTTTAATTTTTGTGACTCAACCCGCGAGTTTTTCCATTTCCGCGACGGTTTCTTCTAAAATATCAATCGCCACGTTAATCGGTTTGGGCGTAGTCATATCGACGCCCGCGCCGCGCAGCAAATCAATTGAAGTTTTCGAGCCGCCGCCGCGCAAGAACTTCAAATAACGCTCGACTGCCGGCTGCCCCTCGAACAAAATCTGGCGCGCCAGACTCTGCGCCGCCGAAATGCCCGTCGCGTATTGATAAACGTAGTAGCCGTAGTAAAAATGTGGGATGCGCGCCCATTCGATGCGCGAAATCTCATCGACATTCACCTGCGCGCCGTAATAGTCGCGGTTGATTTGCAGATACATTTCGCTCATGGTTTCCGCCGTCAGAGCCTCGTTTTTCTCGATGACTTCGTGCACTTTGAGTTCGAATTCGGCGAAAAGCGTCTGGCGGAAAAGCGTGGTGCGAAAGCGTTCGGCGGTCTGGTTGAGCAAATACAACTGCAAATCTTTGTCACCGGCTTCGCGCGCTTCTCGCAGCATTTTGTGGCTCAGCAGGGCTTCGAGCAGAGTCGAAGCGACTTCCGCCACGAAAATGGTGTAGCCCGCGTAAACGTAAGGCTGCGCCTCGCGCGCCATTTGCGAATGCAGGCTGTGTCCCCACTCGTGAGCGAGGGTGAAAACCGATTCCAATTTGTCCTGATAATTCATCAGGATGTAAGGCGGCGTGAGATAAGAGCCGTCGGAAAACGCGCCGCTCGTTTTGCCCTCGTTTTCCAGAACATCGACCCATCGCTCCTCAAAACCGCGCTGCAAAACCGCGCTCGGCGCTTCGCCGAGCGGTTCGATGGCTTCCAGCACCAACTGTTTACCGGTTTCGTAGGAAATGTTGCGCTCGACGTTTTGCACCATCGGAACATACAAATCCCACATCTGCAACTCGTCCAGACCGAGCATCTTTTTCCGCAAAGCGAGATAGCGATGCAAAACCGGCAGACGTTCGCGCACGGTTGACAATAAATTGGTATAAACCTCGGTCGGAATCGCGTCGGGGCCGAGTTCCATGTGCAAAACCGAGGGATATTTGCGAATCCGCGACATCGCGACATGACTTTTCACCGTGCCGCTTAAAGTCGCGGCGAGGGTGTTCTTCCAGCTTTCGAAAGTGCCGTGCATGGCGCGAAAAGCGTCTTCGCGCACGCGGCGGTCGTTCGACTGGAGGAAGTTGATGTAGGTGCCATGCGTGAGTTCCTGTTCGACACCGTTTTCGTCGCGGACTTTGGGGAATTTCAAATCGGCGTGGTCGAACATGCGAAACGCCTGTTGCGCGGCGTCGCGGGTTTCGGCGAGTTGGGCCAGCACTTCCTCGACTTCCGCGCTGCGCGAGTGGGCGCGCGAGCGTTCGAGAGTTTCGAAATAGTATTCGTAGAGCCAGAGTTTTTCTTCTGAAGCGATGATCTGGCGCAGTTTTTCGGGTTCGATGGCCAGAATTTCCGGCTCGATCCACGAAGTCGCGGCGGCGCGGCGCGCGTAGAGGCCCGAAACGCGGCTGTAGCGCGCCTGGGCATCGGAATCGGCGTTGTCGCCCGATTTCATCAGGCTGGCCCACGAATAGAGCTTGCCGATGTTCTGGCCGTTTTCGTCGCGGAAACGGAGGCATTCCAGCAGGGACTGCGCTTTATCGAGCGTGCCCTTGAACGCCTCGAACGCGGGCAACTGGCTTTCGAGGCGCGCGAAATCGGCTTCCCATTCTTCAACGGAAGCGTAAATCGGGGTTAAATCCCAGGTCATTTCGACGGGAATTTCGTGTCTTTTGGGGTTGGTTTTGGTTTCCATAGCTGGGGTGGAAGTCTCGCAGATTTGGGGCCTTAATTTTTCACCGCAAAGACGCAAAGACGCAGAGAAAGAAGAGTGAAAATTATAAAATGGCGGCACAACTTCGCCTTTCCCTCTTCTTTTTCTTTGCGTCTTTGCGGTGAAAATTTTCTCAGGTTAAGCTGCAAGCGGTTCTTATGAAGAAAAAATGCATTATGCTCGGCGTCGGCGGCATGGCGCGCTCGTGGATTTTCGATTTCTGGGCGCGTCAGTCGCATCGCATGGAGTTCGCGGCGCTCGTCGATGTCAACGCCGATGCCCTCAAAGCTGTGGGCGAAAAGCTCGATTTGCCCGCCTCGGCCCTTTTTACCGACGCGCAAAAGGCTTTTGAAAGTGTCGAAGCCGATTTTTGCTGCATCGTGACGCCGCCGCAGTTTCATCGCGGCGCGGTCGAACTCGCGGCGGCGCGCGGTCTCGATATTCTGAGCGAAAAACCCATCGCCGCGACGTGGCAGGACACGATTTCCATCTACAAAACCGTGAAAACAGCGGGCGTGCGAATGCTGGTCACGCAGAATTATCGCTACACGCCGCGCATTTTGACGCTCAAAAAAGCCGTCGCCGAATTGGGGCAGGTCAATTACGCCGTCGGGCGCTACGCCAGCGATTATCGCGTGCGCGGCAGTTGGGGCGCGAACTTTCGCCACGAAATGCCCCATTCGCTGCTGGTGGAAGGCGGAATTCACCACTTCGACCAGCTCCGCAATCTCACAAACGGCGACGCCGAAACGATTTCCGGTTACGAATGGCATCCTGGATTCGTGCGCGGCGCACAAAACGCCTTTGGCGGCGGCGATTCGTTCGAGGGCGAACCGTGCGCGCTGTTCGTGATGCAGATGCACAACGGCGCTTTCGCTCACTACGAGGGCAACAACCTGGCGAGCGGAAAAACCAATTCCTGGCATGGCGAAGCCTACCGCGTCGAATGCGAAGGCGGCGCCGCGATTTTAGATTCCGACCACAAAGTGTGGATTCTCTCCCGTGAAAATGGAGAACTGAGAGAACGCGAAGTTGAACCCGTCGCGGTTGAATTTAGCGGCCACGCCGCGATGCCGCAGCAGTTTCTGGACTGGCTCGAAGGCGGCGAAACTCCGCCCACGATTTTGGACGACAACATCAAATCCAACGCGACGCTGTTTGCCGCGATTACGGCCAGCGAGGAAAAACGGGTCGTGAACGTGCGCGAGATGCTGGAAGGGGCTTTGGAGTCTTCTTGAAAAGCGTGAGGGGCCTGAATGTGCCATTAAAAAGGGCCTAATTGCGCCTTTGAATGGGCCGGTCGTTGCATTAAATTCGATTGTGCGAGTGGTTTTATCGCCCAGCCGTTGGGCGATAAAACCCTCAACCCTTTCAAGGCGGCGCATTCGTGGAAGAGATTCAGTTGGAAATCACCGAGCAAGACATCCAAAACGCCAATCCGCTGCGCTTCGCTGCCAAAAGCCATTTCGAGCAGTTCACCCCCGCGTGTGTGGCGATGGGGCGCATCACCGGCTCGAAGTGGCACACGGTGGGCACCGTGATGCTGGTCGAAAACCATACGCCCTTTCGGTTTTGCGTGATGCCTCTGGCTCTCAATGAGAAACTGGATCGCTTTCTGCTCGATGGCGAGATGGAGTCCTGCTGTTTCGTCGTCACCATCGAACAGTTGAAGCCGCCGCCGCTGCGCCGCCTGCACATGAACGAATAAGGCGCACAACAGGGTGATCCCGCCGCGCTCACCGAACTGCGCGCAGGCAACGGCCCGTTTTTGTTGCGGTTTTGAATGCCAAGTCCTATTCCCGCGTCGTGGCGAGCGTGCCGTCGTCGTTGACCCAGAGCGGCGCGCCATCGCGTTGTGCGAAGCCCAGATAAAAGCCCCAGCCGCCGCCACCGCTCGAAACTTCGACCAGCAGAGTATTTTCGCCCGCCCGCAGCGTGATGGGCGTGCGGTCGTCGTCGGGCTGAGCAACTCGTCCCGTGAGACGTTCCAAAACCAGTTCGCCGTTGAGATGGACGCGAAGGGTGTCGTCGCTGCCGGTCAAAAGCGTCAACTCGCGGGCCTGGTCGCTGCGAATCGTGGTGTGCGCGTAGGCGACACGGCCCTCGACCGGCTGGGTGGCTTCGTAGTGAGCGCGCAGGTCGATAAAAGGCGAACGCGAGACTTTGGCCGGACGCGCGCGCAGTTCGGCTTCGCGTTGCGGCGCGAGGTCAATCGAAGTATTGGCGGACGGCCAGGGAAGGGTGTTTTCGGCGAACTGCCAGGCGCGCACGAAACGTTTGGGATCGAAAAATTCGTCCAGGCGCGCGAGAGAGCCGTCGGAGCCGAGGTGGAGCCAGAAATTGTCCTCGTCCGCCATGCGAAAATAAAAGCCCCAGCCGCCGCCGACGTTGGAAACTTCGACTATCACGTCATTGTGCCCGCGCTGGAGCGAAACCCAGGTGCGGTCTTCGTCCACTCTGGCGACGCGCCACTTGCCGGTTTCGCTCACCAACTGCCCATTGACCCAGACGCGCAGCGTGTCGTCGCTGCCCGTGAGCAGCAAAACGCGCCGCGCCGCATCGCTTTCGATGGCGCGGTAAGCGTAGGCGACTTTGCGGTCGGTCGAACCCGCGCCGCGCGTCAGATCGATAAACGGAGAAAACCAGAGTTGCGCGGGCCGCGCCGCCAGTTGCGTTCTCAATTCCCGCAGCCGCGCCTCATCAACGGGAACGAACTCCTCGGTATTGGGCCACGCGAGGGGAGAAGATAAGCGCCACGAGCGCACGAAAGCGCGCTGGTCGAGAAGCTGAGAGGCGCCCGCGAAGCTGATGCGCCCGTCGTCGTCGATGGCCACGAGCGCGAAATCGCGCCCTCCGGCGATGCGTTGCAGTTCGGCGCGCGTGAAACCGCGACGGCGCGGCGCTTCGCCGAGGTAGGTCGCAGTGTCGCGCAGCACGCCGTCGCGCTCTATGCTCAGGGCGCGCAAACCGGCGGGCGCTTTGACGTAGATGTCGCCGGTCGAAAAATCGACTTCAATTGAAGGCGCCGCGAGGTTGCTCTGGGGGCGCGGGTCGGGCTGGAAAAAGGGGTGGAAATTGAGCCGCGCGGCGTTGGCGCGCTCGAAACGCGATCTGTGGTCATCAGGAAAAGCGAAAGTGCGGTCGCGGCCAGGAATGGGCGGCTCGATCAGGGTGAAATTGCGGTTGAAAAAGTCGTGGCCGCGCGACATGATGCCGAAGCGATCCCCTGAGTGCGGGAGGTTGAAACAGTGCCCCAACTCGTGCAGCGTGACGCCGATGGTGGTCGCGGCGACGGCCCACAGGCGGCCTCGTCCCGCGCTGTCGTCGGCGACCTGCGTTTTGTCAACGAGCGTGGGGTTGGAAAACGCGCGCTGCACTTCCTGAAGGCTGCTGGGCCAGGAAAAAATATCGAGCGCGCTGAAAACGCCGGTGCCGTCGTTGGCGTTGGCGCAGTGCCCCAGCTTGCGCCCCGTCGCGGGATCGTAACCGGCGGTGTTGTTAATCACCAGATTGCGCGCGTTCCGTCGGAAAACGCGGGTTGACGAAACCCCGAATCACGCCGCCAATCGCGCCTTCGCTGATGCTCTGATAATAGGCGGCCTCGCGCGGCGCCCGCACGACGTGGACGACGACTTCGCCCTGCGCGTCTTCTTCAAGCCGGAAGGTTTTGCGCCCCCAACCGGCTTCGTTCATGGTTTCCGCCGTGAAGGTCTGGATCAGGCGCGCCGCCGTTTGCAGTTTGGCGCGGAAGTTTTGCGGGTCGTTGGCGAACTGCGTCGGGTAGCGAGTGTTTCCGCTCGGATCGGTGACGTAAATGACGCGCACCATCAGGGGCGTCGTCATCGGCGAGTAGCGCAGCCGAAAGGCCGTTTTTCCCCCCGAAGTGGCAAAAGAAAGGGCATTGTCGCCTGGCACCAGTTCCATGAGCGCCTTGAAGCGCCCGCCCAAAACTGAAGTCACGAAATGGTTGTTGGCTTTGCTCGACGAGTTGTTATGGAGCGAAAGCGGCGTTCCATCGGGCAAGTTCACCTGGCCCTCGATGAGGGCGACCGGATAACGCAGCGTTTCGTTGTTTTGCAGGTTGGTGACGCGCAGCGATTGGGCCGATGCGCTCCACGCAAAAACCCAGATGAGTTGCAGCAGGGCGAAAAAGGCCACACGGCAAGGATGAGTTTTCATTGGTGAACTCCAAAAATAGCAGCGAATAAATTCGCCGCAAGACAACAAAGTCCGCCTACGCGGACTGGAGGCCCTCAACCTGCGAAGGCAGGTTTTGCGCCGTTGTTGCGGCGAATTCATTCGCTGCTTAGCGCAACAGCGCCGTCACAATCCCGCCAATTCCAGTCAAAATCCCCACAATCCCCACGCCGAGCGCGATTTTGACCTGTCCGGCCAGACTCAAACCGCGCTCGTCGAAGCGCGCTAAATCGGCTTTGATTTCGGCGAAATGACCGTTGACGCGCTCGATGCGCTCGCCCAGGTCGTCTTTGAGCGCCCCACGCGCCGAGGCGTTAGCCTGTTCGAAGGAATTGAGAATTTCGGGAATCGCCGCGAGCTGCGATTCCATCAAATTGGCGCGTTGGATGACCGTGCCCAGATCTTCGCCCATGGCACGGTCGTTTTGCGCGAGCTGTTCCCACGCCGCCGACATTCCCGCCATCATCTGGGTGTCGTATTGCGGGCGGGCCGAGCCGTCGCCCTCGAAAATCGACTGTTCCATCACTCGTTTCGACTGCGCCACGTCCTCGATGCCCGCGATGAAATGGCGCTGGTGAATTTTCTTTTCGCTATCGGGGCCAGGCTCGGCGGACGCCATTTGCGCGGCCTTGAGAACCGCGTTTTTGATGTCGCCGCCAGGAACGGGGTATCTTTCCGCCAAAAACTTGAAATCGACATCCTGGGCGAGCGGCGTTTTGCGGGCGTGAAGCTGCACGCGCCAGATTTTCTCGCGCGCCGGAGCGTCGGGCATCTCGAACAAAATGTGGGTGCGGATGCGCCGTTCGAACGCCGGATCGAAATTGGAGGCCAGGTTAGTGGCGAAAATGACCACGCCAGAGAATTCTTCGAGTTCTTTGAGCAGCACGTTGACAACCGCGTTCGATTCGCGCTGGTAGCCCTGCGTCACGCTGCCGAAACGGCGCGTGGCGATGGCGTCGGCTTCATCGAAAAACAGCACCGCGTCGGCTTCCGAGGCGGCACGAAAAATCGCCGCCACGTTTTTTCCGGTTTCGCCGGCCCACAGGCTTTCCATTTCGGCGTAGCGCACGATGAACAGCCGTTTGCCCAGTTCGTAAGCGATGGCTTCGGCGCAAATCGTCTTGCCGGTTCCTGGCGGCCCCGCGAAGTTGAAGGCCAGGCCCATGCCCGAATTGTGGCGCTCGCCCAGACCCCATTCGCCAAAAATCAGACCGGCTTTTTTGATTTGAATGAGCGCGTATTCGAGCTGTTTGTGCGTCGAGGCGGGCAAAATGACATCGGCGAAGGAGCGGCGCGGGATGAGCGCGTCGGCGAGGTCTTTTTTGGGCGCGACGTTGTTGACGGCGCCAAAGAGAAGATCGCGAAGTGGATTGGCCATAGTAGGGGCGGTTGAGGTGGTTTGGTGGTTCGGTTGTTGATAACCACCGAGCCACCTCACATATATTCCGCATCCCAGAGCGCGGCCTTGAAGCGCGCTTTGAGACCGTTGGAAGCGACCTTGAGGCCGCGCGAGAGACGATTGGTGGAAACCGCCGTTTGTTTCCAGGCCGGAAAGGGGAGCGCCTGGGGGTCGCCGTTTTCGTGGCGGGCGAGTTGCTGGTCGTAGGCGAGGCGTGTGGTTTTGTCGAGCAGAACGGGGCGGAAGTCGTGAAGATGACGTTCCAGAAGGCCGATCCACTCGTTTTTGCCGCCGCGCGAAAACGAAACGGCGAGCAAATCGGCGCCGCGCGCGGTGATGGCATCGTCAATTTTAGCGCGCGAGGCGTCGCGCTCGATGCCCAGCAGCGCGTAGAAATTGGGGAAGCCGTCGATTTGCAGCGCAGCTTTGGGTTCCTTGTGAAAAATCGCGTCGCGTCCGAGGGAAAAAACCGGCATGAGAAAAAGATGGGATGAAAATCTGGCACCGAAACGACGCGCGGGCAGCGCGGACGTGCCGGAGCGATTTTAGGACAAACTCGAAAAGAGACGAATTTTATGAACGTGCTGGTGCCCTATCAAACCCCGATTTCAGAAACCGAATTTCATGATTATTTGTGGCGCAGCGACCTCAAACTCGAATGGTGTCATGGCCTGATGTGGCCCGTTCTGGCAGGAGAGAAAGTTGAGGCCATAAATATCAAATCGAATGTGGAATGTGGATTTGCCAACCAACTGGACGGTGCATTCGATATTTACAGCAGCACGCTTCAAGTTCGGGTGGAACGAAGTGGACTTCTGGCTTTTCCCGATGTCATCATTGCCGCACCATTGGCTCGCTATGATACCACGCGGCCTCTCCATCCTTTGCTCGACCCGCTCGTTTTAGTTGAAATTCTCACTCCTTCGACCGCGCGTTTCGACCTGACCGATAAGTGGGCGCACTACCAACTCATTCCAACGCTGCGCGATTATCTCATCGTGTTTTCCGACCAGATGCGCGTCCAGCATTACGTCCGCCAGGATGATGGAAGCTGGAACGAACGGGTCTTCGCGCGCCCCGCCGAAGAAATCCAACTGACCGGCATCGCGGCGCGCCTCACCCTCGCCGAGGTTTACAAGCGCGTGGTTTTCCCCGATGAACCCACTTCGCGCACGCCGCGCCTGATTTAGGGGAATTTCACACAAAGAACACAAAGGTGTTCTTGAATTTCTTTGTGTTCTTTGTGCGATCTTTGTTTCTTTGTGTGAACCGAAATTGAGCATCCGATTTGCTGCCAGCGCGGTTCATGTCCCCCAACCGCCTCGCCGCCGAAAAATCGCCCTATCTGCTCCAACACGCCCACAATCCCGTCGAGTGGCTGCCCTGGGGCGAAGAAGCCTTTGAACTCGCCAGAACTCAGAACAAGCCGATTTTTTTGAGCATCGGCTACTCAACGTGCCACTGGTGCCACGTCATGGAGCGCGAATCGTTTGAAAGCGCCGAAACCGCCGCGCTGATGAACGAACTGTTCGTCAATATCAAAGTCGATAGGGAAGAGCGCCCCGACGTTGACCGGCTTTACATGACGTTTATTCAGTCGGCGACGGGAAGCGGCGGCTGGCCGATGTCGGTGTTTTTGACGCCCGAACTCAAACCGTTTTACGGCGGCACCTATTTCCCGCCCGTCGATGCCTACGGACGCCCAGGCTTTCCCACCCTTTTGCGCTCGATTGCGCGCGCCTGGGAGCAAGACCCAGACGGCGTCGCCAAAGCCGCGCAGTCGGCGCTGCAAACGCTGGGCAATTACGCCGCGCTGGGCGCGGGCGAGTTTCAGGGCAGCTACAGCGCGATTTTCGATGCCTGCTACGCGCAGTTAGAGCGCAGTTTCGATGAGGAATGGGGCGGTTTCGGCGGCGCGCCCAAGTTTCCGCGTCCGGTGCAGCACGATTTTTTGCACGCCTATTCGGTTTTGAAAAACGAAGAAACCGCGCGCCAAATGAGCGACCAAACCCTGCGAATGATGGCGGATCGAGGCATGAACGACCAACTCGGCGGCGGTTTTCACCGCTACAGCGTCGATTCGCAGTGGATCGTCTCGCATTTCGAGAAAATGCTCTACGACCAGGCGCAGCTCACGATTTCCTATCTCGAAATGTTCCAAATGAGCGGCGAGCGTTACTTTGCCGACGCCGCCGAGAAAACTTTGAAATACGTCTGGCGCGACCTGACGCATCTCGACGGCGGCTTTTTCGCCGCCGAAGACGCCGATTCGCTCGAAAAACCCGATTCCGATCACAAGGAAGAAGGCGCGTTTTACGTCTGGAAGCAGAGCGAAATCGAAGCATTGCTGGGCGACGACGCGCGTTTGTTTTGCGATTTCTACGGCGTCAAAAAAGAAGGCAACGCGCCGCGCGAAGGCGATCCGCACGGCGAGTTCTACCGCAAGAACATTCTGTTTGAAGCGCAATCGATTCAAACCGTCGCCAAAATGAACGGCGTGAGCGTGCGCGAAGCGCTCGACAGCCTCGAAAAATCGCGCGCCATTTTGTTTGAAGCGCGCCAGAATCGCCCGCGCCCGCACCGCGACGAAAAAATCATCGTGGCGTGGAACGGCTTGATGATTTCGGCCTTCGCGCGCGCCGCCGTCGCGCTCGACAACTCGTCCTACGCGCGCCGCGCCCAGGGCGCCGCCGATTTCATTTTCTCCGAACTGTGGGACGGCCAGAATTTGCGGCGCCATTTCAAAGACGGCGCCGCCGACGTTTTAGCCTTTTGCGACGACTACGCCGCGCTTTCACGCGCCTGCCTCGACCTCTACGACGCCACGTTCGAAGTTTCCTGGCTCCAAAAAGCCGAAACGCTCGCCGACCGCATGGTCGAACTGTTCTGGGACGACGAAAACGGCGGTTTTTTCGGTTCCGGCACCGACGCGCGCGTTCTGGTGCGCTTCAAGGAAGATTACGACGGCGCCGAACCCTCGGCGAATGCTTTGGCGGTCGAAGTCGGCGCTCGACTATGGCATCTTCTGGGCCGCGAAGAGTGGCGCGAACGCGCCGACAAAACCGTCGCGGCGTTCGGCGAACGCTTGGCCTCGATTCCCTCGGCGATGCCGCTTTTGCTCCGAGGCAAAATGCTGCTCGACGCGCCGCCGCAGCACGTCGTGGTCGCGGGCGAACGCGACGAAGCGCGCGAACTGCTGCGCGCCGCGCAGAGCGGCTTCGCGCCGTTTCGCTCGGTGATGCTGCTGGACGAAAAGTCGCGCGAGTTTTTAGCCGAGAAGCAGCCGTTTTTGCGCGAAATGAAGCCGGTTGAGGGCAAAGCGGCGGCTTATGTTTGCCAGAATTTCGCGTGTCAAAGGCCGGTTTCGAGCGCGGCGGAAGTGCGCGCCGCTTTGGAGGGATAAACTGTAGGTATGAGAACTTATGTTGCCGTCGTCGAGAAAAGTCCCGAAACCGGACTTTATGTTGGCTACGTTCCTGGATTTGCTGGCGCGCATTCGCAGGGCGAAACGCTCGATGAACTCAATGCTAATTTGCGCGAAGTCGTTGAAATGCTGATAGAAGACGGCGAACCGCACTTGCAATCGGAGTTTGTTGGGACGCAGATGTTTGCTGTGGCGTAGGCTTCATTTTCTCTCCAGGCAGACAGCATGGTGAAAAATAGACTCGTATCATTGACATAGAGGCGGATGATGTCCTCTTGGGAGGACAAAGAGATGGGCGCCATGCACTATCGTTGAATTTATGCCCAGCATTCCTGTTCTTAAGCCGCGCGAAGTCAGCGCTATTTTGCTCCGCCTAAATTTCGTCATGGTGCGTCAACGCGGTTCCCACAAACAGTTCCGCCATCCCGACGGGCGCGGCACAACTGTTCCCGATCACGGCGGGCGTGATATTTCACCTCAACTGCTGCGTCAAATCGCCGCCGACATTGGTTTGACCGTCGCCGAATTCATCGCGCACCGATAGTTTATGCCCCACATCCACGACCAAATCGACTTCACCGTCGCCATCTTTATCGTTCACGACAATTGCGTTTTGCTGATTCATCATCGCAAACTCGACAAATGGCTGCCGCTTGGCGGGCATATCGAACTCAATGAAGACCCCGAAGCCGCCGCACTGCGCGAAGCGCGCGAGGAAAGCGGACTCGAAATCGAACTGCTCGGCCAGCGCCCGCCCACCACCGAAGACGGCACGCGCGCGCTCCTTGCGCCGCGTTTTCTGGATATTCATCGCATCAGCGAATCGCACGAACACATCGGGATGATTTACTTCGCGCGCGTCCAGAGCGGCGACATTGCGCTCGAAAAGCGCGAACATCACGCGATTCGCTGGGTTCCAGCGCAAGAATTGGAAGAATTGCAGCCGCCGCTTTCGGGCGCGATTCGCTGGTATTGCCTTCAGGCTCTGCAAGAAATTTTTTAAAGCCACAGATCACACAGATGGATTCACAGATGAACACAGATCCATTCAAAAAACATCTGTGTCCATCTGTGAATCCATCTGTGTGATCTGTGGCTAATCCTTGTGAAAAATTGCACAAAGTGTGCGAATTGTGGAAAATAGCTTTTCAGGAGAAGTTATGAACACCTTAATTATTGTCGATGTGCAAAACGATTTTTGTCCTGGCGGCGCGCTCGCAGTCGCGCAGGGCGATAGCGTCGTGCCGGTGATCAATTCAATTTTGCCCGCCTTTGATGCGGTCGTGGCGACGCAGGATTGGCATCCGCGCAACCATCTCAGCTTCGCGGCGAATCACGCGGGCGCGCAGGTCGGGCAGGTGAGCGAACTGGGTGGTTTGCCGCAGATTCTGTGGCCGGTTCACTGCGTTCAAGGCACGACGGGCGCCGATTTTCATCCCGCGCTCGATATCTCGGGACTGGATGGCGTGTTTCAAAAAGGCACGAATCCCAATGTCGACGCTTATTCAGGATTTTTCGACAACGGGCGCGTTCACGCGACGGGTCTGGCGCAATTTCTTAACGGGCGCGGCGTGGGGACGGTGTTTATTTGCGGTCTGGCCACCGATTACTGCGTGAAATGGACGGCGCTCGATGCGCTGTCGCTGGGATTTGAAACCTTCGTCCTTTCCGATGCGACGCGGGGCGTCAATTTGCTGCCCACCGATAGCGAAAATGCGCTGCTGGAAATTGTGGCGGCGGGCGGAAAGGTGATTACGAGCGCGCAAATTTAGGATTTTATTCACCACAGAGACACGGAGGCCCAGAGAAAAAAAGGGGGTGTCAACCTCAAAAACCTCTGTGTCTCCGTGTCTCTGTGGTTCATTTTTAACTTATGAAAAACCTCTTTTTCGCAGGTTCGAGCGCACTTCTCACTGACCTTTACCAACTCACCATGGCCTACGGCTACTGGAAAAGCGGGCGCGCCGACATCGGGGCCAATTTTCAGCTTTATTTTCGCAAGCCGCCCTTTGGAAGCGGTTTCTCGGTGGCGTGCGGTCTCGCTCCGGCGCTGGAATGGATCGAGAATTTTTCGTTTGACGCCTCGGATTTGGAATATCTCGCCACCTTGCGGGGCGCCGATGAGCGGGCGCTGTTCGAGCCGAAATTTTTGGATTATCTGGGCGATTTGAAGCTTGAAATCGATGTCGATGCCATGCCCGAAGGCACAATTTGCTTCGCGCAGGAGCCGCTCCTGCGCGTGCAGGGGCCGGTTTTGCAGTGCCAGCTTTTGGAAACGGCCCTTCTCAATATCCTCAATTTTCAAACCCTGATCGCCACCAAAGCGGCGCGCATCGCTCTGGCGGCGCGCGGCGAGGCGGTGCTGGAATTTGGCGCGCGGCGCGCGCAGGGCATCGACGGCGCGCTTTCGGCGAGCCGCGCCGCTTTTGTGGGCGGCGTGGCGGCGACATCGAATGTTTTGGCGGGAAAATGCTTCGATATTCCAGTCAAGGGCACGCACGCGCATTCGTGGGTGATGCTTTTCGATTCGGAGTTGGAGGCTTTCGAAACTTACGCCGACGCTTTGCCCAATAATGTGGTGTTTCTGGTCGATACCTACGACACCCTCGAAGGCACGCGCCGCGCGGTGGAAATCGGGCGCAAACTGCGCCAGAACGGGCACGATTTGCTGGGGATTCGGCTCGATTCGGGCGATCTGGCGTATCTCTCGATTGAGGCGCGCAAAATTTTGGACGCGGGCGGCTTTCCCGATGCCACAATCTTCGCTTCGAACGATTTGGACGAACATCTCATCGCCTCTTTGAAAGAGCAGGGCGCTCAAATCGCGGTGTGGGGCGTGGGGACGCGGCTGGTGACGGGGCACGACCAACCGGCGCTGGGCGGGGTTTACAAACTCACGGCGGTGCGCGACGCGGCGACACAAAAGTGGGAGCCGCGCGTCAAAATCTCGGAGCAGAGCATTAAAATTTCGACGCCTGGGGTCACCGGCGTGCGGCGTTATTTTTCATGCGTTGGCGGCAAGTGCCAAAACGTTGCTGACGCGATTTATGAAATCGGGAGCGAAACGATGGATGGAGCCTCGCCAAACGAGGTTTTGATCGTCGATCCGCTCGATGCGCTGCATCGCCGCCGCGTGTCGTCGCAGTTGGAGTGCCGCGAGCTGCTGGAAAGCGTGATTCGAGACGGAAAACGGGTCAAACCGTCGCCCTCGCTGCTCGAATCGCGCGCCCGCACGCTGGCGGAGCTGGAGGGTTTTTCGTCGGGCATCAAGCGTTTCGTCAATCCGCACCAATATCCGGTCGGGTTGGAAGCGGGGCTGCACGAAAAGAAAATGGCCCTCGTGCTGCAAGCGCGCGAACCCAGAAGTGCGACGCCCGATTTCGCTGTTGAACGCTGAAAATTTGCGAAAGTCGCCTCTGGAAAGAGGCACTGTGTGAGAATAAGGCTTAAAATAGAAAATATGGCCCGATTTGTCGGGCTTTTGTGGTGTGGCTGAAACAAAACGCCTGCTCCTTGAGGCGAATCGGCCCCCAATACCTCATTTTTCACCTGTTCTGGAAAATCCATGTCTCTTTTTTCCCGCTTGGATCGTGTGCGCGACAAGGCCAAAGCCGATGCTGAAGACGGAGTGTTCGCCGTCCCCGACCTGGGGACGCGCGACACGCCACAAACGCCGCCGCAACCGGTCGCGCCCGCCGCAATCAATTCCTCACCCGAACCCGTTGCCGACGGCGTCACTGCGCCGCTTGCGCCCGTCGCTCAAACCGAGGTCGTCGAAACCGAAATCGTCGAAACCGAGATTGCTGAGACTGCGGTTGTCGAAACTGCGGTTCTAAGTGAGGCTGCGGCGCCTGAAATGGCGGCGCCCTCTCCCGTTTCGCCGCCCCCTGCGGCACCGGCGCGGGACTTGATGGCTGAAGCGATGGTTGAGCCGGAACCCAAGTCAGCAGTCGAAACGGAAGCGATGGCCGCGCCGGAAGCACAAGCCTCGGAAACGGTGTCTGAGCCGGAAGCGACGCAGCCCGCCGCGCCCGCGCGCACACCGTTCGACCGTTTGATGGCCAGTCACAACGAAGCGCCCGACGAAGCGGACGCGGCGCCTGTCGCCGAGCCGATGGAAGAGCCGCCAGCGTCGCTTGCGCCGCCAACTGTGGTGCCCGATTTCATGGCATCTCCACCGCCTATGAGTCAGGAACTTGAAATCAGCCGTCCTGCGCCGCTCGATGTCGCGCCTGAACCCGCTCCGCCCGTGAGCGCGGCGCCGGAGCGGCCTTTTAGCAGCCGTTTCGCCGGACGCGCGGGCCTCGACCGCGATGTCGAAGTGGGCGCTTCCCTGGCGCGCTCTGGCGAAGAAACCGAAGGCGAACCGACGCGGGCGCCTCTGGCCCGCGTGGAACACGACGCCGCGCAGTCGGATCGCGAGGCCAAAAATCGCTCGCTTTACCGCCGCAAACATTTGATGTTCGATTCGGTTCTGGGCAGCCTCGATCCGCGCCTGATGCAAAACCCGACGCGCGACGCGCTGCGCCCCGCCGTGGAAAAAGGCATCGATGCGGCGCTGCGCGAGTTCAATCTGGGCGTGGAAGCCGCCGAACGCACCTGGCTGGTCGAAGAGTTTTTGCGCGAAACCACCGATTTCGGGCCGCTCGTCACCCTTCTGGACGACCCTGGCGTCAATAAAATTCTGGTTTCGGGTTCCAATGACGTCGCCATCGAAAAACTGGGACGCATGGAGCGCACCGGCATCTCGTTTCGCGACGACGACCATCTGCTCTCCATCATTCGCCGCCTGGCTGAAACCGTCGGCGGGCGCATTGACGCCAAAGTGCCGCTTCTCGACCGGCCGCTTCCCGATGGAGCGCGCGTGCGGGCCAAAATCCCGCCCATGGCGCCGCATCCGACCCTCACGCTCGAAAAATCGACCGGCAATCCGTTCGTGGTTCTCAAGCGCCAGCAGGCCGAGCGCGGGCGCGGCGACAACCTGCCTTACGCCCAACTCCGCGAGCGCATCCAGCAGCGCTTGGTGCGCGAATTCGAAGGCGATTCGCTGTCCACCACCAATCAGGAGCGCTTGCGCGGCCAGGTCGAGGAAATGATCGGCGCCGTGATTTTGGAAGAGCGAGTCGCCGTGACGCGCGCCGAACGCGCCGCGCTCGTGATGGACTTGCTCAACGAAATCGTCGGTCTGGGGCCGATTGAGCCGCTCCTCAACGACCCCGAAGTCGATGAAGTCATGGTCAACGGCCCCTACCAGATCTACGTCGAGCGGCGGGGCAAATTAGAGCTTTCCAACCAGCGTTTTCGCGACAACGCCCATGTGATGCAGGTCATCGAGCGCATCGTGGCGCCTCTGGGCCGCCGCATCGACGAAAAATCGCCGATGGTCGATGGCCGTTTGCGCGATGGCAGTCGTTTCAACGCCGTGATTCCGCCCCTCGCGCTGTCCGGCCCGACGATGACGATTCGCAAATTCGCGCGCGATCCGTTCACCATGACCGATCTCATCAATTTCGGCACCCTGACGCGCGATTCCGCGCAGTTTTTGCAGGCGGCGGTCGAAGGACGGCTCAACATCGTGGTTTCGGGCGGCACCGGAAGCGGAAAAACCACCACGCTCAACGTGCTGTCCTCCTTTATTCCCACCACGGAGCGCATCGTGACCATCGAAGACGCCGCCGAGTTGCAGATGCGCCAGGAACACGTCATTCGCCTCGAAACGCGCCCGCCCAACATCGAGGGCATCGGCGAAGTTTCGATTCGCGATTTAGTCCGCAACGCGCTGCGAATGCGGCCCGACCGTATCGTGGTGGGCGAATGTCGCGGCGGCGAGGCGCTCGATATGCTTCAGGCGATGAACACCGGTCACGACGGATCGCTCACCACGGGGCATAGCAACGGGCCGCGCGACACGCTCAAGCGCCTCGAAACGATGGTGATGATGGCCGGTTTCGATTTGCCGGTGCGCGCCATCCGCGAGCAGATCGCGATGGCGGTGCAGCTCATCGTTCATCAGGAACGAATGCGCGACGGCAAGCGCCGCATCACCGCCATCACCGAACTGGTGGGCATGGAAAGCGACGTCATCACCATGCAAGACCTTTTCCGCTTCGAGCAGGATCGCGTCGATGACGAAGGCCGCATCATCGGGCAGTTGGTGCCCACCGGCCTGCGTCCCAAGCATTTCGATACCATTTTGGATAACGGTGTCGAGCTGTCGATGGAACTGTTTCATCCGCGCAGCATGACCAACGGGGCGCGGGCGCGGCTCGAACAACAGTAGGCGAGAAACCTGGGTGAGTTGAGGGACTAATTTTATGATTGTCTGGCTCATTGGCTTGATGTTTTTGGGTGGTTTTGGGCTTATCGCCGCCGGATTTTTCGAACGGCAGGCCGAGGCGCCCGAAGCCAATATCGCGCGGCGCATCAATCGTATCGCCAACACGCCGCTCGCCGGCGCGACGCTTCCTGGCGGGCTTCCCGCCGACGCGCAGCGCGAGGTTGACCGCGTTTTCGCGCGCGAAGAAGAGGAGCGCATTCGCAGCGGCAGACGCAAAACCACGTTTTTGCCCACGCTCTCCAAATACACCGATGCTTATGTCTGGCTGGGACGGCTGGAAAATGATTTGATTCAGGTGCGCTCGCCCTGGCGCGCGACTGAAGTGGTGACGCTCAGCGTGATGCTGGGGGCGATTGTGCTGGTGGCGTGTCTGGTCTCGGGATTAGACATTTTCGCCCTGCCTCTCGCGGCGGCGATGCTGCTGTTGCCGCGCTTTTACGTCAAAGCGCTGCGCGCCGCTTACTATCGCAAGTTCGATGAGCAGCTCTCCGACGCCTTGATGCTGATGTCCAACTCGCTGCGCGCCGGTTTTTCGTTCATGCAGGCGATGGAAATGGTGGCGCGCGAAGCACCCTCGCCCATTTCCGACGAGTTCTACCGCGTTACGCAGGAAATTGCCATCGGGGTGGGGGCGCCCGAAGCGCTGCAATCCATGACCGAGCGCATCAAAAGCGTCGATCTGGCGCTCGTGGTGACGGCGGTCGTCATTCAGCGCGAAGTCGGCGGCGCTCTGGCGCAGCTGCTCGAACTCATCGCGGCGGTAATCCGCGAACGCCAGACCATCAAAGGCGAAATTCGCACCCTGACGGCTCAGGGCCGCTTGACAGGTGGAATTCTGGGTATGATGCCCTTCACGGTCGGTTTTTTGATCTGGCTGACCAGCCGGCAACCTGGCGAACCTTCTTTTATCGACCCGCTTATAACCACGCAACTCGGCAACATGATTCTGGCGGGCGCCGTGCTGTGGCAGATGATCGGTTTCTTCATCATTATGAAAATCGTCAGCATCAAAGTTTGAGTTTCTGAAAACGGACTGCCTGGTTTGGCAAAAAACCTTCATTAACCCTCCCCATCGCGGAAATTTCCTCCCATGCCCGAAGCTCCTCCCCTCCCGCCGCCTCCTGCCGCGCCGCGTCCCAAGCGCGGCGGGCGTGTCACCGACCGCATTTTGCCACCCGAAATGCGCCATCGCGTGGTGCAGGAACCTTTTCTGACGCGTGTTGTCGGCCCCAAGCTGGAAAAGCTGGCCGAAACCCCTGGCGCCTTTGCGAGCATTTTTCGCATCGACGATATTCGGGTGCGATTGCTGCGCGCCGGATTTCCGATGGGGTTGCGCGCCCAGACGTTTTTGATCTTGAAAGTAGCGGGCATTCTGCTGGGCGCCTTCTTTTTCATGCTGTATCTGCCGATTCTCAACGAGGTCGTCTTTTCGCCCCAGTTCGGTTTTGCGATTCCGCTCACCTTTTTGCCCCTGGCCGGCGTTCTGGGCGCGTTTTACGGCTTTCGGATGCCCGACATCTGGCTCGCCTCCAAAATTCGCTCCCGCCAGAAGGCGATTCAGCTCGCTCTGCCCGACATGATCGACCTGATTTCAATCTCGGTCGAGGCTGGACTGGGCTTGATGTCGGCGATTCAGCGCATTTCCGAGCGTTTCAACAACGAACTTTCGGAAGAATTTCTCCGCACGCTTCAGGAAGTGCGACTGGGCCGCACCCAGACCGACGCGCTGCGCGACATGGTGAAACGCGTCGATGTGCCCGATTTAACCACGCTTTTGACCGCCATCGTGCAGGCCGAACTGTTGGGTCTGGCCGTTGCCAACGTGCTGCGGGTGCAAAGCGAACGCTTGCGCGAACGCCGTTCGCAGCGCGCCCGCGAAGCCGCGCAAAAAGCGCCCATCAAAATGACGTTTCCGCTTGTGCTGTTCATTTTTCCGGCGCTGGGCGTCGTGATTATGGGGCCGGCGCTGATTCGAATCATGTTCCAGCAGAACACGTTTTAAGCGATTGAGGAGCGAAAAAGAGGCAAAACCCGAAGTGAACCGCGTGTTCGCTTCGGGTTTTGTGCTGTCAGGGCAACATTCGGGCTTTACGTTTTTGCACTTTGCGGGGAAACTCTGCCCAAATTCTTCACGTCCCCTTGTTTATGTCTTCCCCCGCTTCTGCGCTCGCGTTGCCTCTGACCAACGAAATCGGCGCTACCGACGCGATTTCCGCGCTCGCGGCGACCGATCCGGTGCTGCATCTGCCGCGTGACGAAGAACATTCGCCCGCCGCGCAGACCGCTCGCACGCGCGTGCGCGCCCTGGTCGAAAAAACCCTTTCCGCGCGCCCCCAGGTCGATGCCCAGCTTCTGGAGCGCGCCTACGCCTTCGCCGCCGAAAAACACGAGGGCGTCACGCGCATGACGGGCGAACCCTACATCGAACATCCCATCGCCGTCGCCGGAATTCTGGCCGAACTGGGCATGGACGACGTTTCGATTGCCGCCGGTTTCCTGCACGACGTTCCCGAAGACTGCGGCGTGTCATTCGAGGAAATGTATGAGCGTTTCGGCGCCGATGTCGCGCATTTGGTCGAAGGCGTTACCAAACTCAAGAAAATCAACTTCGATACCCAGACCGAAAAACAGGGCGAAAACCTGCGAAAACTCTTTCTGGCGATGGCGGGCGACGTGCGCGTCATCATCGTCAAGCTCGCCGACCGTTTGCACAATATGCGAACGCTCGACCCCTTTCCCGACGCCAAAAAACGCGAGGTTTCCGCCGAAACGCTCACTTTTTTCGCGCCGATTGCGCACCGCTTGGGCATCTGGCGCATCAAGTGGGAACTCGAGGACCGCTCCTTCAAATACCTCGAACCGCAGGTTTACAAACAGATTTACGCCCTGGTGCAGCGCACGCGCGCCCAGCGCGCCGCGCAGGTGCTGGAGGCGACGAGCGAATTGCAGGAACGCCTCAAAGCCGAGGGCATCGAAGCCGAAGTCAACGGGCGCCCCAAGCATTTCTATTCGATTCGCCAGAAAATGCTCAAGCAGGGCCTGCAATTCAACGCCATTCACGATCTTATCGCGCTGCGCGTGATTTGCAACACCAAAGGCGACTGCTATCACGCTCTGGGCATCGTCCACGCGCTGTGGCAGCAGGTGCCGGAGATGTTTTTCGACTACATCGCCACGCCCAAGCCCAACAATTACCAATCCCTCCACACCAAAGTTCTGGACGGCAACGGCGAGCTTCTGGAAATCCAGATTCGCACCGTCGAGATGCACCGCGAAGCGGAATTTGGCATCGCGGCGCACTGGCGCTACAAAGCCGAGGGCAAGGTCGAACTGTCGAATGAAAAAGCGTTCGGCGACCGCCTGCGCTGGCTGCGTCCCGTGGTGGAAATGGGCCTCGAAACCGAGGGCGATTCGGCAAGTTTTCTGTCCAATTTGCGATTGGATGTCGGATCGGAACAGGTTTTCGTGATCACGCCGCACGGCGACGCGCTTTATCTGCCGCAAGGCTCGACGCCGGTCGATTTCGCCTACCGCGTCCACTCGGAAATCGGCTCCAAATGCACCGGCGCCAAGGTCAACGGGCGTCTGGTGCCGCTCAACTACAAGCTGCACAACGGCGACATCTGCGAAATTCAGACCTCGCGTTCCAGCAAAGGCCCCAAGCGCGGCTGGCTCGATTTCGTGGTCACTTCGCACGCCAAAAACCGCATCAAAGCCTTTTTGCGCCGCGAAAACTTCGAGGACAACTACCGCTACGGCCTGGAGCGGCTCGAAAAAGCGGCGCGCTCCGAACGCCTCAAAATCGCCGGTCTGGTGGGAAGCGAGGCCCTCGACAAGCTGGCCGTTGAACTGGGACAAAAAGGCGCTTCGGAGCTGATCGCGGCCATTGGCTACGGCGAATTTTCCGCGCAAAACATTCTGGGCCGTTTGCGCCCCGAACTCGCGCCGCAGCCCAAAACGGCGGAAAGCGGCGATGGTTTATCGGGCACCGCCGCGACGCTGCTCAATCGCCGCCCAAAAACCACGGAAAAAGAGGTCGAAGGTGGGCAGGGCGAGATGGAATTCGCCGCGCCAGGCGAGCTTTATCTCGATCCCGACGCTTCCGGCGATTTGCTCTACACGCTGGGGCGCTGCTGCGCGCCGATTCCTGGTGACGAGGTGCGCGGCTACGTCACGCGCGGGCGCGGCATCACGGTTCACCGCGCCGACTGCGCCAACCTCAAACACTCCGAACTGCGCGAACCCGACCGCCTCTTGCGCGCGCAGTGGTCGAGCGAAACCGAAAAACCCTATCAGGCGCTCATCGCCCTCGAAGCCATCGAGCGCACCGGCCTGTTAGCCGATGTCACCGCGCTCATCGCGGCACGCAAAATTAACATCAATTCGGTTAACACCTATCCGCTCAAACACCACCGCGCGCGCCTGAATCTGGCCGTCACCATTGGCAGCGCGAGCCAACTGGACGAACTCATCGACATTATCAGGGCGGTCGAAGGCGTGACCGAAGTGCATCGCGTTTAAGACTGCCCCCAAATGGCAACTACCGTCCGTCCAGAGAATAATGACAAGCAACTATTAGCATTTTTAATTCTGGGGAGCAAAAAGGCTGTTCTCCCGTCGCTAAACCCGTTAACCTTCCCTTTTGCCCCAAAAGGACTTATTTTATGGCTATGTTTGGAGAAGAGCGCGACAATTTGCGCTGCTCATTTTGCGGCAAGCGCCGCGAACAGGTGATTAACCTCATCGCCGGCGCCGGTGTCACGATTTGCAACGAATGCGTCGAACTGTGCAACGACATTCTCACCAAAGAGGACTCCACCGAAGAAGAATTCAACGATTCGCCGCTCGGCAAACTCAAATCGCTGCCCAAACCGCGCGAAATCTACGATGTTTTGTGCCAATACGTCATCGGTCAGGATCGCGCCAAAAAGGTGATGTCGGTCGCGGTTTACAACCATTACAAGCGCCAGGCGATTGCCGAAAACGGCCCGCCGCGCGATGGCATCGAACTCGAAAAATCCAACATTCTGCTTATCGGGCCGACCGGCTGCGGCAAAACCGCGCTCGCCAAAACCCTGGCGCGCATTCTCGATGTGCCATTTTGCATCGTGGACGCGACTTCCTTGACCGAAGCGGGTTATGTCGGCGAAGATGTCGAGTCGATTCTGCTGCGTCTCTACCAAGCCGCCGACGGCGACATCGAAGCGGCGCAGCGCGGCATTATCTACGTCGATGAAATCGACAAAATCAACCGCAAAAGCGATAACCCGTCCATCACGCGCGATGTGTCGGGCGAAGGCGTGCAGCAGGCGCTGTTGAAGATTCTCGAAGGCACCACGGCGAGTTTTCCGCCCCAGGGCGGGCGCAAGCATCCGCAGGCCGATCTGGTCACGCTCGACACCAAAGACGTGCTTTTCATCTGCGGCGGCGCCTTTGAGGGCCTCGATTCGGTGATCGAACGCCGCGTGCGCTCGTCGAGCATGGGTTTTCGCGCCAAACCGGAAGGCAAGATCGAGGACTCGCGCGAACGCTCGATGCTCTTATCGCAGGTGCAGCCCGACGACTTGATGAAGCACGGTTTCATCCCCGAATTCATCGGGCGCCTGCCGGTTCTGGCGACTTTAGAGCCGCTCGATGAAGCGGCGATGATGTCAATTTTGACCGAGCCGAAAAACGCGCTCATCAAGCAATACACCAAGATGCTGCTGGCCGACGGCGTGGATTTGAAGTTCACCGAGGGCGCGCTCAAAGCCATCGCCCACGACGCGATGGGACGGCGCACCGGCGCGCGCGCGCTGCGCTCGATTCTGGAAGAAACCATGACCAACATCATGTTCGAGGTGCCCTCTCAAAAGGGCCTCGCGCAGTGCATCGTCGAGGAAGAAACCATTCTGGAAAAGAAGGAGCCGAGGCTGGTGCGCCGCGATCAGATTCTGGCCGAAACTCGCGAACGAATGCGCGAAGAACGCGCGCAGAATGAGGAAGAGTTCGAGCCGTTGGAAGCGGCGTAAAGCAGAGAAATAAGCGGGGCTTACGCCCTCTTCCAATCGACGAATATTGATTGGAAGAGGGCGCAAGCCCCGCTTGATAATGATATCCGTGAGTGGTGAAATCAGGTGAATGACCAACAATGGGAACATTTCGTAGAGAAAGCTAACGGCGATGACCAAATATTGAGACAGGGAAAGGCAAAACAGGTCGATACGCGACTGAACGTCTTGTGTGCCCTCATTTCGCCTACCTGCCTTTTTCTGGGCTTCCTCTTGCCTTCAAATTGGGCAGAGTTGATTTTGTTTCCAGTTTGGGGTCTCGGCGGCTTAGTAGCACTCGGCGTGCTGGCAACCTTTGCTTATACCAATAACGTTTCTCACAAAATGAAAGAAGCTGCACTCAGTTTTCTGCTCGGAAATTTAGTTGTATTTTTCGTGTTTACACTGAAGCCGACATAATTCAATCTCCAGGGGAGTAACCACTATCTAACAAGACGCTTCACCTGATGGCGCTCAGATGCCGCTTCACTGCGGAAACCCTTTTGCTTTAATCCCAAACCAGCGCCACTTTCCCCGAAAGCCCCGTATCAAAGGTCTCATAAGCTTCTTTCGCCCCTTCGAGCGGAAAACGATGCGTCACGATGACTTCGGGATGCAAATTCCATTCGACTAATTTTTCGACCAACTCTTCCATTTGCCCGACCGAGCAAACCCACGAGCCGTGCAGCGTCAGTTGCTTGTGAATGAGGAGCGGCGACGGCTCGAACTGCACGGTTCCGCCTTCGCCGATGTAAACGATGCGGCCCCAGGGCCGCGCCGCTTCGAGGCACAGATGGCGCGCCGCGCCGTGACCGGAACAGTCGAGCGCGACTTCAAAACCGCGCCCGTCGCTCAGTTGCATCAAGGCTTCGAGCGCGTTTTCGCCAGGTTGAACGATGTCCCTAAAGCCCAGTTTGCCCGCGAGTTGGATGCGCTGGGGAATGGCTTCAACGCCCATTACGCGCGCCCCCAGAGCGCGGCAGAGCAGCGCGGCGCCCAGACCGACGGGGCCAAGGCCGGTGATGAGAACGTGATCGCGGCCCGAAACCTGGGCGCGAAGACACGCGGCGTAGGCGGTTCCAAAGCCGCAGGCGACCATCGCGCCGTCGAGATAGGTGAGCGGTTCGGGCAGGGGAACGAGCGTGCGCTCTTCGGCGAGCATCCAGGGCGCGTGGCCACCGTCGCGCTGCCAGCCGTAGGCGGCGCGCTGGGGCGAATGACAGGAAATCATCCAACCGGCGCGGCAGTCGGCGCACACGCCGCATCCGGCGATGTGATAGGCCACCACGCGGTCACCGGTTGCAAAGCGCGACACGCCAGGGCCAATTTCGGCGATCTGGCCACACGGCTCGTGGCCCGCGATGACGCCCCGATAGGCTTCGGGGCCGCTTCCCTGTTGCGTGGGGCGATAAATCGCGCGCAAATCGCTGCCGCACAGCGCCGAGGCTTTCATTCGCAGCAAAACTTGGCCGTGCCCAGGCTGCGGAATTGGAAACTCGCGGATTTCAAGTTGGCGGTCGCCTGGCAGCACAACGCCGCGCATGGTCGAAGCAGGGGGCGAAAGGGGCATGAGGAGTTAAGTTTCGCGCGAGTTGCGGGGCCAAAAATTGAGACCGCAAACCGAAATGCCGCCAGGAGTTCCTGGCGGCATTTGAGTTAATGAGGAGGGCGTTTAGCTTTTCACTGAGGAATCTCTTTGGTTCGCGTTTCGGTTCCGGTTCCCGTGCCAGTTCCCCCACCGCAGCTTCTTCCCTCTCTGGGGTTGGTGCACTCTCCCGTGGCCCAGTTCAGCGTGAAGGGGCCGATATCGCCCTGGTAAGCAGCGATAGCAATCCGATACACCTGCCCCGATGTCGCATTGAGGGTAGTGCAGAAGTTCAGTCCATTGGGCTGGCCGCTGTTGTTGTTGTCATCGTTGGCCGAACCGCCGGACAGAGTGAGGGCATTGACCGCGTTACCGGTGTAGATGGCAATCGTGGGGTCTGAAGGCCTGGAATTGGTGCCGCGATCCGTTCGGGTGCCGTTTTCCGTGTTGCTGCTGAAGAAGCGGAATTGACCCGTCGAAGGAGCCGTCCAGTTATACCAGACCGAGTTGACCTGACCGGTTGAAGGATCGAGCGAAACGCAGGCATGATCCGGTTCCCCTGGTTGGCCGGTGTTTCCAACGGTCGTTCCGTTGATGGTGCCGGAGGGGCCGGAAATGGGCGTCGCGTTGGCGAAATCGTCGTTTTCGGGACGGCCATCGCCCGCGCTGGTCTGGGCGACGAGGTTGACAAAGCCGCGATGGCAGGTGAAGTCGAGTGTTCCGCTCAGGCTGTTGGGCTGCCTGGTGTTGTTGAGGATGCCGTCGAAGAGCACGGGGATTCGGGTGCCGTTGGCTTCAATGGCTTCACCGCGAAAGTTGACGCGCCTGGTTGAGGGATCGAAGCCGCCCTGGCTGAAGGTGAAGCCCTGGATGTTGGGAGCCGCCAGTCCCACCGCGATCTGATTGTTGTTGGGGTTGACGCTGATCGAAACCTGAGTCAACTGCAAATCGCCGGTTCTGCCCGCGCACACGCCGTTGGAGGTGTTGTTGGCGTTGGGCAGGGTGATAGCAGAAGCGAAAGTCGAGCCGTTGATGCCTAGATTGAGGTCGGCGCCGCCTCCGCCTCCGCCACAGCCGTTGAACAAGGTCAGCGCGCTGAGGCAGGAGGCGGTGGCCACAAGTGATGTGCCGATGCGTTTGGTGAAAATGCTCATTCTTGGAAATCCTAAGGGTTTACAGGGTCAACGGGAGTTGGAAATGGAGCAGGAATTACTGGGGTTGCTGTAGGCACAGGCGTTGCTGTAGGCACAGGCGTCGGAAATCCTGGCACAGGTGTGGGAAATCCTGGCACAGGCGTGGGAAAGGCTGGGGTTGGCGTGGGAAAGCCGAACGGAGTCGCAGTTGGTGTTAGGTTGTTTTGCGCGACGAGGTTGACAAAGCCGCGATGGCAGGTGAAGTCGAGTGTTCCGCTCAGGCTGTTGGGCTGCCTGGTGTTGTTGAGGATGCCGTCGAAGAGCACGGGGATTCGGGTGCCGTTGGCTTCAATGGCTTCACCGCGAAAGTTGACGCGCCTGGTTGAGGGATCGAAGCCGCCCTGGCTGAAGGTGAAGCCCTGGATGTTGGGAGCCGCCAGTCCCACCGCGATCTGATTGTTGTTGGGGTTGACGCTGATCGAAACCTGAGTCAACTGCAAATCGCCGGTTCTGCCCGCGCACACGCCGTTGGAGGTGTTGTTGGCGTTGGGCAGGGTGATAGCAGAAGCGAAAGTCGAGCCGTTGATGCCTAGATTGAGGTCGGCGCCGCCTCCGCCTCCGCCACAGCCGTTGAACAAGGTCAGCGCGCCGAGGCAGGAGGTGAGGGCCAGCACCAAGGTGCCAGTGCGTTGGGTGAAGATGCTCATCCTGAAGTCCTAAAAATTGGGTCCCGCTTAAAACTGTGAGGAGTAGCCCACTGAAATGGCGGTTGGTGTGCCGACAGCGCTGAACTCTCGGCGCAAACTGAGTTGAATGATTTGAGTCGGTGAAAGATAGAGTTGCGGCGCAATCATGACGCGCGCGTAATTTTCGTCAAAGGCGGAGTTGAAGAAATTGGCTTCCGCTTTGACGCCGAAACGCTCCGAGAAACGGTTGACGGCGCCAAACCAGCCGTAGGGTGTGTTTTTCAGGTTGAAACCCAGGCTGGAGCCAAAAGAGAAATCGATGCCGCCGCCGCCGTAAACCATGAGGGTGCTGCCGAACGGTTTGTAAAATGAGAGCGAAGGGCCGGCAGTCGAGCGGCCCAGTCCAATGGCTCTGGTTTCGCTTCCCGTAGAAATCGAACCCCGCAGCGAGGCCACGATGGTCAGGCCGGTGGGATCTTCGGGATTGTAGAAATAACTGCGAAAGGCAACCCTGACATCTCCGATGCCGCTCGAACTGCCCAGGTTGTCGATGCTCACGTTTTGAATGGGAACGGTCAGGCTCAGTTCGCCGTTGCCCCGGCGGCCTCGCACGAAGTGGAACAAGCCCGTCACTCGGTCGCCGCTCAAGCGATTGAAGCCCTGCACCACGCCGCTGTCCCAGGTTTCATATTCCAGGGAAGTCGAAAAGCTATCGGCTTCGGCCTCGACAGGGCGCACGATCAGGTTTCCCGCCTCGCCCTGGATGATGTTCATGTTTTGGCTCTCGGAGAAAAGCGTGTTTTGTCCGAGTGAAGGCACGATGAACGCCGAAGTGGGAACGCTGAAGTCCAGATTAGGCGTGCCCTCCGTCTGAGCGTGGGCGGCAGGCGTCCACGCCAGACTGAGAGCGGTCAGAGCGGTCAAGGCGCCGCGAGAAGAGACGAGAAGCAAGCGCTTCCAAGGCTGAGTGGGTTCTTGTTTCTGGGACACAAATTTCTCCTGAGGTCAAGCTGAAAATAAAAACAGAGGAACGGCGTTAATCTCACGCAGCTACAAAAGCCGTTCGCTGAAGCGATGCGCCGGCTTTGACGGCCACACGAGCCTATGGATGAGCCTGCGAAAGATTAGAACAACTTTACACCAATCAGGTTGCTCTGAACACCCGCAGCGCCAGAAAAAAATGGAACCCCAATTTCGACTGCCAATCGTCGCCGTGACGCAGCCAGTTTACGAGTCGCAACACAGGAAACTCAAATTCACCGGCAAGCGGGTCGCTCCTTCCCCTGAAACGCGCAAACTGAAGAGCGAATGAACCCCCAAACCACCGTTTTCGAGTTGGCAGGCGGCGCACCGGCGTTTCACCGTCTCGCGCAGCGTTTTTACGAGGGCGTGGCGCGCGATGCCGTGCTGCGCCCGATGTATCCCGCCGATTTGGGTGAAAGCGCCCATCTTCTGGCCCTCTTTCTGATCCAGTTTTGCGGCGGGCCGGCGACGTATTCGCAGCAAAAGGGCCATCCGCGCCTGCGAATGCGCCATCTGCCGTTTTCGATTGGCCAGAAAGAGCGCGACGCCTGGGTTTCTCACATGAAAGACGCGCTCGAAAGCGAAATCGAAAACCCGCAGGCGCGCGAGTTTTTGAGCCAATACTTTGAACGCACCGCCACGTTTATGATGAATCGCTGAGACCTTCGCGGTTCTTCACGTTGCGAGGAAGCGCCCGCGCTCCTTATAATCTTTACAGCCATGACACGAATTAGCGCGCGAATTAGCCAACCGGCGGGTCTTTTCCGACGGCGCTGACGCGCGTTTGTCTCGTGTCACGCTTTCGCCCGCCGTTGATTTCTCATCACGGCGGGCTTTTTTGCGACCATTTCAGGAACTTTCATGTCCGACACCATTTTTCTCTACGACACCGCGCTGCGCGACGGCGCGCAGGCCGAAGGCGTCTCGTTTTCGGTCGCCGACAAACTCAAAATCGCGCGCCGTTTGGACGAATTCGGCATTCATTTCATCGAAGGCGGCTGGCCAGGCTCCAATCCCAAAGACGAGGAGTTTTTTGCCGCCGCCCAGCGCGAAAATTGGCGGAATTCGCAGCTCTGCGCCTTCTCGATGACGCGCCGCGCCGGAATTTCGCCCCAGGACGACCCGAATTTGCAAACCATCGTCGCCGCCAATACGCCGGTCGTCACACTCGTCGGCAAAACTTGGGATTTTCACGTCCGCGAGGCGCTGCGCGTGCCGCTCGATGAAAACCTGCGCATGATCGAAAGCAGCGTGGCGTGGGTGAAATCTCAGGGCCGCCGCGTGTTTTTCGACGCCGAACACTTTTTCGACGGCTACCGCGCCAATCCCGACTACGCTTTGCAGGTTCTGGGCGCGGCGGCAAGCGGCGGCGCCGAATTTTTAGTGTTGTGCGACACCAACGGCGGTTCGATGCCCCATTTCGTGGCGCAGGCGACGCGCGAAATCAGGGAAAAACTCGGCGTCGCGGTGGGTATTCACACTCACAACGACTGCGATTTAGGCGTGGCGAACGCGCTCGCGGCGGTCGAAGCGGGCGCCACGCAGGTGCAGGGCGTCATCAACGGCTTCGGCGAACGCTGCGGCAACTGCAATTTGACTTCGGTTATCGCCAATTTGACGCTCAAACTCGGCTACAACAGTCTGCCGCTCGAAAAAGTGAAAAATCTGACTTCGCTGTCGCATTTCGTGGCGGAAGTGGCCAACATGGCGCCCGACGAGCGCCAGCCCTTCGTGGGCCGCTCCTGCTTCGCGCACAAAGGCGGAATGCACGTCGATGCGGTGCAAAAAGCGGGCGGCGCGGCCTACGAACACATCGATCCCACGAGCGTGGGCAACGAGCGGCGCATTCTGGTTTCGGAGTATTCGGGCACATCCAACGTGCGCGAAGTCGCTTCGGATTTGGGTGTCGAGCTTCCCAAAGGAAGTCCCGAAGCTGCCGCGATTCTGCGCGAAGTCAAGCGATTGGAAAACCAGGGTTACGAGTTTGAAAGCGCCGAGGCGAGCTTTCATCTGCTCGTGCAGCGCGCGCTGGGCAGGGAGCAGAAATTGTTCGAATTGCTTGGCGCGCGCATCATCAATGAACTGCGGCCAGGACTGGAAGAATGGATCACCGAAGCGACGCTGAAAATCCGCGCCGGCGAGCGCATCATGCACACCGTCGCCGAGGGCGACGGGCCGGTTCACGCGCTCGACAACGCGCTGCGTCTGGCGCTGCGCGAAGCCTATCCCGCTCTGGACGGCATTCGTTTGACGGATTTCAAGGTGCGCGTGGTCAACACCGGCGAGGGCACGGCGGCGCGGGTGCGGGTTCTCATCGAATCGGCGGACGACCATTCGTCGTGGTCAACGGTGGGCGTTTCGCCCAACGTCATCGAAGCGAGCTGGCTGGCACTCACTGAGGCGCTGGAATACGGCCTGACGCGATGAAGGGGTGAGAAATGGTCTGAAAATCCCTCCAAAATGTAAAGGCTTTAAAACCTTCACTGCTTTAAGAGCTATATATCGATTGGAGGAAGGCCTCAGCAGCACTTTGTTAAACTGACTTTGAATCTTCTACAGCGCGCCCATCCATTCCCACACCGTGTCGCCCCATTGCGGCAGGCCTTCGTGGGCGAAATCGGGGTAAATCACGGTTTGTTTGGGGCTTGGGATTTTGTTGAAGGCCGCGAACTGGCTCGAAGGCGGACAAATCGCGTCCATCAGGCCCGTTGCCCACAGCACTTCGCCCCGCACGCGCGGCATCAAATGCTGGATGTCGATGTGGCCCAGCGCCTCGAAAATTTCGTTTTCGCGCTCGTGACGCGGGTCGAAAAGCCGAAAATAGGTTTTGAGTTCGGCGTAGGCGCCGCTCGCCAGATCCATCTCCCACACGCGCTGGTAATCGCTCAAAAACGGGTAGGTGGGCGCGGCGCGCTTGATGTCGGCCAGGGCCGCGCACGCCATCGTCAGGGCGCCGCCCTGCGAGCCGCCTATCGCGCCCAGACGCGCGCCATCGACTTCTTCGAACTCCGCCACGATGCGCGCCAGCAGCGCCGTGTCGAGAAAAACGTGGCGAAAATAGAGGTTTTGCGGCGCGCCGTTGAGCGCGTCGTCGAGGCCGCGAATGATGTGGCCTTCGCGGGTGATGCCCATTGTGGTGCCCGCATCGTTCGATTTTCCGCCCTGGCCTCGGCAGTCGAGCGCCGCGACCGCGAAACCGCGCGCCGCCCAGTGGAGATAAGCCGTCCAGTTGGAATCGGAGGCGCCGCCGTAGCCGTGAAAGTGCAAAACGCAGGGCGCGGGGCCATCAGTTTGGACGGGGCGAATATATTTCGCATACACCCGCGCGCCGCCGGTGCCGGTGAAACGCAGGTCGAAGCACTGCGCGAAGGGCGCACTGAGGGAGTGGGGCGTCAATTCGATTTGGGGGTCGAGGGCGCGCATTTCGGCCACAGATTCGTCCCAGAAGGCGTCGAAACGCGCGGGTTTGGGGTTGCGTCCGGCGTATTGGAGCAACTGCTCCATCGGCATATCGAGTTGGGGCATATTTTTCTTGAAATTGATGTCGTGTGGCGTCGAAGCAACGGGTTTGGAGAAGCAGTGTTGTGATGTGGAGAAGAATCAGAAGGGCCGAAAGGGACGAAGTAAGCGTTTGACTCCCTCTCCCTGCGGGAGAGGGAGTTGAGCAGTCCTTTCTCACAAACCCGCGCACTGGTCGACACTGGTCGACAAGCAAAAACCCGTTTTGGAGGAAACGGGTTTTGTTTTGGGTGCTGAATTTACTGGCTGGCGGTGACGTCCATCATGAAGCGGAAATTGCGCGCCGGACGCCCGAAAGCGTAAGCGGCGTATTTGCGGCCTTCGCGGGGATGCACGCCAGGCAGGGTTTTCAAAATGCGCCCGTTGCGCACCAGTCGAACCGTCATCGCCGTTGCGGGCACGTTGGCGCGGCGCGACTGGCCGTAGCGCACGTTGCGAATCAGGGGTTGAATGCGGCCACCAGGCAGATAGGCCACCACATCGAACGGCGACAGGCCAGGCGAGAGGTGGTAGGCGGTAAGCTGGGCACGGCCAAACGCCGGAGTGCCGGTCGAGTCGTTGTCGGCCAGAAAACGCAGTCTGGTGGGCGTCCCGTAGGGCGAAAGGGTGTAAAAATCGTTCTGCCGGAAGTTGCGCGAGGTCAAGAGCAAGGTGCGCGTCGGGTTATTGGTGGTGATGTGAATCGAGCGGTAGCCGCTCCGCACGCGGATATATTTGGTGATGGCGCCAAATTCGACATCGTTGAGAATTTTGTCGCCATCGACGGTGACATCGACTTTGGTGCCCAGCGAAAGTGCGTGCAGAAAGCGCACGAAAGCCACCGGTTCGTTGTCGGCAGGGGCGGAGTGGGCCGCGTTCATCGGCGCCAGGACGGTGAGGGCTGCCAGGGCCAAAGCCAGTGTTGAAAAGGAGGTGGAACGGTTTTTCATGAGGGTTTCTCCTAAAAGAGCCTGACGCCCTGGCAAATCGCAAACCGAAATTTTCAGACCGTTTGAAATTGAGGTTGAGAGTTCTTTTCGCCTTTTTTACTTTAGTTTGGGCCTGAGAAATTTTTCAAAAAATAATGCACTTTCGGCGCGGGGCGGAGTAGAAAGGGGAAGTTCAAGACGGTGATCCCATGCTCAAACCTTCCGGCGGCCCTTCCTCCCTGCTTCTCGTGCGTTCCACGCTTGAGGTGGCGGCGTTGCTCAAATCGCTGCGTCCGGCCCTCACACATGAAGTGGAAGAATTGGAGTGCGAAGTGACGCTCGCGGGCCAACTGCTTCTCGACGCCGGTTCAGTTGCCCGCGCCCGCCATGCCTTGGAGCGCATCCATGAGGTGCGTCTGGCCCTGGAAGATCTGCGCGTGAAACAGGAAAACCGCCAGCAGGCCGCTTAATCCCAGAAATTAGAGTGGCGCGCCCACCGCATCGCCCACCGCCTCCACCGTCACGAGGCACAAATCGTCGGGCAGGGCGGCACCCTCCGTCCATCCATACAGAGCGTCCATGACGATTTTGGTGAAATCGCCGGCATTCACGTCGGGATGGGCCCGAATCACCTCGTAAAGCCGCTCCTCCCCGAACTCCTCGCCCGTTTCGTCGGGCGCTTCGACCAGACCGTCGGTGAAAAGCAAAAACGTGTCGCCCACGTTGAGCGGAACGGTGCAAGTGCCGTAAGTCGAGTCGCCCGCCAGCCCCAGCGCGGCGCCGGTGCAGCTGGGGTCTTCCAACGGCCCGACATCGTGGCGCATCCGGTCGGCGCGCACCGGCGCAGGATGGCCCGCCGAAGCGAACTGCACCTGCGCGCGTTCGGTATCGAGAATCATGTAACACGCCGAAACGAAGAGAAACTGATCGCTGCCCTGCACGATGCCGTGAAAACGCGCGTTGAGGCGCGTCAAGAGGTCGCCCGCGACCTCGGTTTGCAGTGCCAGTTCCTGAAACAGGGTGCGTAAAATCGCCGTCACCAGAGCCGAGCGCGCGCCGTGCCCCATGACATCGGCGATAAAAACACCGGCGCGGTTTCCCGACAGGGTGATGAGATCGAAAAAATCGCCGCCCAGCGAAAGCGTGGGCTGGTAGATATGGTGAAAATTGAGGCGTAGCGGCGCCGACGGCACGGCGGGATAATGATTGGCATCGGGCAGCAGCGAGTGCTGGAACTGCCGCGCGAACTGCAAATCGCGCTCGATTTCGGCGCTTTTCTCAGCTTTTTCGGCCTCGGCCCGATCCCGTTGCAGGGAGGTGCGGCGCAGATCGCGCAGCCTGCGGCGCAGTTCCATCTGGGTTTGCACCTGGCGGCTGAGCGCCAAAAGCGCGCGACTTTGTTCGGGCGAAAGCTGGCGCGGCACCTGATCGGCCACGCAAATCGTGCCCAGCGCGAAGCCTTCGGGCGTCACGAGCGGCACGCCCGCGTAAAAACGAATTCCATTTTCGCCGGTCACGGCGGGATGCGAGGCGAAAGTTTCGTCGCGCTCGGCGTCTTCCACGACCAGCATTTCGGGCTGCAAAATCGCGTAGGCGCAAAAAGAGTGTTCGAGCGGGGTTTCCCTCGCTTCCAGCCCTACGCTCGATTTGAACCACTGCCGATCCGCGTCGATGAGAGTGATGGCCGAAATCGGCACCTGGCAAATCGAGGCGGCTAAAACGGTCAGGTCGTCGAAGCCGATTTCTGGGTCGGTGTCGAGAATTTCGTAGTCGTGCAGCGCGGCTAAACGGTCTTGTTCATTGAGCGGCTTGGGTGCAGGCATCAAAATCCCCCTACTGGAGCAATCGCAACAAGACAAGCATATTCAAATACCCCGTAGCTTGCTGCGGGGATTGTTTATTTGATTTACCTGCGCTGTGACCTGGCGGCAGGCGGGGGAGGAGCTTTCTTCGCTGGCGGCCTGGGCGCGGTTTGGGGCGCCGTCATACGAGAAAGAGCGGCTGCCATGCCTTCGATGTCGCCGGTGAGCAAACCACCCCAGGTGGCGCCCGATTTCTTCAACGGCATGACGGCCATCTTTGTGACGCTGATGCCCTCCACTTTGGACGTCATGCGGTAAACCACATGAGCTGTGTCGTCACCTTCGAGAACGTGGCCGATGATTTGTGATTTGGAAGTCGCAAGTGCTGCACCGATTTCGGGGTTTATTTTGGTCACGGCGGTCATTAAACGTTCGAAGGCCTGGGCGTTGGAAAGCCGGTCGAACTCCGCCATCGTTCGCACGTTGAAGAACATTTTTCCCAGTTCCAGGTTCGGCACCGCAAAAACGAGGGGCCGAAACATCTTTTTCAGTTGTTGGAGCGCGTCGGGATGCATGAGCGCCGCGCCCGCCTTCCAGTCTCTGCGCTGCATCGCTGCGGCATAACGAGCTGCCACGCTTTCCGGTGTCTGCGCCATCACTGTGGGCGCGGGTGCAGTTGGCGTCGCCGAGTCAGGTGCCTGCGCGTATGACGCAACGGGCGCGATGCAAACCGTCAAGCCTGCGATCCAGGCTGCTGTGGAAGGGAATTTCATACGCTGCTTATTTTATAAACACCTGGCTGTGTCTCCAAATCCGGTGTCCTGAAGCGACTCTCATCGGTGTCGAGAATTTCGTAGTCACGCAGCGCGGCTAAACGGTCTGCCTCATTGAGCGGCTTGGGCGCAGGCATCAAAGTCCTCCATTGGGAGCAATCGCAACAAGGCAATCATGATAAAACCGACTTGTTTAAGATAGCGGCCCACATCGTAAGCCACTGGCTCCCACCCCATTCACGGCCCGTCCAACCTGAGCCGCTTCTTGCAAGCGCAAGCCGGAGAAACTCCAATGAGCGTCTTTAGAATGCTTTTCTTCCGCCTGGCGGGTTAAAGCAGGAGAGCAGCATTTCTGCTCGCGCCCATGAATTCCGGTGCCGGAGCGGCGGCTTTTTTTGGTAGACCAAATACCCTGTTGAAACCTTCCCTGATGTCACCCCTTTTCCCCCCAGCCGCGCGTTACCCTGGCCCCTGTTCGGCGGCGATGCTCGAAGAAATCGGTCGCTACGTGATCGCCACGCCCTATCCTTTCGTCGTCGATCTGGAAGCGAGCGAAGGGATGTTGCTCGCTACCGTGGACGGCCAGCGACTTTTCGATTGGGCCGGATATTTCGGCTCCAAACTTATCGGCCACAACCATCCGCGCCTTTTTGAAGCCGATTATGTGCGCCGTCTGGTGGTTGCGGCCAACAACAAGGTCGCCAACCCCGATTTTTTGACGCCGCAGTGTCTGGATTACTACCGTTTGCTCTATCGCCTGGCGCCGCGTTCGATGCAAAGCTCGACCCTGGAAGTGTATGCCGTCAATTCGGGCGCCGAAGCGGTCGAGAACATGATGAAGTATCTCGTCGCCAAGTTCAACGCCAAAAAGCGCGCGCGGGGCGGGAGCATCACCGGACGGCGCTTTTTGTATTTCGACCAGGCGTTTCACGGGCGCAGCGTTTACACTCTCGGCGTGACCCAGACGCACGATCCCATCGCCACGCGCGATTTTCACGGGCTTACCACGAGCGGCAACATCAAGCTGCCCTTTCCCGCGCTCAACACCGGCCAGAGTGCTGCCTGGAACCGGCAAAAGCTGGACGACGCGCTGCAACACGTGCGGAGCGTTTTGACCCAGATGAGCGATGAAGTGGTGGCGATCATCGTGGAACCGATTCAGGGCGCGGGCGGGCAGCGCGTGGCCTCGCCGCAGTTTTTCGAAGAGCTGTCGCGCCTGGCGCGCGAGTTCGACGTTTATCTGGCTTTTGACGAGGTGCAAACCGGATTGGGGCCGACGGGTCGGGTTTTCGCCATCGACCACTTCGATTTGGCGGAGCCGCCCATGGCGGTCGCGGTGGGCAAAAAGTTCGGCTGCGGCGCGGTTTATATGCGCGAGCCGCTCGAAGACGTGGGCGTTCTCGATTCGACGTGGGGCGGCACCCTCGCCGACATGGTGCGCGTGGTGCAGGAAGTTCAAATCGTCGAAGACGAAGGCCTCATCGAAGCCGCCAATTCCAAGGGCGAGCAGTTGAAGAGCGGTTTGGAAGAACTGGTGGCGCGCTACGGCGACCTCGCGTCCAACGTGCGCGGCATGGGTTTGTATCAGGGCTTCACCCTGCGTTCGCCCCAAACCAAAGTGCGCTTCATCGAAATCGCGCGCGAAAACTTCGATTTGCTGCTTTTGGGCGCGGGCGCGGCCTCGATTCGCACGCGGCCCAATCTGTCGGTCTCGGAAAGCGAAATCGCGCATTTTCTCGAACTTTTGGGGGGCTGTTTCGAGGAACTGGGGCGGGAAGATGATGCGCCCTTCGAATATCCTCAAGAGGTCGTTAACGAACCGGTGGAGGTTGGCTGATGCTGTCAATTGGAAAAAATTGGATTGTGGCGGGCGTGGTTTTGGTTCAAGGGCCGCAATCTGTCGTGTCGGACGCCCCGAAGCCCCGTCTTCGAAACATAGCGGGCAGCCAGACCAGCATGGCAAAGCAAACACCCCAAGAATTGGCGGCCATCGAAGCTATAGCGGCGCAAAAACTGTCCGATGCCGGATTGTCGCGCGAAGCTTATGCTTTCAAACAGCGCGTTTATGAGTTGCACGTCGCGCGCGGCGTGCGCTCGGGACGCGAGCGCATCTATGATCTGCCCGCCTCGCAGTTGGCTACCATCGCCGGCACCGACATCCCCATGCGCCGCGATGCCGCGCCTCAACTGGGCCGCCTGATGGCCGCCGCGCGCGCCGATTTAGCGCGCGATTTAGCGGCAACTGGCACCGATGCATCCACGGCCCAGCGACGAAATCGAGCGCGGCGCGTGCAGGAACTGGCCATCAACAACGCGTATCGTTCGGCGTCGCGCCAGTTCGGCATCTGGGATCGCAACTTCGCCAAATACTACCAGGCGACGCAGGAAAAACGGCGCGCTTTGGCGGGCGGCGAGCATGGCGCGCAGGCGGCGGAAATGCTGCGCGAATATATCGGCGTGCGCGTCGCGGCGCCTGGATTTTCCAATCATCAGGGCGGCATCGCCGTCGATTTCGCGCTGCGATTGCAGCCCGATCCGCAGCAGCCAGCGCAAAGCGGAAAAGAACTGGGCGCTTCGATGGCGCAGGTCGATCCCTGGAAGGATTCGTGGTTCTGGCACTGGCTCAAAGAGCGCGCCGGTGAATTCGGCTTCGTCGAATACGAACCGGAGCCGTGGCACTGGGAATATTTGCCGCAGCAGGCCGAGCGCGAAGCCACAGCAAAGCGCTAAAAAGGTGCGCTTTCAGCAGCGTCATCGAGCGCGGCGCGGCGCTTAAAGCGGTTCCCGTTTGAGTTGATCCGCGCTGGTTGGTAGGGACATTACGTGGCAGGCCATGTCCTTACCAACTTCTCATTCCATTTGAGACACGCTTTGAAGAAGTCAGGCCGCGCCGCCTTCTTCGCGCAGCGCCATGGGACGGTCGTCGCCGCCACCGGCTTCGCGCGCTTTGCGTTTGGCGGCTTCGAGAACCGCATCGGGCGTTCTAAACCAGACGCCCACCAAAAACACCGTGAGCGCGCCGATCATCGCGAACCAGGTGAAGGAGACTTTGGGCAGCCATTCGGGACGCACGAAAGCTTCCGGTTGGCCAAAAATCCCCAGAACGCCGTTCAAAATCGCGATGTGCAAATCGCCCATCACAATCGTGGTGAGAAGACCCACCGTCACGGCGAGGACGTTGCCCCTGTCGGAGCCGCGATTACGGGTGAACATCCCGATGAGAAACACGCCCAGCATCGGCCCCAGGATAAATCCGGCGATGCCCAGCACAACCGGAATGATTCGCACGTCGGGGCTGGTGACTTTGGCGTAGGCGAAGCCAACGGCGACCATTATCATCAAAACCGAAAAAAGCGCGGTGAAAAAGCGCGCCACGGCGACATAATGCTCTTCGCCGCGCCCAGGACGGCGCGGCAGATACCAATCGTTGGTGGCACTGGTGGCCAGCGAATTGAGCGCGGCGGACAGCGAACCCATCGCCGTCGCGAAAACGCCCGCCAGAACCAGACCGCGAATGCCGACGGGCATCACGTTGAGAATGTAGGAGCCGAAAACATCGGAGTTGGCGATGGGTTTGAAAGTCGGGTCTTGCTGGTAGAAAACGAAGAGCAAAATGCCGATAAAAGTGAAAGTCGCGGCGATCGGCAAATCCACGAACGCCGCCGTAATCAACGAGCGCCGCGCTTTTTGATGAGTTTCCGCCGTCAGCATGCGCTGCACCATGTCCTGATCGGTGCCGAACGCCGCCATGTTGCCCAGCGTGGTGCCAATCAGAGCTGAAAATAGGGTGTAGTCGCTGGCCAGAATCAACTTGACGTATTCCCAGGCGTTCATGCTCGAAATGTTGTGGTCGGCCTGCCACGCCGTCACGAATCGGGGTTCGAATCCGGTGATGAAATAGCCTTCGAGCGTCGTCATCTGCGGCACCGCTTTGGCGACGGCGCCAAACCCGCCGACGTGAACCAGAAGCGTAATCATCGCCACCAGAGCGCCGCCGAACATCAGGCAGGCCTGAATCACGTCCGTCCAGATCACCGCTTTGATGCCGCCCAGCGCGGTATAAATGCAGGTGATAATGGTGAGCGCGACGATAGCGACCACATAAGGCCCTACACTGGTGACGGCGCCCTGATTGAACTGCACCGTGCCGCCGCTTTGCCCCGACAAAAGCTGCCACGCCAAAACCATCACCAGCGACGGAACGAACAGCCGCGCGCCCGAAGCGAGGGTTCGCATCAGGAGGAACAGGCCGGAAACGTAGGTTTTGGAGATCGGCCCGAAGCGCACGCCCAGATAATCGTAGACGGTGTAGACCTTGTAGCGATAATACGGCTCTAAAAATACATAACCCACGATAACGCGCCCGATGATGAGGCCGAAAACGAGCTGGACGTAGGCCAGACTGCGCTTGTCGAAGCCTTCGCCTGGCGCGCCCAGAAACGTCGCGGCGCTGGTTTCGGCAGCGATAATCGAGGCCATGACCGCCCACCAGGGCACATTGCGGCCACCGAGCGCGAAGTCGTGCAGGCTGTTCTCGCGCCGCCCCATCCGCAGGCCGATCATCACGATGGCGACGAAATAAACGACGATGATGAGTCCGTCAAAGGCTAATCCCATAATTTTTTAGCAAGGCTAAAGGCTAAATCAAGCAGGCCGACGAGAACCGTGAGTGATTTAGCCTTTAGCCTTCATCCTTTAGCCTTCAAAGGTGTCTTCATCCCTTGACCTTTCAGAGCGCAAAGCGCGTCGGCACAGTCTGATTTCCCACTCGATCCACCGCAGAAATCGCGACTTCGGCGATGGGCGCACCGGCGGGCAGAGCGAACGTTTTTTGCGCGCCAGGCAGGACGGTGCTTGTCCACTGAGTGCCGACGCGGGTTTGCACCACCCACAGCCACGCCGCAGCAGCGCCGCCGCGCGCGGTGATTCGCTGTCCGTCCGGCGCTGTCACCACCAATTCCCCCGTCTGACGCGAAGCGGGCGCCGCAAGCCACGACGAAGCGGGAACGAGCGCCGCATCGCTGTAAACGGTCTGTGCCAGGCGTTTGGTCAGGCCCTGGGTGTCCTCGCGGAGCAGACTTTTGGCGGGAAAGTGAACCGTGCCGCTCGCTCCGGCGATGCCGCGCGCGGTGCGAATTTGATATTCGATTTCTTCATCGGGCCACATGGTGGGCGTGACTCTGGTGGCGCGTTCAGTGAATTGTCCGGCCCAGATGTGGCGGTTTTTGGGGTTTTGCTGCGTCCACCAGTGGAGCAGAACCGGAAAACTCTGGTGTGGCGCGTCGATTTTCCAGTAGAGCTGCGGCAGCAGGTAATCGACCCAGCCTTCCACCAGCCATTTTTTGGAATCGGCGTAAAGCGCGTCGTAGGGGTCGAGTCCCTTGATCTGGGCCGGAAAACCAGGCCGCCAAATTCCAAACGGACTGATGCCAAAGCGCACCCAGGGCTTGAGGGCCGGAATTTCACGGTGCAGACGCGAAACGAGGGTGTTGACGTTTTCGCGCCGCCAATCGTCGCGGCTCAGCTTGCCACCGCCCGCTTGATAGCGCGCGAAACTGGGGTCGTCGGGAAACGGAATCAGCTTTTTCTGCGCGTCGCGTTCCTGATAGGGATAAAAGTAGTCGTCGAAATGCACGCCGTCGATGTCGTAGCGCGAAACGACATCCAAAATCACGCGCGTGGTCAAATCCTGCACTTCCTTATCGCCAGGATCGAGCCACATCGACCTGCCGTAACTTCTGGCCAGATCCGGCCGCGTGCGCGCGATGTGATTGGGAGAAAGCGGAGACTTGGCGCCCGCGTAACGCGCGCGATAGGGATTGAACCAGGCGTGCAGTTCCAGACCGCGCCGGTGGGCTTCCTCAATCGCAAAAGCGAGCGGATCGTAAAAAGGCACCGGCGCCTTGCCCATTTCGCCCGTCAAATACTCCGACCAGGGTTCGATTTTGGACTCATAGAGTGCATCGGTGGCGGGCCGCACCTGAAAAAACACCGCGTTGATGCCCAGGGCTTTGGCGCGGTCGAAGAGGTCGAGCAGTTCGGCTTTTTGAGCCGCGACGGGCAAACCGGCTTTGGAAGGCCAGTCGATGTTGCCGACTGTGGCGATCCACACGCCGCGCATTTCGCGGCGCATCGCGGGCGGTGGGGGAATGGGCGTGGGGGTGGGCATGGGAGTGGTTTGCGCTTGCGTGGGAGAAACGGGGAAGAGTGCGGCAAAGCAAAGTGCCGCCAGAGAAGGAAAAAGTTTCATGAGGGAGTTGATCTGGACGATTCGTCAGGCGCCGCCGAACGCTTCGGCGACGCCTGGATGCACGATGCGGCCTGCGACGATATTCAGACCTTTTTGCAGCGCGCCGTTTTGCTCGCAGGCGCTTTTCCAGCCCTGAGACGCGATCTGGCGCACAAAAGGCAATGTCGCGTTAGTGAGGGCCAGCGTCGAAGTGCGTGGCACGGCGCCAGGCATATTGGTGACGCAGTAGTGAATGATTTCTTCCTCGACAAAAGTGGGCGCGTCGTGCGTGGTAGGGCGCGAGGTTTCGAAACAGCCGCCCTGGTCGATGGCGACATCGACCATCACCGCGCCGCTTTGCATGGTTCCTAAATCTTCGCGGCGCACCAGTTTGGGCGCGCGTTTGCCAGGCAAAAGAATCGAGCCGATCACCACATCGGCGCGCGTAAGGTAGTCGCGAATGCTTTGCGGCTGGGAAAACAGGGTTTCGACATTGGGCGGCAGCACTTCGCTGAGCGCGCGCAGGCGCGGCAGATTGACATCGAACAGCGTGACGGAGGCGCCCATGCCGGACGCGATTTGCGCGGCATTGGCGCCCACGATGCCCGCTCCCAGAATCATCACGTTGGCGCGCGCCGTGCCTGGCACGCCCGACAAAAGCATCCCGCGCCCGCCAAAAGTCTTTTCGAGATATTTGGCGCCTTCCTGAATCGCCATGCGCCCCGCGACTTCGCTCATCGGCACCAGAAGCGGCAAAAGCCCGTTCGACTCCTGCACCGTTTCATAGGCGATGGCCACGCATCCCGAAGCCTGCACCGCGCGCGTGAGCGCTTCGTCGGCGGCGAAATGAAAATAGGTGAAAACGACCTGTCCGGCGCGCATCAAGGGCCACTCCGAGGGCTGCGGCTCCTTGATTTTGCAAATCAGTTCGCTTTGCGCCCACACGCTTGCCGCGTCGCAGATGCAGGCACCGGCGCGCTCGTATTGCGCGTCGCTAAAACCCGATCCCAAGCCCGCGCCGCTTTCAATCAGAACTTCGTGGCCGTCGTGGGCCAGAATTTCCGCGCCCGCCGGCGTGAGGGCGACGCGGTTTTCATAAGCTTTGATCTCCTGGGGAATGCCGATTTTCATAATAGAACTTCGGGAAGTGAGTATGCCATTCCCAGCGCGGCGCCCCAATAAACAAAGGCAGTTCAATAAAGGCGAAATCGCGCGCTTCCCTTTTCAAAAGGTGCCGCACCGCGATTCCAGACGCTCCACACCGCATCCGCGCTTTGCCCGCTTTGCATCAGGCGGCGAATCTGGCTCGTGCCGCACACTTTGTCGAACATCGCGTTGCGTTTGGCCGAATTGAAAAAGCGCAGTCGCGGCGCGATGCGGCGCGCGGCGGCGTAAATCTCGAAATTGAGGCGCGTCGGCTGGGCGACACGCGGATCGGTGAGCGTAATCTGCACGCCGTTGCAGCGTTTGCGCGCGTAGGCGCCTTTGCTTGGCACCCACGACACGGCGCGAAAACTCCAGCCCGCCAGACCGCGCGCATTGAGAATTTGGGCGAAGGCATGGGCGTCCAGACCAGGCGCTCCGGCCAGTTCAAAGGGATGGGGCGTGCCGATGCCAATCGAAAGGCCGCTCACTTCGCCCAGAAGGCCCGTCGCAGCGTAAAAGAACGGCGAACTGGGGCGCGGAATGTTGGGGCTGGTGCGCGTCCAGGGCAGATCGGTTTCATCCCAGGTCTGGCCGCGATAATTTTGCATCGGCACGACCGTGAGAGAGCATTTTTTGGCGGCGCGTCCATTCAAAAAGCGCGCGACTTCACCGCTCGTCAAACCGTGGCGATAGGGCGCGGGAAACGGACACACAAACGAAAACTGCGTCGGCAAGTTGCCTTCGACGGCGCGTCCCAGAGGATTGGGCCGGTCTAAAACCACCAGATTGACACCATATTTGGCGCAGGCGATGCGGCATTTTTCCAGAGTCGCGAGATAGGTGTAGGAGCGCGAACCGATGTCCTGCACATCGAAAACGAGCGTGCTGATGCCGCGCAGCATGGCCGCAGTCGGCTGGCGCGTGGCGCCGTAGAGCGAATAAACCGGCAGTCTGGTCGCACGATCGCGCGTGTTTTTGACTTTTTTGCCCGCCGTGATGAGGCCGCGCATGCCGTGTTCGGGGGCAAAAAGCGCGACAAGGCGCACGCCGCGTGCACCGCGCAGCACTTCGATGGTAGAGCGCCCGTCGCGCGCGCGTCCGCTTTGATTGGTGACCAGGCCCACGCGCTGATTTTGCAAAACATCGAAATTGCGCGCTTCCAAAACGTCGATTCCCGCCAGAACCGGCGCATCTTGAGCGTGCGCCGGAACTGCGCTTTTCCAGCCGAAGCACAAGGCGCACAAGGCGATGTGCCAGCCCCACGGTGCGAAGAATCTCCCCTTTTTCATGGTGATTTGAATGGATTTGATTGAGGTTGTTTCGGTTCTAAAACTTCAAGAGTCGGGAAAAGCGGAACCATTGAAAATGACGGCCCTTACAGCAACCGCGAATCGCAAAGAGTGGCCATCGCCTCGGCGCCGTAAAACTTGTGGCAAGGCAAAACCACCGAGTGATAATTAGACTTCTTAAAAAGTGGTTTCGGCCTCAGATTCCGTCATCCTGAGCCTGCGAAGGATCTGGCTGCGTGCTTTCGTGGCCATTATGCCAGATCCTTGCCCTACCGAACAATGCTCATCGGAACCGCTATAAGCACTGCGAAAAGCGCTGGCGCGCCGAGCATCTAAAGAATTCCAAATATCATTGTGATTTGGCGTCTTGCAGCTTTGGCCAAAAATCAATTGTTTTCTCGTTCGGCTTAAATTTGACCGAGAAATAAGGAATGATGGGACTATCGCCAATGCGATGAGTCTTTAACAAAAACTCCCGAAAGGGTGGCAAACCATTTGCTTCCAGTGCTTCATTTGCTACCAATTTCAATTCTCTTAGAACGGGATAAATGGTGACGTGCCAGGAGATGTTGTTAAGAGAACCTCTATCTGGGTAGGTATATCCTTCTGGCTCAATTCGACACACAAGGATATCGTAGTCATCCCGATTTTGAAGAATCTCATTGAAACGAGAAGCATTGGTAGGCTTGTCTGCGAACGATAGAGTAGATTTAGAAACTTGCGGTAAACCTTCAAACACCTTGCTTATACCCTTGGAACCGACTGGATAAGACAACCGCTTCCCAATTTTGCACTTTAAGATAGTAGGGACAAGCATAAAACTCCTTCCAAATTGGAAAAAGAAACCCCGCGACCGAAATCGCGGGGTTTTCTTTTCTCGAATTCTCAGCCGCCCAATGCCTTGCGAATCTCTGGCAGGGTTCCGGCGCTGCCGAGTTTCTCGTTTTTGTGGGCGATGAACTTGGCGTATTCGGCCATGAAAATCTTGCCGGCGGGCCGCAAATCGAACTCTTCGGGCTTTTCCAGAAAGAACTCGCGGTGAACGCGCGTCCACACCAATCGGCCATCGGTATCGACGTTGACTTTGGTCACGCCCAGTTTGGCGGCGGGCAGATATTCTTCCTCATCCACGCCTTTGGCGCCTTCTTTGAGTTTGCCGCCCGCCGCGTTGATGCGGCGCACTTCTTCCTGCGGCACGCTGCTCGAACCGTGCATCACGAGCGGAAAGCCAGGCACGCGCTTGGCGATTTCCTCGATGCGATTGAAGTGCAAACCCTGGCCGCCGCTAAATTTGTAGGCGCCGTGAGAGGTGCCAATCGCGACGGCGAGAGAGTCGCAGCCGGAGCGTTTGATGAAGTCTTCGGCTTCGTCGGGGTCGGTGAGGTTGGCGTTTTTCTCGTCCACCTGAATGTCTTCTTCCACGCCGCCCAGCATCCCCAGTTCGGCCTCGACCGAAATGCCTTTGGCGTGGGCGGCTTCGACAACCCGTTTGGTGATGGCGATATTTTCTTCGAGCGGGTCATGCGAGGCATCGATCATCACGCTGGAATAAAAACCGGAATTGATGCAGTCGTAGCAGGTCTGCTCGTCGCCGTGATCGAGATGGACGGCGAAAACCGCTTCGGGAAACACTTCGGCGGCGCCCCTGATGATGCTTTCGAGCATGATCTTGTCGGTGTAGGCGCGCGCGCCTTTGCTGAGCTGGATGATGAAAGGCGCCTGCGAGTCGATGCAGCCGCGAAACAGGCCCATGGTTTGTTCGAGGTTGTTGATGTTGTAGGCGCCGATGGCGTATTGGCCGTAGGCCATTTTGAAGAGTTCTTTGGTGGGGACAATCATAAAATTTTCCTTTGGTTTTGCGCGCGCAAGTGTAGCAAAAGCGAGTTTCGGGGTTATTTCAACTCGGCATCGAGCGCCGCGCGGCATTCCTGGGTCACAGCTTTGGGCACGCGCTTGAGCGCCAGGTAAATCAGCGCGGGGATGAGTATCGCGTCATCGAGATGGCCGATGACGGGCAGGAAATCGGGAATCAAATCGAAGGGCAGCAGCGCGTAGCCAATCGCGGCGCCCAGCAGCCATTTCGCGCTTCTGGGCGTTTGCGAATGCGCGGCGACGGCGCGATAAAAGGCCAGTTCGCGCTTGAAGGTGCAGGCTAAATCGGAAAGTTTCATCCGTGTTCATCTGTGGCTAATTTTCTATCGCTCGCTTTCTGGGAAAGGTAAATTCCGCTTTGCCCGCTCCACACCAGCGAAAGGAAGCACGCCAGAGCGAAATAGGGCGCGTTTTGGGCGCCGAAGAGTTCGATTCCAAGAAGGGTGCAGGCGAGCGGCGTTTTGGTGGCGCCCGCGAACACGCCCAACAGTCCCAGTCCTGCCATTAAATCAGTCGGCGCGTGGAGCGGCCCCGCGAGCGCGTTGCCCAGCGTCGCGCCGATGAAAAAAAGCGGCGTCACTTCGCCGCCTTTGAAACCGCTTCCCAACGTGATCACGGTGAAAAGACCCTTCCAAAACCACGAAAGGGCATCGGCGCCGCCGCTTTGAAAGGCCGAAACGAGGGTCACGGCGCCCGCATCTTCGCGGAGCACGCCAAGTCCGAGGTATTCGCGCGTGCCAAGCAGCAAAGTGAGCGCGATGAGGACGATCCCGCCCCAGAACGGGCGCCAGAGCGGGTGGGGAATCGCGGTCTGGAAAAAGCGCTCGACGCGGTGGTTCGCCACGATGAAAAGTCGCGCGGCGAGGCCGAAAAAGAGCGCCGCGACCGCGATTTTAAAGGCGAGATGCGGAGCGAACAGCCAGTCGCCGCGCGGCGCGGCGAGCGGCGCCATCGGGTAATGGGTGTGCTGCACGCCAATTGTCGCCACCGTCCAGTTGGCGACGAAGGCGGCGAGAAAACAGGGAAAAATCGCGTCGGTTTTGAGACGGCCCACCGTCAAAACTTCGAGGGCGAAGACGGCTCCGGCGAGCGGGGTTCCAAACACGCCGCCAAAGCCCGCCGCGAGGCCGCAGAGCAGCAAAACTCGCGTTTCGTCCGCTTTTAAATCGAAAATTCGGCCCCACGCGCTGGCTAAAGCGCCGCCCATTTGCAGCGCCGTGCCTTCGCGCCCCGCCGAGCCGCCGAATTGGTGCGTGATGAGCGTGGTGAGCAGAATGAGCGGCGCCATGCGGCGCGGCACGAGGGGCGAACTATCGGGTTTCTCGGCGTCAGAATGGTGAATCGCGTCGAGAAGCAGGTTGCTGCCGCCTTCGCTGGAGGCGCCGAATTTCAGATAAAGCCAACTGATGCCCACGCCCGCAAGAGGCAGCAGCCAGAGCAAATGCGGCTGGGCGAAACGGATTCGGGTGACGAAATCGAGGCTCCACAGAAAAAACGCGCACGCGATGCCAACCGCAACCGCGAGGGGAACTACGAGCAGGAGCCAGCGCCCCAAATCGCGGGCGGGCGCGAGATGGACGTGTGCGTCGAAGCGAGGGGGCATGGAAGTTCGAGGGAGTTGAATGACCGGTTCCCACGCCCAGAGGGCACCCACGCTTGCGGGGGAGGGTTAGGGAGGGGGAAACAGAAAGAGTCGCTGTTCCTCTATCGAGCGCAAACTTGCACCGCTCACCCTCCCTAACCCTCCCCGCAAGCGGAGAGGGAACCGGTCAACGCGCCCTCACGCGCTCGCGCCGCGCTGCGAATGCGTAAACGAGAGATAAGCGCCCAAAACTCCGAAAACCAGTCCCGCGATCACCATCAAAACCACGCACGGCCCTAAAATCTCGCCAGGCGCGAGCGGCAAAATCGACTTCACGAGCGGCGCCGGATTGCCGCTCGCGGTGCGATAAAGCACGCCCAACCCGATGGAGGCCAGAAGCGCGCCGCTCACGCCGTAAAACAAGCCTTCGAGCAGAAACGGCACACGAATAAAGCTCGATGTCGCGCCCACAAGCTGCATAATGCGAATTTCGCGGCGCCGCGCATAAACGGTGAGGCGAATCGCGTTGTGAATGATGAGCAAAATCGCCAATCCCAATACTATCAGTGAAATAATCGCGGCTGTGGTCAAAAATCGGTTGAAATCGAGCAGCCTTTGCGCGGCGATGTCGGCTCCGGCGTCCTTGACCGCGCTCACGCCCTCGACCGACGCCAGATAAGTCCGCACCTTGAAGAAATCTTCGGGGTTTTTGAGGCGCACGCGCAGTTCGTCGCCCAGAGGGTTGTCGTTGACGAAATCTTCGAGGGGCAAATCGGGGTAGCTCTTTTTGAATTCACCCAGCGCCTGCGCCGCCGAAACCAGTTCGACTTTAGCGACCTGGGGAATGCGCGCGCCATCGACAATGGCATCGCGCCGCGCCGGTTTGATGTTTCGATCCAAAATCACCACCAGATCGAGTTTCTGCGCCTGCCCCGTGACGGCGGCGCGCAGGTTGGAAATGGTCAGGTAAAACGCGCCCAGAATGAAAAGCGCGACCGTGACGGTCGAAATCGCCAAAAGGCTCATCAAACGGTTGCGGCGGATGTTGGCGAAGGTTTCGCGCGTCCAAAATTGCAGGAATTCCATGATGGGGGTGGTTGGGTGGTTGGGTGATTTTCCTGCCCGCTTCGCGGCCCTCACCCGCCTTCGCGGAGCTCAGGCACCCACGCCCAGAGGGCACCCGCGCAAGCGGGAGAAGGATTGTCGCGTTAACAGAAAAGTTGACGGTTCACCAAAGTGACAGACGAAACTGCTAATCGTTCTCCCGCTTGCGCGGGTGCCCTCTGGGCGTGGGTGCCTGAGCTCCGCGAAGGCGGGTGAGAGCCGCGAAGCGGGCAGGAAAAATCACCCAACCACCTACTCATACTGAACAATGGGATTTTCGGGCGAGCCGACGGGAGCGTCGGGATCGGGCGGCTGGGTATGGGGATCGAGCGCGTGACCACTGGGCGGAGGCGGTGCGGGCGCATTCACGGGCGCGATGCGCCGCGCCATCGGACGCGGCGACGGGAAATCTTCGAGCGGCATATTTTCCGGAAAACGGCGCGGGCACCGGAATCCGCGGTGCGGGCGGCGGGGAAATGACCGGCGCATCGGGCCGTTTTTGCGGCGCGGGAACGGGCGTCGGAGGCGGCACGACCGGCGTTGCGGTTGGTGTTGGCGAAATGGCGGCGACGGGTGGAACGATGGCGGGCTGTTGGGGAATCGCGACGGGGACTGGCGCGGTGGTAACAGGTTGTTTCGGTGGTTCAGCTGGTTTTTCCGCAATCTCAGCGTGTTCGAGCGCAATTTCGGATGGAGTTTCGGACGTTTTGTCCCATTTTTCCCAAAATGGGGCGGGTTTTTTGATTTCACGCGCGTTTTCTTCGACAAATTCTTCGACGGGCGCGGCGGAAAGCGCTGCGGGTTCGAGTGGAGCGGGCACCGGCTCGAAATGCGGCGCTTCAACACGACGCGGCGCTTCGGGAGACGGAGCTATGATGTGCGGCGCTTCGGGAGGCGCGACGGGCATCGGGGGCGTTGCGGGGCGCGGCAACTCGACGCGCGCCGGTGGGAAATAGGGCGCTGGGGAGGTCGAAAGGCGCGGTTTCCTGCGCGCCTTCGTTGGCCTCGCCATAGCTGCCAGGGTTTTCGTCGCTCACGACGCGGCCCATTTTGAGGCGCACCACGCGGCGCTGCAAATCGTTGACGAACGAGCGGTCGTGCGTCGCCATCACAATCGTGGTGCCGCGCTCGAAGTTGATTTTGGTGAGCAGTTCGCCCACTTCGCGCGCGGTTTTGGGGTCGAGATTGCCGGTCGGCTCGTCGGCGAGCAGGATTTTGGGGTCGTTGACGATGGCCCTCGCCACCGCGATGCGCTGCTGTTCGCCGCCCGACAATTCGTGGGGAAAGGCTTCGGCGCGATGGGTGAGGCCGACGGTTTCGAGGGCGCGCGGCACTTCGCGCACGATGAGGCTTTGCGGCGCGCCGATGACGCGCAGCGTGAACGCCACGTTTTCCCAGGCGGTTTTTTCGTTGAGAAGCTGGAAATCCTGGAAAACGATGCCGATTTTGCGGCGCAGCGCCGGAACTTCGGCGCGCGCGATCTGGGTGATGTCCTGGCCATCGACCACCACGCGCCCGCTTTGCACGCTCGCTCCGGCGTAGATCAGCTTGAGCAGACTCGATTTGCCCGCGCCCGAAGGCCCGACCAGAAAAACCCAGTCGCCGCGCGCGATGCGAAGGTTCAAACCGTCGAGCGAGCGCACCGGATGACGCTTATTTGGCTCGTAACACACGCTGACATCGTGAAATTCAATCATTTTACGGGTTGAAGGTTACAGGTTGCAGGTTGCAGGTTACAAGTTAGGTGTTCTTAATCTTTAACCTGCAACCTTTAGGACTTATGCATGGGCTGTGTTCGCTCGACTAAAGTCGGCGCTGACCCAGAGGGTGCCCCGCGGCTTCGCCGCTGACTTTCGGCCTGCGCCGAAACATCCTCTGGGTTGTTTTCCCGCGCAGGCGGGAAGTTAGCACGCAGTGCGGGGCACCCTCTGGGTCAGCGCCGACTTTAGTCGAGCGAACACAGCCCATGCATAAATCCTAAACCTTTAACCTGCAACCTGTCGCGCCCACGCTGGTGCTTTGGAGCCGGTCGAAACGAAAACATCGACTCTGACATCCTGCACGTTGGCGACTTTGAGTTTCGCGGCCTCGGGAATTTGCACGCCGAAATCGTCCAGTTTGAGCGGAAACGTGGCGCGAATGTGCATCAGTTCGCCCGCCAGGCGCGCTTTGGTGTCCTCGCTTTCGCCGATGACCTCGACTTCGACTCTGGCGTTAACTCGCTTTTTTACGCCGTGAAATTCAAGGTCGCCTACAATGACTTTCTCACCTTTGGCACCAGGCGTGGCAGAAATGACCTTCGGTTTTTCTAGGTTTACTGCTGTCCTGATGAGTGTGAAAGTAATGAGCGGATATTTCGCGGCATCGAGCCATTCCTCGCCCATCATATGGTCGTTGCGGATTTTGATGCCCGTATCGAGCGAAGCGACCGGAATTTGAAAGCGCGCGCGGGGGTTGTCGAGAACGTTATTGGGGTTGATTTTGATGTCGGCTTCGATTTGCCCTGTCGTGGTGAGCATGGTTTCGAGCGGCGCGGTAGAGAGAATCGAAACCACGTTGCGGCCAATGGGGTCGTTGGCGAAGTAGGCGCGCGTGGCGCCCTGCGCCATGACACCGGCGTGAGCGAAATTGAGAAGGGCGAGCGCGCCGAGGCCGATTTGCGCGGGGCGAGAGCGGAGGAAAGATTTCACAGGGAAATTATAGAAAAAAAGGCTAAAGGATGAAGGCTAAAGGCTGAATCACTCGCAGTTCTCGCAGCCTTGCTTGATTTAGCCTTTAGCCTTCATCCTTTAGCCTTTTTGTTCTGAGCGCCATCAAAAAGCGGAAGTCAGCGCGTAAATCGGCGCGCTCACGCCTTCGCTGGAAACGAGGATCTGCTTTCCATCGGCGCTGTAACACACGCTTTCGCACTGCCGGAGCGATGGCAGCGCGCGAACGGTGGGTTTTAGGTTCGCCAAATTGGAAACCTCGAACGGCGCGGGCAGTTTCCATTCGTGAATCTGCGAATACGTTGTGACGACAAATTTTCGTCCATCGGGCGAAAAATCGCCGCCGGTTGCGAGCGTGGTGCGCTGGTTCGTCGCGCCGAAGCGAATTTTAGCGCCGATGCGTGCCAAAGTGCGGGTTTTGCCGGCCTCGAAACGCGCCGCGAAAAGGGAACTGCCATCTTTGTCTTTGGAAAGAATCCAGAGGCGGCCATCGGGCGCGGCGAAAAGCGTTTCGGCATCGCGCGGCCCGCCAGGATAGCGCACCGCGAAAGTTTCGGGCGCGATTTCAAGGCTTTGATTGAGTTTCTGCGGGTCTAAAGCGGGTTCTTTAAAGCGATAAATCTGCGTCGCGTCGCGCCAGCCGAGATTGTCGCCGATGTCGCCGACGTAAACGTGTTCTCCGGCGAGCGTCATGTCTTCCCAGTCGCGGGCGTAGGCGCCTTTGAGTTGGATTTGAGCGACCGTTTCGCCGTTTGGTTTGATGAGGAACACGCGCGCGCTGTCGCCGGAATCGTTGTGGGCGTAGAGCAGGCCAGGGTAGCGCCGCGACGCCGCCAAACCTGATAGTTCATCGAGTTGCGGGTTTTGCAGCGTGCCGGTTGCGGTTGGCGCGGCGAGAATGGTTTGCTGCGCGCGCGGGATTTGGAAAGCGAGCAGCGAAAGCGCCAAAAGAGCGAGAAAGGGTTTCATTTGGGTTTTTGAGCGTGAGATTAACGGGTTTGACCCCTCCCGTCGCCCAGGGGGCACCCGACTCCCCACCAGTGGAGAGGGGGCCAAACTCGCATTTGCCCGTTTTTACTCCAAGTTATAGGAAAACAGAGCAAGCCGCAGTTTGACCCCCTCTCCACTGGTGGGGAGTCGGGTGCCCCCTGGGCGACGGGAGGGGTCAAACCCGTTAATCTCACGCTCTACTTCGACTCATATTTAATCTCAATCGCCGCGCGGCGTGTCTGGGCGCGCGCGATGCGCTCCACATCGAATTTGAGCGAGCGGTCGAAGTTGTAGATGCCGTTTTTCTCCTGAAATACATCGGTGAGCTGGGTGTAGCAGTAGCCGAACATATCGGGGTTGTCGAGCAAAACGCCGCACAGCGCCTCGAAACGCGCGTAAAATTCGTCTAAAGTCGTCGGCGTGGCGCCGTAGCCCCACGAAACTTTCACCGCTTCTTTATCTTCGTCGTTTTCCCACACGTTTTTGAGGACTTTGGCGCCCACATCCCAGTGAATGCCGCCAAATTCTGAGACGAAATAAGGCTGATTGCGATAGGCGATGGAATAAGGCTTGTCCTTGTCGCCGTTGATATAAGGCTGGCCTTTGCTCAGGCCGCTCTGGTTCTCGCGGAAAAGGTTGGGGTCTTGCGCGTAATCGTGCGAATCGTAAATATCGGTTTCCGGCACGCGATGCGAATAGCCCGAAGCGTCCAGAACAGGGCGCGAGGTGTCGAGCATCTTGGTGGTGAGATACATGGCGCGCGCCGCGTCGTCGAGTTCGGTGATTTCGTCGCGCAATTCCTGATAAGTTTCGTTGAGCGGGCACCAGCCCACGATGCAGGGATGCGAATAATCGCGCTCGATGGCCTCGGCCCACTGCGCCGCGAAGGTGATGCCGTGATACTGCTGGTGCCGGTCCACTTCGGTATAGCGGCAGCCCCAGTCGCCGAATTCGCCCCAGCACAGATAGCCCAGGCGGTCGGCGTGATACAAAAAGCGCTCTTCGAACACTTTCTGATGCAGCCGCGCGCCGTTGAAACCGGCTTTCATCGCCAGTTCGATGTCGTCAATCAGAGCTTGATCGGTTGGCGCGGTCATCAGGCCGTCGGGATAGTAGCCCTGATCTAAAACCAATCGCTGGAACACCACTTCGCCGTTCAAACGCACCGCTTTGCCGTCGATGGCGATGCCGCGCAGCCCCGCATAGGAAGAGGCGCGGTCGAGAACGACCCCTTCTTCATCAAGCAGTTCGATGTCGATATCGTAGAGAAACGGATCGGAAATCGACCACAAACGGCGCCGGTTGCGCGGAACGTCGAGCAGAAGATGCGGAGTGAGGTCGTAGCCGGTCGCGCGCGTTACCTGGGTGATTTCGCCGTTTTCGTCTTTCAAAGTGGCGCGCACCATCAGGCCTGGCCGGCTGCCTTCGATGCGCTGTTCGAGGCGAAACTGGCCTGGTTCGACTTCGGGCGTGATGCGCGGGCGCAGGAGATAGCTTTCGCCCACCGGCTCCATCCACACCGTCTGCCAGATGCCCGTCGTGCGCGTGTAGAAACAGCCGTAATTGTGGTAAAGCTGCGACTGTTTGCCGCGCGGTTTGGGCGATGTGTTGTCGTCGCGGGCGCGCAGACAGATCTCGATTTCGTCGCCGCCCGTCGCCAGTTCGAAAAGCGGGCAGGTGAAAGGCGTGAAACCGCCGCGATGGCGCGCCACTTCGATGCCATTCACCCACACCGTCGAATCGTAATCGACGGCGCCAAAATGCAGCAGAATTTTCTGGCCTTTCCAAGCGAGGGGAATCTGAACCCGCTTTTTATACCACACGCCGAGCAGAAAATCGGTGTTGCCGATGCCCGAAAGTTCGCTTTCGGGGCAAAACGGCACCGTGATTTCCGCCGCGAGGTCGTGGCCGACGGCGGCCAGTCCGCGCTCTTTGCCGGAATCGCTGCGGTCGATTTCAAACTGCCAGGGGCCGTTGAGGCCCAGCCATTGTTCGCGCACGAACTGGGGGCGCGGATATTCGGGACGGGGGACGTTCATGATGAATTCGAGGGCTGCGCGTCGGCAACCGGTTCAGGATGCAAGATATAAGGATTGGTGACAAGCGAAGAGGAAAGAAATCTGCCAAGTTGAGCAATGACCGCTTCCCAACTTTCTCAAGGCACCACTGACGAAAAAAATCTCCGTTTGTCTTATAATTTTTGTCAGAAGTTTTCAAAACTCTTCCTCCGCCGTTAGGAACGATCCCAATCTCGAAGTGTTTTGCGCCCAGCACAAGTGGAAAGACGCCCAGAAAGCGCTCGAAACCGCGATTGCCCTCGACCCCGACGAGAGCGATTATCATGCGCGTCTCGCCGTCGTGTGGAGCGCGCTTCAAAAGCCCAAATTCGCGGCGCAAAGCGCGCGAGGCGTTGGAACTCGACCCCGACAACCCTGACGCGCACCTGTTTTTAGGTCAGGCTCTGCTCAATTTAGGAGAAAAAGACGCCGCGCTCCCATTTCGAGCGCGCGGTTTCGCTCGAACCGCAAAGCGCCGACGCGCACAACGGCATGGGCGTGTGTCTGCTGCGTCTGGGCGACAAACAAGGCGCTGTGCGCTCGATTTCCGAAGCCCTGCGCCTCGATCCCGAAAACGCGAGCGCACGCCACAACTTCGTCCTCGCGATGGGCGCCAAAAACCCGTTCTACGGTCTGTTCTGGCGCTGGAGTTTGCTCCTGACGCGCCTGCCGTCGTGGGGCCAAATCGGCGTCATTTTGGGATTGTGGGCCGCGATGCGGGGCCTTGACGCTCTCGCCGACGCCAACCCCGCGCTACGCCCTTACGCGACGGTTGTGCTGGGGTTTTATGTGCTGTTTTGCATTTACACTTGGGTCGCGCCCGCGCTGTTCAAGACATGGCTCAAGCGTCAAAACGCGATTTAAAACAGACTAAGAGTCTGTGCTCGAACAGAGTTATTGGAGCAGTCCGTCATTCTGAAGGGAGCCTAAGCGACCGAAGAATCTCAAGTCGCAGGTTCAGCCAAGCCAGATTCTTCGGTCGCTGAGGCTCCCTTCAGAATGACCAAAACGCGCAAAACGCGCGATTACTGTATTCGAGCACAGACTCTAAGAGGAGGCTCGTTCGCCGCCCGCGCAGGAGCCATACGCATCGAAATAATGACATAAGTTCACCCGCCGGAAGCCCGAAGTGGAGCGAGCTTGCGAGCGGAACGCAGGGCTGTAGGCGGTCGGGTGAAGCGCCTTGTTCTGCCGGTGTTGAGACGTTTTACGCCGCCTCTTGCGTGACTTTCTCTTGCAGCCAAAGGTTTACCAGCGTTTCTGCCGACACGCCGCGCTGCTGTGCGAGTGCGTGTAACTTCTGTGACAGAGTGCTTTCAACTGGATAATAAGTTGTTTTAGCGTGACCGCTCACCACGAAATCGGCGGGTTGAGTCTGTTCCCACACCTCGCCTAAATCGTGATTGTCCCAATACTCGCCAATCTCTTGATACGATTGACCTTGAGAAATGCTGCTTTTAACTTCGTTCATATTGCCTCCGCTCAGTGGCCGTCATATCACGCGCTGAAACAATGAGCGCGTGTTTGTTTTGCTTATAAACAAAGAAAACTATCAAGTAACGCCCGCCGTTGGTTTGGCCCAGAGCAGCGTAAACGTTTTCTCCTTCACGATGGCCCTTCTCAACAAAGCGATAGTGTGGCTCATCATCAAACACTTCTTCAACTTCGTGTTCTTCGACGTGATGCTTGCGCCACAGTTTTTCAACTATGTCTTCGAGCCAAATGAAGCCTTCAATGTTCACACCATAATTTTATCTATTTTGCCCTACCGCCGCCAGCCAAGCCGCGCGCACCGCCAGAACAATGTTATTAACCCGCAAATTTGCGAGATAATACCGACTTTTGAACGCAAAGGTGTGTGCAGAACCGCAATCCGCGTTGTGCAGTAAAAGTCCAGTTTCTTGGTTGTTAAACCGCACCTCAAAGCCGCACAACCCGATTTTCGCGGCTCGACTGGTAAATCGCGCAAATCAGTTCGACGGCGCGGCGTCCGTCGCTGCCAGGGATGGCGGGAGCGCGATTTTCCCGAATCGCGCTGACGAAATCTTCATACTGCGCGCGATGGCCTTCCACTGAAATCGCGTTCGGATCGGACGCGCCGCCGCCGATTTGCGCGCTCTGCGCCAACGCGCGCACCGCTTCATCTTCGGGCTTTTCGGTTTCGAATTGCCAGAACGTCGGCCTGTCGTCCACTAATGTCGCGCTGCCGGTCGTGCCTTTGAGTTCCACGCGCTTGCTTTCGCCTGGATAACACGCCGTCGAGCCTTGAATCGTGCCAAACGCGCCGTTTTGAAAGGAAAGCCACGCCACGGCGTTGTCTTCGACTTCGATGCCCCCGTGCAGAGCCGTGCCGCAGCGCGCCGAGACTTCCGCCACCTCGCCGGCGAGCCAGAGCAGCAAATCGACGGCGTGAATCGACTGGTTCATCAGGGCGCCGCCGCCATCGAGTTCCCACGTCCCGCGCCAGCCCGCCGCAGCGTAATACTGCGCCGAGCGATACCAGGGAACATAAGCCGCGCACTGCGCGAGTTGTCCGAAGCGGCCCCCGTCAACGGCTCGTTTCATGGCCTGCGCGCCAGGGCCGAAACGCGACTGGAAAATCGCGCCCAACTGCACGCCGTTTTGCGCGCACGCCGCGACCAGTTCGTCGATGCGCTGGGGCGTGATGTCGAGCGGTTTTTCGCACAAAACGTGCTTGCCCGCGCGCGCGGCGGCGGTGCCCAACTGCGCGTGCGTGCCCGATGGCGTGGTGATGGCAATGGCGTCGATGTCGCCCTGCGCCAGAAGCGCCGCGTAATCGGCGACGTATTCGACGCCGTTTTCGGAGGCGAATTTTTGCCCCGAATCGGCGCGGCGCGAATGAACCGCGACGAGTTCGGCGCCTTCGATCATCGAAAGCGCGCGGGCGTGAAAAGTGGCGATATTGCCGGTGCCGACGAGGGCGAAGCGGAGAGTTTTCATAGGGAAGGGGTTTTAGCGGAGGAGCAGAGGAGCGGAGGAGCGGAGGAGTAGGGGACAATGAGACGGCAAAGCTGCTTCGGCATGCCGTTCTCCCCCCCTCCACCCCTCCGCAGCGCCACCCCGGGACAAACAGCGACTGCCCCAGCGAGCGAAACGCGGCTTTCCACAGTTTCCAGCGCAGAATCGAGGGCGCGCCCGTCGCGCGGTTTTGGTGCGGGACGGGGCGTTCAGAGGCGCTTTTTGGCGCCAACTAAGGCGCCGGAGATGAGGACGTTGGCGCGCGAACGTATCGGCGGGAATCGCGGCCACGATGGGTTCCAGAACCTCGGAGCGCATCAGGCGATAGGGCACGTTGACATCGCGCACGCCGCGACCAAACAGCAGTTTGACCACCACACGCGAGCCGCCCGACAGAATCTGGCGCGCCGCGTTCTGCTCGCGCCCGACGCGAACGCCGAAAAGCGCGTCGTAGCGCTCGCGCTTGTCCCAGAATTTGCGGAAATGTTCGGGACGCATTTCGTTGTCGCTGTCGCATTGAAAACCCACTCCGCCTCTTCGACGGCGACTTTATAGCCCTGCAAAATGGTCGGGCCGTGCCCTGCGTTGGGTTTGTTGATGATGCGGACGCGCGCATCATCGTGAAAGACCTGGAGAGCCAGGGGGTGCCGTCGGTGGAGCCGTCGTTGAGAATCAGAAGCGCGAAATCGAGGTTCATTTCGCTCAGTTGGTCGCGCCACGAGCGCACCACATCGGCGATGCATTCGGCTTCGTTGTAAACCGGCATCACAACCATTAAATCGAGGGACATGGGAACGCAAGGCAATTTAACAAATAACGCGGCCCAGGTTTTCGCGGTGGCATCGCGCGTGCGGTAAAATTGGGAGTAAGCGACATGAAGTCGCAGCCAACGAAATTGTCGGCCTTCGCCGACAGAGGAAATGCTGCGCTGTCGGCGAAGGCCGACAATTTCGTTGGCTGCGACTTCATGTCGCTTTCGGTTCGCTTTCGGTTCGGAGTTCCAATTTATGTCCCGTTTTCCCGCGCCGCTCGACGATTTCGAGACGGACGATTTCGATATTCCCACTTTTGAAGCCCCGCCGCGCCGCCATTCGCGCCCCAACACCTCGCGGCCCGCGCCGCGCCGCCTCTCGCGTCCGCCGATTCGTCCGGTGAGCGACTTCGATGATCTCGAGCCGGCTCCGCCGCGCCCCGCGACGCGCGCTAAGGCGCCGGTTCGCTCCCAGCGGCCCTCGACAGGCAAAAATGCGCCCTCGCGCGCCCCGAAAAACGCGCCGCGCCCTGCGCCGTCGCGCGCTTTGCGCGGCATTCATTTTCAAATCGCGGGCGTGCTGTTGATGGCGTTCGGCGGCCTTCTGGCCTGGAACGCGCTGCAAAGCGCGCCCGACGGCGCCCTGCCGTTTTATGCGCTGCGCGGTTTGCGCTGGGCGTTCGGCATCGGCGCGATTGCCCTTCCGTTGGGACTGGTTTTGCTGGGCGTCGTGTTGTTTTTGAAGCGCCAGAACGTCAATCTGCGCGCTCTGGGGCGCGGCGCGCTTTGCGCGTTTTTGACGCTGCTCACGGCGGCGCATCTGCTGGTGCCGCGCGGCGCGGAGTTTCTGAGCCGCGCGACGCTGGAAGGGCACGGCGGCTATGTCGGCGGCGCGCTCGCCTGGGCGTTGCGGCGCGCGCTGGGCGAAGTCGGCGCCGTGGTCGCGCTGAGCGCTTTCGCCCTTGTGGCGCTGCTTTTGGGAACCGAGCGCACGGCGGGCGAACTGGGCCGCAAACTGCGCGACAAGGGGAGCGATTTCGCTCATTTCGTGCGCGAAAAATGGCAACAGCGCGGCAAAAAGCGCGAGGAAAAGAAAGCGCGCGCCCAAGACCCCTGGGACTCCGACGAAGAATGGGACGACGAAGCGAATTTCGAAGAAACCGAGCGCGTTTTGCCGCCCGAAATCGGGCGCGATGTGCGTAAATCGCGGCGCAACTCGCCCTTTTTGGCGCTCGAAGCCGTGATCGGAAAAGCCAGCGAAAACGAGGAGAAAGCGGCGCCGGAAGCGTTTCCCGATGTGTCCGCACCCGCCATCGACCCCAATTCGAGCCTCGACGACCCGCAATTCCTCGAACCCGCAAAAGACGAGGCGCCGCGCATCGAAATTCTGGATACGCCGCCGCCGCCTTCGGTTGTGGATTCGCCCGTCGATATTCGCGCCGCCATCGCAGGGCGAAACGCCGATGAAATTCTCTCGCCCAGCGAGGCGCTCGAGCGCCAGGCGGAAGCCTCGGCGCAGGGCGAAATCGAGATTCGCAAGCCCAAAATCGAGCTGCCGCGCCGTCGTTTTGGCGAAGGGCCGCTCATGCCGACCTACTTCGATGACGCGGTGCGCGCGCTCGACCCGCCGGTTCCGCCCGACAACGCCGGTGCCGAAGAAGAAATTCAGCGCGGCGTCGCGGGCGTGCAGGAAACCCTCGGCGCCTTCAAAATTGATGCGCGCGTCACCGATGTCAAGCGCGGCCCCGTAATTACGCGCTATGAAGTGCAGCCAGGCGCGGGCGTGCGCGTCGCCTCGATTGCCAATTTAGATAAAGATTTAGCGCGCAGTTTGAGCGCGCTGGCGGTGAGAATCGAAGCGCCGGTGCCAGGAAAAAACGTCGTCGGCATCGAAATTCCCAATAAAAAAGTTCACCTGGTGCGAATGCGCGACGTGCTGGAGCAGCCCGATTTTTTGAGCCACCAATCGAAGCTGGCGTTCGTTTTGGGCAAAGACATCGCGGGGCAGCCGAAATGGGGCGACCTCACCAAAATGCCGCATATGCTCATCGCGGGCAGCACCAATTCGGGCAAGTCGGTGTGTCTCAACTCGATTATCGCCTCGATTTTAGTGCGCGCGCAGCCCGACGAAGTGCGTTTTTCGCTCATCGACCCCAAGCGCGTCGAACTCACGCTTTACAAGGGCATTCGGCACTTGATGCACGATGTCGTAGTCGAGCCGAAACAGGCGGTGATCGCGCTGCGGCGCGCCATTGAAGAGATGGATCGGCGCTACAAACTGTTCGCGTCGCGCGGGGTGCGAAACATCGTTTCCTTCAACTCCAAGTTGCAGGAAGGCGAAAAACCGCTGCCCTACATCGTGATTGTGATTGATGAGCTGGCGGATTTGATGATGACCGCCGCCGCCGAGTTCGAGAAGCTGATTTGCCGTCTGGCGCAACTGGCGCGCGCCACGGGCATTCATCTCATCGTGGCGACGCAGCGTCCGAGCGTCAACGTGATTACCGGCGTGATTAAGGCCAACATTCCGGCGCGCATCGCGTTCGCGGTGGCGTCGCAGGTTGACAGTCGCACCATTTTGGACGCGGTGGGCGCCGAGCGCTTAATTGGAAGCGGCGATATGCTCTACGATTCCAACAACGGCGGCAAATCGGTGCGAATTCAGGGCGCGTTTTTGAGCGAGGAAGAGGTCAATCGCATTGTGGAAGTGGTCAAAGCCGCCTACACCTACGAGGAAGACACGCCCGATGATTTGCCGACCTTCGACCTCTATTCCGAAGACGCCGACGCCGATTTCGAGGGCGATAAACCCGCGAGCGACGAAAAACGCGATTCGCTTTACGAGGAAATCAAGGAGTTCGTGCAGCGCCACCCCGAAATGAGCGCGAGCTTGATTCAGCGCAAATTTGAAATCGGCTATCCGCGCGCGGGTCGCATTGTCGATCAACTGGAGCGCGACGGCGTTTTAGGGCCGGCGGACGGGCCCAAACCGCGCAAGGTGCTGGCGTCGAATCGAGAGTAGCTCGTTTTATAAAGCCCCGCGCGGTTGTTATTCCGAGGAGGCACGACGAGGAATCAGTTGTGATGTCCATCAATTTGTATTTGGTGAAAGCAGTCACTGATTCCTCGTCGTGCCTCCTCGGAATGACAACGCACTACTGAAGAGCAACTTCTTTTTGCAGCTTTGCAATCTCGCGATGAACCAAATTTTCTCAATCGTTGCTTACACCGGATTTCTGTTACTTCCTCTGGTCGTCCTTTATCTGCGCGCTGTCGGGCCCAGATGGTTCACGGGGCCGGTCGCCGTTTGCGTTGTCGCGCTGGGAGGCTGCTTTCTCGTCAACGCGGGCATTCACTTTTACTTCGAGAACCTGGGCGATCAAATGCGCGCCTACGGCAATAACCCGCCCCCGCAACTGGCCGAGGAATGGGCTAACGACGGTGCCAAACAGGTGTTTGGGGTGTGGTTTGGCGGGTTTTACGCGCTGACTTACTAGGCGCCCTTTGCCTTGATTTACGAAGTCGCGCGGCGAGCAAAACGGTTTGGCTCCGAACGACGCGCTCCAGCGTTGTAGCGGGTGCAACCGCGCCGAGGCTTGTGGTGTCGAAAGGCGGCGTTGGTTCCAAACAAGAGGAGCAATCATGCTCGTGAAACGCAGGGTAGGATTCACGCTCATCGAACTTTTGGTCGTCATAGCGATAATTTCGATCTTGGCGGCGATTTTATTTCCGGTTTTTGGCCGTGCGCGCGAAAACGCGCGGCGCAGTGCGTGCGCGAGCAATTTTCGCCAGATCGGGCTGGGCGCGATGCAATACGCCCAGGACTACGATGAAACCATGCCGTTGTTTTCCTATAACGGTTTCGCCGGCTACAACGGCGCCGACGGCGCACGCTGGGCCGATATGATTTACCCCTACCTCAAAAACACGCAAATTTTCGACTGTCCCAGCGGCACCAAGAACGTGAAAACCTTCGCGGGCGGCCAGTTTCTCGACATCACCACCTACTCCTATGGCTTCGTCACGCCTTCGAGCAGCCAGCCCGTCGGCGTGGCAGGGCGAATGCTGGCGGCCATCGAAGACACTTCCACCACGCTGATGATCATCGAAGACGGGCGTCAGGACGAGGGAGCGGGCGCCGAAACGCAGGGACGGCTCATTCCCAGCGTGGGCGAATCAATCGGTTCTCTGGGCGGGCGGCTCAACGGTTTTCGGCACACCGGCTGCGACGAAACCGATTTCGGTTCCTACGCCTTCAACGCCGCCTATGCCGATGGACACGTCAAATGGGTGCGTCTGACCAATGTCTGGGACAATGGTGCGATGAAGCAGTGGACGATTACCGCGGACTAACGCGTGTCTCCTGGCGTTTGCATCTTTGGGAGCGCGAGCATTCTTGCTCGCAGGAAATGAACGCCGTGCGAGCAAGGATGCTCGCGCTCCCAGGGGGATGCACTCCCACTGAGACCCGCTCTAAAAAGCAAAAAAAGCGAGGAACACGTTGCTAACTCCTGTGTTCCTCGCTTTTTGCCGTTTGGGTAAATTTCAATCAACCCAGGATGCTTTCGACTTTGCTGGTGAGCTGGCCTTCGGGAATCATGCCGACGTGCTGATCGACAACCTGGCCGTCCTTGAAAAACAACAGGTTGGGAATGCTCTGCACGCCGTATTTGGCCGCAGTTTCGACGTTCTGGTCGATATCGACTTTGTAAAACTTGGCTTTGCCTTCGTAAGATCCTGCCACGCGCTCGAAAATAGGCGCCAGCATTTTGCAGGGCGGGCACCACGACGCGGTGAAATCCACCACAACCGCGCCATTCGCGCTTTCCACTTCGGTGGCAAAATCTTCGTTGCCCAGATAATTGACTTTTGACATGGTTTTTCCTCTTGGATGCAAATTTCATTGTTCGATTGTTGTCGAACAATGAAATTATGCGACGATTTGGGTTAAAATGTCAAGCGGAAGTTTTCGATATGCGAGAATTACATCATCCCACGCGCGATGCGATTTCGCTGCCGCAGGTTTTACACGCTCTGAGCGACCCGATTCGGCTCTGCATCGCGGCGCAGCTCGACTGTCGCGGCGATCTGCCGTGCGGCACGTTTTGCGAGACCGCCGCCAAGTCCACCATGTCGCACCATTTCAAGGTGTTGCGGCTGGCGGGCGTCATCGCGCAGCGCAACGAGGGCACGAGCTGCTTCAACACCCTGCGCCGCGACGATCTGGAAGCGCGTTTTCCTGGCCTCCTCGACGCCATTTTGAGGGCCGCCGACGAGTTTTAGAACGTCAAATTTCGCCGCTCCGTGAAGTTGGCGCCCCAATATGGCATAAAAGGTGTCTGGGGGAAATTATGCCTGGAAAAATATCTGACAACGAAAATAAGCGCCAACTTCTCGAAGAAGACGAGGAGGGTGGGCGCGGCGAAATCTGGGTGGCCTCGGTGTGTCTGGGGCTGTCTTTGCTTTGCAGCGCGCTGTGGCTGGTCTTGCTGGTGTCGCCGAAGTAGACGCCTGGCGTTCCAAGACCCCTCGGATTTGAAAGGGTGCGGTTGCGTTCACTTCCCGAAAACCAATGGATTCAACGGGCTGTGCGCGTAATCGCCTGGTTGCAGTCCAGGCAGCCACTTCGCCAGATCCGACCGGCGGCTTTTGGAATCGGGTTCGATGATGCGCGCTTGCGAGTCCATATAAATAATGGTCATCACTTCGCGCGTGTGGGGCGTGGGGTTGCCAGGCGCGCCGTGCAGCGTCCAGCCGGAGTGCCAGGTCGCGTCGCCTGGCTCCAGGGCGCCGTAGGAATGGGTGTGCAGACCGCGTTCGCGGATGAGGCTTTGCAGCGCCGCCTCGCTCTGGTCCGAAATCGGCAAATCGCCCAGATAGCCCAGTTTTTGCGAACCCGAAGCGAACGTCATGCTGCCGACTTCGAGCGGCACGGGCACGAGCGGCATCCACATCGTGATGGTGTTGTCGGTGCCCAGAGGCCAGTAGTGCTGGTCTTGATGCCAGGGCGTCGGCCCGCCGCCCGCTTCTTTGAAAAGCGCCTGGTCGTGATAAATCCGCACGCCCTCGACGCCCATCAGATCGGCGGCGATGTGGGCGAAACGGCGCGCCAGGGAGAAGCGGCGCACCGCTTCGTCCCTTTCCCACAGATTGCTGATCTGCAAAAACGCTTTGCCGTAGGTGTCGCGCTCTTCGAGTTTGCGCGTTTCGGTGTTGAAGCGGTTGGCGGCCTCGTTGATGGCGGGCCGGTAAGCCGCAATTTCCTCGGGCGCCGCCACGCCGCGCAGCAAAATATGGCCATCGCGCCGGTAAGCTTCGATTTGCGAGGTCTGGAGCGGATAATCGCTTGAGAGATCGGGCAGTTGGGTCACATGGGACATGAAAAATCTCCTTGGAAAAACGGGGTCGCCCCCAGTTTGGCGCGCCTCGCATGCCACTTCTGCCCCGCGCTTTGACCGAAAGCGATACTTTTTTAACCTTTGTGAAGCCCGATGGATGATTTCGGGTTAATATAAGGTCGTATCTCGATAGGTTCCTCTTGCAGCGACTAAAGTCACCGCAACAACGACGCGAAGTCCGCCTGCGCGGACTGGGTGCCCCCCAACCTGCGGAGGCAGGTTTCGCGTCGTTGTTGCGGTGACTTTAGTCGCTGCAAATCCAACCTAATGAGATAGGCACTAAGTCTTCACGCGGCGCGAATTCGCCGCCCCTGAAGAGGCTGGACTGATGCGCGCTCGTTTTGAAAAAATCCCGCTCGAGAGCGGCGCTTCCTTTTCGTGCCGCGAATTTCGGGTGCGGCGTTTCGAGGCGCCCTGGCATTTTCATCCCGAACTCGAATTGACCTGGATTGTAAACGGTCGCGGTTTGCGTTTCGTGGGCGACAGCATCGCGCCTTTTGAGACGGGCGATCTGGTGCTGCTCGGCCCCAACGTGCCGCATTTTTGGAGCAGTGATGCCGCGCCCGATGCCGCCGCGCTCGCGCACTCCGTTGTGGTGCAGTGGGAGGCGCATTTTCTGGGCGCGGAATTTTTCCAGGCGCCCGAAATGCGCGCCGTCGCGCAGGGGTGGACGCGCGCGGGACGCGGGCTGCAAGTGATGGGACGCACGCGCGAGCGCGTCGCAGCGCAATTGGAGGAGTTGCTGGGCGCGCAGGGTTTGGCGCGATTGCTGGCGCTGCTGCGAATCTGGGACGATCTGGCGCGCAGCGACGAACTGCGGCCTCTGTCCAGCCCTGGCTTTTCGCCCTCGCTCAGTGATTTCGATGCCGAACGCATTAATACGGTGTGCCGTCTGGTGCGCGAGCGCCTGGGCGCGCCGCTGGCTCAACCCGAAGCCGCCGCCGCCGTGTGCCTGACTCCGGCGGCCTTCAGCCGTTTTTTTAAGTCCAAAACCGGCAAAACCTTCGCGGCTTTCGTCAACGAAGTGCGTATCGGCCAGGCGTGCCGCCTTCTGGTCGAGGGCCGCCGCGCGGTGGGCGAAATCGCGGACGAATGCGGCTTTTCCAACCTCTCCAATTTCAATCGCCGCTTCCGCGACATCACCGGAGCGAGTCCGCGCGAGTATCGCCGCCGCTTCGGGCCGGTGGATTGAGTTCCTGCGCTGGAGCCGAGTTGCGCTGACTATAAATCTTGTCTCATTTGAGTTCGCTCGACTGAAGTCGGCGCTGACCCAGAGGGTGCCCCGCGCTGCGCGCTGACTTTCGGCCTGCGCCGAAACATCCTCTCGGTTGTTTTCCCGCGAAGGCGGGAAGTCAGCCGGAGGCCCATAGCGCCGACTTCAGTCGAGCGAACTGATGCTAATCCGGTCGTCTCATGCCAGCAGCGCCTGGGCGCGTTCCAACTGCTCGCGCACGCGAACGGGCGCCGTGCCGCCCTCCGACTGGCGCGCCGCCACGCTGCCTTCGACGCTCACGGCGTCGAACACGCCCTCATCGAAACGCGCATCGAGCGCCCGCCATTCGTCCAGACTCAACGCTTCGAGGCCGCGACCCGAAGTTTCGCACTGGCGCACCGCCGCGCCGGTGATTTCGTGCGCCTGGCGAAACGGAATCCCTTTTCGCACCAGATAATCGGCGACATCGGTAGCCGTCGAAAAGCCGCCGCCCGCCGCGCTTTTCATCTTTTCGAGGTTGAAAACGACGGTTTCGATCACGCCGCGCGCGATTTGCAAACTGGAAATCACGGTGTCGAAGGCATCGAAAAGCGGCTCTTTGTCTTCCTGCAAATCGCGGTTGTAGGTGAGCGGCAGACTTTTGACCAAAGTCCACAGCGTGGTCAGATCGCCGAAAACGCGCGCCGCTTTGCCGCGCACCAGTTCCATCGAATCGGGATTGCGCTTTTGCGGCATGATGGAACTGCCGGTCGAAAACGCATCGCTGAGGCGCGCGAAATCCCATTCCGGCGAAGTCCACAACACCATTTCTTCCGCCAGCCGCGAGAGATGCAGCGCGATGATGGAGAGCGTCGCGGTGCTTTCGATGAGATGATCGCGGTCGGCGACGGTATCGAGCGAATTAGGGGAAACGGCGGCGAATCCCAGTTTTTGCGCGACCAGTTGGCGGTCGATGGGAAAGGTGGTTCCGGCGAGTGCGGCGGCGCCGAGCGGCAGCACATCGGCGCGCGCGAAATTTTCTTCGAGGCGCTCGAAATCGCGCTGCAACATCCAAAAATAAGCCAGCAAATGATGGGAGAGCAAAACCGGCTGCGCGCGCTGCAAATGGGTGTAGCCAGGTAGAATCGCGCCGAAATGCTCCTCGGCGCGCGCGAGAAAAGCGCGTTGTAAAGCGCGCACTGCGGATTGCGCCGCGCGCAGCGCATCCTTGAGATAAAGCCGCACATCGAGCGCGATCTGGTCGTTGCGCGAGCGCGCCGTGTGCAGTTTTCCGGCGACAGGGCCGATTTGCGCCGTCAGATGGCGCTCGATAAACGAATGAATGTCTTCGTCGGACGCATCATCGAAATTCAATTCGCCGTTTTCGATTTGCGCCGCGAGGTTTCGCAGTCCATCGGCGATAATCTGGGTTTCTTCGCGCGGCAAAATCGCGCACTGCCCCAGCATTTCGACGTGGGCGATGCTGCCTTCGATGTCGTAGCGCCACAGGCGGCAATCGAAGGGCAGCGAGGTCGAAAAGCGCAGCATGGCCGCGTCGGGCGCGGAGTCGAAACGGCCGCTCCACAGGGGTTTGTTAAGACTGTCAGGAGAACTCATCGCGCCTTATTTTAGTGGATTTGGGAGCGCGAGCATCCCTGCTCGCAGAAAAAGGGCGAGCAGGGATGCTCGCGCTCCCTTGCCTCACGCCGAAGACCGACCGATGCGCCGCGCCAGACGATAAACGCGCCACATCAACAATAGCGCCACAACCAGAAGCAACGGCACCAGCAAAGGCGCCAGAAGCGAAACCACGCCCAAAAACAGCGCCGCGATGTCTTCGACAACCGACAACACCGGATTGGCGACGCCCGCCGTCGTCACCGTCGAAGTCGCGCGCGTTCCGGCTTTGGCGGCGTGAAATCCCAGCGCGAGCGGCGCGCCGAAGATGAGGCCCAGCAGCGCGGCAATCGCCGGATCATTCGTATTCCACACTGCCGCCGCCGCCAGAGCGCCCGCGACGGGACGCAAAACCGTTCCCAAGCTGTCGAGAACATTATCGACCAGCGGAATCTTATCGCCGGCGATTTCCACAACCGTCGCCACCGCCAGCGCCCAGAACGCCGTGTTCGAGGCCAGCCATGCGAAACTGCCGTTCAACTCCACGCCGAAAAAGCCGAATTTCGCCGCGCCCGCCAGCAGCAGCAGGGGCAAAAAGGTGCGAAGTCCGCTCGAAGCGGCCAGCCCGATGCCCAGAAACGCGGCGGGAAGCCACGCCAGCGCGCTCAGCGCGTCGAAAGGGGAAAGAGGAGTCTGCATGGGTGAACCTCGAGAACTGTGATTGCGACATTTACGGCAAATTTAATCTGTTGGAAAAATAGCGCTGTCACAATAAGAGGGGGACGAATTTTATGCCCGACTCGACTCTCGAAATCCCTGCGCTTGCCCACGAACCGCCCGACGAGGTGGTTTTGGCGTTCTTTCGCCGCTTTTTGCCCGACTTCTATTTCGTCAACGCCCCCATCTCGCGGATGCGGCGCCACTTCTCTCTCATCGAGCGACTGCCCCGCGAACCCGTCATTCTCGACTTCTTCCGTCCCTCCGGCGCCCAATCCACCACGCTGACGCTGTGCGCCCACGACGATGCCCAGCCAGGACTTTTATCCAAAGTCGTGGGCACGCTCACGGCGCTCAAAATCAACGTCCACACCGCCTGGATTCACACCCTGAGCGACCCGCACCAGCCGCAGAGCGGGCGCCGCGTCATCCTCGACACGCTGATACTGTCGGAATCGAAGTTGGGACGCTCGCGCCCGCTCACTCCCAGGACGCAGGACGAGGTCATCGAGGCTTTTCAGCCCATTTTCGGCGCCCCCGACGCCCAGATGCCTCTGCTGTCGCGCGCCCTGCGCCTCACGCGCGCGCCGCTCGTCATCCACGACATCTCGGCCTCGCCCGCCGCACAGGGACTCACCCTGTTAACCCTCCGCACCGCCGACGCCACCGGCGTGTTGTTCCGCGCCACGCGCGCCCTGGCCGCCTTGCACCTCAATGTCGCCCACGCGCAGGTCAACACTTCCGATGATGCCGTGGACGACGTGTTTTTCGTTTGCAAAGCCGACGGCACGACCCTGACTTCAGCCGAATACGCGCCCCTCATCGCCCAGTTGCGGGACCTGCTGCAAAGCGAAGGCGCCCCAGTCTCGTAGGGACACGGCCTGCCGTGTCCTTGGAACGCCTTCGAGGATGACGAAGGACACGGCAAGCCACTTAATGTGTGACTTGTTTTGAAACGTGAGTGCTTGCGTCGCACGGTTTGTAGGGGTGCCGCGAGGCGCGTTTGGAAAGCGCATGAGTTGATCCAAACGCGCCTCGCGGCGCCACTACAAACCGTGCGACGCAAGCACTCACGCTCGAATAGAAGTCACACATTAAGTGGCAAGCCATGCCCCTACGAGACTGGAACGCGCTTTTCCTTACCCTCTTTCACCGCGCGCAGGCTCGCCTTCTCGATATCGAAATTAGGCGGCACCGCGACGCTCCATTTGTGACCTTCGAGCTTCACCGCGACCACTTCTTTTCCATTTTCGAGCGTAATTTGCGAGTCCGGCGTCGCCTCGCCGCTCAAAATCAGACACTTTTCGCTCTTTCGCGCCTCGACGACCACAATATATGGCTTTCCGTCGCGCAGACTGCGATGAAAATCAGTCAGAATCTCCAGATTTTCGGGCGAAAGCGGCGCATTTCCTGGCCCTTCGGCCATTTCCTTCACGATGTGACGCAAGGCGTCGTCGTCTTTGAGGCCTTTGCCGAACTCGGTGCCGTAAAAAGAACCGTTCGGGCCGTGACAGCGCGCGCAGTTTTCCTCGAAGTAATCGAGCGGCGCGAAATTTGTCGGCTTGGGAGCCGCTTGAATCACCGCGAGAGGCGCCAAAGTCAGCGCCGCGAGAGCTAAAACCTTCATTGGGCGCGCTCAACTCGATAAATCCGCTTCCCCATGTCGTCGGAGAAGAGCAAAGTGCCGTCGGGCGCCTCCACGCAGTCCACGGGCCGCGCCAAAACCGCGCCATCGGCGCCCAGAGTCGAGACCAGCGCGTGCGCGCCCATCGCCCATCCGGTCACGGGATCCATCAGAATCCTTTCCACGCGATAGCCCACCTTCGCCGACGAGTTCCACGAGCCGTGATTGGCGATAAACGCATCACCCTTCATCCCCAGCGCACCATTTTCGGCGAACGTCCAGCCGTTGGGCGCCCAGTGCGCGCCCAGTTGCCACTGCGGAAGCACCGACTTCGCGACGATTTCCAGAATATCTTCGCGTTTGTTGTATTCGGGGCGCGGCATACCGTTGCCAACCACGAACGGGTGCCCGTAAAACCTGCCCGCCTCGTAGAAATTGAACTCGCAGGGCGGCGTGCGATCGGTGATGGGCTGATTCCCCTTCGTTTCGCCCCACGATTTGCCGAAGTTATCGCTGCCGTGGTCGGCGCCCCACACCTCGGTCGTGCCAGGACGAAAACCGAGCTTCTCGGTGTTGCGAACGCCCTCGGCGTGCAGCGTGCGAGTTGTGCCGTCGAGCGAATATTTCCAGATTTTCTGCCGGTCGGGGCCGCTTTCTTCGGGTAAAGAGAGATTTTGCGGGTCGCCAATCGAGGTGTAAAAACCGTCGTCGCCCACCAGAATCGCGCGCTGCCAGTGTCCGCCGCCTTCGGGCAGGTCTTTGACGACTTGAATTTCCTCGTCGCTTTTCCCATCGCCGTCGGAGTCGCGCGCGCGCCAGATGGAACCGCTCTGGGTGAACCACAGCCAGCCATTTTTGAAATCCAGACCGTGAACGCGCGGCTTTCCGCTCGTAAAATCGGCGACTTTTTCGTATTTCCCGCCCTTCAGACGAAGCGACGCGATGGTGCCGCTTCCTGGCTGCGACACGTAGAGCGTGCCTTTGTCGTCGAATTCGATGAAGCGCGCCTCGCCGAAGTTTTGCGCCGCGAGGGTGACGCGAAACCCTGGCCGAACCTGAAACGCGGGCACATCGGGGCGGGGCTGCGGCGCATTCTGCGCCCACGCGGACGCAGTTGAAACGGCGGTGAGGCTGAGAAGAGGGAGAAATTTCATGTGGAGAGACAGTTAGATGAGCGCGCGCGCTTCGAGGTTGCCCCCAAAAGCCAATCGGGGTGCGTTTCCCTTTTTCTCACCTACCTCATGCCTTTCATCATGCGGCCAGGATTGAAGCCGCGCGGCATCTTCATCTTGCCGCTTTGCATGGCTTGAAGCTGTTTCATCATTTTTCTCATGTCGCGGAACTGGTTGAGGAGTTTGTTGACCTCTTGAACGCTCGTCCCACTCCCCGCCGCGATGCGTTTTTTGCGGCTGCCGTTGATGGAATCGGGGTCGCGGCGCTCTTTTTTGGTCATCGACAGCACAATCGCCTCAATGCGCTTCATGGTTTTGTCGTCCATGCCCAGGCTGGCGCCAGGCGGCAGTTTGTTCATGCCTGGCAGCATTCCCAGGATGTTCTCCATCGGCCCCATCTTCTTCATTTCGCGCATCTGCGACAGAAAATCTTCGAAATCGAAGACGCCGGAACGCATTTTGGCTTCCATCGCGGCGGCTTCTTTCTCGTCGAACTGCTTCTCGGCCTTTTCAATGAGCGAAAGGACATCGCCCATGCCCAGAATGCGGCCCGCCATGCGGTCGGGATGGAAAATTTCGATGGCGTCGAGCTTCTCGCCGGTGCCGATGAACTTCACCGGCACGCCCGTCACGGCGCGAACGGAGAGAATCGCGCCGCCACGCGCGTCGCCGTCCATTTTGGTGAGCACCACGCCGGTGAGCGGAAGCGCCTCGTTAAACGCGGCGGCGGCGGAAACCGCGTCCTGACCGGTCATGGCATCGAGCGCGAGCAGAGTTTCGTGAGGCTGGGTCATCTCGGCGATGAGTTTGACCTCGCTCATCATGGTTTCATCGACGTGGAGGCGTCCGGCGGTGTCGATAATCACGACATCAAGGCCCTTTTCGCGCGCGTGGGCGACGCCGCGCTGCGCGATGTGAACCGGATTTTCCTTGCCTTCTTCGTAGACAGGAACGCCGACCTGGGCGCCGACGGTTTGGAGTTGCAAAATGGCCTGGGGACGGTAGATGTCGCACGCGACGAGGAGCGGTTTTTTGCCTTCGAGCTTGAGGAGCGCGGCGAGTTTGGCGGCGGTGGTGGTCTTTCCGGTGCCTTGCAGACCGGCGAGCAGAATGACGGTGGGCGGGCGCGAACTCCAGGCGATGCGGTGGGCGCTGCCGCCTAAAAGTCGCTGTAATTCGTCGCGCACGATGGCAATCACCTGAGTTTCGGGCGAAAGCGAATCGAGAACCGAGGCGCCGACGGCCTTTTCGCGCAGATTGGCGATGAACTCCTTGACGATTTTGAAGTTGACATCGGCTTCGAGAAGCGCGAGGCGCACTTCGCGCAGGGCGGCATCGACATCGGCCTCGGTGATGCGGCCTTTGCCGCGCAGTTTGGCGAAGGTGTTGGTCAGTTTTTGGGAAAGATTGGCGAGCATGGGGAAAATATCTCGCGCAGAGACGCGGAGGCGCAGAGAATTTTAGAGCGCGTTTAAAAAGTCGCAGGTTTGCCGAAACAGAATGACGGGGACTTTTTAAACGCGCTCTTAGAATCAGTTTGAAAAGTCGGTAGCTGTTGGTCAAGCGGTTTGTAGGGGTGCCGCGAGGCGCGTTTGGATCAACTCTTACGCTTTCCAAACGCGCCTCGCGGCACCCCTACAAACCGCAATAGGACTTTTCAAACTGATTCTTAGAGGCTTAAATCATAAATCTCTTTTTCTTCTCTGCGTCTCCGCGTCTCCGCGCGAGATGGAAGCGAAGTGCGAGGAAGTTTAACTTTGACGGCAAAACGGCCCGCGAATGATTTCGCGGGCCGTTATGGAAGTTGGGGAGCTTAAGTTGTAGCTGCGGGCGTTTTTTTACGGCCGAAAAGGAAATGATCGACGGACAAAACGCCAGGGCCGGTCATAAACAGCGTCAGGGCGATGAAGAAAAACAGTCCGGCTATTTCCCAACTGGGGTCTCCTGGCTTGGCAGACACCATCGGGGCGCCCCGCATGATGATGGACATGATTGCGACGAACATGGTGGACATGATGCCCAGGCAGGCGAGAGGCGTCAAAACGCCGAAAATAAGCGCGATGCCGCCGAAAAACTCGGACGCCGCCGCCAACGCCTGCAAAAAGCCTGGCACGGGAGCATCGCCCATCCAGCCGAACGGATTTTGGATTTTGCTCAAACCGTGTTGCGCCATCGCGTAGCCAGTGAAAATTCGCAGGAACAACAAGCCCACGGCGGGCAGGCCATCGGGGTAAAAGTGGGGATTTTTGAGCCATTTCATCATGTTGGCGGCGCCGCGAAGCAAATTGCGTTCCCTTGGCGCGCTTTGGAGGCGCATGGCATCCTTGAATGCGAATTTTCATTCCCAAGATTCGCTCGACTAAAGTCGGCGCTGACCCAAAGGGTGCCCCGCACTCCGTGCTAACTTCCCGCCTTCGCGGGAATCAAGCTGCTTGGTTTCGGCGCAGGCCGAGTTAGCGAGCTTGCTCGCCCATAGCGCCGACTTTAGTCGAGCGAAGCCAGGCCATGCGTAAATCCTGATTCCATTATGAGCCACTTTCCTCTCGCCGCTCCCGCCGCCGCGACGCTGCGCGCCGCCACAGGCGCTCTGCCGCCGTCGCTGGTGGGCTTCGACGGCTTTATCGACACCATCTGCGACGCCGTGGACACCCGCGCCGATGCCACGCACTACGAGCGCATCAAAACGCTGCGCGCTTTCGGCGAGCGCATCGCGGCGGCGGCGGGCCAATCGACCAACGTCGAAATCGTGCCCACGCTGGTCAAACTGGGCGGCAACGGCCCCATCATGGCCAACGCGCTCACCGCGCTGGGCGTGCCGCTCACCTACTGCGGCATGACCGGCTATCCCAACACCCATCCCGTTTTCGAGGAGTTGGCGTCGCGCGCGCGTCTGCTGCCTATCTGCGAACCCGCGCTCACCGATGCCTACGAGTTCGACGACGGCAAGCTCATCGTGGGCAAACACGCGACGGTGGCCGAGGTGTCTTACGAAAACCTCATCGAGCGCGCCGGCGAAGTCGCGTGGCGCGCGGCGTGGGAAAGCGCCGGTTTTATCGCGATGGTCAACTGGACGATGCTGCCGTATATGACGGCGCTGTGGCGGCAGATTCAGGCCGACTTTCCAAGTTCGGAGCGCAAAACCCTGTTTTTCGACCTCGCCGATCCAGAAAAACGCTCGACGCAGGATATCGCCGAAGCGCTGGAAATCATCGCGGAGTTCCAATCGCAGCACGAAGTGATTCTGGGCCTCAACGAAAAAGAAGCGCTTCATATCGGCGAGGTTTTGCGGGTGGAAACGCCCCTCGGCGGCGTTTTGACGAGCGAGACCGCGCCCGAACTCGCCGCCGCGATTCGCGCGCGCCTGGAAATCGGAGTTGTGGTGGTGCATCCGACGCGCTTTGCCGCCGCCGCGAGCGCCGATGAAGCGGCGTGCGCCCCTGGCCCCTGGACGCCCAATCCGAAAATCTCGACCGGCGCGGGCGACCATTTCAACGCCGGATTTTGTTTTGGAAGACTGCTGGGCGCCGATTTGGGACAATCGCTGCAAACGGGCGTGGGCACGAGCGGATTTTATGTCCGCAACGCGCAAAGCCCCTCGCGCGATGATCTGGCAGGGTTTTTGGAAGAGTTGGCGAGTCAATGACCAGTTCCCTCTGCGCTTGGGGGAGGGTTAGGGAGGGGTGAGCCGTTCAACGTTCAGTGTTCAACGTTCAATGTTGTTGCTCAAACATAGAACATAGAACATTGAACGCTTGGCCCTCCCTAACCCTCCCCGCAAGCCCCAGAGAACCGGACAAAAGCGTGTTCAGCGCCGTGTTGAATCCAAAACTTCGCTGCGGGGCCGCTCGAAACTCACAAATTGGCGTTCCACTTCGGAAGCCAGCAACCAGGCGATGAGGTGATGGCGCGCGGGAATATCGCTGTGCCCCTGACCATTAAGCGCTGCCACTTCCTCAACCATCTCGCTGGCGCGCTCGAAATCGAGAGCTGACATTGCCCACGCTACTTTGTGCAAACGGTTTACGCTGATGGTATTCCGGTAATCGTCGCGCTGCGCCGCAGTTGTGGGGCGAAGGCGGCGCGCTCCCAGGGTGCGCTGCCATTCGTTTTCGAGCAGCAAACGGCTTTCGGTGGGGTCGAAGCTCGCGCGGTAAAACGCGTAAGCCGCCGCGCCTTCGCGGTGTTCGTCCTCTTCTTTGTCGCCCGCCAGCTTCGCGCGCGCGGCATCGAAAAACTGCTCGCTCAAAGCGGTATCGAAGGGCGCCATCAAGGCCGCGATGCGCGCCATGCCGCCCGCTTCGCCATAACCTTTGCGTGCCACGGCTTCGAAAGCCTCGCGCAAAGCGGGAATGGCCGCTTCGCGCGGCAGGCGCGCGGCTGCTTCGGGCGCGATTTCCTTGAAGCCGTAGCCGTCGTCGGCCAGTTTTTGCGCGATGGCGCGGGCCGCCTGCGGGTCGGAGGGGAGCAGTTTTCGAATTACGGACAGGCGCGCCACATCGAGCGAATGAGTCGGCGTAGGGCGATACATCGCGTCGTTGCGGTCGGCTTCGACGGGCAGATCGGGCTGCGCCACCAAGGTTTCCATTTGCGCCAGCAAGCGCCGCGCGGCGGGCAGATCGCGCTGCGCGATGACGGGAATAACATCTTCGAGCGCGCGCACTTGCAGCGCCGGTTCCCAGGCGCTCAGAAATTGAAGCGCGCCCGCTTCATCGCCCTGCGCGACGGCCTCCGCGAAGCCGCCGATGCGAAACATCTGCTCGTCGCGCGACAACCGTTTCACGCTCGCGGCAAGCGTGTCGCGCCAAAACTGAGCGTCGGCGTGTTTTAAACGGCCCGCCAGACCCGCGAGCGTCGCGTAGCGGTAGGCATCCCCGATTTCGTTCTTTTTCGCCCCCTGCGTCGGCGCGGCCACGACGTTGGGCGCGATGGCATCGTAGATTTTCTGCGCGCCCTGCGGATCGGTTGCGGCGGTCATCATCGCCAACTGCATGAGGACATCTTCGTGGTTGGAGGCATCCTTGATGAGCGCGATTTGCGCGCGGCCCCACGCCGCATGGCGCGCCGGATCGCGTTGCACCAGGGCCAATACGACTTCGGAAGAAAAGCCCTCGCGGTTTTTGGGGCCGAACTGCGTCAGCAGTTTTTCGGCTCGCTCCCTGTCCAGAAACGCGAGATTCTCGGCCAGATTCGTCAGTTCGTGGCCAGGTTTGGGGCCTTCATCGTCCATCCAGCGCGCCAGCAGCGCGAAAGCGCGCTCGACATCGCGCGGCGCGGGCTGGGGCGCGGCGCTTTGCAGTTTGATTTCGATTTTTCCACCGGTTGTGGCGCTTCCCTGGCCCCAATCGCGCCCGCGCGCGGCGCCCACGACGGTTTCGCCCACGCGCAGATTTTCGAGTTTGAAACCGCCCTGGGCATCGGTTTTGGCGCGCGGCGCCGACGTGTCGCGCCCATCGCCAGGAAAAAGCGGCGCCACGAGCGCGTTCGCAACGGGCGCGCCCTGAGCATCGATGACGCGGCCCTCAATCGTGGCGTCGAGCGGCGACAGAACGGCATCTGAGACGCGCGGCGCGTCGGTTTTGGCGTCGAGACGCGCGACGGCGCCGACTTTGACGAGGGTGTATCCGGCTTTGGAGGGCGTGATTTCGGCGCTTTCGTCGGGACGCAGACCGCGCAGCACGACTTCGCCGCGCCTATTGGTCTGGATGGTATCCATGCGCTGCGCACCGTTGGTGGGGTCGAACAAAATGCTGATGAGAACTTTGGCGCCCGCGACCGGCTCGCCCTCAGGCGTCACCACGCGCACCGTGACATCCTGACGCTCGATGCGGCGCAGCGTGAGTTGGATGGGCGCGGGAGCGTTCGCGCGCACCCTGCCATCGCCCACGATTTGCCAGTCGCCACTGGTTTTGAGAATGACGCTGCCGCTCGGCCGGTTGGGATTGCCTCCTGGCCGCAGGCCGCGCCCATCGACGCCGCGCAGTTTCCAGGCGCCCTGAGCGTCCACGGTCGTGGTGGCGCCTTCGAATCTGTTGCCGCTCGAAATCGTCGCGCCCGTCGCGGGTTTGCCCGCTTCGTCCAACGCGGTGCCCGTGAGCGTGATGCCGCGCCGCAGGGCGAAATCGGGCGCCGCTTTGCTGTTGGCGGTAATGGGCCGCGTAATATCGCTGCGACTCATGTCGAGCAAATAATCGAGCGGACGGGAGTAGATGTAAAAGCGAGTCGATCCCGCGACGGCGCGCACCGTGTAGCGGCCCTGGGCGTCGCTGGGAGGGCTGAAGGCAAAACCAAAAGGGCCGCCGGCAGCGACGCGGACGCCGGCGACCGGCAATTTGCTGCCCGAATCGGTGATGGTGCCGCTCAAAGCGATGCCCGCGCCAACGGTGATGTCGGGCGCGCGCGTTTCGGCTCCAACCGTGACGGCCACGCCTGAGGCGCCCGCCGGCGCCCATTTTTCGTCGGGCGGCGCGACCGTAAGAGTGGCTCTACCTCCTGGCAGACCCCGAAACGAAAAAGTGCCGTCCGATGCGGTGTGGCCCCGCGCATAGCCGCGCTCGGTTCCCGCCACCTCCACCATGATGATGGCATCGGGCACGGGCTTGCCGTCGGAAAAAAGCACGCGCCCCGTGATGCGCGCGCCTGGATTGGCGATCAAATCGGGCGCGGCGGGCGAGGTTTCATCGGGAGTCGCGCCTATCGTGGTTTCGACGCTTTTTTGCAAGAAACGCGAATCGTCGAGGATGACGTAAGCGGTGCTTTCGAGCGGTAAATCGCGCAAAACCCAGGTTCCATCGGGCTGGGTAACGGTTTGAAACGCGCGAAACAGGGGATTTTCATCGGGTAGACCTTGCAGACTGACGCGGCTGAGAAAATGGCTCAATTCGTCGCTTCCCGCCGCGAGGCGCAGGTATTGAAGGCTCACGCGCGCCCCGCCGACGGGCGCTCCCCCTGCATCACGCACCGTTCCCGTTGCCGATGCGCCGCGCCGGAGCGTGATGTCGTTGTCTGCGGCGCGCAACATAACGTGCTGAAGTGCCAATCCAGGCGCGTGAATGAGGGCAGGCACGCGCCACGCTTCGAGTTGGGCTGCGTCGAGATCGTCGGGCGCGTTCTCGTCGCGCTGCGGCGCCTCGACCTGGGCCGCGAAACGGCCTACGGCATCGCTTTGCAGCGTGAGAGGCTTTATACGTGTCGCGGAATAGCGAAGCAGAACGATGTCGGCTTTAGCAACGGGCTGGCCCGCCGCGTCGCGAACCAGACCGCGCACTTCGAGTTTCTTTTCTGGAACGGTTTGAGCGACAGCGGGACGGGGCACGAGACCACACGCCCAAGCGCACAGCGCGAAAAAAAAACGGCGAGACGGAGAGAAAAACGGCGGCGCGACATGAACAATGCTCCTGGGAAAGAGGAAAGAATACCATCAGTGCGCCGCTTCGGGCACAAACGCGAACGGGTTACAAAAGCAGCGAGTAAAGTAGATGACGCCAAGGCTCTCGCCATGAAAAAAAGGCCCTGCTTCGATGAAGCAGGGCCTTAACTCCTATCCAAAAAGGCTGTCCTGGCGGGACTCACGTCCTCTTCCAATCGGTGACTGTCAGGGATTGGAAGAGGACGTGAGTCCCGCATCTGCCACCTCTTTGGATAGCCTCTCAATTGGTTGCAACCGCCGTGGAGCAAGGTTTCAGTGAATGGTAATGGTGCGCGTCGGACCGGTGGGTCGAGTGCGCGCGCTGCGAGACGTGCTGGTGTTGAACTGACCGTTATAGATGGCCAGCAGCGTATTCAAATCGGCGGTGGTGATGCAGGAGCAACCGGCGGAATTGCCGACCGGAAACATCAAATCGGCCTCGTTGGGGCTGTGGCCCGCGATGCCGAGGCTGTGGCCAAATTCATGGGCGGCAGTCTGGATGTCCTCGCGGCTGTCGCCGGTGATGCCGATGTTCATGGCGACTTCGATGATGAGGTTGGTGGACTGCTCGAAAGTGATGGTGGAAAGTCCCAGCTCGTCGCCTGGCCCGCCCGAAAAAGAGGAGAAAGTCACGGAAATATCGGCCTGGTTTGCGTCGGTGACGACTTGGTAGGGCACTCGATTTCCGGTAGCCGAAACCCACTGATTAAAACCGGTAATAGCGATGTTTCGCCGCGCGGCGTTAAATTCGGAGTTGGGAACGAAGTAGACGTTGATGGGGAAACTCGCCCAGCGCAGCCTGTTCTCTATCGAGGCGACATAGTTGGGCGTGAAATTCTGGCTGGGGGTGGGTGTGCCCGAAGCCGTCGGCGAAGGAATCGCGCTGCCGCCACCACCGCCGCCGCCGCAGCCCGCAATGCTCAGCATCGGGACTGCGACGGCAGCCATCAACAAACCAACGGGCGTCCAGCGACGTTTGCTCAAATTGATCATCGTTTGCCTCCTTGCATAGAAAAGGCCACTGCAAGCCTTAACTTCAAGTTTTGGCTTAGAATCAGTTTGAAAAGTCCTATTGCGGTTTATAAAGCGGTTTGTAGTAGCGCCGCGAGGCGCGTTTGGATCAACTCTTACGCTTTCCAAACGCGCCTCGCGGCGCTACTACAAACCGCAATAGGACTTTTCAAACTGATTCTTAGAACCTATCCGAATAGGCTGGGAGCGGAGCATCCAGGTTCAATGCCCTCTTCGGATAGGCTCTTAATGATGATGAACACAGCCACGGTCGCGACTGCGGCTGATGGTGATGGTGCGCAGGGGGCCGACGGGCGCGGGCCTGCGCGCGCCGGTAGCTTGAGGGAACTGGCCGTTATAGATGGCGAACAGCGTATTCCTATCGGCTGTGGTGACGCAGCTACAGCCGCGCAGGTTGGCAGAATTACCCAGGAAATACATCAAATCGGGCACATTGGGGCTGTGGCCGCGATCTGGAGGACCTGGATCACCAATGATGCCCAGTGTGTGCCCGAACTCATGGGCGGCGGTGTTAGTGTCCTCGTTGTTGTTGCCGGTGAGGGCGATAGTGACCCGCGCGTCGGTGATTATCCCTCTCGAATCAATGAGGAGTTCGGCCAAACCCAGAATGTTGTCGCCGCCAGGGACGAAAGTGTTGAAAATCACCGTGACGTCGGCCTGGGCCGGATCGGTGATCACCGTATATCTGACTCGGTTGGCGGTGGCCGTGACCCATTGATTGAAACCGGTAGTTAAGATGTTCCGGCGCTCTGGGGTGGGGTTTGAGGCGGGGTCAAAATAAACTTTAAGCGGGAAACTTGGCCAACGCGACGGAGAGCCAATGGTAGAAAGGTAATTGGGCTCAAAGGTCGTTCCAGGGGGAAACGGGGTGGGAGTGGGCGTGATTCTGGGGTCGGGAGTGGGAGTGGGAGGGGCCGGAGTCGGCGTGCCCAAAACCACAGGCGGGGGAACGGTCACGCCATTGTCGCCGCCGCCGCAGCCGGAGAGGCTCAGCAGGGGCGCTGCGATGCCTCCCAACAATAAACCGATGGGTGCCCAGAGACGTTTGCTTACATTCATCATTTGTTTGTTTTCCTACAGTGTAAATTTCTTCCCATTGCGCGCACCTGAAGCGCGAGGCACACCTATTCTGCTCCTGCCGTGAAGGGCAGGGAAGCAACCCTTGCGGATCGCGTCTTCTCGCCGTAGCTTCGCGCTTGGCGAAGGGATTTGGCGAAGGGATTTGGCGAAGGAGAAAAACAGAGTGACAGCGAAAAGAGAATCTTGAGGTCTCGGCGTTCCTTTTAGGGCGGCTTTGGGTGAGGTTTTTTCTCTTCAGGAGTGGTTTACAAGTATATCTTCACGGCGCTTCGGGAGAAATGTCTGGCCCTCTACCAATTCAGGGCAGTTCCCCAATTTTTCAACCGCAGAGACCCCAATACAGGAAAACAGAGTGAGAAACCAAGTTTTGAATGCCCTTTTCATGGCTTCTGCCTCTTTAATTCTCAGCGTAGGACGTCTTTGCGGTTGAAAATTGGGGTGATCGCCTTGGATGGTGGTAAGCGAAAATAGCGTCTCAGTGGCCAAACTGTGGCACGACTGTTTTTCGTTGTTCCTTTCCAAACACGCATACTGAGAGTGCTGTTCCTATTCCGGTTTCATTCCGGCTCCAGTTCCATCCAAGGAGAATCCGTGCCCGTAAAACGACCCCCCGCAACCTCCCGTCCCGCCAATGGGACATCCCCTTCCGAAGTGACCTATTCCGCCGATCAGCTTCAGCCCCTGCTGGACGCTCTGCTCGCGGCCAAAGACGGCGATTTTTCGCTGCGCCTTCCGGTTCCCAAAGGCCGCGCCGCCAATGATGTGCTGGGCGAAATTCATCGCGCTTTCAATGATGTCATCGGCCTCAACCAAGCGATGGCCGACGAAATCGTGCGCGTCGGGCGCATCGTGGGACGCGAAGGCCGCATGACCGAGCGCGCCCAGCTCAGAGGCGCGACCGGCTCGTGGGCCATCTCCAACGATTCGGTCAACCAGCTCATCGAAGACCTGGCGCGCCCCACGACCGAAGTGGCGCGCGTCATCACCGCCGTCGCCCAGGGCGATTTGAGCCAGAAAATGGCGCTCGAAATCGAGGGCACGCCTGTCCGCCCAGGGCGATTTGAGCCAGAAAATGGCGCTCGAAATCGAGGGCACGCCTGTCAAAGGCGAATTTTTAACCATCGGCACCACGGTCAACACCATGGTTGACCAGCTTTCTTCTTTCGCCGATGAAGTGACGCGCGTGGCGCGCGAAGTCGGAACCGAGGGCAAGCTGGGTGGCCAGGCCAAAGTCAAAGGCGCGTCGGGAACGTGGAACGACCTGACGGACAACGTTAACTCACTCGCCTCCAACCTCACCAATCAGGTGCGAAATATCGCCCTCGTCACGACTGCGGTTGCGAACGGCGACTTGAGCCAGAAAATCACCGTTGATGCGCGCGGCGAGATTCTCGAACTCAAAAACACCGTCAACGTGATGGTGGATCAATTGAACTCCTTCGCCGCCGAAGTGACGCGCGTGGCGCGCGAAGTGGGAACCGAAGGCAAACTGGGCGGACAAGCCGAAGTTAAGGGCGTGTCGGGAACGTGGAAAGACCTCACCGACAATGTGAACCTGCTGGCGGGCAACCTCACCGTGCAGCTGCGCGACGTGTCCAAAGTCGCCTTCGCCATCGCCAACGGCGATTTAACGCAGAAAATCACCGTCGATGTCAAGGGCGAAATTCTCCAGATCAAAGATGTCATCAACCAGATGGTGGACAGCCTTTCGACCTTCGCCGGCGAAGTGACGCGCGTCGCCAAGGAAGTCGGAACCGAAGGCGTTCTGGGTGGCCAGGCCGACGTTCCCAACGTCGCCGGCACCTGGAAAGACCTCACCGACAACGTCAACTTCATGGCGTCGAACCTGACAACTCAGGTGCGCGGCATCGCCAAAGTCGTCACCGCCGTCGCCAATGGCGATCTCGATCAAAAACTGGTCGTGGAAGCCAAAGGTGAAGTCGCCGCGCTCGCCGAAACGATTAACAGCATGACCGGCACGCTTTCGACGTTCGCGGAACAGGTCACGACGGTGGCGCGCGAAGTCGGAACCGAAGGCATTCTGGGCGGACAGGCCGAAGTTCCCAACGCGGCGGGCACCTGGAAAGACCTCACCGACAACGTCAACTCACTCGCCTCCAACCTCACCAACCAGGTGCGAAACATCGCCCTGGTCACCACCGCCGTTGCCAACGGCGACTTGAGCCAGAAAATCACTGTTGATGCGCGCGGCGAAATTTTGGAATTGAAGGACACCATCAACGTGATGGTGGATCAGCTCAACTCCTTCGCCGCCGAGGTCACCCGCGTCGCCAAAGAAGTCGGAACCGAAGGGAAACTGGGCGGACAGGCCGAAGTGAAAGGCGTGTCAGGAACGTGGAAGGACTTGACGGATAACGTCAACTCACTCGCTTCGAATTTGACCGGACAGGTGCGAAACATCGCCCTCGTGACCACCGCCGTTGCTAACGGCGATTTGAGCCAGAAAATCACCGTTGACGCGCGCGGCGAAATCTCCGAACTCAAAAACACCATCAACACGATGGTGGATCAGCTCAACTCCTTCGCCGCCGAAGTGACGCGCGTGGCGCGCGAAGTGGGAACCGAAGGCAAACTGGGCGGACAAGCCGAAGTTAAGGGCGTGTCGGGGACGTGGAAAGACCTCACCGACAACGTGAACTTCATGGCGGGCAACCTCACCGATCAGGTGCGAAACATCGCGCTGGTGACCACCGCCGTTGCGAACGGCGATTTGTCCAAGAAAATCACCGTCGATGTCAAGGGCGAGATTCTCGAACTCAAAAACACCATCAACGTGATGGTTGACCAGCTCAACTCATTTGCTGCTGAGGTAACGCGCGTGGCGCGCGAAGTGGGAACCGAAGGAAAACTGGGCGGACAGGCCGAAGTTAAGGGCGTGTCGGGCACCTGGAAAGACCTCACCGACAACGTGAACTTCATGGCCTCGAACCTCACGACTCAGGTGCGCGGCATCGTCAAGGTCGTTACCGCCGTCGCCGATGGTGATCTGGGCCAGAAACTCCATGTGGATGCCAAAGGTGAAGTCGCGGCGCTCGCCGAAACCATCAACAGCATGACCGATACGCTTTCGACGTTCGCGGAACAGGTCACGACGGTGGCGCGCGAGGTCGGAACCGAAGGCATTCTGGGTGGACAGGCGAAGGTGCCCAACGTCGCCGGAACGTGGAAGGATTTGACGGAAAACGTCAACTTCATGGCCTCGAACCTGACGACTCAGGTGCGCGGCATCGCCAAAGTCGTGACGGCGGTCGCCAACGGCAATCTCGATCAGAAATTGGTGGTAGAAGCCAAAGGCGAAGTCGCAGATTTGGCCAACACCATCAACTCGATGACCGACACACTGTCGATTTTCGCGGAGCAGGTCACCACGGTGGCGCGCGAAGTGGGAACCGAAGGCAAGCTGGGCGGGCAGGCGAAGGTGCCCAACGTGGCGGGGACGTGGAAAGACCTCACCGAAAACGTCAACTACATGGCGAACTCGCTCACCGTTCAGGTGCGCGCCATTTCCGACGTGGCGACGGCGGTGACCGAAGGCGATTTGACGCGCTCGGTCACGGTCGAAGCGCAGGGCGAGGTTTCGCTTCTCAAAAACAACGTCAACCAGATGATCGCCAATCTGAAGGACACCACGGAAAAGAACAACGAGCAGGACTTCCTCAAAACCAACCTCGCGCGCTTCTCGCGCATGATGCAGGGGCAGAAATCGCTCGAATCGGTGGCGCGCCTGATTATGTCGGAAGTGACGCCGCTTGTTTCGGGGCATCACGGCGCGTTTTTCATCAACGATGCGCCGCTCGCAAACCAGGCGATTCTCAAGATGATCTCGTCTTACGCCTACCAGGAGCGGAAAAACCTCGCCAACCAGTTCCGCGTCGGCGAAGGCATCGTCGGGCAGTGCGCGCTGGAAAAGAAGAGCATTCTGCTCACCAACGTGCCGCCGGACTACATCCACATTTCATCGGGTCTGGGCGAGGCAGCGCCGCTCAATATCATCGTTTTGCCGGTCTTGTTCGAGGGCGAAATCATGGCGGTCATCGAACTGGCGTCGTTCCAGCCCTTCTCCGAGATTCACCGCACCTTCCTGGATCAACTCACCGAAAGCATCGGCGTGGTTTTGAACATGATTCAGGCCAATGTCCGCACCGAGGAGCTGCTCGAACAGTCGCAGTCGCTCACCCAGGAACTGCAAAGCCAGTCGCAGGAATTGCAGTCGCAGCAGAGCCAGCTCAAAAGCACCAACTCCGAACTGGAATCGCAGGCGCGCGAACTGGAAGAAAAAGCGACGCTTCTGGCCGATCAAAACTCCAAAGTCGAACTCAAAAACCGCGAAGTTGAGATGGCGCGGGCCGCTCTGGAAGAAAAAGCCGAGCAGCTCGCGGTTTCGAGCAAATACAAATCGGAATTTCTGGCCAACATGAGCCACGAACTCCGCACGCCGCTCAATTCGATGCTCATTCTGGCCAAACTTCTGGCCGACAACCCCGACGGCAATCTCACGCCCAAACAAATCGAATTCGCTTCGACCGTTTACGGTTCGGGCGGCGACCTGCTCAACCTCATCAACGAGATTCTGGACTTGTCGAAGGTCGAAGCGGGCAAAATGGAAGTCGAAGTCGGCGAGGTTTCAATTGCCGAAGTCGGCGAATACGTCGAACGCACCTTTTCCCAGGTGGCGCGCCAAAAAGGTCTCGATTTTGATGTCGTAATCGCGTCCGATGTGCCCGCCACGATGCAAACCGACGTGACGCGGCTCCATCAAGTGCTCAAAAACCTGCTCGCCAACGCGTTCAAATTCACCGATGCAGGGCGCGTCGAACTTCAAATCGGTCTCGCCGACCGGAGCGACATCGAGCGCTCATTTGGTGGTTTCCGCGCCGCTGGCGCCGACCGCCGCCGCCGTGGCGCGGTCTTGGCTTTCGCCGTCCGCGATACCGGAATCGGCATCGCCGCCGACAAGCAGCGCCTCATCTTCGAGGCGTTTCAGCAGGCCGACGGCACCACCAGCCGCAAATACGGCGGCACCGGTCTTGGACTTTCCATTTCGCGCGAAATCACGCGCCTGCTGGGAGGCCGCATCCAGGTCGAAAGCGAGCCAGGCGAGGGCAGCATCTTCACCCTTTTCCTGCCGCAGGAATATAGCGGCGAACTCGACCCAATGGATCCGGTGTCTTCCGAACCCTTCTCCGGCTCCGGCAGCTTTGGGGGCAACGGTTCGGGCTATCGCGGCTCCAACGGCAACGGCTCCAACGGCAGCTCCACTTCTTCTCTGTCCGGCGGTTTGGGCGGGCGAACCTGGGAAGCGTCTCCGGCTCGCGGGCAAACCAGCGCGCGCGACACCTCGCCGCCCGTTGTTCCCTCGGCCTCGACGGACATTTCACCCGCCGCCGCCATCATGAAATCGCAGGTTCTGGCCTCGCACCGCGACGGCAAGGACAATAATCCCACCGGTGACGACCGCGACAATCTGGAGCCAAGCGACCGCAAACTGCTCATCGTCGAAGACGATGTCAATTTCGCCAGAATTTTGCTCGAAACGGGCCGCCGTCAGGGCTTCAAGGGCCTGGTGGCGATGCAGGGCGACATCGCTCTGGCGATGGCGCACGAATACCAGCCGCACGCCATCACCCTCGATTTGCAATTGCCGCTCATCGACGGCTGGACGGTGCTCGACCAGCTCAAACGCGACCCCGCCACGCGTCACATTCCGGTGCAGGTGATTTCGGTGATGGATCAAACCAATGGCTCCCTGGTCAAGGCGATCTCCTACCTCGAAAAACCGGTGAGCCGCGAAGCTGTCGAGGGCGCCCTGGCGCACATGAAGAGCTTCGCCGAGCGCGAAGTGCGCGAACTTCTGGTCGTGGAAGACAACGAAGCGCAGCGCGAGAGCATCGTTCAGCTCATCGGAAACATGGATGTTCACACCACGGCTGTTGGAACCGGTGAAGAAGCGCTCGCCCTTCTCAAGGACAACTCCTTCGACTGCATGATTTTAGATCTGGGTCTGCCGGATATGGGCGGATTCGATTTGCTCAAAAAAATCAAGAAACAGGCCCGTTTCAAGAGTTTGCCGGTCGTGATCTACACCGGACGCGACCTCACCAAGCAAGAGGAACTCCAGCTCAAGAAATACGCCGCCACCATTATCACCAAAGACGCCACCTCGTCGGAGCGGCTGTTGGATGACACCGCGCTGTTTCTGCATCGCGTGTTGAAACGCGCATCGGGCCAGCCCACAACCGCCACGGCGGTGCCCAAAGAGGCAAACGGCGTTTCACCGGTTGGAACCAAAAGCGAGAGCGCGAAACCCGCATTGAAAGCAGTCAAATCGCCGCCCGCGCCTTCGGGCAACGGTGTCGGCAAGCCCACCGTCTTGGTGGTCGATGACGATATGCGTAACATCTTCGCTCTCACCAGCGCGCTGGAAAATTACGGCATGACGGTGCTTTTCGCCGAAAACGGGCGCGACGGCATTGAGGTTTTGCAAAGCCATCCCGAAATCGAGCTGGTGTTGATGGACGTGATGATGCCCGAAATGGACGGCTACGAGACCATGCAGGCAATTCGCGCTCTGGGCACCTTCGATGATTTGCCGATTATCTCGCTCACCGCCAAAGCGATGGCGGGCGACCGCGAGAAATGCATCGCCGCCGGAGCCAGCGATTACATCGCCAAACCGGTCGATATGGATCAGCTTCTGGCTTTGATTCGCAAGTATCAAAAAACGAGCGGTTGACAGCCGAAACCTCCCCCGTCCCCTCCTTCGTAAGGAGGGGGTGGGGGAGGTTAAAACACTCCGCACTCCCATGACTCAAGCCAATGTTCTTCTGGTAGATGACCGTCCCGAAAATCTGCTCGCCCTGCGCGCGATTCTGGAGTCGGTCGGCTGCCGTCTTGTCGATGCCCATTCGGGAATGGAAGCGCTCAAATACCTCTTGAAGGACGAGTTCGCGCTCATTCTCATGGACGTGCAGATGCCTGGGCTGGACGGTTTCGAGACCACCACGCTCATCAAGGAGCGCGAAAGAACCCGTCACATTCCCATCATCTTCGTGACGGCGATTTCCAAGGAACAAAACTACATTTTTCAGGGCTATTCGGCGGGCGCCGTCGATTACATTTCCAAACCCTTTGATCCGGTGATTTTGCGCTCCAAAGTGATGGTTTTTATCGACCTGTGGGCCAAAACCGAACAAATCAAGGAGCAGGCCGAACTGCTGCGCCGCAACGAACAAATGGAAAGCGAACGCGAAATGGCGCGTCTCGAACTGGAACTCAAGCGCAGTCATCTCGCCGAAATCGCGGCTTCGCAGGCCGATCTGGAACGCTTCAAAGCGACTCTCGATGCCACCCTCGACGGCGTGGCAATTTTCGATGCCACTCATTTGCGTTATTCCTACGTCAATCAGGGATCGCTCAACCAGTTGGGCTACGAGCGCGAAGAAATGCTCACCATGAGCGCGCTCGAGGTCAAAACGGAATTCGATGAGAAAAAATTTCGTCGTCTGCTCAAACCGCTTCTCGCGGGGCAAAAGCAGTCGCTGATTTATGAAACCCTGCACCGCCGCAAAGACGGGGAGATGTTTCCGGTTGAAGTGTTCGTGCAATATGTGTCGCCGCCCTTCAACGCGCCGCCTGAAGAACTGGGCGGCTTTATTTCCATCTCGCGTGACATCACCGAGCGCCGCCGCGCCCAGCAACTGCTGATATCGGCCAAAGAAACCGCCGAGACCGAGCGCACCAACGCCGAGCGCGCCAACCGCGCCAAAAGCGAGTTCATCGCCGGCATTTCGCACGAACTTCGCACCCCGCTCAACGCCATCATCGGCTTTTCCAAACTGCTGCTCAATCCGCGCGTCGGGCCGCTCAACGAAGACCAGACCGCCTACACCCACGATGTGGTGCAAAGCGCCGAACATCTGCTCGAACTCATCAACGATATTCTCGACCTTTCCAAAATTGAGGCCGGTAAAATGGCGTTGGAACTTTCGTCGTTTCCCTTCGCGCATCTCATCGAGCAAAGCCTCACCATCGTGCGCCAGAAAGCTATGGAAAAAGGCGTCGATTTGTCCGTCAAGCTGCCCCACGATGAGAACATCCCCACCGAAATCATCGGCGACGCCCGCAAAATCAAGCAGGTGATGTATAACCTGCTCTCCAACGCGGTCAAATTCACTCCCAGTGGTGGCAGCATTCTGGTCAGTGCGCGTTACGTCGAGAAAACCACCGATTCATCCGCGAAAACCGTTCCTTTTGTGATGATTAGCGTGAAAGATAGCGGCATCGGCATCGCCGAAGAAGATCAGACGCGCATTTTTCAGGCTTTCGAGCAGGTGGACAGCTCCTACGCGCGCCAGGAGCAGGGCACGGGGCTGGGTCTGGCGCTCACGCAGCGCATCGTGAAGCTGCACGGCGGGCAAATGGAGTTGGAAAGCACCGTCGGGCAGGGCAGCACCTTTAGTTTCAGCCTGCCCCTGGAACCCGAAACCGAACCGGCAGCGCCGCAAATCCAGGCGCCGGCGCCGCGCGCCGCCAAGAAACCGGCCCCGCGCAAAACTTCTCGCGCCGGCCAAAACAAAGCAAAGGAACTCGTATGAGTCTTTCAGGGGGGCCGTCGGGCCTGGCGGATAAACGCATCCTCATCGTTGAGGACACTATCGAAAATTTGCGTTTGTTTCGCGCCATTTTGCAGCTGGAAGACGCCATCGTTTTGCAGGCCGAGCGGGCGCTCAAAGGCATCGAAATCGCCAGGAGCGAACTGCCGGACGTAATTTTGATGGATATGCAGATGCCCGAAATGGACGGTTTGACCGCGATTCGCCTCTTGCGCGCCGACCCGCTCACCCAGCATATTCCCATCATCGTCATCACCGCTTCGGCGATGAGCGAAGACCGCCAGCGAGCGCAGCAGGCCGGCTGCAATGGCTACATCACCAAACCGGTCGATCCGGCTTCTTTTGGATCGCAAATCGTCGCCTTTATGCAGACGGCTCCTGCGGCGTCCGAGCTTTGAAAAGCGGCTTTCCTCTTTCCTCTCATGCAATTAAACGCCTTCAAAAAAAAATCGGCTGCAACGCGCTCCAAAAAAAATGCGAGTGATGAAACCCTGGCCGCCGCAACCGTCGTTCCCGAAACTGTCGTCCCCGAAACTGTCGTCCCCGAAAACGCGACGGCTCAAAATGCAGTGGCTGACGGTGCGGCAGGCGACTCATCGGGGCGAATTCTCATCGTCGATGATATGCCCGCCAACACCCGTTTGCTGGCGGGCATTCTCAAAATCGAGGGCTTCGACGTGATGACGGCGCACAGTGGCGCGGCGGCGCTCGAACAGGTGCGCGACAATGCCTTCGACGTGGTGCTTCTCGACATTATGATGCCGGAAATGGACGGTTTCGAAGTGTGCGGCCACATCCGCCGCGACGCTGCGACCGCCAATTTGCCCGTCGTGATGGTGACGGCGCTTCAGGAAACCTCCGACCGCGTGCGCGCTCTGGAAGCCGGCGCCGACGATTTTCTCACCAAGCCGGTCGAGGAAATCGAAGTCGTGGCGCGCATTCGCTCCCTGGTGCGCGCCAAGCGCGAGCGGGACGCGCTTGAGGAGGCTTATCGCGACATCAAAAAAGCCGAATCGCTGCGCGACAGCCTCGCCGAAATGCTGGTGCACGACCTGCGAACACCGCTCACCACCATGCTAGCTTCGCTGGACTTGCTGCAAACCGGAAAAACCGGCCCCCTGGCGCCGATGCAGCAGGAAGTTACCAATATGTGCATGCGCGGCGCGCGTCATCTGCTTTCCCTTGTGAACGAACTGCTCGACATCGCCAAACTGGAAAGCGGGAAGATGAATCTCGACCGCGACTATTTCGCCGCCAACGAGATTTTGAACGAAGCCATCGCCCACGTCGCATCGCAGGCCAAAGATGCGGATATCACAGTCGAGTCCGACGCGCCCGCCGCTTTGCCGCCCCTGTGGGCCGACGACGATTTGCTGCGCCGCGTCCTCATCAATCTGCTGGGCAACGCTGTGAAATTCGCGCGCCGCAAAAGCACGGTGTGGGTGGGGGCTGAGGTGCAAGGCGAGGGCGAAGGCCAGACCATGCTGTTTTCCGTGCGCGACAACGGCGAGGGCATTTCGCCCGAAGACCAGGAGCGCATTTTTCAAAAATTCGGCCAGGCCGAAAACCGCCGCTCGGGGCGCCGCAACTCGACCGGTCTGGGTCTCACCTTTTGCAAACTCGCCGTCGAAGCGCACGCGGGTAAAATCTGGGTCGAAAGCGAAGTGGGGCAGGGCAGCACGTTTTTCGTCTTGATTCCCCTGCACAAGCCCGTTGTTTGAAGGTCGCCGCACCGAGTTGAGCGGTTCCCTCTCCGCTTGCGGGGAGGGTTAGGGGGCAACCGAAAGCGTGGCTGTTCTTCCATTGGGCGCTCAGTTGCACCGCCCACCCCTCCCTGCAAGCGGAGAGGGAACCGCTCAACACGTTTTTCGCAAATTGTTTCGTTGCCAAAACGCGCGGTTATTGCAAACTGTTGGCGCTCTCGCAGCCAAAGGAACTCTATGAAAAATCAGTTAGCCGTGCAGATGTATACCATCCGCGATTTCCTCAAAACCGCGCCCGACCTGGCGCAAAGCCTGTCCAAAATCAGCCAGATGGGTTATCCCGCCGTGCAAATGTCCGGCGTGGGCGCCATGAACGGCGACAACCCCGCGGTCGGCGCCCAGGAAGGGCGCAAAATGCTGGACGACAACGGCCTCCAATGCATCGCGACCCATCGCAGTTGGGACGATCTGGCGAACAAAACCGAGCAGGAAATCGAATTTCACAAGGTTTTGGGCTGCGATTTCACCGCAATCGGCGGCATTCCTGGCCCCTACAAGGAAAAAGGCGCGCAGGGCTACGCTGATTTCGTGCGCGACGCCGCGCCGGTGATTGAAAAACTCAAAGCGGCGGGCATTCGCTTCGGCTATCACAACCACGCCTTTGAATTCGAGCGCACCGGCTTCAAAGATGGAATGCCCCAAACCCTGTTCGACACCTTCATCGAGCAGGGCGGGTCGGATTTTCTGCTCGAACTCGATTTGTATTGGGTCGGCCACGCCGGAGTGAATCCCGAACGCATCGTGGAGCGCAGCGCCGGACGGATGCCGGTCATTCACATCAAGGACAAGGAAATGGTGGGCAACGAGGCGCACATGGCGCCGATTGGCGAAGGCAACCTCGACTGGAAAAATCTGCTTCCGGCCTGTAAGAAAGCGGGCGTGGAGTGGATTGCCATCGAGCAGGACACCTGCCGCCGCGATCCGTTCGACTGCCTCAAATCCAGCTACGAGTTTTTGACGCAGAATTCGTTTGCTTGAAGCATCGCGGTGAAAAAGAACCCGAAGTGCGATCAATTCGCACTTCGGGTTCTTTTTCGTTGAGATTCAAGACAGGTTCGCGAGGATTTTCTGCATCAAAGGTGAGGTGTCGTTTTGAAAAACGCGGCGAAAGGCTTGTGTATCCGATTGGTTGAGAGAAGCACAAAATACCTCAATAAATTGCTTTCGTTCTCGCATGGGCAAACTTTCGACAATTGCCGTAAATTGGTTTTGATGCTGGGTGGCCCAATCTGCCAACGTCATGCACATCTGAGCGCCAGGCGCTTCCGTCGGGCCGTTGAGAAGCCAGTTGCTTATTTCCTTCGTGTCGTTTGTGGCTTCATAGCGCCGCAAAATGCGCCGTGTGTCGATGTCAGCGCGCGAGATTCCATCAGAAATCACGTAATCCCAATTCTCAAGAGCAGCTTGACCTGCCTGCAACCAAAACGGCATCGTAACTAACGCAAGTGGCGATGCAAACAACACACGCCACTTGTGTTCGCGTTTTGCTTTCATGACAGCAACCGCATCCGTTGTTACGGCTTGATGCTCTCGAAATAATCTTTCACCGGCTGTTTATACGCCGGCGGCACGCTTTCGCGCGAAACGGCGTCTTCGGCGTCGCGCTTATACGATTCGTAAACATCGTAATAGGGCGTGCGGGCCTGCCCGCCTTTGGCTTCGCCCTTGGTGGGAAGCTGCTCCATTTCGCCGCTCCCGCCCCATTTTCCTTTCACGCGGTCGATTTTCTGACGCGTTTTGGGCAACCGGTCGCTCCACACGTCCTGATAACGCCGTTTGTCACCGGTGCGCAGGCTCTTCGTCTTCGAAACGCCGCCGCCTGAGTTCACGCCCTGCGCGTTGTTGCGCGGGCCAAGACCCGCCCCACCTCCCACCATTCCGTGTGGGTCGCTGGCTTTGAGGTCTTTGCCTGGCGTCATGGTGCCGCGACAATCGCCGCCAGGACAGTTGCCCGAACCGACTTCGGTGGGTTTGGCGTTGCCGAACTGCTGTCCGCCGTTGCTTCCGGTCTGGTTTTCGGCGGCGCGCAGTTTGGACATCATGTCCTGCAAACCCTGCGAGTTGGAGCCGCCCGAACCCCCCTGACGCAGACCATTCGCCATATTTCGCAGCGCATCGGCGGCGGCCTGGTCGCCCTCTTGACCGCCTTGCTGCTGCTGGCTCTGCCCACCCGCGCCCTGTTGGCTCCCCTGGTCGCCCTGCTTTTGCTGCTGTTGCTGATTGCCGCCGTTTTGCGGTGAGTTTTGGCCGCCCTGCTGCTGTTGCTGCTGGTTGCCGCTTTGCTGCTCCTGGTTCTGGCCCTGCGGATTTTGACCCTGCTGGGGCTGATTGGCCCCCTGCTTCTGCTCGCCCTGGTTTTGCTTCTGGCCGTCTTGACCCTGCTGCTGGCCGTTTTGCTGTTGCTTCTCGCCCTGCTGCTGGGCCTGATCTTGCTTCTGCTCGTTTTGGCCTCGCCGCCGCGCGAACGCAAATCCTGCGCGGTTTTCTTCAAATCTTCGGCGGCTTTTTGTTTTTCGCTTTGCGAAAGCTGATTGTTCTGGACTTTGTCGGCCAGTTTTTCGAGTTCTTTGGCGGCCTCGTCCCATTTGTTTTGCGCCAACTGCTCCTGAACTTTGCGTCCGGTCTGCGATTGAAGCGGCGTTTCGCGCAGCGCCTCGGCGATTTGGGGCAGGGCGGCGCTGGATTGGGCCTTCGAGTTTTTCTGCTGCGCCTTTTGCAACTGCTGGCGCAGTTCGCCGATTTCGGTGAGCGCGGCGCGTTTGGTCATGCGCCCGCGCACCATTTTCTGCCCCAGCTTTTCCAACCGCCGCGATAAACGATTGACTTCGGCGGCCTTGGGATTTTCGGTTTTGCGAACGTTTTTGGCGACCGCGACGAGTTTTTCGCCCGCGTTCTGCATCGCCGCGACCTGCCGCCTTTCCTGAATGGTTTGAAAAAGCGGAAATTCGGGCATGAAACAAAACCCGACGAAAAGCAGGCTCAAAGCCGTCAAAATCTGCGCGCGACGGTCGAAAGGAAGCGGATAAACGCGACGCGGATCGAGATTCTGCGCGCGGGCGGAGGCTTCATCGACAAGAGCCGGAACTAAATCGGTTGGCGGCACGGCGGGCGCGGTCGAAGTCGCAAAACGGGGCAGAAGCGCCGCTTTGAAACGCGCCAGAGCGCCATTTTGGGGCGCGATTTTGGTCTGGCGCTTGACCTGATCGGGCGACACGAACGCGAGAGCCGACGACAAACGGTCGTCCCAGGCGAGGGCGTTATCGGCGTCGCAGGCGGCGGCGAAGGTTCCGGCGCGCTGCAGCCATCCGTTGCGAACGCCCCACAACACGAAAACGCCGATAATGGCGAAGGGCGCCCACATCGGGCCGTCGGGGATGATGTGGAGTTTCCACCCCAACACCGCAAGCGCCGCGAGAGCAACGCCCCAAATCGCCGCGCGCACGATGGCGCGACTCATTTTTTGCGCGTTGCGGCGGCGCGCCAGACGGCTGAGGCGGTTTTCAAGCGCGGTTCCAGAGGGAAGCGAAGGGGAAAAGTCGGCAGTGGCCATAAGAACTCCCTGAAAGGACGCGAATTCGAGTGCGGCGCCCCACGTTTTAGCTTACTCAATCGGGGCTGTAATTTCTCGCACTCAGGTGCGGGTTTGATGGAGGAAATAGCTGCTCGGCTCCCTCTCCCTGCGGGAGAGGGTCGGGGTGAGGGAGAAAAGTGACTGCTTTCATCATTCTTCAAATAGGTTAAAGAACTGCGGGTTTTCTCCCTCACCTCGACCCTCTCTCGCAGGGAGAGGGAGTCGAGCAGTTACTTCCTGCGAGTTGTTTTTCTCTTCGCAAGGTATCGCAGCAGAGCTATATTGTATGGCTTCATGTAGTTTTGAATCACTTTGTTTAGTCTCTCGGCTAAATTCCCAGGTAGCACATCGGTTGAACCCTTCAAGGTTTTGAATCCATTGCGGCGCCCAAAAGCGGAGATGAATTCTTTCCTCGGAACTCCTGGAGCTGCAAGGCCATATCCTGTATATGCAACCCACCTTACATCGCCTTTGCTCAAAGCTGCGCGTAAATCAACCATCGGATTCGCTTTCTCTAACAATGTTAGTGATTGGTCAAGCGCACGAAGTCGCTCTTCCTCAGACTTGTAATAATCGTATTGTCCATTGGGAACCCATTGAGCGCGGGCCTGTTGCTGCATTATGCAACAATAGACAAGACAACTGACCAGGACAACAATTTTGCTTTTGGTGGTTGTTTTCATGATTCGCTCCGTTTTCCCGATTGGAAGAGGACGTAAGTCCCGCCTCTGAGCTTCCCAGTTTAAATTCGCAGCGACAAAAAAGGCGCCTTCTCCGCAGAGAAAGCGCCCGTTTTGTTCGGCGACCAAATTTTACACGCCCGCCGTGTGGTCAGTTTTGCCTTTTTGGCCGCTCGCCGCCGTCGCGCCCTGGGCGAATTCGCCCTCGCCGGCCTGCACGACCTTTTTGAAGCGCATCAGGTCTTCTTCGAGCTGGTTTTCGGGGTCGTTGAACATCTTGGCGACCGCTTCGCCCAGCGCGCCGCCTGGCGGTGTGTATTCCAGGCCGACGGTAACGCGGGTGGTGGTGTCGTCGATGGACTCGAACAAAACCGCGCCGTGGGTTTCGATGGTGCCTTCGGTGCTCTGCCAGGAAATTTTCTTGTTCTCTTCCATATAGAGCGTTTTGGCGTCCCACTCGACCGAAGTGCCAAGCGGCCCTTTCATTTTCCAGTGCGTCATTTCCGGCCCGATGACGGTGATGGACTCGATGTTTTCCATGAAACGCGGGAAATTCTCAAAGTTCTTCCAGAACTCGAAAACCTGCGAAATAGGTGCGTTGACGATGATCTCTTTAGTTACGCTTGCCATGTTGATTTGCCTCCCAGCAATGTCGCGGCGGCGTTTCGCAAATCGAATGCCCTTCTTGCGGGGCTGGGAACGGAAAAACTTAGCGCCCGCTTCCCAAATTGCTCGTCGCCCAGGCGAAAAGCAGCATCAGGGCAACGCCCCAGTGAATCAGCGACCACAATCCGCCGCAAATGAGGCCAATCCAGGCGTGAACCTGGCCTTTGACGAGCGGATACTGCCGCGCGTAACGAAGACCCTGGAGTCCCAGAACGACGGCGGCGGGCGCCATCGCCAATCCCAAAACGGGCAGCAGCGAAAAAAGCCCGATGTAGTAAGCCGTGAGCGCGCGGGGGTTTTTGTAGGGAATAATGCCGCCCGTCGTATCGGCGACGGGTGCGCTTGAAGGTGGCGGAGTCGAAAAAGAGCCGTCGGGTGGTGGGAGCGGGCCGTTCATGAGACCTAATTTTTCGTGATAGTCGGGCAAAACGCAAGACAAAATCGAAAAAGGACGCGGCCCTGGCCGCGTCCAATTCAGTTTCTAATTTAAAATTAAAAGTTCAAATACGAGCGCAGTTTGCGATGCAACTGGTCGCGGCCCCGCGCCAGACGGCTTTTGACGGTTCCGGTCGGCACGCTTAAAATGCGCGCGATGTCGTTGACTTCCATGCCCTGAAAATGGTGCATCACGATGACCGCTTTGTGGTCGGTCGAAAGCGTTAAAACCGCTTCGCGCACGCGGCGCTGGAGTTCGTCGCCGGTGAGCAGTTCTTCGGGCAGTTTGCCCTGGTCGGGAAACTCCATCGGCTCGACATCGCCATCGTCGTCGGCGCGGGGCGTGTCCATGCTTTGAAAACGCACCCGTTTTTTGCGGCGCGCGCGGTCGCGGCATAAGTTGAGCGCGATGCGATAAAGATAGGTCGAAAACGCTTCGTCGGCGCGCAGCGTGGGCAGGGCGTCGTGCAAGCGCATAAACACGTCCTGCGTCACGTCCTGCGCGTCGTCGGGATCGCCGAGCATGCCGTAAACCGCGTTGTAAATGCGGCGATGATAAAGCTGGTAGATTTCTTCGAAGGCTTTGAGATCGCCTTCTTTGGCGCGCTGGAGCGTGGCCAGAAACGCGAGTTTTTCGGCGGAAGGCGGCGCTTTTTGCGGCGGCGCGTCGTTTTCTTCGTCCTCTCCGTCGATATTTTCGCTTTCGCTGTCGCTCTCGAAAATGTTTGAAGGTTGCGCTGCGGGTGCGTCGGGAGCCGCGAACTGCGCCGTTTCTCCTGTTTCGGGCGACTCGGCGGCGCGCGTTCCCATTATGCTGGGACGCAGCGTGCCCTCGATGGCGCCTTCGCCGATGGCGGCGATGTGCGCCCGAACCGGCGCCGCGAGCGAACCCAGCAGGGATGCGCCCCGATTTTGATTTTCATCCGCCCCGATGAGCGGGCGACCCGAACGCGTGGAGAACGCTCCACCAGACCGCAGCGAACTCGATGACAACACCATGTGATCCTCAATTCCAGCCGTCTTTTCGACTCATTCTTTTGCCGACGGCTTTTGTTCGATAGGGCCGTCGAAACGGCCAAAACAACTCGCAAAATTAAAGCTGAAGCCGCCTGAAGTGTGGCACTTCAGGCGGCGTCTGGGCTTTTCAATTCGTCTTTTTTGGTTACGATTCCGACATTGCCGCGCCCTAAGAGCAAGTCTGGGGCCTTTGACTTCGGCAAAGTTTCTCCGAATTTGAAGGTTCTGTTAATTTTTGTCTTGGATTTCGCGCACCGATTTTTCGATGGAATCCAGTTTCGCCTCGCACGCCTCGATTAATTTTTCGGCGCGCTCAAGCGGCGTCAGGTTGAGCAGGGCCGCCGCTTTGACGCGCTGGCGCCACACATAGGTCGAGATGGCCGCGCCCGCCAGCAGGCCGAAGGCCACGCCGCTGTAAATCAGCGTTTCGGTTCGCGTGGCGTGCGGCGCCGCGAATTGAACTTTTCGAGTCATGGTTCGAGTCGTTGTGCGGGACAATTTTCTAATCCAGGCTGTAAATGTTTTCCTCGATTTCGTAGCTTTTGTCGCCTTTTTCGGTTTCGGTATGGGCATCGAGGATGCGCCGCACGAAAGTGAGCAGTTCCATCGGGTTGAACGGCTTGGTCAAATACAAATCGGCGCCGCTCTGCCAGCCCTGAAACACGTCGGCGTCCTGCGCTTTGGCCGTCAGCATCACCACCGGAATGGTGGCGGTCGCCTCGTCGTTTTTGAGGTTCTGAAGCGCTTCCAGACCGTCCATTTCGGGCATCATCACGTCCATCACGATGAGGTCGGGATGCTGCGCCTTGACCGCTTCGAGGGCCTCGCGGCCATTGGAGGCGGTGACCACTTCATATCCGGCTTTTTCCAGGTTGATCTGCACCAGACGAAGGATATGTTTTTCGTCGTCAACCGCCAAAATTCGCTTCGCCATCTGGATTTCCTCGTTCTTTAAGTAGTTTTACGACCTTCAAGAGCCAAAAGCATCATGAGCCGTCATTATAGCGCGCGACGGCCTCGTTGAAAAGCGTAAAACGTCAAGCAATTTTGGGGCCTTGCCCTTGCTGCGGCGCGACCTGGGCCTCAAAAGTCCAACTCGCTCGCGAGTATTTCTCCCTAAACAACGTTTGCGCCACTTCCAATTCCCCTTCGCTCAAGCCGCCCTGCCCCCAATTTCCGCCCGCGACTTCGGCAAATCCCTTCGCGAGCGCCGCGACAACGGTTTGGGTCGGCGCGGTGCATCCCAGCGCTTCCAGACTGGTCGCGGCGTCCATCGGGCCGCCGGCGAAGTGCCGCCACTGGTTTTCGTCGATGGAGAGCAGCAAAGAGCCGTGCTGCAAAATCGCGTCGTCGCGTCGAAACTGCGCCGCGCCGATAAGTTTTTTGCCCTGCGCCACAAAATCGCAACTCGCCGAGGCCGCGAAGCAGTTGCTGCCGTTGGTTCGCACGCCCAGGGGCGCCATCTCCACCGGCAATCCCAACGCGCGCAGGCCGCGCAAAAACCCTTCGCTGAGCCAGCGATAAGCGCCTTCCACACTCCGCGATGCGCTGGGCAGCCATTCCTGACGCACCACGATGCAGTAAGTGATTTCCCGCGCGTGCCAGACGGCGCGGCCTCCGGTGGGGCGGCGCACGAGGTCGAAATCGCGCTGGGCATCGAGCGCGGCGGGCGGCAATTGCTTTTGCAAGCGTCCCAGCGACAGGCAAAACGGTTCCCAGCTATAAAAACGCAGCGTCGGCGGCGCGTCATGCTGGGCGTGAGAAAGCAGAATCGCTTCATCGACGGCCATATTCCACGCGCCGCGCGCCGCGCCGTCGAGGATTAAGCGCCACTCGCTCAAGGTTTCACCGTGACGGCGAACGCGATGGCGGCGAATTCATCGGGCCACGAGTTTTGCGGCGCGTTGTAAGGCGGAGCCTGAACATTCTCGCCGCGCAGACGCACCAGGCCGTAAATCAATTTGTAGCGCCCTGGCTGCGGGGGCGCGACCAGATCGAAATTCCACCGCGTGCGCTGGCCTGGCGCGACGGGAGTTCTCATCCAGTGAAACCTCCATGTGTTCCGGTTTCCGCCCTCTAAATTGACCCAGCGCGCCACTAATCGCACGGCGCCGCGCCCTGCGGTTTCCCAGTTCTGCGTGCCCTCGTTGAGCGCCCAGAACGACACGGTGGCCGTCTGGCCCGCTTTCATCGTCGCGGGCGTGCCGGAAACGTTGAAATTCGCGGCGTCGCGGCGCGGGCTGCTCGGCGCGACCGGCGGCGGCGCGGGTTGAGTTAACGGCGGAGGCGGCACCGGTCGGGGCGTTGGCGTTGGCCTGGGTGTTGCCGTTGGCGTGGGAAGCGACGGGGGAAGCGGTGCCGGAGACGGCAATCGCGGCGACGAGGGCGGCGCCGGAAGATTGGGAAGCGGCGCGGGAGGCAGGGGGCCGCCGCGCGGAAGAACTGAGGGTGAAGGCGTTGGTCGGAGCGCCGGCGTGGCAGCCGGAGGACGCGAGTTGAGCGGCAAACGCACCGAAAACAGGCTTTGCGTTGCGCCGGTTGCGCTCGAAACGGTGAGGCGCAGCGTCCACAACTCGCGCGCCGAGGCGGGCGGCGTCCACTGCGCGAGCGGTGCGCCCGCCGCGCGCGGGGTTGAAAGCGGAATCACTCTCCAGCGCGTGGGCGCCGCGCCTGCGCCGACTTCGAGAGTCGCTCTGATGTTTTCGCCGCCGATATTTCCCAGAATGAGAATCGCCCCGCTCAGAGTGCTTTGCACGCCGCTGATTTGCGCGACCGGCGCGTCAACGCGAGTCGTTTGGGGAGGCGCGGGGCGCGTTTGTGCACCGATTTGCGGGTTTTCGACGATGCGACGCCGCGGCGTCTGGCGCGGGAATTCGCGCGGCGCGGGCGGCGCGGCGTTTTCGCGTTGCAGAGGCAAAATCCACAGCGCCCGAGTCGAATTGGTGCCAGGAAGAGGCGCGTCGAAGGCGAGATTGCGACCGTCGGGCGAAAGCGCGGGTCTTTGGCCGCTCTGGGTGCCGGTGAGGACGCGCTGGCCCGATCCATCGCCCGCCAGAAGGTAAATCTGCGACGGCGCGGAAGCGCCGGATGCCGCGCTGAGCGCCAGCAGAGCGCCATCGCCCGTCGCGCTGATGTGGCGGCCTTTGCCCAGCAACGTGGGGCGCGAACCCTCGCCCAACGGCACGCGAAAAATTCCGTCGCCAGTGGCGCTTTCGACCAGAAGCGTGCGCTCGTCCTGCCAGGTCGGATTGCGGGCGTCGTTCATGAGACGGCGCGGCGCTCCGCCTCGCAGACTCTGAAGGTAAATCGCCGTCGCGCCGCCCTGCGTGGCTGCGAACGCCATCGTCTCGCCATTGGGCGAGGGCGCCGCCTCGAAAGCCCCGTTTTCAAAATTCGTCAGGGGGCGCAGCAAAGCGCTAACCAGTTCAAATTGCAGAATTTGCCCCGCGCCGCGCGGATTTGCCGCGTTGGAAACCAGCAAAAGCGAACGAGTGCCGCGAATCGGCACCGCGCCCGAAGCGAAGACGGGCGGTTCGAACTGGGTGAGGGGCAGAGCGCGCCAGGTCGGGTAGCGATTGCTGTCCTGCGGGTCGGGAAAGGCGCGCCAGATGTTGCGCGTGCCGCCCCACTGCCGCGTGAAAAACAGCCCGTCGCCGCGCGTTTCCCAGCGCGGTTCGGAAAGCGAGCCTTGCAGGGGGCGCCCCGCCGCGTCGATGAGCCGCAGCACGCGTGGCGCGCCCGCGCGCGGCATCTCGAAATTGGTCGCCCCGTGAGCGCGGGGACAAAACGCGGGCGCCGCGATGCAGAGCAGCGAAAAAAGCGGGAAAACGAAGCGACGGGGCGAAAACGGCACCCCATAAGTTAGCCCGCCCTGGCGAAGGGCGTCAAACCAAAAGGTGGTTTTAGTGGCCCGCGTTCTGTTTGACTTGCTTCAAAGGGAAGAAATGGACACAGTGACTGCTCGACCCCCTCTCCCTGCGGGAGAGTCGGGTGCCCTCTGGGCGACGGGTGAGGGAGAAAATTGACTGCTCTAACTACTTTCGGAACTAAGTTGGGGAAAAACTCCGGCTTTTCTCCCTCACCCGTCGCCCAGAGGGCACCCGACTCTCCCGCAGGGAGAGGGGGTCGAGCAGTCACTGCGCGCTTCTTGGCTTTTCCCTAAAACCATGACTTTTCTCGCCATCGACTACGGCGCGCGGCGCCTGGGATTGGCCCTTTCCGAAGGCGCGGGCCTCGCCTGGCCGCTTCAAACCCACGCGCGCCGCCTCAACGACGTGCGCGGCGACATCGCGGCGCTCCTGAGCCTGATTCGCGCGCGCGGCGTCGAGGCCATCGTGCTGGGCATCGCGGGCGGTTCGGCGCAGTCGGACGAAATCGCGCGCGAGGCGCGGCGTTTCGTGGCGAGGTTGGACGAAGCGGCGCGCGCGGCGGGCCTCGAACTCGCCCTTTTCGAGGCCGACGAGCGGTTTTCGACTTCGCTGGCCCAGACGCAACTGCGCAGCGCGGGCATTTCGACGCGCCAATCGCGCGATTCGGGCGGCGCCGATTCCATCGACGCGCGCGCCGCCGCCGTTTTTTTGCAAACTTTTCTCGACGCCCGCAGCGATTCCGCCGCGCCCGCGCCACTGGACAACCCTTCGTGACTCCCGAAATTCCCCCTTCTCCCGCGCCCCCAAAGCGCTCCAAAGCGCCGCTTTTTCTGCTCGCGCTGCTGCTTTTGCTCGGCGGCGGCGCCTGGATATGGAACGAGCGCCGCAAAAATGAGGCGCTGGAACGCTGGAAACGCGCCTCCATCGTGATGCCCGAACGTCTGGCGCGCGTTCCGGCGCGCTGGAGCGCCCAGACTCTGGCCGAGCGCCTCGAAAAATCGCGCAAAATCCGCGATGCCGACACATTTGTCGAATACGCCTCGCAAATCGGCCTCAAAGAAGTCGAACCTGGCGCCTACTTCCTTCCCAAAATCGCGGGGCCGCGCGATCTCGCCCAGAGTTTCAAAAACGGCCCGACGCACGAAAAAGTCACCTTTCCCGAAGGCTTCACCGCGCGCCAGGTCGTGGCGCGGCTGCGGAAAAACGGTTTCGCGGGCGCGTCCGATCTGGAAAAAATCGCTCCCGAAACTCTTGAAGGCCGGCTTTTCCCCGAAACCTACTGGCTGCCCCTGCGCGTTTCGGGAAAGGAATTAATCAAGCCCCTGGATGCCAAATGGCGCCAAACCATCCAATCTTTGCCGCGCCCATTTCCCAAAATCGACGGCAAAGAAATGACGCCGATGCAGCTCACTACGCTCGCGTCTCTGGTCGAGCGTGAAGCGGCCTCGCGCGCCGAAATGCCGCTCGTGGCGGGCGTGATCATGGGGCGGCTGCGGCGTCCGATGCGACTGCAAATTGACGCCTCGATTCAATACGCGCGCGCCATCGCCGATTTGCCTTATAAATCGCGGCTGCTCTACGAGGATCTGGAAATTCCCTCGCCCTACAACACCTACACCCGCGACGGGCTGCCTCCTGGCCCGATCTGCAACCCAGGAGAGGCCGCCCTGCGCGCGGCGGCGCGGCCTCAAAACACCAATTCGCTGTTTTACGTGTATTCGCCGAAGTTGAAGCGTCACATTTTCGCCCCCAACTACTCTGGGCATCTTCGCAACGTCGCCCTCGCCAAACGCGAACGCGAGCAACGCGAAAATGCCGCCGCTGATGCCGCCATCGCCAACGGGGAAGAATGATTCGATGAAACGCTTGATTCTGGCGACGCTGCCTCTTTTTCTGACTGGCTGCGAGCAAACCCGTCCGCCTTCTCCCGAGGCCCTCAAGAAAATCGCCGCGCGCACCGCAATTGGAACGACTCTCACCAAGCTGGAAGCGCGTTCTCAGCCCGAAATCCCGCGCGCCGGCGAGGTTTCGATCTGGGATTTGAAGGTTTTCAACATCAAAGACAAGCCCGACGGCACGCGCCAGGAATGGAAATTCTTCGCGCCCCTGCCCCAGGCGGGCAGCAAAGACAGCGCGGCGAGCAGCACGACCGAAGTTTTGATGAACGCCTGGCTCATCTCGCGCGATGGCGCGGTGTTTTTGCCCGCGCGCCCTTCTTATAAAGCCTACGGCTCGTTCGTGACCGACTGGACAATCCCGCGTCCTGGCCCTTACACGCTGTTCGTGGAATATCAGCCCGCCATCAAGGGCGAGAAAGCGCTTCCCATCGAAATGGCGCGCTGGAATTTTCGCGTCGCGGCGGGCGATTCATCTGCCAAACCGGTGCGAAACGCGCCCCATTGGAAGCCGAGCCGCAATCCTTCGCCCATCACGCTCCACGGCGCGCGCGATGGCGAACCGGCGGGCACGCTGTCCATCGAAAAACTGCCCTCCAAAGCCGGCGAAAAGGGCGTTGCGGTCGTCAAAGGCGCGCCCGCCGGTGTCCGCGACATCGAACTGGTGGCGCTCAGCGAAGGCGGCAGCTTGTTTCACTTTCGCGCTCTACCCGACGGCACCAGTTTCGAAGTTTCCTTTCCCAAAAGCGCGATGTATCGGGTGTGGGCTTATTTTTCGCTCAACGGCGCGCCTTATGCCGCTCCGCTCAATCACTGGGTTTCGTCAAGTTGAAGCCGGTATTCCCACGATTTGGAACCCCCGCTCCGGCGCCGCGCTCTAAAGGCGCGATGCCTGTGTTTCGCCACCTTTTTTTGCCCCTGATTTTCATAGCGGCCACGCTTTCGAGCGTTCCCGTCGCGGCGGCGCCGTTGAAGTTCGATTTTGAAGCGGAATCGCTCGAAAAGCGCTGGAGTTGGCGCGGCGATATCGCTTTGAGCGGCGACGGCGAAATCCGCGTCGCGCTGGGCTGGAAAGACGCGCGCAACGCGACATTTTTTAGTTCTCAAACGCGAAAAGAACGCGCTTTCCGGGCGCTTTGACGCAACTTTCCAACGGCACAATCGCCACTCTCGCTTCGTTTCCCATCGGCGCCAAAGGCGAAATTGGAGTGCAAAAACTGGGGCCGCGCTGCCGCGTTTTATGGAATGGGGCCGTTGTCGCTGAAGTGACGGCGCCACTGGCGGGCGATCAATTTGGCATCGCGCGGCGTGGCAATATCACAATCGGATCGGACGCGCCCCAACCGACCGAATCCGTCGTTTTCCGCGACGATTTCATGCGTGCCCAGGCGCCAGGCGAGAGCGAAAGTGCGGGCGAATGGCAGGTCGCGGGCATTTGGAAGACATCGGGGACGCTCGGCCCGCAGTCCGACGCGGCGCTCAGTCCCAATCCTTTCGTCTTTCGCGCTCAGGGCGCGGGCCAAAACGTGGCACGCGCGGGGAAATGGTGGTGGAGCGATTACAGCGTGTCGGCGGCGGTGCGCGCGGTGGGAAACGAAGAAAAAGCGCCGCTCGTGGCGACCATCGAGGCATTCGCAGCGCCCGACGGCTCCGGTTTGCGCGCCGAAATCGACTTCGCGCGCGGCGTGGCGCGCCTCAAAGACGGCAGTAAGATTCTGGCTCAAAGCGCGCCATTCGAGGCCGAAACGGGGCAGTGGCATCGCGTGCGGCTCGATCCTGGGCCTGGAACTGCGAAGTTGTTCGTCAATGGGATTCTGCGCGTCTCGGCGCCCTCGAAACGGGCGCAGGGCGGCGTGACGCCGCGCGCGGCTGCGGGCGGCGATGGTTTCGTCGATTTCGATGATGTGCGCGTCGGCGCGCCGCAAGCGGGCGCGCTGTGGGGCGAGGGCGCGGTGCCAGAACGCTTCCAGAAAGACCGTTTAATGCGAAATTGGGCGGGCGAAGCGAGCGCGTGGCGGCGCGGCGAAGATGGAATTTGGTGGCACAGTGGCGATTTTTTCGGCGACGCGAATTTGCAAATGCCCCTGCCGCCGCTCGAAAATGGCGCGAGTTGGGAGTTTTTCTTCGCCGCCGATCCAAAAATCCCCAATCGAGCGTGCGCTATGTCCTCGCGCGCCCCGACGCCAAAAACGAGGTCGTGGCGCGTCTGCACAACGGCGCGTCGGCGGGCAAACGCGCCGCGCTGTCGGGCGCCGAGATGCCGCTTCGCCTCGCTTTCAAGCGCAAAAACGCGAGTTCCTTCGTGCTGCGGGCCAGTCTCGGCGGCCAGGATATCGGAGTCGAAACCATCGCCGCGCCGCCACAATCAGTGCGCGGCACCAAAATCGGGGTTCGACCGCTCCGCAACAGCTCGCCGCTCCCGCCGCCGCAATTGCAGCCCGTAACGCTTTCCTCGCCGACAATTGAACGCGAAAATCGCGTTGTTCTGGGTGTCAATCTGACGCCGGTTTCGCCCGAAATCGCGCGCCGCATCGGGCTCAGCGATGCGGCGGGCGCGGTTGTGGATCATGTCGAAGACGCCTCGCCCGCGTTGCGCGCCGGTGTGCGCGCCGGCGATGTGATTCGCGGGGTCGATGGCGCGCGCGTGGGCGATGTCGAAGCCCTGCGCGTTGCCGTTGGCACCGTCAAAGCGGGCGCTTCGGTTGCGCTGGAAATTCTGCGGCCCCAAAACGACGCGGCAGGCCTCGACTGGGCCAGATGTCTGGCTTCGGCGCCGAACCTGATGGATTATTCGTTCACTTCGGCGCCCGTCGATTGGCGCGCGGCGCGCGGGACGTGGGAAGTCGCGGAGCGGTGGACGTGCAGCCCGCAGTGGAGCTTTTTCGCGGGCCAAAACGACGTTTCGCCGCTTTTGTGGAGCCGTTTCGCCACGCGCGGCGACTGGACGTTTTGAAGCCTATCTCGCCACGCCGATGGATTTGACGCGCGCCGAGCGCTCACCCGCCGATTTGAACCTTTCTGTGGGCGGCGATGGCGTCGATTTGGCGTCGGGTTACTCCTTTATTTTCGCGGGCCGAGGTCAAAGGGTGAACCAGATTCGGCGCGGCGATGCGACCGTGTGGGAAGAACCGTTTACCGTTCCGCCAGGTGTGGGCGAAATGCATCAGGATTGGTTTTATGTGCGCCTGGAACGCCGCCAGACCTCGGCGGGCGCCCGTTTTCGCTGGAGCGTCAACGGGCGCGAAGTGGCCGATTATCTCGACCCCAATCCGCTCGCCGATGGCGGACACCTCGGTTTCTGGACGCAAAACGGCGCGCTTTTCCATCGCGCGTGCGTTTGTGGCATTCGGGACTGCGCGCGCCGCAAGAGCAGGCGCCGATGAGGGCGCGAAATTCGGCGCCTGAACTGCCCAATGCTCTGGGGAAATGGAGCGCGCGCGCGGCGAAGGGCAGGGCGCGTCGGCGCGCTTGATTTCAAGTTCAACTTCGGGCCAAAAACGGCGCTGCAAATCACCAATCCGCGCAGTGGCGGCGACTGGACGACGTTCGTGACGCGAACGCCTTTCGACCTCGCCGCGCATCCGATTTTGCAGTGGGATTACCGCGTGCCACAGGGTGTCAAAATCAATCTTTACGCGCTCATCGACGACGTGTGGCGTGAAATCGTTTTTAACGGCGGCGCGTCGGACGGCGCGGCGTCATTGGGCACCGTGGGCGGCGTCCAAAGCGATGGGAAGTGGCGTCGCGCGCGCTTCGATCTGGCGGGCGCGATGCGGGAAAATGGGTTGGACTTGAAAGAAGTGCAGGCGCTGGCGTTCGCGGCGCCCGACCGCGATTATCTGCGTTCGGGATTGGGCGGCAACCGGCGCGGCGCGACTTACTGGCTGCGCGATTTTAACGCGGGAACGTTTTGATTGAGAACCTATTGGAAATCCTCGCTGACCGAAACGCTGTGTGCAACTGACCGAATCATGTGTGTCGGGGATGGTGCCTTGTTATATTGTGATTGACGCCTTGTAGTGCTGTTCTGATTGTGTGAATGTTACCAATCTCGCCATTCACTGGCTGGGCCTTCTCCATCACCATATTTGCTTGGGTCTACTCCGCCATGCCTGCTTTGACTGTGATAATATTGAAAATCTCACACAGTTGCTCTCGTTCAGCCGGTCTCAATAAGCGAACCGTCGGTTTCATCATTGAGGCATTGAGTGCTTCGACGGCAATTTGGAACTTCTGAAGTTTGTCTTCCTCACGAGCATCTTCGCCTAATTCAACGAGGTTGGAAAGCAGAGTATCGAAGATATGCTTTGTTGCCTCGCAATTTTCTTCGGTGTATTGCTCTAAATCTTCGGCGTAAGTTTTCCATTCATCAAATGGATATTTTTCTTTAGCCTGGTCTCAACAAGTTAGTTTCGTAAGTCATGAAAATAATTCCACGAGTTTTCGTGAATCCAAAAGATATAGAGCATCACGGCTCCCCTCAGAATGACGTGTGTGCAGGTGACATGAAGCCTCTATTGCATGAATTGCTATAGAACCCGAAAGGGCTATATCAAAAAAGGCGACCATTATAAAACGGTCGCCTTTAGTTTTGACAATATTTATCGGTCGCGGGAATCGATGACAGCGACCGTGGTGGGCACGGCGGTGTTGGTGTCGATGGAAAAGGCGAAACGGCCTTCGTTATCGGCCACAACCGAGCGCGAGTTGATGGTTACCGTCGTGCCAGGCACCATCGTGCCCGAAACCGTGATGCGGCGCGTGGTTTCGCGGTCGATGAGGCGCTGCACGATGAGGGCGGCTTCGTCGCGGCGCAGGTCTTTATCGGGCTGAAAATAGTTGTCTCTGGTGCCTTGAATCATCGGTGTGCCCTTTGAGGTTTTGGCCACCGTTGTCGCGACATTGACGTATTTTTGCCCCCACTTGGGAATATTCTCGGAGTCGATGAAGCCCACTTTTTTATCGGCCCACTCCTTGGCCAGATCTTCCAGCCCCAGAGCGCGAACCACGATGGCAGTCGCTTCAATGCGCGAAATGGGTTCTTTGGGGCGGAAAGTTTTGTCGGGAAAGCCCTCCAAAAGCCCCTGCCTTTCGCCCACGGCCAGAAAGCGGGCATACCAGTCCGAAGGCTTGACATCGATGAACGAAGGCATACCGGTCGCGTTGAGCGGAGTCTGCGACACGATGTTCAGAGTGCCTCTGAGCGTGGTGACCTGACCGTCGCGCACGTCTTTGGCAGTGCAGACGTAGGTGTAACGGCCTGGAGGGACGTAGGTGCTTCCACTGCGCCCGTTCCACACCTCGGTGTGTTCGCCAGGATCCTGAGTCGTGTTTGGCACCAGGTTGGCGATGGTGCGGCCCCCGCGTCTCGGATGCTCAAATTGACCAGCGAGCGCTTTGCCAAAACGTATTTGATTTGCGTGATGTCGCGCAAATCGCGCAGATTGAGACCGTTGAGCGTCATCACCGCGTATTCGGCGCGCTGGGTCGGCGAGGCCGGATAATAAAGGCCCTTGGAGCGGCCCTGAGCCACGCCGAGCACTGCCAGACGGTCAACGGCCATCTGGTTGTCGATTCCCTTCACGTCCAGCAATAGCGCACCGTTTTTGGCGGCCAAAATGCGGTCGGGAAAGGCGAAGACGGTCAAAAGAGGCGTGGTGAAATTCGAATATTCCCTTTCATTGGAAGCAATGGCAAGGCCCGAAGCATCTTGAATGGTAGCCATGCCTTTAAACGTCGTGGGACGCCGTTCGATGGGTTCAACCCGAAGCGTCAGTTTTTGATCGACCTTTCCCGAAGGCACCAGGCCGAGGTTCCACACCACTTCGCGCAGCGCGGCGTCGTAGCGCGCGCCAGGCGAGGCGGAACCGGACACAAATGAAACCTGTTCGTCAAGAGGAAAACGAACCACGGCGTTTTCCACCGGAGTCTGGCTGGGGTTGCCGTAGGTGATGGTGTAGATGGCCTGTGAAGAGTTGCCTGGCGCGGGCGCCACATCCAGCGAAAGCGTTAGAGGCGAGCGCGACGGCGTGATGGCCGCGCTTTCGGGAAGCGGCGCGGGTTGGGCGAAACCGGTATGAGCGCCGTGCCAGGGATGTTGGCTGACGCCTCGGTGACCTGAATGGTGAGAACTTTGGGCGTGCCGCTGTTTTGATAAATTTCAACCGTTGTCGAGCCAGGGCTGGAGCCTTCCAGAAGGGCGTTGCCGCTCTTGAAAAAAGCGCGCGCCACGTCGTCTTCAGTGATGATGCGCGTAACGTTGGCGTAGGGCAAAACGATCTGCTCGCCGACCGTCATGGTCACGGTATCGCCCGCCGTCATAATAACGCGCGGCACTTTACGGTTTTGGGCGTTAGCCGCCGGAACCACGCTCGCCATGCTCAGGGCGCCTACAACGCCCAAAGGCCACAAATTTTTTGTCTTCATCAATAATTGCCTCGAAACTGGGAAGGAAAATCGAAGGCCGCAAACAACTTCTCTTTGAGGTATTGCAGCCTAAAACTGCCTTGATTATGGCATCTTTTGGCCTAAAGGGAAAGGCAAATTGCAAAAAACACCGCGCATTTCCATACGCGGTGTTTTTTAGACCCCAAATCGGGTTTTTTAGTCGGAGTCGCCCCCTCGCGGGGGCCAGGCGCCGGCGTGGGACGCGGCGGAGCGTCGCCTTTTTTGGGCTTGCCTTTGCCTGCGACTTCCAGTTTCGTGGTGCGGGAATTTTCAGCCCATGACGGCAGCGAAAAAATCGCCAGCAAGCCCAAAACCAACAACAGGTGGGCATAAGGGAGAGAGAACTTCATAATTTTCACGTCCTGAAATGGTCGTCTGGCATTGACCAATCCCAGCACGACGCCAATTCGACGGCGCCAGAATGGGCGGGTTCAAAGAAATTTTCTTCGCGCAAAAGAAATTTTATCCCAATGTGTCGCGCCAGGAGTTTACTGGTTCATCAAACGCCCAATCGCGCCGCGATAAGCGTTGCTCAGGGTGTCGAGGTCGAAATCGAAGAGGTGAGTGAGCGCTTCGATACGATTGTCGGCGAAGTTCAACTTCGCGCCGCCCACCGTGCCCAGAAAGGAAAGCGGCACGCCCGCGACGTGCGCCATCTCCTGCAATTTCGTCAAATTTTCGCGCGGGCAGCTTAAAACCACGCGCGACTGCGTTTCGCCGAACAAAAGCGCATCCAAACGGGTGTTGGAGGTTTCCTCAATTCCATCGGGCAGCTCAATGGAAGCCCCAATGCCGCCCGCAATGCAGCACTCCGCGACCGCGACTGCCAGACCGCCATCGGACACGTCGTGCGCCGATTTCACCAGACCGCGCCGAATCGCCGCGAGCGTGAGGCGCTGCACATTAAGTTCCTTCCCCAAATCGAGATGCGGAGGTTTTCCTTCTTCCAGACCGTGCATCGTCCAGAGATATTCGAGCCGCCCAGTTCGTCGAGGCTGCTTCCGGCCAGCAAAATGAGGTCGCCGGCATCGCGGAAACGCATTTCCATCGCCTGCTCGACGTTTTGCAGCACGCCCACCATGCCGATGAGCGGCGAAGGATGAATTACCGATTCGGGCGTCTCGTTGTAAAGCGAAACGTTGCCCGATACGACGGGCAGGCGAAAATGGGTGCAGGCCTCGGTGATGCCTTCGATGGAGCGCTTGAACTGCCAGAAACGGTCGGGTTTTCGGGATTGCCAAAGCACAGGCAATCGGTGACGCCCGCCGGCTCCGCGCCCACGCAAACCAGGTTGCGCGCGCACTCGGCGATGGCGATTTGAGCGCCCATAAACGGGTCGAGATACACATAGCGCGAGTTGCAGTCGGCCTTGACCGCCAGACCTTTGCCGCTTTGGGAATCGCGCAGGCGCAAAACCGCCGCGTCGCCCGCGCGCCAGGGCGCACCACGGTGTTGATTTGCACCAGATGGTCGTATTGCTCGTAAACCCATTCTTTGGAAGCGATATTGGGAGCCTGAAGCAACGCAGCAAAACTTCGCCGTAATTTTGCGGCTGGGGGATGGAATTGAAATCAAACCCTTGTTTTTGCGCGAAATACGCCGGTTCTTCGCTTGGCAAATGATAAAGCGGCGATTCGACCAAACTCTGCGCGCTGATTTGCGCCACGACCTCGCCCAGACGCCGAACGGTAATCATGCCATCGTCGGTCACGGTGCCAATCGGAACCGCGTGCGTGTTCCATCTTTCGAAAATAGCGATGATTTCGGCTTCGCGCCCCTGCGCGACCACGCCGAGCATACGCTCCTGCGACTCGCTCATCATGATCTCGAAGGCTTCCATGTCGGCTTCGCGCAACGGCACTTTGTCTAAATTGATGTCCATGCCGACGCTTTCGCCGCCCGCCGCCGCCTGTTCGCAGGTCGTGCAGGTCAGGCCCGCCGCGCCCATGTCTTCATCGAGACGATCGCGCCGCTCTGGAGCGCTTCGAGCGTCGCTTCGAGCAGACATTTCTGCGAAAACGGGTCGCCAACCTGAACGGTGGGACGCTGCGCCGAATCGGTGATTTCGTGCGAGGCAAAACGGAACAGCCGCCGATGCCGTCGCGCCCCGTCGCGTTGCCGGAAATACATCACCGTATTGCCCACGCCCGCCGCCGCCGAAGATGCAATCACGTCGGCTCGCACCACGCCCACGCTCATCGCGCCCACCAGACAATTGCCTCTGTAGCTCGGATGGAACCCGACTTCGCCCGCGACGTGGGAATGCCCATTGCATTTCCATAAAAACGATGCCATCAGCCACGCCCTGAAACAGATAACGCGCTTTGGCGCCGTGCTGCGGGTCTCGAGAAGGCCGAAGCGCAGCGAGTTCAAATTGGCGATGGGCCGCGCGCCGACGGTGAAAATATCGCGGATGATGCCGCCGATGCCGGTCGCGGCGCCCTGGCGCGGCTCGACCTGACTGGGATGGTTGTGCGACTCCATTTTTGAAGACGACAAACAATCCTGGCTCGACTTCGATGCCGCCGGTATCGGCGCCTGGACGCTGGCGTAATGGCCGTCTTTGGGCAGCATTTTGAGCAGGCGCGCGAGCGCGGATAACCGCAGTGTTCGCTCCACTCGACCGAAACCATCGCCAGTTCGGTCGGCAAGGGGCGTGCGGCCCAGAATTTCGAGCAGTTTGTTGTATTCGGCCTCAGTCATACCGAGGCAAGGGCTCTTTCGAGCATGAGAAATGGGATTGCGATCCACAACTGAGCCAGTTCGAGGCGCAGTCCTGGCAGTTCGGCGGGCTGCCAGATGTCGCTATCTTTCAAGATTTCGGGAGCCGTATTTGTCGTTTTCGAGGCGATAAACCTCGAAAGTTTTCTTTTGGCGTCTATTAAGATGTAAATTTCGACTTCGGCGCGGGCGTAGCCACGCATTTTCTTATTACGGTCGTCTTTTTCTGTTGAGGAGAAGCAACTTCGGCCACTAAATAGGCACCCTGGGCATAAACATCTTCCGCGCGAGGCGCAGTTTCGGGCATGAATCCCATCACATCAGGCACGAAACCATTGGCTTCGTCTGCCCGTAAACCGGTGCCTTCCGTTTGGAATGTCCAACCAGAAATATCGCCCCACAGCGCTAATTGAAGAGCCAAGCGAAAAGCGGCGCGTGAGTGCATTTGTCGGGTTGGCATTTTCTGCTTCAAAACTCCGTCAATCAATTCGTAATGCGGCTTGGTTTCGGGCAATTTGGCCCAATCTTCGACACGAATGAGCCCATCGAGGAAACGAATTGCGTCTGCTTGGGCTTTTTCCCCCGCGTGACTTGGATTTAGGCCGGAGAGTGGGGATTGTCGCCATAATTTTTCACCTCTCGCTCAGAGTTTGCACCATTTGCCACTGCGCTTCGCTCACGGGCACAACCGACAAACGCGAGTTCTTCACCAAATCCCAATCCGCCAGTTCGGGCGTCGCTTTGATTTGCGCCAGAGTCACCGGTTTTGGGAGTTTCTCCCGCGCTTTGACATCGCACACCGCGAGTTTTCATCGTTCAGTTCGGGATTGACGTAAAACCCGCGCACAATTTCAGCGACGCCGACGATTTGTTTTTCGTCGCCGGTGTGATAAATCAGCGCGAAGTCGCCCTTTTCCATTTGACGCAGATTCTTGAGCGCCAGATTGTGGTTACACCGTCCCACATCGTTTCTCCATCGCGCTCCAAATCGGCGTAGGATAGGTAGAAGGTTCGGTTTTAAGCAGCCAAATCGCCATGGGAAAGGCCCAGAAGCCCTGAATCGGCGGTGCGGGGCGCGTCGGGTCGAGCAGCTCGCGTCATGCCTTCAAAAATGATCAAGCCATCAGTGCCGCCCAGAATCGCTTCCGATGCGGCTTCGGGATGCGGCATGAGGCCAAAAACATTCCCCGCCTCGTTGCACACGCCCGCGATGGAGCCGGTCGAGCCGTTGGGATTCATTGCCGCCACGACGCCGTGCCGTCGGCGTGAGCGTAGCGCAGCACGATCTGGGCGTTGCGCTCCATGTCGGCGAGGGTGTCGGGATCGACGTAATACGAGCCTTCGCCGTGACGAATCGGCATCCGCAGCACGTCGCCGATGTTGGTGGAGTGCAAAAACATCGTTTTCGTTGTGTTCGACGCGCAGATGAACGTCGCGGCAGACGAAGTGCAGGCCGTAATTGCGCCGCAAAGCGCTGGTGGAAGCAGCCCCGCTTCGCACAAAATCTGAAAGCCGTTGCAGATGAAACCGGTTTGCCGGTCGAAGCGAACACGGCGACGGCATCCATCACCGGCGAAAAGCGCGCGATGGCGCCGGTGCGGAATCGCCGTGCGCGAAGCCGCCAGGCAAAACGAGCGCGTCAAACGGCGACAAATCGATGATTCGTGCCACACCAGCGCGCCCGAATGACCCAGAACATGACTCACGACGTGGAGCGTGTGTTGCCAGTTGGTGCCAGGGAAGACGATGATTCCGAAATGCATGGGGAGAATATGGAATACGGGAGACGGAATACGGGAGATGAAAGTCGCGGTTTGCTCTTCCGTCTCCCGTATTCCGTCTCCCGTATTGCTAAGCTGTTGGCCGCGTGAAGACCCAGGGCACGAGGTCGCGCTGCACGCCCATTTTGAGCAAATGCTGGTCGGTGGGGTAGGTGTCGAGGCTGAGGCCGCTTTCCACGACTTCGTGGCCGACGCACAAAACCCACGCCGCGCGCTGGGCGGCGAGTTGTTTTTCGATCCACGCGCCGTGTTTGCGAAGCGCCAGAGTTCTAAGCGCCAGTTTCGCTTCGGTGGGCATGCCCTGATAGGAGCGAAAATCGACGGTAAACGGGTCGGCGATGCCGATGCCGCCACTTGTCGTGACCGCTTCGGGGCCGCCCGAAACCGTCGCGGCGACTCCCGCCCCGCCCGACACGCGCGAAGTCGTGACGGCTTCAGTCACGGTTTCGCCGACTTCGGTGGGGAGCGGAAAGGGCGTGGGAGTGACGCTTGGCGCCTCCGCATCGCGGATGGGGTCGAAGGCGACGGGAAACGGCTCCGCCGCCGCGACAGACGCCGCCGTGGGCGCCGCCAGCGACACTTCGTAGTCCTCGATGACGGGATTGGCCAGAAGCTGCTGGCACATTAAATCGAGCTGGCCTTGCAGCGTGGCGGCGTCGGCGCCCTCGATTTCGAGCGTGATATATTTGCCGATGCGCGCGTTTTGCACGCCGGTGTGCCCCAACTGGTGGAGCGCTTTTTTAATCGTCTCGCCCTGCGCGTCGAAGAGCGCGGGTTTGAGCGTGACATGGATTTCGGCGAGAGGCATGGGAATAAATGGAAAGTGAAACTGCGCGCAAAACGGACGCGGCACGAAGAATTGTAGCGAAACGCGCGAGGCGGGGCTATTCCCACGCTTAGGCAAAGAGACGGGGATATAAAATCCCCGCCTGAGGAGCCTTCGGCTGGGCGTGCTTCGCACGCAAGAAGATGCCGACTTCCCCAAACATCTGTGCGTTGAGCGGCCTTCCAGGTTCGTTGCGTGCGAAGCACGCCCAGCCGAAGGCTCCTCAGGCGGGGATTTTATATCCCCGTCTTGGATGTCTGCGCGATTCGCCCTCCAATATCGCGGCGAAAATGCATCCCCTCGAAGCGGATTTTCTCCACCGCAGCATAAGTCCGCTCACGCGCGATGGGAAAACCCTCGCCCAACGCCGCAACGCCCAGAACCCGCCCACCATTCGTGACGATTTTTTCGCCCTCTTTTCTGGTTCCAGCGTGAAAAACCAGCGCACCATCCACGTTTTCGAGTCCGAAAATTTCGTCGCCCCGTCGCGGCGACGCCGGATAACCCGCCGCCGCCAAAACTACGATCACCGCCGCGTCATCGCTCCATTGAAGCGTAAAATCGCTCAATTTCTTCTCCCCCACGCCCGCGCACGCCATGAGAACCGGCACGATGTCGCTGTGCAAAAGCGGCATCAAAAGCTGGCATTCGGGATCGCCGAAACGCGCGTTGTATTCCACGACTTTCGGCCCGTCGGGGGTCAGCATCAAACCGCAATACATCACGCCGCGAAACTCGACGCCCTCCGATTTCAGCCCTTCCAGCGTCGGTTTTAAAATCGTTTCGATCACGGTTTCGCGGAGCTGCGGCGTGAAACTGGGGACGGGCGAAAAACAGCCCATGCCGCCGGTATTCGGCCCCCTGTCGCCGTCGAAAGCGCGTTTGTGGTCTTGAACTTCAATGAGCGGCAGCAAACTTTCCCCATCACACAACGCGAAAAACGAGACTTCCTCGCCGCTCATGAACTCTTCAATCACCACGCGCCCCGCGTCGTTTTGCACGGTTTGCGAGGCGATTCCCAGCACTTCATCCACGCCCGCCAGCGCCTCGGCGCGATTTTTCGCCACCACGACGCCTTTTCCCACCGCCAGGCCATCGGCTTTGACCACAATCGGGCCATTGAGCTGAGTTTTCAGATAATTTTTCGCATCGTGGGCATCCTCGAACGAAACGAATTTCGCCGTTGGAACCCCGTATTTCTCCAGCAGATTTTTAGTGAAAATTTTGGACGATTCGAGCCGCGCCGCGCTTTGCGTCGGGCCGAATGCCGCAAAAGCGGCGGCGTTCAAGCGGTCAACCAACCCATCGGCGAGCGCGCCGTCCGGCCCGACCACCACGAAATCGGCGCCAATCTGCCGCGCAATTTCAACGGCGTCGCCGTTTAAACACGCGCAAATTTGCGCGATTCCGGCGTTTCCAGGCGTGCAGAAAACTTCCGACACAAGCGGCGATTGTTGGATTTTCCACACGAGCGCGTGTTCGCGCCCGCCGCTTCCCACGACGAGAATTTTCATCGCTTTTAATTAACCACACCCGCTCATTCAGAGGTTTTAAGTTCGATTTTCCATTCGCCCGTCGCCGTTTTTTGGGAATTGAGGTCGGTGACGACGGCGCGAAAGCGATAAACCCCGCGCGGATCGCTGTCTTCGGCGCTGAAATCGAAGGTGGGATTGACCAGCAAAAAAGCGTTCGAGGCGGGCGCTTTTTGCGTCGCGGCGGCGAAATTGGGGGCGTCGAAAATGAGTTTGCCGTTGGGATCGAGAATCTGGGCCGCGACGCGATAGCGAATCTGGCCCTTCTGGGCGCGCAGCCCTGACAAGAGAAACCCAACCGTCACTTTTTGATCGACAACGACGGCGCGAAGCCGCGTGATCTGGGGCGCCGCTCTGGTGTTCCAATTTCGCACCCAGGCATCGTCGGGCGAAACGATTACCGTAGCCGCCAGAGCGCGCGGCGCATCAAGGCGTTTTTGTGACTGGGCGGGTTGAAACAGCGCCAGAAAAAGCAGCGCAAAGAGGGCGAAAAACGGAATTTTCATGGCGTAGGGGAAGAGTCACCGGCGCGGCGAACCAGGCGCGGCGTCAGCAGCACAAAGGCGCGGTCTGGAGCGCCCGCAACGGGGGGCAGCGCAAAGCCAAGCGATTTGTCGTCGCTTAGAACAGCGATGATTCGCAGGCTGCCGGTGCTTAAACCGGAAATTTCGCCTTCAAGTGTGAGTGTGTTATCGCTATTGATGGTGGGGGTGACTTCGAGGCGCATCGCACCGAAGGGTTGCGGCGCACCGGCCACTTCCGGTGCGCTGCGCCGCCACATTCCAGGCATTTCGGCCATGCCCTTGGGCGGCGGAATGACGGGCATGGGCGAAGAGAAATCTTCGGGCAACAGAGGGTTGGGCGCTTTGCGACGAGGCGCAGGCGGGGCGAAGTCGAATCTCTGGGTGGTTCCGTTGATGAAAGTGGGGTGCCTCAAAGCGAGAATTTGCGCCCGCTTCCCCGCAATGGCGCCGTGCAGCCATTGCCTTTCGTCGTTGCCGACTAAGCCCATTGCCAGCCGGACACCCTGCGTTTGCGCCGCGAGGTCAGCCCAAATGCCAGTTAAATTCGCGTTTGGAATGGAGACAAGAAACGCTTCAACCTCAACTTGACGTTGCGTCTTATCCAAAAAGGCGATAATGCGCCGCAGTTGGCCTACACCCGCTTCGGTGCCGAAAACGAGCAGGGCGTTTTGCGCGTCGATGACGACGATGCGGTCAATGCCTTCGGGAAGCTGGGGACTGACTTTAGCAGGAACAGGCGATTCTCTTCCGCTTGGAGGAGCGAACTCCGGCGGCGCCGGATGGTTTTTGGGATCAAGCCAAAACGCCATCAAGCGGGGTTTGACGTTGCGAAGCGCAATGAGGGAGGAGACTTTTCGGCTGCTGCCGAATGGATTGAACGTTTTCGCTGCGTCCGGCGTGGCGGGCGCTGGCACAATCTCGCCCTGCGCCGCGCATGGCGAAACGGCGAGAATCGAAATTCCCGCCGTCACAAGCGCCGTTTTTGAAATCCAATAAGGCATCCTAATAACCTCCGCCGTAATCATTTTTCGCCAGGTTGGTAAAGCGCGCGTATTCGGGCTGAAAGCCGAGGCGGATCGTGCCGACCGGCCCGTTGCGCTGTTTGCCGATGATGACTTCGGCCAGACCTTCATCGGGATCGGGTTCGGCGTTGGGATCGGGCTGGCCGTCCTTGTGGAGCATTTTGCGCTTGTAATAAGAGGGCCGGTAAATGAAGGCCACCACGTCGGCTTCGGCCTCGATGGAGTTGTGAACGATGAGATCGTTAGCGACGAAGTTGTGCAGGCCCTCGACGGTGAGGTCGTAAACCGCTTCTTCGCCGTCCGGCTCGATGGAGACGATTTTGTCCCAGTAGAGGTCGCTCGATGCCAAAATTTCGAGTTCGCGGCACCCGACGGCCTGCGCGACACGCGCGGCGCGCTGGCGGCTCAGATTGGCTTTGTAAAGCGTGTCGCCGCAATAAGTGGTGCCGATTTTGAATTGCATGGCGCGCGTGGTGAGTCCGCCGCGCTTCATCGCCGGAACCACAAGGGAACTCCACACCGAGCGCGGGATGATGTCGCGGTTGGTATTTTCGATTTGCCGGCGCGCGCACTCCAGCAGGCTTTCCAACTGCGCCGCGCGGCGTGAGCCGAACGCGCCCACGCGCGCCGCGAAACGTAGGATGTCGCTCTGGCCCGTGACGATGACGTTCCACATCGTGCGGCCTTTGCCCCTTTGATCCACCTCGCGCAGCGACGATTGAATGCCCAGACGCAGCAAAAGCGATTGAACATCGCGCGCCAGCCGCTCCGAGTTTGAGGCGTAATAAGCGAGGGGCGTGAAGCGGTCGCCGCACTTTTTGAGGTGCAGACAGCCGTCGGTGGCCCACAGATGCCGCAAAAACACGCCGATTTGCGCGTCCGGCTGGGCGAAAACGCGCTGGGGCACCGCTTTTTGAAAAGAGCGCCGGTTCCAGATGCCCAGTTCGCGCAGCCAGTCGGCCACCGCGTTGGTTTTGCCGTGCGTGAGGGGCGTTGAAGAAATCAAACCGACTTCGTAGCGCCCGCGACTATCGAGCTTGAGCCGCGCGTTGATGGCGCCGCCGAAAACTTCGTGCGCCCATCCCACGACCGCCTGTGCCAGTTCGCGCTCGCCCGAAGTGTAGTAGGAGCCGCGCTTGTCGAGCGTCGAGCCGTCGCCGATGAGATGGCCCAAAAGCGCCAACTGCGCTTCGCTCATCGTGGCCTGGAGCGGTGCGGCGGGCAAGTGGCGCGGCGTGGCGAGATGTTCGCCGCGCGCGAGTTCGTCCAAATGCTTCCAGCCGCCAACAGTTAAGAATTTGTGGTTCGCGGTGGCGCGAACGGCGCGCCCCGACGCCAGTTGCAGGCGAAAAACCGGCTTGATGCCGGTGCAAAAGGCGCGCTCCACGACGCGCGCTTCGAGTTTTCCGGTCGCCTCGTTCGCCGCCAGAACCCGAAAACCGCTCAGATGTTCGAGGTCTTCGAGGCGCTTGGAAACGCCGCTGTCGGGTAGAAAAACGAGAGTGTCGCCGGTTAGACAGCCCGATTCGCGCAAATCCGAGAGCATGGGCCGCTTGTCCTCGCGCTGTTCGACCGCGCGCGACAACTGCGACAAAGCCATCAAAGGGCATTTGAGTTCGCGCGCCATGCTTTTGAAGGCGCGCGCGATTTCAGAAATTTCCTGCACGCGGTTTTCGCTTTTGCCGCTCGAATGGGCGAGCTGCAAATAATCCACGACGATGAGGCCGAGCTGTCCATGTTCCGCCGTGAGCCGACGCGCTTTGGCGCGCATTTCGAAGGTGCCCTGGCCTGGCTGGTCGTCGATGAAAATCGGGGCCTGGTAAAGGTTGTTGACCGCGTTGGTGATGCGATGCCAATCCGAATCCTGCACGCGCCCGCGCCGCAGATCCTGACTTTTGATGCTCGCTTCCGAACAAATCAAGCGCTGCACGAGCTGTTCTTTCGACATTTCGAGCGAAAAAACCGCGACCGGCTGGCGTTCTTTGAGCGCGATGTGATGGGCGATGTTGAGACAAAGCGCCGTGTTGTGGACGCAGATGTCCTGGGCAATGAAATTGGAGCCGTCGGGAACGGTGAGATCATAAACCTGATGCTCGCCGATGGATTCGATGGAGGTGATTTCGTCCCAGTAAATATCGGGCGAGGAAGCGCGCAGCAAGCGCGAATCCTGGAGAATTTCGGCGTATTTTTGCAGACGATGCGAGGGCAAACCGCGATTGGTGTGCGAGTTGTAACCCGCGAATTTGCCAGTTTTTTCGGTTTCGCCCGCCAAGCGCGCGAGCTGCGAAAGCGACATTTCGCGCCGCTCTGCGCTTTCTTTCACCAAATCCCACACTTGGCGCGGTGCGTGGCCCGTGTTGGAAGCGCGTTTGGGGAGGTTGGTGCGCGCTTCGAGAAAACGGCCCGCTTTTTCGCCGATCCAGCCGATTTCGACGTTGAAACGCAAAACCGAGGCGGGATCGGTGATTTCGACGCGCCAGCAACGCGCCTTTTTGCGCCACAACTTGGCGATAACGCCAAAACGCAACAGCGCGTGTTGAACATCTTCCGCCAACTGTTGCGACGCGACTGCGAACTCAATGCGCGGGTAATGGCCGAGTTGATAAATGGTGCCGTCGCACGAGAACAAAACGCGCAGAAATTCGGCGAGACCAGCTTTGGACTGCGTCCAAATGGGTGCCGGAACGAATTTTTGGTCGGCTTTTTTGCCCCACAACTCCAACTCGCGCAGCCACGCTGTGAGGGCATTGGGCGCCATGCCCCTGCCGCGATGGGGGCGCACAATTTTGTAGTCGATGCCCGAAGCATTAACCGCTTTAATTTCGAGTTCGGGAAATTCGCGCTCGATGGCGCCGCAGAAATCCGCCACGATGAGCGGATCGGCGTTGGTGAACTTCGGCACGGTGCCGGAAAGTCCGCCTTCGGCGATGAAATAGGCCAGAAGCCGAATTTTGTCGCGCGAAAGCGAATCGTTGGAGCCGAAAATCGGCACGCGACGCGGCACGGCGATATGACTGCCCGCTTCCAAATCGTGAAGCGGCACCCAGCCCTGCACGGTGAGAAATGGATGATGGCCGGTCACTTCGACGCGGCGCCCCAGTCGCGTCGTGACGCGAAAAACCGGTTTAACTCCCGAATCGATCCAATCGGAAATCGGCGCGGTTTGAATCGCGCCCGTTTGAGACAAATTCGCGGTGCGGCTCAGGCGAGTTTTCACCGCCTCTTCCATCGTGATGAGGGCGCCCGTCGCTGGATCGACAATTTTTTCCGACGCTCTTAAGCACTTCCCCATCGAAGGCCTAGCCGCCAGAATCACGAAATCGGTGGGTTGCAGTCCGCTTGTAATGTCGTCCAGATCAGCGAAACCGGTCGAAATGCCGGTCGCCTCGCCCTTGTGCTGAAACTGGCGCTCGATCTGATCATACGCCGTCATCAAAAGCGGCTTAATGTGGGTGAAACCGGCGCGCAGACGCTGCGAACCGATCTCGAAAATGCGTTTTTCGCTGCGGTCAACCAGGGTGTGGACTTCTTCGGTTCCGTCGGCGTAGGCCCAGCCCGCGATGTCATCGCTCGCTTTAACAAGCTGGCGCAAGACGCTTTTTTCAGCCACGACGGTAGCGTAGGCCTCGATGTTGGCGCTGGAGGGGCACGCTTCGATGAGGGCCGAAAGGTATTCGCTTCCGCCCACGTCGTCCAACTGCCCGTTGCGGCGCAGTTCTTCGGCGACCGTCACGATGTCGATGGGTTCGCCCTTGTCGAAGAGTTTGAGGACGGCTTTGTAGATTTTTTTGTGGAGTTCGCGGTAGAAATCGTCGGCGGTGAGCAGTTCGACGGCGCGCGCGACGGCATCGCGCTCCATGAGCATGGCGCCCAGCGTGGACTGCTCCGATTCAAGGCTTTGCGGCGTGAGCTTTTCCCGCGAGGCCGGTCGATTATTGGCGTCGCGCTGGGGAAAAAGGGATGATGGACGATTGGTTCATTGGAAAACAGCGATGGCAAAAACGGGCGCGATGAATGGAGGTTTGAGCGCCCGATTCCGCGAATCGGCGCTCGACTTAGGTGCAATTATACCGCCACGCGAGAGGCGATTACAGCCTTGACGGCGCCCCACAAACTCGCTAATCGCTTGAAGGTTTTGCCGCGCCGCGTTAAGCTGCATTGCTCCCAGCGAGGAGGCTTTTTCATGAATTACTTTTCTTTCCGGCTCGATAATCCATCCCATGTTGTTTTGTGCCCGCGCTGGGGTCGCTTCGACTAAGTTTCCTCGTCCTCGACCTTCCAAACACGGGCCATGCTCGACTTTTCCCCCGAAAAGCGCGCCACCCGTGTTTTTTTGCATCTGGCGCCTCGTTTTTCCCTTCCAATGGAGAACTTTCCCCTGTTTTTCCCGCCCGCATTGAAAAACATGAACGCCAAACACCGAAAACAACAACGTCCCGCCAACGCCCGCGAGGGGGGCGACGGGTTGAAACTTCATTTGCATCTGGTGCCCGCTGGCGACACGCTCTTTCGCGTCCTGACGCCGCGAACCGGCACCCAAATTCGCTTCAGCACCAAACTCTTTCACGAAACCCATCACATTCTCTCCGACTTCGCTGGCGCGCAGTTTCTGAGTCGTTTGCTGTGGGGACTGGCCTTTCAAAACAGCCGGAAACCCTCATTTACATCGGCGGCGAGTTTCTCGCGCCCACGCCCTTCGACGCCGAACCCAGCGATCCCATCGCGCTCGTTCCAGCGCATCCTCACGGCGCTAAACGCCAAAAAATTCGCCGTTTTGCGCGCGAAGCTGAAAACCTCGGCCTGCCTGCGACAACGGTGCGCTGGCGCACCTGGGGCCTGGATGAAATGCGCCGCTTCGCCGCAGAAGGCGATTGGTGGCAGCATCCGATTTACGATGCCGCGTGGCACAGGCAAAACGCGGCATGGCGCGACATAGAAATCATGCGACGTTGCGGCGGCGTGCTTTGCTACAGCGCGATGCCGTTGCATCTCAAAATGAGCGCTCTGGCCGCGTCGAGACTCGCGCCGCGCCACTGGAACCAGGGCGAAATGGACTACTGCGAAATCGCCCATCAACGCACGGCGCGCTCCTGGCGCAGCGATGGCGAAATCCAGGTTTTCAGTTGCTACGAGCAAATGGTGCGCGATGCTGCGCTCGCGCGCCGCGAAATCGAGCGCGAACAGGGCGGGGTCAACTGCCTCGAACACGACCGCGAAAGTGTGCAAACCCGCGCTCTCGAAATCAAAGACCGGCGCCGCGACGCGCTCAGGAAAACGAGCTAATCATGCTGCTGCAAATCTCCACTCACTCACCAGCCCGCCACCGATCTGGGCTTTCTGCTCTTAAAAAATCCGTCTCGCGTCCAGAAATTCGAGCTTTCTTTTGGCGCCGCGCAGTTTTTTATCCTCTGGCCAATGAAGAGAAATGCACCCTCGCGCTGTTGCTGGAAGTCGATCCGATTGCGCTCGTGCGCGGCAAGGGCAGGGAAAGCGGCCCGCTCGCGCAATACGTCAACGACCGGCCTTATGTCGCGTCAGTTTTCTTTTCCGTTGCCATCGCGCAGGTGCTGCGTTCGGCGCTCAACGGCGTTGCAAGGAACGAAGCGAACTCGCGGCGAGCGAAATTCCGCTTGAAATCCAAATCGAAGGCGCGCCGTGCCGCGAGTGAAACCGCGCGCGAGCTGTTCGAGCCGCTCGGCTACCAAGTCGAGGTCGAAAAATTCGCGCTCGACGCCCGTTTTCCCGCCTGGGGCGAGGCGCCGTTCGTGCGCCTCAAGCTTCGCGCCGTCAAAAGTTGAGCGAAGCCTTGTCGCATCTTTATGCTTTGCTGCCGGTAATGGACGACGACAAACACTATTACATCGGCGAAGAGGAAGTCGAAACTGCTGAGGCGCGGCGCGGGCTGGCTGGAATCGCATCCGGCGCAAAATTTCATCGTGTCGCGCTATTTGAAGCGGCAAAAACGCCTCATTTTCGCCGCGCTGGAAAAACTGGCGCCCGGAAACGGAAGCGGAAGAAATCCGCGATGTCGAAGAGGAAAATCGAGGCGGAAGTGACGCCCAAAGCCGCGCCGCTTCATCAAATTCACGCATCGAAACCGTTTTGGGAGTCTTGAAAGCGAGCGGCGCGAAGCGAGTTCTCGATCTGGGCTGCGGCGAGGCCGATCGCTGCGCGAACTGCTCAAAGACCGTCAGTTCGAGGAGATTCTGGGCCTTGATGCCTCGCATCGCGCGCTCGAAATCGCGTCGGATAAATTGAAATTAGAGCGAATGCCCGACCTCAAACGCGCCAAAATCAAGCTCCTTCACGGCGCCCTCACCTACCGCGACGACCGTTTGCGCGGCTGACGCGGCGGCGCTGGTCGAAGTCATCGAACATCTCGACGCGCCGCGCCTCAAGGCTTTCGAGCGCGCGATTTTCGAACACGCGCGGCCCGAAACAATTGTTGTGACTACTCCCAACCGCGACTACAACGTCAAATGGGACTCGCTTCCCGCCGGAACCTTTCGCCACCGCGACCACCGTTTCGAGTGGAGCCGCGAAATTCACGAACTGGGCGGAAAAAGTGGCGGCGGATTACGGCTACGAAACCGAAATTTCGGCGCTGGGGCCGTTGGATGAAGAGTTGGGCAGCGCCGTCGCAGATGGGGGTGTTTCGGAGGAATCATGGGACTTGATGCATTTGTTAATTGCAACTGTTTTTGGGAAGGCAAAACGACCGGGCCGCCGGTGCCGCGCGAATTGATTCAAATTGATGGAGATGGTTGGTGGAGTTTGAAAACGGATTGGCGCGAGTGGGGAGAGCAAGAGTGGAAATTGGAAGAATGGATTGAAACGGCTTGTGAGCATGAAAGAATGCGCGTCGTCGATGAATGGGTTTGCAACATAAGCGGCAAAGCCCATTTTTTGTCGGCTTTGCAGCGCGCCGGAATCGAACACTTCCCGATTTTGTGGGGCGAATTTCCACAAGCCAACGGTGGCCAATTGTCGCCCGAGAATGCGGCGCGGGCGCTCGATGAACTGCGTTTTTTGCGCGAAAGAGCCGATCTGGGGGTTCGTCATTGAGCTGGTCGAGGACGGAACCGAAGAACTCATCAAGAGTGAAAGCAGTTTCGCTTTTGGGTCTGGCCAGAGCGTGGTTTTAAACGAGCAGGGTTTGCTGGTGATGGAAGACGAATCCGCAAAAATTCTTTTCGCCGCGCGCCGCATCGGGCAAATCGCCCTGGATGAAAAGCGCAGGCGCTGGACGAATCTCGATTCGGGCGAAAGCTTTGAAACCGAGTGGGATTTATCGATTCGTTCGCCCTGGCCCGACGGGAAGTGGCAAAACGAAGCCGGAAAATCCAACATTCGCCTCGTCGAAACCGCGCGTTGGCGCAAGCGCCCCATGACGCCGCTCGACCTCGACTACATCAGCGCGCCGCTCACGCGCCTTTTTGAAGCCTCCGTTGCCATTGGAAATCCCGTGATTTGGACTTGAAACATGAAAATTGAAATTCCCGACCTCGCTTTGGTCGTTTTAATGGGCGCGTCGGGCGCGGGCAAATCCTCGTTCGCGCGCCGCCATTTCCTGCCGAGCGAAATCATCTCGTCCGACTTTTGTCGCGGTCTGGTGTGCGACGATGAAACCAGCCTCGAAGCGACTCAGGACGCCTTTGAACTGGTGCATTTCATCGCCGCCAAGCGGCTGCAACTCGGAAAACTGACGGTCATCGACGCCACCAACGTGCAAAAAGAAGCGCGCGCGCCGCTTCTGGCGCTGGCGCGAAAGTATTTCGTGCAAAGCGTCGCCCTGGTGATCGATACGCCGGAACACATCTGCCAGGAGCGCAACCAACTGCGGCCCGACCGCCAGTTCGGGCCGCACGTGGTTCGCAATCACGCTCGGCAGCTACGCGGCTCGATTCGCCATCTCGAAAAAGAGGGCTTTCGCTTCGTCCACGTCCTGCGCGGCGAGAAGCTGGATGGTGTCGAAATCGCGCGCGTGCCGTTGTGGAACAACAAGAAGCACGAATGCGGCCCGTTCGACATCCTCGGCGACGTTCACGGCTGCGCTGATGAACTCGAAGAGTTGCTCGAACCTTGGGCTACGCGCGCGATGCGAGCGGCGTTTGGGCGCACGGTGAGGGCCGAAAAGCGGTTTTTGTCGGCGATTTGTGCGACCGGAGGCCGCGCGTCGCCGAGGTTTTCAGAATTGTGATGGGAATGGAAAAAGCGGGCGGGGCTTTTGTGTTCTGGGCAATCACGACGAGAAGTTGAAGCGTTATCTGGACGGCAAAGGCGTCAAAATTGCGCACGGCTTGCAGGAAACGCTTGACAGTCTGAAACCCGAATCGCAGGAGTTTCGCGGCGAGCTGTTGCAGTGGCTCGATGCGCGCATTTCACATTACGTTTTCGATGGCGGAAAATTGGTTGTCGCGCACGCCGGATTGAAAGAAGAAATGCAGGGCCGCGCGTCGGGCAAAGTGCGCGCGTTTTGTTTGTTTGGCGAAACGACGGGCGAAACGGACGAATGGGGTTTGCCGGAGCGCCTCGACTGGGCGCGCGAATACAAAGGCCGCGCCGCCGTGGTTTACGGCCACACGCCCGTCCCGCGCGCGGTGTGGCTCAACAACACCCTGAATCTGGACACCGGCTGCGTTTTCGGCGGAAGCCTGACGGCCCTGCGCTGGCCCGAACGCGAAATCGTTTCGGTTGCGGCGAAACAGGTTTATGCCGAATCGGTGCGCCCGATCTGGACGAGCGAAAACGCGCTGTCGGCGCAGCAGCAGCACGACGATTTGCTCGATATAAGCGATTATCTCGGCAAGCGTTTGATCGAGACGCAGTTGGCGGGCAACGTCACGATTCGCGCCGAAAACAGCGCGGCGGCTTTGGAAGTGATGTCGCGCTTCGCCGCCGATCCGAAATGGCTGCGCTACCTGCCGCCCACGATGGCGCCCGTCGCTACTTCCAAACGGGCCGATGCGCTCGAATATCCCGACGGCGCCTGGGATTATTTTCGCGGAGAAGGCGTTCAAACCGTGATTTGCGAGGAAAAACATGGGTTCGCGCGCCATCGTCGCGGTGTGCCGCGATGAAGACGCGACGCGCGATGCATTTGGTGTCGAAGGCGAAAGCGGTATCGTTTTGACGCGGACGGGACGGCGCTTTTCGATGATTTGGAACTGGAAACCGCGCTGATAGACCGCTTGCGCGCGGCGATAACGCGCGCGGATTGGTGGCAGACATTCGAGTCGGGGTGGTTTTGCTCGACTGCGAATTGATGCCCTGGTCGGCCAAGGCGCAGGAACTTTTGAAGCACCAATACGCGCCCGTCGCGGCGGCGGGAAGGGCGTCGCTGGGCGCGGCGAACGCGGCGCTGGAAATGGCGAAAAATCGCGGGCTGGAAGTTGACGAACTGCTCTCGCAAACGCAGGAACGCGAAAAATCGGTCGAGAAATACGCGCGGGCCTTCGCGCATTATTGCTGGGACGTAAGCGGCGTCCAAGATTTGCGGTTGGCGCCGTTTCATCTTCTGGCGAGCGAAAAAGCCACGCATTTCGACAAAAACCACCTCTGGCACATGGAAACTCTGGCGCAGTTGGCAAGCGACAAGGTTTTCGTCGCCACGCCGTTCCAAATTGTTGATTTAGGCGATGAAACCTCGGTGCAAAACGCGACGAATTGGTGGGAAGATCTCACTTCAAGCGGCGGCGAGGGCATGGTGGTGAAGCCGCTCGATTTCGTCGCGCGCGGCGACAGGGGATTGGTTCAACCCGCACTCAAAGTGCGCGGGCGCGAGTATTTACGCATCATTTACGGGCCGGAATATCTCGCGGCGGGGAATCTGGAGCGGCTGCGCTCGCGCGGTCTGGGCGCCAAACGCTCGCTCGCGGCGCGTGAATTCGCGCTGGGCGTTGAGGGATTGAATCGTTTTGTGGCGGGCGAGGCGCTGCGACGCACTCACCAATGTGTTTTCGGGGTTCTGGCGCTGGAAAGCGAACCGGTTGATCCTCGGCTCTGAGTTCATTTCACACAAAGAAACAAAGGTCACACAAAGGAACACAAAGAAATTCAAGAAAAAAATCTTTGTGTTCCTTTGTGTTCCTTTGTGTGACCTTTGTTTCTTTGTGTGAAATGAGCCTATGGCCACAGATCGGCTTCTGATTTCACGGCAGCGTTTTCTCTTCCCGTGATTTCGTAATTTCGCCCTTCCCAGGTGCCGGTTTGCGGATAGAAGAACGTCCAGATCAGGGTTTGGCCCGCGTCGGGCGCTTGGATGTCGCAAAAATGCACGCCGATTTTGGTGGAAGTCGAAGAAACATCGCGGCGCGATTTCCAACCGTCGGTCGTGGTGCGCGCCATGAACGGCGTGCCGTTCACGATCCGCAAACTTGTGCCGGAGGCGATGGTTTTCGAAGGGTAATTGCGATTCCACAGCAGCAAATCGCGGCGGGGCTTGATTTTGCCTTCGACGTAGCGCGCGGCGGCTTCATCGACGCGGTCGAAGACTTTGCCGTCGCGCTTGGAGCGCAAAAGTTTGATGTATTCGGCGTGCGCCCACGCCAGAGGCCGCGCCGCGCCGGTCGAGCGGCCCGTTTCCATGTGCGCTTCGGGCAAATTGGGCGCATCCCAGATTTGTTCGGGCAAAAGTCCCGCAGTCGAGGCGAAACCTTCCAGCGATTTGATGTAGATTGCGGCGTCGCCGCCGGAGGCGATTTCGTAGTGCCCTCGCTCGCCGCCCAGAAGCGGCCAGGGGCGCCCACGCCCCAATGATCGTGATAAGGCGTGCCGTCGTCGCGCTGGCCGTAGCCGTCGCCGTTGTAGCGCCAGAAACAGGTGCCGCGCGGCGTTTCGCAGCGTAAAACCTTGTCCATGACGCGCACCGAGGCCCGCACCAGCGGCGCGTCGGCGGCGCGGATGCCGTAGCGCACGAACTCTAAAAATCCGCCATCGAACACTTCTTTGGCCGCGAAAGTTTTGCGCGCCCCAGGCTCCTGCGAAGTGAGGTCGAAGGGTTCGTCGCGCGGCGGCGTTGCGGGCAGGAACTGACCAGGCTGAAGCGGGAAAATTCGCACATAATGACGCGCTTCGCCTTCGACGAGGCAGCCCTGGTCGGTCGCGCACCACAAGTCGAGGTTGGATTCGAGCCAATCGGCGTAATCTTCGAGGAAAATCGCGTCGCTTTCGTCGCCGACGCCGCGCAAAAACGACGCGGCGCTAATCAGTCCGGCGATAATAGCCGCCAGCGTCGAGGGCGAAAGGCCCGACGCTTCTTCCCAGCGTTCCTGGCCCGTCACCGGCCCGTTCAAAACCAAAAATCGCGCCGCGCGCGTGACTAAAGAGCAGGGATCGAAGCCGCGCAGCGCCCCGACGCGCTGCAACTGGCGCACGAGCAAAAGCGGATAAGCGATTTCATCGAGCTGCAAACCGTGCCAATACGGTTTGCCGTCGATCCAGAAGTTTTGCGCGAACCCGCCATCCTCGTTTTGCGAGGCGGCGAGATAGATCATGGCACGATAGGCGGTTTCGCTTTGGCCCGCCGCCAAAAGGCCGGTTGCCGAGTTGACCATATCGCGCGGCCACACCAGATGATAGCCGCCGGTATCTTCATCGTTTTTGGCCTCGCCCCAGGGAATGGAGAGCGACGCAATGAGCGCGCCAGGAAACTGCTTGTCCTCGTGCGCGAGCAGCATATTATAGGAAGAGCGCAGCAGCCGTCCGCCGTCGCCGGATTGCCGTTCGAGCGGCAGCAAATGGCGCTGCGGGCGCTGCCACTGCGAAATGAAACGGCTTTTGGCCTCTTCAAACGGCACGCTGAGAGATTGCAAAAGCGTCGTCCACGCCGAATGCTCGCCGGTTCCAAAGCCAGAGCGAGCGTGAAAACGCGCGCGCCGTTTTGCAGCGGCGCCAGAATTTCGCCGGTGAGCGCGACGTTGCCATTCGGCGCGCTACCGAAGCGCCAGTCGAGTTTGAAATCGGCGTGAAGGTCGCTCCATCCGTCGCTTTGGCCGACATAGCCCACCGAAACCGCGCCAAAATCGCAGTCGGGGGCCATTGCGAGATAAGTGGTGTCGTCGGTGAGCCCGCCACCGGTTTTGTGGGCGCTCAAGACGGTTTTTCCGGCGACTTCGCGCACCATCGCGCTGTTGCCACCACCGCCGCCGTTGAGATGCGGCGCGCACAGCGCGTAAATTTTTAGCTTTTCCAAAAACTGCGGCTCATCGGCCTCGATGCGAATGTTTTGCAGCACGCAGGGCAAGTGCGGGTCGGTGATGATCTCTTTAATCACGCGATAACGCCCGTCAGGGTCGGTGTTAGTGAAGCGATAACCCAGGCTTGGCTCCAAACGTTCGATGCGCGACTGCAAATCGCGTTTTCCTCGTGAAAAAAGTAACGCCGTCGGTGATTAAAAACTGCAAATCGCGGATTTGGGGCAGGTCGATGGTGGGGTAGTAAACCTCGGTGAGCGCGCCGTTCCAGAGCGTGAACCAGACGCGGCACGACGCGGCGTAAGCGGTGCCGACGCCTTCTTTGGCGCCGTTCGTCCAGCGCGGCTCGATGCCAGGCGCGCCAAAGGCTTGGGTTGAATTATTCATCGGCTTTATTTTAGCGAAGTCGGTTTGCCGATTTGTTTCCTGGCCGGTGTTATTCGATGGGGTTTGATGTGCTAAATTGAGGTTGGAGTTCCCTCATGGCCGAACAGTTTCTCACCGTCGCGCAAGCCGCGAAGCAGTTGCAAATTCATCCTTACACGCTGCGGCGTTATTTGCGCGAAGGGAAAATTCGCGCCGTCAAAATTTCGCGGCACTATCGCATCGCGCCGAGCGCGCTCAGGGAAATAGCAAAAAAGGAAGCGCCGAAAACACCGATTTTCGCGCCGAACCGCAAAAGCGTTCCCGTGAAGAGATCGTGGCCGCATTTGAGCGCGCGCGCGGCTCGATGGCACATTTATCAGGTAGCGTCGAAGAGTTTCTAACCGAGAAACGCGCCGAAACTCAGGCAGCGATTTCTGGCAGGACGCGGCGCGCCTGAAGTGGCAGTTTCGCGCGTCGCTGGCCGATTGTTTCGGCTTGACGCTCGCCAGGCGATTGAACGCCCCTTTCGTCACTAAAGACCGCCACGAACTCACCGCCGTGCAGCGCGCTGGCGCCGTTTCGATTGTGCTTTTGGGTGTCGAAAAGGCGAAATAGCGGTCGTTTTCATTCGATGAAGCATGAATTTTAGTCGCGGGCAAATCGTCAATTTTGTTCTGGGCTGTATCGGTGTTTTTGCCGCCTATTTGGGATTCGGCAGTCAGTGGGAAACGCCAGTTGAAGGGGAATGGGCGCCATTTCTCCCCTGGGTCATCGTGCCAGCGTCTTTTGTGGGAGCGTCTGTGCGAGGAATTACTTAGCAGAGCAAGACGACCCGAAATTGGAACCGCTTTGGGCGCAGCTTTTTCATTACGCCGCCTACAGTTTTCTTTTCTTTGTGGCCTTTACCGGCGCGCTGAACTTCCTCAATGCTCGCTTCGACCAAAGTATCTCTCGTCCGGTTTCGGCAGTGGTCGTCGGCAAATATCAATCAAGAATAACTAAATTTCTGAAGCTTCAACTCCAACCATCGCAAAAAAAACCGTTTTCCGGTCATCTCCCAGATTTATCAAAACGTGCGAATCGGGGATCACATGATTGTGGACATTCGTGCCGGATTTTTGGGCGTCGAATGGATTCAGCGCGCCTATCCCACCGAGAAGCCTCAGAGTTCGCGCTAAACTTGCGCCCAAATCATGTCCCAAGCCAAAGCCTCAACGCCCTTCATGCGCCAATGGGAACGCGCCAAAGCCCAATATCCCGACACCCTTCTGCTCTTTCGCATGGGCGATTTTTACGAACTCTTCGGCGACGACGCCAAAATCGTCGCCAGAGAATGCGAAATCACTCTCACGGCGCGCAACAAGGAAAAAGACGATGCCATTCCGATGTGCGGCGTGCCCTATCACTCAGTCGAACGCCATATCGTGACGCTTCTTTCGCGCGGCTATCGCGTCGCGGTGTGCGAGCAGATGGAAGACCCCAAATACGCGCGCGGTCTGGTCAAACGCGAAGTGGTGCGCGTTCTCAGCCCTGGAACCGTCACCGAAGACGCCTTTTGAGCGGCGTGGGCGCCGCGACGGGCAACAATTTCCTCGCGGCTTTGAGTGTGGATGCCAAAATGTCGAAATTCGGCCTCGCCCTGGTCGATATTTCGACGGGCGAGTTTCTGGCGGGTGAAATCGAAGGCGAAATGAGCGGCGGCGAGCCGTGCGAAGCTGAAGAGGTCGAAAACGGCGTTGATGTGACACCGGAGAACGCCGAAAACAGCGTGCGATTCGCGCGCTTGCGCGAGGAACTGCTGCGTTTCGCGCCCGCCGAAGTTTTAGTGCCGCAAAAGCTGCGCGAATGTCCTGGCTTTTTGCAGTTGTTGAATGATTTGCGGCTGCGAACGACGGCGTTCGATGCGTCGGGCTTCGACGCGCCGCGCGAAAAGCTGCTGGCGCACTTCAAAACCATGTCGCTGCGCGGTTTCGGACTCGAAGAGCATCCTTTGGCGCAGGAAGCGGCCTCGCTCACGCTCGATTATCTGAGGGAAAGTCATCTCGGCGCTTTGGGCCATCTGCGGCGCATCACGCTTTTGGCGACCGACGGCTGGATGATTCTCGACAACGCCACGCGCCGCAATCTCGAACTGGCGCAATCCATCCGCGACGGCTCGCACAAAGGCACCCTGCTCGAACTTCTGGACGAAACCCGCACCGGCGCGGGTTCTCGACTGCTTCGCAAATGGATTTTGCAGCCGCTTTTAAGCAAAGAACGCATCGAACGGCGGCTCGATGCCGTGTCCGAACTGCGCGACAACCTGCTTTTGCGCCGCGACTGCCGCGATTTGCTCAAAGGTATCGGCGACATCGAACGCCTCGTGGCGCGCGCTGTGTCGGGAACCGGCAACGCGCGCGATTTGGTCGCGCTAAAAAGTGCGCTGCAAACCCTTCCCGCGCTGCAACTCGCGCTGAATGAATCGAAATCCGCCGCGCTGGGACACGTTCAAAAACATCTCAATCCCGCGCCCGATTTGCTGCAACTTTTGCAAAATTCGCTCGCCGACGAGCCGCCCGCACTTCTCACTGAAGGCGGACTCATCCTCGAAGGCTACGATTCGGGTTTGGACGAACTGCGCGTCATTTCGCGCGAGGGCAAAGGCTGGATTGTCGCCCTCGAAGAAGCCGAACGCGCGCGCACCGGCATTCCCAGCCTCAAAGTCGGTTTCAACAACGTTTTCGGCTACTTTATCGAAATCACCAAGACCAACCTGTCCAAAGTTCCCGCCGATTACACCCGCAAGCAAACTACCGCGAATGGCGAGCGTTTCATCACGCCCGAACTCAAGGAAAAAGAAGAAACCATTCTGGGCGCGCAGGACAAAATCAAAGAACTCGAACGCCGTTTGTTTGAAAATGTGCGCGCTCAGGTCGTGACCCATTCCGGCCCGCTTCTCGACACGGCGCGCGCCCTGGCGCATCTCGACGTTTACGCTTCCTTGAGCGAAGTGGCGAGCCGGCGCGACTACGTTCGCCCCGAAATTCTCGAAGAACCGGTTCTCGATATTCGCTCCGGCAGGCACCCGATTGTCGAAGCCGCGATGAGCGAACCGTTCGTGCCCAACGACTGCGTTCTCGACACCGAATCGCAGCAGGAAATCATCATCACCGGCCCCAACGCGAGCGGGAAATCGACGTTTTTGCGCCAGGTCGCGCTGATTACGCTGCTGGCGCAAATCGGGAGTTTCGTTCCGGCGCGCGCCGCCAAAATTGGTCTGGTGGATCGCATTTTTACCCGCGTTGGCGCGCAGGACGATCTGGCGACGGGCCAATCCACCTTCACCGTCGAAATGAACGAAACCGCCAACATCCTCAACAACGCCACGCCCAGAAGTCTGGTGATTCTGGATGAAGTCGGGCGCGGCACCTCCACTTACGACGGGCTTTCAATCGCCTGGGCCGTCGCGGAGTATCTCCACGAACTCGGCCCCAAAACTCTGTTTGCGACGCATTATCATCACCTCAACGAACTCGAAGAACGCCTGCCGCGCGTCAAAAACTATCGCATCGCGGTGAAAGAAGACGGCGACCACATCATTTTTCTGCGCCGCATCATTCGGGGCGGCACCGACCGAAGTTTCGGGATTCAAGTCGCGCGCTTAGCGGGACTTCCAACGCCAGTCATCGCGCGCGCCAGGGAACTGCTGGAAACCTTTTCGCAGGAAAAACTGCGCGGTCAAAACGTCGAGGTCGCGCACATTCCCGCCGCGAAAGCGAGCCAAAACGGTTTGTTCGATGAACCGAGCGCGCCCGAAAATCCAGCGCTCGAAGCCTTGAGGAAACTGGAAATTTCCGAGATGACGCCGGTTCAGGCCATGATTCAGTTGGAGCAGTTGCAGAAAATGGCGGTGCAGGGTTAACGCCGCTCCGCTCGCTGGAATTAACCGCAGATGAACGTAAATAGACGCAGATGGGCACAGATATTTGAAGGGTTGACTTTCTATCCCCACCCTTATCTGCGTCTATCCGCGTTCATTTGCGGTTAATTTGGTTTTTTCTCGCTCAGCAAACGCTCCAACCCGATGAAATCTTCGTCGCCCCAGCCCCGTTCCAAGCCCTGCAAATACAATTCGCGCAAACTCGCCGTCTGCGGCAGTTCGATGCCACCATCCCGCGCGGTTTCAAGCGTCAAACGCAAATCCTTTTCGAGATGCTTGAGCGAAAACTGCGGCGCGTAATCCCCCGCGCGCAGTTTGGGTTCTTTGAGATCGACAATTCCCGATTTGGAAATGTTGGCGCCCAGCGCTTCGAAAAAAACGTCGTCCGACAATCCGCAACGGCGCGCGAAAGCCAGACTTTCGGTGAGAGTCTGCGCCACGCCCGCGATGTTGAGATTCATCGCCAATTTCAGCGCCGAAGCACTTCCGCGCGGGCCGATGTGAAGCAGTTTCTTGGAAAGCGGCTCCAAAACGGGCCGCGCGCGTTCAATCAGCTGCGCCTCGCCGCCCAGATAAAACACGGTTTCGCGCGCGATGGCCGCCGGTTTGGAGCCGGTGAACGGCGCTTCAAGAAAATCGGCGCCGGTTTTTTCGACTTTTTCGGCAAATTCCAGTGTCCAACTCGGCGAGATTGTGCTGGATTGAATCACGATTTGCCCGCTTCCCAGATGCGGCAGCGCGGCATCCAACACCGATTCGACGGCGGCAGGGTCGGCCACCACGATGAAGATGAAATCGGCGCCCGCGACGGCGGCGGGGATGTCGGGGGTGAAATTGGGGAATTCGGGCTGCGGCGTGCGATTCCAGGTGCGAACGGCGTGGCCGTCGGCGCGCAGGTTGCCCGCCCACACGCTGCCAATAATTCCGAGTCCTAAAAGGGCGATGGTCATAACTTGTTACAGTCAACTCGCAAATGCGCGCCGTGAAAAGCGGGGCGCGCCGACTTTTGCCCGCAAATAATCAGGACTTACGCATAGGCTGTGTTCGCTCGACTGAAGTCGGCGTTGACCCAGAGGGTGCCCCGCGGCTTTCGCCGCTAACTTTTGGCCTGCGCCGAAACATCCCAGTGTGGTTCCCGCGAAGGCGGGAAGTTAGCACCGAAGGTGCGGGGCACCCTCTGGGTCAGCGCCGACTTTAGTCGAGCGAACACTTCCTGTGCGTAAGTCCTAATAATGGTAAATTGAGGCGCGAGCGCGCAAAGCGGCGCGTTTTTCGGCTATGCCCTCTTCTCCCGATTTTCTTTTTCCGCGCTTTCCAGCGTGCAGCCGATGCGCGAAATCGAGCCGCAGCGCTGGGGCGCCGTCCAGCTTTTGTGCTGCGATGTGGACGGCGTTCTCACCGACGGCAGCCTCGCTTTCGATGAAAACGGCTCGCTGATTCAAACTTTTTACGTGCGCGACGGCTTCGGACTGGTCGCGGCGCGGCGCGCGGGAATCAAAATCGCCTGGATTTCGGGCCGTCCCTCGAAAGTGGCGCAAAAACGCTTTGAAGAACTCGGCCTCGATCATTGTCTGCTCGCCTGCGACGACAAAGCCGCCGCGATTCTCGATTTGCAATCCCAATACGGTCTATCGCCCGACCAGTGCTGTTTCATCGGCGACGACATCCCCGATTTAGCGGCGTTCACGGTCTGCGGTCTGCGCGTCGCGGTGGCCGATGCCGAGCCGGTTTTGATTTCGCGCGCCGACTACATCACGCGAGCGCGCGGCGGGCGCGGGGCGGTGCGCGAGATTATCGATTTGATGCTTTCGGCGCGCGGCTACTGGGATTTGATGCTCGATATGTTCGAAAACTCCGACCAGAGCGCGCCCGACAACCTGCAAAAATAACGCGATGAACGATTCTCTTCTCGATTGGCTGTTCGGCGCCTGGTTTTTGCTGTTTTTCGGCGCATTTTTCGGCGCGGCGGCGCTGTTGTTTCAGTTTTGAGTTTGTAGGGACATGGCCTGCCATGTAATGTGTGACTTCTATTCGAGCGTGAGTGCTTGCGTCGCACGGTTTGTAGTAGCGCCGCGAGGCGCGTTTGGATCAACTCATGCGCTTTCCAAACGCGCCTTGCGGCGCTACTACAAACCTTCGCAAGCGCCTACCCTCAAAAACAAGTCACACATTGCGCGGCCTGCCATGTCCGCCGTCTCTTGGAGACGGCGAATCGTGGATTCGCCGGACATGGCAGGCCATGTCCCTACGCGCAGCGTATCAGGTTTCTCACCATCACCCATGAACTACCTCCCCGATGCCGCGCTGTTTCTGCTGCTCGTTGTGGCGCTTGTCGCGGGCGGCTGGGCGGTTTCAAATCGAGAAAAAAGCAGTTTGGAGAGCGCTTTTTTGCCCCTCGCCGCAGGACTGGGCGCTTACGCATTCGCGGTCTGGGTCGTCGGTTCGCTTTGGAAACTGGTGCCGACGTTGTGGATTCTTTTGCCCCTGCCGCTGCTGGCGTTTCTCGTCATTGCCAAACGCGAAAACCTCCAATTCCACGCCCGCCGCACCCTCGCCGCACTCCGAAATCTGCCGCGTTTCGACGCCGCGCTCGCGCTTTATCTGGCGGGAGTGTTTGCGCTCACTTTCATCCTTTCCCTCGCGCCGCCTAACGCCGCCGATTACGATTCGCTCACCTACCATCTCGCCGTGCCCGCGCAGTATTTGCGAGCCGGAAAAATCGTCGAACTGCCTTATGATCACCATTCCTACTTCCCCTTCACGCTCGAAATGCTCTATACGCTGGGCCTGGCGGCGCGCGGCGCGGTCTTCGCCAAACTTTTTCACTGGCTGATGCTGCCGCTCGGCGCGCTGGCGCTGCTGGCGATAGGAAAACGCGCCCACAGCGCGCGCGCCGGACTCATCGCCGCCACGCTCTACGCTTCGATGCCGCTCGTTCTGGTCGAGGCGACCACGGCTTATATCGATCTGGGCTTTTGCGCCTTCGCGTTTCTGGCGCTTTTGTGTTTCGTCGGCGCGCCCCGTCAAAACCGAAATGAAAACTGGCTTTGGTGCGGCGCGTTTTGCGGATTTTGCATCGGCACCAAGTATTTCGGCTGGCTCATTTTCGGGTTTCTCGGATTGTGGTTTCTTTTTCAAATGCTTCAAAAGCGCGAGTTTTCAACCCGAAAACTCGCGCTGTTCGCGCTTCCCGCGCTCGTTTTGGGCGCGCCCTGGTATCTTCGCAACATGATGTGGACGGGCAATCCGGTGTTTCCTTTCGCCTATGGCATTTTCGGCGGGCAGGGCTGGACGGCGCAAATGGCGGCGCTTTATGATAGCTCGCAGGCGATTTACGGCTTCGGGAAATCGCCGCTCGATGCGGGCTGGGTTTTCTGGCGACTGGCGATGACGCCGCTCAATTTCCGCCAACCGTTTTGGCCCCTTTCGGGCGAATTGGTGGCCCCACCCCAAACCGGCATTTTTGAAGTCGCGGGATTGGTTTTGAGTTCGTTTCCTGGCCCCGCCGTGTTCGCCCTTGGGCTTCCGGCGCTGCTGGGCCGAAAAAAACCGCTTTCCATTGTGATAGCGACGAGTTTATTCGCGTTTTTGATGGTGTTCTGGTTCGTGACCAGCCAGCAAATTCGCTATCTTCTTCCCGCGCTGGGGCTTCTGGCTCTGGTCGGCGGCTGGGGCGCGGCTCAAAATGCGCCGCGTTTTCGCGTCGCGCGCTGGGTGGGCGGCGCGGGATTGGGTTTGTGGCTGCTGTTCGCGCCCGCATGGTTGGTGTGGCACAATCGCGGCTCATTCGGGGTTTTGAGCGGCGCGCACACTCCCGAAAACTATCTGCGCGGCTTTTCCGGATTCGACGCGATGCAGTGGGCCTCCAACAACACCCCGCCCGATGCGAAATTCGCGGTTTATGGCGAGCCGCGCACTTTTTATCTCCATCGAAATCACTTCTGGGCCGACGATGGGCACAACAATCTCATCGCCTACGCAACCCTGCAAAACGGCGCGCAGTTGGCGCTCGCGCTCAAAAATCTGGGCGCGACGCACGTTTTGTGGAACACCGCGCCAGGACAAAACGGCGGCGTTTTCGGCCCGCCGCAGCCGCTCATGGACGATGCCATCGCGCGCGGCGATTTGGGGCTGTTGTATGAAGATCGGCGCGGTTATCGGATTTATGCTTTGAGGTAAGCGCGGCGCTTTCCCGTCGCTTCGCTCCGGCCCTCACCCGTCGCTTCGCGCCACCCTCTCCCGCAAGCGGGAGAAGGACACACTCTTACTTTCATGTTTTCACTGCTCGATTAAAATTGCGCGCGTTATCCTTCTCCCGCTTGCGCGGGTGCCCTCTGGGCGTGGGTGGCGCGAAGCGACGGGTGAGGGCTGCGTAGCGGGAAAACCTCGCAATCACCAAAACCTAATGTCTTCATTTCCCAAATGGCCGCTCTGGATGAGCCTGGTCGCCTATTTTCTGCTCACGGCGGCGCTCATCGCCGCCGTTCCGCTCGGCGCCGCGCCCGACGAAGCGGCGCACTGGCAATACGTCGAACACATCGCCCAAACCCAGACCCTGCCGGTTTTTCGCGCCGCCTCCGCGAACGAGCCAGGTTACGAATTTCACCAGCCGCCGCTTTATTATTTGATTTGCGCGCCACTCTGGAAACTGCTCGGCGCCGGCGTTCAAAATTACGCCTGCCGCGTGGTTTCGCTGCTGTGCGGGCTGGGCACCATCGCGCTGATCTGGAGCGCGGCGCGCCTGGTTTTTCCCTCGAATTGGCGCATCGCGGGAGCGGCGGCGGGAATCGCGGCGCTTTTGCCGCTTCATCAGGGCGTGGGCGCCAGTTCCGGCAACGATGCTCTGGCCGGAATGATTTGCGCTTCGCTGTTTTTCCTCATCGCCCGTTGTATCGTGAACGGCGCGGCGTGGCGCGACGTGTGGCAAATCGGCGTGGTGGCGGGCCTGGGAATCCTCACCAAAAATACGGCGCTTTCGGTTGCGATTGTGGCTCTGGGCGCCCTCTTCTGGGCCGCGCGACGCGAAAACTCGCGGGTTTCTTCCTCGACGGCTTTGGCGACGGCCTTTGGCATCGCGCTGTTGGTCGGCGGGCCGATTTTGCTTCGCAACCACAATCTCTACGGCGACCCGCTCGGCCAGAGCGTTTTTAAAGCCGCTTTTCGCCAGTCGTCGCCTGGGCCTCAAGAAATGGCGGAAAAATACGGCATTGACGCTGTAAGTTACATTCGCGGCTTCTTCTGGGTGGCTTTTTTCACGACCTGGGGATTTTTCGGCGGGCCGAACACGGCGATAGAAATCGCGCAGCCCCTGAGCGCGTCCGGCCCGCGCGTGCCACAACTCGCTCTATCCCCTTTGATGGCACTTTGCGCGCTGTTTCCTCTCGCTTGCGCGCTGGGTTGGCGACGCATCGAAACCCTCAACGACGCGCAAAAAACGACTTTGCGCGTCTGGTGCATCGGAATCCTCTTTGTTTTGCTGGCGTGGGCGCAGTTCGCGGCGCAGTATTTCGCCGGAGCGCAGGCGCGCTACGGTCACGCCGCGCTTTTGCCGTTTTGCGTGCTGGGGGCGGCGGGTTGGGTCGCGCTGTGGAAAGGCGGGCGCGCTCTGGCGCTGGCCTCGCTCGTGGTGGGCGCGAGTTTGATTCTCTTGACGCTCCTCAACGTTTTCGGCTGGAAAACCCTGGTCTGAGGCGACGGGCGCGGCGCGAATTTGCGAAAATTGCCCCTTGTGACCCCGAAATTAAGCGTTCTGATGCCGGTCTACAACGAGCGCGCCACGCTCGCGGAGATAATCCAGCGCGTGCAAAACGTGCCGCTCGACAAGGAAATCATCATCGTCGACAACGTTTCCAGCGACGGCACGCGCGAGGATTTGCAGGCGATGATCGAACGCGGCGAGGCGGGCGCGGAAGACTCGTTTCATTCGATTCGCGTGGTTTTGCAAAGCGAAAATCGGGGCAAAGGCGCCAGCGTGCGCCGCGCGCTCGAACTTTCGCGCGGCGAGTGGATTATTGTGCAGGACGCCGATCTGGAATACGATCCGCGCGATTATCTGCGGCTTTTCGAGGCGGCGCTGCGGCCCAAACGCCCGCTCGACGCGGTTTTCGGCACGCGGCTGGGGCGCGGCAGCGCGGCGCGCCAGAAGCAGCCGCGCACGGCGTTTTTTTATGGCCGCATCGGTTTGTCGGTTATTTTTCGCGTGCTTTACGGCGCGCCGCTCTCCGATGTGGCGACCTGCTACAAACTGATGCGCCGCGAGTTCGCGCAGAGTTTGAGGTTGCAAAGCGATGGTTTCGATCTGGATTTCGAAATCGCCGCCAAAGTCGCGCGCGCGCGCAAAAAGGGCGCGCGCATCGGCGAAATTCCAATTTCCTACGCGCCGCGCACCGAACTCGAAGGCAAAAAAATCCGCGCCGTGCACGACGGCGCGCTCGCGGTGTGGGCGCTGCTCAAATTCCGCTTCAGCTAAAGTCTGCGACCAAGAGACTCTGGGAGCGCGAGCGTCCCCGCTCGCATCAAAGGGTGCGAGCAGGCATGCTCGCGCTCCGGCACACCCCTAACGTGAAAAAACTCTTTCTTTCCCTCGGCCTCGCGGCGATGCTCGCGGTGGGTTGCGCGCGCCGCAACGAACCGGCGCCCGCTCAAGTCGTGCGCGAAGCGGCGCGGCGCGAAGTCGAGGCGGCGCGCGACAATTTGTCGGGCCTCAAGGGCGCGGTGATCGTGATGAAGGGCGGCGAGTTGCAGGGCGGCGACGCGCAGGGCCGTCCGTTGTGGAGCCTGGGCGCCGATGAAATTCGCGCTTCGGGCCAGATGCGCGGCAGCCTGCCCTCGCGGGCGACGCTTTCCAACGCGCGCGCCACGCTCTTCCGCGAGGGAAAACCCGAATCGAGTTTGCGCGCGCCGCAAATCACCTTTTTCAACTCGCCAAACGGCGTTCGATTGCAGTTGCAGGGCGGCATTTCGCTGCAAAGCGCGGGGCCGTGGACGGCGAAGCGCGGTGCGGTGAAGGTGCGCGCGGCGCGCGGCGATGTCGATGTGAAAACGCGCGTTATTTCGGCGTCGGGCGGCGTGGCGATGAGTCAGGGCGGCGTCGAGGTTTCGGGGCAAACGCTGCGCGCGCAAACTTCGCTGCAAAAAGCGGAAATCGCCGGAAAGGTGCGCGCCAAAAGTCGAAACGGGCACATCGAGGCCGCGAGCGCGACTTACGACTGGCAAAAGGAGCGTTTGAACGCCCGAACCGTGACGGCGAAGCGCGAAGGCACGCAAATAACGGGGCAAACACTGGAAGCCGACACCGGCGCCACGCGCGGCGTGCTGAGAGGAAATGTCGTCGCCAAAAGCGCGCGGGGAAGCGCGCGGGCGCCGCGCATCGATTTCGACTGGGGCCGCGACCAGATTAGCGCCGCCAACGCGATTTTCGAAGGGCAGGGCGCAACGGTGCGCGCGGCGAAAGTGCAGACCGATTCGCAATTGCGGCTCGCCTCGGCGAGCGATTTGACACTGCAAAAAGACGGCGCCACGCTGCGCGCCGCGTTTGCCAATGGATTCGATGGTCTGGAGCGGCTGCGCGGGCGCGAGGTGCGGTTTTCGCGCGGCGATTTGACGTTCTCCGCGCCGCGCGCCGAGGCGCGAAAGAAAGGCGCGGGCTGGATTTTGACTGCGACAAACGGCGCGCGCGGCCAGAACGTGAGCGGACGAGTGAGCGCGGCGCGCGTGATGTGGGACGAGGCCCAAAAGCGCGTCGAGGCGAGTGGCGGCGTCACCATGCACCAAAGCGGCGCGACGCTTTCGGGCGCGACCTTAAGCACCGATACGAAGTTTCAAAACGCGAGGTTGTCGGGCAATGTGCGCGGGAAAATGAAGGACGGCGCCACGCTTTCGTCGGGCAAGCTGGAAAAGCGCGGCGCGCGATTTTTCGCCTCGAATGGCGCGACGGCGCGTTACCCATCGAGTGGCGCTTTCGGTGATGTGACGCTGCGCGGCGCCAGAATCGAGGCCGATGCTGCGGGCGCGACCGCGAGTGGCGGCGTCACCGTCACGACCGCGACGGGTGCCAAAGCGCGCGCGCCGCGCGCGGTTTACAATCGCAAAACCGGCAAAATCACCGCGACGGGCGGCGTTGACTTTTTCGATCCGGCGCGCGGCCTGCGGCAGCATGGCGATACGTTGGTGGTCGATTTGGAGCGCAAGACCGTCTCGCTTTCCAATTCGCGCGGGCAAGCCGACATGAAGTTGTTCGAGGGGAAGGATTTGTTTTAAGCAGGGTGTGAAAAGTTCCCGTAGGGGCGTAGCGTGCTACGCCCAGAGCGTTGAAGAAACCTCCAAATGACGCGCGCTCAGGGTTTTGGGCGTAGCACGCTACGCCCCTACGGACACTTCCAAAACAGCTTCTAAGAAAAGTTTGCGGTCATTCAGCACATCTGGAAATTGAATTCGCTGTTTTTACGCTTCCTCACTCCAGCCCCGCCAACTCAAACCGCGATGAGGCGCTTGCGCCTGTCAAACTGCCAGCGTCGTCTTTCTTCCCATGTTCGCGTTTTCCTCTCGCATTTTCCTCGTCGCGCTGCTGTTTTGTGCTTGTCCCCTTGCGGCGCAAACCAAAGCGCCCGCCGCTAAAGCGCCTGTCAGTTCCTTTTCAGGCCATGTGACCTACAACCCCAATGGCATCCGGATCGAACGCACCGCGGCAGGGCCGGCACGCCTGCAAACGCCTCAGATCGACGTCTCGGCGCAGGTGATTTCGGCTGCTGGAACATTTCCTAATTACACGCAAGTCAGCGCGCGCGGTGGCGTCAATATGAAGCTGAATCTCCCACCGCGCGGCGGCGGCGCTCCGGCGCGCATCGAAGTGAAGTCCAGCAGCGCCGTCCTAACGCCCAGCGAACGAAAACTGGTGCTGCGCGGCAATTTGAGCGGCTTTTATCAGGTGCAGGGCGGCGCCAGAAACACCCTCAGTGGCCAGGTGGCGACGCTGACCTACGCTTCAGCCGGAAATTTAATCGCCGATCTCGAAGGCGGCGCGCGGGGCGTAATTTTGAATCTTCCCGCCGAAACTCTGGGCCGCGCCGACGCTCTGGGCGCTGTCACCATCAGGGCGGATCGCACGCAATATAAGCAAGGCGCGGGCACTGCCACGTTTTCCGGCAAAGCGCGCGCGATTTCGAAAGGCGGCCCCAACTCATTCGATGTCGCGGCGACGAGTTTCGTCCTCACCCGCAACCCCGACGGCTCGATCAAAACGCTGCAAACGACGGGGCGCACCCTCGTCAAACTCGACCTCCCGCCCGATGCGCCAGCGCCAGGCGCGGCGGCGGGCAAGCCCACGCGCGTCGAAGTCGCCGCCGATGGCGCCGTCATCGACCGCGCCACTTCGACGGTGACTTTCACCGGCAATGTCAAAGGCTTTTATCGTCTCACGCCCGCGACGGGAACGCCGCAAAACTTCGATTTCGCCGGAAGCCGCGCCGTGATTCGCTACGCGCCCACGCCCGCCGGCGGCAACGCTCTGGCGGGTTTGAGCGTCCAGGTTTCGGGCGCGACGGTGCAGGGGCCCGCTTTTAATTTCGATTTTTGAATGCAGTGTGCGCGTTGTCATTGCGAGGAGGAACGACGAGGAATCAGTCGCAGTTTCGACTCGTTTTAGCTGAAATTGGATGGACGCTGCAACTGATTCCTCGTCGTTCCTCCTCGGAATGACAAACGCGCCGTTTGTCAAACCTTCAAGTCCCAATGTCCCAATTTTCCCTCGTCGGCCCCGAAAAAATCGTCGCCACCGATCTCATCAAAAAATACGGCGAGCGCCTGGTGGTGAGCGGCGTGAGCCTCGAAGTGCATCGCGGCGAAGTCGTGGGGCTGCTGGGGCCAAACGGCGCCGGAAAAACCACTTCGTTTTACATGATTATGGGTTTGGTCAAGCCCAACGGCGGCAGCGTCACGCTGGGCAGCACTAACATCACGCACTGGCCGATGCACCACCGCGCGCGGCACGGCATCGGTTATCTGGCGCAGGACACCTCGATTTTTCGCAAATTGTCGGTCGAAGACAACATTCTGGCGATTTTGCAGCTCATGCCGCTTTCGCCCGCGCAGCGCCGCGAGCGCTGCGACGAACTGCTCGAAAGTTTCGAACTCACCTCGCGCCGTAAAGCCCTGGGCACCAGCTTGTCGGGCGGCGAGCGGCGGCGGACGGAAATCGCGCGCGTTCTGGCGTCGAATCCGCGTTTCATCCTGCTCGATGAACCGTTCACCGGCATCGACCCTAAACAGACTCAGGAAATCCAGCAAATCGTGGGGAAATTGAAGAAACTGGGCATCGGCATTCTGATTACCGACCACAACGTCCACGACACGCTCGACATCATCGACCGAGGCCTGATTTTGTTCGACGGGCGCATCGAATTCGAGGGCACGCCCGCCGAACTCATCGGCAACGCGCGCGCCCGCGATATGTATTTTGGAGAACGCATTGGCCGCCACGTCTGATCTTCCCCTTTCGCCCCAGGAAAAAGCGGCGCCTAAAACGCGGCGGTGCGGGCCGCTGCCCATCGCCGACGCTTATCTGCTGCGCAGCGTGGTCGAATCGAGTTTGCGCGGTCTGGGCTGGTTCGCGGGGCTGTTTCTGGCGTTTGCGATTGTGACGAGCGCGCGCAAAGTCGCGCAGGACGATTTGCCGTTTTCGCTCGTGGTGGAACTGATCGCGATGCAGGCGCCGCGCATCATTTTGTTCACCATTCCGGCGTCGCTGCTTTTCGGCGCGGTTTCGACTTTCACCGAAATGTCGGCGCGCGGCGAAATCACCGCGCTGATGGCGGGCGGCATGAGTTTGTGGCGCATGCTGCGCGCCCCGCTCGCCTTCGCGGCGGTTATGGCGGCGTTCGCGTTTTATCTTCAGGAAGTGGTGGTGCCTGGCGCCGAACTGCGTAAATCGAGCGTGATGGCGCGCGCCGCTTCGAAAATCGGGGTGCAGGACGGCTTCAAACTGGTCGATTTAAGCAAGAACGGCACGGTGAAACGCATCGTGCAAGCCGATTCGTTCGATCCATCGCAAAAACTGCTGGTCAAACCGGTGATTCAGCTGTTCCGCGAAGATAACACGGTCGAAACCGAAATCAAGGCGCAGTCGGCACGCTGGGACGCGGCCACTAAATCGTGGGTTTTTGAAAACGGCTCCACCGTCCGCAATGGCAGTCCCGATTCGGCCACTCAAACCTTCAGCGTGCCAACCAGTTTCACCCAGCTTTCACTGCAAACCGATGTCGCGCCCACGCCGGACAGCCTCCAGGCGAGCGGCAAAACCGCTCAGGAACACATTCGCAGCCACAATTACGAAATGGTGAACTGGCGCGATCTCGAAACGCATCGCGCGCGACTGAGCGCCGAATACTCGCGCGAAAGCGGCGAAATTCAGCGCAAAACCGGCAAGGAAATCCGCGCCGCGACGTTTGGCATCCACGACAAATTCGCCACGCCTCTGGTGTGTCTGGCGATGATGCTCATCGGCGCACCGCTCGGCATTCGCCCGCAGCGCAGCGCCTCGGCGGGGCTGGCGATGGGGCTTTCCCTCCTGGTCTTGATTCTCTACTATCTGGTGTGGACGATTGCATCGCAGTGGGGCAAAGCCGGCGGAGCGGGGCCGCTCGTGGCGGCCTATTTGTCGTTCGCGCTCACGGCGGGGATTGGTCTGGTGATGGTGGCGCGCAAATCGTAGAAGTCGCCTGGAAAGACGAAAGATAGAGGCGCGAGCGTTAGACCAATATCCAGCCAAATCGAATTTTTCGCCAAAATGTTTGAAATGGTCTGGATTTGGGTAAAATACTTTCACTCCAACGCCGTTCGGCTTCAGTGAGCGTTCGTGTCATGAATCCTGCCAGTATCACTTTGAATTCCCCGCCTTCTTCGCCGATGAAAGAATGGCTGGCGCCGCGCGCCCAGGTCGTTTCGCATCTGCGGGGATGGATAGAAGACGGAACTTTATCGCAGGGCCAGCAGTTGCCGTCCGAGCGCACTCTGGCGCAGCAGTTGGGTGTGAGCCGCGAAACGGTGCGCAGCGCGCTGGAGGTTCTTTTCGAGGAAGGCCTGATTCGTCCCAATGGCGCGCGATCTCGCATCGTGAGCGTGCCGGTAGACCAAAAGCAGACCACGCGCGGCGCGGGGAAGCTTTTGGAAAATTCGGTTGCGGTTTTGACGCGCCATGTCGAGGCGCGCGCCTCGCGGCGCTCGTCCGGCTGGTATGAATATTTCGCTCAAGGTGTAACGGTGGCAGTGCGCGAATCGGGTCTGCACGTTTTAACTTTGCATCCCGACCGCGCCAGCGAAGAGGAAATCGAGCATTTGTGCGAAGCCGCGCCGCGCGGCGTGGTGGTGGTGGATACCATCGGCGATTCGTCGGCGGCGTTGCGCGAAGCCCAAATTTTGCAAAAACGCGGCGTGCCGGTCGTGGTTTTGGGCGACGCGCCGCATCTCGAAGGTTTCGACCGCGTGGCCTCCGACCATGAAACGGGAAGCTATGAGTTAACGAAATGGCTTCTGGCGCAGGGGCGGCGCCGTCCGTTGCTATTGTGGCAGGCTCCGCCTGGGGTTTCGTGGTTCGCGCCGCGCCGCGCCGGTTACGAGCGCGCCATGCGCGAAGCCGGATTAGAGGCGTTGCCCGTCATCGAAATGGAGCCGATTTTTGCCGACGATCTCGCGCTTTGGGAGAAAAGCGCGCGCGCGACGGCGGGTTATCTCGTCGAACATCTGGTGGGCGCCACACCCGCCGACGCGGTGATGGTCGCCACCGACAGCGCCGCTTTTGCCGCCGCCGCCGCCTGCCGTCTGTGCGGCAGGCAGCCCAGCCGCGATGTTCTCATCGCAGGCTACGACAACTACTGGCGCGACTGCGCCGAACGCAGTTTTGAAAGCGCCGTTCCCGCCGTCACGGTCGAAAAGTTCAACGACCAGATCGGCGCCCAGGCCGTTCGTCTGCTGCTCGACCGCGTGAGCGCCCATCTTCCCTGCGAGCCGCAGCTTCGCCTCGTCGCGCCGCAAGTGATTGCTACCGAGGCCGTTTAAGCGCCTCCCATTTTATTTTCAGGAAAATCACCATGTTTTACACACTTCGTCCCAAGCCCAACAAAGGCTTCACCCTCATCGAATTGCTCGTCGTTATAGCTATAATAGCTATCCTCGCCGCGATTCTCTTCCCCGTTTTCAGCCGCGCCCGCGAAAACGCGCGCAAAACGAGCTGCCTTTCCAACCTCAAGCAAATCGGCCTCGGCATCATGCAATACACGCAGGACTATGACGAGACTCTGCCACTGGGCCGGTGGAACCACCCCTCTGGAGCTGAAGTGCGCTGGCGGCAAACCATTTTTCCTTATGTGAAAAGCACTCAGCTTTTCATGTGCCCCTCCAATCCGCAGAAGGATGCCGTGGCTGACGCGGCCATCGCTGGAGAGTATCCCGCCATCAACCGCTCCTATGCCGGTAATGTGCGCTTGGTGCCCGCTTCGAACCTCAGCTACGCACCCGTTCGCCTGAGCCGAATCGATTCGCCCTCCACGCGCATCCTGGTCGGGGAGATCACCACAGCCGCTTACGACATCATGAATACCACGTGGAGCGACCCCGCCAACACCTCTTTGGTGACTTTCGGATTCGCAGGCCACCTGAGCATGTGGAACGCGACCTTTGCCGACGGTCATGCCAAAGCGCTGCGACCGGTGCAGACCATCACACCGGTGAATATGTGGGGGCGCTTTGGGGATAACACGGGCGCTCAAGGTCAGGACTGCGGCCCTGCGACGGGCAATTCCGGCATCGACTGCACGGCGGTTTCACCTGGAATTCTCGCCAAGGCGGGCCAGCTCGAAGCCAAATACCAGTAGAACGCCTGAACCGGAAGCGTCCACTCTCCCTGACCCTCTGGCGCTTCCAGCGAATCACCCGTTCATTTTCCAGATGCAGGCGGCGGAAACGACCTGCGTCAGGTCAATCCGCTTTCAAACGGTCTCTTTCATGAAACTCACTTTTCTCGCACTGCCACCGGCGCTGACCGCTTTACTCGCGGTGGGCCTTCCAACCTTGCTGGTTTCCTCATCTTCGCGCCCCGCTGCTGCCGCGCCGCAGGCGGCCCAGGGCGCCAATGCGTTCGTGAACTCCATCGGCGTGGCCGTTCCCATTCAAAGCGCGGTTCCCGATGCGGCTCGAAGCGTTGCCAATGAAGCTCTGGTCGCCGCCCGATGGGAGAAGATTTTCTTTCCCCGTCTCCAGGAGTTGGGAGTGCGCTTCATCCGCTCGGACATCGACACCCACAATCTCGCTTCGGAGGCGCGCATCAAGCGGCTGGGCGCGATGGGCGTCGTGACCCAGGGGATTTTTGACCCGCGCGGCACCAATTGGACGGGCCACACACCGGCTCAGGCGGTCGCCATGCTCAAGCGCGTCGGGCCGCACAATATGCTCGTGGAAGGCCCCAACGAGCCGGATCTGCACAACCCCAACTACGCTTTCGTCTTCAATGGCAAAGCGGTGCCGGACGATCCCAGCGGCATCCGCGACTATCAAAAAGCGCTCTACCAGGCCATCAAAACCGATCCGGCGACCAAAAACGTGCGCGTGGTGATGTCCAGCGTCGGACATCTTCCCAAAGGTGGAGAAGACATCATCGAGTTTGCCGACGTCTTGAACGGCCACTTTTACACGCCAGGCACGGCACCAGGTTCACGCCACGATTTGAAGAAGTGGCGCCAGACGTTCGGACTCAAGCCGCTCTTTGTGACCGAAACCGGCGATCACACCGCCGTTTACAAAACAGATGGGCTGTGGCAGCCTGGTTTGACCGAAGACGTGCAGGCTAAAAACACCGTGCGCATCCCCTTTTACTGGTTCTCCCAGGGGGTGCAGCGCACTTACATCTTCAATTTCAGCGACGGCCCTGATCCGTTCAATTCCCAGCACAATTTTGGCATGGTGCGCTTCGACAACACGCCCAAGCCTGGCTTCACCGCGCTCAAAAACGTGATCGTTCTGTTGAAAGACCCTGGCCCCGATTTCCCCGCTCAGCCCCTCGATTACTCGCTGGCGGGCGACCAGACCAACGTGATGTCCGTGCTGCTGCAAAAGCGCGATGGGCGGCATTATCTCGCGTTGTGGCAAAACATCAACTCCTTCGACCCACAGGGCTTGAAGATGGTGGAGAATCCGACGAAAACCATCACGGTTGCCGTCAACGCGCCGGTGGCCGGAGCCAACGTTTACGCGCCGACGACCAATGGCACGACAGCGATTCAAGCCATAAAGGGCAAAACTTTCGTGGTCGAGGTGCCCGATCATCCCGTGATTCTGGAAATGGCGCTGACGCCGCAGCAGTTGGCCAAAGTGACCAAACCACTGCTGGCGCAAGTGCCAGGCGTGCGGGCGCCCACAGCGCCCACCGGAATGGCGGCACTGCGCCCCATCGCCGGAAACGAAGTCGCCAACTACGGTTTCGAGACCGGTGCTTTGCAGCCCTGGAACGATTTCGGAACCGAGTCCAAAGTGGTGTCCGAGCCGGTTTATGGAGGCACGCGCGCCGTCGAAATCGGCGCGGGCGATGGCAAAGGCGGCGTCAACATCGGCGTGGCGCTCAAACCCAGCACGAAGTATGTGCTGCGCGCCACCACCAAACTCTCCCAACCAGGCCAGAGCGCACGCATCACGGCGGCGCCATCGGGAATGCCGCGTGTGAACGAAACGTTCTCTCACACCGATTATGCGCCCGTAACCGTGGAGTTCACGACGGGAACGGATGGTTCGACGCAAATCTTCTTCTGGAAAGACGGCGGACAGGGTTCGGCTTTTGGCGACAACTTCATTCTCACAACGCCCGACCAGTTGAAATCTGTCGAAGCGGCAATCGCGGCTCAGGAACTCAAGCCGGTCGGTCTCAACGCGGTTTCCAAAGTCGAGGCGCCGACGGCCCCGCTTGTGGCCCCGCCTGTGACTGGAGGCACGAAAAATTTCCTCGCGGATGGCGGTTTTGAAAGCGGCGCTCTGGGCGCGTGGCAGGACTTCGGCACCGGCTCAAAAGCGGTGAAGGAGGACGCGCAAGGCGGCGCATACGTGGCTCAAATCGGCGTGAACGGCGGCAAAGGTGGGATTAGCCTGCAAGTGACCGGACTGACGCCCAACACCGCGTATGAATGGCGCGGCTTCGCCAAAATCGAGCGGGCGGGTGAACAGGCGCGCGTCACGGCCAAAGATTTCGGCGGCAAAGACGCCACCATTTTGATCAAAACGACCGATTACGCGCCCTTCGTCGTGCCGTTCATGACAGGGCCGAACACCTCCGGCGCGCGGCTCATTTTCTGGAGAGACGCGGGCACGGGCGCGGCGTGGGGCGACGATTTCGAGTTACTCGCAGTCGCACAATAAAGCGGTTCTGGAATGAAATAACAGGGTCTCAATCTCTGTGCGTCAGTTCGCTCGACTGAAGTCGGCGCTATGGGCGGCTGCGCCGCTAACTTTCGGCCTGCGCCGAAACCAGACAGTTTGGTTCCCGCGAAGGCGGAAGGGAGCGAACTTGTTCGCCCATAGCGCCGACTTCAGTCGAGCGAACACAGCCTATGCGTAAGTCCTAAAACCATGAAAATTCGCACCCTTGCTGTTCTGACTTTTCTTTCGCTCGCGGGCTGCGCCCACGCGCAGCCGCAGCCGCTTTTCGGCTCGTTCCCGATGGAAAATGCGGCGGCCACCGAGGCGGGGCCGCAAAACCTCACCGTTAAGGCCCAAAATGTCACACCCGTGGCGGGCAAGAGCGGCGGCGCGCTGCGCTTCGACGGCCCCGCCTCGAAAATCGAGATTTCCGGCCCGCGCATCAAGGATCTCACTGTCCAGTTTTCGCTCGCGTTCTGGCTCAAAGTCGAGAAGTTTCCCGCCACGGGCCGCGTCTACATTGTGACCAAGGGGCTGAACAACGGCTGGCAGTTGGGCATTGGGGACAAGGGCCAGGTAATGTTTCACGGCGGCTATGGCGGCGGGTTTTACGACACGCCCTGGAAAGGCAAAATCGCGCCCGACACCTGGACGCACGTCGCCCTAACCTTCGAGCGCGGCGGCGCGATGCGGATTTATCTCAACGGGCAGGAAGTCCTCGAATCCCAGGTGCCGTTCGCGGTGTGGCGCAGCGACGATCCGATTCGCGTGGGCAACGCCCATTGGACGGCGGCCATCGACGACCTGCAAATTTTCGCCGCCGCGCTTTCGAGCGCGCAAGTTCAAACTCTGGCGAAGGGGCAGCCTCTGCCGACCCGCGCCCCGACCGAGGCTGATTTCCCCTCTCAGGGTTATCCGGTGAAGCTGAGTCTGGGCCGTTTCGATCAGCCGCTCGCCTTTCGGCCCTACGATGGGCGGCGCTTGCAGGATGCCAGGCGTATGCCCGCGCCCGACGCGGTGGACTGGCCGGTTTTAAAGCTCAACGGCTCGAAAAGGGTCTTCAAAGACGGCCCGACTGAAAACGCCGAAGTCGTCTTGCGCGGCGGCGGTGAATCGAAAGACCTGTTTCGAGACGCCCGCGACAACAGCATCACGCCCATCAATCACTGGTTTCGCGCTAACTCGTTTTTGTGGGGCCGCACCTTCGTTTACACCACCGACCGCACCGCTCGCACTTCGAGCGGCGACTACGAACTGTGGACGTTTCCGATCCAGATCAAGGGCGAAAACGCGGGCGATATTCAAAGCGTCGTCCTCAAACTGGGCGGCGAAACCATTTACGAGCGCGGGGAAAAACTGCGCTCGCTGACGCTGCTGCTGCCCGCCAATTTAGGTGGCTCGCCTTATGAACTCGTGGTCAACAATCGCCCGCCGGTGCGCTTCGATGCCGGTCTGAAGCCGGTTGCGCTGGGCAAACCCGAAGATGAACCGTTGCAAGTCAACCTCACGATTCCAGGCGGCGGGCCGAAAATCACTGTTCAAAATCTCGCGGCCTCGCCGGTTTTTCCTCATCCCAAAGAGTGGGCCGCCGACCTCAAGGCGCTGGCGGCGGGGCCGGAGTTCGCGGCGCCGCCGGTGCCGCAACTCGCCGGATTCGGGCGCTTTCTGGGCCTGTCGGTGCCGCGCGCGCCGGTCGAGATTTTCACCTCTTCGATGCGTCACGGCATGAGCGGCGGGCACTTTCTGGGCGGCGGCCACATCGCGGGGTTCCAGGGCACGGCGGACGAATACGCCGCGTTTCTGGCATCGCAGGGCTATGACTTCGCCATTGAAGATGCCTTTCCCAAAACGCTGGAGGAGAGCGTCAAACTCGACCAATGGATGGCGGCGATGACGCGGCGCGGTCTCAAAGCCGGTGTCAATCCCGACACCCCAGGCAATCTGGGCATTCTGGGCAACCCCAATCTGGCGTTTCAAAGCTCGTTTTTGCCCGAATGGGGCGCGCCGGCCTTTCGGGATGCTCAGCTTTTAGCCCAGCGATTCGGCAAATATCCCGCGTTTCTGGGCCTGTTGATTGGCGCCGACAACGGCGGCTACGTCACCTACTGGGACTGGGCGCCCACCATTCCCGACCGGCCCTGGGGACGCGCCTACGAGATTTTCCAGCAGGGTCGCGCCCGCGTGACGCCGGTTGGCCCCGCTCTATCGCCCTCGAAAAGCTGGGAGAAAAAAGCCACGCAGCGCGAATTCCTAAATTACATCGCGCGCTACGACGAAACCTTCAAACGCTACGGCTACTTCGCCCGCGCCGTGCAGGAAGTGCGGCCCGACGCGATTCTCACCACCGGCAGCTACGGCTCCAGTCCTGGCGGCGGTGGGCGCGGCGGCTGGCCCTGGGCCACGATTCCAGGCGTGCCGATGCACGAAAACCTGCCGGTGCAAACCGCCTACGACTGGAACGAACACGGCTCTTCCAAACCGCTTCACAACCTCGCCCTCGTTGACCGCCTGCAATCGTATTTTCCGCAAAAACCGACGTGGGCTTTGATTGATGATTTCGGCCTCTTCTTTGGCCGCGAAGCGCGCCAGCGCGCCTATGCCCTGGCATTGACGCGCGGGGTGGATGCGGTCGGAACCACGTTTCTGGCGCACGAAACCGGCGACCAGAACTACCGGAGCGGGCAGATGGTGCGCTTCGAGGAAACGCCCCGCGAGCGCCCCGCTGTCGTGCGCGAGCAGCGCGAGCTTTACGATTGGATTCACCGCACCAGCGGCGCTTATCAAAGCGCGCGGCCTCTCGCTTCAGTCGGGGTGCTTTACATCCATCAACAAGCCGTCTCGCGCCAAATCCAGGGCAGTGAGAAGCCAACCGAGAAAGACCTTTACGGTGGTTCGCACGAAGGCAAAACCCGGAAGCGTTGTTTTTGTCGCATCAGGCCGGCTGGCCCGCCAAAATCATCACGCCCGAAGAGTTGAAGCGCGGCCTGCCGCCCGAAATGAAGGCGATTCTGCTGGTCGGCCTCAATCGCTTCGACCAGACCTGGCTGTGGAGCGAGGGCATCGAAGGCGAACTGAAAAAGTTCGTCGCAGGTGGCGGGAAACTGATTGCCGACAGCGAAACGGTGCTTCCCGAAGGCGTCGCGGCGACCAAAACCGCGCTCAAAGTCGCGGCTTACACCACGCAGAGCAAGGAGGATGTTTCGCCCCAGCTTCTGGCGCGCAACCTCGAAAACGTCAGGGTGCTGCAAAGCGCGATGGCGGGCATCGAGATGCCGCTCGCCACCGGCAGCGACACGGTGTGGGCGGTTCCGCACCAGAACGGCGACACGCAATACGTCACCGTCGTGAACTGGGGTTTTGAAGAGGGCAAGAAACGCCTCGCAGGTCGTCAAACCGCAGGTCGGGAAACTGGTGTGGAACACGACGCGGCCCATTTACGACGTGCGGAGCGGCCAAAAACTCTCGCCGCAGCAGGCGCAAAGCGCCGATTTGACCAAAGACGGCTTCCGCCTCTTCGCCCTGCCGCCGCGCGAAGTCGCCGCGCCCGCCATCACGACGGCGCGCGGCAGCGACGGTTTTGGACGGCGACGGTCGCTACGGGCGCGAGCGGCGTTCCGGTGCGGCTTGAAATTTCCGGCAACGGCGATGGTGCCACGCTTTTCGGCTCGAGCGGCGTGCCCATCAAGCTGCCGGTTGGCCCCAGCGACGCCGGAACCTTTCAACTGAGCGCGAGCGAACTGCTGCTCAACGGGAGCGCCCAGGCCCAGCTCAAAGCGACGCCAGCCCCCGTCGCCGCGCCGGATCCCCCCGAAATCGCGCTCCGGCGCTTCGCGGCGCGCAGGAGATTCCTCTGGTCATCGCGCTGACGCCGGAGCAGCAAAAAGACCCGCAGTTCACGGCACTGGCGGAAAAATCAGCGCTTTTTACACCGCGAAAGGCCGCAAAGTCGAAACTCGCGCGCTCGCGGCGGGCGATGTTGTGCAAAGTTTGCAACCGCTCAAGTCACAGCAAAAGTTCCCGCAGTGGCGCACGATTGCCGCCGATCTGGTGCTTCTGGGCACGCCGCAAACCAACGTTTTGCTCTTCGATCAGGCGCGCGGCGGGTTGTTGGAGCGCGAGAAAGAGGTGCAGGTGACGTATTCGCCGTTCGTGGGCGAATATCAGGCGCTCAACCTGATAGCGAGCGACACGGCCAGTCTGGCGATGGCCTGGAACGAAGCGGCGCGATGAAACGGATTTGGTAGCTCGCTTTAATGCTCTGGCATCTCGCGTCTAACCGTCGCCTAAAATAGAGGCCGCGTCCAATAACGGCGCCTGGAAAGGCGCCGCGACGATTCCCATGCTGTCGCTCGGCTCGCCGGTCGGTAACTGACGTGAAGTAACGCAGAATCGTCGCTTGACGCCCGCGATTGCGCCCGCCACAATCTAAAGGCGTCCCCGCGCGATTCCGTCATGTTCACGCCCCTGATTTTGTTCGTCGGCCTCCTCATAGCGACCGCCGTTATCGCTTACTGGTCGGATAATTTGGGCAAGAAACTGGGCAAAAAACGGGTGTCCCTGCTGGGAATGCGCCCGCGCACGACGGCGACGTTTCTCACCATTACTTCCAGTTGGGTGATCATGGTGGTGACGCTCGCGGCGCTTCTGGCCGTCGCCACGCCGCTGCGCCGCGCGCTGTTTCGCTACGAAGCGGAGCGCGCGCAGTATCGGGAAGATATTGCTCTCGCCGAAACGCGATTGAAAAGCACGGGGCAACGTCTGAGCGGCACTCAGGAGTCGCTTTCCAATATCCAAAAAGAGCTTCATAAGGAGCAGGGCCGCGTCAAAAGCGAGCAAAAAAACACTCAAGCGGCAATAGCAGAGCGCCAAAAGGCTGAAGCGGAACGTCTGGCGGCGCAAAACTCTTTGAAAACTGCTCAAAGGGGTGTCGCGCAGGCGCAGAAAGGCGAGCGAAGCGCCCTTCAAGGTGCCAGACAAGCGCAGGCGAATGAAAAAGAAGCGCGGCGCCTGGCCACAGAAGCGCGCCAACGGGCGCAAGGAGCGCGTGCTGATCTCAACCGTTCACGCGCCAATCTGGAAATTTCACGGCGCAAACTTGACCAGAGCCGCCGCCGATTGAGCCAGGCCCAAAGGCGACTGAACGGTATTCAAAATAAATTGGGAACTGCCAACGCCCGTTACATCGAAGCGCAAAGGAATTTGAGCGTAGCGCAAAGGAATCTGGCGCGCGAGCAGGCCAACGTAAATCGCGCTACTGCGACAGTGAATCGCGCTTCTACCGTCTATGCCAGGCTTGGGGGCGAGGTGCTGCAACTGGAAACACGGCTTCGAGAATTGCAGCAAGATGTCGTCAATGCCGAAACCGGCGCAGTGTTGTTCGCCCAGAACGAACCTTCGGTGCGCGTCAACCAGACCTTCGCTGCCCGCATTATCCCACCCAATCAATCGCCGCAGACCATCGCGGCGACGGTGCGTGCGCTCTTCGAGCAGGCCCAGCGCGATTTTCGCCGCGAACAAGGGGCCAGCCCTTCGTCCGCACGCGAAGCGCGTTTACAACTCCTGCCGCGCGCCGAAAGAGCGGGCCAAAACATCGTTTTCCTCGAAGGCGAGCAGGTTTTTCAACGTGTGGCGCGCGACATCGCCGCACAAAACGGGCCGACTTCGGTTCGCCTCGTCGCGTTTCGCAACTTTCTGGCGGGCGAAACCGAAATCGCGGTTCATTTCATCACGGTTCCGGTCGCGGTCGCCTTTAGTGCCGGAGAATCCCTGGCGAGCATGATTATCGACGGCGGCGCGGGCGACGCGCGCATTTTTAATCAATTATTTACGGTTCTCATCGAAATGGGGCGCAGAGAAGCCGAAAAACGCGGCGTCAACCCGCCACTTGCGCCCGACGAACCCAATTTTTTCGCTTCCGGCACCAATGTGAGTCTATTTGAGGCCCTGCGACGCATCGAAGCCAGCAAGCGCCCGCAGCTCGTCACGCTGGTGGCGGCCAAAGAGCTTTCCACCGTTGAACCGTTGCAGGTGCGCTTCCAGGTGAGCGACATCGCGCCGACTTCTTAAATTTTTGAGTTTTAGCCATGAACATTTTGGGCATCGACCCAGGGCGGCAAAAAACCGGTCTGGCCATCGTGGACGAAGCGGGCGCCATCGTGTGGCGCGCGATTGTGCCCAGCGTCGAACTGGGCGCGACCGTCGAGGAACTGCTGGGAAAATGGCCGCTCGCGCGCGTGGCGCTGGGCGATTCAACGGGTTCGTCGCTCGCCGCGTGCATCATCGAAACGCTTCTAGAAACGACCAAAGCGAGCGCTAAATTGGAAATCGTCAACGAGCGCGATTCGACTCAGGAAGCGCGCCCGCTTTATTTCGCGGCCCATCCGCCGCGCGGCTGGAAGCGATTCGTGCCGCTCGGTTTGCAGTGCCCGCCCGAACCCATCGATGATTTCGCGGCGGTGGTTCTGGCGCGGCGCGCGTTGGGAAAAGTTGAAGGTTGAGTTGGAAGGTCTTTCCGTCGCTTCGCGCCACCCACGCCCAGAGGGCACCCGCGCAAGCGGGAGAAGGACACACTCTAACTTTCGTGTTTTCACTGTGACTTACTGCTCGGATAGTGTGGCGCGCGTTGTCCTTCTCCCGCTTGCGCGGGTGCCCTCTGGGCGTGGGTGGCGCGAAGCGACGGGTGAGGGCCGACGCGAAGCGACGGGAAACACGTTCAGTTCCTCTCTACTCCGGCGCGCTCCAACTCTTCTTTCAAAGCGCGCCGTAAAAACCACCAGATTCCCAATCCCAAAGAACCATGAAACGCGGCGTAGGGAATGCCGGTCGCCGAAATATCGGCCAGCCCTTCGCCCGTAACCGCCCACGCCACCGCGATGAGCGGATGCGCGGCGGCCAAAATCCATTTGCCGGAGGCGGTTATTGACACCAAAATGGGCGAAAGCAGCAGAAACGCGGTCAAAAGCCCGATGGTCTGCCCCACCGCGCGCGCACTGCGGCCCTGAGTGCGCCCCATCCACATTCCAATCAGCGTGTAACTCCACGCCGTCGCGCCCCACACCAGAAGGCACGCCATCACCTGAAGCGGCGCGATGACGCTGCTCGAAGTGCAATTCCAGGTGTTCCACGACACGCAGGGCAGCAAAAGCGGCCACACGGCGAGCGAAAAGAGGGCGCAGGTGAGAAGCGATGATCCCACTTTGCCGCGCATTATTTCGGCGGGGCCAAGCAGGGAAAGGCGCACGCCGTCCCAGGTGCCGCGCTCGCGTTCGCGCGACAGGGCATTGGCGCCCATCGTGGCGCAGGCCATCATGGTGACGATGAGGCCGGTAAAAACCAGCCCCCACCAGATAATATCGCGATATTGCGGTTCGAACAGCGCCCATAAAAAGGTGCGAACGTAAAAATAAGCGACCAGAACGCCCAAAACCGCTTCGGCGACGATGACCACGCGCGGCGGCGCTCGCATGACGAATTTGGCGCGCACTTCGCGGTCGAGGACGGGATTGGCGAAGCGGAGGCGCGTCACGAGCGGGATTTTGGCGTGCGTCGAGGCGGTTTTTGCGGCGGGTTTTTTGGTTTGAATGAAGGGCGCTTCGGCCAAAGGCTGGCGCGCGCAATAGACCGCGATGGCGAGAAAAAACAGCGTCGCGGCGCCCAGAAATGCAAAGCAAAACGGCCAATATTGCGTCGGCGGAGCGGAAGTGATTTCGAGAGCGCGCAAGACCGGATTGGTGCGCCCCAGCCACGTCCCGAACGGCGTCGGCAACGCAAATCGGGTGAAAATCATGCCAATTGCAAATGGCGTCTCTCCGGCAACGAGCGCCCCGCCCAAAGAACCGAGCAGCCACACCATGATCAGGCCATACGCCGAGCGAAGCGCCGCGCCCGCGCGAAAACTCCACGCCGAAGCCGCCAGACCAATCGAAGCGCCGCAACACGCGCACAATAGGTGCAGTGCTAAAACGAGCCACCACTCGCCTGGAGACACGCCGCCGAGCAGAAATGTCAGCGCGGAAAAGGGCAGGGTGACGGCGTAAAGCGTCGCGGCGTAGGCGAGGGCGCCCAGCCATTTGCCCGCCATGATCTGGCGCGGCAAAAGCGGCGACAACAGCAGCGAGTCGAACCAGCCGCGCTCGCGTTCGGTGGCGATGACCGAACTGGTGAGCGCGGGAGAAATGAGCAGCCAGCTTAGAGTCTGAACCCACGCGAGGGTGGAAAACAGGTCGTGTCCCAGAATCGACCACTGCGCCGACGACCCAGATTGCGCGACATCGGAAGCGTTTTCGCCGTAAATCCAGGCGAAAAGCAGCGACAAACCCGCCGTCAAAACCAAAACGGGGCCAAAAGCGCGCCCGTCGCGCCAGCGCGTGCGAATTTCGCGGTCGAGAATCGGGTTGGTCATGCTTCCTCGATTTTTCGCACGCGCCGCGCCACCAAATGCAGCATCAGCGCCGTCACGGCGGCGGTTTGAGTCAGGTTGAGCAGGAAATTCAAGACTTTGGTGCCGTCGTCGCGCGGAAGACCGAGGACGAGGTTGTGATTGTAATAATGGTCAGGTTGAGTTTCTCGCTCATTAAGCACCTCTTGCAGTGCCGAAATCGGATGGTAGGCGTTCAGGGAAGACTTCACCACCTGGCGCCATTTCAACTCCTGCATATCGATTCCCGTTGCTCTTCCGTCCTGGTCGAAAAATCGCCCGTAACGGTCAAAGGTGCGACCCCCGAAAAAAGCGTTGGTGATTCGCCCCAAAACGTCTCCAATGGAATCCAGCGCCGGAAAACCCGCCAGAATCACCAGCAAAATCGCCAGCGTCCAACTCGTTCCCGCCGCCGAATGGGGCGCGCGGCTCGAAACGTAAAGTCCCAGCGCGCACGCGGCGCCGAGCGAGAAAACGATAATGGCAATCGCGCCCATCATGGGCAGGAAATCGATGCCGGTGCGCTCGGCGCTCCACTTGATGTAAAACGGCACCAAAATCCATCCCGCCGCGCTCCAATACCCGAACGCCACGAGCGGCGCGAGCCACTTCGAGCGCACGATTTGCGCGGGGCGCAGGAGAGAGAGTTTGAGGCCTTCCCACGTCCCGCTTTCGCGTTCGCGGGTGAAACTGGAACCGGCCATCACGCTCATCGCGAGCATTCCGCAGCCCCACAAACCGAAAATGAACACCTGACCGCTTTCTGCGCGCGTCGGGGCATCGGTGGTGCTAAACGCGGCCCGCAACCAGAATCCACCAGCGAGGATGAACGCGCCGAAGCGCAGCGCCGAAACCATTCTATTGCCGGCGCGCAGGCGAAAACGCGATTTCACTTCGCGCGACAAAAGCGGGTCGCGAAAACGCACCAGGCGCTCGATGGGCAGTTCGTAGAGCAGCGCGCCCGCCACGTTTTCGCGCAGCCTCGCGGCTTCCTCGCGGCGTTTGCGCTCGGCTTTTTGGGCTTCGATACGCGCGCGCCAGCGCTGCCACATCGGGTTGCGCTCCTGCCAGCGCGCTTCGGGAAGCGGAACCGAGGCTTTGCGCGTCGCGGCCCACAACAGGAAAACCGAAGCCGCGATTTGCAGCGCCAGACCGAGCCGCAAAAGGTCTTCGCGCGAAATGGGGAGCGGCCCAAATCGGTTCAAAGGCGCATCCGACAACACGCTTTGCATCAAAAAGACGGGATGGCTAAATGCAAGCGCGTAATGCCAGGCAGCGCTTCCCACGAACGAATGATAGATGTGTTGCTGCGCGAAATAAGCCGCCGCACTCCACACTGAGACGACAAAAAACGTCGCTCCCAGGGCGTTGGCGGGCCGGTGCGAGCGCGCCGAACACCACATTCCCCCCGACGCGCCCACCAGAGCCGTCGCCGCGATGAGGGTGGCGGCAACCCCGACTTCGCCTGGCGAAACGCCGCCTAATAGCAGCGCGATGCCGTAAATCGGGAGCGCCGAAAGCTGCAAAATGAAGAGAAAAAACAGCGTCGCGGCCATTCTGCCCGCGATTTGCGAGCGAATCCGAAACGGAGAAAGCCACAAACTTTCCAGCAAACCGCGTTCGCGTTCTTTGGCCAGCGCCGTCGCGGTGAGCGCCGGAGCAATCAGCAGCCACGCCAGGGCGTTGCCCAGAGCCAGGGCGCGAAACAGTTCGCGTCCGGTGGCATTGGCCTGACGCGCCAGCGCAGAGTAGGGCGAGTAATAAGTGTCCTGGAAAGAGTCGTTGTAGAAAACCGAAGATTGGGAGGCGAGAAATTGCGACCGCGCCTGCGCTTCGGCCTGCGCCGCGCGAACCGCCGCATCGTTGTAAATCCACGCCGCCACGACGCACAGCAGCGCCGTGAGAGCAAAGAGCAGCCAGAAAGAACGCTTGTCGCGGAAACGAGCGCGGATTTCGCGGGCGAGAATCGGATTCACGAGAGGAATTATCGGAGAAATTGGGGAGTTTGACCCGCTACGCGGCCCTCACCCGCCCTCCTGGGGTCGGGCACCCACGCCCAGAGGGCACCCGCGCAAGCGGGAGAAGGATTAGCAGTTCTAACGCCTACTTTTGCGCTTCCGCAAAGTGCCGGATGAAAACTGCTAATCCTTCTCCCGCTTGCGGGAGAGGGTGCCTGAGCTCCGCGTAGCGGAAAAACCTAAGCGTAAACCTTCGCCAACATCGCCACAATTTCCACCAACTGCGCCTCGAAATCCTCCGCCATTTCTTCCCCCAACTTCGCGCTGAGTCGAAGTGCCAGCGATTTTCCCAACCGCTCGCGCGCGGCGGCGGGCAAGGTCTCGCGCCGCGCCACGAAATCGCGCGCCAGTTCGTAATCTTCGCGCGACAGCTTCCGGCTCAGCGCGAGCGCGTCGGCATCGACGGCGGGCGTCATTTCGGCGCGCAGTTCCTCGTCTTCCTGCCAGGGCGTCGAGTCGGTTTTCTGGCCAGGAACCGTGGTCGCAGCGCTCAAAAAGGCTTCGACGGCTTCATTAATCGTGAGCGGTTTGCGCTGCTTTTGTTCCTTGCTTTCGCGCACCACGATGGTTCCAGCCACCAGATCGCCCATGCGCTGGTTGAGGCGGTTGGAAATCGAGACCACCGAGCCGAAACCATAGCAAAGCGGCAAAAAATCCACGATGCGAACCGCGTTGCGCGCCAGCGAAGCCGTGACGTTCAGTGGCAGGCCGTTGGCGAGCATGACGCGCAGGCCGAAATAGCGCTTGCCAGGGGTTTGACCGTCCCACAGCCACTCGAACACGAAATAGTAGCCGAAAAACAGCGCGAAAGTGACCAAAAGATAGAGCGCGATGAGGCTCGAAGCCAGCCAGCGCGGCATATCGGCGAATGAAAACACATAGTTCTGAAAGCCCAGAGCCGCCAGAGCCAGCAGGAGGTAAATCAGAATCTGATAAAAGGTATCGAGCGCCAGAGCCGCGAAACGCGACCCCAGGCCCGCCGTTTCGATGGAAAACGACACGTTTTCGGCGGAGAGAATGGCGAGGTCTTCGTCCCAGTAAGAGCGCATGGTTTTTAGGGAATACGGAATACGGGAGACGGGAGACGGGAGACGGGAGACGGGAGTTAGATTTTCGCGCTTAGCTCTTCCGTATTCCGTATACCGTCTTCCCGCAAGAAGTCCAGAATCATCCGCACGCCGAAGCCGGTGGCGCCGCGCTGGGTGAGGAACTTTTCGCTTTTGACGAGCGACACTGCCGCGATGTCGAGATGCGCCCAGGGAATGCCTTTTTCCACGAACTCTTCGAGGAAAATCGCGCCCGCAATCGCACCGGCGCGGCGTTCGGGGCCGATGTTTTTCAAATCCGACACCGTGCCCTTCATGTATTCGCGGTATTCCTCCCAGAGCGGCAAACGCCACAAACGCTCGCCCACTTTCTCGCCCGCGCTCAAAAGCGAAGCGGAAAGCGCGTCGTCGTTGGAAAACAGTCCGGCGCCTTCCTGTCCCAGTGTGATGCTAATCGCGCCGGTGAGCGTGGCGAAATCGATAATCGCGGCGGGTTTCTGCTCGCACGTCCACACCAGGGCGTCGGCGAGAATGAGGCGGCCTTCGGCGTCGGTGTTGAGAACTTCGATGGTTTTTCCGTTTCTCGCCGTCACGATGTCGCCAGGACGCTGGGCGCGATCCGACACCATGTTTTCCGCCGAGGGAATCACGCCCAGAACGCGGCGCGAAATTTTCAAATCGGCGAGCGCACTCATCGCGCCCAGAACCACGCCCGCGCCCGCCATGTCGTCTTTCATATCTTCCATCGAGGTGCTGGGCTTGATGGAATAGCCGCCGGTATCGAACGACATTCCCTTGCCGACCAGCGCGATGGGCGCTTCATTTTCGAAGCCTTCAGGAATGTATTCGAGGATGATGAAACGCGGCGGCGCCTCGCTGCCCATCCCGACGCCCCATAATGCGCCCATTTTTTCGTCCTGAATGCGCTTTTCGTCCCACACTTCGACGCGTAAACCCTTTTCCTCTGCGATGTCGCGCGCCGTTTGAGCGAGGGTTTCGGGTTTTTTGAGGTTGGAGGGCCAATTGACGAGCGCGCGACATTTGAGCGTCGCGGCGGCCAGAATCTGCGCCGTTTCAACGCCATTTTGCGCGTTTTCGAGTTCGCTTTCGACACAAATCGTCGCGCTTTGGAGCGGCGCCGGTTTTTCGCCGCTTTTGAAGTCGTCGAACAAATGCGCGCCCAGTTCCAGGCCCTCGGCGACGGCGAGCGCGGCATTTTCGACGGAAAGCGTCTCGAAAACGGGCAAAGCGAAGGCGATTTCGGTCTTTTTGAGCGACTGCGCGGTGCGAACCGCTTTGGCGGCGGCGCGGCGCAAGGTTTCGCCGTCGAATTTGTCGCGCGTGCCCAGTCCGAGTAGCAAAACGCGCCTGGAAGCGCCGTTGGGGTTGTAGATTAAGCGACTGTCGCCGACTTTGGCCCCAAAGCCGTCGGCCTCGAAAACCTCGGCGACGAGGCCATTCAACGCGGAATTGAGCTGCGCCGCCGCGCCCGCGAGCGATTCGTCGGCGAACGTCGGCAGAATTAGGAGTGGCGCGGGGAAGTCGAGCGGTGGGGAAGAAGAAACTTCGATTTTCATGGGTTGAAAGAGATTTTAGTCTGTGTCGCTCGACCGAAATCGGTTATTCGTAGCGCTCATCAATGGTCAAAATTTCCGGCCCGTCGCTCAGCACCGCGACGGTGTGTTCGTAGTGCGCCGAAAGGCTGCCGTCTTTGGTGACATACGTCCATTTATCGGGCAGGCATTTCACATTCGCCGTGCCTTCGTTGACCATCGGCTCGATGGCGATGGTCATGCCAGGCCGCAGTTTGGCGCCGGTTCCGGCTTTGCCGAAGTTGGGCACGTTGGGGTCTTCGTGCATGGTGCGCCCCACTCCGTGACCGACTAACTCGCGCACCACGCCGTAGCCGTGACTCTCGATGTGGGTCTGGATGACGTGCGAAATATCGCCCACCGTGTTGCCCACGACCGCTTTTTCGATGCCCAGATAAAGCGCTTCTTTGGTGATTCTCATCAAGCGCTCGGCGCGCGGCGCGGGCGTGCCGATGGCGAAAGTGCCCGCCGTGTCGCCGATGAAACCGTTGAGCAGAACGCCCACATCGAGCGAAACGATGTCGCCGTCGTGGAAGGGATTGTGAGTCGGAATGCCGTGCACGACGGCTTCGTTGGTCGAAACCGTGATGGCGCACGGGTAGGGCGGCCCGCCGGCTTTCTTGCCCAGAAACGGACTGCGCGCGCCCATTTGCGCGAGAAGTTTGCGCGCCAGAGCATCGAGATCGCGGCCCGTCGCGCCCGCCTGCGCCGCTTCGCCCAGCGTGTTGAGCAAACGCTGCGCGGCGCGTCCGCTTTTTCTCATCAGTTTGAGGTCGTTCTTCGATTTGATAACGATGGCCACGCGCTAATTCCTTTGCGGCGAGACCAAGTCTCGCGTCGAAAAGACTCTGCCGCCAAACAAGCGCGCCAGTCCGCCCGCGTAAACGTGGCGCGGTTCGATAAGTGCGAACTGGCGCGGCGCTTCGCTTTTTTCGGCCAGAATGACATTGTAAGCATCAATGGCCGTCACGCGGCGCACATCTTCGGGAAGCGGCAGCGCCGCGCGTGGAGCGTTGGCGCGCGGCTGCGCCCCCGCACTCCAACTCAGCGCCAGCAGAGCCGCGCCAGTGAAAAAGAGAGATTTCATATCTAAAACGGCAGTATAGAGCGGAGGAGATTCCAGCAAAGGAGCGGAGGGGCAGAGGAGCGGAGGAGAGGGTGCGTTGAAGTGAAAAGGACACCGTTTTCACTCCAACGCACCCTCTCTCCTCCGCTCCTCTGCTCCTCCGCTCCTCTGCTGAATCACTCCGGCATCACCACGAAATGCAGCCCGCGTTTGCGCGCTTCTTTGACAATCGCGGGAATGGCCTGGGGCGTTCCGGTTCCGCCGTCGTGGAGCAGCAGGATATCGCCACCTTTGAGGTTGGCTTTCACGCCGTCGGCGATTTTCCAGGCGGGGGGACACGTCCAGTCGCCCACGTTGTTGCTCCACCACGCGAGGGTGTGGCCGCGATCATACAAATACCCCATCACTTCGCGGTTGAGTCCGCCGCCAGGAGGGCGAAAAAGTCGCGTCTGCTGGGGAATTCCGGCCTCTTTCCCGACGTTTTCGATGGCGGCGAAACAGGCGTCGATGTGGTGCGGATAAAAATCGGCATCGACTGTTGTCAGATTGTGATGCGGGTGCGAATGGTTGGCGAGGCGATGGCCATCGGCCACGATGCGATGCGCCAGTTCGGGATAAATCCGCAGACCTTCGCCGACACAAAAAAACGTCGCTTTCACCTGAGCGCGTTTGAGCGAGGCCAAAAGCAGCGGCGTGGTGAGGGGATGCGGCGCGTCGTCGATGGTGAGCGAAACCGCTTTGGAATTGTGGCCCAGATGTTCCTGGCGCTTCAAAAACAGCATCGGCGCGGGCGGGCGCCACCAGAAATAAAGCGCCCACACCGCGAGCGTCGCCGCCACGAAAAGCCCCCAGTTGCGGAGTGAATTTTCGCGCGGCGGGTGATTTGAAGGATTTTCCGACATAAATTTGTTGGCCCGTAGCGCGTTGTCATTCCTCGTCGCAGGCTTCTCGAAATGACAACGCCCCTGAGGATGTTAACAACCTTAAACTTTCTAAGAAGCTGTTTTGGAAGTGCCCGTAGGGGCGTAGCGTGCTACGCCCAGGACGTTGGAGAAGCCTTCAAATGACGCGCGCTCAGGGTTTTGGGCGTAGCACGCTACGCCCCTACGGGCACTTCCAAAACAGCTTCTTAAAACTGCGACTGATGCTTCAAGCGCGCCGGTTCTTTGGGAATCACGATGGCGCTCCCAACCGGCGTTTTTGGAAGCAAAGTGGGATTCAACGGTTTCGGCGTCGCAACCGGCGCAGCGGGAGGTTTGGGCGCAGGTGGCAGCACCCGCTCGTTGACATAAAGCCGCGAGCGCGCGCGCAGCCAGCTTCCGCCGTCGAGTTTCGGATCGTTGGCCCAGCGCGGCGACGCCACGACGAGGTTCGCTCGCATGATGGAGGCGGTGAAAACCGGCACTTCGTCGCCCGCGAAACGCAGCACGCTGCCGTCGATTTGAGCGGTGTCGCCGCGCAAAATGGCCGTCACATCGACGTTTTGCAACTGCGAATCGCTCGCAAACGCGGCTTTGACGAGCCGCGCGGCGACTTCGGCAGTCTGGTGGCGCAAATCAGGAATCTCGCGCGCGATTTCAAAACGCAGCGCGGCGGCGCGATAAGCCCTGCCCCCCGCGCGCACCGGCGCAACTTCGACATCCAGCAAGCGAAACGGACGCGCGAGCGGCGTGAGTTTGCCCCTGAGAAACTTTTCAACTTCGGGCAAAAACTGGTGCGAGCGCTTGGAAAGCGCGAGTTCTTCGGCGCTGAGTTGCACGGTCGCTTCGGCGAGGCCCTCGCCTTCCTGCAAAACCGCGCGCGCGGCGCGCGTGGCCTGGAGCGGCGCCTCGGAAGCCGACGGCGCCGCCGTCGCGGGCGAATTCCAAAACGCTGGCAGTTTGGAGGCGAAACGCGGCGTCGCGGCGAGGGAAACGTAAGTCGCGCCCAGAGTCAGGAAGAGAATTGCCGCCGCGCCCGCGAAATGGAGCGCCGGTTTGGAAGTGAAAATGCGCCAGCGCGCCTCGAACATCGCGCCGCACAGCGCGGCGGCGCCCGCGCCCAGCAACGCGCCGACCGCGACATCGGCGAAGTAGTTGGTGCCGCAAAACATCCGCGCGATGCCGAGCAGAATGGTCAGAAAAGCACCGAAAACTCCCCATTTGCGGCTCGAAAAGCCCAGCGCGATGGCCAGAATCGCCGCGATTGCGATTTCGTAGCAGGGAAAGGAGTTGTCCTGCGGCTCTAAGACCAGCAAATTGACGCGGCGCGTCATAAACGGGCGCGGCGAAACGTTGCCGAGGTTCAAAACCTGGGCGAGATATTCGAAAACCAGGGCCAGAAACGCCGCCAGAAGCAGCGCGAACGCGACCGCGAAGACGATGCGCGCGCGCGGCGCGGCGTCGTCGCGGCGCGGAAACAGCAGCAGTTGCGCCAGCAGAAGCGTCGCCATCGCGGGCACGGCGCCGACGTAAAAAAAGCGCATCGCGCCGTCGAGAAGCGGCCAGCGCCCCGCGAGGTCGTTGAGAAAAAGGAAAAGTTGCACGCCGGAAAATTGCGGAAAAGTCGGGGCAAGTATAAAAGGAAGCGCGAATTTGGCTTTTTTCCTGGGAAGAAGCGAGAAACCTGACGCAAAATGGGTGTCATACTGGGGGCGCCTGGCTGTTGCGAACAACGATTCCGAGAGTTTTCCCGTCGCTTCGCTCCGGCCCTCACCCGCCGCTTCGCGGCACCCTCTCCCGCAAGCGGGAGAAGGACACACTCTTACCCTCGTGATTTCACTGCTCGGTTGAAGCTGCGCGCTCTGTCCTTCTCCCGCTTGTGGGAGAGGGTGCCGCGAAGCGGCGGGTGAGGGCCGGAGCGGAGCGACGGAAAACTCCGTAATCGTTCTTCGCAACAGCCAGTGCATTTTCCTTATGGCCTCCCTCCTCGCATTAGGCGCGCTCCTGGGCATAGCGATTCTGGCGCTTTTTCCCGACCCGCGCCTGTTGCCGCCCACCGCGCTGCTGCCCGAAAAAACCGCGCTGTTGTTTCTCGCCGCGCTGTTTGTGGTGGCGCTCGTGCCCTCGCTGCATCGCAAATTGAGCGAAAACCGCGACGCGGCGACTTTTGCCTTTCTGTGCGCGTTTTCGTGCTGTTTCACCTCGCCGAACGCGCTGGCCCGCGCGAAGGCTTTTCGCTGCGGCTCGCGCTGCTGCCCGAAGACCAATTTCCGCTTTCCTACGCGCTTCGACTCGCGGTTTTGGGCGCGATTCTGTCGTTTCCGGCGTGGTGGAAAAGCGGCGGGCCAGAGGCGTTTCATAGTCGCGGCGCTGGGGTTAATTGGCGCGCTGGGGGTGGGAAGTTTCTGGTTTTTAGCGCGCTTTTATGCCGTCGGGCCAACCGAAACGCTCGATCCGACACCGCTTGCGACGCTGTTTTTGCAAATTTTAGGCTACGGCGCGCTGGCAGCGCTGTGCCGCGCGGCGACGAATTCGCCCGCCACCACGCGCGTGCTGTTGCGCTTGATGCCGCTCCTTCTGGCCCTGGTGTGGGCCAAACTCCACTTTTTCCCCGCGCCGCTTCCGGCTGAGGAGGACGAATGAAAAAGGTGCTTTCCCTGTTGGACAGCGCGAGTCTGGCGGCGCTGGTCGTGGCGATGTGCAGTCAGGTCGATGTGCGCCGCGTCGGGCGCGATACGCTCGCCGAAGGGCTGGGCTACGCCACCAAAACTCTCGCCGTCGCGCTCTCCGATGTGGTTTTTCTCGCCGTGGTTTTGTGGTTCATCGCGCGCACTGTTCAAACTCGCAGTTGGCGCAAATTATGGTGGCCGCCTCTGCCGTGTTTCGCGCTGCTGTTTGCCCTTGTTTTGTCGGCGCTGCATTCGGGGCCGGTTGTCGGCGCGGTGGCGGCTTCGCTGGGCGAAAACGGACTGGGGCCGCGCGCTTTTATCACCAAGGAAAGCAAGGAAGCCATCGCGGAAATCGTTCAGTGGAGCGCCTATTTTCTGGTCGCGCCCTGGCTTTTCGTCAACCTCCTTCACGACCGGCGCGAGGATTTTATTTCGCGGCGCAATTTGGCGATTGTCGCGTTTGCCGTTGCGACTTTGCTTTCCGGCCTCGCGGCGCTGACACAGTTGCGGTCGTTCACCGAAAGCGCGCCGCGCGGTTTGTTTTCGTCGCCGCACATTTACGGCGCGTTTCTGGCCATCGCCATTCCGGTTTTGCTGGAAAACGGGTCGCCGAACTCGCGGCGCATTCAAGCGAAATTATTGCATTTTATCTCATTCAACATGATTTTAGTGGCGTTGGTGACGGTCGTTTCGCCCTGGGCGCTCGTCGCGGCGGCGCTGGGAATGGTAGTGGCGGCTCTCGCGTGCGACGCCACCGTCCGCCTCAAGGCGTATCGCCTATGCTTCGTGGCGTTTTTTGCGATTCTCGGCTTCAGTTTCTGGCGGCTGTTGCCCGCTTTAGAGCCGTATCGCGCGGCGGAAACGCGCGTCGCCTCGAACGATCAAAAAGTGAAAAAACAATACGTCGAATGGGGGGCCGCGCTGGGCTGGAGCGTGCCGCGCGAGCGCGCTTTGCGACCGGCGTCGGGCCTGGCAACTATCAGCAGAACATCGGCCCGCTTTATAATGCGCTGCCCAACGAGGAAAAAATGCCGCCCGATTCCAACAATCTTTATCTGGTGCAGGCGGTTTCAGTTGGAATTTTGGGACTGGGCGCGTTGTTGTGGGTGGTGGCTCATTTTTGGACTCTGGCGTGGCGCGCCAGCAGAAAATCGCCGTCCGACTGGCTGGGCGCGGGCGTGGTGGCCGCGCTGTCGAGCTGGTTATTTATCAACCTTTTTCACGCCTCCATCGTCCGAGGCGCCGGATTGGTTCTGGCGTTTCTTTTCGCGCTCGCGGTGATCGCGTGGCAGGGCGAGCGCAACGCGCAGCACACTTCCGAAGTCTGACCATTGCTATGAAAACCCCAAAACTCTTTCTTTGCGGCGCGAGTCTCGCGCTTTTTCCGGCGGCGGGCTTCGCCGCTAACGCCAAAGTCTGTTTTGAAGCCGAAAAACCGGCCTCGATTCAATCTCCCCTGAAAAAAGTCACCGGCAAAGGCGCCAAAGTGTCGGGCGGCGGCTATCTCGAAATTCCCTGGGATGGGAACAAAACCAAGGGCATCGGGCAATCGACCTACAAATTCAACGTCAAAACGGCGGGCACCCTACTACATCTGGGCGCGCACTTTCTGGGCGAACGGCTGTGGCAACTCGGTCGAAGTCTCGGTCAACGGCAGCGACGGCAAAATTCTGGGCGAAGACGGCACCTACGACGCCTGGCACTGGGTCGGCGGACGCGCGCGCGTCACGCTCAAAGCGGGACAGAACACTCTGGTTCTGAAAAACCGCGAAACCGGCGTGATGGTCGATCAATTTTTCTTCTGTCAGGACGGCGATTACACGCCCACCGCGATTCGCAAAATCACTTCGTAAGACAAATTTTCATCAAAAAGCCGCCGGCGATTGCGCTGGCGGCTTTTTTGTCGCTGGACGGACGCGAAGTTGGCGATAGACCGGAAGCTAAAGCATCCGTCTGGGGCCTGCGGCCTTGGGTGCTTCGCACCCCATCGTGACAGCGACTTGCCACGTTTCAGATGATGTGACTCAATTGGAGGGCGAGCGGGTGCGAAGCACCCAAGGCCGCAGGCCCCCAGACGGATGCTTTAGCTTCCGGCCAACCGATGAATTAAAATGCCGCTCGTGATCCGAATTTTTCGCTTTTTCCTCGTTTTCTACGCGCTGTTGTGGACGGGCAGCGCGCGCGCCGAAGAAATTCAGTCGTTTCACGCCGAAATTCGCGCTCGAAGCGACACTTCGCTCGATGTCACCGAAATCATCACCATGGATTTTCAGGGCGCCGAGCGTCACGGCATCTACCGCATCATTCCCATGGTTTACGACCGCAACGGCGGGCGCTACACCATTCATCTGCGCGTTTTGGGCGTCACCGACGCCAAAAACCAGTCGCACAGCTTTGAAACTTCGCGCCAGGGCCGCGACATCAACATCAAAATCGGCGACCCCGACCGCACCGTGAGCGGCGTTCAGGTTTACAAAATCCATTATCTCGTGCGCCGCGCCGTCAACTTTTTCGGCGGCGCGCCGGAGGTGTATTGGAACGCGACCGGCAACGAATGGCCCTTCGCCATGAAAAATGCTTCGGCGCGCTTTTATCCGCCGCCCCATGTTCCCGTTGCGAGCCTTAAAACCGATTCGTTTTTCGGCCCGCCTGGGGAGACGCAGCGCGCCAATGTCCAAACCGAAGCGAAATCGGTGCTGTTTTACACCCCGAATCTGCCGCCTGGCGACGGTCTGACGCTTGTCGCCGGACTTCCCGCCGCTTCGATGACGCCGCCCTCGCTGCTCCAGAGCTTTCTGTGGTTTTTCGCCGATTGATGGCCCGCCTTCACCTTTCCGCTTCTGGCTGGCTCGATTATCACCATCCTGTGGAATCAATCGGGCCGCGATGTCGAGGGCAATCTGCCGGCGCAGGTCGAATGGGCGCCGCCGCGCGATCTCAGCCCCGCCGAAGTGGGAACTTTAGTGGATGAATCGTGCGACATGACCGACATCGTTTCCACGTTGATCGACCTCACGGCGCGCGGTTATCTGCGTATCGAGGAGGTGGAGGGCCAGAAACTTCTCTTTTTGCAGTCGAAAGACTACGCTTTCATCCGCACCCGCGAACACGCTCTCGACGACCGTCTTTTGCCGCACGAAGCGACCTTTTTGCGCGGCATTTTCGGCGCCGACGCGGCGGGCGACCGCCTGGTGATGCTTTCCAGCCTCAAAGAACATTTCTACGTTCATCTGGCGCCCATTCGCGACTCGATTTACGACTCGCTCACCCAGAAACGGCTGTTCACCGCCAATCCCGCGACCACGCGCCAGACTTATCAGACCATCGGCGTGATTATCTTCGTGCTGGGGTTTCTGGCGACGACCTTTCTATTTACGCTCGGCGCTGTCGCTTATGGCATCGGGCTTTGCCTGACCGGAGTCATCATCTTTTTCAGCGCGCGCGCCATGCCCGCCAAAACCGCGACGGGAAGCCGCAAACTGCGCGAATGCGTGGGTTTTCAGCGTTTCGTGCGACTGGCGGAAAAAGACCGCATCGAAAAACTCATCACCGACGACCCCACTATTTTCGGGCGTTTGCTGCCCTACGCGATGGTTCTGGGCGTGGGCGACGAATGGGCCGGAAAATTTGCCGGTCTGATGACGCAGCCGCCCGACTGGTATTCCGGCTCGACCGACGACTTTTCGACCCATTACTTCGTCAATTCGCTGGGACGAGGCATGAATTCGATGGGGCAGACCTTCGCTTCGACGCCGCCTTCGCAAAGTAGTGGCGGAAGCGGCGGAAGCGGTTTTTCGGGCGGCGGGAGCGGCGGCGGATTTGGCGGCGGTGGAGGCGGGAGTTGGTGAATGGGGTTTGGTGGAGTGTGGCGCAGGGTGTGATGGCTGACCCCTCCCTAACCCTCCCCACAAGTCGGGTGCCCCCTGGGCGTGGGAACCGATCCAAATCCATCTTCCTGCAACTCTGACCAGAACCGTATGACCGGTTCCCACGCCCAGGGGGCACCCGACTTGTGGGGAGGGTTAGGGAGGGGAAAACCCTGCAAGTCCCACAAAATCTACGAACCGTAACCGTTGGGATGCGACTTATGCCACTTCCACGCGGTTTCGACAATCGGCCCGATGGTGGGATATTGCACCTTCCAGCCCAACTCGGTTTTGGCTTTGGTGGCGTCGGCGTAAAGCGCGGGCGGGTCTCCGGCGCGTCGCGGTTTCTCGACCGTCGGCACTTTCATGCCGGTGACTTGTTCGACGGCGGCGATGACTTCGCGCACCGACGTGGGCGTTCCGGTTCCGAGATTGTAAAACAACGCGGCGCCAGGCTGGTTCAGCTGCTCGAAAACCGCGATGTGGGCGCGACTCAAATCATCGACGTGAACGTAATCGCGCAAACAGGTGCCGTCGGGCGTGGGGTAATCGGTGCCGAAAATCTGGATGTTTTCGCGTTTGCTGGTTGCGGCGTCGAAAACGAGCGGAATGAGATGGGTTTCGGGATTGTGGTCTTCGCCAATCGAGCCGTCCTCCGCCGCGCCCGCCGCGTTGAAATAGCGAAACGCCGCGAAACTTAGACCGTGCGCGGGCGCGATGTTTCTCAGCGCGTGTTCGACATCGAGTTTGGTCTGGCCGTAAGGATTGATCGGGTTTTGCGGCGTCTCTTCCACGATGGGCGGTTCGACATCGCCGTAGGTGGCGCAGGTCGAGGAAAAAACGAATTTTTTGACGCCGCAGTCCAGCATGGCGCGCAAGAGATGGTAGGTGGCGACGCTGTTGTTGAAATAGTATTTGAGCGGGTCGGAAACGCTTTCGCCGACATAAGCGTAGGCCGCGAAATGCATCACGACTTCAATTTTTTCGGATTCCAGAATGGCGCGCATCGCGCTTTCGTCGCCGATTTGGGCGTCGTAAAGGGGAATTTCGGGGGCAACGGCGGCGCGGTGGCCGTAAACCATGTTGTCCACAACGACGGGCCGGTGACCCGCCTGCGCCAGTTGGCGCACACAGTGGCTGCCGATATATCCGGCGCCGCCCACGACTAAAACATTCATATTTTCCTTTGGTGATTTCAGATATTGGTCAAATGGAGAGATTTCGTAGGGACATGGCTTGCCATGTCCTTCCACCAATCGCGATGTTTTCCAAGGACACGGCAAGCCATGTCCCTACGAAATTTCCGGCGCGAAGAAGAGCAGTTACGGCAAAGTCGCCACGAAAAGCCCCTCGATATTGCCAAAGGGCCGCGCCGCGCGCGTCACGAGCGGAATTTCGTGCGCGATGGCGGTCGCCGCGATGAGCGCGTCGAGTGCGCTGAGGCCGTTGGAGCCGTTTTCGAGCATGAGCTGCGCGGCTTTGGTCGAGGCCATCGGCCCCAGCGACAAAACCGCGAAAGGCTGCACGAAAGCGCGCACGCGGGCGCGCTGCGCGTCGTCTTCGCACAACTCCAGCAGTTTGAGATAAGTCGCGGTTGCGATGCGCGGTTCGACGGGCGGTTTTTCCCAGAAAACCCGCGTGGTTTCGAGTCCGAGAGCCAGGCCCAGCACCACATCGGTGTGAACCACGACCGGCGAACCTTTGGGCAGCGCCGCGACGGTATCGGGCGAAACCGCTTCGTCTTCGGCGAAATTCTGGGCCAGATCGCGCTCGGCCCACAGTCCGCGCAGCGCGTCGGCGCCCAAAACATGGGCGGCGAGCGGCGCGGCGGCATTCGTATTGAGAACGGCGTGGCCGGTTTCGGCCTGTTTCCAGGCGGCGGGATCGGTTTTGGAGCGGTCGGGCGCCGCGAGCGGGAGCGTGGAGCGCGGCGCGATTTGAACGCCCAGCGCGCGCGAAAGTCGTTCGCGTTCGGTCTGCGGCAGTTGCACCGCGAGCGACATGGCTTCTTCGTAAAGGGACATTTGGGACTCTTTTTAGTGCGTCATAAATGAACCACAGAGGCACGGAGACACAGAGAAAAGCAAGAGAGAAGCTAAAGAGTGATTGGCACCCAATTCAAAAAATCTCTGTGTCTCCGTGTCTCTGTGGTTCATTTAACACGCTTTCGAGAATTTTTTACTGGTCGAGCATCCGGTCGATTTGGCCGCGACCCATTTTGATGAAGTTGCGCGCGATGCCCAGAAACGGCTCGATGGCGGCTTTTTCGTAACCGCTCGGCGCCTCGAACAGCGCGTTATTGACGCTCGCGGTGTCGCGTCTGGTGAGATTGAGGTTGAGTCGAATGTCGCCGCCCAATCCCATTTGCAGCGCGGGAGGAGGCGAAACCGTGACCGTAAAGCGCACCGGCGTGCCCATAAAACCGTAGCGCGGCGACGCGGTTTCGCCGATGAGCGAGGCTAAAGCCTGATGCGCTTCGGGCGGCGCGGCCTGCCACAACACCGGAGAGTATTCGTTGAGCCACATCGAAACCGTCGGCGCGCCGCTTTGGGCCTTGAGCGCGTTGGCACCCTGGGTGAAAGTGCGGATTTCTTCATCGCCCGCCACTTCGTCGGCGATCCACCATTCGGCGACCGTGCGAACCCACTGCGGGTCACTCTTTTTCATCGAAAAGTTAAGCAGCGAGGTGTAGCGATAGCCGCGCGACGCGAAGCCGCCAATGGTGCGTCTTTCCGGCAGGGCGCGAAAATAAGTGCGGGTGAGTTTGCGCGTCAGAGGGCTAACGACGGCGCGAATTTCCTGTCCCAGACGCGCTCGCTGCGCGGGCGTGAGTTCGGGCATATCCTCGGTGGGCAAATTGGCGCCAAGCGCTTCCCAGAAATTGAGGCGCAGACGGCCTTTGAGCGAACGATACGGCTCGTCGATGTAGGTTTTGTTGTCGGGAAGCGACAGCACAACGCGGTCATCGTCCAGGCGCTCGATGAGCTGCACCTGAGCGCGCACCGGTTTGCCACCGGCCTCTCCCATGAGTCGGGCGGCTTTGGTGGCATCGAAGGTGAGCGCGGTGCGATGTTTCTGGCCGCTCCACTCGTTTTTGAGCAGCAGAAACGCGACCGGCTTGCCCGCTCCGATTGTCACCGTGCCACGATGTTCCCACGCGACATCGGCGCGCGCGGCGCTCGCCATTCCTAGGAGGGGCACTAAAAACAGGGCAATTTTCATAAAATCGAAGTCTCCACCGAAATTGTGACATGATTTTGGGCTTTTCGCCTTATCAACAATCGGTTGGAAGTTTCTGTTTGACTGAGGAAGTTATGGAAAACGGTTTAATTCTGGACAGCTTGAAGGTGCAGGGTTTTCGAGCTTTTAAAGATTTGCAGGTTGAAAAACTGGGGCGGGTGAACCTCATCACCGGCAAAAACAACGTCGGAAAAACGGGTTTGCTGGAAGCGTTGCAGGTCTACGCGCGGCGTGGCGAACCCAATGTTTTGCAATCGCTGCTGGTGCGCCGCGACGAAACCTATGCCTCGAACAGCATGAAGCAGGATGAAGCGGCGAAGTTGTTAAGTGATGTCAAACACGTTTTTCATGGACGCCCTGAAGTGGATTCCGAAGACTGTTTGTTTGAGATTGGTTCTTTTCATAATGAGCAAAATCGGGTTTCGATTCATTTGGAACAGCATGAGCCGGATGGCGAATTGGCAGTGCCGCTTCCATTCAGCGACGAGTTGAAGGCTGTTGGCATTGTTGAATCGAAGATGCAAATTATGATGGTGAGGACAGGTTCTCAATGGATAGTTGTGCCGTTCCTTCCGTCGTATTTTCGAAGTCGTTTTATCGCGGGGATTTCGGATGAGGCGATTCCGCACACATTTGTTTGGTCGAAGGGTCTGGATAATAGGACTCTCAGTAGGTGGTGGGACAAAATCGCGCTCACACCGATGGAAGACGACGTGATTGAGGCGCTTCAAATCATCGTCCCCGACCTTTCGCGCGTCAATTTGGTGAGCGCTCGTGAAGGCAATCCCGAACGCATTCCCGTGGTTCGGATTAAAGAACAGACAGCGCCCCTGCCGATGAAAAGTCTGGGAGAGGGCATCAACCGGATGTTTGGTCTGGCTCTGGCGCTCGTCTCTTCGGGCGGCGGTTTGCTCATGGTGGATGAAATCGAGACGGGACTGCATTATTCGGTGCAAACCGATATGTGGCGTTTGGTTTTCAAAACCGCCAAACGTTTAAACATTCAAGTGTTCGCCACGACTCATTCGAGTGACTGCATCCGCTCTTTTGAAGAAGCCGCGCACGAAGATCAGGAAACCGAAGGCGTTTTAATCCGCTTGGAAAACAAAAAGGGGAATGTTGTTGCCGTGCCATTCGACGAACGCAAGCTGGAAATCGCCACGCGCGAGGGAATCGAGGTTCGCTAAATGGGGAAGAAAAAACTGCTGGTCGAGGGCAAAGATGATGGCATCGTCATCGGAACTCTGTGCAAAAGCCATAAATTCTGGGTGCAGCACAAAGACTATAGAGATCCGCAAAAGCCGCGCGAGGCGCCCTTTCTCTTCGAGTGCAGAAACAAGCAGAACATCGGGCAATTGCTGGATGAATTGGATGTAGAAATTGATGAAGCCGATTTGGAAGTGATGGGCATCGTTGTGGATGCCGATAACGATTTGGAGTCGCGCTGGGCTTCGCTTTCCGCCCGTCTGCAGAAGTGCGGTTATGCGCCATTGCCCGACGTTCCCGACGCGGTGGGCACCATTATTCAAGAGCCTGACTTGCCCAAACTCGGCATTTGGGTGATGCCTGACAACCAACTTGGCGGAATGTTAGAAGATTTCATCGCGCTTCTCATTCCTGACGGCGACACGCTGTGGCCTTACGCACAAAAATGTGTCGCAGAGATTGATGAAGCGCAAAGGCCATTTACGAGTCACGTTGCCAAGGCCAACATTCACACCTGGTTGGCATGGCAAAAAACGCCAGGCAGACCCCTGGGCAGCGCCATCAACGAGCATTATCTCCAAGCAGACGCGCCTCACGCCCTGATTTTTATCGAGTGGATCAAGCGCTTATTTAACGCTTAAAGCTTCACACGCGATAGGCAATGACGGGCAATGAATTGCAACCTGGCCAACGAATTGGTAGTCTTTAGGGTAGTTACGAGGGGGTCGGCTCTTTTCAAGGAGCCGGCTCCCTTTCTTTATTTGGGGCCTCACTTTGGTGCGAGAGTGCGTCCAATGCAGCAATTTTCAACGGATGCAGAACCAACTTCCTCATTAAAATAAGCCAAAGGCGTGTTATCGAGTCCCTTTGGGTTTGTCCAACCGCTTTTTCAACTTCGTCGCGTCCCTTTTGGGTCTCCATCAACCTGTCAACCAAACGAAAACCCCGCGCCTGGGGCGCGGGGTTTGGGTTGGAAAAGTGGGATTAGCGTCCCAAAATCCACACTTTCATGCGTCTTCTGCCGTGCCTGAACGCGGCGGAAGGCGAATTGAACGCGAGATCGATGCGGTTCCCTTTGATGGCGCCGCCGGTATCGCAGGCGAAACCGTAGCCGTAGCCTTCGATGTAGAGCTTGGAGCCGAGCGGAATCACGCGTGGATCGACCGCGACGGCGCCGTAGGTGCAGCGCACGCCGGTCGCCGTCCAGTTGCCGATGGCGCCACCGGCGGGGCCAGCAGAATAGCCCGTCGCCACGACGGAAAGCGATTTGACGGGCGCAAACGTGTTGGGATTGGCCGGAGCAAGCATGCGGTCGCGCGGCGTGCCGCCACGATAACTCAGGGCGCGTGCGTAGCGGCGATGGGGCCGCACGTTGTTGGGTAGCAGGTGCGAATTCACGCCCAGCGCCACGATTTTATGCTGCGGCGCGCGCGCGATGCGCTGGGAAACGAAATCGCGCTTGGTCACGGTGCCGTCGCGTGTCCAGACGCGCTCGGTGATCTCGAAACTGCCCGCTTTGCCTGGTTCGAGCGTTTGTTTGTCGCCCGCGCGCAGAACAGTGGTCGGTTTGTAGCGCAGTTCGAAAGCGATGGGAGTGCGGCGGGTTTGCAATTGCGCTTTGATGCGCGTGACGCGAACGACCTGGCCGTCGCGCACCAGGGCGGAAGCGTCGGGCGTGGTGCGGTCGATGGCGGCGAGGGAAATCCCCATCGCGGCCAGCGCCTGGCCGACAGTCATTTTGGGTTTCACAGCGATTTTGCCCTGCCGATTTTGCCCGCCGACAATCGCGCGAACCCGAATCGTGGGCTGAGGCGCGACCGAAACTTTTTCGGCGACTTTTTCAACCGCAATTGGAGCGGGCACGATGGCCGTCGCCGCAGAAGGCGACGCGGGGGGAGAATCGGGAGCGTTTGTGGCGGCATCCGCAGGGGATGGCGCGTCCGATGCGGGCTGTGAAGGGGACGGCGATGAGGACGGCGACGCGGGCAAGGGCGCTATTGCGTCGATGGGCGTGGTGGTGGAGTCGGACGGAGCGGAATTCGCGTGGGGCGAATTCGCGGGTGCGGCGGGAGGCGCCGGTGCGGTGGTCTGCGGAGAGACCGAAGGTGGTGAGACCGAGGGCGGCGCAAAAGTTGGCGGGAGGCCAGGTTGGTTGGCTTCCGAACGAATCGAAAGGGAGCCGGAGAAAAAAAGCGCGCTCGAAACCAAAGTCAAAAAGGAAACTTTGCGATTCAGGCGCGACGCGCTCGCTTTGCGAAACCGGTTCGTCCATTGGGGCGACGAAAGGGATTTCACATGGGGGCGGCGCGAGTTTGGTGCGGGTGTTGGCACCATTGCATCACCTCTTGAGATTTGGGGCGCCGCTTGCATCTTCGCATCGCGAAAAAACAGCGCCAGAGACAAAAAAGGCGACCTTTTTGGGAAGTCGCCGATGAAATTCTAAAGGGGTTGGCCGAGAAGCGCAAGGAGTGACAAGTTATCACTGCGAATTCAATTGAAAATGAGGTATAAAGCGTTTTCGGCCCCGAATTGGAGCGTGCCGCGCAGTGAATAGCCCGTAGAGGAATCGAACCTCTATGAATTGCTTAGAAGGCAACCGCTCTATCCATTGAGCTAACGGGCCAAACGAAAAAGGAGGAAAACACGGATGTTTTCCTCCTTTGGGGGAGAGCGGAAGGCGGGAATCGAACCCGCGCGGTCAGTTTGGAAAACTGAGGTTCTACCATTAAACTACTCCCGCATTTGGCTTTGAAGTGTGACAATTCGGCGAAATTTCGTCAACCGAAATTCGCTCAATCGGGGCAGCCGGATTCGAACCGACGACCTTCTGGTCCCAAACCAGACGCGCTACCAAGCTGCGCCATGCCCCGCCTCTATTCACAGGGAAATTAATCCGGCGTGAATCGCGGCATGGCAATTTTTACATAAAACCACACAGCCGCGCAATTCTTTTTCGATTTCGTCGAAGCTCCAGCCGCGCATCGCATGGAAATTGGGGTCTTTGATGGTGGGATCGATGTGATGCACATCGAGCGCGACTTCAAACTTCTCGAACCCGCACAACGTGCATTTGGCGTCCAGATGAGCCAGAGCTTGGCGCCGCGCATCGCCGCGCCGTTTCTTTTCTTCCATTTCGTAGCAGCTTCGGCAAATCGCTTTGTGTCCGGTGAACTTGGCGGCGTCGGTTTCGCCGCAGCGAGCGCACAAAAACAATTTTTCCGCGTCCGTTTCGAGTCCGTATTTTTTGAGCCAGCGCCGCACATTGATTTGCGAACAGCCGATTTCGAGCGCGATTTGCGACGCGCTCAGTCCCCGCTCAATTAGGGCTTCAAGCTGCGCCTCGCTGGGCGAAATGACCAGTTTGCTCACGACTTAATTTTAAACCAATTCCACGTCCGCTGCGCCTTGATGCTGGATGATGCGCCCGATCTCGAACGCCTCGATGTTCTGCGATTGCAAATGCGAAATCGCCGCGCCCACCTCTTCGCGCGCGACGACGGCGACCATGCCGATGCCCATGTTGAAAGTCGTGAACATTTCGCGCTCTTCGACCTTCCCGCGCTTCCCAATCAGCGAAAAAAGCGGCGCAACCGGCCACGAACCGCGTGAAATCTGCGCGCGCGCATTTTCGGGCAAAGCGCGCGGGATATTTTCGTAAAATCCGCCGCCGGTAATGTTGGCAATCGCCCTCACTTCGACGGTTTCGAACAGCGACAACACCGGTTGGACATAAATTCGCGTCGGTTCGAGCAGCGCCTCGCCAATTTTTGCGCCCAGTTCTGCGGAGTGAAAATCATAGCCCAACGGTTCTAAAATTTTGCGCGCCAGCGAATAGCCGTTGGAGTGCAAACCGCTCGAAGCCAGACCGATGATCGCGTCGCCAACTTCCACCCTCGATCCGTCGATGATCTTCGGCTTGTCCACGACGCCCACGGTAAAACCGGCCAAGTCGTATTCGCCTGGCGCGTAAAAACCTGGCAGTTCCGCCGTTTCGCCGCCAATGAGCGCGCAGCCCGCCTCGACGCAACCGTCGGCGATGCCCTTCACCACGTTTTCGGCGTCATCGGGCGAGAGTTTTCCGGTCGCAAAATAATCCAGAAAAAACAATGGTTTGGCGCCCAGGCAGATGAGGTCGTTGACGCACATCGCCACCAGATCGCGGCCCACGGTGTCGTGACGGCCTAAATCGAAGGCGATTTTGAGTTTGGTGCCTACTCCGTCGGTCGAGGAGACCAGAATCGGCTCGGAATATGTCGAAAAGTCGTGTTGAAAAAGGGCGCCGAAGCCGCCGATGCCGCTCAAAACGCCAGGGGTTCGCGTGCGCTGCGCGTGCGGTTTGATGCGGCGCACTAACTCGTTTCCGGCCTCGATATTCACGCCGGATTGGGCGTAGGTTGCGGGAAGATTGCTCATTGTGGAAGAAATTTAACCACAGAGACACGGAGACACAGAAAATTTCGGAAATAATCCGCCCTTTTCAGCATCTGCGTTTATCCGCGTTCATCTGTGGTTGAAAACTGAAACCTTTCCACAAATGACAATGCCCGAACACAAGGTTCGGGCATTGTCATTGGTTATAGCGGATTACGCCATGGAAGCTACAGTTCGTCATTCTGAGGGGAGCCGTGCGACCCGAAGAATCTGACCTAACAGTCACCAGAGATTCTTCGGATCGCACGGCTCCCCTCAGAATGACGATTGCGCGTGTGTAGCTAACGCGAAGTGCAAGTTGTAAAACGCCCAAGAACATGGTGAACCAATTGGTGCCAACCGGAGGACACCATGAACTTGGACGAGATGATTATAGCGGTGTATTGCACCGTAGACGATGCCGTGAAACAGCTTTTGCCCCAACTGCCCCAAGGCCGCTTGCGCCAGAGCGGGCCACCCCCGCTCCTGAGCGAGAGCGAAGTGCTCACCATTGAGGTGATGGGCTTGTTTCTGGGTCATGCACAGGACACAGCCACCTTCGACCTGTTCAGGCGCCAGCACCATACCCTGTTTCCGGTTCTGCCGCAGGTGCATCGCACCACCTACACCCGCCAGAGCGCCAATTTGTGGCGCCTCAAGGAACAGGTGTGGCAACATCTGGTGAATCAATTGCCTCATCATGCCCATCTGCACTTTCTCGACAGCGTGCCTTTGCCGGTGTGCCGCTTTGCCCGCGCCTCCTTCTGCCGCCGCTTTAAGTGCCAAGAGGCTACAGGTCTTCAAGCCAGCTACGGCTTTGATCATGTCGCTCGCCAGACCTTCTACGGCTTCCGCTTGCACTTGCAGGTCTCCTTTCCAGGCGTTGTGCGGCGCTTGGTGATAACACCCGCTCATGTCGCCGATGTGGCCGCAACACCTGACCTGATGCAAGATGTGGAAGGCGTGGTCATTGGTGACCGCAACTACCACTCACCAGCCTTGCAAGAAGAACTTAAAACAGTGGCACCTCATGCTCGCTTACTCACCCCGCCCAAGAAGAAGACGTCCGCAGAGGACAAAAGGCGCAGCGCCCTCTTGAGCCGCTTGCGCTACCGCATCGAGACGGTCATTAGCCAGTGGTGCGGGCGCTTGCAACTCAAGGCGTGTCACGCCCGCGACACCTGGCACCTGAGCAGCCGACTACTGCGCGCCGTCCTGTGCCACACACTTTGTATCTTCCTGGCGTATCAACACGGCTTCAAGCCTCTCCAGTTCGCCAAACTCCTCGACTAACTTGCACATCGCGTTAGCTACCATTGCTTTAGCTGCTATTGATGTTTGAGAATCTAATCCGCAAGTTGTCCGGCGAATGAATTCGCAGCCAGAAAAAGGCGTCGGCCTGCGCCGACGCCGTGCCACTTGAACCCGCGTCGGCGCAGGTCGACGCCTTTTTCTGGCTGCGAATTCATTCGCCGGACAACTTGCGGATTAGATTGTCAAAGATCAATAGCTGCTTTTTGGAAGCATCGGGAGCAGTTTGTTTAGCGGTCGACGCGCGATCCGACCGACATTCCGATCAAAATGCCCAGCAACACGCCCAGCAACAAACCGCCAGCCATCGCGGCTTGCGCGGCGGCGGCGGCGGCGGCGGCGGAAGCGGCACCGGCGGCAGTGCCGGTTGCGGTTCCGGCCAATACTCCGGCAGCACCGGCGGCGGCTTCGCGTGCGGCGGCGGCTTCGGCGGCGGCGATTCCAGCGTGCGCTCCGGCGGCGGTGGCTGCCGCTTCACGAGCGGCGGCGGCGGCGGCTGTCGCCATTCCGCCCTGGGTGCCGGCTTGCAGTGCGGCGGCTTCGCGCGCGGCAGAAGCCGTTGCGGTGGCCATGCCGGTTTCGGTGCCAGAAGCAGTTGCTGCTTCGCGTTCGGTGTTATCTCCAATAGCCATGAGTGGCTCCTCTGGTTCGACAGTAGTCTCTGGAGTTGCCTCAAGAGCCTCGGCGTCGTTAGCAACATCGGGGCCTGCGGCGGCAGTTTTGGGTTTTCTCATAATCAAATTCTCTTTAAATCTCGCGGTTTCGTCTGGCAGAAGACGTTCTTTAATTATGGGCCACAATTATGGGCCACAGAGAAGCGTAGAGAACGCGAAGCGTCAGCGAGTGAGGCCTTCCAGTTTCTTTTCGTCACTGCTGTGGAGTGAATGAAGCAGTCATGCCTCACTCGCTGACGCTTCGCGTTCTCTACGCTTCCTTTTTCAAATTTTAAACCGCCACGACTTCGCGCGCTTCGGTTTGCTGCGGCGTTTCGATGAGGCCATTTTCATCGAGAGGCATATTGCCTTCGCTTTCCGGCCCAGGATCGCCGCTTTCAAAGACCAGTTTCGCGTCCTTAATCTCGCGCGGGATGTCAATGGGATACTCGCCATCGAAACAGGCGCGGCAGAAATTATCCTTGGGGTGGCCGACGGCTTCGACCAGATTCTCCATCGTAATATAAGCCAGCGAATCGGCGCCGTTATAAGCGCGAATGCCCTCGACATCGAGCTGCGAAGCGATTAAATCTTTGCGCGCGGCGGTGTCGATGCCGTAAAAACAGGGCCACTGATACGGCGGACTCGAAATCCGCAGATGCACTTCTTTGGCGCCCGCGTCGCGGATCATCTGCACGATGCGCTTGGTCGTGGTGCCGCGCACAATCGAATCCTCGACCACCACCACACGCTTGCCGCGCAGCACATCTTCGAGCGGCGACAGTTTCATCCTCACGCCGAGTTCGCGCTGGGTCTGGTCGGGCTGAATGAAGGTGCGCTGTATGTAGCGGTTTTTAATCAGCCCTTCCTGATAAGGAATGCCCGAACCCATCGCGTAGCCGATGGCGGCGGGCAAACCGGAATCGGGCACGCCGATCACCACATCAGCCTCGACGGGCGCCTGCTGCGACAAAAGTTCGCCCATGCGCCGCCGCGTGCCGTGGACGCTTTGTCCCAGCAACTGCGAATCGGGGCGCGCGAGGTAGATGAACTCGAAAATGCACAGCGAGTGGCGCGGGAATGCCCTGGCGCCTTGCCGGTGAAGTGAATCGACTCCAGACCATCGCCGTTGATGAACAAAATTTCGCCTGGCTCGATTTCGCGCACGAAGGTGGCGCCGACCGGCCCTAAAGCGCAGGTTTCGCTTGCCACGACGTAGCAGTGTTCGTCTTCGCAGTCGATGAGTTTGCCCAGGCAGAGCGGGCGCAGGCCATTGGGGTCGCGCACGGCGATGAGGGTGTCGCGCGTCATCAAAACGAGAGAATAAGCGCCCGAAACGCGCTCCATCATGCTGAAAATCGCCCCTTCGAGCGGTTTGTCGCGGCCCGATTCGATCATTTTGGCGATGATTTCGGTGTCCATCGAAGTCACGAACTCTTCGCCGACTTTTTCCATCGCTTCGCGGATTTCGTGCGCGTTGACGAGGTTGCCGTTGTGCGCGACGGCCAGAGTTCCGTCGCTCGACTCGCACAAAATCGGCTGCGCGTTGCAGGCTTTGGAACTTCCGGTCGTGGAGTAGCGGTTGTGGCCCACGGCGATGTCGCCGGACAGCCCGCTCAAAACTTCCTCGTTGAAAATCTGCGTCACCAGGCCCATATCGGTGTGAGCGCGGATTTTCTGGCCATCAGAAACGGCGATTCCGGCGCTTTCCTGGCCGCGATGCTGAAGCGCGAAAATGCCGAAAAAAGTGCGGCGCGCGACATCGACGCCTGGCGCGTAAATGCCGAAAACGCCGCATTCTTCCTGCGGTCGGTCTTCGTCGCGCAGCATATCGAAGTCCGAGGTGGGCGATTCGCCCAGTTCGGAATCGCCGGAAAGCGCATTGGCGCGAAGTTGAGAATTGCGGGTCATGGGCGCATGAAAAACGGCCTCCGCCGAGGAAGCGGAAGCCGTGGAAGATGAAATTTGGGGGGTTCGAGCGTCGCGCATAGCGGAAACAGCTCCCTGAAATGTGGCAACCCTATTTTAACCTCCGCCGCTCTTAATGCCAACTTAAAGAGGGTTTTGTTCGCTCAAGTATCCGTAAGAGGCAACGTGATGATTGTCACTGACTCCCCTGTTTAAGAAGAGCATCCACTTTCCATAGCTGCACTTCACGCTGTGTCCCAACTGCCAAAGTTTTTCCGTCAGGTGAGAATGCCAGCGATTGTGCCTCCGCTTTGAGGGTGGCCCGCCGTGAGCCGCTCTGCACGTCCCATAATCTCACTGGTTCGCCCTTGCTACTGCTGGAAAGCAGTTCGCTGTCGGGTGAAAAAGATAGAGCTTGCACTGCACCTCGCCAGGGGCCTTTTTTGTTGCCCGCATTTTCCTGCCAACTATGGCGCAACTTGCCGGTAGGCACGTCCCACAACTCGGTGGTTTCGGCTCCGCCCTGGCTGAGGCGAGTGCAGAGTGCCAAGGTTTTTCCGTCAGAAGAGAGAGCGGCTTTGAGATACTCGCGTTGGCTGTTGCTGGTAAATACAGTATGCAAGGTGCGCCCCGTCGTTAAATCGCGAATGTTCGTAGCATTCCAACTTGTAGTCAAGAATGTCTTGCCGTCTGGCATCATAGACGCGAATACCCTGCCTTTATCTTCTTGCAGCCTATAAAGCAGTTGACTCGTTCCCGCATCCCAAACTTCCACGCGCCCGTAACCTGCATTGACCAGAAATTTACCGTCAGGCGAATAAAAGAGCGAACTCATTACGTTCTGCTCCCCAGCAAGCTGCGTCAATTTCGCACCTGTATTCACTTCCCACACAAATATACGTTCACCATCATGTGCATCACAAGTAGCGACTAATTTCGAGTCAGGCGAGAATGCGATTAACCCTACGCCTCCATTGTGTTCCGTGTTTACAGTGCGTAGAACTTTGCCTGTCTGCAAGTTCCATATCCAGAGTTGGGCTGTTGTTTGACCCTGTGCACCCGCCAACAGTTTGCTATCAGATGAGAAGGTTACTGGGCCTATGTAGGGAGCAAACAATGATTGAGAAGCCTGCTTAGAAGTGGGCGTGCTATTGAAATACAACCATCCCAAAATCAGCAACAACAGAAATGGAACTGCAAATAGCCAGAATTCGCGCTGCCTCCAACGCGGATTCGCGGCTTCATGTGCTTTGACGTGATGTAAGTGAGGTAACTTCTGTTCCTGAGCCATTGTGATCTCACTCGTCATCAAGATTTTGTAATTCCGTTGTTGAGTGGTAAGACGGCGGGACATATCTTCCAGGCGCGGGCACTAATAAATCGGGGTGATCCGTTGAATGTTGCCCAATCGTCAGTGAATCAACACGGTCATGCTCAAGGCCACAGTTTTGATCGACAATCTGACCACCTGTGTTGACTCCTGCGTGTCGCCAACGAGTGTCATTTGGAAATTGGTAGAACACAATTGAACCTTGTTGTGTGTCTTCAGCCGCTGTGTTCGTGGCACTCCAAAGATTGGTGACCGACTCCGTTTCGTCTGGGCTTGGCGGGGCTGAAAGAGTCAGGCCAACGAAGCCATAAATATAACGCACCAAATCATCGCAAAACGTGCCGCCACCGGCTGACCCTTTGGGCGCCCCAGCCCAACTATTTACAACTTCGACGATCTGCTTTCGCTTGTCAATTTTGAAGCCGACCGTATTGGAGCGATAGCCACGGAGTTTGATCTGCCAGCGCCCCTTTTCCTGTCTCACCAGCCAGAGAAATTCGTAGCGCGGCGGGCTCGAACCCGCCACCAGGTCGCCTACCACAATGGCCTCGCTGTTGATAGCGGGACGGGAAAGCTCGAAGGTCATTTGAGCGGGCGGCGGGCCGACGAAGTTGCCGGTGGCTTCTGCGGTGACAGTTGCTGCACTAATGATTGAACCATTGGTGCCAACGCGGCAGCGACCGGATTTCAATGATTTCATATTCCTTCGCCTTTTGGTATAGAGCGGGTTGCTTCTCTTCATAATGCTTAACGTCCATCCAGATAGCATTTGAATTAGCTTTGAGCACGTCTCCAACGACCAATCGCCTGCCTGTTCGAGATTGGACTACCTCCGGTGTCTCGAAGAGCTTGTGAATCTGGTTGTTCTTGCTTACAAAATAAATAGTTTTTGCTCGCCCAGGGCCAACCCATTGTTCCGTGCTGGATACGCCTGAAAGAACGTAAAGACCAACTTGCGGATCGAACCAAGAAACCATAGGCGTGCCTTTGCGAGACCACTGGAACGTGCTGAACACCTGGGGGGATTTACCACGTTCTTGAACTATTGCCTGAAGCTGTTTTTCTCCCTGCACGCTCCAAAACCGGCCACTTGGTGACACCCAATCGCCCAGACCAAAGGAGGGGCCAGTCAGATCTTCTGGGGATTGCTGGCCGATGGTATAAACCGATAGGGGAACACTTGAATCGTCTACATACACCTGATCTTCCCCAACTGCCCGTGCCACATTGACATCGTAGATGCCTCCCCTGAGAGTCCACTCTTGCAGGGTTTTGCCGCTTTGATCGTGAACCGATAGGATGGCTTTCTGATTTTGTGTTACCCAATCGGAAGGAGACTCAAAGGGTGTGCGTGCCACCCACCAGCGCTCGCCGGAAGGACTCACAGAAAGAAAGTGACATGAGGCACGCATGAGACGTCCATCTTTACGATGTAGCGGCACGATCCGCTTTATGTTGCCTTTGGTGTCAACAATCAACACGTGGATGGCTTGTTCAGCCAGCTTCTTCAAATCCTCGAATGTTACCCCAGGGACTGGCTTCCCTAAACCTTCTGGAGGCAGCTTGACCTCAATCTCGTCGTGCTTGCCTGTCGCAAGATAAAAGTTTCCGACTTGATCCGTGGCAATGGATGTGTTGCGATGCCCGTGCCCTGGCATCATTGACCAGATCACTTCGTCAACAGGGCGATTCCTTGATGTGAAATCGAGGCGGAAGATAGTTCGGGCGACCGGAACGGATGCGCTCAGATACACGATCATCAAGCAGCCAGCCAACGCCAGACCGAGGCACCAGAAGAGAAGCTTGTGGCGGCTCTTGTCGGCTACTTTTTGAGACTCAATCCTCATCTAAGCCTCTTATCGAACGCGCTTCGTATTGTGTGTAGGGGTTGTTTGCGCCAGTTGTCACACCAGCCGTGATGTCATCGCGCCTCACTTCCGTGTTGTTATCAGGCGTGCTGGTATTGCTGTTCACATCTAATCGCTCGGTGCCAACCCGAATTGCATCATGAGCTACTCCGCCCATCTCAGAAAAGTAAAACAAAATGCATCCGTCGCCCGCACACGCATCACTGGCGGCGGCATATTGTGCACCTGTTCCATTTGATGGTAAAGACAGGCCGAGATGGTTGTAAACGATTCCAACAAACTCATCACACCCTGGCAAACCTGTAGCTCCCACCCAACTATTTGCGACTTCCACAATCTGCTTTCGCTTGTCAATTTTGAAGCCGACCGTATTGGAGCGATAGCCACGGAGTTTGATCTGCCAGCGCCCCTTTTCCTGTCTCACCAGCCAGAGAAATTCGTAGCGCGGCGGGCTCGAACCCGCCACCAGGTCGCCTACCACTATGGCCTCGCTGTTGATAGCGGGACGGAAAAGCTCGAAGGTCAATTGAGCGGGCGGCGGGCCGGTGAAGTTGCGTGTGGCTTCTGCCTTGACCATGACCTCGAACTCCATCGCGCCTCGCGTGCCCCGAATGGTGCCGGTATCCTCGCCGCTCGGATCGGTCGAAACGATGAACTCGTAGCCGCCGACTCTGCGGGTTTTGAAGGCGCGGCAACCCGTCGTGTCCGTCACCGAAAGATGAATGGAGTATTCGTCATCATCGGGAAACGAAAAACGAGCCACAGCGCCATCTTCGGAAACCCAGACCGGATCAGGTGCCCATTCGTGTGCGAGGGGGCCAAAAGCACTCTGTGAACTGCTGCGGCACTCATACTTGTAGGGGCCGGTTTGTCCGGCTGGCGGAGTCGAAATCAGGGCAGTCGAGAAGTCGCAGGTCACATGGCCACACACGTCGAAACCTACTGAAACGATGCAGGGTGGAGTGCCGCTATCGGTCACCTCGACGGCGATGGTGCCACCGGCGTTGACGGGAATTTCGACCTCAAGCGTGGCTTGATCTGTCGCACCGATGGCTCGGCTTCCAGGGACGTTGCTTGACCAACTGTAGGTGTAGGGTGCGGTGCCGCCTTGTAGTGTGGCCGTGCAGGACAGCCGATAGACTGTTTCATCACGGTAAGTTTCCGTTGTGGTGATCCTGGCCGTCATACACATGACTTCAAATCCCCCGCCAAATACAAATTGTGCACCATCTATGTCGATAACATATCGAACAGTAGCCAGACCCAGAGGCGCGTTTGCGACGCTATTAGGAACGGAAATGGAGACAAAAGCACCTTCAATTACACCTGCGCCAGTCTGGTAGCTATCAATAGCTACGGTATAGCCACCCGCGTTGGTATTAGTAAATCCGGTCGGGGCTAAAACCCATTCTTCTACGTCCCCTGGTTGGCCTGGTTGATCGTTGACGGGGCAATAGACCGTGCCCGTTGTTCCTCTTGCAATTTGATTCGGCATTTTCTTTATCTCCTTGGAAATTCCGGCCACTTACGAGGGCTGGCCATCGACTCGCTTTGGTTCCCAATTACACTCCTTGATTGTGCCACATTTCTGAAGCTGCCAACACGGAAAATCAGAGGGTCAATACAAATTATTTTCAGCGCGAGCGGCGATGCAGTTTGGCATCGTGGTGGCGCTTCAAATCGGTGGGGCGCTCGCCCGAATCGGGGAGGAATTCGCGCAGCTTTTCATTGGATGCTTCATTTTAACCTCTGCCACCTGACAAAACGACTGGGGCACCGCCAAATCCCATTCAGAGCGGAGACCTGGGTTCGCTGCGCCGCGTCTGGGCGCGGGTTTCGCGCTTGACCGTTCTTTTCCGCCTCGCGCCAAAAATTGAATAAACTACGCGCGATGCCCCCAAGTTCCTCGCCTCTCGTCGTTCTTCCCATCGTCGGCACGCGGCCCGAAGCCGTGAAAATGGCGCCGCTTATCAACCTGCTCAAAGCGCGGCCCGATGAGTTCAAAGTGATAGTTGCCGTCACCGGACAGCACCGTGAAATGCTCGACCAGGTGATGATTGGTGCCTTTGGCGTCCACTATGACCACGACTTAGCCATCATGACGCAGGGCCAGAGCCTGACCCAGATCACCACGCGCGCCCTTGACGGCCTCGAACCGATTTTAAAGCAGGAAAAACCCGACATCGTGTTAGGGCAGGGCGATACGACAACCGTTTTAGCGGCGAGTCTGGCGGCGTCCTATCAAAAAATCGCTTTCGGGCACGTCGAAGCCGGACTTCGCACCGACAACAAATTCGACCCCTTTCCCGAAGAACTCAACCGCCGTCTGACGACTCAAATCACCGATTTGCATTTCGCGCCCACGCCCCAGGCCGTCGAGAACTTGAAGCGTGAAGGCGTGAGGGATGAAGCAATTTATCTCACCGGCAACACGGTGATTGACGCGCTTTTGCAGGTTTCGAAACAGCGCGAGGCCGCGACGGAGGGGCTGAAAACGATTCTGGTGACCACGCATCGCCGCGAAAATCTGGGCGCGCCGTTGGAAAACATCGCCTTGGCGCTGCGCGATATTCTGGAAAAGTTTCCCGAGACGCAAATCGTGCTGCCGATGCACCCAAACCCCGCCGTGCGCGAGGTTTTGCTGCGCGTTCTGGGCGATCATCCGCGCGCTCAACTCATTGAACCGCTCGATTATCTGCCGTTTGTGCGCGCCATGGAGGGCGCGCACCTCATTCTCACCGATTCGGGCGGCGTGCAGGAAGAAGCGCCTTCGCTGGGCATTCCGGTTCTGGTGCTGCGCCGCACGACGGAGCGGCCCGAAGGCGTTACGGCGGGCACGGCGCGCCTCATTGGAACCGAGCGCGAAGACATTGTGGAGGCCGCCTCGCAGTTGCTTTCCGATGCGGGCGCTTACAACTCGATGAGTCACGCCGCCAACCCTTATGGCGATGGGAAATCGGGCGAGCGTATCGCGCAGGCGATTCTGCACTGGGCGGGGCGCGGGCCTCGGCCCCAGGATTTCGTGGCGTGAGGGCGCGATTTTTGGTCGGTTTCTGGCTGACTCACGCCAGTTACTACCAAGTTCTGCGCTGTGTCATTCCGAGGAGGCACGACGAGGAATCAGTGGCAATGTCCACCCATTGACTGCCGTTGGCAAAAACAGTCACCGATTCCTCGTCGTGCCTCCTCGGAATGACAACGCGCTGAGTCGATAGCAACCTGGATTAACTTTTCCATGCTTAACATCTCGCCCCGCCCGCGACGCCAGTGGAGCGACCGCCGCATCCTCATTCTGGTGGCGCTGGCGACGCTCATCGTTTCGCTCATCTGGCGGTTGCCCGAAGAGTTGAACTACATCAGCGCGCGCACCGGCGAGCTGCTGTTCGCGCTCACCCTCGCGATGGCGCTCACCTACGTTTTACGGCCCGCCGTGCGCGCGCTCACGCGCCTGCCCGCGATTGGAAACACCCCGCGCGGGCGTTCAACGGCGACGATGGCGGTTTTCGTGGGCGTGATTCTGGCGTGCTACCTCATGTTTCTGGTCGGCTTCAAGCCGGTGCAGCGCGACGTGCGCGATCTGGTGAACGGGTTTTGGCCGCGCACGCCCCAAGATCGCGTCGCTCTGGTGGAACAGTGGCGCGGCAGTTTCAAGGAATCTCTCGAACCGTATCGCGGTTTTCTGCCCGCCGAGGCGCTCGACGACCCCGATTATCTGCCGCGCCGCGCTTCGGTTGTGCTTTCGCGGGTGGGAAACTGGTTGTCGCATCAAACCACGCATCTGGGATTCGTGGTTGAACTGCTCCTGATTCCGGTTCTGGCGTTTTATTTTCTGGCGGATGGCCCCGCAATTCGAGGTGAGGCCAAACTGCTTTTTCCCGCGCTGTGGCGCTCGCGATTAGCGCGCATGGCGGGGCATTTCGATTTCGTTCTCGACGGCTATGTGCGCGGTCAGGCGTGGATGTGCGTCATCGCCTGGTTTCTGGTCACGGTGACGCTGTGGATTCTGGGCGTGCCGCACGCCATCACGCTGGGCCTGATCGCGGGCATCACGCGCGCCGTGCCGGTCATCGGGCCGCTTCTGGGCGCGATTCCACTTTTGTTCGTGTGCCTTTTCTACACCAAATCGGTGCAAACCACGAGCATTTTGCTGGGCGCGTTCACCCTGATGCACCTTTTCGAAAGCAAAGTGCTGCTGCCTAAAATCGTCGGCCATCACGTCGATTTGCATCCGGTTTCGGTGATTATTTCGCTGCTTATCGGCATGGAATTCTTCGGTTTTATGGGCGTTTTTCTGGCGGTGCCGCTCGCGGCGGTTTTGAAGATCGTTCTGGTCGAATATCACAACGCGCAGGCGCAAAAACAGGCCGTCGAAATGGGCACGGCGGTGCCCGCCAACGGCCACGTCGCGGGCGCGGCGGAGCCGGAGCGTGTCTCGTTGCAGTAAAAAATTTAGCAGGGACATGACGGTTACGTCCCTACCACACCAATTTCGTCGCAGTCCTCGTTTATGAACCTTTCGCCAGCCTTTTCGCGCCTCAAACGCCAACTTTCTCGTCCTCAAAGCCCGCTCCGGCGGGTTTTTCGTCGCGTGAGCGCGCCGGTGCGCCGCATCGCATCGCTCGTCGCGCCCGTTGCTCTGGGCGCGGGCGCGGCGTTGGCGCAAACGCTCACCGCGCCAACGCCGGTCACGTCAACCAAAATCGAATGGTGGCAGGCGATTGTTCTGGGATTGGTGCAGGGGCTGACCGAATTCATTCCGGTTTCGTCGTCGGCGCATCTCAACATCGCGCACCGCGTGATGGGCCATCCGCGCGAACTCAACTACGACGTGATGCTTTCGATTGGCACCGTCATCGCGCTCGCCTACTATTTTCGCCACGACTGGAAGGCGCTGCTTTTCGATCCGGCGCAAAAGCGGCTGCGAAATCTGGTGTTTTTGTCGTGCGTTCCCGCCGTCATTCTGGGTGTGTTGATTCACAAATTCGAAGACGAGCCGCCGCTTTCCGAAGTGTGGTTCAACGCCGTGATGCTGGCGTTCGCCGGCCTGATTCTGCTGCTGGCCGACAAATTTTCCAAACAGCGCCGCGACATCGAAACCGTGGGTTTGAAGGACGCCTTGATTATCGGCTCGGCGCAGGCCATCGCCTTAATTCCTGGGGTGTCGCGGTCGGGTTCGACGCTCACGGCGGGTCTGATGCTCGGCTTTAAGCGCTCCGATGCGATGCGGTTTTCGTTTTTGATGTCGCTGCCGATTTCGCTGGGCGCCATCCTCTACGAACTGCCCAAACTGCGCCATTCCGATGACGGCGCGGCCGCGATTATTCTGGGCATTTTGTTCTCGGCGGCATCGGGATTTTGGGCGATTGGCTTCTTGCTAAACTACCTCAAGACCAAAGACGTGACGCCGTTTTTTATCTGGCGTGTTGTGGTCGCCGTGCTGGTTTTCGCGCTGCTTTCGGCGCGCTAAAGCATCACAAGGCCAATTTCTTTCGACGGTGCCTCCGTCAGTTGCCTTTCGTAATCGTTTCGTTTTGAGGTGAAACCCCTGTCCCGCCTTGTCTGTGGTCGCTGCGGTCGAATGACCGCTCCCAATTCTACCTACTGTTCGACGGATCGTTGGGCGCTGCTGGCCGATTTGCCTGGCTCGGCTTCTCCTGGCGGGCCGCTCATCAATTTTGAAACTCCCGCCGGCGCCGCCGGTTTTATGGCGCGGCGCCGTCAGGAAGGCGCGCGCGACCAGCGCGAGCGCGGCTATCGCGCCAATCTCGAAAGGCGTCTCGCCGCTCTCGAAAAGCGCCTCAAAAGCGAGCCGGAAAACCCCGAAGTCCATCGCGCGATGGGCCTCATGGCGATGCTCGAAGGCCAGAACGAACGCGCCAACGCCTTTTTCGAGCGCGCGCACGCCCTGAACTCCGGCGATTTCGAAACCAACGTCAATTACGCCATCATTCTGGCGAAACGCGGACGTTTGCAGCCCGCGCTCAATCTCCTGACTGCCGCGCGCCAGAAGTGGCCCGATGCCCCCCTCGTTCTGTTCAATCTGGCCATCGTCGCGCTTCAGGCGCGCCGCCCCGCGCTGGTTTACGAATGTGTGAACGCGCTGGAAAAGTTGTGGCAGGACAACCCCGCCATCGCGCAGGATTTTCATGATGAGGCCGTCACCGCGCGCGGTCTGGCCTTCCTGATGGAAGAAAAGCCGCGCGAGGCGATGCGTGATCTGGGAGCGGCAGCGAGCCACCTCGTCGCTTTAAAACAAAACGAAAAGCGGGTTCAAACTCTTGTGGGCGCGGCGCCCGAAGACGATCTGGAAGTCACCCTGAGCGAGCTGGCCGACGAAGCGGGCGAAATGCAGCTCGAAGGCAAAACCGCCGAAGCCGACACGCTCAACAACCTCGCTCTGGCCGAAGCCGATCAGGGCGACACTGACAAAGCCATTGCGCGCCTCAAAGCGGCGCTGCGCCTCGAACCAGGGCATCCGCAGGTGCTGGGCAATCTGGGCGTTCTGGCCTATCGTCAGGGCCGTTTGGAAGTGGCGCTGAAATACCTTGACTGCGCGCGTCAGATCGAAGAGCAGCTTGGCCACGTCGATGCGGTGACGTGGAATCATCTCGGCGTGGTTTTGTCGGCGCTGGGGCAACTGGAAGAGGGCCTGGAACATTTCCAGCGCGCCGGAAACGCCGAACACGCCGAATTCGAAGTGTTTTACAACGTGGGGCGCGCCTATATCGAACACGGCAAGCCCGACCGTGGCATCGAATCGCTGCGCCAGAGTTTCACGCTCGACCCCAACAACGCCGACGTGCACGTCGTGCTGGGCGCCGCCTATCTGCTGCGCGGGCGCATCCAGTTTTACGCCGAAGCGCTCAAACATCTCAAGCGGGCGCTGCAACTCAACCCGCATCACCGCACCGCCGCCACCAATTTGGTGCTGGCTCTGGTTGAAATTCGCAACCTGGATGCCGCGCAGAATTTGCTGGCGCAGGAACTCAAAATCTTTCCCTCCGATGCCGAAGCGCAGTATTTGTGCGGCCTTTTGACCCTCGAAAACACCGGCGGGCGCCCCGAAGAAAGGGCTTTTGCCGGCGCAGCGGAGCATTTCGACGCCGCTCTGGGCGCGCGCTCCGACCTCACGGCGGCGCTTTATAACTCGGCGCTGTGCCAGTTTCTGATGGGTTTTCGCGATTCCTCGTCCAAACTGCTCGAAACCGCCACGCAGCGCGATCCCTCGATGGGCGCGGCCTATTATCTCATCGGCTACGGCCACGCCGTCTCCAAGCGCGACGCCGAGGCTCTCAAAGCCTGGAAAATCGCGGCGCAGTTCGAAAATGACAACCCCGACCTGCACGCCAACATGGGCGCCCTCTTTTACCGAACCGGCGATTTCGAAGGCGCCACGCGCTCCTATCTCAACGCCCATCGCCTTTTGCCCACTGACGCCACCATTCTGGCCGCCCTGGGCGTGTCTTTCGCGCAGCGCAAAATGTATCAGCAGGCGATTACCGCTCTGGGCCAGTCCATCGAACTTAATCCCAAGTCGCCCAAGTCGCATTCCAACGTGGGACTGGCCTTTTACCTTTTTGAAAAGGTCGAACTGGCGATGCAGCACTGGCGCATCGTCTCGCAGCTCGATTCGAGCTATGCCGCCAGCCGCGAAGAAGAACAGCAGCGCACCTTCGACGATTCGATGGTGCAGCTGCGCCCCCTCAACTGGCGCGACCGTGTGGTGAAAATGGCGCCGGTTCTGCCGCGCCCCCACACCCGACTTTTGCCTGGCACCAACGCGCGCACCCATCGTCTCGCCATCACCGACCCCGCGTTACAGGAGATTGTCGCCCAGAAACGCGAGGTCGAACGCGCCAGCCGTATGTTGGCCTGGATGAATCTTAAAATTTAGGTGGTTGGGTGGTTGGGTGGTGAGGTGGTTAACAACCCAACCACCTCAACAACCCAACCACCTAACAACCCAACCACCTCAACAACCCCTATCATGGAAAAGTGGAAAATTGCTACTATCGCGGTTCTTTTGATGTCGCTCGTCGGCTTTAGCATCTCGCAGCAGAATCAGGCGGGCAAGCCCGCGCCGACTCCCGCGCCCGACGCCGCGCCCACGCCCTCGCCGTATCTGGGCAAAAGTCTTCCGGCCTGGAATTTCAAGCAGTGGAACGCTTCTAAACCCATCGCTGCCAGTTCGCTCCAGGGCCAAACCACGCTCATCGAAGTGTTCCGCACCGAATGTGGCCACTGTCGCGACGCCGCGCCTCTCATGGCCGCACTCGACAACCGCTATGGCCCGCGCGGACTCAAAATCATCGGCATTCAATCGCCTGGCACCTTTGACGACGCGCAAAACCCCGAAAACAACTGGAAAGCCGTCCAGGGCTGGCTCAAAGAGCATGGCATCTTCTATCCGGTCGCCTTCGATGAGAAGAGCCGCTACTTCCAGGGCACGATCCAAAAGCAGTTTTTGAACGACGACCCCAACAAACTTTCTTATCCCACCATGCTCATCGTGGGAAAAGATGGCAAAGTCGCCTGGGCCGAAACCGGACACGACACTTCCAAAGCCATCGCCCTGGCTGTTGAACTGGAAAAACGCTTTCCCACCTCGAAATCTCCGGCCCAAAACGCCGCCAATCTGGTGAAGTGGCTGCAAGGCGGTATTCCCGATCTGCAAACCTGGCTGGCCAACAACGCGCCTGGCGCGCCGGCCGATCTGCTCAAAGCCTTCACCGATGATATCGAGTCGCGATTGAAGGCGCAGAAGTCGTAAAACGTCGCAGTCGTGCTGACCGGTTCCCTCTCCGCTTGCGGGGAGAGTTAGGGAGGGGTCTAACGCGACCAAGTTTCTGTTTGGAGCCATCCGAGCGTAAGTTCAACTCGTTGACCCCTCCCTAACTCTCCCCGCAAGCGGAGAGGGAACCGGTCAACAACCGCCTCAAATCCCGCGATGAAAAATCCACCATTCAATCCCCAGAATCGCTAACGCTGCGACCACCAGATACCCCCACAACTCCCGATTCGCCCGCGCGCGATTGTCGCTTTGCACCGCGCCTTTTTCGCCGATTTGCAGCGCCGCGCGCGGCGTGAGGTCGCTTTCGGCCTTGTTGAGAAGGGAAACCGCAAAATTTTGCGACCAGTCGCCGCTTTTGGCCTCGTAAACCCCGACCCGCGACGCCCCTTCATACAAAGTCGCCTCGTCGCCGCGCACCGCGACTTTTTCCCTCGACCCGCCAGGCGCCGTCACGCTCACTTCGCGCGCACCCTGGGGCGCCAGAATCGGCACCGGCTGCCCCGCGCGCAGCGCCGACCCTTCATTCAGGCTGCTCCCGCGCGGCGCGCTCAGCCAGCGCAGCGAGTTGGTGATGAAAATCGGAAACGCGACGCGAAGCGGAAAATCGCTTTCGCGCACGTCGAAGCCGCACCAGATGACTCGCTTGCCGCCGCGCTCGCCCGCCACGATGAGCGGCGTATTCTGCGCCTCGACAAGCGCCCTTCCCCACGGTTTGAGCTTCACCGCGAGGCTTTGCGCGAATTTGAGGTCGTTCCAGGGCGCGTAGCGCGTCACGGGGTCGTCGCGGTCGTAATCGGCCACGCCAGGCTGCGGCACGACGCCCAATTTTTCCACCGGACTGAGCGGCGTAAAGGTGTTGAACACCAACTGATTGCTCGGCGGAAGGTTGGCGGGCACGCTCCCGTCGCACACCACGACATCGTAAACCACGCCCGACTGCGGACTGCCGGTGAAAAGCCGCACGTTGGAATCGATATTGAGCGCTTTTTCCAGAAACAGGTTGTCGGAGGTGAGCAAAACGTTGATGGGGCGCGGCGGATCGAGGCGCGCGTAGGCGATGTTGTCGGTCGCGAGGTCGTCTTTGAGGTCGAACTTCGCGCTGAACTGGCCGCTCTCGAAGCGCAGATTATCGAACAAGACGCTTTTTTGCCCTGGCGCCAGTTCTCCGGCGCCGTTTTTGGTCGCGGCGGGCAAATCGAGCGGCCTCACCTCGACCAGATCGCCGTCGCGCTCCAATTCGAGGCTGATTTTCCGCGCGCGCGGCGAAAAGTTGGCGACGGTCGCGAAAATCTGCGCCCGATTCTCTTCCGAATAGCCGCGTCGCGCTTCGAGCGCCGTCAAAGCCACGTTGTCGCTGCGATTGCCAATCTTCACGAACTGCAAACCGCTCTTCCCGACGCTCATTTCCTGCAACGGCGGGAAAGCGCCGTCGCTCAAGACGTAAATTTGCGCGTTCTTTTTGTCCTTGAGCAGCGACGACGCCAAAACAATCGCCTCGCGCACGTCGCTGCCGGTGTCCACTGCCGTCGCTTTGGCGATGGCGCGCTTGAGAACGTTCTTATCGCTGGTGAGCGGCGCCAGAACCCGCGTCTGCGCGCCCGCCGCGATGATCGTTCCGCTATCGCCCGACGACAGCGCGTTCACCAAACGATTCGCCTCGCCGCGCGCGCTCTCGAAGCGCGACGGCGCCACATCATTCGCCTGCATCGAAGCCGAGGCATCGATGACAATCGCCACCGTTTGGCCCCCCGACGCCAGCACTCTGAGCGCGGGACGCACCAGCGCCAGCACCGCCAGCATCACGAACGCGAGTTGGAGCCACATCAGCAGGCTGGAGCGCAGCTTTTGCCAGGGCGCGTTGGCCTGCAAATCTCGAATCGCGCTCTGCCATAGCAGACTCGATGGCACCACGCGCTCCTTGCGCTTGAGGCGCAGGATATACATCAGCACAATCGCGCCCAAAAGCGCGGCAAACAGAAAATTGAGGGGGGCAATGAGGCTCACGGCCTCAGTTTGACATTTTCCACCTGACGGCAGAACCGGACGGCGCGCGGTTCAAAATCTACAAAGGCCTAACGGTCAACAGCACCCGACGTCGAAAGGAACTAAGGAACGAGCGGGTTACAGACGGTCGGATAAAGCGCCTTGTTGTGTTGGTGTTGGTTCATGTTGCGAAATAGAACGCTTCTTCGTGCCAATAGTGCAGAAGCCACTTTTCTGATACCGGCCAAATTGAAACATCATCACTGGCGGGATAACAGAAGTCGTCCCAAAACTTGAGAAAGATGCTCCACTCTGTAACTACATCCGTGTCAGGCTGCCAAGAAACGAAAATTTGCTCTTCTTCCTGTTTCACTCGTGAGCAAAGCCACTGCCGAACTTCTTCTGTATCTCTATTCTCAGTATCAACTTCTGCAATGGACGAAAACAGATCTGGCGACGGGCGAAAGTCGTTGCTTCTGCCATCCACAAATTGCAACGAACGCTCCCAAACGGCCTTTGCTCGTGCCGGAGAAAGAGGCCGAATTCTCGATAACTCATCGGGCATGATGCATGAACGGTCTTGCTCCCAACGCCATTTTAGCGGAAAAGATTCCATCAGCTGATAATCATCGTTGCTCATCATATTTGATATTTCACCGCACGCAGCCAAGGCGCGCACCGACCTAACAATGTTATTATGCCGATGGACGTGCGGCATAATTGAACAACACCACATTTCTCAAACCGGTTCCGGCCCCGAAAATCCTGCCAAGACCGACGCCGCGCGCGCTTTGACCTCATCGGCGCGCTCGCGGCCGACCAGTTCCTCAACCCGTGCATACGCCTCCGACAATCCCGAACGCCGCTTCAAACCGTGCGAATCGGTCGCCAGCACGACCTCGCGGTAGCGCCGCAGCATCGCCTCGCCCGCCGTCTGCGGATCGGCGCCGTGATGGCCCAGGAGTGACCCCGCCGTGATTTGCAGCCACGCGCCCGCTTCGACAAGGGCATCGAGGCGCGCCCCATCGTCGCGGAAAAAGGCGTGGCGTTCGGGATGCGCCACGATGGGCCGCGTGCCGCGTTCAAGCAGCCAGCCGACGTGTTCCCTTTCGCCGTCGGGGTGCAGTCGCGGCTCCCAGGGCCACTCCCAGAGCGAAAAATCGCGCCTGTCGCCCAGATGACACAAGGTTTCCGCATTGTAATCGGCGCGGAAGAGTTCGAGGTTGGAAACCTGAATTTCGCAGCCAGGCCAGACGCGCACCGCGATTTTGGCGCGCTGGAGTTCGGCGTTGAGCGCGGTGACGCGGGGCAAAATCTCAGCGCGATAAAGGCGCAGGAAGCGGTGATGGTGCGGCGTGGCGATGATGTCGGTGATGCCGTCCTTATGCGCCAGGCGCGCCAGTTCGAGACTCTCTTCGAGATTTTGCGGGCCGTCGTCGGTGGCGGGCAGGATGTGGCAGTGGAGATCGAGCATGGGAGGAGTTTGGCCGCATCAGGGCCGGTGATAAACGAAAACGCGCCCTCTTTCGAGAGCGCGTTTAGGGAGATGAAACGATTTTACGGCACGATGGCCAGACCAAGGAGCGTGGGACTGCCCGTCACGCCCACGGTGCCCACCAAGGTGGCGCGGCCCGTGCCCAGATCGACGGTGTAGAGGCCCGACTCGGTCGAGAGGAAGGCGGTGTTGTTGCCTGGCGCGATGTCGAAGCCGGTCAGACCGCTCAAATTGATGCCCAGCCTGCCGACTGTGAAGAGCTGGCCCGTGTTGGGCGAAACCGCCGCGCTGCTGCCCGAGGCGGGACGGCCCTGGGTCACCAGGGTGTTGGTGAAAGCGTCGAGGGCGTAGTTCACGGTTCCGGTCGAGGCATCGGAATCGTTGTTGGTGTAAGCGGCGCCCACGACGCGCGCGGCGACGTTCTGGTTGACGTCGCCCGCCGCGAAGGTGAGGAGGCCGTCGCCCTGCACTCCTGGAGTGGCGGCGTCGCTGTCAACGACGGCGCCGGTATCGGGGTTGAGGCGGAAATTGGTGCGTTCGGGAGAGACCACGCGGATGCGGTCAACGCGGCTGCCGTCGGGGTTGAGGACGTTGGGGTTGAAATCGAAGCCCACGTCGCCGGTGGCGCCAGGAGCGTTGAAGCCCGCGCCGACGGGCGAAAGCGTGGCCGCGTTGTTGTTGATGTCGATGCGCAGAAGCTGGAAGCTGCCGTTGGCGCGGCGGCTCAAGCCATAAAGTCCCGTCGTTGCGCCTCCCGAAGGCGCGAAGCGGAAGTCGATGGCCAGCAGGTTCTCGCCGCTACCAAGGCCGGAAACGGAGAGCGCGGTCGTGGTGCCAGGCGTGCGGGTGTTGAAACGCACGAGCTGGTTGTTGGCCGTAAGCCCAATCACGGTTGCCGAAGGCACGTCGGCGGGAGTTGGGCTGGGCGTGGGCGTGGGATTGGCGCCCGAAGTGGGCGTCGGGGTCGGCGTGATACCGTTGTTGTTGCCGCCGCCGCAGCCCGCCAGGAACATCAGGGGCAGGGCCAGACTCGCGGCCACGAGCCGCATTGTCGATTTCGCAAACATAAGATCTCCTCGAAATGATTAAATAGCTGCGCGCAAGAAGAATTGGAGCGCCATCGGAAAATGGAAAATCGCCGGTGCCGTCAACGCTTGGCTGGGCGATAGTATGACAAGATTTGCAAGGGAAATCCCCGATTTATTTTCGCGTCGTGGTGGCGCAGTGAAATGAAATCTGGGCGTGCGCCGCGCCGCGATAGCTGCCGCTATGCGGCGCGCAGTCGAAAAAGTCGCGTCCCACGGCAACCGCGACATTGCCAGGGGAAGCCGCGCGTCCCAGGGTGGGATCGAAGGCGTGCCAGTGGCCCTCGACCCAGATTTCGGCCCAGGCGTGCATTTGCCCCTGCGCGGCGTTGAATCCCGCGGCATAACGCGCTGCGAGTCCGCCGCAGCGACACAAAGAGAGTAGAACGTGAGCGAAATCGGCGCAGTTGCCGCCCTTGCGCGCCCACACCGCGTCGCTTTGAAGCGGCGAAGTCTCCGTCGCAGGATCGTATTCGAGACTCAGGAAGCAGACGCGATTGAAGTGCGCAGCGCGTTCGAGCGGGGGCATTTCGCGGGCTTCGCGGGCGATTTTCTGGGTTTCGGGCGCGAAAACCACGGCGCGCGAGGGCATTTTGGCGCTCACGAAATCGGGGGCGTGGTCTTCAAGGGCGCGCCGGAAGTTTCGACCTGGGCTTCGAGAGCGAAACGAAATTCGCTTTCGATGGCGGCGTGGCGCAGCGTCAAAAGGCGGTTGCCCGCTTCGTCGGCGCTTTCCTGGGATGAAGGGGCATCGGGAAAGGCGCTCCAACGCTCGCTCAAGATGGTTTGACCAGTGCGGCGCAGGGGCAAAACGCGCAAAACGCGCTGGCAATCGGTGACAGGCGCGCTGTAGCGGACGCGAATTTCGAGATGGGTGTGGAAATCATCGTTAGCTGTTCGTGAGATGGTTGCCCCCTCCCCGTCCCTCCCCACAAGTGGAGAGGAGGTCGAGCGCCCACTCGCTCCATTTCACCAAAAGTTGGAGCAAAAACGGGCAAATTCGCGCTCGACCCCTCTCCACTTGTGGGGAGGGACGGGAGGGGTCAAACCGAGCGCCCCATGCGCCGCAGAACCCGCTCTTTGCCCAGAAATTCGAGCAGTTCCCACAACGACGGCCCCACCGTCTGCCCCGACACCAGCATACGCGTGGGATGCACCAAAAGCGCGACTTTGATCCCAATTCCTCGCTCAATGCGCGCACGGCATTTTCGATGTTGGCCGCGTTCCACTCGCTCAAAGCGGCGAATTTGGCGCGCAGTTTGGCGGCGTTGGCGAGATTTTCGGGCGTCAGATGCTTGGCGCGTCCGGCTTCATCAATGGGGAAATCATCGGTGAAGAAGTAGGTCGCGGTGCGCGCGATGTCGGGCAGGCTGTGGATGCGTTCGCGCGCCATTTCGAGGGCGGCGCGGCCATATTCGGGATTCTCGTTGAGGTCGTCTTCCACCGCTTCCAGATAAGGCGCGGCCAGAAGAATGAACTCTTCGATGGGCATCGCCTTAAGATAGGCGATGTTCATCCAGTTCAGCTTTTCGACATCGAAAATCGCGCCCGCTTTGTTGACATTTTCGAGGGTGAACTTTTCGATTAACTCGTCGCGCGAAAAATTTCCTGGGTTTCGCCGCCGCCAGGATTCCAGCCGAGCTGCGCCAGATAATTGAACATCGCATCGGGCAGAATGTGCCCGAAATCAAGCAGAGAAACCGTGTCGGCGTTGCGTTTTGAAAGTTTTTTGCGGTCAGGCCCCAGCAAAAACGGCAGATGTGCGAAAATGGGGCGCTCCCAGCCCAGCGCATCATAAATCAAACACTGGCGCGGCGTGTTGGAAAGCCCGTCCTCGCCGCGAATGACGTGGGAAATCTGCATCAAATGGTCGTCCACGACGCAGGCGAAGTTGTAGGTCGGCCCGCCGTCGCTTTTGGCGATGACGAAATCGTCGATGTCGGCGTTTTTCCACGAGATGGGGCCGTAAACCGCGTCGGGAAAGGTGATCTGGCCTTCGGGAATTTTTAGGCGCAACACGCCCTTGCGACCTTCGCTTTCAAATTGCGCGCGCTGAGCGCCGGTTAAATCGCGGTGGGCGCCGTTGTAACGCGGCGGCTGCTTGTTTTGGGCCTGCTGCGCGCGCATCTGGGCGAGTTCTTCAGGGGTTTCAAAGGCGTAATACGCCTGTCCCGCTTCCACAAGCTGCGCCGCGACGCCTTTGTAGAGGTCGAATCGCTCGGATTGGCGATAGGGGCCGAAGTCGCCGCCCTGTTGGGGGCCTTCATCGAAATCGAGGCCGAGCCATTGGAGCGCGCGATAGATGACGTCCTCATATTCCTGCGAACCGCGCGCGGCGTCGGTGTCTTCGATGCGGAGGATAAAGGTGCCGCCGGTGTGACGGGCGAATAGGTAGTTGAAAAGCGCGGTGCGCGCGTTGCCGATGTGAAGCAATCCGGTCGGCGAGGGCGCCATACGCACGCGGATAGGGGAATTGGGCATGAATGGCCCAGTTTAAAGGAGAAGGGAGAAAGGGAGGGGAGAAGGAGGTGAGAATCGAAAGTGCAAGTTGCCGCTTCGATTCTCACTCCCCTTCTCCCCTCCCCTTCTGGACTTAGCGCGTGACAGTCACCACGACCGGTTCGCCCGCGCGGCCCGTCGCGTCGGCCTGGGTCGCGCTAATGATGTAGCGCAGGCCCGACACGTTGCGAAGCGTGGGCAGATCGATGCTGGCCGTCCAGTTGCCACCGGCGTCGGCGCGCACCTGTTTGGTGCCCAGATCCTGGCGGTATTCGAGGATGAAAAACTGGGTGCCCTCGGCGCGCAGCGCGACATCGACGGTCGCGTTGGGCGCGGCCTGGCCGCGCACCACGAGCGGCGAAGTCACTCTCTCACCTTCGCGCGGGCTTTGAATCGTGAGCGGCGTGACGACACTGCCCACGACCTGCACCCGCGTAGTCGCTTCGAGCTGCGAGGAGGTGCCGTCAGTGGCGGTGAAGCGGCCTACGAAACGCACATCGCCTGTCGCGGTCGCCGGAACGCGATAGCTGGCGCGGTAGCGGCCTGGTTCGACTTCGATGAGGGGCACGTCGCGCGCGATGATCTGGTTGCGCTCGTCGTAAACGTCGAAGCTGGCGCGTCCGGCGGGCTGGGCGAGCAGAACGAGCGGCACATCGTCTCCAGGCTGCAAAGCGCGGTTGGCGCCGTGCGAAAAACTGGTGATGGCGCCGGTGTTGATGGCGGCGGTGAAGCTGAAATTCACGTTGAGCGGGTTGCCGGCCTTGTCGGTGATGATGGCGCGCACGCGCACCGGCCCCGAAAGCGCGGTGGGCGCGACGGCGTTGACCGAAGTGGGCGCGACGGTCGCCGGAATGCGCGTGGCGATGGAATTGTCGGCGCTTCCAGTGATGAGATCGACCTGCGCGCCGCCCAGTCCGCTGCCGCCCCAGATCGTCGGCGAAAATGGCGATGTTAGTGCGCGACGCCGATTTGCGCGCCGTTGGCCGGAAACGTTCCCACCAGGCGCGGCGCGATGGTGTCGATAGTCGCGTTTTCGGTGCTTTGCGCGAAATCTTCGACATTATTGGCGCCGACCGCGCGCACCGCGACGCGGCCATTGAGAACATCGTCGCCGCTTCGCACGATGTAGCTGCCCAGATAAACGCCAGGGCGCGCCGGATCTTCGGAGAGTGGCACGTTTTGAATGCGCGAACCGAGCGAAAAGCTGGCGCGAAGTCCTGGCGTGGCGCGCGCGGTGACTTCGAGGCGGGTTCCGGCGCGCAGCGGCGTGGCGGCGTTGTGCGAGACGAGCTGAATTTGCGGCGCTCCGCTCGCGGGCAGGGTGTTATTGGCGGGGAAGGGATCGGAAACCGTGTTGCCGCTCGCGGGCGTGAAATCGGGCGCGTAGGCCGAAACCTGATACACGGTGCGGCCTTCGCGCGACAAAAACAGCGCCACGCTCTGGCCAGGCGCGAGATTGGACACCGTGTTGGCGACGCGCCCGCTCGCGTCGATGAAGCGCAGGTTGGGGCCGAGGGTGAGCGTGGTGTCGCGCTCGTCATCGAGCACGATTTGATTGCCGCCGGCGAACTGAACGCGCGCCACGACGACGGTCGCCGTCGTGGTGATCTGGGTGACGCGATTGGCGTTGTCGAGGCTGAGGCGCACCGGATCGCCCGCCGTGAGGCCCGCTAAAGTGATCTGGCGCGCGGCCTGACGCATCGGGGTGGCCGAAGGCGAAGCCGCGAGCGAAATCTGGCGCAAAATCAGGGCGTTGTTATTGACGGCATACGTTCTCAGGCCGCCACCCACCGAGATCGTCACCGTTCCAGGCTGCGGAGTGTCGACAAGAATTCCACTGACGCTCTGACCCGTTTCAGGCACGGTATAGGCGGGCGGCGCAGGCGCGTTGCCCATCGTGGGCAGGGTAGGAAAGCCCGAAGTGGCACCGGCGCCAGGCGAAGAGATGGTGATGGTCTGCGTCGCGGAGTTGAAGTTCACGCCCGCGCCCAGAGCCTCGCCCACAAAGCGAAGCGGCACCAGGGTGCGGCCAAAAACCGCCTGCGCGGGCACGTCGAGAGTTCGCACCTGGCCGTTGATAATCGCCTGATTGGAGCCGATGGCGAGCTGTAAATTGGTGTCGCCGCGCCGCGCCCGAATCGTTCCGGCGCTAAATTCGACCTGCGCGCCGAGCGCTTCGAAAATGGCGCGCAGCGGAACGAGAGTGCGCCCGCCGACCTGCGTGGGCGGGGAGCCGCCGAAATCGACGGGCCTGCCGTCAACGATAACACTGATGGGCGAATTTTGGGCGTGAGCGGGCAGAGAGAGCGTGGAAAGCAAAAGCGCGGCGCCAAGGGTGCGCGCGGCGGGCGAAAAACGAGAGCGGGTCATGGAAAATCCTTTGGAAGTGATGGAATCGGCGCGGCGAGTGTCAAAAACCGCGCCAGAGCGCGCTTTTACGCTGGTTTGGGGTGGAAGGTTTCAAGTTGCAGGTGACCAATTGCCGATTCTGAACTTTTAACCTGTAACTTGTAACCTGTAACCCCATCATGCAGCGAGTTCGCATCGGCATCATCGGAACCGGCGCTTCGGTCGAATGGGCGATTCTGCCCACCCTAAGCGGCGCGGACGCCGTTTCGCCGCCCGATAGCGGCGCGTGGTGGAGCCGCCGCCCCGCGCCGTCGAGCGATATTCGCTATCAGGCGCCCGCCGAACCGGAAATCGTGGCGTTGTGTGGCGGCGCACACGGCGAAAAAAGCGCCAAAATTTCGCCGCGCCTCGAAGTTTTGGGACGCGCGGCGCGCGGCGCGGCGCTCTACCCCGATGCGCGCGCCATGCTGCGCGAAATGCCGCTCGATGCGCTCGTTCTCGCGGCGAGCGACGAAGACGACATCGAAGCCTCGGCTCTGGCCCAACTGGTCGCATCGGCGCCAGGAGTGCGAAATGGGATCGCGCCGCCGCGTTGGATGTGGATCGACGGCCCTCCGGCGCGAAGTTTGGCCGAACTGGGCGCTTTCGCGCGCACCGCGACGGGAAACGGGCCGTGTCTGTGGATTGCCGCGCCGCTCAAGCGCGCCGCCGCCCACCGCGCGGCGCGGCGGCTTTTGGAGCGCGACGGCATCGGCGAAGTCACCGCGATTCAGGCGCGTTTTCCCTTTGCGCTCGACGCCGCGCGCTTCGCTGCCGCCTACGCCGCCTTCGATTTGATGCTCTCATTTGTCGGCGGCGCGGCGGGAATGGCGCGCGAAGTCACGGCGGCGCGTCATGGCGACGGCGCCGCGAGCCTTCTGCTTCGGTTGGCGAGCGGCGCGACGATTACGGCACTTTTTGGCGCCGCCGATGCGTGGAACTCGCCCCTGCCGCGTCTGGAAATCTGCGGCACGCAGGGGCGTTTCGTGTTGTGCGAGGCGGGACGGCGCCTGTGGCATCACGTGCCGCGCGAGGGCGCACGGTTGTGGGAACCGCCAGGATTGGCGCCGCACGTTTCGGCGCCCAATCTGGCGGGCTACGCCGAAGATTTGAAAGCGTTTCTGGCGGTGTGCGTCAATAATCCGGCGCCCTTCAACGCCGAACGCGCCCTTGATGACGCCGCCCGCGCTCTGGGCGCGCTCGACGCGACTTTTCTTGCGCTCCAGAGCGGCGCCGCGCAACCCATCGAAGCGCGAGGGCCAAACAGGGAAATAGAAGTCGAAGTCGTTTCCGAAATGGCCGCACCGCCGCGCAATTTGACGTTGGAACTGGGATGAGTGGGATTTTAAAGCGGTTCTCATGGGAGTTGATCCGCGCTCGTTGGTAGGGACATGGCCTGCCACTTAATGTGTGACTTATTTTTCAATGGCTGAAGAGCCAGAAATCTTGTGTTCCAGGATGTTCCAGGAGGCTGAAGCCTCGGCAACCAAACCAAGCCTGCCTTCGCAGGCTACACCTCTTCTCGATAGGCCACGAAGGTGGCCTTGGTGTGGTTGCCGAGGCTTCAGCCTCCTGGAATATCCTGGAACACCCTGGCACATCCTGGCACACAAGCCATCATCACAGACTCTCACACTCCCAAGAGTCACACATTAAGTGGCAGGCCATGTCCCTACCAACCTGTTATTTCATCTGAGAACCGCTTTAGGCGCCGCGCGATGCGCTCACGAAGAAACTGTTCTGCGGCCCCGCCACCACGAAATCGCGATTCCCGCCACGCCCGCGAGAGTCAGGCCGACCATTAAAATTACGACCACGTTATAAAACTGGGGATGCTCAATGGTTTTTCGCCCCACGAAATGCGCGACCAGGCCGAAACCGAAGGCGCTCAATCCTGAGCCAATGGCATCGTAGATCGAGAATTTGGCGTAATTGAGTTTGGCCAGGCCCGCGCCCAGGCCCATCCAACGCCCGACAAAGGGCAGGTAGCGACCGAAAATGATGGAAAGCGCGCCGTGTCGGTGAATGGTGTCGCGCGCCGCATCGAAGTTTTGCGCCCACCTGGGCCGGTTGGCGCACACGCGGTTCACCAGTCTGGAGCCGCCCAGCGCGCCGAGCCAATACAAAAGGTGGTCGAAGGCCATCAGCACCCCAAAGCCGTAAAAGAGCATCAAGGGCACGTTTTTTCCGGCTTCTTCGGCCAGAAGCATCAGAAAAATCCACGCCCAGGGCACGCCCGCCGGATCGGAAAGCACCGCGAACGGCACGGCGTGATAACCGTATTGTGCGATCCACTGGTTGAGAGAGCTTTCAAGTGCGGACATGATGAGGAGGAAGACGGGAGACGGAATACGGAAGTTGCGGTCTCTAACTTCCGTCTTCCGTCTTCCGTCTCCCGTCTTCCAAAGAATTTCGCAGCTTTCGCGTCGCGTTGGAACTCCACTGGCGTGAAGTTTTGTCGTTCATCCACGCCACGCACCGCGACTGCCCGTTGGAGCGCAGCCATCTGTCCAGAATCATCATCTCGTCAAGTTCGGTTTTGGCGGTGAACTGCGCCACGTCGTTTTCGGCTTCGAAAACCTCTCGAATGACCCGCGCGGCGCGCGCCCACGATTTTTCCTCGTTGGCAAGCGTCAAATGGCGCCGCACCGCGCCGCCACGCACCAGAAACAGAGCGGTTTGCGGCGCGCCATCCACGTCGGGCAGGGCGGGCTGCGCGATGACGGCGTTGTTCTCGCGCCGCATTCGCTCCAAACGCCGCAAACGCGCCGCGACCGCTTCGATGGCTTCGAGCTGCAATTTGACCTGCGCCGCTTCTTCGAATTTCCAATTCTCGGCCAGTTTCATCATCTTTCCTTTCAATTCGTCGATCTGGCGCGCGTGGCCGGTTTGCAAAAGCGTCACTAAATCGGCGCACAGCCTGGCGTAATCGGGGCGCGGCGTCTGGCCGATGCACGGGCCGCAGCAGCGTCCGATTTCGCGGTAAAAACAGCCGCGACCCGCCGCATCGACCACGATTTCTCCCTCGCAGGAACGAAGCGGAAACAACTTCACTACCGCTTCCAAGGCCCAATACGCGTGGCGCGGCGTAGTGAACGGGCCGAGATAAAGCCCAGGCACTTCTCCGGCACGCGGCGGCGTTTCGAGCGGACGCAGGCCCGCCTGCACGTTGCGGCCCATCAAATCGCTCATTTCGCGCAGAATGACGCCGGTTTCATCGTCTTTTTGTCCGCTCGCAGGTTCGGCGCGCGTGATGGTGAGGCGCGGAAAATCTTCTTTGGACAGCAATAAATACGGATAAACCTCGAAGCGCTTGTGCTGGCGATTGAGAAGCGGCTGCATTTCAGCGATGAGGCGCCGTTCCAGCAGAAGGGCTTCTAATTCGCTTCCGACGGGCCGCACGTCGTAGCGCTCGATTTCAGCCAGCAGCCGCTTGATTTTGGCCGGACGCGGCAGCGAGGTGTCGGAAAAATAAGAGCGCACGCGGGTTCGCAGACACTTGGCTTTGCCGATGTAAAGCAAACGGTCGTCGTGACCGTGAAAAAAGTAGACGCCAGGGACTTTGGGGATTTCGCGGGTTTGAAGTTTGAAACGGCGGCGTTTGCGCGTGTCCTGACGGCCCTCGAAGGGGTTTTGAACGCGATGGGCGCCAAAAGCGCGAAGCGGCGAGGGCATGAGAGGACGAGGTGCGGACAGGAAAAGTGTAGCGTTTTGCGGGGGTTCTCAGCCGCTCTTCGAGCGGCCCTCACCCGTCGCTTCGCGCCACCCTCTCCCGCAAGCGGGAGAAGGAGAGACTGCTACTTTCGTGTTTTCACTGCTTTGTTGAAGCTGCGCGCGTTCTCCTTCTCCCGCTTGCGCGGGTGCCCTCTGGGCGTGGGTGCCGCGAAGCGGCGGGTGAGGGCCGGAGCGAAGCGACGGGAAACCTGAAACGCACTCTGCACCCCTGTGCGCGCAATGTTGTGAATTTCAGAGAAAGAAGCGCACCGCGAGTTTGCTACCCTTTCTCTGGTCTTTCGCAAGGATTTGTGGTTTCGTGACTTCCCCTTCCCCTCCCGCGCCCTTCATGGACGACGCGCAGCGCGCCGCCGCCCGCAGGGTGATTCTTTTCACCGCCTTTCTTGATGTTTTAGGTTTTTCGATTATCATTCCGCAGCTCGCGGTTTACGCGGCGCAGTTCGGCGCTTCGGCGCAGATGACGGGCGTTCTGGCCTCGATTTATTCGGTGATGGGCTTCCTTTTCACGCCGTTCTGGGGCCGTCTCAGCGACCGGCGCGGACGGCGCCCCATTCTGCTCTATTCGATCTTTGGGACGGCGATTGGCCACCTCATTTTCGCGTTCGCCACCGCCCTGCCGCTGCTTTTCGCGGCGCGCGTCATCGACGGCATCACCGGCGCCAACATCGCGACGGCGCAGGCGTATTTGTCCGATATCACCGAGCCGGAAGAGCGCGCCAGAAACTTCGGCTTTTTCGGCGCGATTTTCGGGATCGCGTTTGCGATTGGGCCGCTTCTGGGTTCGGCGCTGACGCATTTGCCAGGCATCTGGGGCGGAAATTTCGGATTGGGAGTGTTTTCGGCGGTTTTGTCGCTGTTGAACTGGGCGTTGGCGCTCAAATTTTTGCCCGAAACGCTTTCGCCCCAGCTTCGCGCCCAGAACGCGGCCTCCGATGGCCAGGGGCGGCGCAGTCCCTTCGACTGGCGCGCCTTCGAGCGCGCGCTCAAAATTCCGCGATTGGGGAGGGTGATCGTCATCGGTTTTCTGGCGACGGCGGCGTTTGCGACTATTCAGGGCACTTACGCGCTGTTCATTCTCAAAGATTACACGCGCCCCCTGGTGCAGCGCGAAATCCGCGAAAATCCCGCCGCCGCCATCGCGCGCGCCCAAACGCTGCGCGACAGCGAGTCGCAATCGAATCTCGCCGCGCTCGCAGGCGGCGAAAGCGGCGCGAGCGACGTTTCCGCCGACGCGACGGCGCCGTATCCACGGGAGTTGGGCGGCGATTTCAGTTTCGAGGGCGCGAGCGCGCCGGAAGGTTTGAGCTGGCGCCACATCGAAAAACTCATCGTGCGGCCCGAATCGGCGCGTCTGGTGGGCACCATTTTCGGCATTATCGGGATTTTGTCCCTCGTCGTGCAGGGCGGCCTGATTCGACCGCTTCAGAAACGCTTCAGCGAATTGTCGCTCGTCTTGATGGGCACCTTCATCATGGCGCTGGGCCTAATGGCCACGACGGGCATCGCGGCGATTCTGCCCCACATCGTCTGGGGGCAGTTCATCGCGGCGGCGATTTTGACGCTGGGAAACGGCCTCGCCACACCGGTTTTGACCAGTCTGGTGTCGCAATTGTCGCCCGAACGCGAGCGCGGCGAGATTATCGGGATTTACCAATCGACGCAAAGTCTGGGGCGCATCGTGGGGCCGAATCTGGGCGGTTGGTTGTTCGGCGCCGTCTCATCGGGCGCGCCGTTCGTGGCGGGCGGCTTGATTATGCTGGCGTCGTTTTTTCTGGCGCTCAAACTGCGCGGTGGAGGAAAAGAAGCGCCCGAAAGCGTCGCGGTTTAATTTTTAGCCACAGATGAACGCGGATGAACTCAGACGATGTGCGGAAACTCCGTCGAGCAGCCGCGCCCCCAGAAATGCGCGACAGACGTAAGTGTGCGTTGACCAACACAGGAAGGATTACCATGAACCATATCAGGAAACACTTACCCCGCGAAGTGGCAATCATGCTTCTTCCCTGCTTTGCTCTACTTGCCCTGGGCTTGATGATGCAGTCACGCAACCCTCAGTTACCTGCGTTGGTGTTTGAGAGTGCACAAGTCACGTCCATTCCACCTGCCAATGGAAAAAGGCATTACAAGGGAGAGTCCGATACGCGAGTCACCGTCATTGTCAAATACAATCCACCCACTTTAGAGAAACAACTCATTAGCGGCCCGAATTGGAAGCCTTTTTCTGGGAAGCCGATGTATTTGGAGGATGAAAAGGGCAAGAAGTATCAATTCTTCAACACGCTCTACAAAGGGCAAAAAAAGGGAATGACAGTAGGTTTTCTAACGAATTTGGACAACCATCGATATTCGATTGCTTGGCAGTTTCCGCTGAGTCAAGTGCCCTCAACTGCGGGCAAAGTGACTTTCAAAACTCGAATTCAAGTTGACCAAGCCAAGGACTTGCCGGCATCGGTTGTTGTGCGTCCTTCTAAAGGATAAACGATGGTGCCAGGCTTCTGACAGGAGGGCTGGGCCTGGTTGAAATTAGAGTTTTCGCACACCCACTCAGGATTTTCATCTGTGTTTATCCGCGTTCATCTGCGGTTAAAATAAAACGGGAAGCGCACCGCGATTTGCGGCGTTGGAAAGAAAATATGCTCAACAATCAAGAAATTATGCGCTACGGACGGCATCTCATCATGCCCGAAGTCGGCGTTCAAGGTCAGGAAAAACTCAAGGCCGCCAAACTTTTGATGATCGGCGCCGGCGGTCTGGGCAGTCCGTCGGGCCTTTATCTGGCGGCGTCGGGCGTGGGCGAAATCACCATTTTAGACCCCGACACGGTTGACGTGTCCAACCTCCAGCGCCAGATTTTGCACGACAGTTCCAGCGTCGGCGTGCCCAAGGTCGAATCGGCCAAGCGCCGCATGAACGAGGTCAATCCGTTCGTCAAAATCAACGCGATTCAAGATTCCGTCACGACCGAAAACGTGATGGAACTGGTCGCCTCACACGATTTGGTCGTGGACGGCACCGACAATTTCGAGACGCGCTACATCGTCAACGATGCTTGCGTGCTCAACAAAAAGCTCAACGTTTACGGCTCGATTTTCCGTTTCGACGGCCAATCCACCATTTTTTGCGACCCCGACGGCCCGTGCTATCGCTGCCTCTACCCCGAACCGCCGCCCCCTGGCATGGTGCCCAGTTGCGCCGAAGGCGGGGTTTTGGGCATTTTGCCTGGCATCGTGGGCACGATTCAGGCGACCGAAGCCATCAAACTCATCATTGGCCAGGGTAATCCGCTCGTCGGACGGCTCCTCATTTATGATGCCCTCGCGATGACGTTTCGCACTCTCAAAGTCCGCAAAGACCCCGATTGCCCGATCTGCTCGGCCAACCCGAAGATCACCTCTTTGCTTCCGGCGAGCGAATATCGCCATTTGTGCGGCATTTCGGAAGCGGAAGTCGGCGTCGATCCGGCGCAAATCGAGCAGATTTCGGTCAAAAATGCCGCGCCATTATTGGGCGGCGAGGCCAAGTTTTTGGATGTGCGTTCGCCCGAAGAGTGGGAAATCACCCATTTGCCAGGCGCGATTCACATTCCGCTCGACGATTTGCTGGCGCGCGCCAACGAACTCGATTCGGCGCAGGATTACGTGGTCTACTGCCATCACGGAATGCGAAGCGCCAAAGCGATTGGCGGCTTGCAGAAACTGGGCTTCAAAAAGCTCAAAAATCTCGCGGGCGGCATCGATGCCTGGTCGCAAAACGTCGATGAAAGCGTGCCGCGATACTGAGGAGGGAGACGGAATACGGAATACGGAAGAGCTAAGCGCGAAATTCCGTCTCCCGTCTCCCGTATTCCGTCTCCCTCTTGAAGTCCGCGCGACTTGGAAGTAAAAGATGTGTCAATGAAACGGCGGCGTCCCTTGGGCGCCGCCGTTTCGCGTTGATTAAAATGAATACGGCGCGTTTGGCGCCACTCAACCCTATGTTTCATTCACCCACACGACTTCGTTCTCGTCTTGCCGCAGCCACGCTGCCCCTTTTGCTCGCCTTGGGCGCGGCTTCGACCTTCGCTCCGCCCGCAGCGCACGCTCAAACTGGCGTTATGGCCATCGGGGTTATCGATGAAGACAAACTCGCCGACGGCTACACCGCCTACAAAAACGCCATCGACACCCTCGACAAACGCGCTCAAACCCTCGATTCGCAGGTTCCGGCGCGCGAGTATTTGTCGGACGCCGAAGGCAAAGCCTTTGACGCGCTCATCGTAGTCTCCGGCCCTTCCGCCGCGCAAAACGCGCAACTGCAAACCCTCATCAAATCGGGTTTGGACAAACGCGCCACCTATATGGGTCTGATTGGCAAGGCCAACAAAACGGCCAAAGACCAGGCCGACATCAAAGCCCTGCAAGATCAGTCCGCCAAAAATGGGCCTCTTTTGCGCGCCGTGTCGGAAAGTCTGCTCGCCAGCATTCGCAAACAGCAGGACGAGACCGACAAGCTCTACACCAGCCGCGCCGACGCCGCCATCGCGGCCATCGCCGCCGAAAAGAAACTGTCGGTCGTGATGCGTAAAAAAGCCCTGGTTTGGTCGCTGCCCGCCATCGACATCACCGACGATGTGCTCAAGCGCCTCAACTCCGCCCGATAAAATCCCGAATTGTCGCGAATACCGGTAGTGGCTCATTGTGAGAGGGTGTATAGCAAAGGGTAAAAGTGGTAAAAGCCGCGCCTTTTGTCATTGTGAAGGGAACTGCGCGACCGAAGAATCTCAAGTCACCGCCATTGGAGATTCTTCGGTCGCGCAACTCCCTTCACAATGACGCCCTTTTTGAATTCCTATACACCCTCCTCACAATGAGCCACTACCCAAATGCCGCAGGCCGCTCGCTCCCTTCCGTGCCCCGCTTTTTTCCCCCAATTTCATTCTCCGCGTCACGGCGCGGGGTGAGTTGGGGCGTGTTGTCGATGGGTTTGCTTGGGGTGGCGGGCTGTTCTCTGACGCCGCGCGCGCCGCTCGTCGCGGCGCCCACACCGCTTCCCGCCGCGCAAAAACGCGTTGAGGAAGCGGCGCGTTATCGCTCGCTCAGCGCGGCGCTGGGAAAAATCGACGCCCAGACCGTGCGCGCCTGGGTCAATCGCTGGAGCGCGCCGCAAGGGAGTTCCCGCGCTGGGGCGCCGCGCGAAGTGAGCATTGATGTCGAAGCACTGGCGCGGCGCCATCCGGCGTGGATTTTGGCCGAGGGCCTCGAAAGCGGCGCGGTTGCGCCCGACGCGCCGCAAATCGGCCGCGTTCTGGCGGTCGCGGCGCCCGCTTTTCCGCGCGTTGTGGCGGGCGAAAACCGCGTTCGCACTTCTGTTTTGCCCGCGCGAGCCGTCGGCGAGAATTTCGACGGCCTCGCGGCGCGTAGGCGGCAGGATGCGGCGCTCGACCGTTTTTTCGCTTCCGCCGCCGCGCGCCAGTCGCAGCGCGAGCGCGACGAGGCGTTTCTGGCGCGCCGCACTCTCGAAGATTCCATCGCGGCGGCGGGGCGCGGCGCGGTCGGCGAAATCGACCTCTCGCTCCTGCCGCCCGATGTCGTGCTCGAACTCACCAATTTGCGCCTCGAACTGCTGCGAAACGTTGCCAAAACGCCCGCCGAGCGCGCGGCGGCCAGTCGAGAAATCGAGGCCATCGAAGCGCGCTACGCCGCCATTTTGAGCCGTCAGACCGCCCTTCTCGAAGCCCGTTTGCGCGAAGCGACGCGCGATCTGCCGGCACGACAGCGCCGCGAGGGATTGGCCCGCCTGGAACGCGAAGCGCAGGCCGAAGCCCAAAATCGCGCCGCCGCGCGCCGCGAGGTGAGTCGCGAATCCAAAAATCGTCTGGCGCGCGATTTTGGCCGCGAAAACGCCGATTTGCGCCTCGTTTTGCCCCCCGCTCGCGCCGTAAAAAGCGCCTCGGCGCGCGAAAATAGCCCCGCGTCGCAATCTTTTGAAACAGCGCCCGCTCTGGGCGCGTCCTCTGGCGCACTTAAAACCCGAAGCGCTTCGCTGGCGACTCCGGCCCGTTTCGAAACCCCGACCATTTCTCGTCTGCGCGCCAAAGCGCGCCTTGAAGCGCGGCAGTGGGCCACTCTTGTCGCAGCCCAACTCGGAAGTCGCTGGAACAACGAGCCTGGCAATCCCGACCGCACGGCGGCGGCGCTGGCGATTCTGTTTCCAGCGCCGCCGCGTTAGAGGTGCAGGGCAAGCAAAACGGCGCCGCGTGACGATTTTGAAAAGCGTTTTGGCTTCCACTGCCACAGTGGCTGCGTCCCGTTGCGTGTCGCTGTGCGCCGCGCGTGTTAAGATACGGGCCAACTCGGTTCAACACGACGCGCCCTGGTTGTCTCTAATTTTCGCAGTTTCCATCGCATTTTTCGCCGCCGCCCTCTTCGCCCTCTTGGTTTTTAGGAGCAATTTTTCTCATGACGACCGCCACTTCCGCCTTTTCGACGCCGCCTAACGGTCATTTTCGCAGCATGACCGTCGGCGAAATCGCGCGTCTTCTCGATGCCCAGATTCTCGGCGATCCGGCCACGCTCATCACCGGCGTGGCCGGACTCGACGCCACTGCGCCTGGCGCGATTTCTTTTATCGAGGACGAAAAACTGCTGGCGACGGCGCTGTCGTCTTCGGCGGCGGCCATCATCGCGCCCGCCTCGATGCTGGGCGCGCTCCAAAGCCAGGCCGCACCGGCTGCCCCCAGGCGCACCACGCGGCGCAGCCTGAGCAGCGCCGAAAAACCCGCCGAACCACTGGGCAAACCGATGGTTTTGACCGGCAACCCGCGCCTTGCCTTCGCCAAGGTGATGGAGTTCATGCAGCCGGTGTCGCTGCCCGAAAAAGGCATCCATCCCACCGCGATCATCGAAAAAGACGCCCATATCGGCACCGGCGTCACCATCCGCGAGCATTGTTACATCGGCCATCATGCCCATATCGGCGACGGCGCCGTGATTTATCCGCACGTCGTGGTGGGCGACGGCGCGCAAATCGGCGATGCCAGCGTGCTGTTTCCCTCGGTGGTTTTGAACCATCATGTTCACGTCGGCAAGCGGGTGCGAATTCATTCCGGCAGCGTGATTGGCGGCGACGGCTTCGGCTATGTTTTCGACGGCAAACGGCATCACAAAGTGCCCCAGGTGGGCACGGTGATTATCGAAGACGACGTGGAAATCGGCGCCAACGTGTGCATCGACCGCGCCACCATCGGCGCCACGCGCATCGGCGAGGGCACCAAAATCGACAATCTGGTGCAAATCGCGCACAACGTGCAGATTGGCCGCAACTGCATTTTGTGCGGTCAGGTTGGGCTGTCGGGTTCGGTAGTGGTGGAAGATGGTGTCGTGATGGCGGGTCAGGCGGGTTTGCGCGATCACGTCAAAATCGGCAAAGGCGCGATTCTGGGCGCCAAAGCGGGCATCATGGCCGATGTTGGCCCTGGCGAATTCGTGTCCGGCGCGCCCGCCGTGCCCAACCGCGATTACCTGAAAATCAATGCCGCCAGCCGCAAACTGCCCGAAATGGCGCGCCAACTGAGGCGCCTGGAAAAGACTGTCAAGGAACTGCAAGAGAAACTCGAAAACGAAAGCTAAAACCACAAAACGCGGCTCGAAAGAGCCGCGTAGGGGTTTTCGCCACTTTGACCGGTTCCCTCTCCGCTTGCGGGGAGGGTTAGGGAGGAGTGAGCCGAAAGAGTTGCTGTTTCTGAATCGGGCGCTCACTTGCACCGCCCACCCCTCCCTAACCCTCCCCGCAAGCGGAGAGGGAACCGGTCATTTCTCTTCGCTCCAACGCCGCGACCTGCTCCGCGCTCAGTTTTACGTCCGACGCGTTCAAACTGTCTTGCAGCTGCGCCGCCGTTTTGGGGCCGATGATCGGCACAACGGGAAACGGCTGCGACAGCAAATACCCCAAAACCATCTGTGTGACGGAAAGTCCGCTTTGTGCGCCGAGGTTTTCAACTTGCGCCGCGCGGGCGCGATTCACAGCGCGCACCGCTTCGCTGTCGTATGTTGCCGTGATGCCGCGCGACAAAGGTCGATTTTCCGCGATTTTCTGGAAGAAACCATTGGCCTGCGACGAATAGGGAAGCGCCGCCAGGCCGCTTTCGAGGTGAAAGTCGCGCATTGCGGCGTTCATGGCGGCTAAAGTGGGATCGGAACTGCTCAAATCGCTTTGCGCCAGACTCCACAAGGGCTGATTCGCCACGAATCCGCGCGCGCCGCGCACTTGCGCGGCATCTTGAAATTCGCGCATTCGCGCCGTTTTCCAGTTGGAGCAGCCGTAATAACGAATTTTGCCCGCCGCGACGAGCGCTTCCATGATGTCGAGAACTTCTTCGACTGGCACGGCGGGATCGTCGCGGTGAAAATACCACAAATCAAGCGCCTCGACGCCCAGATTTTTCAAGCTGTCGGCCACATCCGCTTCAATTTCGCGCTGCGAAAGCCGCCCCACATTCATCGAAGTGAGTTCGGGATGCCCGCCTTTGGTGCCGATAACGGCGTCTTTGCGGCGCGAGGCGAGCCATTTCCCAATCAATCGTTCGCTCGAACCTTTGCCGGCGCTCGTCCAGGCGGCGTAAATCGCGGCGGTGTCGAGGAAATTGCCGCCCGCATCGAAAAACTGGTCGAGAAGTGCAAGGGAATCGCTTTCCGAAACGCCCGCGCCCAGATCACCCGCGCCCAGACACAGCGCCGAAACGCGCAAATCGGTGCGCGGCAGAGTCAAATATCTCATTAATCGTTCGTGTCGCGGTTTGCGCGCCAAGGTTGTCAGGGCAGCAGATCGTCAACGCGAATCACGGCGTCGGGCGCGGCGAGAGGCGAAACGCTTTCGCCTGGCAGCAAAATCTGCGTCGAGCGATAGCCCCATCCCAGCAGCGCCTCGCTCATCGGCGCGCTCTGGCGGCGCACTTCGAGAGTGCGTTCAGGGAGGTTGACGATCCAGTATTCGCCGACACCGGCACGCGCATAAAGCGCGGCTTTGGTTTGCTGGTCGGGAATGAGCGTGGTGTCGGAAATTTCCACGATTAAAACGGCGGTTGTGGGATGATTTTCCAGATAGTCGCGGGGCGAGCCGGAAACGATGGCCACATCGGGTTCCGGTTTGGAACTTTGGCCGAAAACAAGCGGCAACTGCACGCGAACCACGAAGGCGACACCAAAAACATCGGCCAACAGATATTGAGCTAAAGTGACGGCGACAGCGTGCGACGTTTTTTGTGTCATTTTCTCCCAAACCTCGCCTTCGATGAGTTCATATTTGGCATCGGGCGCGAAAAATCCGGCCTCGAAAAGGCGTTCGAACTCTTCAACCGTCCAGCCGTGCCGCGCGAGGGCGGGTAGATTTTGCGTGAGTGTCAGTCCCATAATTCGTCTCCCTCATTCGAGTGTCACATCTTCAACGGTTTTCCGTATCGCGCGAAAGCCACCAATGGAGCGCGCCCAGCAGTGAAATCAGCAGCAAAAGCGCCGCGCCGGTTCCCACGCTGCCAAAATCCATTTATTGGCGGCGGGAAAATAGCCGCGCAGTTTCTGAGCGATGGGAAAGCCCAGCACTAAACTCCACGCGAAAATCATGGCAATGATGAGGTCTGCGGGAATTTGGCGCGCGTAGCGGCGCGATTTGGGGTTTCTCTTTTCACCTCGACCGGCGTTATCACCAGATCATCGCGCGCCAAAAAGCAGCCTTACTTGCGGTAAAGCGCGACGGCTCCTTTGCTGTAAGAGGCCAGCGCATCGCTTTGAAGATAGGCTGTGGCCCTGTCGTCATTTTGGAGAGAACTATCCCAAAAAGCCAGCGTTGCGCTTTTGACATAGGAGAAAATGCTCTCCTGACTGCCGCCCAACCCCCCTGCTCCATTTCTCTGCCCGATTCCGCCGTCCAAAACACCGCCAAAGGCTCCTTCTCTTCCCTGGCGGCGCCGACCAAAGCCGCCGTTGCCTCCGAAGCCGCCTCCGGCTCCCGTCATGCGGCCACTGAAGGAAAAATGGTTGGCTCCCTCAATAAAAACATGATATTTGTTGCCTGGCGGACTGCCGTCGAACGGCTCTTTTTTCCATTCGGGGCTTTGTCCCTGGGCGCCTCTGTCGCGTGAGCCGGTCATCGTCATCATCGGTATCTTGAGGTTTTGCCACGAATTTTTGGTCAGTCCCTGCTGGCCGCTTCCCTGTCCCGAAAGCTGCAACACCGCCCCAACGCGCGCATCAGCGAAACTTTGCAGCGCCTTGGGCTGGGCTGCGGGCATTTCGATGGTCGCCCCGCCGATGAGTTGAGCCGTGTAAGCCCCCAGCGAATGACCGCCGACACCGATGCGCGATTTATCAACGGTGCCTTTCCACTGCGGTAGCTGGCGCGTGAGGGCGTCGAGGGAATCGAGCACGAAAGCGACATCGAGCACCCGATCCGGACTTCCGGTTTCGCGCATGGCCCGCATCAAGCCGCCCAGAGCGGCGCCGCGTCCGCCCCCATCGCTCTGGCCGGCGGTGGAATCGGCATGAACCGGCGCAATGACGAGGTAACCGTGACTGGCCCAGAACGAAGTCAGCGCCGAGTAGCTGGAAGGAGCGCCGCCGCCGCCATGCGAGAAAACGATGATCGGAAACCGGCCCGTCGCGGTCGGGTAAACCGCCATCAGACTTAAATTCTTGTTCCGTTTGGCGTCGCGCAGCACGATGGCATCGGCACGAGCCACTTCATTTGGCTTCGAGTCGGTCGGGTAGAGCGATGGCGCCGCAAGGCAGTGGGCCGTCGAAAACGCGATGGACGCGGCGGTCAAAATCGCGGCGGCAAAACGGGCAAAATTGCGTGACATGAAACTCCTTAATACTCAAATTCGGTCTGTAGCTTAGAGGCTGTTTAGTAAATCGAGAAGCGGAGCAAAAGTAAGGGGCAGATCGTCATGCTGAGCCTGCGAAGCCTCTGGCATTGCTGCGATGTGAGCGTCAAGCCAGAGGCTTCGCAGGCTCAGCATGACAAAAACTGGGGATTTTCCCATTGACTAAACAGCCTCTTAGAATGCGATGGTAATCGGGAGTTGTGCCGTGACCCCGCGCCCTATTTCACTTCGACCGGCGTTATCACCAGATTATCGCGCTCGCCGCTCAAAACCAGATGGTGCTGCCATTCCTCGCACAAATCGGGGAAATCACGGCGAAAATGCGCGCCGCGACTTTCTTTTCGATCCAGCGCGGCGCGCGTGATGAGCCAGGCGCATTCGATCATGTTCGCCAGTTCAATCGCCTCGCGGCGTGGCGCGGGATGGCCGAACTGCGCGTAAAGGCCGTTTAAAATGCGCAGCGTGTTTTGCAGGCCCGCTTCATCGCGCACCAGCCCGACGCCTTTCCACATCGCGTCCTGCAAGCGCGATTTGGCGTTTTGCAGCGTTTCAGCCGGAAAATCGGGCCGCGTCGCGCCGTTGCCTGCGGTTTGGGGCGGCGCGATTTCCTCCGCGTTATTTTTGAGACACTCCACTGCCGCGCGCACCGTCCGAATCCCGAAAACCAGGCCTTCGAGCATCGAATTGCTCGCCAATCGATTGGCGCCGTGAACGCCGGTGCAGGCGCATTCGCCGCACGCGAGCAGGCCCGAAACGTTGGTGGCGCCGTCCAGATCGGTGCGAATGCCGCCCATCATGTAATGTTCGGCGGGCGAAACCGGAATCGGCTGACTCGCGGGGTCGATGCCATAGGCCACGCAGGTCGAATAAATGGTCGGAAAACGCGCCGCGATTTGCTGCGCCGTGTTCTGGGTCAAATCGAGCGTCACGAAATCGGAGTCCGACGCGAGAATCTCGCTCGCAATGGCCCGCGCCACGACATCGCGCGGCGCCAGTTCCGCATCGGGATGATAGCGGGGCATGAACCGCTCGCCGCGCGCGTTGAGCAGCAGCGCGCCTTCGCCGCGCACGGCTTCGGAGATGAGGAATTTGGGATTCGACGGCCCCAGCGCGAACGCGGTGGGATGAAACTGCACGAATTCCATGTCCATCAGGTGCGCTCCGGCGCGAAACGCCATCGCCATGCCGTCGCCGGTGAGAACCGGCGGGTTGGTCGTCACTTTATACAGCGCGCCGACGCCGCCCGTCGCGGTAATCGTGGCTTTGGCGCGAAAAAGCACCAAATTTCCACCCTCATCGAGCGAAATGGCGCCCCGACAACGCCCACTCTCGACCCAGAAATCGACGGTGAGATGGTTTTCCAGCACTTCGATGTCGGGCGCCTCGAAGGCCAGTTCCGACAGGCTGCGCTGCACTTCTTTGCCTGTTGAATCGCCCTGCGCGTGAACGATGCGCCGCGCGCGATGCGCGGCTTCGCGGGTGAGTTTGAGGTCGCCGTTGGCCTCGGTGTCGAAATGCGCGCCGCGCGCGATGAGTTCGCGGATGCGCTGCGGCCCTTCGCGCACCAGAATTTTGACGGCGGAGGGATCGGAAAGTCCGGCGCCCGCTTTTTCGGTGTCGCTTTGATGCAATTTCGGCGAATCGAGCGGTTCGGGCGCCAACACCGCCGCGATGCCGCCCTGCGCCCACTGCGTGGAGCCGTCGTGAATTTCTTCTTTGGTCAAAACCGCGACGCTGCCGTGTTCGACCAGTTCGAGCGCGCAGGAAAGCCCCGCGACACCGGAGCCGATGATGAGAAAATCGAAGTCGCGGACGGGAAGTTGGGATAAATCGAGGGGGAGAAGCGGAATCATTGAATTTCGCGCGGAGGCGCGGAGGCGCAGAGAGTTTTGAGGGTTAGTTTTTGGGTTTGCGAGATAGGCCGAAAGCCCATATTAGAAGCATTATGAAGGCACCGGAAATCATTCCGCCTACAACTGCCGATTGATACCGACCAATACCTTTGGATTCCAACCACAGACGAATAGCTCCAGTAACCAAACCTATCAGGAGAGAAAAAGTTATTACTCCCGCCCAAGCGAGACAGGATAGAGGCTTTTTTCGCATGGTCAAATCGCCGTCACAGAAAAACAATCAAGGAATCGGCAGCAAAGTCTTCAATTTCTGCCCGACTTCATCGGTAATATCGGAGCCAACGCGCCCCACGAAACGCACCTTGCGCCCGCGCCAATCCACGCTTCTGACATGATCGCAAAGCACGACGCCGCCTGCGCCCGCGTCGTTGGGAAGCGCGACTTCAAAGCTGTAGCCTTTGACCTGATTGGTGATGGGGCAAACGATGGCCAGTCCAACGAGACCATTGTAAGCGGCGGGCGACAATACCAGCGCAGGGCGGCGTCCGGCCTGCTCGCGCCCGACTTGCGGGTCGAAGTCGAGCCAAAGAATGTCGCCGCGTTCGGGCGCGCCGCTTAACACTGCGGCTCCGGCTCGTCGTAAACCCAGATTTCCTTGCCGACATCCGCTCCCCAATCGGTTTCGCCGTGCAGATTGTCTTCGTTGATATTTTCCAGCAATGCTTCGAGGGTATATTTCTGACGCTGCGGCTGCAAAATCACGCGCCCATTTTCGACGCTGATTTCCAACGGCGTGCCCTCGCGGATTTTGGCTTGTTCGGCGAACGCTTTGGGAATGCGAACTGCCAGGCTATTGCCCCATTTTTGCGCGATTTGATTCATCAGAACCTCCAGTTGTTTCTACTTTAAATATACAAAAGACGCAGAGAACTTTCTCTGCGTCTTTTGGTTTTGGGCCGATTTTTAGCCTGTCATGTCGATGAAATGGCTTTCCGCATCGCCCAATAAAGTCTGAAGGTAAACGATTTGCCCGTGATGATGCAGCGTTTCCACCACACCGAATCCCACACCGTTGGCTTTGGGAATACGGCCAAAGGGCGTGGCCATCTCGACTTGCAGATCGCTTTCGCTCAAGGAACCCAGAATCTGAGCGTAATTGGAAGTGGCCGCTAAAACGGCGGCTTTGGCGCCCTCGCGGTCGGAAAGCGTGGGAGGGTTGACCTTGAACTCCTGGCCTTGCAGCGCACCCGCGAAGCCGCCGACGACACCGCAGATTTCCTGGCAGATTTCGAGCGCCGATTTCGCTTCGGGCGCCGGTTTCCAGGCCAATTTATCGTCGGGAATGAAATCGAGGTTGTGGGCGATGTTGTGTCCGCCAAACGTGACCAGTTCGATGAGGGGTTGCAGGGGATTCATAAAGGTTTCTCACTTGATGAGCGCCAAAATCGCTTTGAAATCGGGCGACTCGGCGCTTTGGAGCAGTTCAAAAACCGCGCTTTCGGTTGAAGTCGGGAGCGCGCCCGCGACTTTGAGGCGCTCCCAGCCGATGCGGCGATTGTGCTCCTGACGCGAACTGATCGCGTCGTAAACCGCAAAAACGGTGGCGCCGTTGGACAGCAAATCGAGCGCCGTTTGCGTCACGCAAATATGGCCTTCCAGACCGCACAGCAAAATCGTTTTGCGATTCGCCATTTCGATTTGCTCTTGAGCGTCGGGCCAGGCCGAAAAGCGCATTTTTTCGACGGGCGAGAATTCGCCCAGCGCTTCTTTGATGGAATCGATGGTGCCGCCGATTTTGGCGGGATTTTGTTCGGAAACCACGACCGGAATCTCCAGACGGCGCGCAACTTTCGCCAGAACCTGGCAGTTGCGCTCGACGCGCTGGGCTTCCCACATTTCGGGTAGCAGTCGAGTCTGCACATCGACGATGAGCAGCAGGCAGTTTTCAGGGGTGAGGCGGGCAATCATGGGAGGGAGTTTGACGGATTAGACGCCAATCCCGCGCGGCGTCAAGCTTTGGGTGTGATGAGCGCCCTTCAGTTTTTGCAAGACCTCAAAAATGCCATGCAACCCTCTGGCTTCGCGTTTTTTGGCGTCGTGCTGCTCTTCTCGATCCTGTTCCTCGTCATAAACGCGCGGGCAGAGCATTTTTACGCGCGTCAAAGTGATTAGGAAAACAAAATGAAAACATCTCGACTTCCCGATTGGATTGTCCTGTCGACGGCGTTTCTACTGACGGCACTCATCGTTGACACCATCTGGGTGTTTCTCAATGCACCACTCATCGCGTTTTACCTGGGTGTGCCAATTTTTATCGGGCTGGTGAACTGCATAGAGAAACCATTATCCACCATTTGGATTTTCGCAAGACGAATTCTTCATCACAAGAAATCTTTCAACCTCGAAGTCAATTCAGGCGATTAGAAGCGACCTCAGAGCACCACGAAACCCGATTTATTAACACCGTGCTAAGTCCTGGGGAAAACTTCGTGAAAAACAGGGATAAGCCTGCCGATAAGTTTTCCCCAACACCCGCAAAACCCCGAAATTTTCCAATTTGAACGCGCGGTGTGCATTGCGAACGCGCCGCGCGCTTCCGTAGAATCTCTTACGGAGCTAATTCCGATATCTTGTGGCTCGCCGGTTGCCGAGACACAAGATATAGGGTTAATTGCCTCCTTCTCTCTTTCTTCTCGATACTCCCAGCCTCGACTTTTACAAACCAATCCCCAGGGTTTTACCCCAACTCCCACCTTCCAGAGATTCATCATGCCCAAAGAACCATCGCCCTCCAACACCACACTCGAACTGCCGCAAAACGGCCACCAAAATGGCAATGGCGCCGCCGAAAGCGCCGTCCCCGACGAAATTCCCACCGCGCAACTTCAGGCGGCGGAGCAGAGCGTCAAAGGCAACGGCCACACCGGCTGGACGCCAGGTTTTCGCGCCCAGACCAGCCCCGAAAAGGCGCTCAAATTCCCGCGCCGCAACTCCAAAACCGGTCAGGACGTGTTCGAGACGAGCGGGTGGGAAAAGCGCACCGCCGCCATCACCGGCGAAACCGGCAAATCGGTATTCGAGCAGAAAGACTGCGAAATTCCCGCGAACTGGTCGCAGCTGGCCACCAACGTCGTGGTGAGCAAGTATTTTCGCGGCCCGATTAACACGCCGCAGCGCGAAACATCGGTCAAACAGGTGATTGGCCGCGTCGCCGACACCATCGGCGACTGGGGACGGCAGGGCGGCTATTTCGCGTCCGACGAAGACGCGCAGTCGTTCCGCGACGAACTCGCTTACTATTTGCTGCATCAATACGGCGCGTTCAACTCGCCGGTGTGGTTCAATCTGGGCGTCAAAGGCTCCAAGGCACAAGCCTCAGCGTGTTTCATAAATTCGGTTTACGACGACATGGAATCCATCATGGAACTCGCCGCGACCGAAGCGCGCTTGTTCAAAGGCGGATCGGGCGCCGGAAGCAATTTGTGGCGCATCCGCTCTTCGCGCGAGCAGCTTTCAGGAGGCGGCATCGCGTCAGGGCCGGTTTCTTTCATGCGCGGCTGGGACGCTTTTGCGGGCGCGATTAAATCGGGTGGCACCACGCGACGCGCGGCGAAGATGGTAATCCTCAACGCCGATCACCCCGACATCGAAGAGTTCATCGTGTGCAAGGCCGACGAGGAGAAAAAAGCCTGGGCGCTCATCGAAGCGGGCTACAACGGCGGCTGGAACGTGCCTGGCGGCGCTTACGATTCGGTGATGTTCCAAAACGCCAACCACAGCGTTCGCGTCAACGACGACTTCATGCGCGCGGCGGAAAACAACGCCGGATGGAACACCCGCGCGGTGCGCGACGGCAAGGTCGTTGAAACCAAAAACGCGCGCGAAATGCTGCTCAAAGTCGCGGAATGCACCCACCTGTGCGGCGATCCTGGCCTGCAATACGACTCCATCATCAACGACTGGCACACCTGCGCCAACACCGACCGCATCTACGCCTCCAATCCCTGCTGCGTGACGGGCGATACGCTCGTGGCCGTCGCCGATGGGCGCAACGCGGTGGCGATTCGAGATTTAATCGGGACGGAAGTGCCGGTTTATGCCCACGATCACGCGAGCGGCAAAACCACGATTTCGCGGATGTGGAACATCGAAGCCAAGCGCCAGGGCGTGCCGGTTTATCGCGTCACCCTCGACGACGGCTCCAGTTTTCGCGCGACGGACGACCATCTCATCATGCTGCGCGACGGCTCCTATCGCATGGTGCGCGACCTCCAACCGAGCGATGCCCTGATGCCGTTTCACTCCAAAGTGCTGGCGCCCGCGAAAAGCCGCACCAAGCGCCGTCACGTCTGGACGGGCGGGAGTTGGACGCCGCAATATCGCGCGATTTGGAACTATCTCAATGGCGAACAGCCCTTCGGAAGCCACATCCATCACGCCGATTTCGATGCACTGAATGACGCCATCGAAAACCTCATTTTGATGCCCGCCGATGCACATAATGCGCTGCACACCGGCAAAATGATCGGCGATAACAACCCCGCGCGCCGCTTAATGAACGACGAGTGGCGCCAGAACATCGCGCGCGCCGTGTCGGGCGAGAATAACCCCAATTTTGGCAAAACTCACTCGCCCCAAATGCGCGAAAAGATGAGCGCCAAAGCCGCCGCGCGCTGGCAAAACGAAGAACAGCGCGCCAGGGCTTCGGAGTTCGCCAAAACCTGGATTTCCGATGCTAAAGCCGAAGGCCGCAAAATCGGGCGCACGGCGGGCGAAACTTTCGAGCGTTCCTGCCCCGTGTGCCGCGCCGCGTTCCAAACCAAGCGCATCGAGCAAATCTTCTGCGGCTCCGATTGCCGCAACTCGCCGATGGGTTACGCCATGAGCGGCGGCAAAGGCGGCCAGACCCGCGCCGGACGCGCCGAAAACGCCGAACTCACGCGCCGCGCCGCGCTCACCGGCAGCCGTCACGCCATTCTGCGCGCCGCCCGCGCCCTGATGGACAACGGCGTGGCGCCCTCGGTCGAGAACTGGGCCGAGTTGCGCCCGCAACTCGAAGAACTGGGCTTCAATCGCGTGCCCCAGGCCGCGACGGTCGCGCGCAACTTCGCCGATTCCGCCCAGCTTCGGGACGCCGCCGCGCATTTCAATCACAAAGTCGCCAGCGTCGAGTTCTGCGGCCACGAGGACGTTTACGACGGCACGGTTGACACCCATCACAACTTCGCCATCCTCACTTCGAGCGAAAATTCCTGCGCCGACGGCCACCAGAACTTCAGTGGCATTTTCATCCACAACTCAGAATTTGTATTTTTAGATGACACGGCGTGCAATCTTTCGTCGCTCAATCTCCTCAAATTCTACGATTTCGAGACCGGCCACTTCGACGCCGACCTCTACACCCACGCCTGCGAAACCTTTCTCACCGCGCAGGAAATCATCGTTTCGTTCGCGTCCTATCCGACCGCCAAAATCGCCGAAAACTCCGAACTTTACCGACCGCTCGGCCTGGGCTATTGCAACATCGGCGCGCTACTCATGGCATCGGGCCTCGCCTACGACTCCGATCAGGGCCGCGCCCTCACCGGCGCCCTCACCGCGATTATGACCGGCGCCGCCTATCGCCAGAGCGCCAAAATCGCGCGCAATACCAGCCCGTTCGAGGGCTACGCCAAAAATAAAGAGCCGATGCTGCGCGTCATCGCCAAGCACCGCGACGCCGTGAATCACATCGACAAAACTCTTGTCGCCGACAACGTGATGCAGGCCGCGCGCACCGTCTGGGACGACGCCCTCATCCTCGGCCAGAAACACGGCTACCGCAACGCGCAAACGACGGTATTGGCACCTACCGGCACCATCAGCTTTATGATGGATGCCGACACGACGGGCATCGAACCCGACATCGCGCTCGTCAAATACAAGAAACTGGTCGGCGGCGGACTGCTCAAAATCGTCAATCAGACCGTGCCCGCCGCGCTTCGCAAGCTGGCGTATAACGAGGACGAAATCAAGTCGATTGTGGACTACATCGACAAAAACGACACCATCGAAGGCGCGCCAGGACTGCGCGACGAACATCTTTCGGTCTTCGACTGCGCTTTCAAAGCGATGAACGGCACCCGCTCGATTCATCACATGGGGCATATCAAAATGATGGCGGCGGCCCAGCCGTTCCTGTCGGGTGCGATCTCAAAAACCGTGAATATGCCGCAGGACTGCACCGTCGAGGACATCTTCGACGCCTACATTCAAAGCTGGAAACTGGGCGTGAAAGCGGTGGCGATTTACCGCGACAATTCCAAGCGCACCCAGCCGCTTTCGACGGCCAGCGACGCCCAGAAAGCCGACAAAAAGGAACTGGAAATCAAGCGTGCCAACCGTCGCAAACTGCCCGACGAGCGCCAAAGCATCACCCACAAATTCTCGATTGCCGGACAGGAAGGCTACTTCATGGTCGGTCTTTACGAGGACGGCAGCCCTGGCGAGCTTTTCATCAAGATGAGCAAGGAAGGCAGCACGATTTCAGGCCTGATGGACTCGTTCGCGGTCTCGATTTCGATGTGTCTGCAATACGGGGTGCCGTTGCGCGTTCTGGTCAACAAGTTCTCCCACACGCGCTTCGAGCCGAGCGGCTACACCACCAACCGCGAGATCCCGATTGCCAAATCGCTGATGGACTACATTTTTCGCTGGTTCGATTTGAAATTCCATCCCAACGGCGACAACGGTCACTTCGGCAAAACGGCGCCGGTCGAGGAAGTGGAAGCAAAAAAAGCCTCTGAGCCTGAATTGGCGCTCTCGGCTCCGGCAGAGAAGGCCCCGATTCAGGCGAAGTCCGCCCCCGCCGGTTCGCCCGCGCTGACGCTGTTTCCCTCGTATGAAAACGGCTCATCCAACGGCAACCTCGCCGACGCGCAAGCGAGCCTGATGCAAGCGCAAACCGACAGCCCGCCCTGCCCCAACTGCGGCGCGATCACGGTAAGAAGCGGCGCCTGCTACAAGTGCAACGAATGCGGCACGACGACGGGTTGCGGTTGAAGAAAACGAAAGGGGGCGCGGCGTTAGCCGCGCCCCACACAAAGTGATGTTCGTAAAGGAAATTTATGCCTAACAATGACTCTAATCCGCCGCGTCCAGTGCCACCACCAACTCCACCCGACAGGGAAATATTGATTGAGAGGGGATTACCAGGAAAACCAACTACCCCATCACAAGCTGTGCCACCACGAACACCCGCCCCTCCTAAAAAAGAGCGTTAATGAGAATTTCGTTTTGAGAGGTAGACCATGAATATACGGGAAATCAAAGCCGCTGGGCCACCGACGCCTCAACCAGATAAAGATGCCCCACACCCTGGGACAAAAAGCTTGCCTGGAAAACCCACGACGCCACCTCGTGTTGTTCCGCCTCCAACATCACCACCGCCAAAGAAGCAGCGATAGATGCTCTCAGATATAACGAAAGTTCTCGACCGCAATTTTATCGTGGGTTTCTTCTTGCCTTCGGTAATTCTTTCATTTCTCTCTCTTTGGGTGCTATCAGCATTCAATCTATTAGATCCTCTTGCTCAGACCCTCAAGTTTTTACCTGTTGCCAGCCAGGAGCTAAACGGTGGTAAATATCAATTATTATTCCTTACCATCTTGAGTTTTGTGAATGCATTAATTCTTATGTTAATGAATCAATTCCTTTATCACGTTTGTGAAGGATACATAGGGTTTGATAGATTAAGCGTAATGAAGTTTTTTGAGTTAAAAAGGATGAAGAAACTGCAACGAAATTCAGATATGGAGGCACAACAGCGTTTTTCGTCCGAATTCCCACCCGAAAACTTTGTCCTACCAACAGCATTTGGAAATGCAATACGGTCATTTGAAACATATCCAAATGAGGTATATGGCGTTGAATCTATAGTTGTCTGGTATAGGCTCCTTGCAGTATTACCAAGTGACTATAGAGACACAGTGAACTTACAAAAAAGTTCTGTAGATTTTTGGCTAAACTTATGGATAGGAAGTTTGATACTCTCCTTTCTATATTTTTTCCTACATATGTATTCAGGGGCCTCACCATCTTTGATGTTCCCTCTCGCTTTTGGAGCATTAGCATTCTTTGCAGCGAAAGCTGCGAAAGAATCTGCTCTAAATTGGGGAGAATACGTCAAGACATCATTTGACGTTTATCTTCCAGAATTACAGAAGAAACTTGGTTTTTCTGTCTCCTTTACGAGAAAACAGGAGAGAGATCTTTGGAAGGCAATCAGCCAAACTTTTTTGTATCGCCATCCCATTTCCACTACCACTTCTCGCTCTTGGTGGGATCAAGTTGCGGACTTAGTTCGCAATCAAGCAGTAGAGGACGAAACCATTCTGCGTTACAAAGATGGGAGTGGAGAAGATGGGGACACAAGTTCTGTTGGCAGCCGATAGCGTCGAACAATCGACGGTGAAGCGGCTCACGCCCGAAAACATCGCGCAGATTGAAGCGGTGTTTCGCAAAGCCGCGCGTTCGTAGGGGCGTAGCGTGCTACGCCCAGAACCCACCACGTTTCGCGGGCGTAGCACGCTACGCCCCTACGAGGTTATCGAGAGAGAGATGGAGAGGGTGAAGGCCAGGCGGGGTTATGAAAGATCGCCATTCCTTTCGTTATCGCGGCTACGACTACCGGCGCAACGGGGCCTATCACATCGTGATTTGCTCGCACCAGCGCAAGAACGTTTTCGGTCGAATTCGCGGCGGCGCGATGCAGCTCAACCGCTTCGGGCGCATCGTGGGTGAGGAATGGCATCTGAGCGGTCAGAAACGCACTGAAATCACGCTCGACACCTTTGTTGTGATGCCGAATCACGTTCACGGTCTCGTCTTCATCGCGCGCCTCGACGACCAAACCCTGGAAGAGCCGCCCGATACTTCCGTTGTCGCGCCCGCTTCGCTTGGGGCGTTCGTGCGAGGTTTCAAAGCCGCCGTGACCAAACGCATCGGCGAGGAGCGCGGGCAACAAACCCTGGTGTGGCAAAGGCTGTATTGGGACAGAATCATCCGCGACAAACAGGAACTCGAAAACACGCGGCGCTACATCGAAAATAATCCGGCGCAGTGGGAAAACGACGAACTCAACGCACAAAACCCCGCATCGTAGGGGCGTAGCGTGCTACGCCCTTGGATAAACTGGTAATCGGTCGAGGGCGTAGCACGCTACGCCCCTACGAACGTGCAACACATCGGGCGCGCTGGCACGAATCTCTCTACCCTGCGCTTTTATGATCGAAAAAATTCCTTTTGGACGCACACAGCACCTCTCGACTCGCACCATTTTCGGCGCGGCGGCGCTGGGAGGCGTCACGCAGCGCGAGGCCGATGCCACGCTCGAAACGTTGCTCGAATACGGCGTCAATCACATCGACACGGCGGCGTCTTATGGCGCTTCGGAAGATCGCATCGCGCCGTGGATGAAAGGGCATCGCGCCGATTTCTTCCTCGCCACCAAAACGGGCGAGCGCACTTACCAAAAAGCGCGCGAAGGGATTCGCCGCTCGCTGGAACGCATGGGGGTGGGGCAGATTGATTTGATTCAGTTGCACTCTTTAGGCGATCCGGCGGACTGGGAAAAGGTGATGGGCGAAGGCGGCGCGCTTCAGGCCGTTCTCGAAGCGCGCGACGAAGGGCTGGTGAGGTTTATCGGGGTGACGGGGCACGGACTTCAAATCGCGGGGCTGCATCTCAAGGCGCTGGAGATCGCCGATTTCGATGCGGTTTTGCTGCCCTGGAACTATACGATGAGCCAGAACGAAACTTATGCGGCGGAGTTTTGGGAGTTGGTGGCGAAGTGCCGCGAGCGGGATGTCGCGGTGCAGACCATCAAGGGCGTGCTGCGCCGTCCCTGGGGCGAGATTGAGCGCACCGCCACGACGTGGTATCAGCCGCTCGAAGCGCAGCGCGATCTGGATAACGCGGTGAGTTGGGTTTTGGGGCACGAGGGGCTGTTTTTGAACACGGTGGGCGATATTCACATTTTGCCGCGCGTGCTGGAGGCGGCGAGTCATGTTGAAGCGGTGTCGGATGAGGCGATGCGCGCGATGATCGAAGAGCGGGAGATGGCGCCGTTGTTTGTGTGAAACATCGCGCGTTGGTAAGGGCGTAGCACGCTACGCCCCTACCAACGCGTGGAGGTTGTCCATTCAGGCAACCAAAAACGGAGCGCGAAATTCGCGCTCCGTTTTTGTTTTGGTTATTGCGACGGGGTGTTTTCGTCGGGTTCGAGGGCGTCGTTGGTGCCGGCCATGCTGCCGTTCCAACCGGCTTCGACGGCGCCGGTGATGGCATCACTGGAATCGTTTTGGCCGCTTTGCGGGTCGTTGGATTCGTCAATCTGGTCGGAAGGGATAGGGGTGTTGGGATCGTTCATTTGAGTTGTCTCCTGCATCGGGTTCACGTCAAAAGTCGTGCCAAAGAGCGGGGAAAAGGGGAAGGCTTTGGGCACGCGCGTTGCGATTGCGACGCGCCGGAGATGAAAACCCTATGAAAGCCTTAACCTGGAACGGAAAACATCAGGTCAGCATCGAAAACGTGCCTGACCCCACCATCGAAGAACCCACAGATGCCGTCGTCAAAATCACTTCGACGGCGATTTGCGGCTCGGATTTGCATCTTTACGATGGCCTCGTCCAGACCATGCAGCGCGGCGATATTCTGGGCCACGAATTCATGGGCGAAGTCGTCGCGGTCGGTTCGCAGGTGGGAAACCTCAAGATCGGCGACCGCGTGGTGGTGCCGTTTGTGATCGCGTGCGGGCATTGTTTTTTTTGCGACAAGACGATGTTTTCGCTGTGCGACAACACCAATCCCAATCACGAAATCCCCGAAAAACTCTATGGCGCTTCGCCCGCCGGACTGTTCGGGTTTTCGCATATGTATGGCGGCTACGCGGGCGGTCAGGCGCAATACGCGCGCGTCCCGCATGCCGATGTCGGCCCCATCAAAATCGAAAACGGGCTGGAAGATGAGAAAGTGCTGTTTCTGAGCGATATTCTGCCGACGGCTTACATGGCGGCGGAAAACTGCAACATCGAGCGCGGCGATACGGTGGCGATCTGGGGCGCGGGGCCGGTGGGCCAGTTGGCGATTAAATGCGCGTTTCTGCTGGGCGCCGAACAGGTGATCGTCATCGAAAACATTCCCGAACGCATCGCGATGGCGCAGGCGAACGGCGCCCAGGTGATTAATTTCGAGGCCGATGCCGAAGAGAATTTGTTCGACCAGCTTAAGTCGATGACTGGCGGGCGCGGGCCGGACAGTTGCATCGACGCGGTGGGCATGGAAGCGCACGGCACCAGTCCTGGCGAGATTTACGATTGGATCAAAATGGGTTTGCGCCTCGCGACGGACAGGCCGAATGTGTTTCGTCAGGCGATTCAGGCGTGTCGCAAGGGCGGGACGGTTTCGGTGCCAGGCGTTTACGCGGGATTCTTCGACAAAATTCCGTTCGGCGCCGCGTTCAACAAGGGTTTGACATTTAAAATGGGCCAGACCCACGTTCAGCGCTACACCCATCCGCTTCTGGAGCGCATCGAAAAGGGCGAGATCGATCCCAGTTCCATCATCACCCATCTCCTGCCCATCGACGCCGCGCCCAGCGCCTACGAGACCTTCAAACAGAAGCGCGACGGCTGCATCAAAGTGGTTCTGAAGCCCTGGGAAGAAGGCGGAAGCGGCGAGCAGACGAGTGATGCCGAAGTCGTCGGCGGCCAGATCAGGGATTTTTCGACGGCGGAATCGAATCCGGCCAAGGTTTAAGGGAATTTCGGGAAACAAAAACGCGCTCTGCCCCTTGGCAGAGCGCGTTTTTTCGTAGGGGCGTAGCGGGTGCTACGCCCACAACATGACACGCTGTCGAGGGCGTAGCACGCTACGCCCCTACGGTGGTTTACGCGACCGGTTTGAGAGTCCAGACGTGCGGTTTGGGTTTTCGCAAAACGTCGATTTCGCTTTCCAGCGCGGCGATTTGAGCGTCGAGGCGCGCCAGTTCCGCCGTGCGCGCGGTTTCGATTTCGGTCTTCAGCCACTCCGGCGCCTGGAAAATCTGCACGTTGCGCCAGCGATTGGCAAAGATGTCGTTTTTGTCGAGGATTTTTTGCAAAAGCTGCTGCGATTGCGCCGTAATCGGCCCCGCATTGTTGCTCAGGTTGACGCCCGCGCTCAATTGTTCGCGCGAAAAGGTGCCGATGGATTGGCCGTCGATGGAGAGTTCGTATTTGGGCTGCGAGAGGTTGGTCACTTTGAAATCGTAGCGCGAAAGTTCGTCGAGCGGCTTGAAATTGGGGATGTCGAGCGCCAGTTTGGTGTCGGGATGGATGGGCCAGGGGAGGGCGCCGTCGGTGCGGACGAAGGAGAGATTGGGGCTGTTTTTGTTGATGAAGACCGGCCCGACGAGCAGGTTCTGAGGTTGCGACAGCACCGAGCCGCGCCAGGCGATGAGAGCATTTTGAGAACTGGTGAGTCGATAGCTGTTGGGCGCGGTGACATCGATTTCCACACTCGAAACCAGGCTCGGCGCGCCCAGACCTTTCAAAATGTGGGTCGCCATCACCATGTGACCGGCCCAGTTGGGATGAACGGCGTCGGGGATGAGGCGCGGCCCGCCCTGCGCCGGTGCCAAAACTCCGGCGGCGCGTCCGGCCTCGATGGTTCCAATCATCGGATTGAGCTGGTCAACGAAGAGCGCATTTTTCTCCATCGCCACGCCGCTCAGAGCTTCGGAATAATTGCGGAGCATGAGGTTGTAGGCGCTTCCGGCGGGCTGATTGGCGTCGTATTTCTCTTCCGACGACGGCGTGATGAGCGCGACGCGCGCTCCGGCCTGATTGAGCGCTTCGACCAGACTGCGCGAGGTGTCAACATAGGTTTTGAGGCCATTCTCGCCACTGCGGGCGTCGTTCATGCCGAAATTGATGGCCACAGCAGTGGGACTCAGCGGCATTATATCGCGTTTAAGGCCGTTTTCCTGGCCGCCGCGCTGGACGAAATTGGCGCGGTCGCCGGCCCAGCCGGTGTTGCGAAAGGAGATTTTCCAATCGGGAAAGCGCGAGAGGACGAAACTTTCGATCAGCGTCGAATATTTGCGCTGCGCGGTGATGGAATCGCCCAGCAGCATGGCGCGGTCGCCGTCGCGGAAGAAAAACGGCTTTTCGGGCGCGTTTTGAGCGCATGAGGGCAGGGCCTGAGTCGCCACAACGAGGGCGAGGAGCGGCAAAAGAGCGAAAGGTTTCATGGTGGGCGGGGTTGCTACAATTGAAGCGTGAAAACTGAAACAATTTTATCCCCAACCGAAGTCGAAGCGGCGCTGCGCGAATCGGGCGCGCTGCTCGAAGGCCATTTTTTGCTGGCGAGCGGACGCCATTCGCAGTTTTACATCGAGAAATTTCGCTTGCTCGAACAGCCGCGTCTCACCTCGCGGTTGTGCGCCGAAATCGCGCGGCGCTTTGCGGGTGATGGCATCGAATGTGTGGTCGGGCCGGTGACGGGCGGCATTATTCTGGCGTTTGAAGTCGCGCGTCAACTCGGCGTGCGCGCGGTTTACGCCGAACGGGCCGAAGACGGAGCGGGTTTCGCGCTGCGACGCGGGTTTAGGTTGAAAAGCGGCGAAAAGTGTCTGGTGGTCGAAGACATCGTGACAACGGGCGGCAGCGCGCAGAAAGTCGTGGAATTGGTGCGCGAAAAGGGTGGGGAAGTGGTTGGCGCGGCGTTGCTGGTTGACCGTTCCAACGGCGCGCTGCACATTGAGGCGCCGCGCGTGGAATCACTGTTGGAAATGCGGGTCGAGAGTTGGGCGGCGGGCGAGGAACCGGCGTGGCTCGAAGAGAAATATGGCGCGGCGCGCAAGCCTGGGACGACGAAGTGAAGAGCCTGGAGGCTAAAGGAATGGTAGCTCCATCTTTCAAAGCGAAATAAATTCGCAGCCAACGAAAACGTCAACCTTCGTTGACGGCGAAACATTATATCGTCGGCGAAGGCCGACGACTTCGTTGGCTGCGAATTTATTTCGCTTTGTAGCCGAATTGGATCATCCACCCAACTTCTCGCTCGTCGCCTGCCGCAGCGCGAAACAAATCGCAATCGCCAGCGCATCGGCCAAATCGGGCGGGTGCAGTTGGGTTTGCAGTCGCAATCGCGCTTTGACGGCGGCCTGAACGTTGGTTTTGGTGGCGTGGCCGTTGCCGGTTACGACCTGCTTGATTTCGTTGGGCGTAAACGAATGCACCGGCAGACCCGCTTCCTGCGCCGCGAGCATCAAAACGCCGCGCGCGTGGGCCATCAAGAGCGCGCTGCGTGGGTGTGCGTAGGTCGAAAAGAGGTCTTCGATGACCACTAAATCGGGTTTTTCGTCCCGAATCACTTCGGCGAGGCCGTCGTGCAAATCCTGCAAGCGTTTGGGAAACGGATCAGTGGTTTTGGCGCGCAAAACTCCGCCTTCGACCAGCCGCAAATGCGCGCCCTCGCTTTCGATAATCCCGTAGCCGGTGCGAAGCAAACCAGGATCGACGCCCAGAATGCGCGGCGACAAATCGAACCCCGAAATCTGGCGCGCGCGCCGCAGCGCCGACGACGCGGGCCGCGTCGCGGAGGTGGGCGTGTAGGAGCGAGTGCGAAGCATTCGAGGAGGGAGGAGGGAGGAGGGAGGAGGGGATGTTTAGTTTCCTCCCCACTTCCCTCCTCCCTCACTCAGTCCGGTCTATCGGCGACTTTCACGTTCAGCGTCTTTTTCACGGCGTTGTTGCGGAGAATTTCGATTTTGAGGACGGCGCCGACTTTTTTGCTTTTAAGGGTTTTTTCGACTTCCTCGTCGTTTTTCATGGGCGCGCCGTCGATGCTGCGGATCACATCGCCTGGCTGAAAGCCCCCTTTGGAGGCGGGCGAATCGGGATCGACGCTTTGCACCAGGCCGCCGTTTTTGTCGGGCAGGCCGTAGTCACTTTTGAGCGCGTCGGTGATGGGCTTGACAAAAACGCCGATGTAAGGCTTCAGGCGCTTGCCGTTTTTGATGATTTCGTCGGCGACTTCCTTGGCTTTGTTGATAGGAATGGTGAAGCCCAATCCCTGGCCAAAAGGAATGATGGCGGTGTTGATGCCGATGACTTCGCCGTTCAAATTGACGAGCGGCCCGCCCGAATTGCCAGGATTGATGGCGGCATCGGTCTGCATCATGTCGGTGAGTTCAAACGCTTCGCCGCGCGCGTCGGGCGGAACCGGCAGTTTGCGCCCCACCGCCGACAAAACTCCCACCGTGACGGTATTTTCCTGCGCGAAGGGGTTGCCGATGGCAATGGCCCAGTCGCCGATGGGCAGTTCTTTGGCATTCTTGAAAGTCGCCAGTCGCGCCTGGGGCAGGGTTTTGTTGCTCAGAGTGACGACGGCGATATCAGTTTCGCGGTCGTAGCCCAGCACGCGACCGGTGAATATTTTGCCGTCGCGGTTGGTAACCTGAATTTTCTCCGCACCCGCCACGACGTGCGCGTTGGTGAGCATCAAACCGCGCTTGGTGTCGATGACGAAGCCCGTGCCCTTGCCCTGACGCGGGCCTTGCTGCGCGGGAGAATCCAAAAATTCGCTTTTGCCGTCGCTTTTGCCGAATTTGGTATCGACGTTCATCACGGCGGGGCCGACCGCCGCAACCGCGCGCACGATGGCGCTGCTCGACTGCGAATTGACGCCGCTCGCCGCCGCAGACGCCACGCCGCCCGAAGACGAGCGGCCAATGTAGATGCCGGTTCCCAGCATCGCGCACGACAGAAGCGCGCCCACCAGCATCGCCACGATGGGATTGGTCGCGGCGTGAGCGCGCGGCGGTTCGCTCGCGATGGGTTCGGGCGTTTTGAGTGATTCCCAGTTCACGGGTTCGGGGGTTTGAGGGGTGTTGGAATTGTGAGGAGCGTCGGGCATGGGCCAAATCCTTCATTCCAAATTATAGCATTCGAGGTTTGGGCGCTCGAAAAATCGAAAAAACCGCGCCTGTCGGGGCGCGGTTTTTTTATCTTCTGAATCACAAATACGGCTTGAGCATCGCCGCGAACTCGGTCTGGGTGTGGTCGCTTTCGGTGGTTTTGACCCGCGCGCCCGCTCGATTGTAAATGTAGGTGCGCGGTAGAGCGACGGCGCCCTTATCTTTGGGATCGAAGCGATTGAAAAACTCGACCAGATCGCCCTTGATGAGAAACGATTTGTTGTGGCCGCGCGCCGCGAGCGTTTTGGCCACCTGTGCCTTTGCGGTTGGCTCGTCCGCCGACACCAGGATCAAACTCAGGCCGCGTTTGGCGTATTGGCGCTGCACTTTGGCGAGCGCGGGCAGTTCGGCGACGCAGGGCGCGCACCACGTCGCCCAGAAGTTGACGACCACGACTTTGCCCTTTTGCGCCCTAATGGCTTTTTGCAAGGTTTGCGGCGTGACGGTCTGGATTTGCGGCGCGGCCAGGGCAGGCGCAAAACAAATGAGCGCCGCGCCGAAAAAGCCGAGTTGAACGGTTTTGAAGGAAATTTTCATGGTTTGAATGGTGCCAGGAGGCTGAAGCCTCGGCAACCAAACTAAGCCTGCCTTCGCAGGCTATATCTATCATCCATAGGCCACGAAGGTGGCCTTGGTTTGGTTGCCGAGGCTTTAGCCTCCTGGCCTCTTCACTGCTACCTGTCAGCTTCAGTTTTCGCGTTTAATCGAGCAGCCAAACGCCCGCGTTTCTTTTTCGGCGATGGTTTTTCCGCTCAAAACTGCGTCGAGCGCATTTTGCAGCGACTTCTCTTTGACGTTTTCCTCACGCTGCGAATTGTCGATGCGCCCGCGATAAATCAAATCGCCGCTGGGACTGACGACGTAAACCTCCGGCGTCACGCGGGCGCCGAAACGGTCGGCGATCATATTCTTCGGGTCTTTCAAAACCGCGAACGAAAAACCGTTCTCTTTGGCGTGCCCCGCGACTTCGGCGCCGTTTTCGGCCTTATTGGAGTTGATGCCGATGAAACGGATGCCTTTGGGCGTGTAAGTTTTGGCCAGACTCGCCATGCGGGCGTTGTAATCGTTGGAAATCGGACATTTGGTGGCCACGAACATCAAAACCGTCGCCTTGGATTTGTCCCAATCGCCGACGGTGACGGCTTTTCCAGCCGTGTCAACGAGGGCAAGCGGCGCGATTTTGGCGTCGAAAGAAACGGTTGGAGCGGCGTTCGATTGCGGCGCGCTTTGCCCGCGCAGCGCGAAACCGGTGGCGCCGAGGCCCACAATGGCGGCGGCGAGCAGGGGAGTGAATTTTTTCATGGTTTTGTCTCCTGAGAACTCGAATTGGGAATGAGAAACCGAGGGTTTCCGCCGTTTTGACGGCTGGGAGTATCGAGCGTTGCGCGCCGGAGGCGGTTTTTCGCATTATAATCCCCTTCGTGCAATTTCCCGTTGAAACGGTGCGCGAAGTCGCGCAAATCCTCAATCAAGCCAATCTGGGCGAAATCTCGCTCGAAAACACGGCGTCGGGCGCGCGTTTGCGTTTGCGGCGCGCGCTCATCGCCGCGCCAGGCGTTTCGCCCGCGACGCAGGCCGAAATCGAAGCGCAGCACGAAGCGCAGGTCGAGGCCGAAAGCGCCGCGCACGAAGCCGAAATCGCGGCGCGCATCGAAGTGACTTCGCCCGCCGTCGGCGTGTTTCGCGCCGCCAAAGTGCCGCTTCAAATCGGCGATGAAGTCGGCAAGAAAGCCCTTCTGGGCGCCGTTGAAACGCTCAACATTCCCACCGAGCTTTACGCCGCGCAATCGGCGCGCGTGATTGAAATTCTGGTCACCGAAGGCCAGGGCGTCGAGTGGGGCCAGACCCTGCTCGTTTTGGAGGCCGTCGAAAAATGAAGCTGAAAACCGTTCGTTTTTTGCCGCTCGTGGCGGCTCTCACCATTTTGGGCGGCTGCCAGACCGCGCAGGAAACCAACGCCGAGATTGATAAGGGCGTTGGCGCGCCCAAACGCGCCATCGACAAGAGCAAGGGCATCGAAACCGATTCCAACATCAGCCAGATCAACGCCGCGCTGTCGATGATCAAAGCCGACAGCGACGGACAGGCGCCCGCGACCATCGAAGAAGCCAAAAAAGCCGTTAAAGTGCCCGATTCGATGTGGATCGACGCCGCCACCGGCAAACCGCTCGAATACGATCCGGCGACGGGCACAGTTCGCAAGTAGGAGGGAGGAGGGAAGTGGGGAGGAAAACCCCAACTCCTCCCTCCTCCCTCCTCCCTCCTCCCTCCTAAGTCATGTTTTCCAAAGTTTTAGTCGCCAACCGAGGCGAAATCGCCGTGCGCGTGATTCGCGCCTGCCGCGAAATGGGTTTGCAAAGCGTCGCGGTGCATTCGACCGCCGACCGTAATTCGCGCGCGGTGCAAATGGCCGACGAAGCGATTTGCATCGGCCCGCCCGCCGCCAAAGAAAGTTATCTCAACATCGCCAACGTGGTTTCCGCCGCCGTGGTATCGGGCGCGGGCGCGATTCATCCTGGCTACGGCTTTTTGAGCGAAAATTCGTCGTTCGCCGAAGTCTGCGAGCAGGCCAACATCAAATTCATCGGCCCGCCGCCCTCAGCGATTGATACGATGGGCAACAAAGCCTCGGCGCGCGCCAAAATGCGCGAGGCGGGCGTTCCCATCATGCCTGGCACGCCTGGGCCGGTCGAAACCGAAAAAGAAGCGCTCGAAGCCGCGCAGAAAATCGGTTTTCCGGTGATTATCAAGGCTTCGGCGGGCGGCGGCGGCAAGGGAATGCGCGTCGTGCTGGAAGAAGGCGAACTGGAAACCCAGATGACGATGGCGCAGAACGAGGCAGAAGCCGCGTTTGGCAACGCCGAGGTTTACATCGAGAAGTTTCTGATCGAGCCGCGCCACGTCGAGGTGCAGATTCTGGCCGATTCGCATGGCAACGTAATTCACCTCGGCGAGCGCGACTGCTCGGTTCAGACCGCGCGGCATCAGAAAATGCTCGAAGAAGCGCCCTGCGCCTTCATTCCCCAAGCGACGCGCCGCAAACTGGGCGAAGCCGCCGTTAAGGGCGCGCGCGCCGTGGGATATGAGAGCGCGGGGACGATGGAATTTCTGGTTTCGGCGACCGGCGAATTCTTTTTCATGGAAATGAACACCCGCATCCAGGTCGAGCATCCCGTCACCGAAGAAATCACCGGCATCGACCTGATTCAGGAACAAATTCGCATCGCGCAGGGTGAAAAATTGTCTGTTTCACAAAAAGACGTGACTTTTTCGGGCCATTCCATCGAAGTGCGCCTGACAGCGGAAGACCCCGCAAAGAATTTCGCGCCCTCGGCGGGCACGATTTCGACTTTCGACCCGCCAGGCGGTCGCGGTGTGCGCGTCGATTCGCATCTTTTCACCGGCTACGCCGTGCCGCCGTATTACGATTCGCTGCTGGCGAAAATCATCGTCCACGCGCCCACGCGCGAGGCGGCGATTGCCAAAATGGAGCGTGCGTTGCGCGAAACCCGTTTGGAAGGCGTCGCTACGACGCGCGATTTTCAGCTCAAAATTCTGGCGAACGAGTATTTTCGGCGCGGCGAGCTTTCGACTGACTTTTTGAAACGGAGAATGAGTTAAGGAAGACGGAATACGGGAGAGCTAAGCGCGAAATTCCGTATTCCGTCTCCCGTATTCCGTCTTCCTAAAATCATGAGCAAACGCAGAAGCGGACGCGAACTCGCGTTTCGATTGTTATTTCAACTCGACATCGGCGGCGGCGCGCCCGACGAGGTGTTCGCGGCGTCGCGCGTCGCTTCGGAAGCCTCGTCGGAAGTGTGGGTGTTCGCGACTCAACTGGCGCGCGGGGCGTGGGAAGTGCGCGGCGAACTCGATCCCATCATCGAAAAATACGCGGCGGGCTGGACGCTGGAGCGCATGGCGAACGTTGACCGCAATTTGCTGCGCCTGTGTTTGTATGAAATGTTGAAGCGCGACGATATTCCGCCTTCGGTCTCGATAAATGAAGCCGTCGAGATGGCGAAAAAGTATTCGACGGCGGACAGCGCCAAGTTCATCAACGGCATTCTGGGCGCGTTTTCGCGCGAAAAAGTCGAAACCGGCAGCGACTAAAGTCGCCGCAAAGGAAGGCGAAACCTGCCTTCGCAGGTTAATGCCCCAGTCCGCGCAGGCGGACTTCGCCTTCCTTTGCGGCGACTTTAGTCGCTGCGTTCAAGGAGCCGTCGCAAAAGTGATGACCGAGGCCGATGGCGGCGTCAATCTGCCGTAAATCGGCTTGGTTTTCGGTAACCACTTGACGTGGCCGTCGGCGAAGGCGAAGTTGAGTCCGCTCAGATGCCTGCCCCCAAAAGGCGCCACCGGAGTGCCCGCCGGAGGCTGCGGATCGGCGCCCGAAGTGGTATTGCTGGAGCCACCACTGCCGCAGCCGGTCAGCAAGATGATATTCGAGGGAAACGTGAGTTGCGCTTCCAGACGTGGCACTAACGGCGAACCAGGGTCTTCGCTGGCGTTGCCTGCGGTGCCGCCAATCACCTTGTTGTAGAAGTAGTCCGTGTATCCGGCATCGGGGGCGGAAACTTGGATGGGGCCGACGCTCGTATCCTGTGGCGCCGCTTCGCTGGGGCACTGGAAAATTTGCGTGTTTTTGAGGTAAGGCCCGATCAGTTCCGCCCATCCCAGGGCGGGGGGCGAGTTAAAAGCGTAAAGCGGCGGTGTCGTTTCCTGGCCCTGAACGATGAGTGGAAATCTTTCATCGAAATCCTGAAGATACTGCTTGATGCCAAGAGCGACTTGTTTTAAATGGCTCTGACACGAGGAGCGGCGCGCATTGGCGCGCGCGCGGCCAAAAGCCGGAAACAGCATCGCCGCGAGCAGGCCGATGACGGCAATAACAACCAAAACTTCGATGAGAGTGAAGCCGGATGGTGTGGCCTTCTCTGTTCTACGCAGCAATAGATCGCCTCTTCTGGTTTTACCACTTATTGTAAGGCAGTTCGCCCTGCTTCACTCAGGTGCCTGAAGCGGCAAAACCCCGCCGGTTCGGGTGGGCGAAACGCGCGGGCCGTTGGGCGTCCATTCAATCGGGTCGATGCAGAGTTGGCGCTGCGAGCCTTCCGCGTTCCAGGCGTGATAAACGCAGATGTGGGTTTGGCCGTCCGGCCCCAACACCACGCTGTTGTGGCCTGGGCCGATCACTTCGGCATTGCCGCGCAAAACACTGGCGCCTTCGGTGGGAACAGTCCAGGGGCCAAGAGGATGGGGGGCGACGGCGCAGCCCACGCCATAAGTTTGGTTTCGCCAGTTGCCCGCCGCGAAAAAACACCAGTATTTTCCCTCGCGAAACACGACGTGAGCGCCCTCGATGGTGTGCCAGGTTTCCCACAGCTTCCCGTAAAGCGTGCGATTGCGCTCGTAGACCTGCCAGTCGGAACTCGCCAGGACAACGGGAACCGGCGGCGCGAGAATGGTTTTCATGTCGTCGGCGAGCGGCGAAACGGCGGTGCCAGTGCCCACGAAGTTTTCCAGATAATCCTTGGCGAGATACAAATACCATTTTCCGCTTTGCGGGTCGCAAAACGGGCTGGGGTCGATGGTGAAACCTTCATCGGGGAACAGCAAAAGGCCGCAGTCCTGAAACGGGCCTTCGGGCGCATCGGCCACCGCGACGCGCAGACGCTGAGTGGAATCGTCGCCTGCCGTGTCGTCGTTTGCCGAGTAATACATCCAGAATTTGCCGCCCGAAAGGGCGACTTCGGGCGCCCAGTGCGCCGCGTGTTCGAGGCCCTGCGCCGGTTCGAGCGCGCCGCCCAGAAAGTCCCAGTCCACCAGGTTGGCGGAGCGAAGCAGCACAAAATGGCGCCCGCCCAGGTCGTGCGCCCCGCTGTTTGATGCGGTGGCGTAGCAATAGTAAAAATCGCCCGCGCGCAGCACGAAGGGATCGGCGCAATAGCCATCCCAGACCGGATTTCGATAGCTCAAAAAGTCCATAGCAGTGCCAGTTTCGTCGATTTTGGGTCTAAGAATCTGTGCTCGAAAGGTGTCATTCGCTTCCAAATCGCGTGGTGCGCCGGTTTGGTAGTGCCGGTTTGTAGTAGCGGGGGGGGGGGGGGGGGTGCGGGGGCCCCCCCCCCCCCCACCACCAACCCGCCCCCCCCACACACACCACACGAGCGAAGTCACCAACAACACCGAGTGTCGGGGAGAGGCTGCGTGAGTGGGAGCGTGAGTAGACTGACCCCGGGAGGGG
>JAUJNG010000027.1 GCA_030448265.1 Abditibacterium sp.
AGGAGAACGCGAGAGGGACGAGCGTATGAGTACAGTGCAGGATAGTCTGTTTTTTTCTTTTGTTTTTCTTTCTTGTTCTTTTTGTTTTATTTTTTCTTTTTGTTTTTTTTTATTTTTATGTTTAATTTTTGGGGCGCTGGTTGCTGCGCCCAATCCAGGAAAGCGGGCGCAGCACGCTGCGCCCCTACGAAGTTTTGCGAGAGCGCATCGCGTCAATCAGCACCTGGGCGACTTCGGGGCGGGTGAATTCGGGCGGCGGGATTTGGCCGTCCATGAGCATCTGGCGCACTTTGGTGCCGCTCAGCGCGATTTTTTGGGCGTCGTCGGGCATGGTTTTCTCGGTTCCCATTGAGCCGACATCCGCCGAATAAAAGGCGTGATCGAAACAAAGCGGCGTGATTTCGAGTTCGTGAGGCGAAAATTCGTCGAAAATATACTGTGCGTCGAAACTGCCGTAATAGTTGCCGACTCCGGCGTGGTCGCGGCCCACGATGAAATGGGTGCAACCGAAGTTTTTGCGAATCAAGGCGTGAAAAATCGCCTCGCGCGGCCCCGCGTAACGGCTCACGGCGGGCAAAACGGCCAACATGGCGCGATTTTTCGGGTAGTAGTTTTCCAGCAGCACTTCGTAGCACTTCATGCGAGTTTCGGCGGGAATGTCGTCTTCTTTGGAGTAGCCAACGAGCGGATGAACCAGCAGGCCGTCCATGATTTCGAGCGCGCATTTGGTGATGTATTCGTGGGCGCGGTGAATCGGATTGCGGGTCTGAAAGCCGACGATGCGGCGCCAGCCGCGCTGGGCGAACTCGCGGCGCACCTGCTGCGGCGTCAAGCGATACTGCGGAAACGACTGGTCGGCGCGTTCTTGAAGCACCTTGATTTTGCCGCCGAGCTGAATATCGCCGCGATGGAAGAGGTTGCGAACGCCAGGATGAGTTTGTTCGGTGGTGGCGTAGACGAGGCGCGCTTCGCGTTCTTTGTCGTAGCGGTAGATTTCTTCGAGTTCCAGAACCGCCAGGATATTGCCGAATTTGTCAATCAGCGCGACTTCCTCGCCGATGCTCAGGCTCGATGCCTCGTCGGGCGTGACGGCGAGCGTGACGGGAATCGTCCAGGGCAAGCCGTTGGCGAGGCGCTTGTTGACGATGCAATTTTCGTAATCGGCGCGGCCCATGAAGCCTTCGAGCGGCGAAAACGCGCCGTTGCCGATCATTTCGAGGTCGGATAATCGCCGGTCGGCGAGCGCGATGGGCGTCATTTTGGCGGCGCGTTCGCGCAAAGTCGCGCCTGCGTCGCCGCACACGAAACGGTTGATGAGTTGGCCGCCGTGCGGCGCGATTTCGGTCTGGAGCATAATTCGTTAATAGGACGCTGACTTCGTTCGCCACCTACGGTCGCTATTTTTCGCTACTTTCTTTTCTTCAAACAGTTGCGTTCGCCGCAGGCGTTGCGTCCGAAGGTGGCGAACGAAGTTAGCGTCCTATTCAAAGGACAACCAAGCGCGTCAATTCGCGTTCGCGGTAGGTGCGAATCGGGACGCCGTAGCGTTCTTCCTGGCGGCGCAGCATTTCGGCGAGGGTGAGGCTTTTCAAAACTCCCTCGATGGCGTCCTGCAATTCGCGCCACACTTCCTGCACCGCGCACGAACCCGACGCGCCGCAGTTGGCGTTTTTGGCGCTCGATGGGAGGCTTTCGTCGGTTTCGGACAGGCAAATCATCGGCTCGAAGGAGCCTTCGAGGGCGCGCAGGGCGTCGAACATGGTGATGTCGATGGGCGCGCGGGCGAGTTGATAGCCGCCCTGCGCGCCGCGTTTGGCTTTGACCAGGCCCGCGACTTTGAGCGCGGGCACGATTTGTTCGAGATAATCGAGCGAAATGTTCTGGCGTTTGGCGATGTCGCGCAAACTGAGGCCTTTATCTGGCTCCATACCGAGTTCCATCAGGGCGCGTAACCCGTATTCACCGCGCGTCGAAATTTTCATATTCTTAACTTACGAGGCGAAATTGCGCCTCGTTCCTCTCAGAAGCAATATCAGCCGCGCAGTTTAGCGCCAAAAACCGTTTCCCCATGCAACTCGCAACCCTTCCCCGCCTCAATGCCGCCACCGAAACCGAAGGCGATCTCCTCGTCATCCCGCGCCCCGACGAACCCACAACGACCGGCTCCAATTACCGCGTCGTGCTGTATAACGACGACCACACGCCCATTGATGCCGTTGTGAAGCAAATCATCAAGGCGACGGAGTGTTCTTTGATCAAGGCGACTAAAATCATGCTTGAAGCGCATCACAAAGGCCGCGCGGTGTGCTTTCGAGGCGCGAAAGAGAAGTGCCACAAAGTCGTGGCAATTTTGCGCGAGATTCGGCTGCAATGCGAAGTGGACTGCGACTGAAAAGAAGGCTAAAGGCTGAAGGATGAAGGCTAAATCACTGCCAGTTCTCGTGGCCTGGCTTGATTTAGCCTTCATCCTTCAGCCTTTAGCCTTTAAAAAGCCACCAACCATGACTGAAGAACTCGAAACCCAACTCCGCCAACTCATCGCGCGCCTGCTCGAAGCCAACACGCGAACCAATTTCACTTCGATTCGAGAGCCGAGCGAGGCGTGGATCAAGCACATTTGCGATTCGCTCGAAGGCTTGCAAACTCGCCTTTTCCTGCCCGAAAAAACCGCCATTGACGTGGGAAGCGGCCCAGGCTTTCCAGGACTGCCGCTTGCCCTGGCGCAGCGCGAGATGAAGTGGAGTTTTCTGGAAGCGACGCGCAAAAAATGCGATTTCATTCGAGAAACGAGCGCGTTTTTCGGTCTGGACGCTCAAATTTTGAATGCGCGTGCTGAGGAAATCGGCCAGAATCCGCAGTTTCGCGCCCAGTTCGATATTGCAACCGCGCGCGCGGTGGGAAATATCGTCGAAGTCGCCGAGTATTGTCTGCCGCTCGTCAAAGCGCGCGGCCACGTCGTTTTGTGGCGCGGCAAAGACGGGCCAGCAGAAGCCAAGGAAAAGAAGTGGCCGCTTTCCAAACTCGGCGGCGTGGTGCGCGAAATCCGGCCCTACGAATTGGCAGGACACGAGATGACCTATCATCTGGTGGTTTTGGAAAAAGCCTCGCCGACGCCGAATCAGTTTCCGCGCGGGATTGGAATTCCCAAAGCTTCGCCGCTAACGTGAGGGAAAATGAAAGAATTCAACTCCAAACGCGCCGACTTCGACGCCATTCTCTACAACACCGACGGGCGTAATTACGATCTCAGGATGCAAGACCAACGGCTGGAAATCGTGGCGCGCCTAACGGCGTTCATGGAGCGAATTGGGCTGGTAAAAGTGCCCGCCGTCAACAGGCCGCCCGCGCGTCCAAAGCCGTTAGTGAAGCGAATGGGGGCCGCGTTGTGTGCTTTCGGGGCTTTGCTCGCGCTGCGATTTGTTACGATTGGCACGATAACATCATGGCAGTTTTATGCGTTGGTGGTTGTATCTTTCCTGGAAGTGTGGTTCATCCTGTCGCGATTGCAGCCACTACGTTGGACTTTGGACAAAAACACGGGGCAGTTTTGCGCCAATGCGCGGGAAATCGCGCAGCTGGAGGAAATTGTGGCCGTGCGAGCCTGGAAATTGGGTCATCGCTTTCTGCTCGCCGTGCGATTGCGCGATGGACGAGAAATTCGCTTAGGCCTCTTCAAACTCGCCGGCAAAGAGTGGGCGTGGCGCCAGGACGCCGCGCAAATCGCCCAATTTTTGGGCGTGCCGCTCGAAATTCCGCCCGTGATTCCAGCGTGAACGTGATTTTGCGGCGATGTGCCGTCGACTTAGCAAAAAGGCGGGGCTTGCGCCCTCTTCCAATCTTTGGTTTTCCAGATTGGAAGAGGGCGCAAGCCCCGCCTTTTGCTTTCAAATGCATCAACTGGCGCGCCGCATCTGGCGTTCGAGTGGCTTCCAGGAAACCGTGCATTCCTGGAAATAATCCTCAATGGCTTTATCGAGCGATGGCATGATTTGCCCGCGTTCACTGGCCAGGGAGCAGTTGAGCGGGCGCGGCGCGATCCAGCCCATTTCGGCGGCGGGGCGGCCTTCGACCAGCGAGGCATCGAGTCCGGCGCGTTGCGCGACTTGGCGCGCGAAGTCGGCCCATGAAATCGCGCCCTGGTTGCACCCATGCCAGATTCCACTCCCGCCGTCGATAAGCAGGTTGAGGCTGTAATGCACCAGATCGGGCACATAAGTGGGCGAAACCAAGACATCTTCCGCCGCAACCCAAGGCTTTCCTGCCGACAGCGCGCGCAGCGCCAGAATCACGAAATTATGCTCGTCCCAGGGGCCGAAAAACGCGCTGGTTCGCACCACGAGCGCATTGGGATGCGCGGCCAGAACGCGACGCTCCGCTTCCGCTTTGGAGTGGCCGTAGACATTCAAAGGCGCGGGCAGATCACGTTCGACATAAGGAGCGCCTTTACCCCCATCGAAAACCAGATCGGAAGAAAACGTTAGCAGGGGCAGACTGCGCCGCGCGCAGGCATCGGCCAGAAACGCGGCGCCGTCAGCGTTTTGCGCGAAACAAAGTTCCCGTTCGCGTTCGGCGTCATCCACGCGCACATAGCCCGCCGTGTTGACAACAGCCCAGGGACGCGCCTCATCGAGCATCGCTTCAATGGAAGCGGGATCGGTGATGTCGAGTTCGTGGCGCTGGGTGAGGCGATGCGACAGGCCGCGCAAATCGCCCAAACGGGCGAAGGCTGCGCCCAAAGTGCCGGTCGCGCCGCTGATGAGAAGCGGCTGCACCGGTTGTTTGCGGGTCGGGCCGCCGCGTCTGGGCAGATGCGTCAGCGTGGGTGCGGCTTCTTTTTGACTGCGAACCGGCGGGTAGAGCAGCCGTTTCGGGTCGCGCCACCAGCCCTTGGCGGCCAAAACCGGATGGTCGAAATCGCCATCGCGGGCCAGTCCGCGCAGCATGGTGGCGATGGCGGTGGGCATCGGCTCCGGCGCGCGCAAATCGAAGGCGCCTGGCTCGTAATAGCCCTCGCAGCGCGTGAGCAGACTGTTCCACTCGTGCGCTCCCAGCAGCGACCATGCGGTGACGGCGCGAATATCGGCGCCGTGTTCGCGCAGGGTCTGGGCCGCGTCCCACACTTCGCGCAGCCAGCGCAACTGCTCCTCGCGCGTGCAGCCCAGATGCGCTTCGGTGACCGCGAGGGGCAAATGGTAGCGCTCCCACGCTTCGTTCAAAAGCGCGAGCGGCCCGTCGATGCCTTCGGCGCGCACCCGCACCGCTTCGACATCGGCGTATTGATGAATGCCGTTGTCGCCGCATACGTGCGGAGGATAACGCTTGGTGCGATGGTCGAGAAAACGTTCGCTGGTGACGTAGTGGTTGATGCCCAGAACGTCCGGCGGGCAGGGATTTTCGGCGAACCACCCAAACTCCTCTTCCCCAAGGCCCAAATCGCGGAAATGATGCGCCATGTAATGGTCGCCATGCACCCGTCCGCACAGCAAATCGAAAGAAATCCAGCGCCGCTCGTTTTCAAATTCGGCTTGATAGCTTAGAAGCGGCGTGCTGTGGGTTTTGCCCAGATCTTCGGTCTGCACCAGTCGCACGTTGGGATTGACCTCGCGGATGGCGCGCATCGCTTCCACCGTCGCGCGGCACTGAATGAGGAGCGCGCGCACAAATGACGCCTCATCGGTCGCGTGGGGATACCAATGCCCGTAAAGCGCGCTGAAACGCGCCGTAGTGAGCGGCTCGTTGACGGGCGTGTAAGCCTCGATCCAGGGAAAGCGCGTGGCCACTTCGCGCGCAAATGCGGCGAGTTGGGAGGGGAATTGCGGGTCGAGCAGGTTGGTGTGGCGCGGCCCGCTCCCGTGATGCACCAACCCCGCAATGGGCGCTATACCCAAATCGCGCAGATGGTAGAGGCGCTCGGAAATCCAACTCCAATCGGCGTCGGCCAGTTCGCGCGGTGCGATGCGCTCCCACGAAACCGGATAGCGCAGGGCGCGAATGCCCAGCGAAGCCATGAGATCTAAATCGGAAAGCCGTTGGTAGTGGCCGTTCCACTGAAACTGGTCGAAATAGGTGTCACCGACTCGATTGACGGTGCATTCGATCCCGCCCCACAATTCCAGTGAGGCGGGCGTGGCTGAGTTTGATGGTTTCATACGATGGGCGCGTCCCTTCCGGTGTGATTCGAGCCTGACTCGAATGGGCAAAACTAAACGGGGTCGTTGTTTGGAAGCGTCGGTGAGGGAGCAAAAGCCAACTTACAGCGAATGGAGCAAAGTAACGTTGGTGTTAAATAAGCGGGTAGAGAGCCTGAAATTTTCGGCTCTGAGGCCACAAATGGCTGATTGACAGCGTGGCATCGAGGCGCCAGTCTGCCGCAAATCGAGAGCCAAATGAGATTTGCTATGTCCGACATCAAACTAAAGTCTCGGTGTCGAGCCACAAAACCAAAAAAGGCGCGCAATTCCATGAATTGCGCGCCTTTTGATGCCAAAGGGTTTACGACCCGTCGGTCGAAGTTTCCTGGCCGTCGTCTTCGCCTTCGGCGGAGCCTGGGGTGTGAGCGGCGGGCGGGATTCGGCTCTGGTCGTCAACGTCTTCGGTGCCTTCGGCAGAACCTGGCGTTCCGATGGGCATTCCGGCCATATCTTGTCCTGTTGCAGTTTTCATGATGTCTCCTGAGTGGGGAGAGAGCGAATTCGCGGCCAGATTCACTCTAAAACCAACCCATCGCCAATCACCGGTTTGGGTTCGAGGCGCCCCCAGCTTGCGGCGAAAGAGGCTTCGTCATCGCCGAAAAGCGGCGACATCTCAAAAGTCACGGCAGGAAGCCCACTTTCATCGACGGCGACATTCGCGCCCGCAGCGTTGGCCCAGCGCGCGAACTGGCGCAGTTGGTCGTCGCGGCTGGTTTGCGGCGAATCGGCGCCCTCGGCGTTTTTGACGGGCGAAAAATCGTCGGCGCGACGCGTTTCAATCACGAGCGGGTTGTGCGCGAAGGGAAGCGCATCGAAGACGAACATCTCGAACTTGATGCCGTTGGGCGCTTCCGGTTTGAGTGGGTTGCCTGATGCGTCAACCGTGGGAATTTTTTTGTCGGCGCGATGAAACGGCAAATCGCCGCCCGCCGCCATGCGCGAGGCGAAATCGCGGTCGAGCAGGTGAATCGCGATGCTGCCCGCGATGAAACGCAATTTTCCGTTCGCGTCGGTTTGGCGCTGCAATTCCATTGGCAAATCGGAGTATTCGACCACGACGAGATGCCCGTTCTGGGTGCAAAAATGGCCCAGTTTTTCTTCGGCGTAGGCTTTGGGAAGCATTTTGCTCGACATTTCCGACCCGCGCCCGATGTGCCAGCCGATAAACGCGGGGTCGATGCAGCGCACCAGCGGATTATCGACCTGAAAATAGGAAATGGTGTCTATGCCTTCTTTTTCCATGAGTTCCAGCGCGCCACTGCGCCCCAGCGCGCGCAGCGAGCCGCCGTGACCGTCGGGCGAAAGCGCGATGCTGCCCTTGCTTTCGAGCAGGATTTTGCCCTCGAAATCGACGGCGGGCATGCGGCCCTGACGGAAAAAATGCACGCGCTCCGATGAAAGTCCGAAATAATCGTGTTTCTGGAAAAAAGATTCCGTCGCTTCGTGGTTCTGATGACTGGTCATGATGAACCAGTGGAGCGGCTGGTCATAACGCTCACCCGCCGCGCGAATTTTCTCGGCAAAAACCTGAAACAGCGATTTTTTCGTCACCGGCGTGACCGGAAACGTGCCCTTTGGCCCGTCGTAGCCCAGGCGCGTGCCCTGTCCGCCCGCGACAGTAAACGCCGCGACGCGCCCCGCACGCAGCGCCTCTTCGCCGCGCTCCCGCGCTTCGCTCCATGCTGCAGCATCGCCGCCGTGTTCAGGGAGCGGCTCGTAGGGCGCGGGTTCGAGACCTTCCAAGTCGAGAGCGGCTGAGGCGTCCTTATCGAGCAGAGTCCGCTTTAACTCCGCGATTTCGGCGAGATCAATTTCGCCCGCCTGTGCGAGCAAATTTTCCTGTTCTTCGGGCGAAAGCCCTTCCCAAAACGCGAAAACCTGGCCTTGCCCCGCTTGTTGAAAGGTTTCGATGAGAGGAGATGTTGACATAGTGAATAAAGAATCCCCGCAGCAAGCTACGGGGTATTTGAATCGAAGGAGTGTAACTTTTGTTGTCAAGTGTCGAAGAGCACCAACTGCTGCTGATGCAAGGTCTGGTAAGTGCCTGTGCCCTGTTTTCTCACATAATCCGCGATGGTCTGTGCGTTGCCATGTTGTCCCACCGTCGAGATGAAGTAGCCACTCGACCAAAACGCGCCGCCCCACAGCTTCTTCTTGACTTGAGGGCAGCGCGAGAGCACTTCGCGTGCGGTCAAGCTCTTGATTTTTTGTGCGAGTTGCTGCGGGCTGTAAGTCGGCACGCTCTGCACCAAAAAGTGGACGTGGTCGCGGTCAGTGCCAATCTCGATGAACACGATCTCGTAGCGACACGCGATCTCCAGGCACACCTCGCGCAACACCGCGTCCACCTGTTCATCGATCACCACCCGACGATACTTGGTGGGACACACCAGATGATAAAGCAACACCGACACGTTGTGGCTTTTGTGCCGGAACATCACTTGGCCTTCTGAACTCATACGTCCAGTTTGCCCTCACACTTTCAATCCGCAGCAAGCTGCGGGGTATCTAACCCAAGAGAATGAAAAGGCGGGGCTTGCGCCCTCTTCCAATCCAGACTCATCCGATTGGAAGAGGGCGCAAGCCCCGCCTCGTTAAATTGAGCAATTACTGCAACCCTGGCGCGACAAATTTGGCATCGCGCGTCGTGGCGGCGTCTTTTTCGGCCAGTCCCGCTTCGCGCAGAATCGAAAGCGCCGCCGGATTGTCGTTGTTGCGATGCCCGATGTCGTCGCGCGCGGTTTCGGGCGACAACACCAGAAACTTTTGCGGGTCGAAACTGGTGCCGAAAATCTCGGTGAACAACTTGATGTTTTCCGGCTTGTTGAGAACGATGTCGTTGCCCTTGTAAATGCCGTAGGGCGTGAGCGGCGTGATTTTCGACGGATCGCCCAGACCGCGCACGAATTTCGCTGCCGAAACCAACTCTTCGTTGCTCATCGAGGTGTCGAAAAGCGACTGCAATTCGGTGACAAGCCCTGGCAATTGCATCGGGCCGACGTTCATCATTTTCTTGGCGAGCACGCGCATCACCTGCTGCTGGCGCCGCACCCGTCCTGGGTCGTTTTCGTCGTCGTCACGAAAACGCACATAGCCCTGCGCCTGTTCGCCGTTGAGACGCTGCATACCTGGTTCCAGATCGACCTTCCAGCCACCCCATTTGTCCTCATCTTTCATCCGCGTGCGCTTGTTGCCTTTTTTGGCGCCTTCGACATTGATTTCGATGCCGCCGACGCGGTCGATGAGCTTGGTGAAACCGTCCAGCTTGACTTTGGCCACGCGGTCGATGCGAATGCCGAACTCGTCGCCCAGCACCTTGACCAGCAGCTCTTCGCCGCGCTCTTCGGAATAAATCGAATTGAGTTTGAGCCAGCCGCGCGGGTTTCTGGGATGCTGCACGCCTTCGAAATCGAGGTATTGCACCCTGGTGTCGCGCGGCAGCGAAATCATCCGCATCGTGCCCGCCTCTTTATCGAGCGAAACGATGATCATGGTGTCGCTGCGCGGGCGCGTGTCGGTGTCCTCGACCTGATAAGACCGCATTTTCCCCATCGTCGGGTCGAAAACTTTGCCCACTTTCCAGTTACGATCCTGGCCAATCAGCAGAATGTTGACGTGGTTGTGGCCCACGTTCTGGAACAACAAATCGGGGTTTCTCTGCGCTTCGATAACGGCAGGCCCAAAACCCCTGATGAGCTCGGTCACGTCGCGGCCCTGGGGCGTGAAACCGGCGAAACCCAATCCCGCACCCAGGACAACGAGCGAGACCATACCGAAACCTTTCCAGAAGCGGCTTTTTTCTTCTTATTCAATTGTTTTCCAAAGATGTCTTGTTCGCGGACAGATGCTTGTGCCAAAGGTGCCTCCAACTGCAAGCGCCCAGTTTAACGGGAAAGCGGTGTTTTTTCTAAACCAACACAATTCTTGTTATGAATATGTTGTCAAACCGCGCCCGAACGCCGGTTTTTGAGGGCGTGTTCATACACCGTGACATATTGGCGCGCCGCGTCGCTCCACAAAAACTCCTGCGCCATCGCGTGACGGCGCAGCATTGCGATGTGATGGGGCCGGTCGAACCACGTCGAAACCGCCCAGCCGATGCAATAATAGAGCGCCGCCGCGTCGGGATTCCAAAACTTGAAACCCGTTCCCGCGCCGGTATTTTGATCGTAATTATGCACCGTGTCATCGAGTCCGCCCGTCGCTCGCACGATGGGAAGGGTGCCGTAGCGCATCGAATAACTCTGGTTGAGGCCGCACGGTTCGTAAATCGAAGGCATGAGGAAAAAATCGCTGCCCGCTTCGACCAGATGCGACATTTCGACCGAAAAACCGATGTAACTGCCCACTTTTTCCAGGATAGCGGCGCGTCAAATCGTGAAAAAACTGCTCGGTCGCGCGGTCACCGGTGCCCAGAACCACGAGCTGCATCGCCATATTGTCGAGCGCATCGGGCAGGGCGCTTTGCAGTAAATCGAAACCTTTTTGACTCGCGAAGCGCGAAACGATGCCGAAAATTGGCACCTTGGGGTTGAAATCGAGGCCGAAGCGTTCCTGAAGCGCGGCTTTGCAGAGCGCTTTGCCGCTCAAATCAGTGGCGGAGTAAGTTGCGGGCAGGAATTTATCGGTTTCGGGGTTCCAATCTTCGTAATCGACGCCGTTTAAAATGCCGGTCAAATCGCCGCGCCGGTTGTTGAGGTAGGGCGCCAGCCCCATGCCGCCGACCGGATCGAGCAGTTCGTGCGCGTGCGTGGGCGAAACCGTCGTGAGCGCGTCGGCGAAGTGAATGCCCGCTTTGAGCAGGTTGATTTTGCCGTTGTCCTCGAAAATATCGGGCACGAAAAACCCCGTCCCCAGACCCATATATTGCAGCGCCGAGGGATGAAAGGTGCCCGCGTAACCGATGTTGTGAATGGTGAGAACGCTCGCCGTTTCGGAAAGCGGCGACATGACCCGATCCCAGGTCTTGAGAAACACCGCGCCCAGCGCCGATGACCAGTCGTGCAGGTGCGCCACGTCGGGAATCCAGTCGCAGTCTTTGCACCATTGCAGCGCGGCTTTAGGCAACAGCGCGAAGCGAAACGCGTTGTCGGAAAACTCTTCGGGGTCGCCGTAAACGCCGTTTCGAGCGTAAAAACGGTCGAACTCGATGCCGAACACCGGCACGCCGTCCAATTCCGGTTTGGTAAATGCCGACCCAGTTTTCCTCGCCGTCTCCCATGTGGACGCAGCACGACGCGACGAATTGAAAACCGAATTTGTCGCGGTCGATGGAATTGTAAAGCGGCAGGAAAATGCGCGCGTCGTGGCCCAGACGCGAGAGGGCTTTGGGCAGAGCGCCCACGACATCGCCCAGTCCGCCGGTTTTGACGAAGGGGGCGCATTCGGCGGCGATAAAAGCGATTTTCATGGAATTGGAGCGGCGATGGAATTTTAACCAGCGACTAAAGTCGCCGCAAAGGAAGGCGAAGTCCGCCTGCGCGGACTGAGGCATTAACCCGCGAAGGCGGGTTTCGCTTGCCTTTGCGGCGACTTTAGTCGCTGCGACTAAACTGCGACTATGGTTTCCCCCTCCGCCGCCTTTCCGCTTGCGCGCGCCGCGCGCGACCAGCACGATTTTCAGGCGCCCAGCTTCGCCGATTTCGATTTGGCGCGCCATTTGTCGGTTCGCCTTAACGCCACGCGCGATTTACAAAACCATCCCGAACGCGCCGTCAAAGCCGGAACTCTGGCCGCCGCCGCGCTCCTCAACGAGATTTTCGCCCACGTCGTCGCGCTTTACGTTGAAGAAGTCGAACGCGCCGCGCTTGAAAACGCGCCATCGTTCATCGAAGCCCTCGAAGGCCCCGTCGAAACTCAGACGCTTCTGGAACGCGTGGCGCGCGAGTTCGGGCCGCCCCAGCCGCTCCCCGACAACCCGCAAACCCTCGAACATCTGTTGCGCCTTCATCTGGCCAATCGCAATCGCGCGCTCGATACCTTTTCCGAATTGTTCGACGACGCGCCGCTCCAACCCACCGTTTACGCCGAGGCGATGGGCGATTTGCGTTCTTATTTCGACACTCTGCCGCCCTTTGGCCCCGACGAGCAAAACCTCTTCGATTTTCTGCTTTCGCCGTTGCAAAACCATCCCGATTCAGTTGAAGATCAACTGCGCTTTATTCTGGGGAAGTGGGAAAAGCTGGTCGAGCCGTTCTACGCGCGCATTTTGACGCATCTCGATCTCATCCGCGAAGAGAACAAACCCTCGTTTTTCGGCCCTGGCCCTTCTCGCGTTCTCGATTTTCGCTCCGGCGGCGGCAGCGTCGGTATGGAAGAATACGAAGCCTTCACGCCCGACAAAGAGTGGATGCCCAGCGTGGTTCTCATCGCCAAGCAAACCTATGTCTGGCTCGACCAACTGAGCAAAAAATACGGCCATCACATCTTTCGCCTCGACCAGATTCCCGATGAAGAGTTGGACGAACTGGCATCGTATGGCATCACCGGATTGTGGCTGATTGGCCTGTGCCAGCGTTCCAAAGCGAGCCAGAAAATCAAGCACATCACCGGCAACCCCGACGCTCTGGCCAGTGCCTATTCGCTCTATTCCTACGACATCGCCTGGGAAATCGGCGGCGCGCAGGCGCTCGAAAACCTCAAAAGCCGCGCCGGTGCGCGCGGCATTCGCATGGCGTCGGATATGGTGCCCAACCACATGGCGATTGATTCGCAGTGGGTCATCGAGCATCCCGACTGGTTCCTGAGTCTGCCGCACCAGCCGTTTCCGCACGGCAGCTTCAACGGGCCGGATTTGAGCGACGATTCGCGCGTCGGCATCTTTCTGGAAAACGGCTACTATTCCAAAACCGACGCCTCGGTCGTGTTTCGCCGCCACGACCGCTTGAGCGGCGAAGACCGTTTCATCTATCACGGCAACGACGGCACGTCGATTCCCTGGAACGACACCGCGCAGCTCGATTACCTCAAGCCCGAAGTGCGCGAAGCGGTGATGCAGACCATTTTAGGTGTCGCGCGGCAGTTCCCCATCATCCGTTTCGATGCGGCGATGACGCTCGCCAAACGCCACATTCACCGTTTGTGGTTTCCCGCGCCTGGCGAGGGCGGCGATATTCCCTCGCGCGCCGGACGCGGCGTGAGTGCCGAGGAATTCGATGCGCTCATGCCCAACGAATTCTGGCGCGAAGTGGTGGCGCGCGTCGGCGAGGAAGTGCCCGACACGCTGCTTTTGGCCGAAGCGTTCTGGATGATGGAAGGTTTTTTCGTGCGGACTTTGGGAATGCATCGCGTTTACAATTCGGCCTTCATGAATATGCTGCGCGACGAAAAAAACGCCGAATATCGCCAGACCCTCAAAAACACGCTCGAATTCGACGCCGAAATTCTGGGCCGTTTCGTCAACTTCATGAACAACCCCGACGAAGAAACCGCCGCGCAGCAGTTCGGCAAAGGCGACAAGTATTTCGGGGTTTGCACCCTCTTAGCGACCCTGCCAGGTCTGCCGATGCTGGGACACGGCCAAATTGAAGGCTACGAAGAAAAATACGGCATGGAATATCCGCGCGCCTACTGGAATGAAACCCCAGACGCCGGTTTCATCGCGCATCACAAGCGCGCCATTTTCCCTTTGCTGCACCGGCGCCATCTCTTTGCCGGAAGCCAGAATTTCACGCTCTACGACTTCTGGAACGGCGAAGGCTATGTCAACGAAGATGTGTTCGCTTATTCCAATCGCGCCGGAAACGAGCGCGCTTTAGTGGTGTTCAACAACAGCCCTCGCGCGGTGAGCGGGTGGATTAAAACCTCGGTCGGCTTCGCGCAAAAAAGCGGCGACGGGGCTAAAACGATGGCGCAGCGCGAACTGGGCGCGGCGCTGGGCATTGCCGGCGGCGCGAAAAATTGGACGATTTTTCGCGAAAACACGCTCGATGTGGAATTTCTGCGGCCCGCGCCAGAATTGGTGGAAAAGGGTTTGTTCGTGGAGTTAGGGCCGTATGGCCATCAGGTTTTCCTCGACTGGCGCGAAGTAAGCGACGAAAGCGGGCTTTACGCGCGCCTCGCCGAAATGCTGAACGGGCAGGGCGTGCCCCGTGTCGAGCGGGCGCTCAAGGAAATGCTGCTGGCGCCGATTCACGCGCCCTTTCGCGCGGTTTGCGACGCGGGGTTGTGGGCGCGGTTGTTGGGCGTGGAAAGTGAAAAAGCGGGGCTGGCGCTCTCTTCCAATCCTTCAACCGTTGCAACCGATGGAAAATTGGAAGACAAAGCGGGACTTACGTCCTCTTCCAATTGGGCGTTGGCTTCAGCAGTTGAAGGATTGGAAGAGGGCGCAAGCCCCGCCCTCGAAACCCCGCCGCTCGATGAATTCGAGGCGCGTTTCACCAGATTCCTCCGCGCCGCGAAACGATTTTTGAAGGTTGAAGCCGACGAAACCGTTATCGTGCGCCAAACGCGGCACAACGTCGAAATCGCGCTCGAATCGGGCCTTGAAACGCCCGAACGGGCGCTGCTTCTGGCCTATGCGACGATGGGTGAAATCGGCGCGCTGTCGGACGAAGCGGGCGCGCGCGAGCAAAGCGCGCGCTGGCTCGATGAGTGGCTGCTGGGCGAAATGCTCGGCGAAACTTTAGCCGCTTTTGGAAGCGACGAAAGGGCCGCCGAGGCGCTGAAAATCTGGCTGCTCCACCTCAAAACGGCGCCCAGCCCGACACCTTTCGCGTTTTTGACGCAAATTCTGGCCGACGACGACGCGCGGCGGATTCTGGGCGTCAACACCTTCGAGCGCGTGATTTATTTTCGCGGCGAAGGCTGGGACGCGTTGCGCGCGATGCTCGAACTGGGCGCGGCGTTTGAGGATGTCGAACTGCCGCTCGAAATTTTGGACGAAGCGGCTCGTGCGAGCGAATTTCGCGTCGTGAAGTGGATGGAAAACAGTCGTCAAACGGTCAAGGCCGTTTCAACATCATGAAACCAATCTTTCTCCCCCTCGCGCTGGCCGCGAGCGTTTCGAGCCTCGCGGCTCAACCCGCCGTCCCCACGCGCGCCGGTGATGTCAATCCGGCCAAAATCGGCACCACGCTGCCCCCAATCGCGCTCGTCGATGTCAAAAACCAGCCGTTCGACCTCAACGCCGCCATCGCCAAAGCGCCGACGGTGCTGATTTTCTATCGCGGCGGCTGGTGTCCGTTCTGCAACACGCAGCTCGCGGCGCTGGCCAAAATCGAGCCGCAACTCAAAGCCCTGGGCTATCAGATCATCGCCGTGACGCCCGATTTGCCCTCGGAGCTTTCCAAAACCTTGGGCAAGCAAAAACTCTCCTACACGCTGCTTTCCGATTCCAAAATGAGCGCGGCGCGCGCTCTGGGCCTGGCCTTTCGCGTCGATGACGAAACTTTCAAAAAATATCAGGGTTTCGGCCTCGACCTCGAAAAAAAATCGGGCGAAAAGCATCGTCTTTTGCCGGTTCCGGCGGTTTATCTGGTTGGGAAAGAGGGCCTGCTCAATTTTTCCTATGTGAATCCGAATTATGCAGTGCGACTCAATGGCGACGTGCTGCTGGCGGCGGCCAAAGCCTACAAATGAAAATCAAAAAGGACGACATCACCGATGTCGTCCTTTTTGTTTAGAAATGGAGCTTAGCGGACTCGAACCGCTCGCCTTCGGTATGCAAAACCGACGCTCTCCCAGATGAGCTAAAGCCCCGATTTGAGAAGGGGAGAAAGGGAGTCGAAGTTCAGAGCGCAACTTGCCGCTCCGATTTTTACTCTCTTCTTCGCCAAAACTATGGGATAAAATAGAACATCGCGCGTGTTCTGTCAAGCAGCAGCCCCTGGTTCAACCGAGGGAAGCGCACTCGAAGATGACGTGGTCATAACACCACATCACCGCCCATTTTGATAAAAGAAAAGGCTATGTCACTTCGGATTGCCCATATCGGGCTTGGCCCTATCGGGTGTGCCATCATCACTCAAATCGCGGCGCGCGGCGGGATGCAGAGCGTGTGCGCCATCGACCTCGACCCGCAAAAAATCGGCAAAACCCTGGGCGAAATCGCTGCCAGCGATGCTCCCAGCCTCCAAAATGTCTCCGTGCGCGGCGATATGGAGGCCGCGCTGCGCGAAATTCGGCCCGATGTCGCTGTGCTGTGCACCAGTTCGTCTCTGCCCCGCGTCTGGCCGCAAATCGAGACCATTGCGCGCGCGGGTGTGCCCATCGTTTCCACCACCGAAGAACTCGCGTTTCCCAGTGGCCCCAACGCCCATTTCACCGCACAACTCGATGCTCTGGCCAGAGAATGCGGCGTGGGCATCGTTGGAACCGGCGTCAATCCAGGTTTCGTGATGGACACGCTGCCGGTTTTGCTGTCGGGCGCGTGCGAGCGCGTGGAAAAAATTCGCGTCGAGCGAGTGCAGGACGCGGGTGCGCGGCGTTTGCCGTTTCAACTCAAAATCGGCGCGGGTTTGAGCGTCGAAGAATGGCAGCGCAAAGCTGACGAGGGATCGGTGCGCCATGTCGGGCTGCGCGAAAGCATCGCGATGATCGCTCATGCCCTCGGCTGGAATTTGGAGCGCATCAGCGATGAAATTTCGCCCCAAATCGCCGAAGAACCCGTCTCCAGCCCGCATTTGAGCGTCGCGGCGGGCCAGGTGTGCGGCATGAAACAGGACGGTGTCGGCTACCAGAACGGCGAAGCGGTGATTGAGCTTCACATGGAAGCGTATCTGGGCGCGCCGCAGTCGTATGAAATGACGCGCATCGCGGGCAGCCCCGCGCTGGAGATGCGTATCGACGGCGGTGTGGCGGGCGACATTGCAACGGCGGCGGTGGTTATCAACACCCTTCCCAAAATCGTGAGCGCACCGGCGGGCTTTCACACCATGCTGTCGCTGCCACTGCCTTCGTTTTATCGAGGAAATGCGGCATGAGGGTGTTTATTTCGGTCGATATGGAAGGCATTAGCGGCGTGGTTCACTCCTCGCAGGCGGCGCCCAATCGCCGCGATTACGAGTGGGCGCGCACCATGATGGCGGGCGATGCCAATGCCGCCATCGAAGGCGCGCTCGAAGGCGGCGCGAGTGAAATCGTGGTCGCCGACGCGCATGACGGAATGCGGAATTTGCGCCTTGATGAACTGCATCCCGCCGCCTCGCTGGTGTCGGGGAGTGGGCGCCCGTTGTCGATGATTCACGGCCTCGACGCGAGTTTCGACGCGCTTTTCATGGTCGGCTATCATGCGATGCCTGGGGCGCGCGAGGGCATTATGAACCACGCTTACATCTCGCAGGGCTTGCAGCGTATCCGGCTGAACGGGCGCGAAATCGGCGAAATCGGCATTTTCGCGGGTATCGCGGGCGGATTTGGCGTTCCGGTTGCGCTTGTCACCGGCGACGACGCCTGTTGCCGCGAAGCGCGCGACTGGCTGCCCCAGACGCAGACGGCGAGCGTGAAAACGGGCATCAATCGTTTCGCGGCGCAGTGCCTCAGCCAGCAAAAGGCGCACGAACTGATTCGCCGGAGCGCGAAAAGTGCGCTGCAAAGCGATTTTCTGAGTCAAATCGCGCCGCTCGCGCCACCGCCAAACACCCGTTTTGAAATTGAATTCACCGGCAGCCAGTGCGCCGACAGCGCCGCGCGCGTGCCAGGCGTGGCGCGCGTCGATGATCGCAGCGTCGCGATTGAAAATGGCGATTATCTAAGCGCGTTCGCGTCGCTGCGGCTGTGTCTGGAGCTTGCGTCGGGCGCGTTTGATGCGGATTATTAACTTAAAGTAGCGGTGAAGCAGTAGGTTTGTAGTAGCGCCGCGAGGCGCGTTCAGAACGCGTTTTTCGACGAAACGCGCCTCACGGCGCTACTACAAACTTACTGCTTCACCACGACCTAATTCAACCCGCCGCACAAGCGTCAAAACTCACAACACTGCTTCTCCATGAAACTCCTTCCCACTTTTTGCGCCGCCCTTTCACTTGCAGGTATCGCGCGCGCCCAAACCGCGCCAGTTCCTACCCCAATTCCCTCGCCAACCCCGACCAACGAACCGCCCGTCGATTACGCGGGCGCGATCTGGGTGCCCGCCGCGCCTGGGAACTTCAGCCCGCAGAACCGGCCCCAGAGCGAAAAAATCGACATGATCGTGGTGCACGACATCGAAGGCCCCGCCTCGGCGGGCATCAACATTTTTCAACGCCCAGGCGCGGGAGTGAGCGCGCATTACATCGTGAGCGGCGATGGAACGATCTGGCAGATGGTGCGCGAACATAATGTCGGCTGGCACGCGGGCAATCGCAATATCAATCACCGCTCGATTGGCATCGAGACCGAAGGCTACGCCTACCGCCCTGGCTGGTATGGAACCGCGATGTATGAGGCGCAGGCCAGGCTGGTGCGCGACATCACGCGGCGCCACAACATTCCGCGCGACCGGACGCACATCATCGGTCACGCCGAAGTGCCCAATCCACGCGACCCCACCAAATTCGGCGGCGGGAGCGGCCATACCGATCCTGGCCCCTACTGGAACTGGGCGACGTTCATGACCCTGATTCGCAACGACGCGCGGCTGGTGGACAAACAAATTCCGGCCACGATTCGTCCTGGCGAGACTTTGCCCGCGAGCGTGACGCTGCAAAACACCGGCGACGACCTTTGGCCCGCCAACACCGCGCGCAACCCCAACACCGCATTGCAGGCGAGCGGCCCCATCGTGGTTCTGGCGACCGAAGGGGGCCGCGTCAGTCCCCTTTCCCACCTGCGCGGCTGGATCAGCCCGACAGTGGCCGCCGGTGCTGCCACCGACACGCTTCCTGGGGCACCCGCGCGTTTCGAATTCACGCTGCGCGGCCCACGCGGGCTGGGCGAACTGAGCGACCAATTGCGGCTCACCACCATGCCAACTGCCGCGCAGGGCACCTCGCCGGTGTCGTTTGGCGAAAAAATTCCGATTGCGACGCGCGTCGTGCCCTGGGTTATCGACGTGCCCGCTCCCGATGCGCCAATAGATGCTTCCCTGCCGAACGGGCCGCTCGCGCGCTGGAGCGCGGCGCTGCCCATCGGTGGAATTTACGCGGTTTACGCTGCGCCGCCCAAAGCTGCCAAAACGCGCGGCGAAAGGTCGTTCAGTTATCGCATCGAAACTCTCGATGGCCCCAGAAGTGTGCAGGCGCGCCCCGAAGACGGCGGCATTGGTCTCCTTTTCGCGGGCTATTTCGCTTTTCCCGAACCTTCGAAACAAGCGCCGACCGTTGCGGTCGAACTGCAAAGCGCGCCGCGCGGTATTGAACGGATGAATGCCGGTGTTGTGCGTCTGGTCGGGCCGTTTCCCGCCGTTTCCAACCGCGCGCCCGACCTCAGCCAGATTCCTGGCTGGAAGTAGGAGCGGGGGCAAACATTGTAGCACCAAAAGCACCGAGCACGGATGGACCCGCTCCCACAGGATAGGCTAAAAAAATTTATTTTTTTGGAATGAAACCCTTTTTAGGACTGGAGGTCGCTCTTTGGGTTTTGTACGTGTACAGCCTTTCCGCGCCCTCGCCTCCCATGAACGCCTCGCCCCATCTTTTCTCGGTCTGCGCGATTTCGATTCCTGGACGCGCTCGCCTGGCCCTAAAGCCGGTGAAATCACCCTCTTGTCGCCGGTTTTGGAGGCGCCTTCGGGCTGGAATGAACTCGTCGTTTCGTGGAACGCGACGCTGCCCGCGACCGCTTATCTCAAGATAGAAGCGCGCGGCATTACTCCGTCCCAGGGACAAAATGCAGCCCGCGAAACTCCGTTTTACCATCTCGGCCACTGGGCGAATGACCCCAAAACTCATCCACGCGAAAGCGTCAACGGTCAGGCTGACGCCGATGGCGAAGTGCAAACCGATACGCTCATCCTCAAACGACGCGGCGCGCGGGTGCAACTGCGTCTAACACTGGGCGACGTTGGGGGCAAAACGGAAAATTTACCGTCGCGGGTGCGTTTTATCGGGCTTTCGCTGCTCGACAACACGCAGAAAATCGCGCCGCGCGAGCCAAATCGCGCCGCCTGGGGCAAAGTGGTCGCGGTTCCCGAACGGTTCCAGGGCGATTTTCTCAACTTAGGCGGCGCGGTGTGGTGTTCTCCGACCTCGGTTTCGATGATTTTGGAGCACTGGTCGAAGCTCCAGGCGCGCCCCGAACTGAATCTGACTGTGCCCCAGGTCGCGGCGGCGGTTCACGACCCCAAATGGATCGGCACTGGCAACTGGAGTTTCAACGCGGCCTTTGCGGGAAGCTTCCTGGCTTTCGCGCTTATGTGACCCGTTTCAGCGACCTGCGCGACCTCGAAACCTGATCGCGGCGGGCGTTCCGGTCGCGCTTTCGGTGAATTATGGCCTGCTCAAAGGGCCAGGACAAAAAGGCGACGGACACCTCGTGGTTTGCAACGGTTTTACGGCCAATGGCGACGTTCTCATCGCCGACCCTGGCCAGCGCACCGAAGCGGGCCAGAAATACCGCGTTTTCCCGCGCGCAAACGTCGTCGCCGGTTGGGGCGCCTCGCACAACACGGTGTATCTGATTTATCCCGAAGGCTTCGCCATTCCTGCTTCATCGGCGAACTGGGACGACATAAAAGGGTAATGCACAGTGCGGTGGGCCAATGGTCGGAAGCTGAAGCATCCGCCTGGGGGCCTTCGGCCTTGGGTGCTTCGCACCCCATCGTGGCAGCGACTCCCCACATGGGAGCCGAACGACCAACTCGCAGCGACAATGGGTTGCGAAGCACCCAAGGCCGAAGGCCCCCAGGCGGATGCTTCAGCTTCCGACCATTGGTCTTATGGTTTCAACCTCCCCTTCACCCCAACGGCAGCGCGACGACCAGACCATTTTGCGATGCGATATAAACCCGCTCCCTGTCGGTTGCGGGCGAGGCGAGCAGATGCCCAGGCGCGAGTTGATACTGCCACAGCATTTTTCCGTCGCCCGCGCGAAGCGCTGAGAACACGCCGTTGACACTTCCCACATAAACCGCGCCGCCCTGCGAGGAGTTGCCCCAGGCGCACGACGAGTCGTAAATTTCGCTGCCGGTCGCGGTCTCCCAGCTTTTTTGGCCGCTCTGGGCCTCGAAAGCGAAAACCTGGCCGGTTGGGGTAAGCGAGGCGTTGAACACCTGGCCACCCTGCAAAAGCGGGCCGGAATAGCCCAGCGCCGGCCCAGGCACTTCCCACAAAACTTTGCCGCTTGAGACTTCCATGGCGTGCAAAACCCCGTCGTTGGACGAAACATAGACGCGCCCCGCGCCGGTCGTTGGCGAGCCGATGGCGGGCGAAAAATAAAAGGCTCTGCCGAACTTTTGCTTCCAGATTTCGCGTCCCGTCGCCACATCGAGGGCGCGGAAAAAGTTGTCCCAGCCGCCCACGAAAAAACGCTCGCCGTCGGTCGCGGCCTGGCTCTGGAACATATTCTCGCCCTTGGCTTTCCACATTACCTGGCCGTTTTGCGCGTTTAAGCCGTAGATTTGCGTATCGACCGACGCGATGCAAACCACGCCGCGCGAGAGCGCCGCGCCGCCAAAAACGGCGCCGCCGGTTTTGGTCTTCCATTTCAAGCGTCCGGTTTGGGCATCGAGCGCGTAAACGTGGTGATCCGCCGAGCCGAAATAGATCGCGCCGTCTGCCACGAGCGGCGTCGAAAAAATCGAGCCGCCGGTGGTGAATTTCCAGCGCGCAAAGCCGGTGCGCGTATCGAGGCACACCAGATCGCCTCCCATCGTGGAAACGTAAAGCGCGCCGTCTCTGGCCACCAACTTCGATTGCACCGCGCCGCCCACGGGCGCGACCCAGAGCGGCGCGGGCGCTCCTGCGGGCCGCGTCGAAAGCGCCGCGAAACGGGTGTAGGCGCGGCCATCGGGCAAGACGGCGCGCACTTCAACGCGATGTTCGCCCGCCATCGCGGGCGCGGGCGCTTCCCCAGTCCAACTTGCGCCCCGCGCTCCGAGCGGCGCGTATTTTCCGTCGCCGATGCGAAATGAAACCTTGGCGTCGGAGGGCAAATCGCCGCGCGCGGCCTCGATTTTCAACTTTTCGCCCCTCAGTCGCGCCGTCGCGTTCCAGAGCGGCGCGGGGGTTCTGGCGAGGGGAATGGAGAGAATTTCCTGCGTCGGCGTCGGGTTTTCAAGGGTGCGGCGCAGCACGCGCAGGCGATTTTCATTCACTTCGATGAGCGAATAAGAACCTTGATAAAGCCCTTTGGCCATGATCGCGGGCGCGCCGTTGATGCTCCACCCAATATCGGCATGACCGTGCCCTTGCAGCCACAGTTTCACGTTGTAGGGCGCGGTGATTTGCAGCAGTTCGTTTTCGTTGTCGACTTTCACCGCGTCGCGGCCTATCCAGTGGTGAAACCCGATCACGATGGGGCGCTCCGTCCCGACTTTTTGGAGGTCGGCGCGCAGCCAGTCGAGCATTTTTTGATCGAAGTGGCCCCAGTGCTGAAGCAAAACCGTGGAATCGAGCGACACAAAATGGACGTTTTCGACATCCCACGACCGGTAAAGCGGGGCTTTGACGCCCCGTTCAAACCCTTCTTTGCCGAGCGGATTCCAGCGCACGTCATGATTTCCTGGCGCTTCGTAGAGGGGAAGCGTCAGGTTTTGCAGCGATTTCTGGTGAAATTCGTATTCCTGGGGCGTGCCGATTTCAACCACGTCGCCGGTGTTGAAAACGAACTTCGGCTGGGCCGCGAGCGCGCTGATTTCGCGATACATTTCGGCATTTTTGGCGGCGTTGGAGCCAGGTTTGTCCGTCGCTGTGACGTGGGTGTCGGTGATGTGGACAAACGAAAAATCGGCGCGCGCCGCCTTTTGCGCGGCGCATATCAGCAACAGGACGAGCAGGCCGCAAAAAATCGCGGAGTGCGCGCCCTCTGCGGCGCTTCGTGCCAAAGAAAAACATCTCCCCATCGGGAAAACACCGCAGAAACAGACCATAAATTAAAACCACCTGAACACAGGGCAAGAATAACGCACTTGGCGAAAAAACGAGCGACGCCAGCAAATAACACGAAAATCCAGCTACTCGCCCTGCAAAATTAAGATCCCGTCCAAGTAAGCATAAATTCTAGATGGTCAGGGCACAATGATGAGGCGACAACGCGAGACGACATTTTCAATGGACGATTCATGAAGGCTCACTGCGACGCCTGGTTGGGTAACCTCTGTCTCGGTTGTGCTCTTCGCCTAAAGTCCGGCACAATCTGGCCTCACGAACTGGAAGGGGAGTAAAGCAGGGGAAGCTCAAACGATCTCACCGGTTTATCATCGGTGTTGCGCGGTCACTGTGTTGGCTCGCCGAGTAGCCTTCGATAGGCGTTGCGCTCGGTGGAGTTGTAAGCAAAAAAATTCACGACGGAGCGCCATGCCGCCTGTCGATTTGTCGCTACGGGAAGATTGGGATAGGTGGCTTCCCTTTTGAGCCACTTTGCGTGACCATCCGCGAACACATAGTTGGCTCCACCCAGATGCCGATCCGGAACTTCCCAATACGCGCCAGGATTATTTTGGCTGCGCCGAGTCGCTGTTTGAAACCAAGTTGGTGAGGCGAGGCGACCTGGATAACCACATTCGCCGACTAAAACCGTGTTCGTGGGTTCATCCATCTCCACCAAGGAAGGATAGAAGTAGTAGGAAGTGCCTACATTAGCCGCGGCGCCAGGATTGAAGTAGAACATATGGTGGCTGTAGCCATACGAGAAATGCACTCCGCCACTGGCATTTGTCTGGGGTTCGCCTTGGGAGCCCAGAGACGGGCACTGCCACACGCCTGTGTTGTTGGCTGCCTCCGGACTACCGCTTTTGATGTAGGGTTGCAGCTTGGATTGCCAGAGGCCGGTAGAGGATGAATCGCCCCTGTATGGACTCTCGGCCCCAGGTGCTGACATCCCGTAGTATTCACTCCACGCCGGAAGCCCATTATCGTAGTCCTGGGCATACTGCTGCGCGGCTAAACCGATCTGCTTCTGGTTGGACAGACAGGAGGTTCGGCGGGCGTTTTCACGTGCCCGTCCAAAAACGGGGAACAATATCGCGGCAAGAATTGAAATAATAGCTATAACTACTAAGAGTTCGATCAGCGTGAAGCCGCGTTGAGGAAGAGTGCGAGGCGTGATTGACATGGGTTTCTCCTTTTCCAAGAGCCGGTTTTTCCGACTTGGGACTGACATTCCTAAAGATAGAAACTCTTCTTTACGAAAAGGGTAAGAGAAGATTAAAAATGCGTAATCAGAAGATTAAGCGCGACGCCAAATCGCTTTCGCCCGATTTTTCATGGAATTGACCCAGAATTATCGCTTTCGAGCGCGAAACTTATTATGAAATGAGGGTTCAAAACACCCCCAGTAATGGGTTGAGCCACAGCGCTTCGCTCTGTCACAATTCCCGATTATGATGGCCTTCATCCCCCGAATTTTTCTCCTTGGCTTGATGTCCCTCCTCGCTCCCCTGGCACTTGCTGCTCCCGCGACACCCCTTTTTTCCGACGCCGAGCGCGCCGCCGTCATCGCCTACTGGAACGCGCCGCAGCGCTACGAAATGGGGCCGCGCGCCGACGCACTCAAAAACGGCGCTTACGTCGTGCGCCAAACCCCCGCCGCGTCGCGCTGGTTCAACGCCTTCAATCGCCATCTCAAACCAGGAAAACTGGCGCCGACCAAAAACGCCGTCGAAATCACCGAGGCGTCGCGGCCCTGGGAAACCTGGGTCGTGGCCAAACTCGCCTACGACCGCGCCCTCGCCGCAGAGCAGGCCGCCGTCGCCAATGCCCAGCTTTTCGGCGGGCCGCTTCCCGCCGAAACGCAGCCTCTGCCGCCTCATCCTGGCCCGATTCCCGCCGCTTTACTGGCCGCCGTCGGCAACGCGCCGCCTTTCGCAGTTGTTGCGATGCCGCGCCGCCACACGGTTCGCTTTGCGAGCGGCGAAGTGATTTCCTACACTGACTACATTGCCCCAGGCAATCCGCGCAACCCTTATTTGCGCTTCGTCGAAGGCGTGGCGTCGGGCGGCACCGCGCTTTCCAAAATGGCGCCCGAAGAGTTGGATCGCATTTTCGCCGCCAGCAACCTGACGCCGACAGAAGCCCGCGTCATGCGCGCGATTTCCCTGCTCGAAGGCGGCTTCGACTCCATCAACACCTACGACACCGGATATTTGTCGGTCGGTTTCATTCAGTTCGCGGCGCTCGAAGGCGGTGGCGGCTCGCTCGGCGACGTTTTGAAAAGGCAGAAAAGGCAAAACCCGCTCGAATTCGCGCGCGATTTCCATGAACTGGGCGTCGATGTCACGCCCGACGGCCTTCTGGTCGTGGTTGACCCCTCGTCGGGCGCCGAACTGGTGGGCACCGAAGCGGTTCTCAAAATCATCGACGACAAGCGCCTCACCGCCGTTTTTCATCTCGCGGGCCAGCGCAGCACCGCGTTTCGCGCCGCGCAAATCGAGGTCGCGAAAAGCAATTACTATCCGGCGGATCTGCCGGTTTCTGTGACTATCAGCGAGCAGACTCTGACGGCGCGCGCGGGCGACATCATCAAATCCGAGGCGGGTCTGGCCACGCTTTTCGACCGCAAAGTCAATGTCGGAAACATTCGGATTCTCAACGACGTGCTGCAAAATGTGATGCTCAAACACGGGCTGGCTAAATTGGAAGAAACCCTGCCCTACGAGCGCGAAATCATCGCCGCCGTGCAGTGGCGCAAAGACTTTTTAAAGGACAAAACTTTGAGCCAGCCGCAGTGAGTGATAAATAGTAGAAAGCCATGATCACCCTTTCTCCAGTTCGCAAAGAAGCTTTTACTTTGATCGAACTCCTGGTCGTTATAGCTATAATAGCTATTCTCGCCGCGATATTGTTTCCTGTTTTTGGACGAGCACGCGAAAATGCGCGCGCGACATCTTGCAGTTCCAACTTGAAACAGATCGGTCTGGCTTTTCTTCAATATACTCAGGATTACGATGAAAGCTATCCCATAGCCGGTGGAACTCTTAAATTTAAAGATCCCGATCCAACGAAACCTCGCAGTTGGATGGAACAAATCTTCCCTTACACCAAAAGCGAGCAACTCTACAAATGCCCCTCCGATACTTTCTCCGCGAGTGGCATCGATTCCAAATACAGCTATTTCATGAGCGCTCGCGCAGCTTATATCAGTGCGGGCAATGTCGCGGCAGCGACGCGAGAAGTCAGCATTCAATTCCCTGCGCTCTTCGTGACCGGCGGCGATGCCGATTCCAGGATATTCGACGTCGAGGATGCCGATAAAGACGATTACTCCAACAATTTGATGGGTTCGGGTGTGAACGGCACCACGAATTACGATTCCAAACGCCATCTGGGCGGACAGAATATCCTGTTTGCCGATGGCCACGTCAAAAAAATGGTGAATTTCAATCCGCAGGGCTTTACTTTTCGCTACGACACCATAAGCGGCTGGTGATGGAGAATGCTCATTCTGAGAGCCTGTCTTTGCAGGGGGATTTGAGTTGGACTATCCGTTATGCCGCGTGGCCCATCTTTGATGACTGGGAAAACGGCCCAATCTCGCGCGTCCCGCTTTTAGCCAACGAAGCGCTGTTATTTTCACTTTGGCCTCCAACACGGGTGGTCTGGATGGACAACGACGACGCGAAACTTCAATGGGGACAAAGTGTGAATGCAGATTGGGGAGGAAGGGATGGGCGATGCTGGTATCGAACCAGCGACCTCTTCGGTGTGAACGAAGCGCTCTACCACTGAGCTAATCGCCCGCATCAATGCGAACGAGGGAAATTATACCAAAGCGCCCTCGCGTATCAAGCGCAAAAATGCGATGCGGGGAACGATGGCGCCTCGCACAGCTCTTTACAACGTGCTGAAAAATCTTCATAACGTCCCGAAAAAGCGAGGGCGCGCATGAGTTCGTGGGAAGACATTGCCAATGAAGTCGCGCCCGCCGGAAGTCCGCCGCCTTCGGGTCTTGCGACCGGCGCCTTTCGCGGCCAGAAAGGAAAACGCGGCAATTTGGGCGACGTGTTCGGCGTTTCGCGCACCTTGGAATGCCCGCCCGCCTCGCCCCAGGATGCCGCCGACGCCGTGTGGGGAGGCCGCGAGGAACAATCCGTCAACGGCCCGTTTTATTTCATCGACCGTCCCGTCACCGCCTACGATGGGCAGGCCAGTTCCCTCGCCGAGCGGCTCGAAAACGCGCTGCAAAACCCGCCTTCGCAGTGGCTGAGCGGCCTTTCCACGCGCGATTTGTTATTTGTCGATATCGAAACCACGGGGCTTTCGTCGTCGGAGCCGCTTTTTCTGATCGGCACCATGACAATCGAAAGCGCCACGCCCCGTTTGCAGCTTTACCTCGCCCGCGATCTGGACGAAGAAAAAGCCGTTTTATCGGCCTTCGGCGCCAGACTTCGCGGCAAAACTCTGGTCACGTTCAACGGAAAATCCTTCGACTGGCCTTTCATCGAAGGCCGCGCCACGCGAAAACTCCTCAAGTTGCCGCAGCCGCAAGGCCATTTCGACCTGCTTTTCGCCGCGCGCCGTCGCTGGCGCTCCGAAATGCCCAACTGCAAGCTGCAAACACTGGAAATGGGCGTGTGCAAGCGCGCACGGCAGGGCGATATCCCCTCGTCGCGCATCCCCGAACGCTACTACGATTTTCTCGAAATGAGCGAAACGAAGGGAGCGGGCGCGCATTTGCTGGCGCCGGTTCTGTTTCACAACGCGCTCGATGTTTTAACGATGGCCGAACTGATTTGCTGCCTCAGCGAAGGGAAATAGGCAATAGGGAATAGGCAACAGGCAATAGAAAACGTCACAGCAAGCGAATCACTATTGCCTGTTGCCTATTCCCTATTGCCTCCAAAAATGAATCGTTTTGAAAGAACCCTTGCAGGCCGCAATTTAGAACTTCGCCGCGCCTCGACGCAGGTTTTGCAGCTCAATCTCGGCAAAAAGTGCAATCAGACCTGCGCGCACTGTCACGTCGGTGCTGGCCCCGCGCGCCGCGAAATGATGACGCGGCAGACCATGGAGCGAGTTCTCGACTGGCTGGCGCCTACCGATATTGCGACTGTTGACATCACCGGCGGTGCGCCCGAACTCAACCCCGATTTTCGCTTTTTAGTGACGCAGCTTCGTGAAATGAAGCGCCGTGTCATGGACAGGTGCAATCTCACGGTTTTGTTCGAGCCTGAGCAGGAAGATTTGGCCGAGTTTCTGGCGCAAAATGAGGTCGAAATCGTGGCCTCGCTGCCGTGTTACGGCGAAGAAAACGTGAACGCCCAACGCGGCGACGGCGTGTTCGACTTGTCTATCGCCGCGCTGCAAAGGTTCAATGCGCTGGGTTATGCAGGCGACGCGAACTTGATGCTGCATCTGGTCTACAATCCGCTCGGCGCGCATTTGCCGCCCTCACAAGCGGCTCTGGAAGCCGATTACAAACGCGAGTTGTGGGACAAATTTGGCATTCGCTTTAATCGACTGTTCGCTCTCGCTAACTTACCGATTGCGCGTTTCGCGGCCCAATTACGGCGCGAAAATAAATTGGAGAACTACTTTGATCTTCTCGAAGAAAACTTCAACGCGACGACAATAAGTGGTTTGATGTGTCGCTCGACTTTGAATGTCGGCTGGGGCGGCGAGGTGTATGACTGTGACTTCAATGGAATGTTAAATTTGCAATGGAACAAAACCAACTCCCTCTATTTATGGGATGTCGATCCGAATCAAATTGAAAATCGTGCCATTGCAACCGGAAAACACTGCTTCGGCTGCACGGCGGGCGCCGGATCGAGTTGCGGCGGCGCTCTGGCGTGAGTGGAGAACGCGAAGCGTCAGCGAGTGAGGCCTGACTGTCATTGTTAAGTGTCAGTCGAGCCTCACTCGCTGACGCTTCGCGCTCTATACACAATTAAATTTGCGGCACCAAGACATTTTCTCCGCCCAAAAGCGAAGCGACATCCTGACAGAAACCTTCGTTGGCGTTAACCCAATACGACGCCGACACCTTGAGCTGCACCATTTCCTCGCCGTTATCGACGTGAAGCCACAATTCGGTCGCGCCAGGATGACGGCGGCACACGTTGTAAAGCCGGTTGACGATTTCGCGCGTCGCCGCGCCCGCCGGAACGTGAACGTGAACCGCGTCGCTGGCTTCGGCGGGCGGCGCGAAACCGTAGCCGATGCGCGCGGGGCCTTCCTCTTCATAAGAGTGGCTCGAAACCGAAGGCGCATTGTCGGGCGGCAGGGTTACCGTGGGCGCCGACGAGCGCGAAAAACTGAAACCGTTGCCGTTGGGATGGCCGTTCGCCCCGTTTCCATTTTTGTGACCGTTGGAATGTCCGTTGCCATTGGAGTGGCCGTTGCCGTTCGCACCCAACTTGTCGAGCAAAACGTGGCCTTTCACCGCGCTTGGCATCGTCCCATTTTGCTCTGACTCGCTTTCCTGTGCCGGTGGACGCGCCGCTTTGACGGCGGCTGCGTTTTGCGCCTGGGCATCGTCGATGATTTCGATGTCGTCGGCCATCATTTTAAAACGAATCCCGTCTTCGCCTTCTTCCTCGCCGCCCCCGCGACCTCCGCCGCGATTATCGGCGCTCAAACGGCCTGTGACCAGTAATTTCGCGTCTTCCGAGACGCAGGAACCGCATTTTTCAAAGGTTTTGGCGAACGCCAGGACTTCCATCGATCCGGTGAGGTCTTCGAGCGAAAAAATCGCCCAGTTGCGCCCGTTTTTGTCGGTTCGCTTTTGCACTTTGGTCGCCATGCCGCCAATGGTGAGGCGCGCGCCATCGGAAAACCCGCCGCTTTCGGAGATTTTTCCCAACGGAACCGCGTTGGCTTCGAGATAATCGGCGAGGGGATTGAGCGGGTGGTCGGAAATATACAGCCCGACGTATTCTTTTTCCCACATCAAGCGCTGCTCGCTGCCCGCGTCTTCGACATCGGGCAGATTTCCGGTCGATTTGGGCCGACCCATTTCGGGCGCGGCGTCGAGAAAGAGGTTGGTCTGACCCGAAAGCGCGTCGGCCTGCGACATCTGCCCCGCCGAAATCGCGCCGTCGAGTCCCGCGATGAGCGCGGCGCGGTTGGGATGAATCGAGTCGAAACCGCCCGATTTAATCAGGGTTTCGATGCACGATTTGTTGCAGCCGCGCAGGGGCACGCGCTCGCAAAAATCGTGGAGCGAGATAAATTTTCCGCCGCTTTGCCGCGCCTCGATAATTGCGTCCACCGGCCCCTGACCGATACCTTTAATCGCTTGCAAACCAAAGCGAATCGGCGCTTTTTCGCCCATGCCGACGACCGTAAAGTCGTGGTTCGACTCGTTAACATCGGGCGGCAAAACCTCAATTCCGTGTTTGCGGCAATCGTCGATGATGACCAGAAGTTTCTCTTTGTTGCCCAGCAAAGAAGTCATTTTGCACGCCATAAACTCTGAGGCGTAGTTGACTTTGAGAAACCCTGTCCAATACGAAACTAAACCATAATACGCGGCGTGAGATTTATTAAAAGCGTATTTTGCGAATGTCTCCATCTTGTCGAAGATATCCGTTGCGTCGCCTTTAGATATTTTGTTGCGAACACATCCGTCAATGAATAGCGGCTTAAGTAGTGCCATTTGATCGGCTTTTTTCTTCGCCATCGCACCGCGCAATTCATCTGCTTGTCCTCCCGTGAAACCCGCCAATTCCTGCGCCGCCTGCATGACTTGCTCTTGATACAAAAGCATTCCATAGGTGTTTTTAAGAATCGGCTCCATCTTGGGATGGGGATAGGTCACTTTGCCGCCGTGACGCCCCGCGATGTAGCGCGGAATTTCCTCCATCGGGCCAGGACGATACAGCGAAATCTGCGCGATGATATGTTCCATATTCTCCGGCTTCATCTCGCGCAAAAGGTTTCGCATTCCGACGCCTTCCATTTGGAACACCGCGATGCCGTCGCCTCGACCCATCATGTCGTAAACCTTTTTGTCGGTTAAATCGATGTTTTCCAGATCGATATCGACGTTGTGTCGCGTTTTGATAAGATCGAGCGTATCATTGATGACCGTATTATTTTGCAGTCCCAACATATCCATCTTGACGAGACCGATTTTTTCTACCGCTTTGGCGTGGTATTGGGTAATGATGACGCCATCTTTCTCTTCGAGCGGCACCAGATTATCGAGCCGTTCCTCGCCAATCACCAGTCCGCAGGCGTGGCGCGAAGCGTGGCGCGTCATGCCCTCGATTTTCTGGGCGCGGTCGAGAAGCGTCGTGACGGTCGAATCACCCGAATACAAATCGCCCAGTTCTTTGACCTGCGCGATGGCCTGTTTGATGGTAATCGGCTGCCCAGGAATGGCGGGAATGAGTTTGGAAACCTGATCGGCGAGCTTTAAATCGAGTCCCGTCGCGCGCGCCGTATCGCGCACGGCGGCGCGCGCCGCGAGCGTTCCAAAAGTGATGATCTGCGCGACTTTATCTTTGCCGTATTTCTCAGTGATATATTTGAGAACTTCGTCGCGCCGTTTGTCGGGAAAGTCCACGTCAATATCCGGCATCGAAACCCGTTCGGGATTCAAAAACCGCTCGAAGAGCAAACCGTAAGGTAACGGATCCAAGTTGGTAATGCCCAGCACATAAGACACTAAACAGCCCGCCGCGCTACCTCGGCAGCCGACCAAAATACCACGATCTTTGCTCCAGTTGATAAAGTCCTGAACCACTAAAAAGTAGCCAGGATAACCCTTGTCGATAATGACTTTGAGTTCGTATTCCATTCGCGTCGCGGCTTCGGCGCGGCGCGGATGTCCAAGGGGATAACGCTTTTCGAAACGTTCTTTGCAAAGCTGTCTCAGAAATGAGGTTTTATCGTGACCGGCGGGCACATCATAGTTGGGGAAATGGGTGGTTTTTAAATCCAGCTCCAAATCCACCATATCCGCAATTCGCAGGGTGTTTTCGAGGGCCGAAGGGACATGTTTGAACTTTTCCCACATTTCGTCTTTGGATTTGAGATAAAAGTTCGGCCCGTAGTGCAACGCCATCGAATCGATTTGCGAGTTGGTGCCAATCGCCACCAGAATCTTGTGCATTTCCTCGTCTTTGGCGGTGAGATAATGCGCGTCGTTGGAGCAAATGAGGGGAATACCGGTTTTGTGATGGATGTCGATGATGCGCTGGTTCACTTCGTCCTGGCCCTGAAGATCGTGATCCATCAGTTCCAGAAAAAAGTTTTCCGCGCCGAAAATCTCGCGGTATTTTTCGGCGCGCGCGGCGGCCTCATCGAGCTTTTTGCCCATGATGAGCTGCGGGATTTCGCCGCCCAGACACGCGCTGCCGCAAATGAGACCTTCGGAATGCTGCGCCAGCAGTTCGTGATCGAGGCGCGGCTTGTAATAAAAGCCGTCGAGATGCGCGCGCGTCGTCAATTTGACCAGATTTTGATAGCCGATTTTGTTTTTGGCCCACAGCGTGAGGTGGCAGGTCTGTTTTTGCGAGTCTTTTTGCGAATCCTTGTCGGTGTGCTTGCGCGGAGCGACGTAGGCTTCGCAGTTGTGCAGCACGATGTCCGTGACGTAGGAATGATCGCCTTCGACTTCGATGTTGAAAACCGGCCCTTCGTAGTGCTTTTGCGCGACTTCTTTGAGCGGCAAATACAGGTAGCGGTCGTCGCTCTGGGTGCGGCGATAGGCGACCCTGTTCGACCACGAAAGATGATAAGCGCGGTGATTTCCGTGGTTGTATTGGCTGGCCTTGGCACCGATGCCCAGGCGCGACAGCAGCAGGCGCGCGCCGTAAACCACATCGCGCGCCACCATTTTGAGGCAGATGTGGCCGTTTTTGGGGTCGATTTTGCCGTCGCCATCGGCCAGGCCTTCCAAAAACGCGGCGACGCACCGATCCGAAGCCGCGAAGAGAAACGCGGGGATTTTTTTGTGATGCGCGCCGCTCCCGCACCAATTCTCCAGCAGTCGCGCCAACACGGTGCTGGAACAGGAAATCTCAAGGAGAGCTTTGTTTTGGCGCGGGCGAACCGTGCATTTCAAACCGAAAATCTCGCGCAGTGCCGCGACGACGCGCCAGGCGATGCTTTGATCGCGCTCCAAACCAAAACTCCACACCGCGCCTGTCGCGCGGCCTTTGTGGTCGCGCACGAAACTGCCTTCGGCCACGAAAAGCCCCAGAAAATCGGCCAGTTGCGGCGTCATTTTGATCCAGGAGGGAATGTCAAAAGCGATTTCGCGGTCGAATTTGTTGAACGCTTTTTGCTTGCAAATTTTGCCGTCGCGCGCGTGGTAAATCTCGGCGTCGAGAAAATCGCACAGCCACAGCGTTTCGACCAGGCGCATTTTTTCGTGGCGCAGGCGCGGGAAAACCGCAAAACCATTCCAATTTGTCGCTCCAGCCCGCCCTTTGGCGGCGCGTCCGGCGCGCGACTGCAACTCATCGGCGCGCACCCATTCGCGTTTTTCGCGCTTGCGGTCGGCGATCCACACCGGATGCTCGTCGGTGAGCCACACGGTATTGGAATTGGCGGCGCGCACCCCGAAAATCGGCCCACTGTAGGGCCGCGTCATGGTGCGCGTCACGGGGCGAAAACGGCCTTCGTGGGTCAAAACCATCTCGCCCACTTCGATTTCTTCGATGGGACGCACGCCGCTCGCGGTGTAGATCAACTGCCCAGGCAAACAGCAGCCGATAATCGGTTTAATTCCGACATTTTTGCAGGCGGTGTAGTGGTCGATGGCGCCATACATCACGCCGTGATCGGTGAGGGCGAGCGCGGGCATTTCCAGTTCGGCGGCGCGCTGGGCCATGTCTTTGACGCGATTGGCGCCGTCGAGCAGGGAATATTCCGAATGGACGTGGAGATGGCAAAAACCGCAGGGACACTTCGACATAATGGGCACTTCGGAAGACGAAAAACCGGCCCTTTCGAGCCGCGCATAGAGGAAAGATTTTACCCCAGAGATGCCCAGCTTTGACTTATCCCAATGGCCTCGAAAGTTATCCCCACGCTTTTCCCTATCTGGGGATAACTTATTCATCGCCCAGACTGCGCCGTGCCTGTTTGCGCTGGCTTTGCACCCGTTTGGCGACCAAACGGCGCTCTTTGGACGCGCGCGACGGCTTGGTCGCATGGCGAACGATGGGGCGCGGAATCGCTTCTCGAATCAGGGCCACCAAACGGTCGAGCGCGTCCTGGCGATTGCGTTCCTGAGTGCGAAAACCCTGCGCTTTGAGCAGCAAAACGCCGTCCTGCGTGAGGCGGCGGCCTGCGAGTTTTTTGAGTCGTGCTTTGATTTCATCGGGCAGCGAGGGCGAATTTCCGACATCGAAGCGAAGCTGGACGGCGGTTGCGACTTTGTTGACGTTTTGGCCGCCCGCGCCCGACGAGCGCACGAATTCCTCGGCGATTTCGTCGTCTCGGAGGGCGATCTGGGGCGTGATTGGGATCATGGAATGTCGCTCACGTTTTGGAAACCTCCCCCGCCCCTTCCTTTGTAAAGCAGGGGAGTCGAGCGCGCAAGGGTTTCCACCTCATTCTAACTTCCCAGTGGAATGGACACAGCCGCAGTTTGGCTCCCCTCCTTACGAAGTCGGGTGCCCTCTGGGCGACGGCGGGGGAGGTTTGCGAAACGCCAGCCTGCATACACTAACGCCAATGGCCCTTCTCAGTCTTCAAAACATTTCCCTCCGCTTCGCCGATACCCAGCTTTTGGATGGTGTGAGCCTGCAAATCGAGGCGGGCGAGCGCGTCTGCCTGCTGGGGCGCAACGGAAGCGGGAAATCGACGCTTTTGCGACTTTTGAGCGGCGAACTCGCGCCCGATGCGGGCGAAATCGTGAGTCAAAGCGGCACGCGCGTGGCGCGATTGCCCCAGGAAGTGCCGCAAAATGTGACGGGCACGACCTACGAAATCATCGCGGCGGGCGGTGGAGCAGGGCACGAAATCGAGGCGCTGCTCTCGCGCCTCAAACTCGATGGCGACACGCCGTTCGAATCGCTGTCGGGCGGCCTCAAGCGCCGCGCCTGGCTGGGGCGGGTTCTGGCGGGCGCGCCGGATATTTTGCTGCTCGACGAGCCGACCAACCATCTCGATATCGATTCCATCGCGTGGCTCGAAGAGTTTTTGGTGCGCTACGTCAAAACGCTGCTTTTCGTGTCGCATGACCGCGCCTTCGTGCGCCGTCTCGCGACGCGCATCGTGGAAATCGACCGCGCGCAGCTTCTGTCGTGGGATTGCCCTTACGACACTTATCTGGAACGCAAAGAGGCCGCGCTCGAAGCCGAAAGCAAGCAGCGCGCGCTTTTCGACAAGCGATTGGCGCAGGAAGAAGTCTGGATTCGGCGCGGCGTCGAGGCGCGGCGCACCAAAAGTTTGAGCCGCATCCGCGAGTTGGTGAAAATGCGCGAGGAACGCTCCGCGCGGCGCGAACGGCTCGGCTCGGTGCAAATGCGCGTGCAGGACGCGGGGCGAAGCGGGCATTTAGTAGTCGAGGCGGAAAACGTCGCGTTTTCCTACGATAACCGGCCCATCGTGCGCGATTTTTCGACGCTGATCTTGCGCGGCGATAAAATTGGCATCATCGGCCCCAACGGAAGCGGTAAAACCACGCTGCTCCGCCTTTTGCTGGGCGAAATCGAACCGCAGGAAGGCACCATCAAGCTCGGCACGCGCCTCGAAATCGCCTACTTCGACCAACTGCGCGCCCAGCTCGATGACGAACAAAGCGTGCAATGGAACGTGTGCGGCGAAGCCTCCAACGTCACGTTCAACGGCCAGTCCATTCACATCATCGGTTACCTGAATCAGTGGCTGTTTTCCTCGGAGCGCGCTCGCACTCAAGTCAAATTTCTCTCCGGCGGCGAGCGCAATCGACTTTTGCTCGCCAAACTGTTCACCCAGCCCGCCAACGTCCTCGTGATGGACGAACCGACCAACGATCTCGACGCCGAAACCCTCGATTTGCTGGAAACCCTGCTGATGGAATTCCTTGGCACGCTTTTGCTGGTGAGTCACGACCGCGCGTTTTTGAACAATGTTGTCACCAGTTCCCTCGTTTTCGAGAGCGATGGAAGCAGCGAAACCCATTTGCGCGAATACGTCGGCGGCTACGATGACTGGCTGCGTCAGCGTCCCAAAATCGAAGTCGCCGCGCCACCCAAAACCGCCACAAAGCCAGCTTCCAGCGCCGCGAAACCGCGCAAATTGAGTTGGAAGGAAGCGCGCGAACTGGAAGAGTTGCCCTCGCGCCTGGAAAACATGGAAGCGCGCCAAATTGAGTTGGCCGCGCAGCTAAGCGAGCCGGATTTTTATCGCGGCGACGGCAGCCGCGCGGCTTCGGTGACGGCGGAGTTGGCGCAGCTTGAAGGCGAATTAACTCAGGCTTATGCGCGCTGGGAAGAGTTGCTCGAAATCGAAAAAATGGCGACAGCCAAAACGACGTAAGGCGATTCCAGATGCAGAAAACGGCCCGCGCGAACGGGCCGTTTCGTGTTGCAGTTGGCATCTGAGACGTTGTTTTTCGAGCGGTCGCGGTGCGCGGCGTTTGTCGGCGTGAACCTGCGCTCCCGCTGCGTTTTGCGCGCGGCCCGCGACGGCAATGCCGCGTTTTTGCAACCTCTTTTTGCTGCTTTTCTTCATTTTGGCCCTCCTTTTCGAGATTCACGGGGAATTATACGAAACGCCCTCGGCAGTCTCCGCTCTGCCTTCTCTCAACTGTGAATGTGTCAAGCCGCGCTACACTTCCCGTCATGCCCGTGACCATCAAAGAGCTTGCCCTGGCGCTCGAACTCGATCATTCGACGGTCGGTTACGCGCTGTCGGGCAAAGGCACCATCAAGGAAGAAACGCGGCGCCGCGTGCGCGAAAAAGCCGCCGAACTGGGTTACGTTCCCAACGCCATCGCGCGGCGCATGAGAACCCAGAAAACCGGCACCATCGGCCTGGTGGTGCCCGATGTGGTGCTGATTTACAACGAACTGGTGCAGCACATTTTTCGCGGCGCCATCGCGCGCGGCAGCGAAGTGCAAATCGCTTTGCACGAATTCAACGCCGATCTCGAAGACCGCGCGCTGCGCTCGCTTCTCGAAGCGCGCGTGGACGGCATCATCCTCAAAAGCCACTTCGACAACTGGGAAAACGTGCCGGAAAGTCACGCGCTGCGCCAGGTGGCGGCGCAAAACGTGCCGACGGTTTGCTACTCCTATTCCATCGCAAACAGCCCGTTTCCCACCCTGGCTCTGGCCGTCGAGCGGCAGGGCGAAATGGCCGCCGAACATCTGCTGGGTTTGGGCCATCGCGATTTCGCCTGGCTGTTTCCGGTCGAAGAGTTTTTTCGCGCCCAGACCGACCGTCTCGCCGGCAGCCGCCGCGCCCTGGCGAAATGCGGCCTCTCTTTGCCCGATTCGCGAGTTCTCTCGCTGCGAGATCAGGGCGGCGCGGCGCGAAAGGGCGATGATTTCGGCAACTACCTCAATCAGGCGCTGCCGCGCACCGGCATCGAAATCGGTCGCCAACTGCTGCGGCGCGCGATGGGGCTTTCGCCGCGTCCCACGGCGATTCTGGCGCAAAACGAAGCCACCGCCATCGGCGCGATTTTTGCCGCGCAGGAACTGGGCCTCCAGGTGCCGCGCGATCTGGCCATCGTCGCCACCAACCGCACTCTGGCGGCGGAACTCTCGCCCTTTTCGCTTTCCACAGTTGATATTCCCGCCGAAGCCGCCGCGCAGCAGTGCCTGGAGTTGTTGTGGAAGCGCATCGAAGGTCACCCTGCTGCGCTTCTCACGTTTTGCGAGCCGCAATTGCAAATCGGCGCCTCCTCGCAGGCGGGCCTTTGAAACTGCGTTCAAAGCGGGAACTTTTTCAAAAATCGGCGGGAAATGTTTGAAAAGCGCGCAAAATGGGTAAAATGTATCGAACGTTCGATAAAAATGGAGTTCCCATGAAATTTTCGTCTTGCCACCGTCCTCCAGGCGCCGAGTCGCGGGGCCACCGCGCCTTTACCTTGATAGAACTCTTGGTCGTTATAGCTATAATAGCGATCCTCGCCGCCATCCTCTTTCCCGTCTTCGGGCGAGCCAGAGAAAACGCGCGCCGCACCTCGTGTTTGAGCAACTCCAAGCAAATGGGCCTGGCGATGATGCAATATGTCCAGGATTTCGACGGGCGCTATCCGCACGCTTCAGGGTCGCCCGCTATTAGTAGCTATCTCGACTTCAATCGCAAAAATCAGTTTCTTCCCTTCAACATCCACTGGATGCAGCAGCTCTATCCCTATCACAAGAGCTGGCAGATCTACCTGTGTCCAAGCGACAGCACGCCCAACGCTGAGAAGGTGGATAATCCTAACCTGAGCGGGTTTCGTTCGCCGTCGCCTTCGTCTTACGGCACCAACTCGACGCTGCTGCAAACGGGTTCGTCCACGACAGCAGCAGGCTCGCTGCACGAAAGCATGCTCACCTCTGCCGCGACGACCTACATCATCGCCGAAACCCGCCAGAGCGCCGAGTTCTTCGGGCACAACTGCGGCGGCAATCCCAACACCAGCTGGCTCAACCGCGTGCGTTTTGCCAGCGCCACCAACGATGTGACGACCACGTGCTCGTTTTCGGCGATTCCCGACCTCAGCAAAATGGCGGGCAATCAGGAAAGGCATACGCGGCATTTCGGTGGTTCGGTCATCACCTTCGCCGATGGTCACACCAAGTGGAGCAAGTGGAGCAACATCAAGCCGGAGTTTCTCAACGCCACACAGTAAGCTGACAAAGGTTTGCAAGGCCCAAGAAGCCGTCTGAAAAGCCGTAGCCAGGCGAGAATGGAGATTGGAACAGGGCGCAAGCCCCGCTTGTTGCAAAATTCAAGCGGGGCTTGCGCCCTCTTCCAACCTTTCGACCGGCCAGAATTGAAGACTTTTTACACGTCTTCTCAGGGCACCGTCACCTCTTGCACAACAGGAAAATTTCGTGAATTCCATCTCAAGAATTGCAACTTCCGTCCTTTTGGTCTCGCTCGCCCTGCTGGGATGCGCCCAGTCCTCGCGCGCCGATGCGCCGCGTGTCGCAGTCTGGGATCCAGTTTTTGGCACCAGTGAAGGGCGTTTCAAAATCGACCCTAAATCGCTCGATCAAGTCGCGGCCTGGCTCCAAAAAGGCGGCGCGCAAGTTTCGCGCGTTTCGACCGACGAGCTGGGCGACGCCGCCAAGTTTTCCGCCGCCCGTTTCGATGCGCTGTTTCTGCCTGGCGACTCGTTTCCGCGCGCCGCGACCGCCGCGCTGCAAAAATTCGCCGCTGAAGGCGGCGTTCTGGTCGGACTCAATGCCCGCGTGCCCTTCAACGTCGCCATCGCGCCCGAAACGGACGGCAAATCGTGGACGATGAGTCCCAAAACGCCCACATTCGCCTGGCAAAGCGGCGACATCAATTTCAAATCGCTGGGCCTTAGATATATTTACAATCCCGCCAAACACGATCAGGGCGTCAAAAATCTGGCGACGCCGCTCCTCAAAAAATATCTGCCCGACGCGCCCGACATCCTTGAAAAACTGCCTTCGGGCTGGATCGTGCCCACCGATGTGGATGGCGTCAAAACTACCTATTATCCGCTCGTGCGCTCGCTGCGCGTGGACGGCGCCGACACCACGCCGCAGCTTTATCTGACCCAAAACGGCAAGCGATTGGGCATTATTTCCAGCAATCCGTGGTATACGCTGGGCACCGATCCCCAACGCTGGCCGCTCGCCGAGAAAACCGTCGTCGCCCTCGCGCAAATCGCCAATGATTACCGCGATGGAAAACTGAAACTCACTCCCGCCGACGCCATTGATTTGCCGGAAAACCAGGCGCCGCCCGAACCGATGCGCCACCGGCAAGTCAAAGCCTCGGTCAATCCCGAAGGCGCCAAACCCGTCGCACGCTGGGGCGCCTTCGATGGCGGCTCTTTTGAACTGGGCGAACCGCTCAAGGGCGAGAAATCGCTGGCCGTGGGCGCCAAAAACGGCGAGTTTCCGCGCCGCCTCGAAGCGGGCGCGACCTTGAAACTGGCTTTGCCCGATTTGGCAGGCGGCGCCAAGTTTTTGCGGATTCGCGGCGCTTACAACCAGACCGGCGCGGCTCTTCGGGCCGATTTCGGCGCCGATACGGTGTGGAACGAAGGTTTTCTTTATATCGACGCTTCAGGGCAGGGCAATACCGGCGCGCCCGATCTGGTGGACGTGCCCGCCGAATTTCATCGCGCGACTTACCTGCCTTCTAACGGCGCCAAAACGCTGACATTGAGCAATCCTGGCACGAAGCCGCTCTATTTCGACGCGGTGCAAATCGAGGTGCGGCCCCAGGGCGCGCCGCGCATGCTGCTGGGGCTGGGCGCGCCGTTTTCCATCGTGCGGAACGGAAAAACCACGATTCCGCCCGAAGTTTCCAAAACCTGGGGTTCAATTCGCGCCGCCTGGAGCGGTTCGAGCATCGGCCCGCCCGACGACCCCAAACGCTGGGACATCATCGACAGGCAGATGGCGACCTATGTAGCGCTGGGCGCGCCGCTCGAACTGCTCATCGAGCGCACGCCCAGATGGGCCGCGATGGATGAAGCGCACCTTAAACAATCGGGCAGCCGGCCTCACACCGTCGCGCCCGACCCGCAGAAATACGCCGGAATCGTGGAGCGCATGGTCGGCAAATACAAGGACATCACCGACGCCTACGAAATCTGGAACGAGGCTGATTCCAACCAGTTCTACGTCGGCACCGATGAAGAATACATCACGCTTTACAAAACGCTCGTGCCCATCATCAAACGGCTCGATCCTGGCGCCAAAATCATCACGACGGGCATGGCGGGTTACAAAGAAGAGTTCGTCAACAACCTGGTGAAAGCGGGCGTGCTCAAAAGCGCGGATTATTTCGCGTTTCATCCCTACGCCGGAAAATCGCAGGCGTGGGACGTGCCGTTTGGCCAGATTGAAGGCAGTCTTTACGCCAACGGCATTGACATGGAGATTTATTGCAACGAATCGGGTTTCGTGTGGCAAAACATAGAGTGGTTCACCGCGCCGCCCAACTACACGCCGTTTTTGCAAAAAGTGCTGCTCGACAAAGCGATGGCGCGGCTCTTGTCCAACAAATTGAACCGTCTCAGCGTGTTTCACGCGGGCGGCGACAACCATCCCTTCGGTTTGTGGGACGAAACCGGCAATCCGCGCCCCGCTTATGCGGTTTTCAACGACTATCTGCCGCTCGATGGCGGTAAACGTCTCGATGTCAACCTCCTGGGCACCAATAACCAACCGCTCGCGGGCGTTTACAGCGCCGCTTCGGTTCAGGACAACGGCAAAATCACCATCGTTGTCAATCCTGCCGAAGTCGAACGCTTCGCCGCAAGCGCGCCCATCGTGCCGCTTCGTGCCGAGTTCAACGATCTCAAAGGCTTCACCTATTTTCAGGGCAAAGTCGCGGCGAAAGAGGGCAAAGCCACGCTCACTCCCGCCGCCGGAAAATATCTCGGTTTCGGCACCAGTTTTTCGGTTGATCCGGCCCAGACGCCGGTTTTGGAAATCGGCATCGACGAGGCCGAAAAAGAGGTGCCCCTGAGCCTGAAATGGAACGGCAAGGGTGTGTCTCTCGGCTCCAAAACGGCGGGCGTCTATCGCTACGATTTGCGCGCCCTGGTTGGTGCAGGGCAGGGCGAAGGCGAATTGACGATGCGACCGACGGGGAAAACCGTGCTCGATTTCATTCGCATCGTGGCGGAAAAGGACGCGGGCGGGCCGGTGACCGAAAAAATCGCGCGCGGCGGCCCTTCCACGGAATTTGACGACGCGAGCGGCTGGGCGAGCTTTTTCGGCAAACCCAGCGTCGCGGACGGAAAACTCACCCTCACGCCCGACGCCGGCAAAACTTACACGGGCTTTTCGCGCACGGTTTCACTCGATCCGCAGACGCTGCCGCTTGTGGAAGTCAGCGTGCCGCAGAGCGCGAACGTGTGGCAGTTATCGCTCAAGGGGCCGGACGGAAAGAGCGTTCTCATCGCCGACAAGCAGTCGAAAGGCATTTTTAAGGCCGATTTGCGCCAGAAAATGGCGAATGCCCCAGCGGGCGACTACGAAATGACGCTGCGCGCTTTCGGCGCCACGACTTTCGACTACCTGCGTTTTGCCGCCGACCCCAACGTTCCCAAAACCGCCGCGTCCGTTTCATCCGTCGCGACGCCTTCCCAAACCGCGCCCGCGCCGTTGCCGGTGGTGTTGCGGATTCCGCTTGAAAAAGCGGGCGCGCTTCAGGGCCGCGTGCGAGTGGGCGACCAGGAATCGCCCGTCGCGGTGCAGGTGAAAAGCGCGGGTGGACAAAGCTGGGCCGAAGTGAAAATGGACGTGACCGGACGCAGCATTTTGACGCTGGCGCCTTGAGACAACCGGTAAGAAGCTGTTTTGGAAGTGTCGTAGGGGCGTAGCGTGCTACGCCCAAAACCCTGAGCGCGCGTCATTTGAAGGCTTCTCCAACGCCCTGGGCGTAGCACGCTACGCCGCTACGGGCACTTCCAAAACAGACTCTTAGAAAGGGAGAAGGGGAGTAAGGATCGAGATTGCAAGTCGCAGTCTCGATTTTTACTCCCCCTCTCCTTTTCTAGAATCCCTGCCTACACCTTGCCCAGAAACCGCGCCCGCGAAGCTTCATCGAGCGCGTTGACATCAGGGATTTCGTAGCGGTTTTCCTCGGTGTCGCGCAGCATGAAGCGGCTGGGCGTGATTTCGTAAATCGCTTCGTGGAGCGCTTTGGTGGTGATGGAAGTGGCGCCCCTGTCGGTTTCGATATCCCACACCGCCGAGCCGAAACGCTCGTAAATCGCGTTGATTTTATGGATTTTGGGCAGAAAATAGCGGTTTTCGAGCGCGTCCTGCAAAAGCTGGCGCTGCGGCGTTTCGATGCCCTCGAAATTCCGCAAAATCCCCAGTTCCTTGCCAGCGCCGTCGCGCAAAATCAGGTTTTGGTTTTCGTTGGAGATGGGGAAAGCGCGCAAAACTTCGACGCGAATCGCGCAGCGCTCGCCCTCGATCTGGGCGCGCAGAGTGCCGTCGGGCGCGACTTCAAGGCGCAGATTCTGGGGTTCGAGATAAATCGACATCCTCTTTCTCTTATCAGATTCGCGCAGGCCGGTTCTTCACGGCGAAAGGGTAAAATTGCGTCCGCGCGGCGCGGCGGTGTTGGAAACCACGCCGACCTTGAGCCATTTGACGTGCCCATCGGCGAAAGCGTAGTTGGCGCCGCCGTGCAGATGACGCCGCGACGGCGCCCAGTTCGGCGGCAGATTTCGCAGCGAGTAAGCGGCATTCGCTTCGCGCCCGCCGGTGTTGCCGTCGCCCCACAAAATGCTGTTGGGGGGCGAAGCTAATTTCGTTTCATTCAGCCCGTAAAAGCGGGCGTTGAACCAGTAATCGGTGTAATCTCCGCTTGCGAAATCGGGGTTTTCGGGCCGGTAAAGCTCTTGCGGGCACTGGAAAAGCTGCGTCGATTTGAGATAAGGCTGAACGATGGCGCCCACGCCGTTCGCTGCGCTTGTGGGCGTTGGCGGATAGTGGCCATTGGAATCCTGAAGATATTGGAGGACGGCCAGATTGATTTGCTTGAGGTTCGACTGGCAGGTCGAATGTCGCGGGAAGTTCAGGGACTTTACCACGCGCTTGCTGCTTTGCCACACCCTCCATCGTCCCAGCCGCGCGACGTAACTTCGATGCGTCACGAATTCGGGCCACACGATGTTGATTTCCCACGCGCCGTAGAGAAAAAGCGGCAGCAAAATTCCGGCGAAACGGGCGCGCTGCGGAGGATTGACGATCCAGCTTCGGCTCAAAAACCGGCGCACCATCTGTGCCCCGTCGTGTTTGAGCGCATCGCGGCCCAGAAGATGAAAAGGAAACAGAGCGCCGCAAGTGCCGGTTACAATCGCAAGAGGAACCGTTGGGTCGGAAAATACGCCGTGTGGCCTATAACCCGCATAAAACGGATAAACGAGGAAAACCCCACTCGACGCCACCAAAACAACCCACAAAAACCCCGCCAGTCCGCCTATCAGAGAGGCAATCAAACCCGCGAAAAATCCGCTTGCAAAGCCCAGCGCGACCGCCGCTAAAACAAAAAGCGCGAAATCGGGAAAGGCCCAGACGACTCTCGTCACACCTTGAAGCCCCATGCCGCCCGCAACGCCGCCCGCCACAGCGACAACTCCGCCAATAAATGCGAGAATCGTCACGATGGCGCCCAAAACGAAGCCGCCACACAGCCCGCTCAGCGCGGCAAAAGTAAGCCAGGGGCCGAAAAACCGTCCGAGGGCGCGCGGGGAAAGCATATTCCCAGTTTAGAGTCCCAAAGGCAAACGAGGCGGGACTAACGTCCTCTTCCAATCGGTGACAGTTAATGATTGGAAGAGGACGTCAGTCCCGCCTCTCTCTACCCGCCAATCGCGACAATTTCGTTCATCGCCTGCTGCGCCTGCACCAGTTTCCAGAAACTGCCGCGTTTGGCGAGCAGTTCGTCGTGGGTGCCGCTTTCCACCACGCGCCCGCCTTCCACCACGACCAAACGATCGGCGTTTCGCAGCGTGGAAAGGCGGTGGGCAATCGCAAACGTAGTGCGGCCCTTGACCAGATTGTGCAGCGCGCTTTGAATCGCGCTTTCGGTCTGGGTATCGACTGAGGCCGTCGCTTCGTCCAGAATCAAGATGCGCGGGTTGTGCAAAATCGCGCGCGCTATCGCGATGCGCTGGCGCTCGCCGCCGCTTAACCTTGTGCCGCGTTCGCCCACGAGGGTATCGTAGCCGTCGGCGAAATTGATGATGAAATCGTGCGCGAAGGCGGCTTTGGCGGCTTCCATCACTTCGGCGGGACTGGCATTGGGGCGACCGTAGGAGATGTTGTCGTAAATCGTGCCGTGAAACAGATAACTTTCCTGCAAAACCACGCCGATCTGCTCGCGCAGGTCGGAGCGCTTGATGTCGCGGATGTCGATGCCGTCAATCAAAAGCGCGCCTTCAGTCACATCGTAAAAACGCAGCAGCAAGTTAATTAAAGTCGATTTTCCGGCTCCCGAATGACCGACCAGACCGATCATTTCGCCTGGCTCGACCACCAGATCGACTTCTTTTAAAACCGGACGGTGCTTTTCGTAGCCGAAACTCACGTTTTGAAACTCGACGCGGCCTTCGATGCGCTCAATCGAAACCGACTGCGCGGCTTCGACCACTTCCGGCTCGGTGTCGAGAACTTCGAAAACGCGCTCGGCGGCGGTCATGGAGCGCGTCACGGCGTTGACCTGGCGCGTGAGCTGTTGAATCGGCGCGTAAAGCCGGCCCAGCGAGCCGGTGAAGAGAATCAGGGTGCCGAACATCAATTCGCCGCGCAGCACCATGTTGCCGCCAAATCCCCACACGATGGGCATCCCCAGCCCCATGATGAAGCCCATGATCGGATAAAACGCCGCCGCTTTGGTTTCGACTCCCATTGTGGCATCGCGCAGACTCGCCGAGCGCGACACGAAACGACCCACTTCGCGGTCTTCGGCGCCAAAAGCGCGCACCACGCGCACGCCGCCCAGGGCATCGGCCAGGCGCGCTCCCAGGCTGGAGTTCTGATGCCACACGCGCTGCCACAACTTGCGAAGGCCGCGCCAGTAGTGCTGGGTGCCGATCACCACGAGCGGCACGGGCAGCAGCACCAGAAAGCCCAGAAACGGCGAATTCCATAAAAGAATCGTGATCACGCACAGGATGGTGAGCGTGGAAATGATGGTGCTTTCGGCGGTGTCGAGCAGGAAGTTTTGCAGGGCGCCGACATCGTTTTGCACGCGGCTCATCACGGCGCCGACTTCGCGTTTGTCGTAGTAGGAGACCGAAAGGCGCTGCAAATGGGTGTAAAGCTGGGCGCGGATGTCGTGCAACACGGCGGAGCCGAGATAGGCCGCGACGCGCCCGCGAATGGTGTCGGCGATGCTCGAAGCCACCATGGAGAGCAAAATCACGCCCACGATTTGCGCCAGCAGCAGCCGCGAAGCGCCGTTTTGCGAGGCGATGAGCGCCGCGTCCGCGCCCGTCTGCACGGCGGGCGGGAAAACCTTATCGACCAGGGTTTTGGTGGCCAGAAGCGGCACGAACGAAAGCGCGACCGAGCCGATGTTGAGCAAAAGCGAGAGCAGGGCCAGCCATTTGTAGGGCAGCAAGTAACCGTAGAGCCGTTTGAGCGCGCCCAGACGGTCAACGCAAAACGAGCAGACGGTGGTCTCCCAGGGCAGAGGCCGCCCGCATTTGGGGCATTCGCGGCGCTTCCATTTGGAGTCGTCGCGCTCGTCGGGAACTTCGCCGTGCTGCCGCAGATGTTCGATCTGGGTGGCGAGGTGCGACAGTTCGCGCGCTTTGGAACCCGTCCCGCGCAGAATTTCGATGTTTTTCTCGCCCTCGCGCGTTTTGAGGCGAATTTCCAGGCTGGAGGCGCCCGCCAAGCCGCGCGATTCGATTTTGGCGATGTCGGCAAGCGGCGTTTCGCGCTCGATTTTAGCGCTGCCGTTGTTGGAAACCACGACCAGTTTTTCGGGCGTGGCGACTAAAAATCGCTCTCCGAACTGGCCGTTGGAATCGAGATCGGTCTGAAGTTGCAGCACGGCATCGCCATCGACGCCGATTTTGAGCAGTTCGGCGCTGACGGCTGCGGGAAGAGGCTTGAGGTAGGGAGAATCTAAGGACGGGGAAGAATCGGGCATAAAAGGTGATTTGGGTATAGCAGCGCGAGCCGCAAGGTAAAATGTGACTTTCAAGCCACGTCTGGCAAGTTGAAGCGGCTCCCTTGGATTACAAAAGAGTTGCGAAGAGTTTTAACCTCCCCCGTCCCCGCCTTCGTAACGGATGGTGCGGGTTGGTGATTTCAACACAGAGAACACGGAGAGACAGAGGGAAACAGAGGGGATTTGGCGGTTTTCGAGACCAAAATTTCTCTCAAATCTCTGTAAACCTCTGTCCCTCCGTGTTCTCTGTGTTGAAATTACTAAACCGCACCGTCCGTTACGAAGGCGGGGGCGGGGGAGGTTAAGCACGTCGCACCATAAAGCAAATGGCAAGGTTTTTACAACCACGACACTCTCGCTTGCTAAAATAAGCCTGACATCTGTTTATCGGCCCTGATTCCATGCCCCAATCCAGCGTTTTAGTCATCGACGACGAGAAAAAACTCGCCCAGCTTTTTGTCGAGATCCTCGAAAACGAGGGTCTCACCGTTCACGTCGCCAACAAAGGCGGCGACGGCCTCGCCAAATTGGACGAACTCGGCGAGGAAGTCGGCATGGTCTTCACCGACATGAAACTGCCCGACATGACCGGCAACGACGTCCTGCGCGAAATCAAAAAGCGCCGCGAAGAATTGCCGGTCGTGGTCGTGACCGGTTTCGCCACCAAAGACGGCGCCGTCGAAGCGATGCGTCTGGGCGCCTACGACTACCTCTCCAAACCCTTCAACATCGCCGAAGTCTCGCTCATCGCGCAGCGCGCCCTGGAACGCTCGCGGTTGATTGACGAAAACCGTTATTTGCAAAGCGAGCTGATGAGCCGCTATAAATTCGAGACCATCATCGGCGACAGCGAACAGATGCAGACGGCTTATGTGATGGCCGCCAAAGTCGCCAAGCAAAACGTGACGGTTCTCATCACCGGCGAAAGCGGGACGGGCAAGGAAGTGCTGGCGCGCGCCATCCATTATCAGAGCGCGCGCGGCGATAAACCCTTCGTCAAAGTCAACTGCGCGGCGCTGCCCGAACATCTTCTGGAAGACGAGCTTTTCGGCCACGAAAAAGGCGCCTTCACCGACGCCTCGGCGCAGCGCATCGGGCGCTTCGAGTGGGCGCATCAGGGCACGCTGTTTCTCGATGAAATCGGCGAAATCGCGCCCAGCGTGCAGGTCAAACTTTTGCGCGTGCTTCAGGAGCGCGAATTCGAGCGCATCGGCAGTTCGAAAACCATCAAAGTCGATGTCCGCATCGTGGCCGCGACCAACCGCGATTTAGGTCGCGCCATCGCCGAGGGCACGTTTCGCGAGGATTTGTTTTACCGGCTCAACGTCGTTCCCATCGAACTGCCGCCTCTGCGCGACCGCCCTGGCGATATGCCCTATCTGGTGAATCATTTCCTGAAAAAATACGGCGAGGAAACCGGACGCCGCGACATGAAAGTGACCAACGAAGCGATGGCCTGTCTCAAAGCGCACAATTGGAAGGGCAACATCCGCGAGTTGGAAAACTCCATTGAGCGCGCCATGATTCTGGCCGAAGGCGACGAAATCGGGCCGCGCCATCTGCTGCTGGGCGGCGCGCTCAACGCGGGCAACACTTATATGCCCAACATCGCCGTTCCCAAGGCGATTCCCACGCTCGCCGAAGTGGTGAAAATGGCGCTCGATAAGTGCGACGGCGACGAAAAAGAAGCCGCTAAACTGTTGGATTGCGATGTGAAAATGGTGCGCGGTTTTAAGTTGTAAAGCGATTGTTGAGAGCGGTTATTGATTCAAATTCCTGGCTTTTTACCGCAAAATAACATTTGCGGTTTTTGCTCTTCCGTTCTCGCGTGAATGGAACAAACTTCCGGTATTATACCGACAAATTTGCGGGTGAATAACATTGTTAGCCTGCTGCGCGCGGCGTGGTTGCGTTCGATAAAATCGGATTATGAGTCAAACAATAATTAACGTCCGTCGCTCAACTGAAAGTGATGCCACAGCCATTTCTGGTTTATTGAGTGAACTTGGCTATTCGCTCGAAGTCGCTCATGTCAAAAAGAACATCGTGTTGCTGTCTTCAAGTGCGAGTGACACGGTTCTTGTTGCAGAAGCGGGTTCATCCATCGCTGGCGTCATCAGTTTCCATGTCATGCCGCTTTTTCATGTTGTCGGTAATTTGGGTCGCATCAGTTCGTTGGTGGTGAGTTCACAGTGGCAGCGGCATGGCGTAGGTAGTAAATTAGTGCAAGCAGCAGAGGACTTTGGTTGGTCACGAGGCTGTCTCAGAATTGAGGTCACAAGTGGCGACCAGCGCGAAGGCGCACACACGTTTTACCAGAGATTGGGCTACCAGCTCGACGAGAGACGGTTCATAAAGCGTCCAACAGCAGGCTAACAAAGCGTTGCACCCGACCGCTTACAGTCCGTTCGTTCCTCACTCCCTTTCAGCGGCGGGTGAACTTGGGCGTTCTGCCGTCGCGCAAAAATTGGGCAGTGGTCTTATGAGTGGTGATAGTGTAAGCCGTTTTTTCTATGGTAGCAGTCTTATGCGCCGAATGTGGGAGCGAGAAGTTGGTCAAGGATGGTTTCACCAGGGCGGGCAAGCAGAGGTATCGGTGCCGCAGTTGTGGTCGTCGCAGCAGCCACAATCCAACCCCGCGCGGCGCTTCTCCCGAAAAGCAGGCTCTTGTGCTGGCGGCTTTGGCTGTGCCAAACAGGAAGGAGAGACCAACCACATCGAACGCTTCAATCTCACTCTGCGCCAGAGCGTGCCGCGTCTGGTGAGGAAGACGCTTCCCTTTTCCAAGCGCCACCTCTGGCACGATCGCTTCATCCGACACTTCCTCGTCTCCTACAACATCCGCAAAGCTAAACTCTACCTGCGACAACTTGCTAAGCACTCAACTGCCACCACGCAGTGAACCACTACCCCTTCCTCAGTTACACGGTAAAAACCCCGATTTATTCAGTTGCACGGTATTTCCAGGGGTCAAAAGCGCGTTTTTGCCGTGTAACTGAATAAATTTCACGCTCAGATTCACCCCAAAAGGATTTTGATGTTTTTGAACCTCCTCCCATTTTAGGGCAATTTTGGTTTCTCTACCGGTTCGCAGAACTACATCGGCGCAGTCAATTCGTCGTGTCGTCGCGGGCGCATTTTTCGCCGCCAAAGTTGGCCCCATCGACGAGGCGGCAGCGATACTGGAAATTTCTCGATGCAGCACCTCCAAAACACTCACGATCTGCGTTTGCCCAACTGGGGGCCATACACCAAAAAATACATCGGCGTGTCCCATCTGGCCGATCCGAAACGGGGCTGGCGCTTCGATTTGAGCCTGTTTCCAGGTTTTTACCGCCGCAAAGTCGATATTCCCAGCGTTTTGTGGGAATCGGGCTACCATCCCTGGGAAGCCTCGGCGGACTTGAATTATTTTTGTCACCGCCACGAGTTGCAGTGGAAAGACGAGGTTTTTTGCGACATCGCCTTCGCCAAACCGCCCGCCGCGCGCGATGACAGCGCGCGCTTGTGGCGCTGCGAGTGCGTCAACGCGACTGCCGAGCCGCAAAATATCGTGCTGCATTTGATGGCGTCGCTGCAAAAACCGCCGATTGTGCCCGCGACGCCCGAATTCCCCCCAAACGCGGTGTGGCTGGACGCGCTCGACTACGAGGAGATGACTTTCGCCCAGTTTCGCGCGCTGGATTATCTGGTGCCCGACTTATTGCTGCGCGGCGAGGTGCGCGGGGGTGGATTCGTGGGCGGAAGCGGACTGGGCAAAGGATTTGGCGCGGCGGCGGGCGATCAGGCCGTTTATCAGTTTCATCTCGAAAAATCGCTCGACGCGGCGACTTTGCTGCTTCGTTTTCGCGCGCCGCAGGGCAAAACGACCCGCTTGCAGTTGCGCGGAGGCGTCGAAAACGAAGTGACGCTGCGCGGCGCTGGCGATTTCGCGGTTCACGCTCTGGAAATTGGACGCCTCGAAAGTGGTTCTCACCGTCTCGAAATCGCCTCTCTCGGCGGCGATGAAATCGAATTGGATGGTTTCGTGGTTTGCGAATCCGGCGCGGTGCGCGAAGTGCGTTTTGAGCTGCGCGGCGAGAGTTCTCATCCGACACTCAGCGCCGGTTCGGTTCCCAACAGCCTGATTCTGCAATATCCAGGCTTGAAGGCGTGTTACGGTTTGCGCTGGGGCTTCGACAGCTTCCAGATTCGAGAATTTCACTGCGACGACCTCGATATTTTGATGCGCCATCAAGTCCACAAACACACCACCAAAGTTTTCCAGGGCGAGGGCGAGGGCCATTTCAGCGATGTTTATCTCCATCCGATTCCGCTCGATCCGCACTCCCAAACCTCGATTTACGGCCTGACCTGCGTCGGTTCGCGCGCCGAAGTCGAAGCGCAGTTGGCGGCGTTCGATGCTTCTCCCGCCGTTTGCGAGGCGCAGTTCGAAAGCGCGCGGGCGAGCATCGCGGCGCCGTCTTTCGGGGCGGAAGGCGAAAAATATGAGTTCTCTCAGGCGCGAATGCGCGCCACGCTGCTTTGCAACGTGGTTTATCCGGCTTACGCGCGGCGCTCGCACATCCGCCACAGCACGCCAGGGCGCTGGTGGGATTCGCTTTACACCTGGGATTCCGGTTTTATTGGTTTGGGGCTGCTCGAATTGGATGCGCAGCGCGCTGTCGATTGCCTCAATGCCTACATGACCGAGCCAGGTGATCCGCACGCCGCCTACGCTCATCACGGCTCACCGGTGCCGGTGCAGCATTATTTGTTCTTGGAACTGTGGAATCGCACCCAGTCGCGTGAGCAATTAGAGCATTTTTACCCGCGTTTGAAGGGGTTTTATGAGTTTCTCGCGGGCCGCGACGTGCGTTCGCGGACGCGAAAATTCGCTTCCAATCTCTTGCAAACCTGGGACTATTTTTACAATTCGGGCGGCTGGGACGATTACCCGCCGCAAGTCCACGTTCACGACCAGAAGTTGGAAGAATCGGTGACGCCGGTGACGACGACGGCTCACGTCCTTCGCGCCGCCAAAATTTTGCGCCTCGCCGCGCTGCAACTTGGCGAGATCGGCGACGCGGAAGAGTATGCGGCGGACATCGACCAATTTCGCGCCGCGCTCGCGCCGGCCTGGGACGAGGACGCGGGCTATTTTAGCTACGTTCGCCACGATGAAAACGGCCAATTCGAAGGCATTTTGCGTCACCAAAGCGGCGCCAATTTCAATATGGGACTCGACGGCGCTTCGCCCCTGATCGCGGGCGTTTGTTCAACGGAGCAGCAAAAACGGCTCGTGGCTCATCTTTTCAGCGAGCGCGAATTGTGGACGCCGATTGGACTTTCGACGGTCGATCAAAGCGCGCCCTACTATCGCAAAGACGGCTACTGGAACGGCGCCGTCTGGATGCCGCACCAGTGGTTCTACTGGAAAACGCTGCTCGATCTCGGTGAGGGAGCGCGCGCCGAGCAAATCGCGCGCACCGGACTGGAAACCTGGCGTGCCGAAGTCGATGCGTCCTACGGTTGTTTCGAGCATTTCATCGTGCAAAGCGGGCGCGGCGCGGGCTGGCACCAGTTCGGAGGATTGTCCGCGCCGGTGCTGGGTTGGTTCGCGTCGTATTTCACGCCTGGCACGCTGACGGGCGGATTGGATGTCTGGGTCGGCGCGCGCGAGTGGAGCGCCGATTTTTCCTCGCTGCGCGCGGGGATAACTCAGGCGGGCGAGGCGCCGCGCGACTTCGATTTCGTGGCGGTGATGAATCCCGCGTTCGAATATCGCGCGCGCTGGGACGGGGAAAATGTCGAAACGGCTTGGCTCGCGTCGGGCGCGCTGCAAATTCACTGTGATGGCAGATCGCCTTCGGGTGAGTTGCTTGTTGAACGAGTCTGAGAGTGTCGCTCGACTAAAGTCGGCGCTATGGGCGGCTGCGCCGCTAACTTTCGGCCTGCGCCGAAGCATAGCAGTTTGGTTCCCGCGAAGGCGGGAAGGGAGCGAACTTGTTCGCCCATAGCGCCGACTTCAGTCGAGCGACACTCTATTGGCGCGGCGCGGCGCAATCGGCTGCAAAATCTGGCGGCGCGCGGGCGTGAGGCGTTCCAGCAGCGCGGGCGAATATTCGTAGCCGTAGCGCGTGCTGCCCCACGAAACGCCGTAGCGATAAATCACCACGCGCCGCTCGCCTGGATTGGTGCGCGAACTGGCGCCGTGCGCCAGGCCGTCCACGAACATCAGCGCGTCGCCTTTATTGAGATGCACTTCGATGGCGCCTTCCATGGTGTCCATCGGTGTCGGCCCGCGACGCTGGGCGTTCACTTTCACCTGCGGGTGCCGAAAGTTCGATTTGTGCGAGCCAGGAATTATCATCGTGCCGCCATCGCCTGGGCCGATGTCGGTCAGGGCGAGCAGCACGTTGACCTGACCGCAGCGAAACGCGCCGTTGTTATAGCGATACTGCCCGCGCGTCGATCCCTGAAAGCCGCCCGAATGGACTGGGAAAACCCGCCACTGCGCCGAATCGAGGCGAAGCACTCGTCGATGAAGACGCCCTGCGTGTAAGACCCCAGATCGCCGCACCAGCGCTGCGCGTGGGGCAGCCAGGAAGGATGGTCGATGAGGCGCTCGAAGGGTTCGCCCGCTTCCACGATGTTTTGCAGTTCGGTGCCCACAACGCCGTGATTGTCGAAGCGCTGCACGTTGCCGTGCCACTCCTGAAATTCCAGGGGCGGAAACTCATCCAGAACGCGATTCAAATCGGCCACTAAATCCGCTTCGGCGGCGCCGCGCAAAATGACGTAACCGCGCAAATCGAACAAATAATCCAGCAGTTCAGTGTCGGCGGCGGCTTCGTTATCGGTGTGGGGGTTCATGTAAGGGATTGTGCCTCTTCTGGCAGTCCAGAGGCAAGCGGAAAATCGGTCAAAGTAGGAGATTCCAGACCTTGTTTTTCGCTGTGACAGATGAAAAGAGCGGCATTCGACAAAAAATCAGACTCCCCGCAAGTCGAGGCAACTGCAGGGGAAATTTTTAACCACAGAGACACGGAGAATGGGGAGAAAACCTTTTAAAATCTCTGCGCCTCTGTGTCTCTGTGGTTAGAAATTTCCGTCATCGACCAGCATCAGGCGTGTTTGGCCAGGGCCAAAAACTGGCGCGGCGAGAGGCCGGTTTCGCCTTTGAACACGCGCGCGAAATGCGAGGCGTCGTCGAAACCGCACTGGCGCGCGACTTCGGCGACCGGCAGATGGTGGTGGCGCAAAATCTCCTCGGCGCGGCGCACGCGGGCTGCGGTCTGCACTTTGTTGGGGCTGGTGTTTAGCACGGCGCGAAACATGCGGCGCAGATGATCGGCGCTCCAGCCGACGCGCCGCGCCGCTTCTCCGACGCTCAGGGGCGTTTCGCGCGGCGCTTCGAGCAGTTCGCGCGCGCGGGAAACGCGCCGCAGCGCATCGGCGCCGATGTCGGCGCGGCCCTGGAGTTGGGACAGCTCACCCGCCTCGCGCCCGATTTGCAAAAAGGCGAACGCCAAAAGCGCGCCCGCCGCTTCGTGCGACTGCGCGTCGCCGCGCCCATACTCGGCCACGACCTCTTCCAAGGCGCGCCGCACGCGCGGGCGACCGCGCAGATCGAGAGCGGGATTTTGGCTCAAATCCCAGTTCGGCACCTGCTGCGCGCGGCGAAACAAAGAGCGCTCGATGGGTTCGTGAGCGGGACGAGAAACCGGAAAAGTGAGGGTGTCGTGCTGCGCCTGCCAGTCGAAATGCACGCCCAGAAGATGGAGCGGCTCTCCGTCGCCGGCGCGCCACGAATGCCACTGGTCAGGCTGAATCAGAAACAAAAAGTCCGGCGCGGCGCGCACTGTTTGGTCTTGGCGCTTAAAGTGCCCACAGCCGCTCACGACGTAAACCAGTTCGTGATCGTAGATGCGGCGCGGCGCCATCGCATCCGCGACCGAAGAGGTATTGGCCCAGCGAATAAAGGGCACGCCGAAAGAAAAAATCATGGTTGGAGTTTTTGCGCTCAAAAAGAGCACAGGGTTTGTAGTAGCGGGGGGGGGGGGGGGGGGGGGTCGTGGGGGGGGGGGCCCACCCCCGCGCCCCCCCCCCCCCAGCCCCCACACCCCCCATAAATACACAGCCAAAAAACACCCAAACAAAACACAAACACGCCAACCACCCCAGACACAGACAGGCCCCCCCGCAGGGAGGGGCGCACAGAGGCCCGCTCGAAGCACACCACCACCAAA
>JAUJNG010000004.1:0-21050 GCA_030448265.1 Abditibacterium sp.
AAGCTCCGTCCCGATCACGTCGCCGCGCCGGCGGATCATCCCCTCCGCCAGCAGGAACCCCGCCGCCAACTCCTCGTCGTGGCCGGGCGTGCGCATGGTGACGCTGACCGCCCGACTCTTGACGCGAATCTCCAGCGGCTCCTCGACGGCGAGTTCGTCGCTCGCTTCACGAAGGGGCTCGCCGGCTTGGTAGCGATGAATCCGCATAGGCCGATCTCGCGGGCGGCCACGGTTCGATTGCCGGGCCGAGGACCTTACTCCCTCTCCCCCGTAACTCGGGGGAGAGGGCGGGGGTGAGGTATCTCGCAACCGGGCACTCGCGTCGTCGCCGCCCCGGCCGCACCAGGCCCCTCACCTTCACCCCCACGTACGGCGGCTGAAGCCGCCCCTACAGCCTTAGCGCGGCGGGAGTACCTCGAAGCCAGCCGACATTTGCCCACGCCGCTCGCGGATGCGGCGCAGGGCCCGCACCGCAAACCGGCCCCCAATGAATCCCGGGGAGCCGATCGCGACGAAGAGGGCCGCAATGACCAGGGCGCGGGGCAGCGTCATCGGGGCGCCCGGCTCGTCGGCGAGGCCCCGCATGAGGACGAACCCGAGGGCCATCAGCAGGAAGAACAGGAACCACAGCCAGCACAGGATGCCGAGGAGAGTGTAAGCCACGAACGTCGCTCGACTTTGCATCGGCAAACTCCGCCCGGCGGCGGCCGGACACGAGATCGGTTTAGGTCACTTCGAGCCACTGCGGAGGCGAGCACGAACGGCTCCTACCCCTTCCGTACCCGCGGCCCCGCGCCACGTCGGCACGCACGCACCCTCGAGGGCAATGCGGGCCGGCACGAGGAAGCGCCGCGTCTTCCGGGGCGTACTCGCCTTACCGCAGCACCTCCCGCAGCGCCGCCAGCAGCAGCGTGACGTTCCGCCGGGTCGCCCCGTGGCTAACTTCTTTTATGCCAATTCGTCTCGGCGTCGTGCCTTATTTGAACGCGCTGCCGCTCCATTGGAGTTTGCGCGGGCAAAGCGAGGTCGAAATCGTCGCCGACTTCCCCGCCAATCTGGGCGCACGACTCCAAAACGGCGAGTTCGACGCCGCGCTGCTGCCCGCCGCCGACCATTTGCGCGGCATCGGCGACGGAATTTTGGGCGACGCCATCGTGGGCGCGACGCGCGAAGTTCGTTCCGTCCTGCTCTTTTCCAAAGTCGAAATCGAACGAATCGAAAGCGTGGCACTTGATGCCAGTTCGCATTCTTCGGTCGCGCTGATTCGCATCATTTTGGGCGATTTTTACCGGCTTCAACCCGATTTTTTCAACCACCGGCCCGATTTAGCTGCGATGCTGCACCGCGCCGATGCCGCGCTTCTCATCGGCGATCCGGCGCTTGAAACCGCGCAGAACTGCGCTGCGCTCCACCTCTACGATTTAGCCGCGCTGTGGCACCATTTCACCGGCTTGAGTTTTGTTTTCGCGGCGTGGACGGCCAAATCCGGCCTGGAAAATCGCGGTGCGCTCGAAAAACGGCTGGATGAAGCCCGCGACGTTGGCGAAACCCAGATTTCCCCCATCGTCGCGGCCAATCCGCTTGGAACTTCGCTGCCCGTTGCCGTTGTCGAAAGTTATTTGAGAGGGGCCATCGAATATCGCCTCACGCCCGCCCATCGCGCCGGAATGGAGGAGTTCGGGCGCCGAATGATGCGGCGCGAAAAATAAAGGCCGCGCGAATTCGCGCGGCCTTTATTTCTTCAAAGTCTTTTATTCCCGCCGCATCGTCGCGTAGGATTCGATGTTGCGATTGCGCAGAAACGGGAAGAATCCGGTGAGCGATGGGTTGTTGGTGCGCACCGTGATTTTGATGAGTTTTCCTGGCATCACGCCGTTGACCGAACCGGAATCGGTGATCGCATACGGATAGTTGTCGGCGCCGTTGTTATCCGACCACCGCATCACAATCGCACCGTTGGGCGAAGCGACCGAAAGCGGCCTCACCGAGTTTTGAATGCGCGTTTGAATGTCGGTCGTGGTTCTCCCCAGCGAAGCGACTCGCGCGCCCTCGCGCGCGCCGTTGGAGAGGGCGAGGGTATTTTTGACGACCCAGCCGAACTCCATAATGCCGATCAAAAGACCCAGCAAAATCGGCACAACAAGAGCGAACTCGACAATGGTCTGGCCGCCGCGACGCCTCATTTGTCGCGAGCGTATGCTTCGGACGCAAGATGTGCGGGGCGCGGCAAGGTGTGTGTTGAGCATAATTTCTCCGACGTTTAACCAAGCAGGCGAACCACGGCGAGGCCGTTATCGACAGTGGAATCGTCGCCCAACACCACGCCTGGATCCTCGGAACTGTAGGTCAGCGACGGCATAATCCGCATTCTGACGTAAGTGTTTCCCGATCCGCCTGGCGACCTCACGGTTTCCAGATAAACCGGAACGATGGCGCGCGCCGTAATTTGCGGGTTGTTGTTATTGGCGAGAGCGGGATCGGCCACGATCAGCGTCACGACGCGGCGGTCGCCGTCGGGATAATTGGGAAAGGTATAGTTGTTGCCCGTGTCTCGGTAAGGCGCCGCAGCCGCTTCGTCAAAACGCTGCGTAATGGCTTGAACCACACTCGGCCCCTGAGAACTGAGCGAGGCGTTCAGGGCGCTATTAATCTGCTGATTGAGATAAATCGTGCCGCTGAAGCCGTAGGTCAGATCGGTTTGAAACACGTTGACGGCTTTACCCGAATTGTCGGTGCGAAGGTCGAGCGCGGTGATGTCGCCTGGATTGAAATTCTGACGGTTATTATCAATCAACTGCAACTCGAACGAAGTGCCGTTTTTGTAAGTAAGGTAGTCGTTGGTCGTGATGGCCAGAGGCACATTGTTTGGAACGCCCCTGATGGGAATGCGCCCCGCGATGGCAGTGGCCGAAACGCTGGCCGAGTTGATTCCTATCACGCGCGCAAACCCGAACGACACCTGCTGAGTGGCGGAAACTTGAATTTGACTCACGCCATTAGGAAAACCGTAGGTTGGCGACGGCACACCGTTTTGCCCCGCGACAACGCCCGCGACCTGTATCGCGTTGGTAGCGAGAGGCAACTGGCTCGCGCCGCCCAGCGCCGCCGCGTCGCAGGCGCGCTGCAACTGGTTGCGGCGCCACACCATCTGGCCGTAATCGGTGGAGAGCGCGGCAAAACCGCACAGCACCACAACAGACAGCGCCATCAGCACCACAATCGAACCCGAGCGGCGGCGCGACGAGTCCCTGAGTTTTCTGGAACGATGAGAGCGGGGACGTTTTGGGTTTTGCATAAGGTTTCCTCCGGCGAGAAGCGAGGCTCTCGCTCCCTCTTTCTACCACAGCGGCGCGGCTCGATGAGATGAAAAAACGTCGATCAACGACACGGCTGTCAAAGGATGCGATAGATGCAACTTTTTCGCCTCGTCAGACCGCCGCGACGCGCCGGTTGCCTTCCAATTCTTCCTCGGCGGCCAGCCTGACGCTCATCAGGGTCGAAACGCCCGCTTCCTGCTGAGTGACGCCATACAGCACATCGGCGGCCTGCATGGTGCCGTTGTTGTGAGTGATGACGATAAATTGGGTGTCGTGGGTAAATTCGCGCAGCAAATCGGTGAACCTGCCGACGTTGCTTTGATCGAGCGGCGCATCGACTTCATCCAGAATCACGAACGGCGCGGGTCGCACTCTGAGAATCGCCATCAAAAACGACAGCGCCGTGAGCGCCCGTTCACCGCCCGACAGGAGCGAAATATCCTGCGCCGCCTTGCCTGGCATCTGCACGCGCAGTTCGATGCCGGTTTCGAGCAGATTATCCGGCTCGGTGAGGCCCAGATGAGTGCGCCCGCCATCGAAAACCTTGACGAAAATCTGGTCGAAAGCGATTTTGAGCGCGTCGAAGGTCGTCATAAATTGCTCGCGCATCCGCCCGTCGATTTCGGCGATAATGGCGTCAAGTTCGCCTTTGGACACTTCCAGATCGCTTTTTTGCTCGCTCAGAAAATCGAGACGCTCTTTGACGGACTCATACTGCGCGATGGCGCCCAGATTCACGCTGCCCAGATCGCCGATTTGCGCGGATAAAACCTCGATTTCTTCCAGCGCGGCGCGGCGATTGAAGGGAGCAGGAGCGGGGCTTGCGCTCTCTTCCAATCGGTCGCTGTCGAAAGATTGGAAGGGTGCGTCAGCCCCACTTTCATCTCTCAGCGATTCCAGAACCGCTTCCGGCTCCAGCTCGAACTCTTCGCGAAAACGCCGTTCCATGTCGGCCATTTCGGCCTGAGTCGAGGCGATTCGCACTTCGAAACGATGCAGTTCGTCCTCGGCGCCGTGCAAAGTTTCGCGCGCGGCTTTAAGTTCGATGGCGGTGACATTCAGTTTTTCCAAAGCCGCCCCGCGTTCAAATCGCGCGGTTTCGAGGCTCGAATCGAGATCGGCGCGCCGCTCGGCCAGTTCTTCGAGACTCGCAATCAAATGCGCCTCGCCTGCCACGATTTGCGCGTCTTCGCCCGCCGCGCGGTCGATTTGCGCTTCTTTGGCACGAATTTGCGCTTCGCCGTCGCGCGCGGAGTTTTCGAGTTCCGCCAGACTGCGCCGCATCGAATGGAGGCGCTCCAGCGTCGCGCCGAATTGCGCGCGCACTTCGGCGACTTCACCGGCCACCGCGTCTTTTTCGGCCTGACGCTGCGCGGCAACGGCGCGCGCGCCCTCCACCGCGACTTCCAGCACCCGCGCGCGCTCTTCGTCGTTTCCGGCAAGCGCGTCGGAGTCATTTTGCGCGGCGAGTTTGGCTGCTAAATTGGCTTTGGAAGCGCGAATTTGCGATTCGACGGCTTCACGCTGCGATTTATTGCGATTCAAATCGCGCGAAACGGTTTCGACTTCGCGCTCCTGCCGCGCGATTTGATTGCGGATTTCATTGTGCGCTTCAACGGCACTTTTCAGCCCGTTCTCCGCTTCCGCAACGGCCTTTTGCGTCACCGTAATTTGCACGCCGCTCTTTTCGATTTCGCCTTCGATAGCGGCGATTTTCGCTTCGATCTCGTCCAATTCGCGTTTTCGCGCCAAAAGCCCGCTCGATTTTTGGCGTCCCTGCCCGCCGGTGATGGCGCCCGCCGGAAGCACGACCTCGCCTTCGAGAGACACCAATCGCGCGCCGCTTTCGCACTTTTTCGACAAGCGAATCGCGTCTTCCAGGGTTTCCACGACGATAAAGCGGCTCAGAAGATGATCGACCGCGCTTTCATGTTCGCGCTTGCACTCGACAAGTTCATTAGCGAGGCCCAGAACTGCCTTGTCGTTCAAAACATCGAGCGTGCGGTCGCTGAGATAGCTGGGACGCATCGCGCCGAGCGGCAAAAACGTGGCGCGACCGGCGCGGTTACCTTTGAGCCATTCGATGCCAACCTTGGCGCGTTCGTTATCGGCGCAGATGAGGTTGTTGACGTTGCCGCCGAGCGCGACTTCTATCGCCAGTTCGAGATGCGCCGGCGCGCGAATCGCGTCGGCGACGGGGATGTAATCGTCGCGCAACTGCCCGCGCTGCACGGCTTGCAAAATCGCGCGCGTGCCGCCTTGAAAGCCTTCGAGCGAGTCTTCCAACTCGCGCAAAGCCCCCGCGCGACTTTGAACGCGCGCGCGGTTTTCACGCAGTTGGTTCTGGTTTTGAGTTGAGCTTTGAAGGTTCTGGCGCGCCAATTCGAGGTTTTGACGCGCGGTTTGAAGCGTGGAGTCATCGGCGAGTTTCGCCTTGAGCTGCGCCAGCAGTTCCCCCACTTCGATTTGCAAAATTTCGAGCGTTTCGCCTTCGCTGTGCCCTTCGCCAAGCAGCTTTTCGAGATCAAAAACGCGGTTTTCGAGCGCGGCGATTTCGGCTTTGCCACCCGCCAGAGTTTCGCGGCGCTTTTGCCCCGCGCGCATCGCTTCGATGACCTGCGCCTGCACGGTTTGCAGTTCGCGCGTCGCTTCGGAGAGTTTCGCATTGGCCTCGCCCAGTTTGCCTTCGGCCTGCGCGGCGGCTTGATTGAGGCCGGAATTTTCGTGCTGCGCGCTCAAAAGCTGCGCTTTGGTGGCCTCGATTTGCTCACCCGTCGCCGCGATGCGCGCGCGCAGGTGCCCGATTTCGCGCGCCTGGAACTCCTGCGCTTCGGTGAGAGCGCGGCGCCGCTCGCGCGCGACGGCGAGCTGCCCTTCGGCGCCTTTCAAGCGCGAAACCGCGTCGGTGAGGTCCCGTGACAGGGTTTCGACGCGCCCTTCCAACTCGCGCATCTGGCGGCTGGTGATACTTTCCAGTCGTTCCAAGCGCTCGATTTCAATGCGCCCCTCGCGCACCTTGGCCGTTGAAGCGGTCTGCCCTTCCTTATAGGCCGCGAATCGAACCACGCGATTTTGGTAATCGCGCGCCAGAACCGCGAGCTGCAACTCCTTCAGTCGCGAAACCAACGAATCGTATTCGCGCGCCAGATGCGCCTGCCCCGCGAGCGGTTCAAGCTGCGCTTCGAGTTCACTTGTGATATCGCCGACGCGAATCAAATCGACCACGACTTTTTCCAGGCGACGGCGCGTTTCGGTGCGGCGGGCGTGATATTTCTGGATTCCGGCGGCGCCTTCGATGAGGCCGCGCCGGTCTTCGGGTTTGGCGCTTAAAATCGCGTCGATTTCGCCCTGCGAGATGATGCAACCCGCGTCGGGGCCGACGCCGGTATCGAGAAACAGATCGGTCACGTCGCGCAAACGGCATTTGGAGCCGCCCAGCGCGTATTCGCCCGCGCCGTCGCGAAAAAGGCGGCGCGTGACCTGGACTTCCTCGAAATGAATCGGCAGCGTTCCGCTCTGGTTGTCGAAAAACAGCGAGACCTCGCACAGTCCGGTCGGTTTGCGGCTCGCGGCGCCGTTGAAGATCACATCGGTGGCGCCGTGCCCGCGCAACGCTTTGGCGCTTCGTTCGCCCAGCGCCCACAGCATGGCGTCAACGATGTTGGATTTGCCCGAACCGTTGGGGCCGACCACCGCCGTGATGCCAGGGCCAAATTCGAGAGTGGTTCCGTCGGCGAAGGATTTGAAGCCTAAAAGTTGCAGTTTTTTGAGGTGCATTGAGGGCGGCGAAGGGGAGTCCGTTGAAAATTAGTCGTTTCTCGTTCTCACTGATGTGCAGCAGGAGGGATTTTGAACCACAGAGGCACAGAGACACATAGGAAAAAGAGAGTTGTTCGAGACAACGTGCGACCAAGTAGGCCGTTCATGGCGTTCTCCCCTCGTTTTCTCCGTGTCTCTGTGCCTCTGTGGTTCAAAATCCCTCCTGGGGCGTAACATCAGGTTCTCAGTTTAATGCGCGGCGCGGGGATGCCTCTATACTGTGTCCAACTCGACGCTCCACACGCCGAGAAACGGGAGGTGGATTCTTATGGGCGACAAATCTCCGAAAGCGACCCAAAAACAGGCCGCGCAAAAACAAAGCAAGGACAACTCGACACAACAGAAGAAAAAGGATGTCCAGAGCGCGAAACAAATCGACAAAACCAAAAAGTAAAACGAAAAAGGCGCCGAGCTAACGGCGCCTTTTTTCGCAGCGACTAAAGTCGCCGCAAAGGAAGGCGAAGTCCGCCTTCGCGGACTGATGCGGTGGCTCAACCTGCGAAGGCAGGTTTCGCTTTCCTTTGCGGCGACTTTAGTCGCTGCCTCTAAACGCGGCCTCGACGCCCAGAACCGCGCTTCCGCTCACGGGGATGGTGCGGGTCAGCGAGGCCGCGCGCACTTCGATTTGTCCCGCGATAATGGCGTCGGGAGCGACATCGCGCAGCGTGAGCGTGATCTGGTGCTGCCCCGCGTCCACCTGTGCGGGCGAAAGTGAAAGTCCTTCGACCGGCGAGGAAAGCTGCACGGCGGTGGGAACGCTCAGTTCAAACCTCCACCTGTTCTCGGCGCGCGCCGCGAAACGGCCCAGATCGAGCGAAGTCGGCACCTTCCACTCGCCGTCTCCATCGGGCAGGCCCGCGATGCGCCCGCGCACGCGCACGTCGTGCAGCTGGGGCGCTTCGCCCGCGATTTTGAGCGCGATATCGCCTTCGCCGCCGTTTTGGGGAATGGTGACTTCGATTTCCAGGTCGTGCAGCGCGACATCGCGCGCTTCGACGGTGACGACCGGCCCTTGACGCGCCCACAACGCGCTGTTCTGACCCTGAATCGTGAGCGGTTTGGTGATGAAAAAGGGGCCTTGATACTCGCCGCGCATCAATATCAGCACCGAATTGGGCGCGGCTGCGTCGATCAAATCCTGCAGCGTGCCGCCAGGCGGCGGACTTTGCGCGATGGGAGGAGCGGCGACAGGTCTGGCGACCGCCGGAGTCGCTGTGGGTTGCGGCGGCGCGGTGATAGGTGTGGGTCGCGGCGCGGCAATGGGCGGCGCCGGAGCGGGCGCGGGGGGAGCCAGAACGCGAGCCGGTGGAATGGTCACGGGCTGGACGGGATTGGCGCGAACCGATCCGCCGTCGAGATGGCGCAAAAACGCGCTCAAATCGCCCGCCAATCCCTTCCCGACCCCGATGAAACGCCATTCGTCCTTCCAACCGACCTCGCCGATGACAAGAGTGGTTTCGCCCCCGAAATCGGTGCCCGAAAAGGCGAAAAAACCCGCTTCGATGCTTTCGGTTTCGCGCGTTCCGGCGCCCAGTGCCAGATAACCCTCGCCGATGTCGGGCGCGAGGCCAAACGCGCTGGCGAAGATGTCGGCCAGCGCGCCGCTGCCCTGCACGTTGACCATTGCTGCTTCGGATTCGACGTGATGAAGGGTCGCCGTGAACACCAGACGACGCACATGGGCGGGCAGATTTCCCAGGTCGAGGGTGAAAAGCGCGCCGTTGTTGGAAGCGTTATCGAGCGAAATCGCGCCGTAGGGAGCGTCGGGACGGTTGTAGAAGATGAGATATTCGTCGCCCACGGGATGGCCGTCGGCATCGAGTCCCAGACAGCAGTAATCGATGACGAATTGCGGCGCATCGAGCGACAGTTCGACCTGCCACACGCGATGAAGCGGCGCGAAATCCGCCAGTTTGTGTCGCTCGCCGCGAAGAAATTGCCTCATAGTGTTGTGTTTACAACTCGCGGAGAAATCGAAAAGTCGGAGTTTGACTCCCACGCCCAGAGGGCACCCGCTGCGGGAGAGGGTCGGGGTGAGGGAGAAAATTGACTGCTTCCACCTTTTTCCGATTAAATTTTTGAAACCTCCGGCTTCTCTCCCTCACCCTGACCCTCTCCCGCAGCGGGTGCCCTCTGGGCGTGGGAATCGAGCGGCTACTTTCGATAATTTCTCTATCCATTCACCATCTGCACGACCGCCAGACGGCCATGCTGGGCTTTGGAAAGCTGAATTTGCTGACCGTCTTTGAGTTCGATGCCGCCGCCGACGGGAATCTGCCCCGCGCCGATCACCGACATCGCCTCGCGGCCCTGATTCATCAGCCACCAGCCGCCGCTCTGGCGCGCGAAATAAGCCTGTGGGGTGCGGTCGGCGCCTTCGCCGGCGAAGTGGTTGTCGAAAACGTGCCAGGGATAAAGCCGCGCGTGATGCCAGACCGCCAGACGGTGGCGCTCCGCCAAAAACTGCCCCGTTTTTCCGGCGCGATAGAAATTCAAAACCGGAAACGGCCCCGCTTTGAGCGTGCGGCACCAGGGACAGCGCGGCGCGCCCTCGCCCAGCACGAACCACCCCCCAGGACAGGCGGAATTGGCGCAGGGCAATAGCAAATCGGTGGTTTTAACCAGAGCGCGCTCCCATTCGTCGGCGCCAGGCCGTTCGGCGGGATGGTGCAAACCGTTCACAAAAGCGCGCTCGACAAGCGGCGCGAGATACGGCCCCAGAACTTTGTAGGACACGCCGAGTTTGGCGGGCCGGTTGGCCGTATCGGTGGGGTTTTCGATCCACAACGCGCGCTCGCCCATCGACATTCGCTCGTCTTCTTCGGCGGATTGGGTCGAATTGACGCGCGGGCCGCGCAGGGGATGGCGACCCAGCAAATACTGGTAAATCAGGACGGCCAGAGCGTGCTGATCGGTGCGGCGCGAGGGCAAAATGCGTTGCGGATCGGTGAGTTCGAGCTTCGAGGTGCCCAGAACTTCGGGCGCGATATATCCTGGCGTGCCCAGAACGTCGGGCGGGTGGACTTGCGGCACCACGAGCGAATCGACATCGATAATCACGGCGGCGCCGCTTGAGGGATCGACAAGCACGTTTTTGTTGGATAAATCGGAGTGCGCGAGGCCCGCGTTGTGCATGCGGCGCACGGCGCGCGCCAGTCGAATGCAAATTTGCAGATACGCCAGCCAGGTGCCGCGCTCGGCGGCGGGCAGCATGCGGCGCAGTTTGGGAGAGGTGAACCACGTCGCCTGTTTTTCCTTGCCCTTGAACGGCCCCGATGCGAAAAAGAAATTGCCCGCGTAAGTCGGCGCGACCACGCCCAATCGCGGCTTGACGACGATGGCCGTCGGCCAGCAGAACAAGTCTTTCCAGTAGGGGCCGGTTTTGGAGTCGGTGGTGGGATTGTATTTGCCGACGATGTTTTGCAAACGCGGCAAACGCTGCGGATCGGCGCCCACGCCCACATCTTTGAAAAAACAGACGACCGATTTGCGGTCGGGCGTGAAATGCACCACTTTCATGCCGCCTTCGCCAATCACTTCGGGCAGATATTCGATGACCTGCCCCGAATCGAGCGTGGCATGAAGCACCGGTTTAGGCGTGGCCATCGCTGGTCTCCTCGGTCACTGTTTCGGGCTGAGGCGCGGCATCGTCGCGCCAGCATAGGGTGAGCGCGCGGTCGTCCGACGAGCCTTTTTTCTCGTATTGAATCCACCGGAGAAGCGCCGCGCCTGGCGCGTCGCCGTTTTCGACAAGCGGCAAAACCGCGCCGAAAAGCTGGTTTAAACGGGTGGCTTCGGGGAAATAATCGTCGGCCACGCCATCGGTCATCGCGGCGACGGCATGGAGGTTGGGACGAATCGAAAACCGCACGCGCGACGGCAGTTCGGCTTCCATGCCCACCGTAGTGATGAAGCGCGTTTCACCTGAATTCTCGCCGTGATCGGCCATGCCCAGAAGCGTGAGGGTGTTGTCGTCGTTCCACAGCGCGATGGCGCCGTCGCCGGCCTGCAAAGCGGCGCAGAGTTGCTGCCCATTCCATTCGCGGCGCACCAGAATGAGCAGCGTCGAGGCGAAATCGGAGAGCGGGCGCGCGCGTTTGGCGGCTTCTTCATTCAATTTTTGCAGGGCGTGACGCGCCGCCTCGACTAAAACCACGCGCAGAAGCGGCAAATCGCGTTCGCGCAGTTCCTGCGCGTCGGTCGAAAGCGGCGCGCTTTGAGTGAGTGCGTCGCGCAGATGAGCGAGGGTTTCGCGGCACAAAAGATTTGATCCCACGCGCGAAAGCGGCGCCGAACCCGCGCCATCCGAAACCACGACTATGGCATAAGTGCCGTCGGCGGCGGGCGCCAAATCGTGAGCGAAAGCATCCTCGCGCCAGCCGCCGCGATGCGCGTGCAGCTTGCCGCGCACGCTCGCGGCGGCGAGTTTCCACGGGCCTTCGAGCGCCCGTTGGTCGCTGATTTCGTGCGGCGTGGCGTCGCTCTGGTCGAGCGGTTCTTTCTTTTCCCACTGCGGCTGGGAGATTTCGAAGTGCGCGAGGGCGAGTGGGCCGCTTTCACCGTTCACCCAGGCGCGCGCCGCGATGCCGGTGCTTTGAGTCAGCAAAATTTTGGCGGCGGGATCGTAGAGTGTGCCGTCTTCGCCCACGTCGGCGGCGCCCAGCGCGTAGCGAATTGAGGCGTCGGGCGTCGCGCAGCGCAGTTCGAGGGTGAGCGAGGCGCGAAAGGTTTGGTGGGGCGGCGGTGAAAACTCAACGGCTGGGGGTGAAACTGGCTCCGGCGCGACGGGTGCGACAACGGAGACCGCCTGACTTGGAACTGATTCTGCCTGGGGAACGGAGATAGGGCGTTCAACGGGCGGATTTTCGAGAGCCGCGCCGTTTTCCGGCGCTTCCACCGGCTCATCGGGCAGCGTCGCGGGCACGAAAACCGGCGTCGCGGGGCGTTTGAGCGGCAGCGTATCGGGCGTTTTGGCGACCAGTTCGGCGATTTCTTCGGCTTGCCCAGCGTCGGGGATGTTGTCGGGTTCGGGAGGCATGGTGGTGGGGAATCGGGCAGTGGATCGTCGCTTTCAACATTACAGCGGGCATATAAAATACCCGTCTGGTGAGCCTTCGGCTGGGCGTGCTTCGCACGCATCCTGGCGATTCATGCGTCAAAAGCAGTGGAAACGGCTGCAATTAGAGTTTCGATGCGTGCGAAGCACGCCCAGCCGAAGGCTCACCAGTATTTTATATGCCCGTCATTCACGGCACGATGACGATTTCAGGAGGCAGCGCGGGCAAACCGACGGGCGCGTCGCTTTTGGCGATGTTCATCGAAGTGGTGGCCACGCTCGCCGAGACCCACTTGAAAAACTGTTTGAGCGCGTCGGGCTGCAAATCGTTGAGGCGCACCACGACATCGGTCATGCGCTTGAGCGTGGCTTCGTTGGCCTGCGATCCCGCCGCGCACGCGATGAAATTCCCCACGCGCGCCGCTTTAACCGCATCGGCGGCGTCTTCCCACTGGTCGGTCGGTTCGCCATCGGTCATCAGGAAAATGAGCGGTTTCCAGTCGCCTTTCTGGGTCGAGGTGGTTTTGCGGACTTCCTGATTGATCTGGTCGAGCAGCAAACGCAGCGCGGCGCCCAGCGCCGTCGTGCCTCTGGCTTCGAAACTCGGCTCTTTGACCATCAACAATTCGGTGAGCGGCATCACCTGATTGGCGCCCGAATCGAAGGTGATCACGCTCATCCACACCGTTTCGAGCGCCTGCGGATCGCTTTTGAGTTCGCTTAAAAGGGTTTTCATGCCCTGACGGACGGCTTCAATCGGTTCGCCCGTCATCGAGCCGGAACAATCCAGCACCAGATAGACCGGCAGGCGGCGCATCGACGCATCGAGTTCGGGAGCACCGCCATCGGAAGAGCTGTTTTCGGGCGCGGCCACTTCAGTCGCGGCGGTTTCGGGAGGGGGAATATCGGACATAGCGGCGGCGCTCAATGCAAAGGTGATTCCCAATTGGCTGAGGAATGGAAACGTCATTAAATCTCGCACCTTCCATGAAATTAGCTGACTTGTCATTCCGCGGGAGCCTCGGCGACCGAGGAATCAGCCGCAATGTCCGCCAAGTTTTGAAATTGAACGGAAACTCTCACTGATTCCTCAGTCGCCGAGGCTCCCGCGGAATGACAAACCGACCCATTTTATGGCTTTTGCGAAAAGTCAATGACAGATTGGAACTTCGCGGTTTGAAATTCTCACCGAATGGGTATAATAGCTATAGACCCATTTTTTAGTCCTTTGCGAAGTATTCCGATGATTGCCGCCAAATCCCCTTCGACTCGCCAGAAGCACGAAATCGTGCGCGAGTATCTCACCGAAAGTTTGCGTTCGGGCGAGTTCGAGGTGGGTCGTCGTTTGCCGGCGGACAAAGAGTTGGCGGCGCGCCTGGGAGTGAGCTACATGACGGCGCGCAAAGCGGTGAACGAGTTGGTCGAGGCCAGTTTTCTGGAAAGGCGCATCGGCGACGGCACTTACGTGCGCGCTGGAACGCAGCAACGGCTTCTCACCACGACGCTGAACCTGATTTGCACCGCCTACGAAGGCGCCACCACCAAAGCGTTTTTGCAATTGGGCGGCGTGGCGGCGCAAAAGCGGGGCTGGCGTTCGCATGTGATTCGCATTCACACCGATCACGAACAGGGCGCGCTGCGCGCGCTGCGAAACGGCGAATTGTCGCTGGTTTTGGCCGACGAGGAATCGTTGAAAGGGCCGCTCGGCAAAGCGATGCGCGGGGCCAAAGGGCGGGCAGTTTTATTGGGCTGGCGGCTGGATGAAAACGGCGTGCCCTCGGTTTTGGCCGACGATGCCCAGGCGGTTCATCTGGCTGTCGAGCATTTGCAGGCGGCGGGACATCAGGGCATTGCGCTGCTTTGCAACCATCCCCAGTCGCCCAATGAGCGCGTGCAAATCGTGGCTTGGGGCCAGCATCTGACGAATTCCTCTGCAACTGAAAAGGAGCGGCTTTTGATCGTGGCGAACACGCCGCGCTTTGAATGCGCTTCGCGCTTCGCTTACGAAGCGATGCAGCGCTGGCTGGGCACTTCGGGGCGTGCCGATGGCGTCACGGCTCTGATTAGCATCGGCGACGAGCTGGCCCTCGGCGCGCTCGCGGCGTGCCGCGATGCGGGGCGGGGCGTTCCCGATGCCATGTCGCTGGTGAATCTCAACAACAGCGCCGCGATGGAGTTTTCCCACCCGCGCGTGACCTGTGTCGATATCAACCTCGAAGCTCACATCGAAGCGGCTCTGGAAATGCTCGGCGAAATCGCACGCGGCGAAACGACTGCGAGGCCGCTTCGTCTCATCCAACCCTGTCTCATCGAGCGCGAAAGCGTCCGCCCGCTCGCCCAGACGCAACCCAAAGTTTCATCACTGCATTTGCGGTGATCCCTTAACCACAGGAGAAATTATGCAAACCCAACTCATTGAAAAAATCGAAACCGCCCGAAGCGGCGTGAAGCGGTCAAAAGCCGCTTTCAAAGGTTTCACCCTTATCGAACTCTTGGTCGTTATTGCCATTATAGCTATTTTGGCTGCTATCTTGTTCCCCGTCTTTGGACGGGCGCGCGAAAACGCGCGGCGTTCGAGTTGCACTAGCAATTTGAAGCAGCTCGGTTTGGGCGTGCTGCAATACGTGCAGGATAACGATGGGATTTATCCCAGTCACGCGCGAGCGAGCGGCACACCTATAGGATGGGCGGATTCACTCGACCCCTATATCAAGAGCCGCCAAATATTCCAGTGCCCCAGCGAAGGTAGCCCCCAGCAAGCATCAATCATGCTATTTCAGCCGAACTATACCGACTATTGGTATAACTCGGCAATTAGCACTCAAGGAACTGGCATCAACACCCAAGTCCGCCCGAAAAAGGAATCGGAATTCTTATTTCCTTCTCTTACAGTGATGATGGGCGACGGCAACAACGGCGCCAGTGCCCCGTTCACAACGGCGCGTTATCATTGCAACGGCCAGGGCTGTGGCGGTGTGGGCGCGATCGCAGCGGGTGGCGCGCCCGCTGCGGGTAAAGCGTTACGCCAGGGATTGGGTGGCCCAGGCGCCACGGGTGTCGGTGCGACTCGCCATCTTGAAGGGCAAGTTTTCAATTTTGTCGACGGCCACGCCAAGTGGTATAAAGGCAACCCCAATCCTAATAATTTGGCGCAAAGCCCCACGGTTTATAATGGCCGCACGCCTTTCGACGCATCTGGTGGCGCGGTGTTTTCGGGTAACAACCCCACTTTCACCCCCGTTTTTCCCAACTGATAACCGTTCGCCATTTTTCTTTTGCTCGCCACCGTATCCACAAGCAACGAAAGCGACCGCTCAATTGTGCAAGCACATCGGACACCATTTTCTTTTATGTTCCTCATTTTTCACCCCAAGTGGGCGGCGCGAGGGTTTGCCGCCGCTTCACTGCTGTTTTTCTCTGCCGCCTGCGCTAAGGCACAGGAAGCGTATGAAATTCCCCAACCTGAAGCGCCTGCCGCGCCGGTTGTCGTGCCGCCCGCGCCGTTTGAAAAAACCGTGTGGCGCGCCGGACGAAATGGCGTTTTGAAGCTCTCCGGCCCGCTCGCGGGCTACGCAGGGCCGCTTCAGGTGCGCGATTTCGGCGGCAAAGTGGTATGGAATGGCGTCGCCAAAGCGGGCGCGTCAAGCGTTGCACTGCGGGTTTCCAGGGCTGGACTTTACACGCTCCAGGCGGGCGACAAAACTTTTTCCTTTTCGGTCGTTCCCCGTCCCAAAGCGCGCCGCGCTCAGGTGTCAGGCCGAATGAGGATCGGTCTCAACACCCATTTCGGGCCGCGCGATGCGCCCGAAGAAGCGTTTAAAATTTTGCGTGAAGCCGGCATCGATTCGGTGCGCGATGAAATGGGCTGGGGATCGATGGAAAAAGTAAAGGGCGTTTTCGACTTCATTCCGCGCCACGTCAGATACAACGCCAAACTCAAAGAATATGGCATTCCGCTTCACTGGTCGGCGAGCTACGGCAGCCCGCTTTATCCCCAGGTCGCGCGCTATCCCTCCGCCGAGGCCGCCGAGCCGTATGCGCGCTATGTCGTCGAGGTTTTGAAAAAATTCGGCGACAACATCATCGCCGTCGAGGTCTTGAACGAGCCAAATAAAGTGGGGCCGGTCAAAGATTACGCGCCGGTTTTGCGTGCCACGACCCGCGCCGTTAAAGCGGCGGGATTTAAGCAGCCGGTCATCGCTACGGGCGGCGCGGGGACGGGCGGCGGCATGGTTCCCGACTATGCGCGCACCGTTTTTGGCAGCGGCGCGCTCAGCGAAGGCTTTTCGATTCATCCTTATATGGCGCCGTTTCCGCCCGACACCGGCTATTCTCCGCCTGGCGGCGCCGCCAACCTCGATGCCGCTCTCACGCGGGCTGGAAACGTGGTGCGCGATTTCAATTTGCAGGGCACCTGGATCACCGAGTTGGGCTGGTCTGGAATGGAAAACGGCCTGATCCCCACCATCGAAAACTGGGTCACTCCCAACAGCGCGCGCACCATGAATCCCGAACCCAAACAGGCCGCTTTCACCGCTCGCACGCTGCTCGTCGCGTCCAAATATCCGCACCTGAAAGCGATTTACCTCTACGACTTTCAGGACGACGGCCCGATTCCGTCGCGCCGCGAGCATCGTTTCGGCCTGGTGCGTCAGGATTTGCAACCCAAAATGGGTTTTCAAGCCTTCGCCGTCGCCAAAGATTTTTTGAGCGATAAAGTCTTCGTCAAACGCTTTCACCAGCCCAACTCGATTTTAAGCGCCAACCTCTACCGCGATCGCGCCGGCCAGCACTGGCTGGCAGCGTGGACGATGGAAGTCACACCTGGACAGGTCGATGAAGTTGTCGCGCGCAAAAAGAAGGGCGAAAGCGCCGATTTGCCCCGCCGCCACATGGACAACGAGTTTCACGCGCGTTTTCGCATTCCAGGTATGCAAAAACTGAGCGGCATGGACTGGCAGGGCGCCCCGCTTCCCAGCGCCCCCGAAATGACCGCGACGAGCCTGCCGATGTATTTGCGAGTGGGTCGCAACCCGAATGCCGTGTCGATCAATATTGTGGGCGTTCAGCAAGTCAAGAACGGCATGGAAGGTTTTCCAGAAGAGGAAGTTACAGCCGCTATCGCCGCCAGAAACGCCGAGGTTGCCGCCAAAGCGCAGGCTGCTAAAGCGCAGACGGCGCAGTAGAGTGAGTGGTTGACCAGTTCCCACGCCCAGAGGGCACCCGACTTGTGGGGAGGGTTAGGGAGGGGGAAGCCGGAAGAGTGGCTGCTCCTCAATCGGGCGCTCAGTTGCACCACTCACCCCTCCCTAACCCTCCCCGCAAGCGGAAAGGGAACCGGTCAACACTATCTCAACCACCAATACTTGCGATTCTATGAGTTTCCACCCTCTCGAAACCAACCTCTCCAACATCTCGCGCCTCAGCGACGCGCAGTCGCGCTCCATCAGCGCCGAAAACCCCACCGGCGAACGCGGGCGCGGCGGCATGGCGCCCGTGCCCGACGAGCCAAACCATCCCTCGCGCGACTTGGGAGTCGGCTGGAAAACGCGGCCTCTGGTCAAAATTGCGGCGGGGCAAACCCACACTCTCGCCGATATTGAGGACAGTGGCGCGATTCAGCACATCTGGATGACGCCGACGGGCAACTGGCGCCATTCGATTTTGCGTTTTTACTGGGACGATGAAGAAAATCCCAGTGTCGAATGTCCGGTCGGCGATTTTTTCGCGTGCGGCTGGGGCCAGTTCGCGCCCCTCTCAAGCCTCGCGGTGTGCGTCAATCCTGGCAGCGCCTTCAACTGCTACTGGCCGATGCCGTTTCGCAAACGCTGCCGCATCACCCTGGAAAACCTCGCCGACGCGGAAATGGTGCTCTATTACCAGATAGATTACGCGCTCGCCGAAGTGCCCGAAGATTGCGCCTACTTCCACGCCCAGTTTCGCCGCGTCAATCCGTTGCCTTACAAGGAAGTTTTCACGATTTTAGACGGCGTGCGCGGGCGCGGGCATTATGTCGGCACCTACATGGCGTGGGGCGTGAACAACACCGGCTGGTGGGGCGAAGGCGAAATCAAGTTTTTCCTCGACGGCGACGGCGAATTCCCCACCATTTGCGGCACCGGCACCGAAGATTATTTTTGCGGCTCCTACAACTACGAAAACCAGAAAACCAAGCAATATCAGGAATACACCACGCCCTACGCCGGACTGTCGCAGGTGATTCGGCCCGACGGGGTTTATCAATCGCAGACCCGTTTCGGGATGTATCGCTGGCACCTGCCCGACCCAATTCGCTTTCAAGAGGATTTGCGCGTCACGATTCAGGCGCTCGGCTGGCGCCGCGACCGCCGCTTTTTGCCGTTGCAGGACGATATTGCGAGTGTGGCGTTTTGGTATCAAACGCTGCCGTTTGCGCCGTTTCCGAAATTGCCGCATCGAGACGAGTTGGAAATTATTTGAAACCGCAGCGAATAAATTCACCGCAACAACGACGCGAAGTCCGCCTGCGCGGACTGGAGGCTGCTCAACCTGCGTAGGCAGGTTTCGCGTCGTTGTTGCGGTGAATTTATTCGCTGCAATCTCATGCCCACATCCCTTCAACCTAAAATCCTGCTCTGTCCCACCGCGATGGCCGGACTTCTTATCACCGCGCGGCCCAGTTGCGCTCAGGAGCTCCCCGCGCCCTCGGCAGCGAATGCCAAAACGATTTCCTTCGCTTCCCTTCTCGAAGAAATGACCGACCGCGAGGTTTTGGCGCGTTGGCCCCAGCCGTTCTATTCGACTGGACAAAGCAGCAGCTACGACCGCCGCTCCAAAACCGAACCGCAAAAACACCCCTTTGCCAACAACGATAAAGGCCATTTTTTGCGCGTGGAGCAACGCGAAGGACGGCGCGAAGCGGTTTTGCTGGACGCGCAGGGGCCAGGCGCGGTGGTGCGGATGTGGACGGCCAATCCTAAAGGCACGCTGCGGGTTTATCTCGATGGCGCCGCGCAGCCCCAAATCGCCCTGCCGATGAAAGCGATGCTCAGCGACGGCGCCTTGATCGCTTCGCCGCTCGCCGCCGAGCGCGCGCAGGGCTACAACCTTTATCTGCCCATTCCCTACGCGCGCTCCTGCAAAATCACCAATGATGCGGGGCCAAACCTGTATTACGTGGTCAACACTCGCAGCTATGCGGCGGGAACGAGGGTGCAATCGTTCTCGATGGCTGATTTAAAAACCCAAAGCGCGGTGCTGAACCGCGTGCAGGGTGCTTTGAAATCGCCTCCGGCCTACGCGGGCGGAAGAATGCAGAACCGCAGCGCCAGCCTCTTGCCTGGGCAGAGCGCCGAAATTGCGTGGAGCGGCGGCCCGCAGGCGATTCGGCGCCTGAGCGTGAACGTTGAGGCTCCCAATCGGGAAGCGGCGCTGCGGTCGACCCTGCTGATGATGGAAGCCGATGGACAGCCCACTGTCGGCGTTCCGGTCGGCGACTTTTTCGGGAGCGGAGTGGGCCTCAACCCGTTCCGCGACTGGTGGCGCAGCGTGGAAAGCAACGGGCGCATGACCAGCCACTGGGTCATGCCGTTCCAGCGAACCAGCGTGATTCGGCTCAAGAATTTCGGTTCTCAAACCGTGCGCATCAATTTGGAAGCCGTCGCCGATGCGTGGAAGTGGGACGACAATTCGATGCATTTCCGCGCCAACTGGCAGCAGGAAGGCGGCTTGCAGACCCGCCCGCCGCGCGACTGGAATTTCATCACCATTCGCGGTCAGGGCATCTACGCCGGTGACACCCTCGCGGTCGTCAATCCGCTGCATTCGTGGTGGGGCGAGGGCGACGAGAAAATCTATCTCGACGGCGAAAGTTTCCCCTCTCATTTCGGGACGGGAACCGAAGATTATTACGGTTATGCGTGGATAGACAATCGCCGTTTCGAGGCGCCGTTTCATGCCCAACCGCGCTCCGACGGTTCTCAGGTGCCGGAAAACGCGCGTTTTGCCACCTCGAATCGCGGGCATACCACCGTTACCCGCACGCGCGGTCTGGACGGCATTCCGTTTCGCTCCAATTTGAAGTTCGACATGGAAATCTGGCACTGGGCGTCCATCAAAAACCTCACTTTTGCGGCCACAACCTACTGGTATGGCCGTCCTGGGGCCACCAGCAACCTTCCCGTTGTGCCCACTCCGGCTTCTCTTGTCGTGCAGGGTGTGCCGGAAATGTTCAAAATTCCGAATGCCATCGAGTGCGAGTTCATGGAAGTGATCAACAAATCTCCATCCGTGACGGCGCGGATGCAGGCGCGCTGGGAATCGCCGGCGTGGAGCAACGAATTGCAGCTTTCGGTCACTGGCGAAAAAGCGGGCGATTTCGTGGAAGTCCGCTTTCCCGCGCCGCGTGGCGGGCCACATCATCTGGCGCTGCACGCCACCAAATCGCCAGGCTTTGGCCTGGTGCGGGTTATGGTGAACGGCAAAGCGGTGGGCGGCCCGATTGACCTGTTTCATCCCATCGTGCCGCTGCGCGAAGTGACGGGGCCAGTCGATCTGGGCGTTTTCGAGCCGGTCAACGGCTTTTACACCCTGCGCGTCGAAGTCATGGCGCCCACCGATAAACGCCCGCTCCGGCCTCGCTTTGGACTCGATGCAGTTGTGGCGACGCCGGTTCAACCATGACGATAAAAGCGACATGAAGTCGCAGCCAACGAAATTGTCGGCCTTCGCCGACAACCCACTCCTCCGGACGTTTAAAAATTAGGTTTGATGGCAATAAAATAGCGTAAAAAAAACGGCCCCCCAAAAAAATAAAAACCATTGACGAAAATAACGCCGCCTTTAAAACAGAGTGCGGAATATTATAATAAAAAAAAAAA
>JAUJNG010000004.1:21060-257540 GCA_030448265.1 Abditibacterium sp.
AGCTCTGTTTGTTCGGTCGTTCTCCCGGTGGCTCTGCCCGTGTGCCCCGCTCCCGCCTTTTTTTTGTTTTCTTTGTTGTTGGGCCGACTCTTTTAAACCCTTTATTTAAAACGCAAAATTAGTGCCACCCAACCTATTTTTGGGCGTTTGCCCTAATTTGATTTTTTACGCTGTCGGCGAAGGCCGGCTACTTCGTTGGCTGCGACTTTATGTCGCTTTGAAACGGCCACTCATATCAACACACGTCCATTTCCTCTCATGCAAGCCATTCGCTACCTCTTCCTCTCACTCTGCCTCGCTCTGAGCGCGACGTTTGCCCACGCCGCGCCGCATCCCGCCCTTCCCACCGGCCCGATTCCCAACGGTCTGGGCATCAACATCCACTTCACCGAGGCGCTGCCAGGCGAAATGGAGATGCTCGCCGCGACCGGCGTGAAATGGATTCGCATGGACTGGGGCTGGGGCCGCACCGAACGGGTCAAGGGCGTCTACGATTGGACTGAGCCAGACAAACTCGTCGCCGCGATGGAAAAACACGGTTTGCGCGCGATTTTCGTGTTGAGCTACGGCAACAAACTCTATTCCCCGACTTCGCCCGCGAGCGATGAAGTGCGACAGGCGTTCGCGCGCTGGGCCGTCGCCGCGATGACGCGCTACCGTGGGCGCGGCATTTTGTGGGAGATGTGGAACGAGCCGAACCTGTTCTGGACGCCTAAAGTCAACGCGCAGGACTATGTGAAACTGGCGCTCGTCACGGGCGAAGCCGTGAAACGGGCGCTGCCCGACGAAGCCTTCATCGGGCCGGCGGGCGCCTGGATGGATTTTCCGTTTTTGGAAAAGGTGTTCGCGGGCGGGGCGCTGCGCTATTTCGACGCGGTTTCCGTTCATCCCTACCGCGACAGCGCGCCCGATACCGTCGCGCCCGATTACCAGAAACTGCGCGATTTAATCCAGAAATACGCGCCCCAGAACAAAGAAATCCCGATTTTGGCGGGTGAATGGGGCTACTCTTCCTCGACCACCAAACTCACCGAAGAGCAGCAGGCGCGCTATCTGGCGCGTCAATGGCTGACCAATCTGGCGTCGGGCATCCCGCTTTCGATCTGGTATGACTGGCGCGACGACGGCGATGACCCCAAGCAAAGCGAACATCGCTACGGCCTCGTCAAACGCGCTCATTTTTCCAATCGCACACCCGCTTTCGACCCCAAACCGGCTTATGTCGCGGCGCAAAACCTGATTCGTGAACTGCGCGGCTTCCAATTTGAAAAACGGCTGCCTACCGGTTCACCCAACGACCACGTTTTGCAGTTCCGGCGCGGCAATGACCTCAAAATCGCGGCGTGGACTTCGGAATCAGCGAAAGTGGTTTCGCTGCCACTGAGCGGAAATTTCACCGCCGCTGATGTGTTGGGAAAAACTCAACCTCCAATCGCTGCGCAAAACGGCGCGATTTCGCTCTCACTTTCGCCCGCCGTCACCTATTTGACGGCCCAAAACGCGCCAACCGGCCCCATCGCCGCGCCAGTCAATCCGCGCTACACACCTAAACCGACGGTTCTCGCCTTTCCCTTCGGCGCGCTTTTCGTCGAAGGCCAGGCGCCCAAACTCACGGTGCAACTGCCCGAAAACGACACCAATTCTCGCGCCGTTTCGCTCCAAATGACGGTTTCCGACCTCGAAAACCGCACCGTTCACACCTTCACCACCAAACGCGCCCTGCGCGGCAGCGAGAGCGCAACCATTGAACTGCCGCGCTTGGCGCCTGGAAGGTATCGCGTTGCCGCCACAGCGAACTGGGGCGAAAAAAGCCTCGCCATGACGCATCATTTCGGCGTGGTGTCGCGCGATCTGGCTTCGCGGCCTTTGAGTCAAATCCCGCGCTGGGTCGGCGTCAACTCCTACATTCAGCACATGGACGCGCGAATTTATCCGCCCGCGTTCGAGTTGATGAACCTGCTCGGCGTGCGTCATGTGCGCTGGCTGCCTGGCTGGGGCAACATCCAGCCGGAAGAAAATCGCTACGACTGGAAAAATTCCGACGCTTTTATCGCGCTGTGCAAACAAAACGGCATCACGGTGATGGCGTGTCTGAGCTACTGGGGCGCGCCCTGGACGCATCAAAAATCGCAGGAACTGGGCGGCGCGCCGATGGGGTTTTCGGCGCCCGCGCGCCAGTTGTGGGCCGATTCGTTCGCGGCTCCGACGATGCGGCGCTACGGCGATTATGTCAAAGAGTGGCAAATCTGGAACGAGCCGAACGCCTTTTGGAACGACGATCCGGCGCAGGGACGCGGTTTCGCGCGCGGATTCGGATCGCCCGCCAACTATTACGACCTTTTCTCGCGCACCTACGACGCCGGACATAAGCTGAACAAAAACCTGCGGATCATGACGACGCTGGCCGGCACCAACGAGCGCGATTTGCGGCGCCTTTTCGATTTCGGCCTGGCCCAGAAATTCGACGGTTTCATCGGTCACACCTACGGCAATCACGCCGGACGCCTCAAGATGGCGCGCGAAGTGCTGCGCGAAAAAGGACACGGCGATAAACCGCTCGGTTCGGGCGAAATCGGCATTCCCGCTGACCCTGGCGATGCCAACGCCGAACGCCGTCAGGCGCAGTTCGTGGCCGAAGTTTTTCTTTCCACCGTTCCGCTCCCCAACATCTCCGGCGTGGACTGGTTCGTGCTGTCCAATCGCGTCGCCGAAGGCACTTACGGACTTCTGGACAACCGTTTCGAGCCGATGCCCTCGGCTCTGGCCTACTTCACGACTGCGCGCTTGCTGTCCGGCGCGACGGCGGGAACTTCACAAACGCGCGGCAATTTGCGTTTGCATCAGATCACGCGGAAAAATCGCGCGCCGCTTCTGGCCTTGTGGACAAGCGACGGCTCGGCGCGTCAGGTTTCGCTCCAATTGAAACGCGGCGAGGCCAAAGTCTGGGATTTGACGGGCCGCGCCGTTCCGGTTCACTGGCAGAACGGTCGCGCTCAGATTCAGGCGGCGCAGCCGGTTTTCATCGAAGGCGAAGTCGCGCTCGATGAGCCAATCGAACTCGAAATCGCGCCCGCGCCAGGCGGGGTGCGCGTGCGCGTCACCTCGGAAATCACGGGCGCGGCGACTTTGACGCTGCAAACGCCCAGTGGCACGCAGTCGCGGCCCGTTACGCTGTCGCGCGGCACGGGTGAGGTGGTTTTTCCGGTTCAAAGCCCCGAAATGGGCCGTTCCAGCGACGTTTCGGCGCAGTTACAGTGGCAAAACGGGCGGACAACTGCGTCGCGCCAACTCGATTTCGCGCTCGCGCCGCGCGTCGAAACGGCGGCAGCGACCGAACTGCGGCGTCCGCAAAACCATCCGTTCTGGCGCGTCGAAGGCGAGGAAAATTGGCACGGCATGATCCCCGACGCTTACACGGGGTCGCAGGATTTGTCGCTCGAAATCGCCTTCGGCTGGACGCCGGAACATCTGGTGTTATGGCTCGAAGCGCGCGACGACACCCACGTTTTCGCCAATCCGACCGCGCCCTGGTCAACCGATAGCGGCCAGGTCGCCTTCGATGCCGGTTATCGCCGCTCGGCGGACGCGCCGTTTGTCGAATACGCCTTTGGTTTGGGCGAAAACGGCCCCATCGCTTTTGCGCCCGACGCGCCGCATTACAGCGCCAATCTCCAGTCCAAACGCGAGGGCGACAAAACTTTCTACCGTTTGCTGGTGCCCTGGAGCGATTTGGCGGTCACGCCGCGCGCCGGAATGCCGATTGGCGCATCGTTAATTGTCAACGACAACGACGGGCCGCGCCGCCAGGGTTGGCTGGGCTGGGGCAGTGGCATCGGGCTTTCCAAAAATCCGGCGCTTTACCGCGATTTGGTTTTGGGAGAAGCTGTGACACGATAAATCATTAAATTTTCAAGCGACATGAAGTCGCAGCCAACGAAGTCGTTAACGAAGTAGTCGGCCTTCGCCGACAGCGTAGCAATCACTTCGTCGGCGAAGGCCGACTACTTCGTTGGCTGCGACTTTATGTCGCTTTTTCAACCTTTTTCATCCCATGAACCGCCCCAACATCCTTTACATCCATTCCCACGACACGGGCCGCCATATTTCGCCTTTCGGCCACGCCATCGACACGCCCAACTTTCAAAAACTCGCCGAAGCGGGCGTATTATTTCGCCAGGCGTTTTGCGCCTCGCCGTCGTGCAGCGCGTCACGCGCCGCGCTTTTGACCGGACAAAGCTCCCATTCGAGCGGAATGCTCGGCCTCGCCCATCGCGGCTGGAAACTCCACGATTACGGGCAGCACCTGATTCACACATTGGCGAAAGCCGGCTACCAGTCGGCGCTGTGCGGTGTGCAGCACATCGCGGCGGGGCCGGATTCGGTGAAAATTATCGGCTACGATCATCACATCGAAACGCCCTCAATGCGCGCCCGCGACGTGGCGCCCGCCGCCGCGAAGTGGCTCGAAAACGCGCCCGATGAGCCGTTTTTCCTCGATGTCGGCTTCGTCGAAACCCACACCCTGCCAGGCGAATCGCTCTTCGACTGCGGTCTGGGCGATCCGCGCTACGTCCTGCCGCCCGCGCCGCTTCCCGACACGCCGCGCAATCGCCAGGACATCGCCGATTTCCAACTGGCGGCGCACGTTCTCGACGGCGGCCTCGGACAGGTTTTGGACGCCCTCGAACGAAGCGGAAGGGCCGAAAATACGCTCGTGGTTTGCACGACCGATCACGGCATTCCATTCCCTGCCATGAAATGCAACCTCACCGACGCCGGAACCGGCGTGCTTCTCATCCTGCGCGGCCCGAACGGTTTTGAGGGCGGCAAAGTGGTGGATGCGATGGTGTCGCAGATCGACGTTTTCCCGACACTCTGCGAATATCTGGGCCTCGAAAACCCCGACTGGCTCCAGGGCCGCTCGTTTTTGCCCGTCGTGCGCGGCGAAAAAGAGGAAGTCAACGAGGAAATTTTCACCGAAGTCACCCATCACGCGGCTTACCAACCGATGCGAAGCGTGCGAACTTCGCGCTGGAAATACATTCGCCAGATGAGCGAGCGACAAGCGCCGGTTTTGCCCAACTGCGACGATTCGCGCTCCAAAGATGTGTGGGTCGAAGCCGGCTGGCGCGAAAAACGGGTCGAGAGGGAGCAGCTTTTCGACCTGTTGTTCGATCCCAACGAGACCAAAAATCTGGCGCATGAGGCACAATTTGCAGGTATTTTAGAAGAAATGCGCGCGCGTTTGGACGCCTGGATGGAGCGCACAAACGACCCAATTTTGCGCGGGCCGGTTCCGGTTCCCGAAGGCACCCTGGAGACCAACCCCGACAATTTATCGCCGAAGAGTTAGCGTTGTTTGTCCGCTCAAAAGCGAACCGCTTCGATTTCAACCTGGATTATCATGCCCCAAATCATTTGCCTGGGAATTTTAGTCGCCGACATCATCGGGCGCCCCATCGAGCGCGTTCCGGCGCGCGGCGCGCTGGAGTTGGTCGAATCCATCACCACCCACATCGGCGGCTGCGCGGCCAACACCGGAATCGGGCTGCAAAAACTGGGAGTTGAAACCGCCGTGATCGGTGCCGTCGGGCGCGATGGATTCGGCCAGTTTGTGCGCCACACGCTCGAAAGTCACGGCGTCGATACGCGCGGCGTGAGCGAAACCGGCGCCGCGCCGACTTCGGCGACGATGGTTTTGGTGCAGCCCGATGGCGAGCGCTCCTTTTTGCACTGCGTGGGCGCCAACGCCGCGTTTGGCGACGATTTCGAGGAGTCGATTTTGCAAGGCGCGCAGATTCTGCACATCGCCGGACACGGTTTGATGCCCGCTTTCGATGGAGCGCCGTGCGCCCGCGTGCTGCAAGAAGCGCAAAAGCGGGGCATCAAAACCAGTCTTGACACCGCCGGCGCGCCCGACGACACCTGGCGCCACAACCTGCGCTGTTGTCTGCCTTTTCTCGATTATTTCGTGCCCAGTCTGCATGAAGTCCGCGAGTTGGTTCTCGGCCCGCAAACGCCCGAACACATCACCAAACAGCTTCTTGGGCTCGGCGTGGGAACCGTCGCGCTCAAAATGGGGCGGGACGGTTCTTACGCCAAAAACCAGCGCGGCGAGGAAGCGCGCGTAGCGGCTTTGAAAGTCAATACCGTCGATGCCACCGGCGCGGGCGATGCTTTTGCGGCGGGATTTCTGGCCGCCGCGCTGCGCGATTTGCCGCTCGAAACCTGTCTCCAGATGGGCAACGCGACCGGCGCGCGCTGCGTGCAGGCGGTCGGCACCGTCGAGGGACTGGGCGAGTGGAACAGCACTTTTGCAATGACGCTTTAGATTTGCAATCTCTGCGGTTCGAGGGGGCGAAGTGGATGAAGAAGGCGCTCGACTCCCTCTCCCTGCGGGAGAGGGAGTCAAACTCCTACAGCGCGCTTTTGAATCCATCTTACACAACCTGTTCGCCTGAGAATTTCACTATGATTGTTCACATGATCGGCAACGCCCACCTCGATCCGGTGTGGCTGTGGCCCTGGCAAAGCGGCGCCGACGAAGCGCTCGCCACTTTTACGCACGCCGTCGCGCGCTGCGACGAAACCCCGCAGTTCATCTACACGCGCGGCGAAGCGTGGCTCTTTGCGCTCGTTGAAAAAATCGACCCCGATCTCTTCGAGCGCGCCCGCGAACTGGTGCATTCGGGCCGGTGGCAAATCGTGGGCGGGCAATGGGTGCAGCCCGACTGCAACCTGCCCACGCTCGACGGCTGGAACCAGCAATTGGAAATCGGCGCGCGCTATTTCGAAGAGAAATTCGGTGTCAAATCGCGCGTGGGCTACAACGTCGATTCGTTTGGCCATCCCGCCACGCTGCCCGATATTCTGGTCGCGCACGGACTGGAAAACTACTGTTTTCATCGTCCTGGGCCGCATCAGGTCGAACTTCCGGCGCAAACCTTTCGCTGGCGCGGCGTAAACGGCGGCGAAGTGACGGCGTTTCGCATCGCGCAGGCGTATGTGACGCGAACCGACGATCTCTTTGGCCAGATCAAGCTCAACCTCGACGCCGCCGACCCGCAACTGGGCCACACCATGTGCTTTTACGGCGTGGGCAATCACGGCGGCGGGCCGACCAAAGGCAACATCGAATACATTCTCCAAAACCGCCGCTTTGCCGATGATGTGGAACTAATTTTCTCGCATCCGCAGGCGTTTTTCGATGCCATCGCCGATAAAATCGCCTCGCTTCCGGTGGTGGAAACCGAACTGCAAAAAACCTTTCCTGGCTGCTATTCGGTGATGGCCGACATCAAGCGCGCGCAACACCGAGGCGAGCAGTTTTTGGCGCAAACCGAGGCGATTGTCGAGCAGTTTTCGCGCGACGAGGCCGCTAAAACGCAGCGCCAGACGCGGCTCGAAAGCGCGTGGCGCGATTTGTGCTTCACCCAGTTTCACGATATTCTGGCCGGAACTTCGGCGAGCCAGACCTGGGACTCGGTGCGCGCGATGCAGGGCCGCGCGCGCATCAAGGGCGAGGAAATCGCGCTCGAAACCACGCGCATCTGGGCGCGAAATGAACTGCCGCCGGTCAATTTTCAGCAAATCGCGCTGTTCAATCCCAACGGCGAAACCTGGCGCGGCGCCATCGAACACGAGCCGTTTTTGGACTTCGATTTCTGGGGCAGTCGCTGGCTGTCGGACGAAAACGGCACCGCGATTCCCTTTCAGCGCGTGCAGCCCGACTCCAACATCCTGCTGTCCAATCGCCTCATTTTTGAAGCCGAAATTCCGGCCCAGAGCGCGCAAATCCTGCTGGTGCGCGATGATGAAAAGCCCGTCGGCGAAACTACGACCGACTTGCAAGTTTCCCAAAACTCACTGCGAAACTCGCACTTAAAAATCGAGGCAACGCCGCGCGGTTTGCAAGTTTTCGACGCGCAAAACGAGGCGCTTTTCGACTTCAATTTCCATCTTCGCCAGGACGCAAGCGACACCTGGACTTTCACGCAGAACCGTTTTCCCGAAGTCATTGTCGCGGTGGCTGAGAGTTGGAACTGGCAAAGCGAAGAAAGCGGCCCGCTTCGCGCCAAACTGCGCGGCGAGTGTGAAATTGGAGCGTCGCGGCTGCGCTTCACGATTTGGCTCGAACGCGAGAAGGCGAGTTTCGGCTGGCATCTGGAAGCGAATTGGAACGAGCGCTACACGCTGTTGCAAATGCCGATTTGGGTATCAAAACCGATTCTAAATCGCCGCGACGGACTCGCGGGCGGCTCGATTCAGCGCGCGGGCGATGAGTTCGAGCATCCCTTTCAAAAGTGGTCGCAAAACGGCGCGATTGCCCTGGTTTCGCCCGATATTTATTCGGTTTCGGGGCGCGAAAACGAGTGGCAGTTCACGCTGCTTCGCGCGCCGCGCATGGCGTGGGGCGGAGGCGACCCCGAAATCTTCGCGGGCCGCGAAACCTTCACCGATCAGGGCTTCCACGTCTTCGAAGGCGCGTTTCTGCTCGGCGACCATTCGCCCGCAATTTTGGACAGCGCGTGGCAAAATATGGCGCGAAAGCCGATTGTTTTCGACCGCTACGAAGGTCTGGATCGCCCGCCCTGGGGCAACAATCCGCGCACTGAACTGTGGACGGGCGCCGAACAGCGCGCGCGATTGGAAGGGCGCATGATGCATCTCGAAGACAACGGCGCGCGCGACATTCTGGCCGCGCCCGACGCCGAACTGCCCGCCGAAATCGAGGAAGTTCTGTAACCCGTTGTCATTCCGAGGGAGCCTCAGCGACCGAGGAATCAATGACAGGAAGAACCATTTTGCCGTTAACGGGTGAAAACTGCGGGTGATTCCTCGGTCGCTGAGGCTCCCTCGGAATGACAAACGCTTTATCTGATGACTTTCCCTCCACATCTCATGAAAAATTATCGTCTCAACCGGCTGTTCAACCCCAAATCGGGACGCTGTTTCGATGTCGCCATCGATCACGGTTTTTTCGGTGAAAGCGCGTTTTTGCAGGGCATCGAAAACCTGCAAAAAGCGGTCGAAACCATCGTCGCGGCCAATCCCGACGCCGTTCAACTCACCATTGGCCAAGCGCATCATCTGCAAAACATCGCCGGAAAAGGGAAGCCCGCCCTCGTTTTGCGAACCGATGTCGCCAATGTTTACGGGCGCGAACTGCCCTCTTCCGCGTTCTCGAAAATCATCGCCAATCCGGTCGAAGCCGCGCTGCGACTCGATGCGGCGTGCGTGGTTGTCAACCTGTTTTCGATTCCTGGCGCGCCCGAAGTCACCGCGCAGTGCATCGACAACATTCTCCGCATCAAGCCCGACTGCGAGCGCTACGCGATGCCGCTCATGATTGAACCGCTCGTTTTCCGGTCCAATGCCGAAGCGGGCGGTTATCAGGTCGATGGCGACGCGCAAAAAATCGTGCCTCTGGTGCGTCAGGGCGTGGAACTGGGCGCCGACATCATCAAAGCCGACCCGACCGACGACACCTCGCTTTATCACCGCGTGATCGAAACGGCGGGCGCGATTCCGGTTCTGGTGCGCGGCGGCGGCAAGGCGAGCGACGAAGACATTTTGCAGCGCACCTGGGAACTGATGCAGCAGGGCGCGCGCGGCATCGTTTACGGGCGCAACATCATCCAGCACCAGAGTCCAGCAGGCATGACGCGCGCTTTGATGAGTGTGGTTCACGACGGCGCGAGCGTGGAAGACGCGCTGCAATTACTGAGGTGAAAATGAACCACAGAGACACGGAGACACAGAGATTTTTTTGAGTTTAAAACCCCTCATTTTTCTCTGTGTCTCCGTGTCTCTGTGGTTCATCCAAAACCATGAAACGCCGCGAATTTGAATGCTACACCGATTTGAACCAAATCGCCGGATTTTCACGTCACATCTTGGCGGACGGACTGGAAAACGGTGTCGAAATCATCGAAATCCGGTCGGGAAACGGCCTGCGCGTCGGGGTTTGTCCCTCGCGCGGCCTCGACATCGTTTTCGCGGAGTTAAACGGCGTCAATTTGACGTGGCGCCATCCCAACGGCGCGATTCATCCGGCGTTTTATGGCGCCGAGAACTTCGATTGGCTGCGCGGCGCGCCATCGGGACTGGTCACGACGTGCGGTTTGGAATCGTTCGGGCCGCCGTGCGAAATTGGGGGCGAAAAATGGGGCATTCACGACCGCATTTCCTATCTTCCCGCGCGCGAAGTCAGCGCGCAAACGCTGTGGCATGACGAGGAAAACTGCGAATTTCGCTTGTCGGGAAGCGTGCGTCAGACGCGACTTTTCGGGGCGAATTTGACCCTGAGTCGCACCATTTCCGTGAATTTAGGCGAAAACCGGCTCGTTCTGCGCGACGAAATTCGCAATGCTGGTTTTGAAAGCGCGCCGTTTTGCGTTTTGTATCATTGCAACTTCGGCTTTCCGCTTGTCGAAGTGGGCGCGCAGCTTTCGATTGATTCCGATGTGACGGCGCGCGATGCCGAGGCGCAAAGCGGCCTGGAAAATTGGGCGCAAATCGAGGCGCCGGTGCCCAATTTCAAGGAACAGGTTTTTTTTCACGAGTTGAGCGGCGAAACGGGCCGCGTGTCGCTGTGGAATGAGGAGCGAAAAGTTGGTGTTGAACTGCGCTTTTCGCGCGCGGGGCTGCCGTTTTTCACGCAGTGGAAAATGCTCGGCGCGGGCGCTTATGTGCTGGGTTTGGAGCCGTCGAACGCGCCGTTGGCGAATCGAGAAACCTTGCTGGAGCGCGGCGAAATGCCGGTTCTCGAAGCCGGAGAAAGCCGCAGTTTTGAGTTGGAATTCGAGTTTTGGAGCGAGAAATTATGACACCAAACACCTTGAAATGGGGCATCATCGGCGGCGGCTTGATGGGCCGCGAATTCGCGTCCGCGCTGGGGCGCTGGATCGCTTTAACCGACGACGCGGTGCCGCCTTCGCAACTCGTCGCGGTGTGCGATTTGAACGAGGGCGCGCGCAACTGGTTTTCGCGGGTGCCGAACGTGTCGCAGCTCACCACTTCCGCCGATGAACTGCTCCAAAATCCCGATGTGGATGCGGTTTATATCGCGCTGCCGCATCATTTGCACCGCGAATTTTATTTCAAAGCCCTGCGCGCCGGAAAAGATTTGCTGGCCGAAAAACCGTTCGGCATCGACCTCGAAGCCGCCATCGAAGTGCGCGACGAGGCGCAAAAGTTGGGGCGGTTCGTGCGCTGTTCGAGCGAAATGCCGTTTTTTCCTGGCGCACAGCGCGTCTGGAAAATGTTGTCGCAAAACCTCACTTCGTTGGGCCGCATTTTGGAGATTCGCGCCGGTTTTCATCATTCGTCCGATTTAGATCCGTCCAAACCCGCCAACTGGAAGCGCCAGAACGCGACGTGCGGCGAAAACGGGGTTTTGAACGACCTGGGAATGCACGTCGCGCACCTGCCGCTTCGCTTGGGATGGAAACCGAATCGGGTCTACGCGCAGTTGCAGCACGGTTTTCCGATTCGTCCCGACGGGCGCGGCGGCGAGGTGGTGTGCGACACCTGGGACAACGCACTTTTGCACTGCGATGTCGAAATTGGCGGCGAAGTCGCGGCGATGAGATGGGAAATGAAGCGCATGGCGCCCACCGAAACCAACACCTGGTTGCTGGAAGTGCTGGGCACCAGGGGCGGCGTCAAATTTTCGACCAAAACGCCCAAAACTCTCTTCGTTTTTGAAAACGGCAGGGAGCAGAGCTGGAACGCGATTGATTTAGGGCACGGGAGCGCGTTTTCGACGGTGACGGGCGGAATTTTCGAGTTCGGTTTCCCCGATTCGATCCTGCAAATGCTGGCCGCGTTCGCTGCGGAGCGCGCGGGCGTTCTGAGCGATAAATTCGGCATGGCGACGCCCGAAGAAGCGACTGAGAGCCATCAAATCTGGGCGGCGGCGCTGCGCTCGCAGGAGGAAAAACGCGCGGTTGAGGTTTGACCGGTTGGAAACTAAACGCTGTCATTCCGAGGAGGAACGACGAGGAATCGGTTCCAGCTTCCACTGAGTGACAGTGAATTGGCGGAAGCCGTTACCGATTCCTCGTCGTTCCTCCTCGGAATGACAACCCCCAAGACTGTTTTATTCCCCAATGTCCCAGCCCAACATCCTCTTCATCATGGCCGACCAGTGGGCGGCGGCTTCCCTCGGCTGTTTCGGCTGCGATGTCGCCGGTGTCACGCCGAACCTGGATGAACTGGCGCGGCGCGGCACTCGATTTTCGCGTTTTTACGCCAACGTGCCGGTGTGCGGGCCGAGTCGCGCCACTATTTTCACCGGTCGCTCGCCCGCCGCGCATGGCGTCTGGCACAACAACATCGAGATCAGCCTCGATACGCCGCTTTTCACCCAGCATTTGCGCGCGGCGGGTTATCGGAATTGGGGCGTCGGCAAGTTTCATTTTTCGCCGATGCAACTCCCTCCGCCAACCGATTTGCAACATCTCGGTTTCGATGAAGTTTCCATCACCGAAGACCCCAAACACGGGCCATACCTCGAATGGATCGCGCGAGAGCATCCCGATTTCTATCCACCCGCGCTGGCGATGTCGTGGCCGATGCCGTATCTGCAAAATTATCCGCCGCACGGCGAAAATTTGTTTCCGGCGTGGCAGGAAGCCGCTAAAAAATGGGTCGAGCCGCAAAAAAGCGCGCCGTTTCGGGGCATTTTTTATCCTTCGCCGCTTCCGATGGAGCTACATCAAACGCGCTGGATCGCCGACTGCGCCATCGCGCGCCTCGAAAAACACGACGCATCTCAGCCGTTTTTCGGTTTCGTTTCGTTTGTCGATCCGCACGATCCCTACGACCCGCCTGCGCCCTACGCCCAGATGTTCGAGCCGCGCGAAATGCCGCCGCCCATCGCGCAGGAATGGACGCGCGATTTCTGCGCGCGCGATTACGCCAAATTTCAGGATTCGATGTTTGAAATCAAAAATTTCGACGCCGATGATTGGGCGCAACTTCGCGCGCTGTTTTACGGTTCGTGCCGCTTCGTCGATGATGAAATCGGCCGCATTCTGGCCGCGCTGCGCCGAAGTGGTCTCGATGAAAACACCGTCGTGGTGTTTTTGAGCGATCACGGCGACCTCATCGGCGATCACGGCCTGCTCATGAAAGGCCCCTGGCACTACGACAAGGTCGTGCGCTGTCCGCTCCTCGTGAGCGGGCCGCAGATTCCGCGAAACGAGGTGTGCGAGGCTCTCAGTTGCACGCTCGACATCGCGCCGACGATCCTGGAACTCGCGGGCGTCGAGGCACCGCCGTTGGAAGGTAAAACGCTGTTGAACGGCGAAGGCTGGAGCGAAATCGCGCTGCAAACAAACGCTTCTTATGTCAACACGCGCGGCGGGTGCCGAACGCTCGTTTCCGACAAAGGGTGGCGTTTGACGCTGTTTCCCGAAGGGGATTACGGCGAGTTGTTCGATTTGAAAAATGACCCGAACGAGCAGAACAACTTGTTCCGCGATGTGAAGCACCAAACGCGGCGTTTGGAGATGGCGGAGCGTTTGGTGGGCGCGATGGCGCGCGCGATTTATCCTTTTCCGCGCGGCGAGTTCGCGGAAATGTAAGCGACCGAAACCGAGGCTCGCGCCTCGAAACCCTAAACTGAAAGCTGACACCTATGTTTCAAGACACAACCTCCTGGATTTGGGGCGCGCCAAACGCGCGACAACACAATCGTTTCGTCCGCTTCCGGCGCCGTTTGACCGTCGCGGGCGCCGTTTCCAACGCGACTCTCAAAATCACCGCCGATGCGCGCTACGAAGTGTGGATCAACGGAAATTGGATCGGGAACGGCCCGCCGCGCTCGTGGCCCTCGCCCTGGCCGGTCGATGAATACGACATCGGCGCCCATTTGCGCGAGGGCGAAAACCTCGTCGCGGTGCGCGTGCATCATTTCGGCATCGGCACCTTTCAATATCTGCACCACGAAGCCGGACTGCGCTGCGAATTGAGTTGGAGCGACCAAAACGGCGCGCATTTGCTGGGCAGCGATGCGAGTTGGAGTTGCCGCGACGACGAGCGGTTCGCGGCGCGTGTGCCGCGCATTTCGTGTCAGCAGGGCTGGGAAGAGCAGTTCGACGCACGGGGGGAAAACGGCGACTGGACGCGCGATTTAGAGGGCTTCGACTGGCCCGCCGCGCGCGTTTTAAGCGAAAACCCGCATCCAACCCTGGAAGAACGCACCATTCCGTTTTTGACCCAGGAACGCATCGCGCCCGCGCGATTTCTGGGCGCGGAGGCGGTTTCGACTGCCGATTTCATCTGGTCGCTGCAAATGCGCGAATTGCTCCATCCCGACGACAAAAGCGCCAATATCCTGCGCGGTCGCTTGTTGATTGCGACGCACATCTGGTCGCCCGAAGCGCAGGAAATCGAGCTGCACGCGCCGCATCACTCCATCGCGTGGAAACTGAACGGCGAACCGTTAAGTTTCGACGCCGCTTTCCCGCAGCCCACCGACGCCGGAATCGCGCGCGCGACTTTGCACGCCGGCTGGAACCAATTGTTAGGAAAAATGCCCGAAACGGCGCACGAATGGGCGCCGGTTCTCAATTTCTGGACGCCGCAAAAGGTGCGCTTCGCGGCGCGGCCCAATAAGGCGCAAACCGAGTCGCCCTGGCTGTCTCTGGGGCCGTTCGAGTCGCCGTGCGCCGACGGCAGCGATGCCGGCGTGGCGCGCCCGCACTACGTTTGCGCGCGCGAAGTTCATCCCGACGCGAAGGCCGCGCGGTTTTTCGAGATTTGGGAGCGCGGCGCGCTCTCGGAAGCCGAAATCAGCGCGCCCATCACGCGAATCGTGCCCGCTTCGATGGTGTGCGAAACCGATATTTTCGCGCTTTGCACAAGTGAGCGCGTCGTTCCCGATGTCGAAGTTCAACTCGAAAACGCGCCAGGTCTGTGCGCCGAAAACGACGATTGGACGACGATTTTCGCGCCCCCAAACAGCGACGCGCGTTTGCTGCTCGATTTTGGTGATGAAGTCGTGGGGCCAATCGAATGGGAACTTGAAGCGAGTGAAGGCGCGGTTCTGGACTGGCATTTTTTCGAGTTCATTCAAAAAGACGGGCGCATCAATTTGTGCGAGGGCATGAACAACACGCTGCGCTACACCTGCCGCGAGGGACGCCAGAATTATCGCAGTTTCGTGCGGCATGGTTTCCGTTTCGCGTGGCTCAGCGTGCGGAGCGATGCGCCGCTGAAAATTCGCGGCATTCGCGCGGTTTTTAACACCATTCCCGACCTGCAAAGCGGTCGTTTCGAGTGCGACGACGCACTTCTCAATCAAATCTGGCGCGTCGGGGCGCGCAGCGTGCGCTGCTGCGCCGAAGACACCTACACCGATTGTCCTTCTTACGAACAAACCCACTGGGTTGGTGATGCGCGCAACGAAGCTCTGGTCGATTGGGTCGTCAACGGCGACGCGCGGCTCTCGCAGCACAGTTGGATTCAGGCCGCGCGCAGTCTGGAACGCTCACCGCTCGTCGAGGGCGAAGTGCCCAGCGCGTGGGAAGTGGTTTTGCCGGCGTGGAGCTTTTTGTGGATGCGCTGGGGCCGCGAAATCTGGGATATCGGCGGCGACAGAAGTTTCGCGCGCCAGGCGCTGCCGTTTTTGGAACGCAACGCGCGCGGCATTGCGGAAAATGTGGGCGAGGATGGCCTGTTTCGCTTCGCGGGCTGGAATATGTTCGACTGGGCGCCGATGGACACGCCTGCGAGCGGCGCGGTGACGCACCTCAACTGCCTCGCCGTGCTGGGACTGCGCGAAACCGCGCAAATCGCGCAAGATCTGGGCGAAACCGAGTTGGCGACGCGCTGGACGACTTTGGCGCAGAGTCTCAGCGACGCGACTAACCGTCATTTGTGGGATGAAAATCGCGGGGCTTATGTCGATTGCTTGCGAAGCGACGGGTCGCTGTCGCCGGTTTTGAGCCAGCAGACGCAGACGGCGGCGTTTATCGCGGGCGTGGCGGGCGATCATTCCACCCAGCGCGCCGCGCGCTGCCGCGCGATTCTGGACGAGGCGCCCCCTGGTTTTGTCGAGGCGGGCAGTCCGTTTTTCATGTTTTTCGTCCTCGAAGCCTTGGCGCGCGAAGAGCGCGGCGTGGAACTGGTGCAGACCATCCGCGATTACTGGGGCCTGCAAACCGAGGCGGGCGCGACCACGTTCTGGGAAACCTATTTCGCGCCCTCCAACCTCGCACACGGTGCGGCTTCGATTAATGGCGCGAGTTTGCACCGCCTGACGCGCTCGCACTGCCACGGCTGGAGCGCGGCGCCGACTTATTTTCTTTCGACCCACATCCTGGGCGTGCAAAGCGGCGGCGGCGGTTTTTCGCCGCTTGTTATCGCGCCTCACGCGGTCGATCTGGCGTGGTGCAAAGGCGCCGTTCCGACGCCGCACGGCGTGGTCGAAGTCAGTTGGAAAAACGAGAAGGGCGCGCCGTTCGAGTTGGAAGCGAGCGTGCCGCAGGGTTTGGAAGTGCAGGTTCGTTTGCCGCGCGCGGGAACGGCGCGGGTGAATGGGGAGGTCATAAAAGCGACATGAAGTCGCAGCCAACGAAGTAGCCGGCCTTCGCCGACATTTCACTGGCTCATTTGTCGGCGGAGGCCGACAATTTCGTTGGCTGCGACTTCATGTCGCTTCACAACTCAAATTCCATCGCCAAAATGAAAACCCCCGCCCTTTCCCTGCGCCCCTTGGCCAACGTTTCGGCGCGCGAGGGCGCTCGCGCCTGGCGCGCCGATGCTCTGGCGGGCCTCACCGTCGCGGTTTTCGCCGTGCCGCAGGCGATGGCGTATGCGGTTCTGGCGGGACTTCCGCCCGTCAACGGGCTTTACGCCGCGATTGCGATGTCGATTGTGGCGGCGCTGTGGGGCAGTTCGCCCTTCGTCAACACCGGCCCCACCAACACCGCCGCGCTTCTCACCGCCGCGACGCTCGCGCCCCTGGTTTCGCCGGCTTATTCCATCGTGGCCCTCGCGGGCACCTTCGCGCTTTTGGTGGGAATAATTCGCTTGGGAATGGGCGTTTTGAAACTCGGCCATCTGGTGCGCTTCGTGCCCGAACCGGCATTTTTGGGCTTCATGGCCGCCGCCGATATTTTGATCGCGCTGGGCCAGTTGCACCAGTTTTTCGGACTTCCCGCTCCGACCGCGCATTCGACGCTCGAAAAACTGTGGCAGGTTTTAGCTGGGCTGCCGCGCAGCGACGTGGGCGCGTTTTTGATTGGCGCGGGTGTGGTGGCGTTTCTGGCGGTTTTCGACCGGTTCGGCAAACGCATCCCGATTGCGCTTGGCGCCATGATTTTGGCCACGATTGCGGCGCCGTTTCTGACCCCCATTTCGGGCCGTTCCATCGCTGTCGTGCGTGATATCGCGCCGATTGCGGGCGCGTTTCCCTCTCCCAATTTGGTGTGGCCAGGCTACGGCGCGCTGCAAAATATGGTGCCAGGCGCGCTCGCGGTTGCAGTGATCGGGCTGATCGAAGCGGTGTCCATCGCGCAGACGATGGCGCTCAAAAAGAAAACTTCGGTCAATTTCAACCAGGAATTTTTCGGACAGGGACTGGGACAAATCGCGGGCGCATTTTTCGGCGGGATGCCAGGGAGCGGCTCGTTTTCGCGCTCGGCGCTGGTGGAGCGCTGCGGCGGAAAAACCGCGCTTGCCAACGTCTTTTTCGGGGTTTTCACCGCGCTCGCGCTGTGGATCGTGCCGACTTATCTCGAGATCATTCCGCTCGCGGCTCTGGCGGGGCTACTCTTTTTCACCGGCGTCAAACTGCTGGATTTCGGCGCGATTCGGGCGGTTTTTCGCACTTCGCGCGCCGATTTCGTGGTTTTGTGCCTCACTTTTGGCGTCACTTTTTTCGGCAAAATCGAGTGGGGCTTTTTCGCCGGAGTGTTCGCGGCGATGGCGATGTTTTTGAGCCGCGCCAGCCGTCTGCACCTCTTTGAAATCGTGCCGCGCGGCGCGGGCAAAGCGCGTTTCGAGGAGATCATTTACGACGGCAACAACGCGCACGAGCCCTCCGATGTGGTGGCGCTCTCCCTCCACGGCGATTTGTTTTTCGGCCTCGCGCCGCAACTGCGCGAGATTCTGGGCGCGGTGGCGCGCGAGCAAAAACCGCGTTTTCTGGTGATTCGCACGCGGCGCGCCCATTCGATTGATTATTCGTGCTGGAAAGCGATTTTCGATTTCGCGCGCGCCTTTCGCGAAGGCGGCGGGACGGTGATTTTGACCGGCGCGCGCGACGAATGGCGCGCCGTCATCGAAAACGCCGAAATGGAGACGGTTTTTCCCTCCGACTGCGTGGTGTCGCCCCACAAATCGGCGTGGGACGCTTTCGAAGAAGGTCTGGGCCGCGTCGCCGCCACGCGCCGCACTGCGGGCGAAGGCGACGCCCCGCTTTCCCCCGCGTGGCGCGACTATTTCGCGGCGCATCATCTCGATCCCAACCAGGCGCGCAGCCTGTCGAACTGGCGCGACCCGTTTAATGATCCGGCGACGCTGGGTTTTGCCGATGTTTGACGGCTTGCAAACCTCCCGCCCTCTCCTTACGAAGGAGGGGCGGGAGGTTTAGGGTGTCACACCTTAATGCGCCAAACCATCTCATCTGGCCCTTCGCACAAAGCCTTCGCGCCAGGTTTTCCATTTGGCGCCATCGGTTACCCATCCGCAGTAATTGGCGCAAACACCGTTCGACAGAAGTGCCAGAGCCGCGCCAGGAAACGCGACGCGCCATCCTTTGCGGCGCCAGAGGGGAAGTTTCGGGGTCGTCATGGCTCAACCGTGAGAGTTTCCCCTTTCCTGTGGTGCGGCGCCCTTATTTCACAGGCAAATAGAGCGGCTCAACGGTGATTTGCATCATTTGCATATCGCCGAACTGGGTCGGTTCGAAATCGACCGGAGTGGAGGGAGTGAGGGCGCCGTTAAAATCCATTGAGCGTTTCACATTGAGCGGCTGCACCGTCCCATCCGCCATTTGAAGTTGAGCGGTGAGGGTGTAAAGCCCGATGGGAATGTTTTCCAGATACCAGGAAAAAGTGCCGGTCAGGTTGCTCTCGAAAGTGCGGCGAAAGGTTTTAGGCACGCCCGCACCCCCGTCAATAAGTTTGGCGCGCGGCGTGAGCGTCATCACCAGCGTCGAACCTTGCGGAAAATAGATGAAATCGCCGCCGAAACCGCGCTCCTGCGCGCCCACCGAAATGTAACCGCCGAAGTATTTGCGGCCTTCGGTGTGGGAATTGGGTTCACCGGCGCGCTCGCCAGGTTTAAGTCCGGCGATTTTCCAGGTGAAGTTCTTCACGATGCCATCGGCGGCGTCGTGAATCACGCCGGTTTTGCCGTCATCGGGAGCGAGGTTGAACGTGTAGTTTTTGCCGTTGTAGGTGGTTTTCCACTGCGCCCCGACGCCGTAAATGCCGTCGGGAACGCGCTGCGAGAACACACCATTGGCGCCGGTGAGCGCGTCGAAGCGGGTGCGGTCGCCGCGCGCCGTCGTGCCGTAGATGCTGATTTCGGCGCCGGCGAGCGGCTTGCCCGCGCTGTTGACAACTCGGCCCACGACATATCCGGCGCGGCGCTGCGGCGCGGACGACGTATTGGACGGAGTTTTCGACTGAACTCGGCGTGCTTTGGGCGCCGCCAAAGCGGAACCGACCAGAACACAGCTAACAAGGCAGGCAATAATGGGAATTTGATTTCGCATGATGAAGAGTGAGGCCAACTGGCGTTATTGTGGCGTCACCACCGGCGGTTCGAGCGAAATGGCCATCGTCTGCATATTTTCGAACTGGCCCGACTCGAAATTAATCGGCGCCGCGAGGGTGAAGGCATCCTCAATGTTTTTGGTGTTTTTCAGGCGCAGTGCCTGCGCGGTGCCATCGGCGGGCACCCATTGAGCGCTCGCGGTGTAAAGCCCGATGGGAATGTCGTCGATATACCAGTTGAGATATTTGTAATTGGTGACATCGCTTTGGAGCGGAAGGCGATAAGTCAGGGCCGTGCCTGCACTGCCGTCAATGAGTTTGGCGCGCGGCGTGAGCGTTAACACCAACGTTGAACCTCGCGGAAAGAAAACGAATTCGCCCTGTTTATCCAGATGTTTGTGGGCGCCCACCGAGATGTGTCCACCATAGTATTTGGTGCTTTCGCCGAAGGTGTTGGGTTTTCCGACGCGTTCGCCTGGCCGCAGTCCGGTGATTTTTCAGCGAAAGTTTTTCACGATGCCAGGAGCGGACTGGTGAATCACCGTGTTCTTGCCGTCGTCGGGATGGAGGTCGAACTTGTAATTATTGTCGTTGTAGCGAGTTTTCCACTCCGCGACGACGCGATAAATGCCGTTGGGCACACGCTGCGAAAACAGCCCGCCCGCGCCCGAAACCGCCGCGAATTTGGCGTCCTCGCCGGTGCCCGCCGTGCCCGTAATGCTGATTTCGGTGCCCACGAGCGGCTGCCCCGCGCTGTCGAGAACCCGTCCCGTCACATATCCGGCGCGGCGCGGTGTCGGAGGAAATTTCGACGGCACGACGCGATTTTTGGCCGCAGCCGGAGATGCGGGCGTTTTGGCGGGCGCGGGTTTGGTTTCGAGTTCGGCCAGACGGCGCCTCAGTTCTTCGATTTCTTTGTCTTTGCCGGTGGCAGCAGGAGCCGAAGGCGCGGCTTTTTCGGGCAGCGCCCCCAATTCGCGCAGGCCCCCTTCGGCAACGGCCAGCAGATCGAGGGTTTCCTTCTTCTGCTCGTCACTTGCAGCGAGTTGCTGCGCGCGCAACAAACTCTGCCGCGAGGCTTGCAAAATCTTAATCGCGTCGGCGGTTTTGCTTTTTTCATCCACGCGGCCTAACTGTGCCAGCCCGAGCATATAGTGAAGCGCAAACTGTTCCTGGTGCTGGGGCGCGATTTGCCAGCCCGAGCATATAGTGAAGCGCAAACTGTTCCTGGTGCTGGGGCGCGATTTTATTGAGGGCGACAAGGGCTTTGTCGAACTGTTTCGCTTGCAGCAAACGCAACGGTTCCTGCGCGTCGGAGGCGAAGTCGGCGCGCGCGACAACAGAAAGCGCCAGCGTGAGTGCGATGCCCACAATGCGGGCAGCCTGGAGGGGGCGGAAGATCAATTTCGCGTGGTTAATCATGGGAAAACTGGAAGCAAACGGAATGAACGATTTTTGCCGTGAAGTGATGAGTTTTGCGCGGAAATGTGCGAAAATCAAGCTTCGCACCCTGCGCCATCCACATGAAACCTCAATCCATTCTCGAAACCGCGCTTTACGTTGCCGATCTCGACGTTTCCGAAGCGTTCTACCGCGATTTATTCGAATTCCCAACCCTCATCGCCGACGAGCGAATGCGCGCCCTGAAAATTGTCGAGGGACAGATCTTGCTGCTTTTCAAACTCGGCGGCTCGACAACGGGCGAAACGACGGCGGGCGGTTTCATCCCGCCGCACGATGGGCGCGGGGTATTGCATCTCGCGTTTCGCATTGGTGAAAGCGAAATTGCGGCGTGGCGCGAAGTTTTGAAGGGGAAAAACGTGGAAATCGAAAGCGAAGTCGAGGCCAATGGGGGCCATTCGATTTATTTTCGCGATCCGGACGGGCATTGCCTTGAACTCGGCACGGCGCGGCTTTGGGATGTTGAAGTAGGTGGCGAATGAACCACAAAGACACGGGGACGCAGAGAAAAAAGGGTTGTGACCTCGAAAAATCTCTGTGTCTCCGTGTCTCTGTGGTTCATTGATTGGCACGCTTTAACAGAAAAGAGATGTTCGGCGGGTCATGAAAATCAGCCAATGAGAAAGCGCCCGTTTTCCGAGGAAAACGGGCGCTTTTAGTTTTAGGCATCAGCCGTTTTGCGGCGGTGCGTTATTGGTGGGAGTCTGGGTTGCCGTCGCCGCTTTTTGGCCGGTGACAACGTTCCAGAACGACGCGAAATCAGTTCCCGCAGTCGCCAGTCTGGTGGGAATTTCGCGCCACCTTTTGGCGAGGTCGTCGGCCCCAGCGCCCTGCGCCAGCGCGACGGCGGCGGCGAAGTCGGTTCGCGCGGTTTCTTTTTCGCCCAGACGCCATTTCACCAGACCGACAGAACCCAGCAGGTTGGCTTTGGCTTTGTCCTCGCGCGCTCGCTCGATACGCGGCGCGACGGTTTTGAGCGCTTCGCGCGCCGCGCCAGGATCGTCGCTGGCGCGCATCATCGCTACGGTGAGCATGGTTTCGGCGGCGTCGGAATCTTTGCCCTCGGCGTCTTCGAGGGGATGAACGCGCTCCAGAGTCGCAATCGCTTCGCGCATTTGACCCGATGCGAGATAGGCGTTGGACAGATTCGACAAAATCGAAATCCGCAGCGCCGCTTCGGTGTTGGCGCTCGCGGTATCGGCTTCGCGGTAAAGTTCGAGGGCTCTGGCGATTTGCCCCGTGCGCATCTGCAAACCGGCGCTGCCGTTGAGTCCCAGCGAAGTCAGCAGCGAGTTGCCCTGCGCGCGCCCGATTTGCGCCACGCGCGTAAACGCCGCCAGCGCCGGCCCGTATTGCTCCATATCGGCGTGGATGAGGCCCTTGTCCTGGGTGGCCAGACCTTCGCCGCCGCTGTCGTTGAGGCCGCGCGCCGTGGCGATAGCTTTTTCGATGAGACTGAGCGCTTTAGGCAGTTGTCCGGCATCGCGCGCGTCGCGGCTTTGCTTGACCAGAGCCGAAGTCATCGGATTGGTCGTGATCGTGCCGATGGTTCGGCTCTTCCCATAGCCTTCGAGCAGCAACACCTGGCGCGCCAAAAGTTTGCCGTTGGGCGCGTTTTTGCCGATGATGGCCACGCGCGTGCCCAATTTCACATTTTTAAGCGGCACCAGGGTAGTTTCGCCGCGCGGGTGAATCAAGGTTTCGGCGCTCACCGTGACGCCCTTGTTTTTCGGTTCGTCGAAATCGGTGGTGACGCCGCGCGGCGAAGTCCACGACTGCGCCTCGACCTGCCAGGCGCCCGTGCCCAGAATGCCGGTAATTTTTCCATCGAGGCGCAGTTCGCCCGCGTTGATGACCTCAGCTTTCGCTTTGGAAGCCGTTGCGGAAGTGCTCGCGGCGGGTTTGGCCGCCGGTTTTTCCTGCGCCACACCGATTCCCATTATGACCATCGGTGCCACGACCAACGGTGTTATCGCTCCCCGAACGCATCGGATTTGGTATTTTTTCATCGCTGTTTCCTCTTGAAATCACGCTCGCTTGACACAATCGCCAAAGCAAGTGAACTGACTTACAATTTATCTCAATCGGGTATCAAGTGAAAATGGCGAGTCGAAAAAATCGGCCCGCCATCGCTGCTTTTTCGCTTCCCCTTCGCCATGCCGCTTCATTCGTGGAATCTTTCGCCTCCAGAGGCCATCGCGCTGCAAAACCAGTTGCGCGGCCAAATTCGCTTGCAGCCGCTTCAAAACGAGCCGAAATTGGTGGCGGGCGCCGATTTGTCGTTCGAAATCGGCTCCGACACGGTTTTCGCGGGCATCGTGGTGCTGTCGTTTCCCGATCTCGAAATCGTCGAGGAGTGCGGGCTGCAAACCGAGGCGAAATTTCCTTACGTTCCAGGACTGTTATCGTTTCGGGAAGCGCCCGCGATTTTGCAGGTCTGGGAGAAATTGCGGCATAAACCCGATGTTTTGATTCTCGACGGACAGGGCACCGCGCATCCGCGACGCTTTGGCATCGCGTGTCATCTGGGGCTGTGGCTGCAAATTCCAACTTTAGGCTGCGCCAAAACCCTGCTGTGCGGCAAATATGAAAATCTGGGCCTGGAACGCGGCAGTTTTGCGTCGCTCGTGCATCGCGGCGAAACGGTGGGCGCGGCGCTTCGCACCAAAACTAAGGTGAATCCAGTGTTCGTGTCGCCAGGGCACGAGTGCGACCTCGACAGCGCAATTTCACTGCTGCTGCGCTGCGACGGCGGACTCAAAATCCCCGAACCGACGCGGCGCGCGCATGGATTCGTCAATCGACTGCGGCGCGGCGAAGCTTGAAAGAACTGATTCGCTGCCTCTTTAAACCGCCTCTAACTTAAACTCGCTTCATGCTTTCACCCAACGACCACGTTTTATTTTTCGGCGACTCCATCACCGACTGCGGGCGCAACCGCGACGCCGCGCCTGGGCAGTCCAACGGCTGGGGCAGCGGCTACGTCCATCAACTCGCCGCGCGATTAGGGGCCGACCTCGCCGATTACGATTTGACGTTTTCCAACAGGGGCATCAGTGGCAATCGGGTTACCGACCTCGAAAACCGCCTCGAAAGCGATGTTCTCAATTTGCGGCCCAATTTGGTTTCGATTCTCATCGGCATCAACGATACCTGGCGCCGCTACGATAGTGGCACTGCGTCTCCAACCGAACAGTTCGCGGCGTCCTACCGGCGCATTTTGGAACGATTGACGAGTCAAAACATGGAAATCGTGATTTTGGAGCCGTTTCTGTTGCCGGTTCCCGACGACCGCCGCGCCTGGCGCGAGGATTTAAATCCGAAAATCGACGCCATCCGCGATCTGGCGCGCGAATTTGAGACGACTTATGTGCCGCTCGACGGACTTTTCGCCGCCGCCTCGACGCGGCGCGAGTCGGGTTTCTGGCTGCCCGACGGCGTGCATCCCAGCCCCGCCGGTCACGCGCTGATTGCCGAAGCGTGGCTTCAGGCCGTGATCGGTTAAGGGCGTATCCAAAGAGGTAGCAGAGGACATAAGTCCCGCCTCTGCTACCTCTTTGGATACGCTCTAAAAGATACTCTCCTTCCATGCCGGTTTTTCCCGCCGACGACTTTCACATTAAGCGCGCCGCGCAACGTTTGCGAGACCGCGAACTCGTCGCCTTTCCCACCGAAACGGTCTACGGTTTGGGCGCCAACGCCCTCGATGCCGCTGCCGTTGCCAAAATTTACGCGGCCAAGGGTCGCCCCTCCTATAATCCGCTCATCGTTCACATCGGTGGCATTGAAGAGGCCCAGCCGCTCGTTTCAGGTTGGAATGAGCGCGCCCAAACTCTGGCGCGGGCGTTCTGGCCTGGGCCGTTGACGCTGGTTTTGCCCAGGTCGAGCCGGATTCCCGACATCGTGAGCGCGGGACTTCCCACCGTCGCGCTGCGCGTTCCGGCGCAAAGCGTCGCACGCGAGCTGCTGGACAGGGCGCAGATTCCGCTCGCGGCGCCTTCGGCCAATGCGTCGGGCGAAGTCTCGCCCACACGCGCGGCGCACGTCGCAGCGTCTCTTGGCGAACCCATCTGGGTTTTGGACGGCGGCGACTGCGAAATCGGCATCGAAAGCACCGTCGTGGATGTATCGGGGCGCTTTGCCTCGATTTTGCGTCCAGGAGTGATAAGCGAAAACGAGATTGAGGCGCTGATCGGGCCGCTTGTCGCTCCAGTTTCGGGCGGCGAAGAGGCGCCGCGCCCCTCGCCAGGAATGCTCTCGCGCCACTACGCGCCGCGCGCGCACGTTCACGTTTTCACTTCGCTCACCGACGCCCATTTTCACGCCGTTTTGCTGGGTAAAAATCAGAAAATAGGCGTGCTGTGCTTCGCTCCGACCCGAATCGAGGGCGCCAGGGAAATCGTTTTGCCCTTCGATCCCAGAGCGTGCGCGCGGCGGCTCTACGCGGCTCTGCGCGAACTTGATGAAGCCGGCACGGGTTTAATTTTGGTGGAAGAGGTGCCCGATTCGGCGGAGTGGGCGGGCGTGCGCGACCGTTTGAGACGCGCCGCCAGGGGCCATGAAAAATAGGAAAAAATTTGAACCGGTTTTCGTTCGGCGGGTCTTTGCTTGGCAATCTTTCGACACCTTGATATTTCCCAATGAAGAGATGGGCAGCGATTTTGTTTCGTTTCTGAAATAATGAAAAAAGTGTCTTCCAGAAGTCTTGAGACGTGATGGGCTTCTGAACAATGGGCACGATTATGGGTATGCTTAATCGGTTGCAACGCCGATTAGGGGGAAGTTTGGAAGTGTCGGAGTCTGCTTACTTGCCTTGCAATTAGCTGAGGAAGCAAAGGGAACTATGCGAATCTGCATTTTGAGCGAATATTTTTACCCCGACAGCACCGGAGGCACCGGAACGGTTCTATCCAAATTGATTCGGCAGCTCAAAGACCAGCACGACAACTTGGAAATCGACGTTGTCACCAGTCGCAACCTCTTTCGCGGCACCGAAGGAACGCTTCCCGCGCGCGAAGTATGGGACGGCGTTCATATTTATCGCCTCAAAGCTCCCGTGCCGCGCCAGAAGTCGATCAAGCGGCGCCTGGCGGCCAACATGGTTTTCACGCTGCGCGCGTTTGCGCGTTTGATGCTGGTGGGCCGCCGCTACGACCTTATCATGGTCGTGACCGCTCCGCCCACGCTTCCCCTGGCCGCCAAGTGGTTTTCGGGTCTCACCAACATTCCTTATATCTATCTGGTTTACGATTTGTATCTCGATATGGCCGTGGCGCTGAAAATGGTGCCGGCGCACTCGCGGGTCACCAGAACCTTTCGCAAGGTGCAAAAAAGCTGGTTTCACGGCGCGGCGCGCACCATTGTTTTGGGCCGTTGCATGCGCGATCACGTCGCCAGCACTTACGCCCTTGATGCCGAAAAAATCGGCGTGGTGGCGATTCCGTCCAACCTCGAAATGATCGTGCCGCAGCCCAAAGAAGAGACCAACTTCCGCCGCGACAACGACATCGAAGGCTTTTTGGTGCTTTACGCGGGCAATTTCGCGCAGTATCAGGATTTCGATACCCTGCTCGACGCCGCCAAACTGTTGAGCCATCGCCCCGACATCACTTTTGCGTTTGTGGGCGACGGCGCCAAAAAAGATTACATCGTGAGCCGCATCGAGCGAGAAAACATTTCCAACGTGCGAATGCTGCCGTTTGTGCCCGAAAGCGAGCTTTCCGATATGCTGGGCGCCGCCGACGTTTCTCTGGTGACTTTAGAGCGCGGCATTGAGGGCCTGGCGGTTCCGAGCAAGTTCTACAACATCATGGCGTCGGGGCGAACGACGGTCGCGTGTGTGCCGAATGGTTCGGAAATCGCCCACGTCATCGCCGAAGCGGACTGCGGCGTGCAGGTCGGGCAGGAAGACCCCGCCGCGCTCGTGCAGGTCCTGGCGGATTTGGCCGATGATCCGGCCAGTCTGGAACGCATGGGCCAAAACGCGCGGCGCTTTTGCGAAGAACGCTACGGGTTTCATCGCATCGGCCAGCAGTTTCACCGCATTTTCACCGACGTGGTGACGCAAAACAAAAATGCGGCTCCCGAAGCGGGCAACCGCGCGGCGATGCCTTCGATTCCATCCGCTAAACCCAAAACCTAAAAGTCGAGCCAAAATGGAGTTTTGCGTCGGATTCGGGCCGCAAACCGCTATAATAAATTAACCCCAGTTGCCACCCATTGGCCCTGTGATTAAAATGGCGGACTATGCATCAGCTGTGCCCTACGCCCAAACCAGATCGGTAGGGTGTCGGCGCAGACATGCAGCTTGTCATCCGCTTGCCATTTTAGTGGCGGGAGAAGGTCACAATTCGGGTGAGGCAGCCGTGCCTGCTGGCAAAATTAAGACGGCACTTCCTCTCTGTTTTCTATGAATCGTAAAGCACTCGTAACCGGCATTACAGGACAAGACGGCTCCTATCTCGCGGAGCTTTTGCTCGACAAGGGCTATGAGGTGCATGGCATCGTGCGCCGCGCCTCCACCTTTAACACCTCTCGCATCGACCATCTCTGCGGCGAAGCCAAACATCCCCAATTGCATCTGCATTATGGCGATTTATCGGATGGCGCTGCCCTGTCGCGCCTCATCGCCTATACCCTGCCCGACGAGGTCTACAATCTCGGCGCGCAGTCGCACGTCAAAGTGTCGTGGGATCAGGCCGAATATACCGCCGATGTGACCGGTCTGGGCGTTTTGCGCCTCCTGGAACTTTTGCGCGATTCGCAGCAGTCTCTGGGCAAGGAAATTCGTTTTTATCAGGCGTCGAGTTCGGAAATGTTCGGCTCGGCGCCGCCGCCTCAGGGCCTCGACACCCCGTTTCACCCACGCAGCCCCTACGCCTGTGCCAAGGTCTACGGCTTCTGGCAGACCGTCAACCACCGCGAAAGCTACGATATGTTCGCCTGCAACGGCATCCTGTTCAACCACGAGTCGCCCAGGCGCGGCGAAACCTTCGTGACGCGCAAAATCACCCGCGCTGTGGGTCGCATCAAAGTGGGACTGCAAAAGAAACTTCTGCTGGGAAATCTCGACGCCAAACGCGACTGGGGACACGCGCGCGACTACGTGGAAGCGATGTATTTGATGTTGCAGCACACCCAAGCGCGCGACTATGTGGTGGCGACGGGCGAGGCTTACTCGGTGCGCGAATTCGCCGAAAAAGCCTTTGAAATAGTGGGTCTGGACGCCGCCGAATTCGTCGAAGTCGATCCGCGCTTTTTCCGGCCCGCCGAAGTCGAATACCTGTTGGGTGAGCCGCAGGACACCTTCGACACCCTGAACTGGCGCCCGCGCACTTCGTTCGATGAACTGGTGCGCGAAATGGTCGAAGCCGATCTGGAAATGGCCCAGCGCGAAAAACTGTTGCAGGACGCGGGACTGGTGGGTGCCATGAGCGGCATCGGCAATGAATAAAGGGTATCCAATGAGTCACGACTTGGCGCGCGACGCCAAAATCTACGTCGCCGGACATCGAGGTTTGGTAGGCGGCGCCCTGATGCGCCGTCTCGAAACCGAAGGCTTCTCCAATCTGGTCACGCGCACTTCGCAAGAGCTGGATTTGCGCGATCAGGCCGCCGTTTTCCGGTTTTTCGACCTCGAAAAGCCCGATTACGTGCTTCTGGCGGCGGCCAAAGTGGGCGGGATTATGGCCAACTCCACATATCCAGCGCAGTTCATCTACGAGAACATCATGATCGCCGCCAATATCGTGGAGGCCTCACACCGCGCCGGCGTCAAGAAGCTGCTCAACCTCGGTTCGAGCTGCATTTATCCCAAAATGGCGCCACAGCCGCTCAAAGAAGAGTATCTTTTGACCGGCCCGCTCGAAGAAACCAACCGCGCCTACGCCGTCGCCAAAATCGCTGCCATCGAGCTGTGCGACCATTATCGCACGCAATACGGCAGCGATTTCATTTCGGCAATGCCCACCAACCTCTACGGGCCCCACGACAACTTCAACCTGCAAAATTCGCACGTTTTGCCTGCCCTGCTTCGCAAAATGCACGACGCCAAAGCCTGCGGCGCCGATGTCGTCGAAATCTGGGGCAGCGGCACGCCCAAACGCGAGTTTCTGCATTCCGACGACCTGGCCGACGCCTGCCTCTATTTGCTGGAAAATTACAGTGCGCCTGGCCCCATCAACGTCGGGACGGGCGAAGATTTGTCGATCCGCGATCTGGCGCTACTCATCAAAGAGGTCGTGGAATTCGAAGGCGAACTGGTCTTCGACGCGAGCAAACCCGACGGCACGCCGCGCAAACTGATGGACGTTTCCAGACTCGAAAACGCGGGTTGGAAAGCCAAAATCGGACTGCACGAGGGGCTTACGAATACTTACAGTTGGTTTTTGGAGAATATCGAAGCGCTGCCGCACCGATAAGTTATTCAAACCAAAAACAAAGCCCCGACGAATGGTTTCGTCGGGGCTTTTAACGTTTGACGAGCGGGAGTGTCAAAATAATTGCGCCCTCTTCCAATCTCCACTTTCCCGATTGGAAGAGGGCGCAACCCCGCCTGGAGCGTAAGCCCTCAAATAACCACAGAGGCACGGAGACACAGAGTCTTTTGAGTGGACGCCCGTCACGCTTTTTTCACCCTTGTTTTTCTCTGTGTCTCCGTGCCTCTGTGGTTTATTTATTGACACACTCCATCGAAGAGGCTGGCTGCTTTTCCCATGATACGATTGTCCACACGCTTACTGTTGCCATTGTTTTGCACTCTGTTCACGTGCCTTGCGCTCGCGCAAAATGCTCCCGCCAATCGCCCTCCCGCAGTCGAAGTGCGTCAGGCAATCGCGGGGCTGGTGTTGGACGAAAACGGCGAAGCGGTCGCGGGCGCCACGATTCAAGCGTTCACGGCGCAGGGCGTCGCTCTGCAACCCGCTTTCAGCGACGCGCAGGGCCGTTTCGCCATCGGTTTTTTGCCTCCCAAGGTTTCGTTTCCCGATTTTTACGTTGTGCAGGCCAAAGCGCCCGACTTCCCGCCCGCTTATGCCCTCGCCTCGCAAACCGGCGACGAAACCGTGACGATTCGGCTGGGACAAAACGCGCCGCTTCGCCTGCGAGTGCAGGACGAAGCGGGCAAGCCGGTCGAAGGCGCCAAAATCACCCCGACGCAGCGCACACTGCCGCGAATTGATGGCCGAGGCAACGGCGTTTTGCCCGCCGTTTCATTGGGGGGCATTGAGGCCGTCGAAACCAACGCGGCGGGCGATGCGACGTTTCCCGCCCTGCCCCACCAGGGCGCCATTGAACTCAAAATCGCTCATCCCAACTGGGCCACCAACATTGTAACCGTAGATTTGCCGAAAACCGAAGTGATAGATGTGAAATTGGAGCGTGCCGCCTCGTTTGGGGGCCGCGTTTTTCTGGGCGACGAACCGATGCTTGGTTTGCCGCTTCAAATCAAGATGCAGGCTCTGGGGGGGCCTTTTGCGCGCGCTGTCAACTGGCGCGGCGCCAATGTGCGCGAGGACGGCACTTTTCTGGTGAAAAATCTGCCCTCGCTGGAACAGATGGGCGTGGATCGCTACAGTTGGCACCTCGAACACATCCACAAACAAAAGCCGCTGCCTGGCGGCGCGACTTACTCGCAGATCGGTGGCTTCACCGCTCTTCTCACTCTCCCACGCAACGGGCGCACCGAGCGATGGGCGTCTTTTCTTCATACCGATTTGGTTTACAAGGCGGGCGAACAGGTCAAGCTCGACATCCATCTGGTGCCCTACGCCCTGGTGCGCGGCCAGATTCCCGAAGCCGAAAAACTTCAGGGCGCCATCGAATTCGAGGTGCGAGACCCGCGTTCGTTCTACGGCGGTGGCGACCGGTTTCGTCCCGATGCAAACGGCGCTTTTTCGCGCCCCATTCCAACCGGTGATGTGTCGATTCGCGTCAAGCGCAACGGCAGAATCGTTGGCTATCTTCATGTCGAAGCGCTGGAGCCGCACGAAGAACGCGATTTGATTTGGAAACTTGAATCGGAGCCGTTGCAAAAAAAATGAATACGTCACTCCAGCGAATAAATTCGCCGCAAAGGGGAGCAAAGTCCGCCTGCGCGGACTGTCAATCTGTCAGGCTTTCGGGAATCTGAGGGGTTGCAACCTGCGAAGGCAGGTTTTGTAGGGTTTGCGGCGAATTTATTCGCTGGCAAGGTGGCAACTGGGGTTAGTTAAATCGCCGCCAGATAAACGATGGTCAGATCGTCGCTTTGCGGCGCGTCGCCGACGTGAAGCGAAACGGCTTCGTCGAGGTGCAGCATTTCATCGGGTTCGTGATCGGTGGGGCCGCCGGCGACATGGGGCAAGTTGTGGCCGTTTTGAAAAATCGGGGTTTGGTCGGCCAGACACGACAGAATCCGCTCCATACCGAACTCTTCGCCCTTGGAGTTCATCGCTTCGGTGAGGCCGTCGGTGAACATGAGCAGGCGGTCGCCGGAATGAAGTTCGATGGTGTTGACTTCGAGCAAATCCGAAAAATCGGGCGAGCCGATGACGCCGAGGGCGAAACCGTCGGGCGAGAGAATATCGACAGTTTGCGCGGCGTCGTTGTGAGTGACCACGAGCGGTTCGTGTCCGGCGCGCGCCCAGGAGAATTTTTTGGTGGAGATTTCCAGAATGCCGTAAACGCAGGTCACGAACATATCGCGGCGCAAATCGGCTTCGATAAAAGCGTTGACGCGGCTGAGAACGTCGCGCACGTCGTGATTGCCCATCGCCTGGGTGCGAAACGCGGAGCGAATCATCGCCACCACAAGGGCGGCGTAAACGCCCTTACCCGAAACGTCGGCCACCACGATGCCGAGATGGTCTTCATCGACCCAGAAAAAGTCGTAGTAATCGCCGCCGACTTCGAGGGCCGAGGTGCCGCGCGCCGCGATTTCAAAACCAGGAATGGTGGGGCAGTGTTCGGGCAGCAAACGCTGCTGAATGTCGCGCGCGATTTGCAGATCGCGGCGCAAACGCTCCTGCTCGGCGACTTCGACGGTGAGCATCGCGTTGTTGACGCTCAGCGAAGCCTGATCCGCCAGGGCTTGCAGCAGCGACTGGTCGTCGGTTCCGAAACTGCTGCGCTGCTTGTTCAAAACCGCCATCACGCCCAGGGTTTCATCGCGCACGCGAAGCGGCACCACCAGCATGGAGCGGTTACGCATATATTCGGTCGTGCTGCCGATCATGATGCCTTCGGCGCGCACATCTTCAATCAGCACACCGCGCCCGCTTTTGGCGACCTGGCCGATGATGCCTTCGCCGAGGGCAAAGCTCTGGGCGCGCATTTCTTCTTCCAGTTCTTCGGTGCGCCGCTCCGATGACTTGATGCGCGACTCGACATACATTGGCGGGAAAAAGTTGAGCACGATGCGCGGCAGCAGAGTGTCTTTTTTCTCGTTGACGAGGTAAATCGCGCCCGCCGAGGCTTCGGTCGAGTCGAGCGCCGATTCGAGAATGATTTTCAGCACCGCATCGACTTCGACATCGGCGGTAAAAGCCGCGCCCAGGCGCTTCAAAAAAGTGAAAATGACGGTGCGCTCTCGTCCCAGACGGTGGCGCGACATTTCCATGCTCTCGTAATCGTTGAGCGTGCCGCGCGCAATCGCTGCCACCAAAACCGCAAAGGCCACGAACAAACCGAGCGGTCGCAGAGCGGGATTGGAAAAGACATCGCCCACTGTGGGCAGCAAAAACCAGGCGCCCACAAAAAGGTAAAGCGTTGTCGAACCGAGAAAAAGCAGGCCGGCGGGCACCTGTTTTTCCTCGCGGTGGCGCAGCGCGAGCAGCAAAAACAGCAGCAGTCCCGCGCGCGAAATCAACGTTGCCCAGGTCAGCACACGCTGCGAATAGTCGCCAAACGAACCGACGACATAAAGCAGCAGCAGCAGCGCCCAGACCGAGATGAAAGCGGCCAGCAGAGAAGTGGGGAAAACGGCGCTGTCGCTTTTGGACGATTTCCAATCGCACAGCAGCGCGAATGCCAGCATCGCCAGACCGATAGCTTCGAGAAACCCCAGCCAGGGCTGCAAAGCGATGGCGAGACGCACGCTTTCGGTGCTGGCGCCGGTATGCCACCAGTTGAGCCAGCTCGTCCAGTCGCCAGGCTGGGAAACCGAAGCGGACAGAATCACCGACAAAAACTGGCGCAGCCCCAGAATGCCCAGGGCGAAAAGCAAACGCGAGTATTGGCTGCGGCGGCGGCGAGCGGCGGCGAAATATTCGTGAGACGGCTTTTCCTCCAGATTGAAATAGAGGTAAAGATATTCGCGGCGCCGCGCCGCGTTCCAGTCGAAATAGGCGAAAAGAAAGCCCGCGCTCGTCAACAGGAGGTTGAGAACGCTCAGAGCGAAGATGACTGTCGGTGTTGAAACCATGACCGCGCGGGGAGCGCCTCTGCGAGAAATTTCGGGGAGAAATCTTCGCAGGGCCTCAAACGCCAAATGGGGATGTGTTGCCTACGCCGTCCGGCTTCCCAGGTTCAGGGAAAACAGCGCGAAAAAACACCCTTCGATGCAGTTGTCCGGCCTCATTATATCACGAGGATTCCGCCTTTGTAAAAGGTTGAAATTTCGCGGGGCACTTCGACCCCAGGGGCAAGACTTTGGCCGCTTCATCACGGAATTGTCAAGCTGGCCCTTTGAGCATGATTTCTCCGTTCGCGGCGGCATTTTTTGCCGTTTTTGGGAATTTAGGGCTAACTTGGTTCCCAGTCCCATTTTCCAGACCCCATCATGCAAATTTCCTCTCCCCACAACCGCCTTCGCACCCCGCTTCCCAAAATCGGCATCCGTCCCACCATCGACGGGCGCCTGGGAGGCGTGCGCGAATCGCTCGAAGACCAGACCATGAACATGGCCAAAAACGTCGCCGCGCTCATCGCCGCTAACATCAAACACGCCTGCGGCCTTCCCGTCGAAGTCGTCATCGCCGATTCGACGATTGGCGGGGTTTCCGAAGCCGCGCAGTGCGCCGCCAAATTCGAGCGCGAAGGCGTGGGCGTCTCCCTCACCGTGACACCGGCGTGGTGCTACGGCAGCGAAACCATGGACATGAACCCGCACACGCCCAAAGCGGTGTGGGGCTTCAACGGAACCGAGCGTCCTGGCGCGGTGTATCTGGCCGCCGCGCTCGCCGGACACGCTCAAAAAGGACTTCCCGCCTTTGGAATTTACGGCCACGACGTGCAGGACGCGACCGACACCACGATTCCCCACGACGTGCGCGACAAAATCCTCACCTTTTGCCGCGCCGGACTCGCCGCCGCCACGATGCGCGGCACCAGTTATCTCGCGATGGGCGGCACTTCGATGGGCATCGCCGGATCGCAGGTTTCGCCGCAGTTTTTCGAGGATTATCTGGGAATGCGAAGTGAATCGGTCGATATGACGGAGTTCATCCGCCGCATCGAACGGGGCATTTTCGACCCCGAAGAGTTTGAAATCGCGCTCGCCTGGGTCAAGGAAAACTGCCAGGAGGGCGCGGACATCAACGACGCATCCGCCCAGCGCACGCGCGAGCAAAAAGACGCCGACTGGGAATACGTCGTCAAGATGGCGCTCATTGGCCGCGATTTGATGATCGGCAACCCCAAACTCAAGGAAATGGGTTTCGGCGAAGAAAGCGAAGGCCACAACGCGCTCGCGTCGGGTTTTCAGGGCCAGCGCCAGTGGACGGACGCGCGCCCCAACGGCGATTTCATGGAAGCGATTTTGACGACTTCCTTCGACTGGAGCGGCATTCGCCAGCCCTTTATCGTCGCGACGGAAAACGATGCTCTCAACGGCGCCGGAATGCTTTTCGGCCATCTTCTCACCCAGGGCGAGGCCGCGCTTTTCGCCGATTTACGCACTTTCTGGTCTGCTGAAGCCGTCGAGCGCGTCACGGGACACCAACTCGAAGGCGCGGCGTCGGGCGGTTTGCTGCATCTCATCAACAGTGGCCCCGCCGCGCTCGATTGGACGGGCGAGGCGCAAATCGACGGCAAAAGCGCGCTCAAACCCTGGTATCAACTTTCGGGCGAAGAAGCCCAGAAATGCCTCGACGCCACCAAATGGTGCACGTCGGATCTGGGCTATTTCCCCGCCGGCGGCTGGTCAACCGATTTCACCACGCGCGGCAATCTGCCGATGACGATGTATCGCATCAATCTGGTCAAAGGTTTGGGGCCGGTTTTGCAAATCGCCGAAGGCTATTCGGTGGAACTGCCCGAAAACGTGCATGAGATTCTCGACGCGCGCACCAGCCCGACCTGGCCCACGACCTGGTTCGCCCCGATTCTGCTCGGCGACGGTGCCTTCCGCGACACCTATTCGGTGATGAACGCCTGGGGCGCCAATCACTGCGTGGCGAGCTACGGCCACATCGGGCGGGATTTGCTGGCCCTCGCCGCGATTTTGCGGATTCCGGTCGAGATGCACAACGTGCCTGAACAACACGTTTTTCGCCCCGCGAGCTGGAATCGCTTCGGCGGCGCGCACGATAAGGGCGCCGATTATCGCGCCTGCGCGACGTATGGGCCGCTTTACGGGTAAATCGAGGACTTGTTTTTCACTGGAATTCCTCGCGCCGCCTAAAAACCGCGCTGTTCCGATTAAAATAAGAAGCGCCGCCCGAAAGGACGGCGCTTTTTCTCATGCAAACCGAACTCTCCCCGCTCGAAATTCGCCTCAACAACCTCGAAAAACAGCTCAAGCGCCAGAAAATCACCACGATAGCGCTCTTTCTCGGCGCGATTGTCGCGGTGTCGGCGACGCGCGTGGTGTCGCAAAACTCGGCGCGCGAAATGTCGCTTCGCACGCTCAAAATTGTCGGGAGCGACGGCAAAACCAAAGTTTTGATTTCCGGCGATGTCGCCATGAACAAGGATGGCGGCTCCATCGCCGTTCTTGACAACAAGGAAAATGTGCGGCTTGGCCTCATGGCCGACGCCAAAGGCGGCAGCGTTTCGATTTTGCGCGACGATGCCGAACCGATGGCGATTCTGGGCTTCGACGGCGACGGCGGACTGATTGGCCTGAGTTCCAACGGTTCCAAAACGCAGGTCAGCGTCGCCGCGACCAAAGAGGTTTCGGGGCTGGTGGTGAGCGGGCCCAACGGCAAGGAAAACATCATCGCCGGAGCTGATAAAAGCGGCGGCGTGGTGCAGTTGTTCGATGTCGGCGGGAAGTTGAAGCGGCAGTTGCCGTGAGTTTTCCCGTCGCTTCGCGTCGGCCCTCACCCGCCGCTTCGCGGCACCCTCGCCCAGAGGGCACCCGCGCAAGCGGGAGAAGGACAGAGCGCGCAGCTTCAACCGAGCAGTGAATTCACAAATCTGACAGTTTCTCCTTCTCCCGCTCTGCGCGGGTGCCCCTGGGCGTGGGTGCCGCGAAGCGGCGGGTGAGGGCCGGAGCAAAGCGACGGAAAAAACCGCACGCCTCTACTTCCCCATCTTCCGCAACTGCTTCGGAGTCAAATGCCACAACAACCGCGCGCTCGGCGGCGAAAACTCGATCTCAAGCGCGCAAACTCCCGCTTTTTTCCATTCAATTTCCAGTTTTCCGGCAGAACCACTCAAAAGCTGCGACACAAATCGGCTCAAATGCGGCTCGTGCCCGCACAACAGCACCGTCTGCGCCTTCAAACCCGCCAATTTTCGCCGCAGTGACGGCCCATCGTCTTCCATCAACTCGCTCCATTCGGTGAGCGGCGGCGCTTTTTTGCCGAAAGCGTCGCGCACGATCTGCGCCGTCGCGCGGGCGCGGATTTTGGGACTCGACGCCAGGAAATCGAGCGCGGGCACCAGTTCGCCCAGACCCCGCGCGGCGCGATGAGCGCGGTCACGGCCAACGTGAGTCAGGGGACGGTGGAAATCGTCGGGGATCGAAGCGGAAATCGGTTCGGCGATGCCGTGACGCATGAGAAGCAGAAGCATAAAATGGGAAGGGTGATCGAAGCCGACGAAAGTGTAGTGCCGCGCGGCGCGCGTTTTGGCCGCCGTGTCGAGCGGCGCCGATTCGATGGCGCTGCTGTGGTGGCTTCTGGCGCTGGGCCGCGATGTGGTCGTGGGCCACGTCAATCACGATTTGCACGAACTGCGGCCAGGCCAGTGCGACGCCGACGACGGGTTCGTGCGCGAAAAGTGCGCCGAACTGGGCGTGCCCTTCGTGAGCCGCAAAATCGAACTCTCGCGCAAAAACGGGCACGTCAACGAACTCGCGGCGCGCGAGGGGCGCTACGCCGCGCTGCTCGAAATGGCGCTCGAAACTGAGTGCGACCGCGTGGCGACGGCGCATACCGCGACTGATGGACTCGAAAGCGCGCTGCTGAACTTGATGCGCGGCGCGGGGCCAAACGGCTGGCGCGGCATCGCGCCGAGGCGAGTTTTAGGGGGCGAAATTGAGTTGGTGCGCCCGTTCTGGCGCGTGCCGCGCGGGGCGACGCGGCAGATTTTGCGCGATGCTGGCTGGAATTGGCGGGAGGACGCTTCAAATTTGGATGCGATGTTTCGCCGCAATCGCGTGCGCGCGCAGCTTTTGCCGCTTCTGGGCGAGATTTCGGGCCAGCATCCCGATGATCTGGCGGTTCGTTATGTCAAGAATGCCCAAATCACGCGCGACGAGGCCGAGTTTCTCGATACCACCGCCTACACCGCGCTCTTCGCGATGATTTGCAAGCGAGATGATGATTTAGTTGTTCTGGAAAGCTGGAAAATAAATACGCTCGACATAGCAATTCAACGGCGCGTTTTGCGGCGTGCGGCGCAGTTGATTGTGCCTGACGCGCGAGATCTGGCGAGCGAGAAAATCGAAACCGCGCGGCTCGCGGTGGAAATGGGCGCCAAACGCGCGGTGTGGGAGTGGAGAAAAGATTTGCGCGTCGAGTGGACGGGCGCGGGCGCGGGGAACCGCTTGCGTTTTTGGCGCGTTAAGTCGTAAGCGCGAGGCGGTAACGCCCTCGTTCACAAAACTAAAAAAACATTGGACTTACGCACGGCTTGGTCTCGCTCGACTGAAGTCGGCGCTATGGGCGCTACGCGCTAACTTCCCGCCTTCGCGGGAAGCAAACTGTTCGGTTTCGGCGCAGACCGAAAGTTAGCCGAAGGCCCACAGCGCCGACTTCAGTCGAGCGAAACCAAGCCGTGCGTAAGTCTTAAAAACAATAAACAGTGACAACGCGCGAAGTCGAACGAAAAACGGCTTCGCGCGTTGCTATACTTTGCGGGCTTCAAAGCCAAAACTTTGCTTTGAAGCGGTTTGAGGAGGCGTCTTTTTTTGGGAGCACAACGATTATTCCGCTCGCTGCTGGTGTTGTCCGTCTTGATTGTGGTCGTCTGGGCCGTGTTTCAAAACTCCTTGCCTGGCCGCAAGGAGAGCAAGGACATGACCGTAAGCCAGTTGCAGTCGAAACTGGCCGCGAAAGAGGTCACGAAAGTCACGATTAGCGGCAACAACGCCGCCGTCGAAGTCAAGGGCGACGACGCCACCAACAACGTCACCCTGCCCAACGATTGGGCCAGCATTCCCAGCCTGACGGGTCTGCTTTACCCCGTCACGCGCGCGGCCACCGACTACCGGCCCGAAGTGATTCAGAAAGACCCGCCCCTCAGTGGGCCGGTCGTGCAGCTCATCGGCCTGTTTTTGCCGCTGATTTTCATCGCCGGATTTTTCATCTTCATCATGCGCCAGTCGCAGGCGGGCGCGGGCCAAGCGATGAGTTTCGGCAAAAGCAAAGCGAAGCGGCTCACCGATTCGTCGGCCAAAGTCACCTTCGCTGATGTCGCGGGCGTCGATGAGGCCAAGCAGGAATTGCAGGAAATCATCGACTTCCTCAAAAATCCCGAAAAATTCCAGGCTCTGGGCGCTAAAATTCCGCGCGGGGTTTTGCTGCTCGGCAATCCTGGCACCGGCAAAACCCTCTTGGCGCGCGCGGTCGCGGGCGAAGCGGGCGTGCCGTTTTTCCATATTTCCGGCTCGGATTTCGTGGAAATGTTCGTTGGCGTCGGCGCGAGCCGCGTGCGCGATCTGTTCGATCAGGCCAAAGCGCATCGTCCCGCCATCGTTTTCATCGACGAAATCGACGCGGTGGGCCGTCATCGTGGCGCCGGCCTTGGCGGCGGGCACGACGAGCGCGAACAAACCCTCAACCAGCTTCTGGTCGAGATGGACGGTTTCGATCCCAACGCGGGCGTCATTTTGATGGCCGCCACCAACCGCCCCGATGTTTTAGATCCGGCTTTGACGCGGCCAGGCCGTTTCGACCGCCGTATCATCGTCGATAATCCCGATTCCAAGGGCCGTTTGGAAATTCTCAACGTTCACATCAAGGGCAAACCGCTCGCGGGCGATGTTAACGTCGAGATGATGTCCAAGCGCACCGTCGGTTTTTCGGGCGCTGACCTGGCCAATCTGGTCAACGAAGCCGCGCTTCTGGCGGCGCGGCGCAACAAGCAGCAGCTCACCAATTCGGAGTTCGAAGAGTCCATCGAGCGCGTGATCGCAGGGCCGGAGCGCCGTTCGCGCATCATTCAGCAGCGCGAAAAAACCGTTCTGGCCTATCACGAAGTCGGCCACGCTCTGCTCGCCAAACTCTTGCCCAACGCCGAAAACCCGCACAAAGTCACCATTTTGCCGCGCGGCATGGCGCTGGGTTACACCCTCACTTTGCCCTCGGAAGACCGTTTCATGACCAGCAAGCTGCAAATGATCGACGAAATGACGGTGTTGCTGGGCGGTCGCGTCGCGGAAGAGCTGGTCTTCAACGAAGTGTGGACGGGCGCGCAAAACGACCTCGAACGCACGACCGAAATGGCGCGCCGCATGATTTGCGAGTTCGGCATGAGCGAAGCGCTCGGCCCGTTGCAGTTTGGCCGTCGCTCCGGCCCCGTGTTTCTGGGCCGCGATATGCAGGAAGACCGCAACTATTCCGAGGAAGTCGCCGCCAAAATCGACGCTGAAATCAAAGCCTATGTCGAAGCCTCCTACGCGTCGGCGCGCGAACTTCTGACCGAAAACCGCGCGATTCTGGATCGCATCGTCAACGTCCTTCTCGAAAAGGAAACGCTGACCTGGGAAGAAATCGACCGTCTCATCGCGGGCGAACCGGAGCCGCCAGCGCTCACGCCAACCCAAACCCCGCCGCCAACGCCGCCCGCGCCAGTGACCGAAAAACCGGCGCCGCGCGTCAATCCTGGTGGTTTGCAGCCAGGATTGGCCGGGGCGTAAAGTTAAAAGGCGTTACCTCAATCGAGGTAGCGCCTTTTAATTTATGTCAAATCAAAAAGAGCAAATCGTTCTTTGTGCATTGTCTTATACATTTGTCTTGTGTTCGATATGGCTTTTGGCGATATATACCGTTTGGTGCCTATTCGACTCTTTGATCATTCAATTCGTTGTTGGCACTCTTTCAATGTTCGTCGCTGCCCTATTCGTTGACCGAGCCTATAAAAGCTCAATTGACAAGCTAATCCGCCGACTGCAACAATGACAGAAGCTTCTAATGGCCCAACGCGCCCCCAGGATTACTTCGTGCGCCACGAAAACGGCACCGACCGCATTCCGCTCGAAGAAGCCCTGCGCCTGCCGCGCACGCCGATTCTGGGAATTCTGGACAATCTGCGCTCGGCGCACAACGTTGGCTCGATTTTTCGCTCCAGCGACGGCGCGGGAGTCGCGCATCTCGCCATTTGCGGCTATTCGCCGACGCCGCCGCACCGCCATCTGGCCAAAACCGCGCTCGGTGCCGTCGATGTCGTGCCCTGGACGCACTTTGAAACCATTTCCGAAGCGATTGCCGACGCCCGAAATCGCGGCGCGCAGGTTCTGGCGCTCGAATTTACCGACCGTAGCGTGCCGCTCACGGACATCGAATTGCGTTTTCCCATCGCGATTGTGGCGGGCAACGAAGTCGATGGACTCAACGACGAAACCATCGAAATGTGCGACGCGACGGTGCATTTGCCGCTTCTGGGGCACAAAAATTCACTCAATGTCAGCGTAGCGTTCGGCATCGCACTTTACGAGACCCTGCGGCGTTACCAACTGGAAAATAGAGAGTAAAATAGTTGATAGTCATGAACGTCCAATTTAGCCCCGCACCAGCCCGCGACGCGCGCGAAACCGCGCTGTGGCGCGACCGCGTTGAACATTCCCTCAAAGCGGGGAGTTGGAACGACTGCATCGCGGCGTGTCACTCGCTGCTGCGTATCGCGCCGCGCCATCACTTCGCGCAGGAAACCCTCGCGACCGCGCTATTGCAGCTCGGCGAAATCGAAAAAGCCATCGCCGCCGTGCAGCGCCTGCTCGAAATCTCGCCGCGCGACCCGCTTCACCGTCTGCGCCTCGCCACACTTTTGCAGATGCAGGAACGGCCTGGCCAATCGCTGCGCGAGTTCGAACGCATCGCCGAAATGTATCCCGACGCGCCCTTTTCCGAAGACGCGCGCGAAGCGATTGAAAACCTCGACCGCCTGCAAACCCAGCAAATTCTGCTCATGGCCGCCGAACAGGACGGTTTTCGCTGGCAACTCGAACGCGATCCCGAAGCGGCGCTCGAAGAAAACGGCTTTTATCTCACCGAAAACGGCTTTGAAACCCTGCGCCAGATGATTCCTGGCGCCGAAGATGAAGCTGTGTCGCGCGCGCCGCGAATGCATTGAAGCACTACTGACAGCCGTTTATTAACATTTTAATGGGGAAGCTCATTTTTATGATCGCTGTGTTTTGCAAACATGAAAAACGGTAATATTATGCAACCAGGCCCATATCGCAATCAGCGCGCCGCCTTCACATTAGTGCAAATACTAATCGTGATTGCCATTCTCGTAAGTTTGGCGACCCTGTTGTTTCCAGTTTTTTCTCGCGTTCGCGAAAAGGGCAGACAAACGGTGTGTCAACAAAACTTGCGCCAGATTTATCTTGGCGTCCAGCTTTATGTTCAAGACCAGGACGGGCACTTCCCTCGTCTTGGCACTTGGGATTCTGACCTCGCTTCCTACATCAAAGATCCCGCCGTTTTTCTATGTCCCACCCAGACGCACCCTCATAGCAACACCAATTGGAGGTTGGAACGACACGACTATCACCTGAACTACGCCCAACTGAACGATTTCCTGAACCCGATGGTGAATGGGCGCTTTGTCGGGGGAGAAATGAAGGTGGGAGGAACCAATGAAGCACGGTTGGAGCAGACATCACGACTCATCATGTTCTGGGAAAACCCGCACGATGGAAAGGGGCGTGAAGTCCTACCCCCCGCGTCCTGTGAAAATCTAACGTTGGCGGATGGGCGTCCCGACTCCAAGCCCTGGCCCTTTGCCACAGTTCATAGTGGCGGGGGCAACATACTCTTTCTGGACGGTCACGTTAAATGGTTCACGCCTGAAGACGCCGCAAACGCGATATGCGTATCATTCAACAACGGGCCCGTTTCACCGTTGTTTCGGCCCGCCTCATAGCCACACGTTATCGCTCGCGCCTTTGCTCATCGGCGAAGACACGAAACCCCGCCAATCTTTTTGAGATTGGCGGGGTTTGTTTTTGAAAATCGGGATGGCGGGATTCGAACCCACGACCTCTGCGTCCCGAACGCAGCGCGCTACCAAGCTGCGCCACATCCCGAATTGGGGTGCCGCTTCGACTTCTCATCCAAACGGGCAATTGGAAATTATAAACGCCGCAACGACTGGGCGCAACATTGTAACGCCTCAATCGCGGCCAAAGCGCCGCAATCGCTCTGCTAAACTGGGCGCGATGTCCAACGTTGCTTCCCCCGTTTCCATGTCCGAAACCTCTCCCGACGACGCCCAGATCATCGCCGATTTTTCGGCCCACGTCAATCCCGCGCTCGCGCAGGTCTTGCAGTTCATCGGCTTCACGTCGACCGAAGCGCAGGCGAGCGGCTGCATCGTGCGCGATTCGACGGGACGCGAGTTTCTCGACTGTCTGGGCGGCTACGGCACGATGAGTCTGGGGCATAGTCACCCCAAAATCATCGCCGCCGCGAAGGAACAGCTCGATAAAATGGCGTTTTCGAGCCGCGTGTTGTTCAACGCGCCGCAGGCGGCGCTGGCCAAAAAACTCGCGGAAATCGCGCCTGGCGAGTTGCAGTTCGCCTTTTTTTGCAACAGCGGCGCCGAGGCCGCCGAAGCCGCCATCAAATTCGCGCGCATCACCACGGGTCGCAAAGGATTGGTGTCGGCGCAGGGCGCCTATCACGGCAAAACGATGGGCGCGCTCTCGGTTTCGGGCCGCGACAAATACAAAACGCCCTTCGGCCCGCTCGTCACCGACGTGCGTAACGTGCCCTACAACGACATCACGGCCCTCGAAAGCGCGGTTGACGCCAACACCGCCGCCGTTTTGCTCGAACCGATTCAGGGCGAAGGCGGCATCAACGTCGCGTCCAACGAGTATTTGCAGGCCGCGCGGCGCATCTGCGACCAGCGCGGCGCGCTTCTGGTGATGGACGAAGTGCAAACCGGCCTGGGACGAACCGGAAAAATGTGGGGCTGCGATTGGGCCGGTGTCGCGCCTGACATGATGCTGCTCGCCAAAGCGCTTTCCGGCGGCGCGATTCCCATCGGCGCCGTTCTGGGCACGCCCAGAGTCTGGGAGTTCTGGAACGACGCGCCGCTCATTCATTCCTCGACGTTCGGCGGCAATCCCCTCGCCTGCGCCGTTGGTCTGGCGACGCTCGAAGTCATTGAAGAAGAGAATCTGGTCGAAAAATCGGCGCGCGCGGGCGAGATTCTCATCGCCCGACTGCGCGAGACACAGGGGAGATACCCCGATTTAGTGAAAGAAGTGCGCGGGCGCGGCCTCATCATCGGCGTCGAGTTTCCGCACGAAGACATCACCAGTCTGGTTCTGGCGGGTCTGGCGCAGCGCGACGTTCTGGTGGTGCCCTACACCTTCAACAACCCCACCGTGACGCGCTTCGAGCCGCCATTGAACATTTCGGACGAAGAAATCGAGTGGGCCGCGACTGCGTTTGAAGAAGCGGTCGCCGCGACCGCCGAACTTTTGGTTGGCGTCACCGAAATGTAGGGACATGGCTTGCCATGTCCTTGGACAAACTTTTACGCTCTCCAAGGACACGGCAAGCCGTGTCCCTACGAGCTCAAACCATCATGCCCCAAGTCAAGAACAAAGTCACCATCAACGCGCCGTTTGCGGTCGTGTGGGAACTGGCGCAGGACGTCGAAAAGTTCCCCGCCATCATGCCCGACCTCGAACAGGTCGAAATCCTCGAAAAGACGGTGCAGTCGCCGCAGTCCACCCGCACCGTGACGCAGTGGAATTCGCGTATCAAACAGTTCAACCGCTCGATTATCTGGACGGAAGAAGACATCTGGAACTCCGTCGAAGGCACCTGTCATTTCTGGCAGATCAAGGGCGATTTCACCGACTACAAAGGCGCCTGGAAATTCCGCTCGCTGGGCGAGGCGACCGAACTCGATTTGAGCATCGACTATTCGTTTGAAATTCCGCTTGTTGGGGCGCTTATGAAAGGCGTGCTGCAAAAACTGATGCAGCAAAACGTCGATATGATGGCGCAGGCGCTCAAAAAAGAAGCGGAACGGCGGGTTTGAGGGTCAATTACCGTTCGACTGGAGTTACTATGCCGATTAAATCGTCCGCTCCGCGCTGGAGCAAGGGAGAAAAACGTCTGATTGTGGTGACGGCATTGGCCCTGCTGCTGATTCCCGCCGTTTTGTCGCTCAAAAAGGCGTTCACCCTTGATTTGAACGCGGTCGCCTTTTCGCCCGACGGTCAAACCCTGCTCACCGCGCACCGCGACACCAGCGTTCACCGTCTCGATGCGCGCACCGGAGCGACGGTCGAGGTTTTGGGGCCGTCGCGCTCGGCCAATGCTCTGGCCTTCGCCGTCTCGCGCGACGGGAAAATGATGGCGACTCAGGGTCGCAAGAGCGATATCATCGAGGTGCGCGATACCCGCTCCGGCGCCGTGATACGGGAGTTTCAGGCGCCCATCGAGTGCTGGCTGACAAACGCGGAGTTTCTGCCCGACGGAAAAACGCTTCTCACTCAAAGCGGATCGATTTGGCTGTGGGATTTAGCGACGGGGAAACTCAAAGGCGAGATTAAATCCAATATCGGCGCGTTCGACCAGTTCCACTACATCTTCTCGCGCGACGGGCGAAAGAGCGCGCGCATCGACAATAGTTTCGATGTCAGCCGGTCTCAGATCGCTTTAATCGAGAGAAGCACGGGGCGCGAGCGTGTCCTTTTGAGTCCCAAGAGCGGCACTGGGGGCGGCGATTTTTCGCCCGACAGCCAAATTCTCGCCACCGGAGGCCGTGATGGCGCCATCCGGCTCTGGAATACGCGCACAGGGCGCCTCCACGCCACTTTGCAAAGCGGAGCAGAGGTGGGACGGGTGCTTTTTTCGCCCGACGGTGCGTTTCTGGCTAGCCTGCCCACCCGATTCGTCAAAGGCCCCCAAATCGTTCGCCTGTGGGACGCGCGCAAGGGGCGCCTGCTTCACACCCTCACTCACGCCGCACGGACGCCCCTTTCCCCATCCCAGATAGTCGGCATGGCTTTTTCGCCCGACAGCAAAACTCTGGTGACGGCTTCCACCGATAACACTTTGCATCGTTGGGATGTGCGAAGCGGACAGGAAAGGCCCTTCCCATCGTAAGTGCCACATTGTGGGGCACGGAAAATACGATGCGGCGCTGCCCGAAGTGACTTGAGAGCGAGAGAATACAAATATGAATTGGTGGGTTGCTACTTACGCGGTTTTGTATTTCGGTTCGCTCATTTATAGCGTGCGGGAACAAATTCAACACAGAGAGCCAGCCTGGTATAAAGCGCTCGATTTACTGGCTGATGTTTGCGCCATTTCGTTCATCGTTTTTTATTGGTTTATCCCTGTTCCAGCGTCTCTCCAGGTCGTTATGCCCGTCGCGTTTGTCTTTTCATTGCTCTGGTTAATCTTGAATGGCCCACGCCAGATGAACCAGGCATTATCGGATCCGGAAATGACTGCCCAAGAAAGGAAATGGTTTACAGGTTTCGGTTTGGTCGTTGGGTTCATCTTCGCTGCCCCAGCCTATATCTGGGGTGCTGCGATGGCGTGGAAGGCAATAAACGGGTAACTGTGCGCTCGCAGACGATAATCCGCATTCACCCGCGAACCATCACGCTTTCCAAACTTCGCAATCGCCGCACCTGCGGCCAGCCCACCGCCACCAGAGCCACCACTAAAATCGTGACCGCTCCCCCACCCGTGACGGCCACGACGGGGCCGAGAAGTTGGGCCGCGATGCCCGATTCCAGTTCGCCGATTTCGTTGCTGGTGCCGATGAACACCGAGTTGACGGCGTTGACGCGACCGCGCATTTCGTCGGGCGTGAGAATTTGCAAAAGCGTGTGGCGCACCACGACGGAAATGTTGTCGAGGCCGCCCAAAACGAACAGCGCGCCCAGAGAAAGCGCGTAATTCCTGGAAAGTCCGAAAACAATCGTCGCGGCGCCAAAACCGGCGACGGCGAAAAGCAGCGTCCATCCGGCGCGTTTGAAGGGCGGCAGAAGCGTGAGGGTGACGCCCATCAGCATGGCGCCGACGGCGGGCGCGGCGCGCAGAGGGCCGAGACCTTCCGGCCCGACTTGCAGAATATCTTTGGCGTAAATTGGCAAAAGCGCCGTCGCGCCGCCGAACAAAACCGCGACCATATCGAGCGTGATGGTGGAGAGAATGAGCGGATTGCCCCTCACGAAATGCCAGCCCGCGATGACGCTGCTCCAGCCGCGTTTTTCGACCGAAATTTGCTGCTGGCGCGGTCGAATCGGCCACAAAAAGACGCAAAACAGCAACCGGCCCAGGGCATCGAGCGCGTAAATTGGCGCCGCCTGACGAAAATAAGCGATGAGAAACCCTCCCGCGACGGGGCCGAGCGTGGCGGCGAGTTGCCAGCGAATCGAACCAAATTTAATCGCGGCGGGAATTTGCTCCGGCGGCACGATGTTGGTCACAAGCGCGCCCAGTGCGGGGCCGAGAAACGCGCCGCAAATCGCGTTGCATAAAATAAGCGCGTAAAAAAGCGGCAGAGGCGCCTGAAAATAGGAAATGAGCGCCAGCAGCCCCAGACACGTCGCGGCGCCCACTTCGGCGCGTAGCGCGATGCGGCGACGGTCGAAGCGGTCGGCCAGAGTCCCCGCCGGAAGCGCCAGACAAATCACCGGAAGCGCGGCCATGAGGCCCAACAGTCCGAGCGAAAAGGGGTTGCCGGTGCGTTCGTAGAGTTCCCAGCCGGCGGCAACGTTGGTCATTTGCGAACCCGCCGCCGCGAACACGCCGCCAATAAGATAACGGCGGTAATCGGGGATTCTTAGAACCGCAAAACGATCTCCATTACGTGGTTCCTCGCCGCTTTCGTGTTCGATTTCGGCTTGAAGCGGCGCGGCCTCGCGTTCGGGCGTTTCGTCCTGGGAGTCTAAATTCATAAAAAATTAACCACAGAGACACGGAGACACAGAGAAAAGAGAGGGTTTTAACCTCAAAAATCTCTGTGTCTCCGTGTCTCTGTGGTTAATAAAAATTACGCCTGATGTTTCATGCCCAGCGCCTGTGAGATGAGAACCGTCGCTTTGGAGCGATTAAGAGTGTAGAAATGGATGCCCGACACGCCGTTGGCCAATAAGTCTTCACACTGGTGAATCGCGTATTCGACGCCCGCCGCGTGAACCGAGGCCGGATCGGATTCCAGGCTTTCGAGCTGAATCAGCAACGATTCGGGGATGCGGGCGCCGCACATTCCCACGAAACGCTTGATTTGCGCGACATTGAGAATTGGCATGATGCCCGCGATGAGCGGCACATCGACGCCCAGCCCCTGAACGCGGTCGCGCCAGCGATAAAAATCGGCGTTGTCGAAAAACAATTGCGTCACGCCGAAATGCGCGCCGTTGTCGATTTTCATCTTGAAATATTTGGCGTCGCGCTCCAGGTTGAGCGCCTGCGGATGGCCTTCGGGGTAGCCCGCGACGCCGATGCAGAAATCGTGGCGCTCGGCGGTGAATTTCACTAAATCGGTCGCCGCCGAAAAGCCGCCTTCGGTGACGGAAAAGGTCTGCTCGCCAGGCGCCGCGTCGCCGCGCAGCGCGAGGATGTTCCGCACGCCGTCGTTCCAGGCTTTGTCGAGAAGTTCGCCAATCTGTTCCTGCGTGTAGCCCGCGCAGGTGAGATGGCTCATGGCGCGAAAACCGAGGTCGTTCTGGATTTTGGCGGTGAGGTCGATGGTCGGCGGCGCGCCGCCGCCGGTGCGCGTGACCGAAATAAAGCTGGGCTTGAGCGGGCGCAGTTCCTCGATGGCGGTGAAAAGCTGGGTTTCGCCTTCTTCGTTGCGCGGCGGGAAAAACTCGAAAGAGAGCGTGGGCTGGGGATTTTGAAACAGTTCGTCGATTCGCATGATGTCAGGACGAAGGCGCGCAAAAACGTGCCTTACCCTCCTTTTCATATCAGTTTTCGGGGGGGAACTCAACTGAGAACTCATCCAGAAGGCAGCAGAGGACGTAAGTCCCGCCTCTCACTCATTGTCTTCGGGACGGCGCAGGCGATCCATCAAACTGGTGCGCTGCTTGGTTTTGAGCAGGCTGGCGCGCATCGAAAGCTGGTCATGAATCTCTTCGCGACGGTCGGTGGTCGTCGTCCACAGATAAGCGGTCACCAAATCGTGACGGCCCTTAATTTCGACCTGAATCGGCTCCAGAGTGCGAATCATGGTGTGGGGCAACAGGCGCAGCGTGCGCTCGGAAATCAACACCGAATGCGGCGGCGCGGCGCTCTGCATACGCTGCGCGAAGTTGACCGCTTCGCCCAGAACGGTGCGCTGGCGCATTTCGGGCACGCCCAGGTTCGCCAGCGCGACCGCGCCGGTATTGAGGCCCACGCGCACCTGAATCGGCAGATTCCAGTCGGTTTTGAGGCTCACCGAACGCGATTCCTGCACCATTTTTTTGCTGGCCTGAAACGCTTCGATGGGTTCGCGGAAGTAGGCGAGCATGGCGTCGCCGATGAATTTGTCGATGGTGCCGCCGTGCGCGCGCACGATGTTGAAAAGCCGCGAGAAATGATCGTTCAAAATCAGCGCGACTTCGGGCGGCGTGAGGCGCTCGGAGAGCTTGGTGAACTTCACCAGGTCGCAAAAACAGATGGTGAGTTCTTCGCGGTCGCGGTCGGCGATTTCTTCGCGATTTTGCATCACCGCTTCCTGCACTTCGCGCCAGGTCTGGCCGCCGACGTAGCCCGACACCATTTTTTCCATGCGCGTGGTTTCGTCGCGCATTTTGCCGATTTCGTCTTCGCGCGCGCGCAGTTGCAATCGCTGCGATTCAAGCGTCTCCAGAATGCGCCGATTGAGCCGGTTATACCAAGAGCCAACCAGTTCGTGATCCGTCCAGCGCCGCGAGAGGGGCGCCAGTTTGAGAAGCGCGGCGAGGCGTCCGGCGGCGGCATCGACGGCTTCCGCGCGCGCGGTGAGAAAGCCTTCGTAATAGCGGCTGGAAGGGTCGGAGGGATCCAAAATGCCGCCTTCACCCGCCAGCAGCGCCGCGCCAAACGAGGGCGCCTCAATGACCACGCCGCGCTCTTTTTCAAGGGGCGAATTTTTGGGGACGGGCACGGCGACCACGCCAGGAATGTTGATTTCCTGGTCGGGCGTGCCGAAAACCCACACATCGGCGAAGCGAGCGAGGTTTTGATAGTGAGTCGCGGCAGCCGCAGCCTCGCTCCAGGCGCGGCAGACCACGAAAACGCGCGCGCGCTCGCCGGTTTTGGCGCCGCAGGCGGCGGCCATCAATTCGGTTTCACGGCGCACCAGGGTGATGGATTCGTCGAGCAAAAGGTTCATGCCCGCTTCCTCTCCCCACTCCTGCGCCTCGGCATCGAGCATGGCGAGAGCAATGTCGAAAAGCGAAAAAGTGCCAATCGACAAATGCGAATCCTTGAGCGGTGACAAATCCATGACCTCGAAAAAGTAAAATAAAATGCGCGGCGCGGCATTCTCAATCGATGCCGCCGCGTCCGACTTACAAAGAAATGGCCCAGGGGTTTTCCCCTGACGACGGGGCGCAATATGCTAATCTAAACGCGCTTTTGACGTGGGGGCCGCAAAAACCATTCTCCCTCATAGTTTGACTCAACGCCTTCCTCAAGGCGCGCTACTCAGGTATTCCATGATTCAAGTTTCCTTTCCCGACGGCAGCATCAAAACTTTTGAAAACGGCACCACGCCCCTGCAAATCGCCGCCTCCATCGGCTCGCGACTGGCGAGCGCGGTTCTCGCGGCGCGCGTCGATGGCCAGATGTGGGACTTAACCCGCCCGCTCCAAGGCGATTGCGCCCTGCAATTGTTCACTTTCAACGACGCCGAAGGCCGCGAAGTTTTTCGCCATTCGTCCACGCATTTAATGGCGCAGGCGGTCAAAGCATTGTTTCCCGAAGCGAAACTGACTGTCGGGCCGCCGCTCGAAGACCGCTTTTATTACGACATCGAACTGCCCTCGCTGTCCGAGTCCGATTTCGGGCAAATCGAAGCCAAAATGCGCGAACTGGCGAGCGCGGATTTGGGCATCGAACGCGAAGAAATAACGCGCGACGGGGCTCGCAAATTATTCGCCGACGACCGCTACAAGCTCGAACTTATCGAGGATATTCCCGAAGACGCGCCGCTCACCATTTACCGTCAGGGCGAGTGGTTCGATTTGTGTCGCGGCCCGCATTTGCCCTCGACCGGCAAAATCCGCGCGTTCAAACTGCTTTCCGTCGCGGGCGCGTATTGGCGCGGCGATGCTCAAAACACGCAGTTGCAACGGCTTTACGGCACCTCTTATCCAAGTCAAAAAGAGCTGGACGAACACATGAGGCGCCTGGAAGAAGCCAAAGCGCGTGATCATCGCAAACTGGGCCGCGAGTTGGGACTTTTCGTGCTCGATGCTGAAGTCGGCGCCGGACTTCCGCTCTGGACGCCCAAAGGCAACGCGATTCGTCACGCTTTGGAAACTTTTATTCGCGGACAACTCACGCAGCGCGGCTATTTGATGGTCGTGACGCCCCATATCGCCTCGACCAAACTTTTCGTCAAATCGGGCCACATGGAAGCCTATAAAGAATCCATGTTTCCCACCATGACGAGCGATGACGGCGATCAATTCGTCTTAAAACCGGTCAACTGCCCGTTCCACATTCAAATTTATGCGTCGGAGCCGCGTTCCTACCGCGATTTGCCGCTTCGCTATGCCGAATTCGGCACGGTTTATCGCTGGGAACTGTCGGGCGAAGTCGGCGGCCTGACGCGCGTGCGCGGCTTCACGCAGGACGACGCGCATCTGTTTTTGCGCCCCGATCAGTTGGTGGAAGAGTTCAAAGCCAACGTCGAATTGGTGCTGCTGGTTCTGGGCCGATTGGGACTTTCCTACACCGCGCGCGTCGGTTTGCGCGACCCCAACGGCGATAAATACGTCGGCTCGGATGAAGCGTGGGAGCAGTCGCAAAACGCGCTTCTGGAAGCGGTGCGCGAGTTGAATATGGAACACACCGTCGCCGAGGGCGAAGCGGCGATTTACGGCCCCAAACTCGATTTCATCGTCAAAGACGCCATCGGGCGCTCCTGGCAGTTGGGAACCGTGCAGGTCGATTACGTTTTGCCTGAACGTTTCGGCCTCGAATACACCGGCAGCGACGGCAAAAAACATCGTCCGGTGATGATTCACCGCGCGCCGTTCGGCAGTCTGGAGCGCTTCATCGGGGTTTTGATCGAGCATTTCGCGGGCGCGTTTCCGCTCTGGCTGGCGCCAACCCAAATCAAATTGATTCCCATTGCCGACCGTCATCACGACTTTGCGCGCGAAGTTGAAAAGCGTTTGCAGGAGGCCGGTTTTCGCGTTGAAACCAATTTCGAGAACGAAAAAATCGGCCAGAAAATCGCGGTCGCCGAAACGCAGAAGATTCCTTATATGGCCGTGATCGGCGATAAGGAAATCGAGGCGGGCGGCGTGTCGCTTCGCGCTCGGGGACGGCAGGATTTGGGCGCGCTCTCGGTTGACGAATTGCTCGCAAGATTAGAGAAGGAGATGGAAATCTGATGAAAAACGTTTATCTGGTGGAAGGCCGAATCGTGGACCAATGCACGGTGAAACTGGATGAAAAGTTGCCGGTGCAAGAGGGGCGCGTGAGCGTAATGGTGGAGATTGTGGAGCCGCCAAGACCCAAGCGTTCTTTGGAGGAAACGATGGCGCACATTCGCCGCGAACAGGAAAAATCCGGCTTCGTGCCGTCAACGCGCGAGGAAGTGGACGCACGCATCGCTGAACTACGTGGTTAAAAATGGACAAAAAGGCTGCCGATATTTTTATTCAGGCCATTCGAGCCGCACCCGAACTGCCGCAAGCGGTTCGAGAGAACGCGGGAAAAGCGAAAGATGTCGAGGAACGCCACTTCGATGAATCCTACTTCGAGTTCTTGGACGCTCAAATTGAATTAAATGCCAGAGGAGCCGAATGGACAGCGCGACTCAAAAGACGACGAATTGCGATGCTTCCTTTTTGCAACCGCACTTCCATTCGTGGCAGAGTAGAGATTGACGGCACAAGTTTTTCAATCGACGTTGATCCGAAAACCGCTTCCGTATTTCACTGGGAAGAAATTGAGGTTATTTGGCCAGAATCCTCCTAAAATCTGGCGTCTTTTCATTTGAAATTTGGGTTAAATGCGCGACTTCTCAAAAGGTTTAAGGCATACTGGCACAGTAAATTTCCCAATTTCGGTTGGAAATGAATTTCTTGAGGTGATGTGAATAGCACTACGACCGCGCGGCAATCGAGGCCGTCCCGAACCACGGCGCGATATTACGCCCATTAACGAACGCATCCGCTTTCCCCAGGTGCGCGTGATTTCCGAGTCCAACGAACAATTGGGCATCCTGCAGACGCGCGACGCCGTCAACATGGCGCGCGAACGCGGCTACGACCTGATTTTGGTCGCGCCCAACGCTCAACCTCCGGTTTGCCGCATCATGGATTACGGCAAATACAAATACGAGAAGAGCAAAAACCAAAAAAAGCCCAAAAGCGCCGCCAACGAACTCAAAATGGTGCGCCTCCACCCGCGCACCGGCCCCCACGACCGCGACATTCTGGTGCGCCACTCCGAGCGGTTTTTGCGCGAAGGCCATAAAGTGCGCGTGGTCTGCCAGTTCAAGGGCCGCGAAAACGCTTATCCCGAACTGGGACGCCAGCAGTTGGAAGCCATTTCGGGCGCGCTCGATGAAATTTCGTTCGTCGAAGGCCCCATCAACAAGCAGGGCCGCGACATGACGATGATGATCGCGCCCAAACCTGGCGTCAAACCGCTTCCTAAAGCCGTCAAAGAAAGCGGCAAAGGCAAGAAATCCGAGGAAGCACAGGCCAAGGAAGACGCCGATTTCGCCGCCATGCAGGAAGCGCTGGCGCAGGAAGCCGGAGACGAAGCGGGCGATGGTGCGGGCGCGGATGAAGAAATCGTGGACGCCGATACGCAAGCCGTCGCAGTGGGCGACGCCGACATCGACGCGGCGGGCGAAACCGACGATTTAGGTGAAGAAACCGCCGCGACAACGGTTTAGTGCCTCGAAAAATAGGACGCTAACTTCGTTCGCTACCTCTGGGCGCAATGCCTTCGGCAAACGCTACTTTTTCAAAAGAAGTCGCGTTTCGCGAAGCGGTTGCGTCCAGAGGTAGCGAACGAAGTTAGCGTCCTATTTTGCTTTCCAACTTGTCCAAAGCGGCTTGAACCGGTAGAATTAAACCCTTGCGAGGAAATAATAGATGAGCAAACTCAAAACGCACAAGGCCACCGCCAAGCGCATGACAACGACCGGAACCGGCAAGTTGAAACGGCGCAAAGTCGGCCTGGCCCATTTGCAGACCAAGCGTTCCAGCGGAACGCAAATGCGTAACAACAACGGCGCCGTCAGCATCGCCGACAGCGATGTCAAGGCGATGAAACGCCGTCTTGGTCAATAATTCTCAAACAAAATTGGCCACGAAGCGACTTCCAGGTTGCCCTTGAGGGGCAAAATTCACCACCTGTCGGGCGCAAAGGAGAAGAAATAAATGGCAAGAGTGAAACGGGGCGTCACCGCCTCCGCCAAACATAAAAAGATTAAAGATTTAGCCAAAGGCTATTACGGCGCCAAGCATCGCTGGTTTCGCACCGCGAACGAAGCGGTCATGCACGCCGGCCAATACGCCTACCGCGACCGCCGCGTTTTCAAGCGCGAAATTCGCAAACTGTGGATCGTGCGCATCAACGCCGCCGCGCGCGAAAACGGCATTTCTTATTCGCAGCTCATCGCGGGTCTGAACAAAGCCAATATCGAAATCGACCGCAAGGCGCTTTCGGAACTGGCGATTGACAACGCCGCCGCGTTCTCGAAAATCGCCGAAACCGCCAAGGGCGCGCTCGCCGCAACCGCGTAAATCTGAATGAACAAAAACCGCCGCTCGAAATTTCGAGCGGCGGTTTTTGTTTCGCTTGAACTTGTTCTCCACTGAAACGCACATTTTTGGTTTCAAACATCGTGGTGCGCGAGGTCGAACTGAAGCCAGGAAGTGCCGACAATAAAATGTAAAATCGAACCGCGATTGTGAACTTGTGCGCGGCTCAAATTGACCTCAAGGGGCGATACGATTTCGATTTCGCGCAGATTCTTCATCTGCGCGTCGCCTAATTGTTGAATAGCACAGCGCGTTCCATTGCCTTGATAACCACCGAACAGTAAAACGCGATCATTGTCAATGGCCAAGCCACGAGCGCCACTGATTTCGTTGTGCCACAGACGCGATTTCCCATTTGGCGTGATGCGGACAACAGGAAAATTGGTGTAAGGACAAGACCAGACTGCATCGCGCGCAACATTGAGCGTGTAACAATCAGCCATCGGACTCCAATCGAACTGCCAGACAATATGGCCGTGAGCATCAAAGCGCACAATCCCTGATGCACCAGGAGGTTGTTGCTGCTTATTTTTACTCGTCGCGCTCCAACCGAAATTACTAAAAACACCTTCGTCGGAGTATCCCGCCCAAATCGAACCGTCGCGCGCAACTGCGACGTGTTCAAGCCCATCACCCATCACAAAACGACGTGTGAGCTTTCCCTGCCAGTCGTAAACCGCCGCATTGAGTTCTGGATTTCCATCACGATTGAGACAACGCGCTGCGACAACGAGAACTTCGCCGTTGGGCAGCGGCTGAACAAAAGGGTGTGCTTCTTCGACTTCGATGCTGATTTCACCCTGAAAGTCCGGCGCAAATTGCAAGATATCGGAGCGGTAGGGAGCGATTTTGGACATTGGAAACGAAGCCCTACCCATCTGGACATATCGCCCGAGCGCTTTTTCTTTCGCAGTGCTTGTCGTGGCGAGAAGCAAAACTTCGTTTTCCGGCCCCACACCAACTGACACGATTTCGCGCCCGTTTAAGTGCGGCGCGAAGTCAGCGACAAAAGTGAGTTCGACCTGCTTTTTCTTTGGCATGGGTGGAGTTTGTCCGTCGGGCGTTCAAACACGCACTTAACCCGTTTAGATTCGACGGGATCAAGCCACGAAACATCGAAACGCAGTTCCGCATCGAGACGCAACGTCTGTTTTCAGCCACAACGCAAATCACACGCTGAATCCCAACTATTGTTTTCTCCGCTATTAAGAAGCAGCACGATGTAAAGATGTTTTCGCCCCGCAAGACGAGCCAAGTCCCACGGCTCGTTGTAATGGTATTTCCAGCGATAATTCGCGGGCAACGGAGAGGGCAGAAACCTAATTTCAACAGGTTGCGTGCCATTTTTCACGTCTTGGAAATCATCGTTTGCACTGTTTGGGACGGCAACGCGCGTTGACTCATAAAACCTGCGAACCGCGTTTTGGGAACGGGGAGAGGAACGCAACTCAGCGACGAAGAAATCGCAGTGATTGCCGTTGCCAAACAAGCCGATATCCTGGGTTCGCGCGATGAATTCCGAGTCGGGAATGTGAGTCAGGCTGGCGAACCGGCGCTCGAAAGCTGACAGTCGCAGGTTGTTGTAAAGCGGGGTCAGCAGGAATGGGCTAAGGAACAAAAAGACGAGCGCCAACACGACCAAACAGCCGCGAGAACGTTTCATGTGGCGGCGTTGATTTGCCTGATCGCTTCGCGCGCCGCATCGGAGGAGTTGGGCGGTGAAGCATTGCCGTCAGGATCAACCATTGGTTTGGCCTCAGCAAGGGTTTGGAGGAGCGGCAGGGCGGGCGCCGAGGATTTGCCGATGCGGCCCAGTGCGCGTATCACTTCAAGTGGAACGGAGGTGGAGGCGATGTAGCCATAAAAAATCATGCCGTCCCTTTCTGCGATTTTCATCCCTCTCCATCTCTGGGATTGAATTGTGTGCATCAAAATCGGCACCGCGTCTTTTCCCTGAGCGCCCAAAGCTGCGGCCGCTCGCGCCGCACCAACCAGAAGTAGGTCGTCGGGGCGTTCGCCCTGACAAGCCAGTTCCAACGTTTTGATAACCCGCGTGGCAATCGCGCGCCGTTTGGAATTTTCCAGCTTCGCGCCGGATTGTGCGACAATCGTGGCGACGGCAATCCACAAATTGGCGCGCGTCGGCGAAGAGCCAGCCTGATCCCTGCCCAAAACTCGCGGCGAATCGAGCAATTGCAGAAGCGCATCCAGCAACCCGCCCTGATCTTGGCCGATAGCCATCGCCAGACGAGTGAGTTGTGGCCATTCGTCATAAGAGTCCGTTTTTTCGTCGGTCGCGCGCAGGGCGGCGCTCAAATTCGCCGCCGCCGGAAGCGAAGCCACGCCGATGTTTGCCAGCGCCCGCGCCGCCACAATCCGAACGCGCGGCTGCGGGTTTTTCAGGGCCTCGACCAGAGCGGGAACAGCGGCGGCGTCGGCGGGTGTGGCTTTAAACAGGGCGTTCTGGGCGATTTGGGAGAGAAAGGTTTGATCGTCAGTGCCAAACCGATTGCGGCGTGCCAGAACTGCCACGAGGGTTTGCGTCGCGCGCAGATCTGCGCCCACGCCAATGAAACCCAGCGTATCAATCGCTGCGCCCTGCGAGAATTCTTCATCGCGCCCGATAATCGAAAGTAGAAGCGGAACCGCCTGCGCCGCCGACCTGCCGGATTTTTGCAACTGTAAAAATGCCAGCACGCTTTTGTCGGGCGCGGCCTGGTCAATTCTCTCCAGCGTTTTGATCGCTTCGGCAAGGGAAGGCAAAGGCCGGTTTTTCAGCGCGATTTCGCCCAGCGCGTAATAAGCGCCGTAGGCAGCGCTGACATCGGCGAACTGCATGGCGCGCGTTTTTTCCAGTTCGCGGATTTGTTGGCCCAGATCGGGAATCGCGCGCGTCGCAATCGGCCCCATTTTCGCCAACGCCTGGGCGCTCGTCACGACATCGCCTGGCGAGTGTGTCCATCGCAGACTTTTCGAGAGAGCGGCAAAAACGCGCCCATCATCGGGGCCGATTTTGGCGAGGGCAATTCGGCTTCGTTCGCGCGCCCAATCCTGTTTCGCTGTCTCGGCGATTTCGATGAGTTGCGGAATCGCGGTTTTCGCCTGGGGGCCGTAATGTCCCAGCAAATCCGCCAGGGCGGACAATCTGCTGTTGTCGTTATAGTCGTTGCTCGTGACTTTCAGCAGGGGCAACACAGCCAGCACGACTTTCGCCGCTGCCGTTTTGTGTTGCATGAAATAATTCACGGCAGACGAAACTTTGTCGGGTTCGGGCCGCGCCAAATCAGCGAGATATTTCTCTTCCAGAATCAACGCAGGCGCCGTTTCTGCGGCGCGCGCCTCAAGCGGACAAACCGGCTCCGGCAAGCCACCCCATGCGGCGACCAGGCCAACAGCGACGCAAGTTGAAATTTTCATAATTAGCTGCGCTTCATTTCTCCACCAACTGCACATTTCGAGCATCAAAATCCCAAACGTTGCACCAACGACCCCATTCTGAAACTTTGATTTCGCCCCCAACTTTCGCGCCCGCTTCACGCAGTTTTTCCAGCGTGTCATCGAGCGAATCAACGCGAAAACCGAGCATCGGCGTGGCGAAATTTTCGTCGTTTTGGCCCGTTTTCGGCGGATAAATTTCCAGCACGACTTCCCCCATTGTGCAGGAGAAGTGAACCGGCCCGTTACCGTGCTGTTCGCGCTGAAAATCAAGGCCAAGGGCATTGTAAAACGGCAAAAGCGCTTCTGGCTGGGGCGAGCGAAGGACAAGGAGACTTAAAACCGTTGGATTCATCCTAATTTCACCACCGTCGCGCCTTCGCCGCCTTCGTTTTGCGGCGCGAGTTCGTAATCTTCCACCGCGCGATTCGATTTCAAAAAGCGATGCACCGCCGTTCTTAAAGCGCCCGAACCGCGTCCGTGAACGATGCGAATTTCCTTCTTTTCGGCCAAAATCGCGTCGTCGAGATACTTTTCGAGTTCATCCAGAGCCGAAACCGTGTCCTGGCCGATGAGATTGATTTCGGGCGCCACGCTCCACGCTTTGCGCGCCTGAATCGCTCCCACACCGCGAATCGTGTGGTTGCGCTCCACCACTTCCAGATCAGCGAGTTTGACTTCGATTTTCATCGCGCCCACGCGCACTTCGGCGCGGTTGTTCTCGATTTTGAGAACCTCGCCTTCTCTATCTAAAGTCTTCAAGCGGACAATTTGGCCGCGTTGGAGTTGGGATAGAGGAAGGGAAGAAGGGAAGGAGGAAAGATTTTGAGGCGGCTGAATTCCAGCTTTTTCTTCCTTTCTCTCTTTCTTATCGTCTCCGCCGGAGGCCTGAACCCGTTCCCGCAGCGTTCGCAAACGCCCGCGCGCGTTTTCGGTGTCCTTGTTTTCGCCCGCGCCGATTCCGCGCGCGGCTTTACGAAGTTCGCGCAACGCGGCGTCGGCTTCTTTGGTGGCGTTTTCGACTAATTCTTTGGCCTCGCGGCGCGCACGGTCGAGTTCGCGCTGGCTTTCGCGCTCGACTCGTTGGATTCTCGCCTCGTATTCGCGCTTTAAAGCCTCGACTTCCTCGCGTTCGCGGCGCGCTTCCTCGGTTTGCTGCGCGAGTTGGCGCTGCGTGGCGTCGAGCTGCTGCGTGGCGGCCTCGACTTCGCCGCGCTCGCGGCCCAGATAGCGCCGCGCGCGCTGCACTAAATCGGGCGGCATTCCCAATCGCGCCGCGATGTCGAGCGCGTTGCTCGCGCCTGGAACGCCGATTCGCAAGTGATAAGTCGGGCGCAGCGTCACGGGGTCGAATTCAACGCTGGCGTTCTCGAAACGGCCCGCCGAAAGCGCGAATTGTTTGAGTTCGCCGTAATGCGTGGTCGCCAGAACCTTGGCGCCGCGCCGTGATAAGGAGCGCAAAACCGCTTTGGCGAGCGCGGCGCCTTCGTCGGGGTCGGTTCCGGCGCCGATTTCATCGAATAAAACCAGATCGTGCGGCTTGACATCGCGCAAAATTGCCACGATGTTTCGCAGATGGCCCGAAAACGTCGAAAGGTTTTGCTCGATGGACTGTTCGTCGCCGATGTCAACGTGAATCTGGCCAGGCAGCGACAGCCACGAATTGGGCTGGGCCGGAATATGAAGACCGCAGCCGGTCATCAGGGTGAGCAGGCCGAGCGTTTTGAGAACGATGGTTTTGCCACCCGTGTTGGGGCCGGTGAGCAGCATGACATCGAAATCGCCGCGCTCGGTGGCGGCGCTTTCGTCGCCGATTTTGATGTCGTTGGCGACGCAGTTTTCCACCAGGGGATGCCGCGCTGACTTGAGGAAGGCGCCGTGAACTTCGTCACGCAAAACGGGTTCGATGGCGTCCATTTCGAGCGACAATTGCGCTTTGGCGAAGATGAAATCCAGATCGATAGAGGCGTCGAGCGAAGGCCGCAAATCCTCGTAAGCGCCGCCGATTAAGCCCGAAACACCCCGTAAAACATCCAAAATCGCCCCTTTTTCTTCGCCCGCAAGTTCGCGCAAACGGTTGTTGAGGTCGATCACGGCCTGCGGCTCGATGAAAAACGCGCCGCCCGACGAACTTCGGTCGTGGACGATGCCAGGCACCGATCCGCGACTTTCGGCCTTCACCGGCAAGCAGTAACGCCCGTCGCGCACCGTGACGAAAGCGTCCTGCAAATGGGGCGTGACGCGCGCATCGGAAAGCATTCCGCGCAGTCGGGTTTGAATCTGCGCCTGTGTCGAACGGATGTTGCGGCGCGCTTTGAGCAGATCGAGCGAGGCGTCGTCTTTGATTTCGCCGTTGTCGTCAACCGCGTCGTAGATGGCTTTTTCGAGGTCTTTGCGCGGCGTGATGCGCTCGGCGATGTCGAAAAGGCGCTCGAAATGGTCGGAAATTTCGTCGGAAGTCGAGAACAGCGTTTCGCGCAGGCGCCGCGCGCCTTCGATGGCTCGCCCGACGGCCAGAAGCGGCTGCGGGTCGAGAACCGCGCCCACCGAAGCGATTTTGAGCGATTCCGCCACGTCCGACAGTCCGCCGAACGGCGGAAAACGCACCTTTTGCACGAAAGTTTTGGCTTCGGATGTTAAAGCCAACGCCGCGCGCGCCGTTTCGTTCTCGTTGCAGGGCACGATTTGGCGCACGCGGGCACGGCCCAACTCGCTGGCGCAGAGACCTTCGAGGCGCGCCAGCACTTTGGGCAGTTCGAGGCGTTCGAGCGTGCGGAGGTGGTAAGAATGAGAAGGCACAGGAGAAGTTTAGCGAGTCAAAGGCCGCGTTTTGGTCTGGAACGCGCCCATCTCACTTGACAGAGGAAACTCGTTTTGGAAAATTCCTTGACGTCTGCCACTTGGCTTGGCGCCTTAAACTAAGGCGAGTCGTAAAACTTATCCGTTTCGCCCAAGGATTTTCCTCTATTATGAGATTGCTGACGCGCTCCGATTTCGACGGCCTGGCCTGTGCCGTTTTGCTCAAAGATGTCGGACTCATCGACCGTTATAAATTCGTGCATCCCAAAGACATTCAGGACGGCAAAGTCGAAGTTTCCGAAAACGATGTTCTCGCCAACGTGCCTTATGTGCCAGGCTGCGGTTTGTGGTTCGACCATCACACCAGCGAGGGTCAGCGCCTGGTGCAACTGGGCGAATTCGAAGGCGATTACCGCGAAGCGCCGTCGTGCGCGCGCGTGATCTGGGATTTTTACGACGGCTACAACACTTTCGGCGAACATTTCACGCCGCTCATGGAAGCGGTCGATAAAAGCGATTCCGGCAACCTCGACACCGAAGATATCGAAAACCCGCGCGACTGGATTTTGCTCTCTTATGTAATGGATCCGCGCACCGGTCTGGGTCGCTACAGGGATTATCGCATTTCCAACTACCAGTTGATGGAAGACATAGTGGAGCAGTGCCGCAATCGCACCATTGGCGAGATTCTGGCACTTCCCGACGTGACCGAGCGCGTGAAACGCTACTACGAGCAGACCGGACTTTTTCGCGCCATGATGAGAAAGCGCGCGGCCCAGGATGCAAACATCATTGCCATCGACCTGCGCGAGCAGGAGGAGATTTACGCCGGCAACCGCTTCGTGGTCTACACCATGTTTCCCGAAGCGAACGTGTCGTTGCAGATGATGTGGGGCTTTCAACGCCAAAATATCGTCATCACCTGCGGGCACAGCATCACCAATCGCACCTGCAAGGCCGATGTCGGGAAACTGATGCTGGAATATGGCGGCGGCGGCCATCGCACGGTGGGTTCGTGCCAGGTCGAAGTGGAAAACGCCGACGCGGCTTTTCAAGAGATCGCGGCGCGTTTGCGCGAAAGCGGTTGAAATGGGCCGCGATTTGCCCTGCGCCCCGCGTTATGCAAACCCGAAATTTAGGCGGATTGGAAGTGTCGGCGCTTGGCTTGGGCTGCATGGGCATGAGCGATTTTTACGGCGACCGCGACGACGCCGAAAGTTTGAAAACTCTCGACCGCGCGCTCGAACTGGGCATGGGCTTCTGGGACACGGCGGATATGTATGGGCCGTTTCGCAATGAAGAGCTGGTCGGGCGAGCGCTGCAGGGACGCCGCGAGAAGGTCGTGCTGGCGACCAAATTCGGCATCGAACGCGACCCCGACAATGCCCAGATGCGCGGCATCAACGGGCGGCCCGAATATGTCAAAGCGGCGTGCGAGGCCAGTCTGAAACGGCTGCAAACGGATCAAATCGATTTGTATTACCAGCACCGCGTCGATCCCAATGTGCCTATCGAAGACACTGTTGGCGCGATGGCCGAACTGGTCAAAGGGGGCAAAGTGCGCTTTCTGGGACTTTCGGAAGCCGGCCCCGAGACGATCCGGCGCGCTCACAAAGTTCATCCCATCATGGCGCTGCAAACCGAGTATTCGCTGTGGACGCGCGATGTCGAGGACGAAATTCTGCCGCTCACCCGCGAACTGGACATTGGTTTCGTGGCCTATTCGCCACTCGGACGCGGGTTTTTGACGGGGCAAATCAAGAAATCCGAAGATTTGGACGAGGATGATTACCGACGCCAGTCGCCGCGCTTTCAGGGCGAAAACTTCGACAAAAACCTCGAATTGGTGCGAAAAATCGAAGAAATGGCGAAGTCTCGCGGCTGCACACCGGCGCAACTGGCGCTGGGGTGGTTGCTGGCGCAGGGCGGGGACATCGTGCCGATTCCTGGCACCAAAAAGCGCTCGCGCCTGGAAGAAAACGCGGGCGCTATGGACATCGAACTTTCGCCCGAAGAACTGGCGCAAATCGAGGAAATCGCGCCCCACCACGCGGCGGCGGGCGGACGTTATCCCGAAGCGGCGATGGCTTCGGTAGGGCGTTGAGTGATGGACTTGACGAAATGGTGTCGGGCCGTTAAGATTTATCGGGCTTATCGCGGGGTGGAGCAGTCCGGTAGCTCGCAAGGCTCATAACCTTGAGGTCGTCAGTTCGAATCTGGCCCCCGCCATTGGGAAAGGCTAAAGGATGAAGGCTAAAGGATAAATCAAGCCGTAACTGGAAGCGATTTATCCTTTAACCTTCATCCTTTAGCCTTTCAATCTGGGTCTGTGGCGCAGTTGGGAGCGCGCCTCGTTCGCATCGAGGAGGTCAGGGGTTCGAATCCCCTCAGATCCACTTGGAAAAGGCTAAAGGATGAAGGCTAAAGGCTAAATCAAACCAAGTTTGCATGACCGCTTGATTTATCCTTTAGCCTTCATCCTTTAGCCTTCAAAAAACTCGGGGCTTTAGCTCAGCTGGGAGAGCGCTTGAATGGCATTCAAGAGGTCAGCGGTTCGATCCCGCTAAGCTCCAGAAACACCAAAACCCTTCGCACGCCGTGCGAAGGGTTTTTGTTTGCGCCCGTTTTAGCGCGGGTTGGTTTCCTCGATGAGCTGATTTCCATCGGTGGCGGGGCCGTCGATGTCGAAAAGCGGGGTCGAATCCTGACCGGCATCACTCGTGTCGCCGCCCGCGAGGCCGCCCGCCGGAGCCTCGGTCACGTTGCTGGTTTGGTCGCCCGCCTGGGAGTTCTCGCCGAAATGGGAAGTGGAGTTGGTCATAACAGTTCCTTTTTGTGGCTCAAAAGAGCCGCTACGAGCGTCGCAAACGCCACGCCAGGCGCTTTTGTAAACCGGAAGTTAAGACGCAAAAGCGCGATTTTGTGCTAACTTAAGGCGCAAAGTTTCGGTCGTTTCGACCGCTTTAGCTCCCATTCAAGGTTTCGCGTGAAGTTTTCTCCCTTTTTTCCTCTGATTTGTCTTGGTTTGATGGCTGCGGGCTGCGGCCCCCAAACTGAGTCCGCTTCGACACAAAATTCCGCCGCTCCTGGCGCCGCTTCGACGGCTGCATCGAGCGCAGTCGTCACCATCATTTCGCCCCACAACCGCGAAATTCAGGTCGAATTCGCCTCGCTGTGGAAGGCGAAGAACCCCAACGTCGAACTGAAATGGCTCGACCAGGGCGGCGGTTCGGACGATCTGGCCTTCGTGCGCCAGCAGTTTTCGGCTGGTGGCAAGGAAAAGGGCATCGGCATCGACCTCTTTTTCGGCGGCGGCGGCGAAATTTTCACCGAACTCGAAAAAGATGGCGTTCTGACGCCCCTGCCCTCCGACTACGGCATTCCGGCGCAGCTTAACGGCGTGCCTTTGCGGGGCAAGAACAACGTCTGGGTCGCGGCGGCGCTGTCGGGATTCGGCATTCTCTACAACAAAAGCATCGCCGCGCGCGACAAATTGCCCGTCCCGCAGAACTGGGAGGGCCTCACCGATCCCAAACTGCGCGACCGCATTGGGCTGGCCGATCCGCGCCATTCCAGTTCGGCGCACACGGCCTACGAAATCATTTTGCAGTCGAACGGCTGGGACAAGGGTTGGAAAATTCTCACCGCGATGGCGGGCAACGCGCGCAGTTTCGCCGCCAGTTCGTCGGCGCCGCTCCAGGACGTGCAAAACGGCGAGGCGGTGTTCGCTCCGGCCATCGACTTTTACGCCAGCACTGCCATTAAACAGGCGGGCGCCGACAAACTCGGCTACATCGAGCCGAAGGGCCAACTCGTGGTCACCGCCGATCCGATTGCGATTCTCACAGGCGCGCCCAATGCGGAAGGCGCCCAGAAATTCGTGCAAATGGTGATGTCACCCGAAGGCCAGAAATTGTGGTTTACGCCCAAAGGAGGCGCGGGCGGGCCTAAAACCAGCGATTTGTTCCGTCTTCCCGCTCTGCCCGCCGCCTACAAGCCGATTCCCCAGGGCGCCAGCGCCAAAAGCGACCCTTACGCCGCCAAAAACACCGCGAAATACGACTCCGCCAAAGCCGCCGTTCGACTGCGCGCCCTCAAGGATTTGATCGGTTCGGTTCTGGTCGATAATCACGACGCCGTGAAAATGGCCTGGCAGAAAAATCCCAGCCTCGAAGCGACCGGTTTCGTGCCGATTTCCGAAGCTGAACTGATGAAACTGGCGCCGCAGTGGGACAAACCCGAAGTCGCCAGCGCCCAGAAAGCGGCCTGGGCCGAAGCCTCGCGCGCCAAATTCAACAAATAGAGGCGAGAAGCGAGAGGCGAGAGGCGAGAAATCAGCGCGCTCTATCTCTCGCCTCTCGCCTCTCGCCTCTCCCTATGGTTTCGCTTCAATTCCAAAACATCCAGAAGCGCTTCGACTCGACCGTCGTGGTGCGCGATTTAAGTTTGCAAATCAACGAGGGCGAACTGTTTTTTCTGCTCGGCCCGTCGGGGTGTGGAAAAACGACTTGCCTGCGCATGGTGGCCGGTTTTTACCAGCCCGATGGCGGCCAACTGCTTTTCGATGACCGTCCCATGAACGCCGTGCCGCCCCACAAGCGCAATACCGGCATGGTGTTTCAGAACTATGCGCTGTGGCCGCATCTCACGGTGAAAGGCAACGTCGAATACGGCCTCAAAGTGCGAAAAGTTCCGCGCCCCGAACGCGAAAAACGGGTGCAGGACGCGCTCGAAATGGTGCGCCTGGGGCCTTTGAGCGACCGCTATCCCTCGCAAATGTCGGGCGGGCAGCAGCAACGCGTGGCGCTGGCGCGTGCCCTGGTGATTCGGCCCGACGTGCTGCTGCTCGATGAGCCGCTTTCCAACCTCGACGCACAGTTGCGCCTCGAAATGCGCGCCGAAATCAAGCGCTTGCACAAGGAAACCGGCACGACAGCGCTTTACGTCACCCACGACCAGGAAGAGGCGCTGTCGATTGCCGACCGCGTCGCGGTTCTCAAAGACGGCGATTTGATGCAGGTCGGCGCACCGCGCGAGTTGTATCGTCATCCGCGCAGCCGGTTTGTTGCCGAATTTATCGGCGAAACCAATTTTTTGCCCGCCAGAATCGAACATCTTGATGCCGAAACGCTTCAACTGGACACCGAAGCCGGAAATTTAGTCGCGGCGCGGCCCGAAGGCCATTGGAGCATCGGGCAGGAGGTTTTTTGCTCGATTCGGCCCGAATCGTGGCGCCTCGAAGCGCCCGATGGCGCAAACGGCAACCAACTGAGCGCGCGCCTCGAAGACGCGATGTATCTCGGCCAGAACGAGCAATTGATGGCGCGTTTGACCGGCGGCGTCGAAACGGCGGGCGCATCCGGCGCGTGGCGCAGAGTCAAAGTGGCGCAGGCCAATCCGAGCGCCAAACCGCCGGTAGTGGGCGGAAATTTGACGCTGTTTTGCGCGCCGCATGATATCGTGATTTTGGCGGAGTAGGAGAGGGAACCGGTCAAGAAACTCCAACTCGCCAAATAGCCAAAATGTCGCGTTAGCCGCTCCGATATGCCCCCTTATTTCCAGCACTTCTCTTCGGCCTCGTGGGGTCTTCCCCCCATTGGGGTGGTGCTTTGCGACCTCGTTCTCGCGGTTTTCCTCCTCATTTGCATCTACACCGACGGCGTGAAGTCGAGAATTTATAACAAAGTCACGTTTCCCGCGATGCTGGCCGGTTTGTTGCTTCATGGCATCTTCGGCGGCCTCTCAGGATTGGGCTGGTCGCTGCTGGGATGGGCGGTTGGCATGGGAATTCAATGGATTCCGTTTATGCTCGGCCTGGCCAAGGCGGGCGACGTGAAACTGCTGGCCGGTGTGGGAGCGCTCAAAGGCTGGGCGTTTTGCACCTTCGGCTTTCTTTACGGCGCGGTCGCTTTCGGATTGATTTCGCTGCCCTGGCTCTTGCGGCGCGGCGAACTTAAAGCCGTGGGCCGCAATCTCAGAAACTATGTCGAAGTCGCTGTCGTCACGCAAATTGCACCCGACGCGCCGACTCCTACGGTCACCAAAAGATTCGTGCCCTGGGGCGTGGGACTTTCCCTGGGATTCTTCTTCGCTCTGGGTCTCGAAATTTTCCTGAAAAAACCGTTCTGGTTTTCTTTCTAAATCGCCGCTCTTTCACCAAACCACCTGAAAAAAGCCAAGGAACACCATGCAAGCCATCATTCTCGCCGGAGGCATGGGCACTCGACTCCGCCCCCTCACCTACACCGTTCCCAAACCGATGCTGCCCGTCGGAGGCCGTCCCGCGCTCGCCCACATCGTCGAATCGCTCGCCAAAGCGGGCTGCGACGAAGTCATCATCACCACTAACTACCTCGCCGAACTCATCGACGCGAAATTAGCGATGCTCGGCCTGCCGATTCCGGTTCACTGCGTCAAAGAAGACAAACCCCTGGGCACGGCGGGCTGCATTCGCAACCTCCACGACCGCTTGCACCCTGAATTTATCGTGGTGCAGGGCGACGCTGTGTCGGACATCGACTACGGCGCGTTTTTGAAGTCGCACCGCGCCAAAAACGCCGATGTTTCCATCGCTGTGATGCGCGTGGCCGACACCCGCGAATTCGGCATCGTCGCGCTCGACGACGACAGCCGCATCCTGCGTTTTCAGGAAAAACCACGCCCTGAAGAAGCCTTTTCCAACCTCGCCAACGCCGGATATTACATCCTCAAAAAGGAAATGTTCGACAACGTGCCCGACGGTGTGCCCCACGACTTCGGACGCCAGCTTTTCCCCTCTTTGATGGCGAGCGGCGCGAAGTTTTACGGCTATGAAATGACCGGCCACTGGGTCGATATTGGGCGCGTCGGCGATTACATCGAGGGCAATATGCATCAGATCAGGGGCAAAGCCTTTGTCGCGCCCGATGTCCATATTCCCGAAGACACCGTTCTGGTGCCGCCTTATGTGATTGGCGCGGGCAGCAAAATCGGCGCGCGCTGCACGCTGGGGCCAGGGGTTGTGATCGGCTCGCGCTGCGGCGTGGGCGATGGCAGCCACATCTCCAAAGCGGTGATTTACGACGACGTGACTATCGGCGCCAAAGCGCGTTTGAGCGATTGCGTCATCGCCTGCAAATCGCGTCTGGGCAAGGAAGTGACGATGGAATCGCATTCCGTCGTGGGCGAGGCCTGCGACATCGGCGCGGGTGTTGAAGTCGCGGCGCATTCGCGCATTGGGCCGATTACGCCGGTCGCGGCGGGGACGCTGGTCGAAGGCGTGGTGGCGCCGCGCCTGCAAAAACTGAACGGTTTGCAGCGCATCGTGGTGGCGGGGCCGGTCATGGAAAAACTGCTGCCCGACGAGCGCGAGGTTTACGCCGTTCTCGCCGAAAACGGCGAAATGACGGCCCGCGACATCGCCGATCTCGATACTCTGCCGCTTTTGCGCGTTATGACGGTTTTGCACGCCCTGGAAAAACAGGAACTGGTGCTTTCGACGCTCGATCATCCGCGCCGCTACGCCCTGACGCGCGAAGAACAGGTTTTGCCGCGCCGCATCCTCATCGTCGATGATTTCGCCGATACGCGCGATTTGCTGCGCCTGATTTTCGGTTCTCAGGGCCACTCGCTGCGACTGGCGCGCGACGGCATCGAAGCGGTCGAAGCGGTGCGCGAAGAGAAATTCGACGCCATCATCATGGACCTGGAAATGCCCAACCTCAACGGCTGGGACGCCACCAGGCTGATTCGCGCCATGATCAATGGCCGCACCACGCCGATCATCATCTACACGGCTTATCAGACCGACGACATGGAAGACAAAATGCGCGAATCGGGCGCCAGCGAAGTGATGTCCAAATCGATTCTGCCCGACGCTATGCTGGCGCACGTCACGCAGTTTCTCAAGAAATAAGCAGGAAAAACCCTTAATAGTTGTGAAGACGGCGCTGCATTCAGGTTTTTGTATCGACGGAAGCAAGAAATTTTGGCATAATTGCGGGGGACTCCATTCTATTTAGCGTGTCTCATTTGCGCTGCATCTTGGCCAAGGGTTCGCTCGACTGAAGTCGGCGCTATAGGCGAACAAGTTCGCTGACTTCCCGCCTTCGCGGGAATCAAACTGGAGTGTTTCGGCGCAGGCCGAAAGTTAGCCGAAGGCCCATAGCGCCGACTTTAGTCGAGCGAATTGACGCACATGAACTGCGACACGCTATATGAAATAGTCTTCCACTTGCCGTTGCCGTATTTCCCAGTGCTAACGCGAGTTGTCTGGCTCCGGCGAGCCGAATTCTCGTGATCTTCCTTTGTCCCGCGTCGCCGATGTGCTTTGACGCGGGACGGCAAATTTATGGCTGCACCAATCGCCCCCAAAGGCCCTCTGGATGCACAGTTGTTAGATTTACAGTCGCTTCACACAACTCAAGCCTCAGCCGAGCGCTACCGCGCCATCGCCGACTCAAGTTTCGATTTGATTTGCGAACTGGACGCCGAAGCTCATCTCGTCTATCTTTCGCCCTCGTTCGGCTCGACCACTGGCCTGGAACTGGGTCGCCTCGTCGGGTCGCCCTTTTTTGAACTGGTTCATCCCGAAGACACTCCCAGCCTCGTCACCGAATATACGGCGGCGCTGTCGGGAAGTCGGGTAGGCCGCGCCCAGCACCGTCTGCGCCACGCCAACGGCGACTGGCGCTGGTTCGAAAGCGCTCTCAAAGGCGTGGGCCAGGGCGACGAGCGCCGCATCGTGATGGTGTCGCGCGAAATCACGGCGCGTCAGCGCCACCAGCTCGAACTCGAAACCCTTATCGCGCTCTCCAAGAAAGTCCACGTTCAAAGCGACCTCGCCGGCATTTGCACCTCGATCTGGGAGCACCTCCACCCGCTTTTGCCCGCGACGGCCCTGCTGCTGGCGTGGCGCGACTCCCCTGCCAATCTCCACAGCCTCGAAGTCTATGGCGCGACGCCCACCGCCTCGCTGCGCCAGTCCGTGATGCGCGCGCCCGATGTGCAGTGTCCCCTGTGGGAGGCTTTTGCCCAGGAGTCGCAGCACGTCCAAAACACCTGGGACGGCGCGCTGACCGGCTTCGATTTCCCCTGCCGCTCTTTTGTCACCGTGCCGCTGCGCGCCGACGACGCCACCGTCGGCGTGCTGTTTTTCGGCTCCGACCGGCCTTTCGTGTGGACGGAAGACTTCGTGCGCCTCTGCCTCATGGCGGGCGAACAGGCCGCCGTCGCGGTGCGCGGCGTGGGACTGCTCCAGGTCGCCAGGGAAGCCGAAGGCCGCTACCGCGCCCTCGTCACCGACATCGACGCCATCGTCTGGGAAAACGACGCCGCCACGCTCCAGCCCACCTTTGTTTCGCCCCAGGTCGTCGCCTGGCTGGGCTATCCGCTCGAAAAATGGCTCGGCGACGCCACGTTCTGGCTCCAGGCCGTCCATCCCCAAGACCGCAAGCGCGTTCTGGACAAAGTGAAGGCCAACTGCCAGCGCCCCGAACCCTGGCAGTTCGAGTTTCGCGCCCTGTCCAGCGAAGGCCGCGAAATCTCGATGCGCTGCCTGGTCACGCCTGAGGTGCAGGACGGCCACGTCGTCAAGGCGCGCGGACTGGCCCTCGATGTCACCGAACGCGCCCGCCATCTCGACGAGATTCTCGAATCCAACGCTATTTTAGCCGCCACGCTCGAAGCCTCGGCGGACGGCATCTGCCTGGTCAACGAAACCGGCAACGTGGTCTCCTTCAACCAGCGTTTCGCCGAGATGTGGCAGATTCCCGCCGAACTCATCGACGCGGGCGACGAAAAGCGCCAGATCATGGCCTGCGTCCTGGCCGCGATGAGCCTGCCCGATGAATTCGTCGAAAAGATGAATTTCCTGCGCCGCAACCCCGCTTCGTCCTCACGCGACGAGGTGCAACTGCGCGACGGGCGTATTCTCGAGCGCTATTCCGCCCCTGCCCTGGCGCAGGGCGGGCGCAGTTTTGGCCGCGTCTGGACGTTTTCCGACATCACCGAAAGGACGCAATACGAGCGCCAGCTCGCTCACCAGGCCTTCCACGACGCCCTCACCGAACTGCCCAACCGCACGCTCTTTCTGGATCGGGTCGAACACGCGCTCTCGCGCCTCGACCGGCGCGGCAAAGCGCTCGCGGTGCTCTTCCTCGACCTCGACCGCTTCAAACTGGTCAACGACACCATGGGCCACGAGCGCGGCGACGACGTGTTGCGCGAAGTCTCGCGCCGCCTGATGGGAAGCCTGCGCCCTGGCGACACCGCCGCGCGCTTCGGCGGCGACGAATTCACGCTTCTGCTCGAAGATTTGAGCGATGTCGAGGACGCCAAAACCATCACCGAGCGCCTCATCGAATCGCTTCACGAACCCATCAAAATCGAGGGCCGCGACTTCGACATCACCGCTTCCATCGGCGTGGCGATGAGTTTTTCGGCCCAGGACAAAGCCAGCGACCTGCTCCGCAACGCCGATATCGCCATGTATCGCGCCAAAAACAAGGGCAAGGCGCGCTACGAGATCTTCGACAACGCCATGAGCGCCGTCGCGCTCGAACGCCTGCAACTCGAAGTCGAACTGCGCCAGGCGGTGAAGTGGGGGCAGTTGCACCTCGTCTACCAGCCGCTCATCGACCTCGAAACCAACCAGGTGATCGGCACCGAGGCGCTGGTGCGCTGGCAGCACCCCGAACGCGGCCTGATTTCGCCCGCCGAGTTCATCCCCATCGCCGAAGAAAGCGGGATGATTTTGCCCATCGGCCAGTGGGTTTTGCGCGAGGCGTGCCGTCAGGCGCGCGAGTGGCAGTTGCAGTTCCCCTCCGACCGCGCGCTCAAAATGAGCGTCAACCTTTCGGCGCGCCAGTTTCTGGGCAACGATGTGGTCGCCGAAGTCAAGCAGATTCTGGAAGAAACCGGACTTTACGCGGGCGATCTCGAACTCGAACTGACGGAATCGGCGGTCATGGAAGACGCCGAAGCGACCGTCACCACGCTCGAAGAACTCAAAAAACTGGGTGTCAAACTCGCCATCGACGATTTCGGGACGGGCTATTCGAGCCTGGCCTACATCGAACGTTTTCCGCTCGACGCGCTCAAAATCGACCGCAGTTTCGTGGCGCAGATCGGCAAGGTCGCCAAAAACGGCAACGGCCACGCCAAAACCGGCATCAGGGAGCGTTCGGTGATTATGCAGGCGGTGCAGACGCTGGGACACGGTCTGGGCATGGAGATTACCGCCGAAGGCATCGAAACCTCGGAACAGCTCGCCGAACTGCGCGATATGGGCTGCGCCATCGGCCAGGGCTACCTCTGGGCCGAACCGCTCAGTTCGAGCGCGCTTTTCGACTTGCTGGGGCAGAAGAATCGCTGAGGCGGTGGGGAAGTTAAGTGCTATGCCGAGGGTTGCCCCCTCCCCAACCCTCCCCACAAGTGGAGAGGGTTGGGGAGGGGTCAACCCTCATCGCGCCGCGCCAGTTCATCCATCCACCCGAACACCCGCGCGTGGGTTTGATGCACCACCCCAGCACCCCACCAGTTGAAATAAGCCACCGGCGCGACGTTGAGCCGATACCAACTCGTGCCCCGCAAAATCGTGCCGCCCCGCCCATCGGGCACCAGTTCGATGCGCCCGCGCTCCAGCACGAAATGGTGAACGATTTCGGGATGCTGCGGCTGGCGGTCGATGACAAACTCCAACCTTCGATTGCGCTGCGCCACGACGACTTTCGCGCCAATCGAAACCCCGCCCGACAGCCCGACATCGCGCCGCCCGCCAACCTTGGCCTCTCCACGCGACTCCATAGGCATCGGCAACCCCATTTTCCACATCCAGCCGTTGGCCGGATGCGGATTGCGCGGATAATTTGCTGCGTATTTCCACAAAGCTGCGGGCGATGCGTTCGAATGAAATTCGGTCGAAACCGCGAAATTTTGGGTCGGGGGAGACGTTGCTTCAGCGTAGACCAAAAGCAGGAAAAGCGGGACGAGCGAAACGCTCAAAAACGGGTTTTTGCGCCAGAAATGTGCTCCCGAGCGAATCCCTAGTTCCATAGCGATCCATAAAATGGGAATGACGATCAAGAGGCAAATCACGCCTTCGCGCAAAACCACACCTGCGCCCACGCAAGCAATCAAGGTGTTGAAAAACGACGAACCACCGATGCGCCCCTTGGCGTGAAATCCACGCGCCGGAGCATTTTCATCAATCCAGAAATAAACCGCCACGAAACCCATTCCAAAAGGAACCAGCAGGAACTGGCTCCATCCCAGAATGCCCGCCGTCCAGGTGGCCGCACTGCCCATGCGACTCCAGTTGAACTGCGAGAAAATCAGCGTAACGAGTGCTATCGCGCCAAATCCCACCACCTGCGACACCGCGTAACCGGCCAGCAGCGCCCATTTGGGATTTCGGGGCCGCAAACGCCAGGGACGGGCGCCGACTTGTTCCTGCCAATCGAAATCTTCGTTGCGGGGTTTTTGGCTCATATTTTAAATATACGCTTCACCCGCACACCGATTTTTCGCTTTTGTTTATCGCTTTGCAGGAACATGGCCTCCGAAATCGAAGATTCGCGCATCGATTGGCAGGCGCGGCCACGCGCACTTTTCCGGTCGAAACAACCGAAGGCGGCTCAATTCGCTCGCAGATCCCGACCTTTAAAAGCCGCGGAGTTGTGGCACCGGCTCCACCAACACCGTAAATTGAAGAACAAGCGAGGAGGAAAATGGCTGAAATCAACCGAGGATTGGTGATGGAGAAAGTTCGGCAGTTGTTTCCAAGCGAGGATTTCGAGGAAGCCTTGGCGATTCTCGATGACTATGGGAGCGAGGATTATCACCTTTGGAAAGAAGAGGTTCAGTTGGCTGTTTTGAAGATGAGCAACGGCAAGTTGGAGCGGTTGCGAGGGTCTATGAAAACGGCGCGAGGCGATTATCGGGATGTTATAGTGACCGCGCGCGAGCCGAATCAGTTTCGATTACAAATGACTTCAAAAACAAATCCGACCGATGAAGAATACGAAATCGCAGAACGGCAGGATGAAGAGCAGTGGGAGTCCTGGATGAATGGAAATCACTTCAAAATCTGCGAAAAATGTATCGGCACGGGTGCGGTGATGGATCTCGAAGAAAATGCAGCACCGACCTGGGATGTGGCATGGATCACGTGCCCTTTTTGCAATGGAACCGGTAACGAGCCTCCTGCCCAAAAAGATTATAGCGAATCCGAATAGCCTTTGCCGTTTGATGTCGCATCTTTGGGAGCGTAGGCATCTTGCCTGCAACTTCTCTGCGATGCAGGCAAGATGCCTGCGCTCCCAAACCACCGGAACATCTTAATCGGATTCGCTATAAGGGAACACAAACAAAACCGGCAGCGAAATTTCGCTGCCGGTTTTGTTTCCAATGGAAAACGCCCCGCGCGCCGCGAGGTGTTGTTGCGTTCGTAGGGACACGGCAAGCCATGTCCCAACGAGGCTGCTGTCAATTATTCGGGAGCACTCCGGCTTTCGTCGTAGCTATGAGGTCTGTGGTTGCGTTGTGTAAATTTCTCTTAAATCCCTCAAGTGAGGAAGCTACGTTGGAAGGAAATGAGAATGAGATGTGTCTTTCATCCTCATCTAAATCGAATCGAGTGACCCTGTAATTTACGAACCACATTGTGCCCTTCACACCTACTTCGAGCCACCAATTGATGCAGCTTCCATCGTGCAGGAGCGCAGAGACACCAAATTCATACCCATCGAAATCCTGAAAATCCCCATTGAGAAGTTCAGCGAAGTAAAGCGTTCTTCTTTGTGGTGAAGGCGGAAATAAATCAGCCTTTTCGATTTCCGGCCTGCCCTTCAATTGGCGAGCAAAATCAGTCAATATCCCGCAAGTTTCAGTGAGGGCTTCCCACAATTCTTGGTCTTCCATTCAAATTCACGCGATCACTTTATTCAGCGGATATTCGATAATCCCTGTCGCGCCCGCGCGCAAAAGCAGCGGGATTAAATCGCGCACGCGGCTTTCGTCGGCGATGATTTCCAAAGCCACCCAACCTTCATCGGCGAGGGGCGAAATCGTTGGGGTTTGCATCGCGGGGAGCATTTGCGCGATTTGATCGAGTGCTTCTCGCGGCGCGTTCATTTTGAGGCCGACTTTGCCTTCGGCCTGCATCGCGCCTTGCAGCAGCGTCGCCATATTCGACAGTTTTTCACGCTTCCACCCGTCCTCCCATGAAGCGCGGTTGGCAATGAAGCGTGTAGTCGAAGACAGCAGTTCGTCGATGATTTCCAGACCGTGCGCGCGCAGCGTCGAGCCGGTTTCGGTGCCTTCGACGATGGCATCGACCAGCGCGGGCACTTTGACTTCGGTCGCGCCCCAGGAAAATTCGACTTCGGCCTTCACGCCGTGTGCGGCGAGATAGCGGTTGGTCACATTCACCAGTTCCGTTGCGATGCGTTTGCCTTCCAAATCCTGGGCGGAGCGAATCGGCGAGCCTTTGGGAACCGCCAAAACCCAGCGATAGGGTTTGGAAGTCGCTTTGGAGTAGAGAAGTTCGCAGATTTCGTGGATGTCGGCGTTGTTTTCCTGGATGTTGTCGAGGCCGGTGATGCCGGCATCGAGAACGCCGTCTTCGACGTAGCGAGGGATTTCCTGCGCGCGCAGCAGCACGATTTCGAGTTCGTCGTCGTTGACGGCGGGGAAATAGGAGCGCTCGGACACCGAGATATTCCATCCGGCGCGGCGCATCATGCGGATGGTGGCATCCTGGAGCGAGCCTTTGGGCAGCCCCAGACGGCAGCGGCGTTCAAGCGAGGAATCGCCCAGCGTGGTATCTTTCAAAGTCACAGCATTACCTCAAGTGGAAAATTTAGCGGCGGTCAACCGGCTCGCAAAGCGAAATAGGGCGCGGCGGGAAGGGGCCGCAAGTGTAGCGAATTGACACCTAAATCGGTTGCTACCATAATAGAATAGATTTTCCCCGCCAACGCCGCTCTCAGCGGTCAATGCGAGTAGTTTTCTTTTCCCATGGCTCTCTTCGGCAGAAAAGCAAAAGACGTAACCCTCGACCCGCCCGTTTCCGGCGCGGACAACGGCGCGGACAACGGTGCGGCGCTCGAAACCGACGCGCCGCCGGCCAAAGGCGCCAAACGGGTCAAGGCGGCCCGCGAACCCAAAGCCGTCAAAAACAAACTGGTCAAAAACGGCGTGGCGGTGGGCCTCAACATCGGCAACCATTCCATTAAAGCCGTCGAAGTCACCTCCAAAAACGGCGAACTTTCGGTGACCGGCATGGGCGTTGTGCCCACGCCGCCCGAAAGCTACGCCAACGGCAACGTTCTGAGCGTTTCGGCGCTCACGGGCGCCATCAAAGATTTGTGGCGCGTCGGGGGCATCAAATCGAAAGTCGCGGTCACTTCGGTGGCGGGGACGGGCGCTCTGGTGGTGCGCGTCATCGAAGTCCCCAAAATGACGGACGGCGAACTGAGCGACAACATGAAAGTCGATGCCGACCGCTACATTCCCTTTCCGCCCTCGGAAGTGGTGATGGATTTCAAGGCGCTGCGTGATTTGCCCTCCGACCCCGACGCGCCCAACATGGAAGTGCTGCTGGCGGCGGCGCAGCGCGAAGTCATCGATTTGCACATCAGGGTGGTGCAAAGTGCGAAATTAGACCCGCGCGCCATTGATGTCGAACCCATCGCGGCCACGCGCGCATTGCAGCTCGAAAAGCGCGGCACGACCGAGATGATGGACTATAACGAAGTCACGGGCGTAATCAATCTGGGCGCGACGGGCGCGGAGATTTCGATTTTGCGCGGCGACATCGTGGTTTTCACGCGCGCCGTGCCCAACGGCGGCAATTCGGTGACGCAGGCGATTGCCGACGGGCTGGGACTGCCGTTTTCTGATGCCGAGACCGTCAAAATTCAAAGCGCCGACGCTCTGGCGCCCGCCGGATACGGCGCCGCGACTGCCGCCGATGATTTCGGCTTTGGCGCGACGGGCGGCGAAGACTTCGATTTCGGCGGCGAAGAGTTCGCCGGCGGCGATTTGAACACGGCGTTCAACGATATTTCGGCCAATCCCACGTCTGAGGCCGCGTCGGACGACCCGTTCGACCTCGATTTCTTCAATCAAGGCCCCAAAAACGACGAACCAGGCGCGGGCCACGCTCAAAAAGAAGGCGAACCGCCCGCCGACAATCCCGCTCCGGCTTTTTCCTTTGATTTCGGCGATACGGCGCCCGCAACGCCTCCCGCCGACCCCGCGCCGCCTGCGGATGCGCCGCCCGCGCCTTCGGGCCTCGATTTTTCGTTTGGCGATGAGGAACCGGCCACACCAGCCGCTTCTCCCACTCCCGCGGCATCTTCGGCGCCGCCGACTTTCAATTTCGGCGGCAGCGACGATTTCAATACCGAATTTCTGCCTGCCGTCGGAGAAGACCAGCCCCCGACGACGCCGGTCAGCGCGGCTCCCGCCCCCGCGAACACGGCGCGATTGGACGACACGCCCGCCGCTTCCACGACGCCTGCGCCGCCTGCGGGCCAGGGGTTTTCGGGTTCGATGCCTTCGGCGTTCGATTTCGATAATTTCGACCTGCCGACATCGCAGCCCGCAGGCGCCGCGCCGGTTTCGCCCCCGCCAGCGACAGAGGCCGCGCCGGTCGCGTTTGGCTTCGATGCTCCCGATGTTAGCCCTGTCGCGGCTGCTCCATCGGGATTATCATTGGAAAAAGAACCGGATCCGCAAACTCCGGCGGCTTCTCCGGCACCGGCGGGCGCGGGCGAATTCGATCTCGACGCTATCTTCGGCTCGCCCGCCGCTTCTCCCTCAACTGCGGCGACTCCGGTGATGGGCGGCTTTGATGCTCCCGCCGCCCCCAGTCAGCAACCCGTCGATCCAGGCGATTTCGATCTCAGCGCCATCGGCACCGATATAGGAGACGATTTCGGGTTGGGCGCTCCGGCTTCCGGCGATGATTTCACCGCTTTTGGCACGGGTCTGGGCGCAGGTGGAGCCTCCACCGATGCGGCCACGCTTTACAGCCTGATTTATCCGCCCCTGGAAGAGTTGTCCAACGAGGTGCGCCGCTCGCTGGAATTTCATCTGGGACGCTATCCCGATGCCACGATTTCGCGGCTCGTTTTGCTCGGCGGCGGCGCCAAACTGCGGAATCTGGACGTGTTTTTCACTCAAATGCTCGGCGTGCCGGCGACGGTCGCCAATCCTTTCGCGCACATCGCGGTGCAGACGCCCAAACTTCCGCCCGATTATGCGACCGAAAACGGGCCGACCTGTGCCGTCGCTCTGGGACTGGCCCTGCGCGATTTCGTGGACTGAAAAAGCAGAGGTTAGAGATTAGAAGTTAGAGGTTAGAAAACCCCCCTCACTTCTCCCTTCTAATCTCTAACCTCTAAAAATCCTTATGGCGATTAAAATCGACCTCCTGCCGGTCTACGTCAAACTCAAACGCAACCTTCACCGCACCATTGCGGCCTGTTTTGTGTTGGCTGCACTTGTCGGCACCGGCCTGGCCCTGGTGCTCCAGCAGCGCAAGCTCGAACTGCAAACGGCGGAGGAAAACCTCGAGGCAGCCCAAGCGGTCGCCGAAAAAGCCACCGCCGCCGAGGGCAGAGCCAGGACCGCCACTGCCGAGGCGGCGCCGCTCGTGGGCGTGGTCGGTTTCATGACCGGAGCTTCCAAAACGGGGCCTCAACGCGCGGCGCTGGTGGATTTGATTCGCCGCAACATCGATATCAATGCGGTCGTGTCCTCCATCGACGTGAGCGACGGGCAAAAAGTGATTATCAAGGCGACGGTTCGCGATCCCAACGAATATGCGCGCTTTCTGCTTAATTTGCGCCGCGCCAGCGACGTGAACGGCGGCACGCTTTTCAAAGGGCTCCCCGTCGCGGCTGGGCCCAAAGGCTTCGCCAACGGTGCGAGACCGTTTCAACAGCCGCAGCCCTCGCAAGACCCCGCTGAAATTATTTATCCCGTTGATGTCGTTGCCGAAGGCACCCTTCTCAATCCGGTGCAAGTGCCCCCCGATCCGACCGGAGCGGCTCCCGCAACAGCGGCAGAGCCAGGACTGGAAGGAATAGAAGGAGAACCAGGAGCACCGCCCGCCTAAACGCGCACCCTTCGTTTTTCAACCTCGATTTTCATGGAAACTAAATACCTGCGTGCAATATGGATATCCATTGGCGTCACGTTCGCCCTGATCGTGGCCACTATTGTCATTTGGAAGCTCAAGTTTTACGATGATGTCAATGCCAGGCTGACCAAAGCGGAAACCGAGTATCAAACCGCCAAATCCAAAGCCGACACCCTGCCCGAACAGTTGAAAGCCGAAGCTCTGGCCAAAGAAAAACTGCTGCTGGCCCAGGATCAGCTCGCTTATTTCCGCACTCGTTTTCGCGGCCTGAATCTCGACACGACTCCTGGCGGCCCGCTCACTCGTTCCTGGATCGGCTACATGAACGAGTATTTCTCCGGCTATGGAATCAATTTGAGCCGGCAGTTGGTGCGCGCCGCCGATGAAACCGGCGTGACGCTCAACACCAAAGTCCAGGTGGATGCGCCCCCTCAAATGCCGGAAAACGTGACGGCACCCCCCAGCGGATTTCTCAAACCCGTTGTGGGCGGCACTTTGAATGTCGATGTCACCGGAGACATGGACAGTATTTTGCGCTTTTTGGATCGCATCAACCGCTCACCCATTCTGATGACGGTTGGAGCCATCAGATTGGAAGGCGCATCGCCCAATATCAAGGCCACTTTCACGGTGACGCCTTATTTAGTGGCGAAAGGGCCGGCCGTTAAATTAACAGCGCCGCCAGCAGCGGCGCCCGCCGAAGGCGCTCCAGCCGAAGGCGCTCCAGCCGAAGGCGCTCCAGCCGAAGGCGCTCCAACCGAAGGCGCTCCAACCGAAGGCGCTCCACCTGAAGGCGCTCCACCCGAAGGTGCCCCACCTGAAGGCGCGTAGCAGGCGCTTCTGCAACACGACGCGAAACTCGGCAGACTCTCATTGGCTCAAAGGATCTCACTATGGCGGCAGCAAGCGGACAACCACAAGACACCCCGAAAATCAAAAAATCGGTCACCCCCGAACAGCGCAAACTTTATACTATTTTGGGCGTAGCCGGCGCCCTCGCCTTGGTCGGGGGAGGGGTCTATTCGTCAGGAATGCTTTCCGGCGGCTCGGACACCCCTGCGGTAGATACTTCCGCCGCAACCACAGCGACTTCGCCGGAACTCGAATCCCCACCTCCTGGCGCCGACGGCGCGGCGGGAGTTGTTGATGCGGGAACACCTGCCGGCGCGCCGGCTGCCGCCACAACGGCAGCAACGGTTAAAGGCGCGGCTTTTCCCGTCACCCGTTTTCGGCGCGATCCGTTCCAACGCGTTTATCTCATCCCGACGCCAGTCCCCGTCGCTCCGCCCGCGCCAACGCCCGCACCGCCAGTGGTTCTTCCCAACCCCGTGGATGTGCCTGGCGTGAATGAAGTGTCACCGATGTCACCTGGGGGCTTGCCAGGCGTCTCACCCATCGGATTGCCTGGCGGAGGCGGCCCAGGAGCAGCACGGAGCGCAAGGCCGCAGCAGCCCCTCAATTTGCCGCCGGTTTCCTTTAACCGCCTCAATCAAACGGCCCGCCGCGCCTCCAACAACGATGCATTCCCACCGCGCCGCACCGCTGGAGGGGGCGCGGGCGGGGGAACCGCAGGGCCAAGCCCCTCCTTCGACAAACGGTTGTCGGGAGTTGTCATCGGCGACGGCGTGCGCGCTCTGCTGGAAATTCAGGGGCCGCGAGGGGTTGTGACTCGCGTTGTGCAGCCTGGCGATGAAGTGGATGGCGTAACCGTGCTCAACATCCAGCGCTTCAACGACGGAACCCGAACCGTAACCCGTATGCTGATTCGCGAAAACGGCGAAGAGCGCAGCGTGGAACTGAGAGCGGGCCAGGGCGTCGCCCCAGGCAACCCAGAAGGCGCTCCAGGCGAACAATAAGTTTCAATGTGGAAACTTGCGCCTGCAAAGCGCAACCTGCTACAATAATCGCACCTCTGCCGTGAATACGATCCGGTGTTTTCCCAAACACCTGAAGGAGAAAACCAAGATGAAAACCAAAACTTCGACTTTGTGCTGCCTGGGGGCCTTGACCGGCACGCTGATTTCCCTCGCGCCCGCAGTTCAGGCGCAAAATGCCGTTGCTCCCGCAGTGGGAGGGCGCTTGAGCGTCGTCGAGCTGCGCGATACGTCACTGGCCGATGCCCTCGAAATGATTTTTCGGGCGGCAGGAAACCCCTCCCATATCATTGATGAGAGCGCTCAAAACGTGCCCATTCCTTCCGTGACACTCAACAACATCACCTGGGAAGCGGCGGTGCGCAATCTGGCAAATCTAAACGACTACAAAGTGTCGCGTAATGGCAGTGGAGCCTACGTTGTCGAGCCTCGCAATCCCGTGCCTGTGGGCGATGGCAGTGAAGGCGGCCTGCCTTTTGGCCCTGCCGCAACTGAGGGGCCGCGCGGTGTGCCATCCAATCCTTTTATAGGCCGTCCCCGCCGTCCCCGCACTCAGGCGGCGCCCAGCATTCGCACTTTTGCCAACTCGCAGACGCGCCCCAGTCGTGGCGGTCGAGCGGGCGGCGCTACCGAAGGCAGGCGCTATCAAGTCATCGTTTTGCAGCATGTCTATGGCGGTGGTATCGCGCGTCTGTTTGGGGCCCCAATTGTCACTACCGAGAACTTCCTTAATCCTGATCTTCGGCAGAACAAACTCCTTTATCCCCGACTCAGCATCAATGGTAGCGGTGGCGGTGGCGGCGGTGGCGGTGGCGGTGGCGACCTCGGCGGCGGTGGCGGCGGTGGCGGCGACCTTGGCGGCGGTGGCGGCGACCTTGGCGGCGGTGGCGGCGACCTTGGCGGCGGCGGCGGCGACCTCGGTGGCGGCGACGGCGGTGGCGGCGGAGGCCTGGGTTTTTAGGACGAAGAAGATTCTTGAATTTTGACAGGGCACTGAGACGCCGACTTTACATCACATGAAATTAAACTCTTTTTCGAGCGCGGTGTTGTTGCTTGGCACCCTGGCGCCCGCAGCATTAGCTCAAAACGCACCTTCGAATATTGTGTCTGCAGAGCAGCCGTCCGGCGCGGCGCCGGCTGCTGTGCCGGCTCCTGTTGCTCCCTCTCGTCCGGCCACGACGCGGCCCATGATCGAATTGTCGTTTCAGGATGTGGAAGTGGGTGAACTCCTCGATCTCATCGCGCGCCAGTTCGATGTGCAGGTCGTCATTTCTGGGGATGTTTCGGGCAGGTTGCGCTCTATCAATTTGACCAACAAAACTCCTGAAGCTGCCATTCGCCATGTTGTGGCTGCGGCCAATCTCAAGTGGCGCAAGCTGGAAGACGGCACATTCTTAATTGGAAAGCAATTACCTGAGGGCGACTCCGTCTTGACTGACATCAAAGTATTGAATTCTCAGACGCAAAAAAGCCCGCCACACAGCTTTGACAATTCAGACCTCAGCCGCAACACGCTTCCCTCTTTAGGCAGTGAAGACCCTTTTTCGTCGCTGCCCGCGAATACCGATATTCCTTCCCTGGTCGGCACGACTAATCTCTCGGGGCAAAAGCGGCAACATATGGTGAGGATTCGCAACGTGCCACCCGCAGTGATGGCTTACTGGCTTGATCCAGCTAACAATCCGGTTCCCCTCCAGCTTCAATTCCCAGGAAACACGCAGGAGCAATATGGCAAGCAACCCATCGCCGAAGATGCCCTCGGCGCTGGCGATCAGGCGGCGCAAGGCGGCAATGTCTCGCCTTTGACGCAGTTCAACAATGCAAATTCCTCATTTAACCCCTACACGCAGCGCAGTAGCGCGGAACTGCGCTCCAATGCCCAGTTCGGTGGCGGCGGCGGGGGAGGTGCTGGAGGCGCTGGAGGCGCCAGCATCCAGAGGCCCGAAGGCGTAGATCGGATCGTTGCTATCGACGCTCAGAACGCTCTGCTGGTCTTTGGCACCGATGAAGGTGTGCGCAGCCTGCAAGAGATCATCAACTTTTTGGACAGGCCGGTGCGCCAGGTCGAGATCGAGGCCCAGTTCGTGACGGTCAGGGCTGGCGACAGCAGTGCTTTCGGCATCCAGTTCAATGCAAGCCGCAATGGTTTCGTTGTGAACAGCGATCCTGGATTGCCGCAAACCAACTTCGTGACCGGCGGCCAGCAAGTGGGGTTCGTGGGCGCGAACTTTCAGGCAGTTTTGACCACCTTGGTGTCACAAAACCGTGCCAAGGTCATCACAGCGCCCCGCGTTACGACTCTCAATAATCTTACTGCCTCTTTGCTTGCCAGAACAGATACTCCCGTTGTTCTCAGCTCATCAAGAGAAAACCCCGTCACCGGCGTTATAACCACAACGGTAAGGCTTCTTTTTATCAGAACCGCGATTGGCTTGATAGTGACCCCCACCATCAACGCCGACGACACCGTGACGGTTGTCTTGCAGCCGCAGGTGGCGATTCCCACTCCGTCGGGAGTTCCAGGCTTTGCCAACATCCCGATTGTCAACACTCAGAGTCTCGCGACCATCGCCAATGTCCGTGACGGCGACACCCTTGCTCTGGGCGGACTGCGGAACGCTGTCCAGTCACGTGGTGGCACCAGAATCCCAATTTTGAGCGATCTGCCTCTTATAGGTGGCCTGTTTCGTTCGCGCACCAACGTCACCGACGACGCGGAGCTCATCATCTTCCTGACGGCACGCATCGTGCGGCGCGCTGGGGATGAGGAACCCGTGCCTGGCACCTAAATCTTCAACTTAAAAACGGCGAAAGCGAGGTGCTTTCGCCGTTTTTCGTTGTCTGGTCTGACACTGCTCCCCATGCAAACCCTGGTCACACCCGAAGCAGCGCTATCCACCGTTTTGGCACAGGTTTCCGTCCTGGGAAGCGAAAAATTGCCTCACAAGGTTGTCTTGGGCCGCACTCTGGCACAGGATGTCGTTTCCGAAATACCTCTGCCGCCTTTCGACAATTCGGCGATGGACGGCTATGCCGTCATCGCCGCCGACTTGACGAGCGCAAACGAAACCACACCCGCAACGCTTGCTCTGGTCGAAACGATTGGCGCCGGTGACGTGGCGCGGCATGAAGTAACCTCCGGCCAATGCCTTAAAATTATGACGGGCGCGCCACTTCCCGTGGGTGTCGATGCCATCGTGATGCGTGAAGCGACGCGGCCAAACGGTGAGAACGTCGAATTTCTGTCTCCAGCCACGCGCGGCGACCACATCCGCCGTGCCGGAAGCGATGTCGAGCGCGGCGAAACGGTGCTACGCGCTGGGGATGTCGTCGGCGCGGCGCAGTGGGCGATGCTGGCCAGCCTGGGCGCCGCCCATGTCGAGGTTTTTCAGCGCCCGCGCGTCGGGATTATTACAACGGGCGCGGAACTTGTCGCGGTGGACGTGCCTCTGTTGCCAGGGCAAATCCACGATTCCAACTCCTTCGCTCTGCGCGCGCTGGCCGAAAATTGTGGGGCGTCGGTGGCCGATTTCCGGCACTGCGGCGACTCGACAACCGAGTTCGAAGAGATTTTGTGCGAAGTCTGCGCGATGTGCGATGTCGTCATCACTTCGGGCGGGGTTTCGGCGGGCGATTTCGATCCCGTGCGCGATGTTTTACGCGACCGCGCCGAAGTTCATTTCTGGAAAATCGCCATGAAACCTGGAAAACCGGTGATGTTCGCCCATTTCGAAGGCAAGCCGGTTTTCGGCCTGCCTGGCAATCCGGTTTCGGTGATGGTGGCTTTCGAGGAGTTCGCGCGCCCCGCATTATTAAAAATGGGCGGGCGGCGCGCTTGGAAACGCATGGAAGTTCCGGTTCGTCTGCAAAGTCCGCTTCGTTCGCCCGCAGGCAAAACCGAATTTGTGCGCGCCCTGGTGCGGAGTGAAAATGGTTCCTGGAGCGCGAGCATCAGTGGCGATCAGGGTAGCGGACGGCTTTCGACCATGACGCGCGCTAACGCCCTGCTCGTGGTGCCGCCAGCGACAACATTTGTCGCGGCGGGCGAAACTGTGATGGCGCGTCTCATTGACTGCCCTGAAATCGAGTGATTTTTCATGCCAGGAACTCCCGAACTTCTCGTCATTTTTCTTCTCGTCCTGGTGCTGTTCGGCCCCGACAAACTGCCCGAACTCGCCAAGCAAATCGGCAAAGGAATGCGCGAATTGCGTCGCGCCTCCAGCGATTTGAAGCGCCAGCTTAATTTGACCGACGACGACTAATCGCGCTTCGCCTACGCACCCTCGATTTCAAATCCCGCCGCTTCAATCCAGCGCCGCACATCGCTGTGGTGCTCGCCTGGCGTGGTGAGGTATCCGTCCACGAACAGCGAATTGGCGGGCCACAAAACTTTGGCCTGATGTTCTTCCAAACGCTCGCGCCCCGCCGCCGCGCGCACTTCGGCGCGCGGATTCAAAAAGCGCATCAAGCACATCACTTTGAGAGCGTGGGAAACGCCGGTTTCGGGCACGCCCTGTAATTTTTCTTCGAGCGGCACGCCGCTAATGCGCAGCAAAATGTTGATGGGAATGCTTTCGATTTCCAATTCGCGCAGCGCGAAACCCATATCGAGAAGGTCGTCGAGGCTTTCGCCCATGCCGATGATGCCGCCAGCGCAGGTGTGAAGGCCCGCGTCCTTGATATTTCCGAGGGTTTCAACGCGGTCGGCATAAGTGTGAGTCGAGCAAATGCTGGGATAATGATTTTCGCTCGTATTGAGGTTATGATTGACGTAATCGACGCCCGCCGCTTTCAAATCGCGGCATTTCTGGGCGTTGACCAGGCCCAGGCTCGTGCAAATTTCGAGATGGCAGGTCGCGGGATCGCTCTTGATTTCTCGAACCGCCGCGCTCAAATGCACAACATCTTTTTCACTCGCACTGCGCGCGGCGACGGCCATGCAAAAGCGCGTCGCGCCCGCCTCGACCGCCGTTTTGGCGCGCGCGATGATGTTTTCGTGCGGCAGCAATTTGTATTTTTGCACCGGCGCGGTCGACACCTTGGATTGGGAACAATACCCGCAATCTTCGGGACAAATCCCGCTTTGCGCGTTGAGCAGCAGGCACAATTTCACGCGGCGCCCGAAATGCGCTTCGCGCACGCGGCGCGCGGCAATTAAAATCTCGTCCAACTGCGAATCGGGGGCACACAACACGACGCGCGCTTCCTCGCGGCTCGGAAGTTCGTCGCGCAAAGCTCGTTCGGCCAAAAGTTGAAAATCCATCGCGTTAATTTTAGCGCAGTTGCGCCACGCGAAGTTGGCGCCAAAATTGGAAGGATGCCAATGAAGGCCCAATTATGGAAAAGGAAAATTTCGATTCCACCTTTTACAATCCTGCCTGGCACCAAATCGATGACAACGGAACTCTTCACGTCAAAGCCTCGGGCTACAGTGGTGATTTTCACTGGACTGGCACTCTAACTGTGGAGCCAACTCAACCAGACTACGCGCTTTGGATGTGGATTATCAGCGAAAAGAACACCAGAGCGTTAATCAATGACCAGGAATTTGCGAGGCTGAAACGAGAATTCGCAGACAAACAATCCTGACCGTGCGCACTTTCTGTCCCTATTATGAAAATCGCCCTTTCTCCCGTCACTGCCGTGTGCTGTGACGCCAGCTTTCAAACCATCGAAAATGCCGCCATTCACATCGAAAATAATCGCATTTCCTACGTCGGCCCCCTCGAAAACGCGCCCGATTTCACTCCCGACGAAACCCTCGGCGGCGCGCATCTGGTGGCGATGCCAGGACTTATCAACACCCACACTCACGCCGCGATGACGCTGTGTCGCGGCTACGCCGACGATATGGCGCTCGAACCCTGGCTCCACGACAAAATCTGGCCCTACGAGCGCAATCTGGAAGCGCATCACGTTTACGTCGGGACGCTGCTGGCGATTGCCGAAATGATTCGCGGCGGCACCACCACGTTTTGCGATATGTATTTTTTCGAGCGCGAAGGCGTGCGCGCGGCGCTCGAAACCGGAATGCGGATGTGTCCTGGCGCGGTTCTGCTGGGATTTTTGCCCCAGGCCGACAAAAAAATCGCCGCCGCGCGCGATTTCGTGCGCGAGTTTGGGGGCGCGGGCGACGGCCGGATTTCGCCGTTTCTGGCGCCCCACTCGCTCTACACCTGCGACGCACCGCAGTGGGACAAAATCATCGCCGTCGCGCGCGATTTGAACGCGCGCATCACCACCCACGCGGCGGAAACGCGCCGCGAAGTCGCCGATGTGACGGCGCAGTGGGGCCAGTCGCCGATTCAAACTCTCCACCAAATCGGCGCGCTCGACGGCCCTCTTTTAGCGGCGCACTGCGTTTATACCGACGAAACCGACCGCGAAATCATGGCGGCGACGCCGTTTTTTGTCGCGCACAACCCGCAATCGAATCTGAAATTGGCATCGGGCATCGCGCCGGTCGCCGATTATCTGGCGCGCGGCATTGGCGTCGGTCTGGGGCCGGACGGCCCCGCCTCTAACAACAACCTCGATCTGTGGGAAGAAATGCGCCTCGCCGCCACGCTGCACAAGGCCGCGACGCTCGATCCGACGGCGGTTTCGACGCGCGCCGCGCTCGAAATGGCCACCATGGGCGGCGCGAAGTGTCTGGGACTCGAAAACGAAGTCGGTTCGCTCGAAATTGGTAAACGGGCCGATATTCTGCTTGTCGATTTCGACAAACCGCATCTCACGCCGCGCCACAACGTGGTTTCGCACCTCATCTACGCGGCGGGCGCGAGCGATGTGCATTCGGTGATGGTCGATGGGAAGTGGCTGCTGCGCGGCGGCGAGTTTCAAACCCTCGATGTGGCGCAGATTTGTCAGGAAAGCGCGACCATCGCGCGCGATTTGGTGCGGCGCGCGTAACTTTTTTGCAAAGGGCACGTCGAAACACCCCAAGCGAGCCAAATGCTGGCTCCACGGAGAAAAAACTATGAAAATCCACTCGTTTCGCATCCCCTCTCTGCTCGCCCTCACTTTTGTGCTGGGCCTGGGCACTCTCTCCTACGCCGCGCCCAAAAACGGCGCCGGCAAAGGCGCCGCTAAAGGCAACCGCATCGGCAAAATGGTCAAGGAACTCGGCCTGACCGACACGCAAAAGACCCAGTTGAAGACCATCCTGGCCGATTCCAAAACCCAGCGCGAGGCTCTCCAAGCCAACACCGCGCTCACGGTCGCACAGCGGCAAACCCAAACCAGGGAATTGCAGAAAGCGACGCGGGAGAAAATCAGCGACATTCTGACTCCAGAACAGAAGGAAAAAATGGCCGCGATGCGCAAAAAAGAGCGCGCCGAACGCAAAAAAGAAGGCGCCGCTAAAGCCCGCGCCTGAGAAACAAAAAAGCCGCTCGATACTCGAGCGGCTTTTTTGTTTCCTCAGCGACATGAAGTGGCAGCCAACGAAACTGTCGGCCTTCGCCGACACGCACCGTCAACGAAGGTTGACGATTTCGTTGGCTGCGACTTCATGTCGCTTTTCTATTTGAGCACCGGAGCGCGCCGGTTGGGATCGACGGGGCCGTTGCGCGGGTCGGCGTCCATTCTCTGCACGCCAGGCCTGACCACGTTGAGCGACAAAATCCCGAAGTTGAGCATGGAAGCAAACGTCACCCACGCCAGGCACGGCGCCAGCCACAGCGCCGAGGCGCGCGAAATTTTGGAAAAAAGCCACATTGTCGCCGCCAGAGCGAGCCAGAGCAGAAGTATCACGACATAGCCCCACGCCGGAGAGCGAAAACCGAAAAACACCGCGCTCCACAACACGTTGAGCGCCAGTTGGCCCCAGAACCAGGCGAAAGCGCGTTTTTCGCGGCTCGAAACCAACCCTTTCGCCCAGATAATGCCCAGCGCTACGCCCATCATCGCATAAAGAATCGTCCACACCGGAGCGAAAACGGCATCGGGCGGCGTCCAGGTCGGTTTTTGCAGCGTGGGATACCATTCGCGGATGCCGGACACCGAAAGCAGACCGCCGAGCGCGCCCGCCAGTTGACATATCAATACGCCAAGCGCGATTTTAGGCCAGAGGTTTCGATTTTGAAGCATGAATTGAGTCTAAAAGGGGTTGGGGCACGGGGGAGAGGCGGTTTTTAATGGCTGAATCAGCGCTTTTGTAGGGACACGGCGTGCCGTGTCCGCTTGTGAGCATCCCAATTTTTTCGAGCGGACACGGCACGCCGTGTCCCTACGCTAAAATAGGGGTGCATCCATGTCTCGATTAGCCCCCACCTTTCAAGCGCTGCGCGCGCGCCGCGAAGCCGCTTTCATTCCCTTCGTCACCTGCGGCGATCCCGATTTAACCACCACGCGCGACCTCGCGCTCGCCTACCTGCGCGCGGGCGCCGACGTGCTGGAAATCGGCATTCCCTTCACCGATCCGCTCGCCGACGGCCCCACCATTCAACGCGCCTCGGAGCGCGCACTGGCGGCGGGAACTACGATGGACGATGCCTTTTCGCTGTTGGCCGAGCTGCGAAAAGAGAGCGACGCGCCGCTCGTGCCGATGACCTACATCAATCCGGTGTGGCAGATCGGCTACGACGCTTTCGCGGCGCGCTGTCGTGAAGTTGGCGTTGACGGCGTAATTATTTCCGATTTGCCGCCCGAAGAAGGCCCCGAATGGGTTGAGGCCGGAAAAAAACACGGCGTGGACACGATTTTTCTGCTCGCGCCGACTTCCGACGACGCGCGCGTCGAGCGCGTGGCGCAGTGCGCGAGCGGTTTCATCTACGCAGTCGCGCGATTAGGCGTGACGGGCGCGCGCTCCGATGTCCCGCCCGAAATCGGCGAATTGGTGGCGCGCGTGCGCCGCTTTTCCGACACGCCGATTTGCGCCGGATTCGGTTTTTCGGAGGCGAATCAAATTCGCCAGACTATCAAGGAAACCGGCGTCGATGGCATCGTCGTCGCCTCGGCGCTCATCGACAGGTTTGAAAAAGTGGGACGCGAGGGCGCGGCGAGTTTCGCGCGCGAATTGAAAGCGGCGACGGTTGAGAGGCAGTGTGAAAAGTTCTCGTAGGGGCGTAGCGTGCTACGCCCTTGGACTTCGCGCCACGTTCGTTTCGTTTCAGGGCGTAGCACGCTACGCCCCTACGAGAACTTTTCACACTCGCTCTCAAAAGGGAAGTTAAAGTCGCTTTAAAACGAACCCTGCGTTTCGCGCACGACGCTGATGCGGCTGTCGTCAAAAGGCGATTCGGCGAGCGGCGATTCGCTCGACTGCTTCCATTCGCGCACGAGGGCGGCGGCGCGCGCGTTCATCTGGGCGGTGCGGATCCACACCATCGGCCACATCAGACCCCACGTCATGATGTAGGCGCCCAGGAATGAAGGCTGAAAATGTTTGCCGTTGAAGACGTAGCGGCCAAATCCGACCTGCTCTTCGAAACTTTCGCGCCAGATGCGGCGAAAATAGGCGAGAGTGTCTTTGGCGTCGTAGGCCAGTTTGTAACCTTTGGCGCCGTGTTTTCGCATCACGTAGCGGTGCAGCGCCCACAGATCCGCCGCATCCTTGACGCTCGGAACCTGAGTTTTGATGTCCTTCGGCCCCCGCTTGAAAGCGCCCAGCACCGCGCTGTTCATGGTATCGAAAGAATGGCCGTCTTCGAAGCGCGTCGAAAACTCGGTGTAGAGCGTGCCCAGAGTCCACACGCTGTCGGTCTGGCCCCAGATGGCGGTAATCATGGCCTTATCGCCGCTTTTGTAGTTGACCAGCATAGTGAGCATCGTGCCGGTATTGGGCATCGCGCTGGCCATTTGGTAGCGCCCCGTAATGGTGAAACCAAGCGCGTAAAGGTCGTGTTCGACGCGACTCATGGTTTGCGCCACACTCGCGGGCCACTGCGACGGCTCGACCGGATCAATTTGAGGCGAGGGGTCAATGTTTTGAGAAAACTTGATCAAAAGCGGCATCCCCAGATAAATGCCGGCAGGAACGGCCAAAAGAAGATATTCCATCGAAACTCCTTTGAATAACCCACGAAATTGGCGCGCAGTTTGTCACGCCGTCAGCACCTTCGCAAACTGAGTTTTGCTGCTCTTCCGCTCCAATGCCCCGCACCGCCGCTTCCGTCCCCTACCCCGCGCGCGCCCTTGTGCTGCGGGCGCGGCCTCTGGGCGAAAAAGACCGCGTTTTGACGCTGTTTTCGCCCGAAAAGGGCCGTTTTTCCGCCATCGCCAAGGGCGCGCGCGGGCCGAAATCGAAACTCGCGGCACTGGCGCAGCCCTTTATTCTGGCGCGCTTTCTTCTGGTTAAAGGGCGCTCGCTCGACATCGTGAGTCAGGCGCAAATCGAAAACGCGCACGGCTACTTGAGTGGCACGGTCGAAAAAGTGGCCTGGGCGTCCTACGGCTGCGAAATCGCCGACACGCTCCCTGAAGGCTTGCCCGACGAGCGCGGTTTCGAAATTCTGGCGGTTTTTCTGGGCACCCTCGACGGCGCGGAGAGCGATGAAGCCGTCGAAGCGGCGGGATTGTGGTTTGAGGCGCAGTGGCTGGCGCATCAGGGCTACGCGGCGGTAATTGGTTTTTGCGCGTCGTGCGACGAGAAAATTTCGCTTCCCAATGAGCGTCCCAACGCGCCGATTGCCTTTTCGCCGCAACAGGGCGGAACGCTGTGCGCCACCTGCGCGGCCATGCAGCCGCACACGACGGTTGCGGCGTCCAGCCTGCGCGCTCTGCATCGCCTGGAGCGTTCGCGGCGCGCGCCCGCCTCGCTTTTCGATGCGCCGTTTGGTCTTGCAACGCGCGAAATCGGCGAACTCGGCGCGGTTTTGCGGCGCTGCCTGAGTCATCACCTTGATACGCGCTTGCGCTCGCAGGGCTTTTTGGACGAAATTCGCGCCGCGAAACGGCTGGGACAGAGCTTCTAAAGCCAAATTAGCCTCGCTAACAGAACTGCCTGCGATGTGCCATAAGCGAACGCGAACCGTATTATTAAAATTTTTTTATCGAAAAATGGTTTTTGGCACCTGTCTTTCGTGCTTAAGGGTGTCAAACGATTTATAATCTTCTTCATAATTTAGCGTTTCGGAACTCTCATGCCCGATGCTCCTCTTCCCGCCGCTTCGATGTCACAAAATGGAACCTCCGTCGACCTGACCTGGGTCTGGCGCGAGGTGCGTAAGCGCGTTTTCATCAACCTGCCGTTCTCGATGGGCGTGGCCGAGGCGCTCGAAACCGTCGTGCCCATCACGCTCGAAGGCGATCATTTCGTGGTCGGCCTGCCCTCGGCGCAATACCCGATGGCCGCCAATCTCAACACTTCGGCGGTCAAAAACACCGTTGAAAACATTCTGCGTCAGGCGGCGGGTCGTCCCATCAAGTTTGAAGTGATCGAGGGAACCACTGTCGAAGACTGGCAGCACGTTCTGGATCGGCACACCAAAGCGCAGGAAGCGGTTATCGCGATGGCCACCAAGCGCGGCGAGGAACATCATTTCGAAGACGTTCTCAACCAGATCGTGGCCGAAATCCGTCACCGCGTCTCTCAGGTTCACGAACGGATGCTGCCCCAGGTGCGCGCGCGCTTGATGCTCGACATGGTGCCCAGCCTCGCCGACGCCGAAGATATGTTGTTTCAGGACGCCGAAACCCGCGAATCCAAACGCGCCATGTCGCGCGCCATCGACCGTATCGCCTCGTTTCTCGAAGTGCCGCCGCTTACTCTGGCGCTTGAAATCGAACGCCACCGACGCGACCAGAACCGGCGCGAACAAAAAGCCAACGCCGCCAAAACCCCCTGACGTCCGCCCCGTTTCCGAATGCCGCTTCGCCCTCCTCAACCCTTTCATCTCATCGTCGCGTCGATAGTCGTGGCCCTCGGAGGCGAAACCGCGCTGCTCTGGAAACTGAGCCAGCGCCCCGCTTCGCCTGCGCCGGTCTCAGTTTCCAATCCGTCGCCAACTCCAGTTCCCACCGCGCCGCCGCTTTTCACCGCGCCAGGAATCGCGCCGCCAACCCCAGCCAATCCCGCCGCGACGCCGCTTCGCAGCGCGCCGCGTCCCGTCATCGTGCCGCCTGCGGCATCGGGCAAACCGCTTTCGCCCGACGCACGCGCTCAGGCCAAGACGCTTTTCGACGCCGCCAACGCCGCGCTGCGCGGCGGCGACAAGAAAGGCGCCATCGAAAACTTCCGGCGCGTCGTCGCCATCGCGCCCGACCATCTGCCGACGCGCCTCAACCTCGCGCTGCTTTATCTGGGCGAGAAACGGCCCGCCGAAGCGATTCCGCATCTCCAAAAAGCAGCGCAAATCGACCCCAAAAACGCGGCGGCGCGCTTTGAACTGGCGCGCGCGCTTCTCTCTCTGAAACGAACCGGTGAAGCCGTCGCACCGCTGCGCGAAGTGGTGCGTCTGGCGCCCCGCGAACGCGCGGCGCGCGCCCTTCTGGCGCAGGTTTACGCCGCGCAAAAACAACCGGCGCTGGCTTACGCGCAGTGGACGGCGCTGGCGCAGAACGAGCCGCGCGACCTCGAAGCCCATTTGCAGGCCGCAGGTTTGGCCGCCGATGCCCTCAAACGTCCGCGCGACGCCGAAAAATGGCTGCGCCGCGCCGTCGCGGGTTCGCCGCGCGATCCGCGCGCGGCGGTGCTGCTGGGACGCTTTTTGCTGGCCCGCAAAGACGCTCCAGGCGCCGCTAAAACTCTGTCTCAAATCGCCAAAACGCGCCCCGATGTCTTCGAGATTTACCCCATGCTCGCCGACGCGCGCCTGGCGTCGGGCGATCTCCCTGGCGCGCGCGACGCGCTGCAAAGCGCGATTTTGCGCTTGCCGAAGGGAAAAACGCCCGCCGACCGGAGGCAAATCGCGCTCGCCGAGGGCGGACTTCGCCTCAATCTGGGCCGTTTGTGGGGCCAGTCCAAGAAACCGGCGCAGGCGCGCCGCGAGTTCGAGCGCGCCGCCGCTCTGTTGCCGCGCAGCGCCGAGGCGCGCTCCTTTCTGGCGGCGGCAACGCTGCAAAACGGAAATCGTAAAGGCGCCATCGCCGCGCTGCAAAACGCGCTCGCCATTGACCCTAAACGCCCCAACGACCGCCGTTTTCTGGCCCAGCTTTTGGCCCAGGACAAAAATTGGAAAGCCGCCGGAGCACAATATGCCGTTTACACCAAAGCGCAGCCGCGCGATGGGAGCGCGTGGCTGGAATGGGCGCAGGTCGCCTCCAAAGCCGGACAAAGCGAGCAGGAACTGCAAATTCTGACGAAATTAACCGCGCTGCAACCCAAAGACCGGCGCTTTCATCTGCGGCGCGCCGTCCTGCTGCGCGACAAAAAGCGGCCCGCCGAGGCGCTGGCGAGTTTTCAGCGCGCCCACGCCCTCAAAAGCGATGATCCCAACGTTTTGGCCGACATCGCGCGCCTTCAAACCCAACTTCAACAGCCTCGACAGGCCGCCGCGACCTGGAAAAAACTCATCGCGCTGCGCCCCGAAGCGGTGCCCGCTTACCGCGCCCTGCTCGAAAGCAGCGCGCGCGTCGGCGACGGCGCCTCAGCGCGCTTATTTTTGGCCCGACAACTTTCCAAACCGCGCGAAAATCCGCGCGCGCTCAGCGAAGTTTTGCGCTTTTACGAGCGCAACAAACAAAACTCTCAGGCCAAAGCGTTTTTGTCGGATTTGGTGGCGCGCAATCCCAAAGCCCGCTTCGCCAGAGCCGCTCTCGATTCGTTCGAACCTATTCCTATCGCTCCCAAACCGCCCTCGACACAAAAACCCGCGCCCAGAGAAACCGCCATTCCCAGCGCGCTTCCGACAGTTGCCCCGACGCCGGAAGCGCAAACAGCAGCTCCCGAATAAGCGAAACCCCGTCGCTGGAAAGGCGACAGGGTTTTTCATTCGCATTCTTCACTTAGAGCCGATCCAAAAGAAGGCATTAAACCTGGAGGCTCCGCGAGAGGCTCTGGGACGAGCATCATTGCTCGCACCCAATTAGCGAGCAAGGATGCTCCGCTCCCAGCTTCTTTGGATCGGTTCTTACAGTGCGTTATCCGCCTCGGCGCGGCTGCTGTTCCAAATTTGCAGCAGCGCGCGAAACACTTCTTCTCCGGCCACCAGTTCAAAGGGCATCAGATTCTCGACGGCGGGTTTGGCCAGCATAGCGCGGCGCCCGACTTCGGCTTTGCGGCCATCGTTGCTGCGGTAATGCACGGCGATTTCGAGGTTGAGCGTCATGGGCGCCATCACGATGTCGAAAACGCCGGCCCAGGGAAACTCCTTCACGCTGACACCGGCGGCTCCCACCCCGTATTGCGCGGTTTTGACGGCGAAAAGACGCTGCGGCGTGGCGACAATCGACACCGTATCGTCCTCGTTGGCGATGGACACGATCACCGATTCGCTCGCCTGCAGCACGCTTCGCAGCGCATTTTTGGCGTCGTCCGAAATGGTGTAGCGGACGGGGACGAAGTTGGGGGCAAGCCCCATTGTTGTGCGATGTCCATAATTTTCTTTCAGGCAATAGGCAATAGTGGGATGGCGAAACTGTTACGTTTCACTATTGCCTATTGCCTAACTCGCGTCTTTAGCGCAGCGAAAACCCACCCATTCGATACGCGATTGAGGCCGGTTGACGCTGCGAAACCAGCCCTGGCCCAGATCGTGGCCGCCCGCCCAGGCACCGCCACGAATCACTTTGAGCTTGGTGCCGAAATCGGGCTGTTTGGTGGGCGCGTTGGGGTAGGCGTCGAACCAGCTCGATGTCCATTCGAAGACGTTGCCGGTTAAATCGAGAACGCCTTCGGGCGTGGCGCCCTGCGGCTTGGAGCCGACCGCGCGCGGGCCGTCGGTGTCCCACACCACTTTATCGGCGTCCCAGCTATCGCCCCAGGCGAAAAGCCGGCCTTCGGTTCCGCGCGCCGCGCGTTCCCATTCGGCTTCGCTGGGCAGACGTTTTCCCAGCCAGGCCGCATAAGCGACCGCTTCATACCAGTTCACCCGCGTGACGGGGAAATCGCCCTGGCCTTCGGGAAAAGTGCCGCCGTTCCAGTGGGGCGGCGGCGGGTACCCCGTAGCGTCGCAGTATTTTTTGTATTGGGCGTTGGTGACTTCGGTTTTATCGAGAAAAAAAGCCTTGATCGAGGCGCGATGACGCGGACGCGCGTCGTTGGCGCCCAAAGGCACATTGTTGGCCTGATTATTATCGGAGCGGTCAGTGTCGTTGGTGCCCATCCAGAACTCGCCGGCGGGAATAAGAACCATGCCTTCAGGCGGCGTCGGCTGGGCCTGCGAAGGCACGCCCGAAGCGATGAAAATTGTGAGAAGGAAAGCCAGAAAAAGAAAACGGCGCATGAAGAGATTGGAAAATCAATCGGGGCTGGAGTGGCGAATCAGGGAGAAGAGCGTGAAAGGCATAAAACCTGTCCGAAACAGGCGGGACTTACGTCCTCTTCCAATCGAGGACAGTCGCCGATTGGAAGAGGACGTAAGTCCCGCCTTTATTGCATCGCACCAGGCAATTACATTCCCAATTGGCCATTGGCGGACATTTCGACCATCTTGACGCCCGCCGGCCCTAAAATCACCACGAAAAGCGCCGGAAAGATGCAGAACACGAGTGGCAGCATCATTTTCACCGGCAATTTTCCGGCTTGCTCGCGAATATAAGCCATGCGGCGCTCGCGAATTTCGGTCGCCTGCAAACGCAGGGCGTGAACCAGACCGGTGCCCATGCGCGTGGCCTGGTCGATGGCCGCCACCAGAAGTGTAAGCTCCGACATCCGAACCCGCTTGGCCATGTCGCGAAAGGCGTCGCCCTGCGGCTTGCCGACGCGAATCTCATCCAAAACGCGGCCCAGTTCCTCGGAAAGCGGGCCTTTGGTTTTGAGCACGGCCTGCCCGACTGCCTGGTCGAATCCCAGACCCGCTTCGATGGCCAAAACGATCAAATCGACGACATCGGCCATCGACTTGCGGATTTGCTTGATGCGCTTATTGACGGTCTTGCGAAGCCAAAAAGTGGGGCCGGAAAAACCAACGTAAGCGAAAATCAAAATCCACAAGCCCTGAAGCATCAGATTGGTGGTCGGATCGGCGGGCAGACCGCCCAGGCTGATAATCAGGGGCACGGCCGCGAAGCTGGACAAAAAGCCCACGCCCGTCAGCGCGAGCAAACAAAACATTTTCAGGCCCAGAAATTCGGGATAATGCATTCCCATCGGGTGTCCGGCCTGTTCGAGCATATCGCGAACCTGCGCGCCCGACGCGGCCTTGGCCGAGCCGCGAAAACGCCGTCCCATTTTCTGGGTGATCGGCCCCAGAGTGCGCGAGACGAACGATTTCGACATCTCTTCGCGCTGTTTTTCTTCGAGCAGTTCATCGACTTCTTCCTCGTCGGGTTGAAGCGTTTGCTGCAAGCGGCGCTGGAATCCGGCCCGAGCGAAGCGCGCCGACAGCAAAATGCCGATGCAGGCCAGAAAACCCAGCCAGATGGCGATGACAAGAGGAGTTGCGAGTGTTTGCATGGTGATTTGGGTGGAAAAAGTAGGAGTGTGACTCCTTCTCCCTGCGGGAGAGGGTCGGGGTGAGGGAAACAAGTGACGGTCTGAATTACTTTTCAGATAAGTTGTGAAAACAGCGACTTTTCACCCTCACCCCGCCCCTCTCCCGCAGGGAGAGGGAGTCGAGCGATCACTTCCTCGATTTCAGCCGGTTAGTTATCGAAATCCAGCAGCTTTTTGATCCAGAAAAATCCCGCTGTTTGCATCGCGCCGGCGACGTAAAGCAGGATAAAGCCCTTGGCCGTGAAAAGCGCGGACATATATTCCCAGTTGATGCCGCACAGAAAAAACGCGATGCCGAGCGGCAAAACGAATAGGATGCCGCCCGAAATACGGCCCTGCGCGGTGAGCGCGGCGATGTCGCGGCGCAAACGGATGCGGTCGCGAATGGTGGCCGCGATGCCTTCCAGAAGTTGCGACAGGTTTCCACCGACAGCCAGTTGGATGTTGGTGGCCGAAACCGTCATGTCGTAGTCGTAGGAGTTGACCCGCTCCGACATTTGAGACAACGCTTTCGGGGTGTCGAGACCGAGTTGAATGAGGCGAATCACGCGCAGAATTTCGTCTTTGATGGGCGCTTCCATTTGCTGTCCGGCCATATCGAGGCCCTGCACAAACGAATAACCGCCCTTGAGCGAGGAAGAAATGATGGTGAGCGCATCGGCGAGTTGATATTCGAGTTTGGTGCGCCGCGAGGAGGCCATGAATTGCAGCACCATCTGCGGCCCTTTCCAGCCCACGAACCAGATGAGCGCGCCCACCACACCGATGCGCCGCACGAGCGTAAAAAAGCCGCCGTCGTTGGGCCAGACGTTGAGCAAGACCAGACATCCCAGAATCACCACGACCAAAAAACCGAGGTTCATGGCGATAAATTCGGTCGGTTTGATGAGCACATTGGCCGTAGTGAGGTTGCGCTCGATGAGTCCGGCGTCTTTGCGCCCTTTGAAAAAGCGCGCGATGAGCGCGTAGCGTTCGGTTTTGGAACGGGTGAGCGCCGCCTGGGTGGTTTCGACCGAAATGCCTTCGGTAGTGACCGCCGCCGTCTTCTTCCTGGCGCGCATCGCCACCAGACCGATGACGTTCACCAAAACCAGGGCGATAATGAGAGTGTTCATAGCTTTTATAGGCAACAGGGAACAGGCAACAGGCAACAGTGAGAGAGTGCAACTGTGATGTTTTCACTATTGCCTGTTGCCTGTTGCCTCAATCGGGTTGAAACAGGTTGCGGGGCAGCGAATAGCCGCGCGATTCGATTTCATGCACACATTTGGGGCGAAATCCCGTCGCGCGATGGCGTCCGATGACTTTGCCTTCGGCGCTGCGGCCTTTTTGCTCGAAAAGAAAGATGTCCTGGAGCAAAAGCGTGTCGCCTTCCATGCCCTGGACTTCGGTGATGTGAGTAATTTTGCGGCTGCCGTCGCTGAGACGCGCCTGCTGCACGATGAGGTTGACCGCGCTCGAAATCTGTTTGGAAATGACGCGAATCGGCAGTTCGAGTCCGCTCATCAAACACAGCGTTTCCAGACGCGAAATCGTATCGCGCGGCGTGTTGGAGTGGACGGTGGAAAGCGAGCCTTCGTGACCGGTGTTCATCGCCTGCAACATATCGAGGGTTTCGCCGCCGCGACATTCGCCCACAATCACGCGGTCGGGTCGCATACGCAGCGCGTTTTTGACCAGATCTCGAATCGTGACCTCGCCTTCACCCTCAATGTTTTTAGGGCGCGATTCGAGGCGCACCAGGTTGGGAATGTAAACCTGCAATTCCGCCGCGTCTTCGATAGTCACCACGCGCTCGCCCTGCGGGATGAAGTTGGAAACGATGTTGAGCGTCGTGGTTTTGCCCGAACCGGTGCCGCCCGCGATAATCATGTTCATGCGCGCTTTCACGGCGGCTTCGAGGAACAATCTCATGCCCTCGGTCATCGAACCGAAGCCCACCAGCGATTCGGAATCGAGTTTTTTCTGAAAAAATTTGCGAATGCTCATGCTCGGCCCGTTGAGCGCGAGCGGTGGAATCACGATGTTGACGCGCGAGCCGTCGGGCAAACGGCCATCGACCATCGGCGTGCGCGCGTTGGCGGTTTTTCCAAGCGGACGCACGATGCGGTCAACGATGTTCATCACGTGCGCCTCATTGACGAATTTGCGGCGAGAACGGCAGATTTTGCCCTTGCGCTCGATGAAAATATCGGTCGGCGAGTTGACCATGATTTCCGAAATCGTGGGGTCGTTGAGCAGATATTGCATCGGCCCAAAACCCAGAACTTCGTTCAAGACTTCTTCGAGCAAAACCGCGCGGCGCTTGGGCATGAGCGGTTTTTCGTCCTTGAGAACGTCGTTCATCACCTGCTGCGCGACGGGCCGCAAACGGTCGCGGTCGTCGGCTTTGAACTGCTGCCCGCCGAGTTCATCGACCAGAAGCGTGTGGACTTTATGCGACAAACGCAGCATTTCCTCATCGAAATCGGCGTCGTCGGTGTCTTCGGGCATCTCCATCTCGGTGAGGAGAAAGGAAGCCAGACCGGTGGTATTGCCCCCCGCGCCATTGGAAGCCGCGACGGGCGCTTCTTCTCTGGGCGGCGGAGCGGGGGTTTTGACGCGATCTTGCGGCGCCGCATCGCCATTAACGCCGTTGCTGTCGTTACCATGAACACCGTTGCCATCGGGCACGGGAAGAGAATTGGGAATGGGAACGCCGCCAGGCGCTCCACCGAAGCGGGGCCGGACGCCACCAGGAACAAGAGCCATAGGAAAATCTCCAACACGAAGAATGCGCCAAAAACGCGCGATTCATCGTCTATAACGCAATCTTTTCACCAGATTAAGGGGTAAAGTTGCTGATGTGGCTCGTGACGTAAACGGGGCAGTAGAGAACGCGAAGCGTGAGCGAGTGAGGCGTGGCTGGAATTTTGTCTTTCTAACCCAAGTTGCTCCCTGTGAGACGTGTTGTCATTCCGAGGAGGAACAGATGAGGAATCAGCCGCAGAGGCACCGATTTTTGGCCAAAACGAGTCCAGATTGCCATTGATTCCTCGTCGTTCCTCCTCGGAATGACAACACGTCTCACAGGGAGCAACTTGGGTTAGAAAGACAAAATTCCAGCCACGCCTCACTCGCTCACGCTTCGCGTTCTCCAATTAAATCGTCGGCAGTCATAGCTTGTTCACCCGCATCAAGCGGCAAAAACACGCTGAAGGTGGCGCCCTGTCCCAATCCTTCGCTCTGGGCCAGCACGCGCCCGCCGTGCAGTTCGACCACGTTTTGCACGATGGCCAGACCCAATCCCAGACCGCCGTGACGCCTCGTGGTGGTGCCGTCGGCCTGACGAAAACGCTCGAAAACCTGCGACAGAAATTCAGGCGCGATGCCCATTCCGGTGTCGCTCACTCGCAAAACCAGTTCGGCTCTGTCCTCCGGCCCGTTTTGAGAGCCAACTTGCACCGTGATCCGTCCGCCTTCGGGCGTGAATTTGACGGCGTTGGAGAGCAGGTTCCAGGCGACTTGCTGCAAACGCATCGCGTCGCCGCGCAGGGGCGCGAAGGGGGGCAAATCGAGGTGCAGCGAGACGTTGCCCGCAGCGATGGAAAACTGAATCGTGTCCGCAGCCGCGCGCACGATGGCAGCAAGGTCGATGTTGGCGATTTCCAGGCGGAAATTGCCCGCGATGATGCGCGACACATCGAGCAAATCTTCGATGAGCTGCGCCTGCATACGCGCGCTGCGCTCGATGGTTTCGAGTGCTTGGGCGGTGGTTTCCTCATCTATTCTGCCGGTTTTGAGAAGCGAGGCCCAGCCCATAATCGCATTGAGCGGCGTTCGCAGTTCGTGGGAAAGCGTGGCCAGAAATTCATCTTTGGCGCGGACGTTGGCCTGCGCCTCGTCGCGCGCGATTTGAGCGCGCGCCAGTTCGAGACGGTCGTTCTCGCTTTTCTTGCGCTCGATGGCGTAGCGCGTCGAACGCTCCAGAAGCGCCGCGTCGGTGGCGCCCTTGATGAGATAATCCGCCGCGCCCAGCGCAATGGCATCGACGGCGCGTTCTTCGTCGGCCAGGCCGGTCAAAACGATCATCGGCGTTTGAGGCGCCATTTCCTGCAAGCACTCGAAATTGCCCAATCCGCGACCGTCAGGCAAAGTCAGGTCGATAAAAACCACATCGAAATCCTGATTTTGGAGCGCCTCCTGAGCCTGCGCGAGCGATTCGACGTGAACCAGTTGCGGCGAGAGCGCCACCATTTCCGCGAGGGTGTCCTCGACCAACAAAACATCGGCCAGGTTGTCCTCGACCAGTAAAACGCGCAGGGAACGGAGCGGCATGGGCAGAAAGGGAAAAGAAACGGAACGGGTGCCAATTTATACCCGATTGGCAGCGCGAAATCACAGTGAATCAGATTTTTCCCACGTCTTAAATCGACAATGCGCCAATTTGACCATCTGAGGTCGATTTTCAAGGTGCAGCGCCGTGGCGAAGACCATTTAAACTCGCTCTCCATGGCCTCCAATTTCAAAGCGGAAACGACGCCCGATGCGCCGCACATCGTGGGCATTTGTGGCAGTTTGAGCGCAGATTCGGCCACGCGCCGCGTTCTAATTCTGGCTCTCGAAGCCGCCCACCGCGCCGGCGCGACGATCCAACTGCTCGATTTGCGCGAATTTCGCCTGCCGTTCGCGGCGTCGGATTTCGACCCCGCCGCTTTTCCCGATGCCGCCCGTTTCAACCAACTGCTGCGCCAGAGCGACGGCCAAATCTGGGCGACGCCCGAATATCACGGCTCCTATTCGGGCGCGCTCAAAAACGCGCTCGATCTGGGTTATTTCGAAGAATACGAAGGCAAAGTCGTGGCGCTTCTGGGCACGGCGGGCGGGCAGGTCGGCGCCCTGAGCGCGCTTTCGCACCTGCGCGGTGTCGCGCGCCAGCTTCACGCCTGGGTTTTGCCGTCGCAGGTTTCCATCCCGCGAGCGAGCGGCGCCTTCGATGAAAACGGCGCCCTGCGCGACGAAAAACTGGCCCAGTCGGTCGAAAAACTGGGCCAGGAACTGGCGAAATGGGCGCTTTTACATCGACAGTCTCACGGCAAGTGAAGGTTTTTCAAAACCACAGAGACACGGAGGCACAGAGAAGAAAAGAGATTTTAAAATTTCTCCCAATTCTCTCTGTGTCTCCGTGTCTCTGTGGTTTTAAAAATATCCCTATCTTTAAGCATTTGCTAAAATTCTCGAAAGTTCAGTTCAAGGATTTTCGATGCACCAACCCGCGCAACTCCCTCTCTTCTCCCGTTTTACCCTGCTTTCGACCGCCGTTTTTATCGGCGCCCTTTCCGGCTGCAAAGCTCCCGAAACCGCCTCCACCGGCAACGCCGCCACTGCGGGCAACACCGTCGCTGCGGCGCCCGCCAACGTCGCGCCCGCCAAGCCTTATACGGGCGAAAATCTCGTCATCGGGCTTTACGGCTCGCTCACCGGCTCGACCGCGACCTTTGGCACTTCCTCGCAAAAGGGCACTCAAATGGCGTTCGATGAAATCAACGCCAAAGGCGCGCCTCTGGACAAAAAACTTCAACTCGTCACCGAAGACAACGGCTCCAAAACCGAACAGGTGCCTGCGGTCGTTCTCAAACTCATCAATCAGAACAACGTGTTGGCGCTGTTGGGCGAAGTCGCCTCGTCGCGCTCTCTGGCAGCGGCGCCGATTGCCCAGCGCGCGGGCGTGCCGATGGTTTCGCCGCTCTCGACCAATCCCAAAGTGACTCAGGTTGGCGATTACATTTTCCGCACCTGCTTCATCGATCCCTTTCAGGGCAAGGTGATGGCGAAGTTCGCGCGCGAGAATCTCAAAGCGCAAAAAGTGGCGATTCTCACCGATGTCGCCAACGACTATTCCAAAGGTCTGACGCAGTTTTTCATCGAGGAATGGAATAAAACAGATGGAAAAATCGTGGCGCGGGAATCGTATTCCCAAGACGACAAAGATTTTCAGGCCCAACTCACCAAAATCAAAGCCTCCAATCCCGATGTCATCTTCGTGCCAGGCTACTACACCGAAGTCGGCAACATCGCGGTGCAGGCGCGGCGCCTGGGCCTCAAGCAGCCACTATTGGGCGGCGACGGCTGGGATTCGCCCAAACTCTATGAAATCGGCGGCAAAGCGATCCAGGGCGCCTACTTTTCGACCCATTATTCGCCGCAAAGCAAAGATCCCAAAGTGGTCAAATTCGTCGGCGACTTCAAAAAGCGCTTCGGCACCATCCCCGATGCCAACGCCGCCGTTTCCTACGACGCCGCCTACATCCTGAGCGATGCCATCAAACGCGCCGGAGCGCCCGACCGCGCCAAAATCCGCGACGCCATCGCGGCCACCAAGAACTTCCAGGGCGTGACCGGCACCATTTCCATCGACAAAGATCGCAACGCCGTCAAACCGGCGGTGGTTTTGAAAGTTCAGGGCAACGAGGGCGTTTACGTCACAACTGTCAAACCATAAATTGATAGCCACCAAAAGGGCTTAGAGAACGCGAAGCGTAAGCGAGTGAGACTTTGCCGTTTGGTTTCATCAACGCCTGCTCATTTAAGGTAGCTGCCAGGTCTCACTCGCTTACGCTTCGCATTCTCTAAGCCCTTTTGGTGGCTATCAAGATTCTTCATGGAATTTCTCCAACAATTCGCCAACGCCCTTACCCAGGGTTCGATTTACGCGCTCATCGCCCTCGGCTATACGATGGTTTATGGCGTTTTGCGGCTCATCAACTTCGCGCACGGCGATATTTATATGCTGGGCGCCTTCATCGGCCTCTTCACTGCCAAACTCACCGGCGCCTTCGCCGCTTCGCAAAACAGCGTCGCGGTTTCGCCCTTCGCCACGATTCTCATCTTTATCGCGGCCATGCTGGGCAGCGCGCTGGTGGGGATGCTCATCGAACGCTTCGCCTATCGCCCGCTGCGCGGCGCACCGCGACTGACGGTTCTCATCACCGCGATTGGCGTTTCGATGCTGCTCGAATACGGCGGGCAGATGGCGTTTTCGCCCGATCCGCAGGGTTTTCCGGCGCTCATTCCCGAACGCAATCTGGTCGAAAGCGACGGTTTTTCGTTGTCTCTGGTGCAGTTCGTCATCGTGGGCGCGGCGTTCGCGTTGATGATTGGATTGCAGCTTCTGGTGAATAAAACCAAAGTCGGACGCGCCATGCGCGCGGTTTCGCTCGACCGCGCCGCCGCTTCGCTCATGGGCATCGACACCAATCGCATTATCGCTTTCACCTTCGCGCTGGGAAGCGCCCTCGCGGCGGCGGCGGGGGTTCTCAATTCGATCTACCAGCCTTCGATTGACCCCCTGATGGGCGTCAACGTGGGCCTGCGCGCTTTTGTGGCGGCGGTTCTGGGCGGCATCGGCAACATTCCTGGCGCCGTCGTGGGCGGACTTTTGATGGGTTTCGCCGAAACCGCGACCGTCGCGGCGGGCCTGTCGCAATACCGCGATGCCGTCGCCTTTGGCATTCTCATTTTGGTTTTGATCGTGCGTCCGGCGGGCATTCTGGGGCGCAGCGTCGCAGAGAAGGTGTGAGTAAAAACTGAAACGGCGGCGCTCGATTCCCTCTCCGGGAGGGCTGTGCGGAGAGGGTCAGGGTGAGGGAGAAAAGCCGGAATTTCTTCAACTCATCTGAAAAATGGTGAGAGCAGCGAGTTTTCTCCCTCACCCTGCCCCTCTCCCGCAGGGAGAGGGAATCGAGCGCCCCATTCGACCATTTTCATGCAACCTGTCACGCTCAAAACCTGGATTTTCCGCCTCGGCACCGCTGTCGCTCTCGTCGCGGCGCTGTGGGCGCTGCAATTATACGCTCTCTCCCCTCGCTCAACGACTACTATTATACGCTCTCCTCGCTCAACGACTACTCGTTCTCATCAACGCCGGAATCGCCGTGATTCTGGCGGTCAGTTTGAACCTCATCAACGGCATTACCGGCCAGTTTTCGCTCGGACACGCCGGTTTTATGGCGATTGGAGCCTACGTTTCGGCCGTTCACCAAGGAAATCGGCGGGCAAATCCTGATCCTATTTCACCAAGGAAATCGGCGCAAATCCTCGATCCCATCAATTTCGCGCTGGGAATCACCGTCGGCGCTTGCGGCGGGGCTGGCGGGGATTTTAGTCGGTCTGCCCTCGCTGCGGCTGCGCGGCGATTATCTGGCGATTGTGACTCTGGGTTTCAACCAGATCATCGTGTCGATCATTCGCAACCTCGAAATCGTCGGCGGCGCGTCGGGCTACACCGACATTCCGCGTTTCACCTCCTTCGCGTGGACTTTCGCCCTCGTTTTTGGCTGCATTTTGACGGTGCGAAACATTGCGGTGTCGAATCTGGGCCGCTCGATGCGCGCGGTGCGCGACGATGAAATCGCGGCGGAGGCGGCGGGCATCAACACCACGCAGATCAAGGTGCTGGCGTTCGCGTTTTCGGCGATGTGGGCGGGCGTCGCGGGCGCTTTGCAGGCGCATTTCATTCAGGTCGCCAACCCCAGCGATTTCACCTTTTTGCGCTCGGTCGAAGTGGTGGTTTCGGTCGTTCTGGGCGGCCTGGGTTCGATTACCTGGAAGTGCGCTGGCCGCCGTCGGCCTGCGGGTTTGGAAGAAGTGCTGCGCGACGTGCCTGGCGTGATCTGGACGAGTCTGGGCCTCATCGCGCTGGCGACGATCCCATATTGCGTTACCGTCGCGCCATCGCGCTGGCGGGATTTTACCTGCGCCATCGCGCCGCCATCGGGCGCGGTTTTGGGGGCGTCGCGGGCTGGCTCGTCGGGCCGGTTGTGGCGCTCATTGTGGTTGCGGCGGCGTATTTTTTGCGCGCGGCGCCTACGATTTCTGGCGCAAAAGCAAAGGCGCGCTGCGTTACCTGCTTTACGCGCTCATTCTCATTGTTCTGATGCTTTTGCGGCCCCAGGGCCTGCTGGGGCGCGGCGAGTGGTCGCTGCGCCGCGATCTGGACTCATCGCGCTGGCGACGTATTGGAGTTACCCGCGCTCGATCGGTCACAGATGAACGTGCAGGGTCGTCGGGCCGGTTGTGGCGCCGCGAGGCGCGTATTTTTTCCAATTCCAAAACGTTACCTGCTTTACGCGCTCATTCTCATTGTTCTGATGCTCGTCCAGACGCGGCTCGCGGCGCTACTACGACAGATGAACGTGCCTGCGGTTCCATTCCAAAAAAAAAGATTTTTCATGTCCACCCTTCCCACCGTCACCGTTCCCGATCACCCGCTCATCGCCGACGCGCTCGCCACCTGCCGCGACAAAGACACCGGCACCGTCGCGTTTCGCGCCGCCGTGGTTTCACTGGGGCGCTGGCTCGGCTACGAAGCGTGCCGCGACTGGCTGCCTACTCTCAAAACCCGCGTCGAAACCCCGACCGGCGCGACGGCCCTGGCGCGGCGCGTCGATGAGAGCGCGGGCGTTGAAATCGTGCCCATTCTGCGCGCGGGGCTGGCTTTGGTCGAGGGCGTGCTGCCTTTGCTTCCCGCCGCGAAGATTTTGCACGTCGGCTATCGCCGCGACGAAGAAACCGCGCGCGCCGTGTGCTATCTCACTGGACTGCCCGAACAGCTGCCGCTCGGCACGCGCTATCTGATTCTGGAGCCGATGCTGGCGACGGGCGGCACCTTGATTCAAGTTCTCGATGCGATGACGCGAAGCGGCGCCGATGTTGCGTCGGTGCGGGTTTTGTCGATTCTGGCGTCGCAAACCGCGCTGGAAAACATCGGCGCGAAGCATCCCCATGTGTCGATCTTTTGCGCCTCCGTCGATCCCAAACTGAACGAACGCGCTTTCATCGTTCCAGGACTGGGCGACGCGGGAGATCGAGCGTTTGGGACGGAGTGAGCGCTGGCAAACGTCCTAATGCAACCGTTTCGCGCGCGCTTCCTCTAAAAAGCGTGTTTCGTTTTCTCGTTCCTTTTCTGCTGCTCATTTTGACCCTGATCGCCCACGCGCAGGGTTTCAGTTTCCTCGACGACGAGGCCGAACCAGGCGGTTACGACGTCACCGCGCAAATCACCGCGCCTGGCGCCGAGTTTTTGCTGTCGCGCGCCGAAAACGGCGACGGCTACAGTCTCAAATTCACGCCGCAGGCCCTGCAATTGTGGAAAATCAAGGCGAAATTGCCGTCGCTTCTGGCGCAGTCGGCGCTCCATTCGCTCAAGTTTCCGGCGAATTTTGTGGCGCAGCGACGCGGCCCGCGCTGGCGCTTCATCCTGAACGGCCAGACCGCGCTCGAAGCCGAAGACGATGCCTTTTCCGAAGGCCAAATCGGCACCAAAGGCGGCGTGAAAGGCGCGCGGGTGCAGCCCATCGAAGCGATTCGCTTCGAAGACGATTTCATGCGTGTGGCCTCGGAAGTCGCTCTGAAAGAGGCCATCGCCAACCCGCGCGCGGGCGTCAAAATCGCCGGCGTGCAGGGCGAAGAAAGCATCTGGAGCGTCGCGGCGGGCCGTTTTGCCACCACCGGACTGACGGAAAACACCGAAGCCCAGGTCGCTCAGAGCGCCAATCCTTTCGCGTTTCGGCCCATGAACGCGGGCGAAAACTTTCGCTCGCGGGGCGCCCATTTTGGAGCGATTATGTGGCCTCGGTTTCGGTCGCTCCGCAGGGCGCCAGCGAGATTGGGCTGCTGGTTTACGCGCAGGACGCCAAAAACTACCTCGGAATGTTCTGGAGCGACAAGGCTGGTCCGCAACTGCGCGCGGTCGTGAATGGCAGCGCGAGGATTCTGGACTCCGCGCCCAATTTTGGGCCGTTCGAGGCGAATCAGTGGAACCGTTTGCGCCTTCAAATCGCGGGTGGCCAACTGCGCGGTTTCATCGACGACGCCGAAGTGGTGCGGGCGCGAACCGGACTTTTCGGGCGCGGGCAAATCGGCTTAATGGCGAAACTGCCCGTCGCCGGAGACGATAAAAAGGGCGTCGGCGCCGTCTTCGATGACGCCGAAGTGCGCTCGATTGGGGATTTTTACGACGATTTCTCGCGCGTGGTGCCAGGGCGCTGGAACACCATCGCCGGAAAGTGGAGTTGGAGCGGCGCCGCGCGGCCCGCCGACGCGCGCGGCGCTTACGGCGTGATGGGTGAGGCGAATTGGACGGGATATCGCGTCGCCGCCAACCTCCGAATTCCCGCCGATGGCGCGGGCGGACTGTTGCTGCATCACATCGCGGGCAAGGGGGCGTATTTACTGCGCGTTTCCGGCTCCAAAGCCAAAACGCCAGGCGCGGGCATGGCGCAAATCGTCCTCATTCAGGGCAATAAAACTCAGGTTCTGGGCGAAAGCGCGATCAAAAACCGCTTCGACAATTCCAATTTGAGTTGGAGTTTCGGCGGCGAGCGCGGCCATTTGAGCGCCAAAATCGGCGACGAATTGATCGTGGATGCCTTTGACAACTCGCTGAGCGGCGGACGCGCCGGAATCTACGCGCAAAACGGTCAGAAAGCGGTTGGGATTTCGAGTTTTTCGGTCGAGTGGCCGCAGAAAACCTCCAACTGGGCCAAAGTTCCGGCGCTTTACGAAGTCGATCAGCAGGCGCAGACGATGGGCGCGTGGTCAACCCAACAGGGCTTTTGGAGCGCGAACGCGCCAGGCGCGCCCGCCACCAAGGACAACGCGGTATGGCACAAAGGCGAATTTTTCGGCGATGAAGACTTGCGCTTCGCTCTACCCGATTTGAGCGGGAATAAAACCATGAAACTGCTCTTCGCCGGCAGAAACGGCGCGCGTTTGACGCTGACGCTGGCGGGCAAAGACGAATTCAGCGCGAGTTTGAACGACGGAAAGAAGAATTGGGAAGCTAAAGCGCCGCTAAAAACGGGCGCGCCGATGGAAATCGCGCGGCGCGGCACGTTTTTCATCGTGCGAAGCGGGGAAACGGTGGTTTTGGCGGCGCGAGTGAGTTGAGCTTTAGGTGTTTGGCTTACCGCTACGCGGCCCTCACCCGCCCCTCCTGGGGTCGGGCACCCTCTCCCGCAAGCGGGAGAAGGATTAGCAGTCTTCATCCGTCACTGCGAGGAACCGCTCAAGCAAGTAGGAAGGAACCTGGAAAGCCGGAGTGACTACTGCTAATCCTTCTCCCGCTTGCGGGAGAGGGTGCCCGACCCCAGGAGGGCGGGTGAGGGCCGCGTAGCGGGTAAAGGTCAAACCCGCCGCGCCCGCAGCGCGATGTTATAGCTCCAACGCCCGAAACTCACGTCGAAATCCAGCCCGCGAAGTTCGCGCAGCACCCGATAATCCTGCCAGTAGGAGCGCTTTTTGCCGAACGCATCGAGCGCGTTTTCAACGCCGTAAAGCAACGGATAAAGCAAAAATCCGCCGAACGCGACTTCTTCGACTTCCCAACTCTCGCCCAATAGCCCGCGCAATTCGTTTTCGGAGTAATGGCGATGCCAGTCGAAGCGAAAATTCTGGTAAAATCGCCCGCCGCCTGGTTTGGGGATTTTGAGGCGCGAAATCGCCGCGAAGAGCGAGTTGAGCGTGTTGTCGGGATCGAGTCCGGCAAACAGCCCGCGATGCGGCGTCGAAAGCAGCAAAGTGCCGCCGCTTCGCGTCACGCGCGCGATTTCGCGCAGCGTGGCGCGGTCGTCGCGGGTGTGTTCCAAAACTTCTGTGAGCATCACGGCGCCGAAACTTTCATCCTTAAACGGCAGGTTCTCGCCGTTGGAAAAGACGAATTCGCAATGGGGAAATTCGTCTTTGGCCCAGCGCAGATTTTTTTCGTTGTGATCGACGCCGACAGCCTTTTCGCACTTTTTGGCGAGCCACTGGGTATAAATGCCGTTGCCGCAGCCAACATCCAGAACCGCGTCGGTTTCGGGTAGCCAATTATAGAGCAGGCGGTAGCGGTCGAGAAGTCGTTCGCGGTAGGTGACGGGAGTGGACACGGGAAATTTTCAGACGGCTTTGGGGCGTCACGGCGCGGCGCAGGAGCCGAACGCGCTGCTGCCGGTTGCGGCGCCGGCGGCATCGTAGAAGCGTGGCTGGCCTTCGGTGCGCGTTTTCATCGCGCCCGCCGCCGTCTCGACCGCGTTGGCACCGATGGGATAGCGCGCGTAGGGATAGAACTTGACATGGCTATCGGCGAACTGGATATTGCCGCCGCCGTTGTGAATCTGGGTCATTTGGTCGCTGGAGGCGGTGGCGGTGACGGCCCAGAAAAAGCCGTCGCTGGGATACGCCTCATCGACCAGTAAAATCACGTCAGTCGGGTTTTGCACGCCGAATTCCGCCGCGCCGCCCAGGGTGCAGTTCATCGAATAGGAGAGTCGGGTTTCCTGCCCGTCGCGGCTCGACGGGCAAATGAAAATTTGCTCGCTTTTGAGATAGGGAAACAGCGCGCCCTGGGCGGGACGGGCTTTCGCATTGGTTCTGGTGTAGGGCGCGGTAAACTGCGCGAGCGCGCCAGGACTTCCGTCCAGACCGCTGCCGTTGACTCCGCCGACCCAGTGTCCGCCACTACCCCACTTCTGCCACTGCCCCGCGCCAGGATAGCGCTCGTCGTAATCCTGGAGGTATTGGACGAAGCCCAGCCCCAACTGCTTCAAGTTGGAAGCGCACGAGGTGCGCCGCGCCATCTCGCGCGCCCGCGAAAACGAGGGAAAAATCATCGAAGCCAAGATCGAAATTATGGCGATAACGACCAGCAGTTCGATGAGGGTAAAGGCGCGGCGGCGTGACGAAGAGATTTTCATCAGTGATGCCATGAAAAATTAGGGTTGCTCAAGAAGGAGCAAAATTGGAAGGCGATGGGGTTAAGGAGTTGGAGCCGCAACGGGCACTGTGGCAGGGTCAAGATTGGGGTTAAAGCAGTTGCCGAAAAGGGGAGCGCCCACGAAATAGCCGTCCGGCCCGAACGCCCTGTCCTGAAAGCGGATTCTGCCGCGCCTAGTTTCAAATTTCAGTTCGGAATTTTCGGGAGTCATCGGGAAGACTTTGAAAGGATAGGCTTTGACATGGCCATCGACAAAGAGCAGATTTCCGGTGCCGTTGTGAACTTGAGTCAGTTCGTCCGTTGACGTGCCGCCACCCGTCCTGCCCGCCGTGTAAAGATAACCGTCGTTGGCTCTTTCTTCATCGACCAGCAGGATGATTTCGGCGGGTTCTCTGATGCGCGTGTCCTTCATGCCGTTGACGGCACAGTTCATCGCGTAAGACAGGCGCTTGTCTCTGCCGCTTTTATTGGAGGGGCAAAAATAGACATCGGGAGATTTGACCAGAGGGTAAATCGCGCCGGCTTCGACGTTGGCGGCGTTGTAACCCGTCGGGCTGGCTGCATTTTCGATGGGTTCTCTGTCGCCCAGAGCGGCCAGTTTGCCGGTTGTGCCGGCGTCGGTATCGTTGGTGCCACTCACCCAGTGCCCGCCGTTCTGCCATTTTTGATACTGTCCGGCGCCAGGGAAGCGCCCGTTGTTGTCCTGCCGATACTGGGTAAAAGCCAATCCCAACTGCTTGAGGTTGTTGGAACACGCCGTGCGCCGTCCGGTTTCACGCACGCGGCCAAAAACCGGAAACAAGATCGCTGCCAGAAGCCCGATCACGGCGATAACGATGAGCATTTCAACCAGGGTAAAGCCGCGACGCGCGCGCGGTTTGGAAACGGAATGATTCATATGATTTCTCAGAAAATGGACTCGATTGCGGTTTCGACAACCGAAACGGCGTCGTGAGGCGCAATAAACTTATTTTACCCCGATTGGAGCGCCGTCTAACGCGCCCAATGTGGTTAAGCTGCGGGCGATGGGTAAAATGAAAGCGACGCCCGCTTCGCTCTCTCGTCCCCACCATCATGAACGATTCGATTCGCTTTCTTTTCGCCGCGTTCTGTTTTCTCGGCCTGACGGCCATTTTGAGCGCCGCCGCGTGGGAGTGGCGACGCCAAAAGCGCGATGCGACCATCTCGGCGCGCCATTTTCGCTGGCGCATGATTTCGGCGCTTTTGTGGACGCTAATTCTGGGCAGTCTGGGCTGGGCGATGCTGTTTTCCTGGCCCACTCGCGGTGATATCGTGACGGCGCAGCGTTTCGGCGCGATTCTGGCGGGGGCGATGCTGCTGATGATGGTGGCCTTCGTGGTGATGATTTTCGATTTCTATCTCACCGCCAAAACCCGCCAAATCCAGAGCGCGCGCATCCAGCACGATCTGGGCGAAATCGCGCGCCAGGAACTCGAGCGCGCCCAGGCCGAAGCCCGACGCGCCCAGGACGAGAAATCGCCGTGAATCATCGTCCCGACGACGAAAAATGGATGCGCGAGGCGCTGGCGTGGGCCTGGAAGGGCAAAGGCACGACTTCGCCGCGACCGAGTGTAGGCGCGGTTCTGGTGCGAGAGGGCCAAATCATCGGCGGCGGCCACACCCAGCGCGGCGACGGCACGTCCCACGCCGAAATCATGGCGCTGCGTGAGGCGACTCAAAACGGCGCTGATGCGCGCGGCGCGACGGCTTATGTCACGCTCGAACCGTGTTCGCACTGGGCCACGACGCCGCCGTGCTGCGACGCGCTCATCGAAGCGGGCGTTGCGCGCGTGGTGGTGGGCGTTCACGATCCCAATCCGCTCGTGGCGGGGCGCGGCATCGAGCGAATGCGCGCGGCGGGCATCGAAGTAACTCAGGGCGTTCTGGAGCGCGAATGCGCGCGCGCGCAGGACGATTTCTTGCATCACATCGTTCACCACACGCCGTTCGTGACGCTCAAAAGCGCGGTTTCGCTCGACGGCAAAATCGCCCTCAAAAGCGGCCAGTCGAGATGGATTACCGGCGAAAAATCGCGCCAGCGCGCTCATTTAATGCGCCATCACAGCGACGCGGTTCTGGTGGGCATCGAAACCGTTCTGAGCGACGATCCGAGCCTTGGCGTGCGTCTGGAAGGCGACTGGAAGCAGCCGGCGCGCATCGTTTTGGATTCGCGGGGCCGCTTGCCGCTTGGCGCTCAAATCTGGGACGGCGCGCCGCAGTTGATTGTCGCCACGACCAACGCGGAAAGCCAGAACATCGAAAGGTTGCGTGACAAGGGCGCGACGGTTTTGGAGTTGATTAACGAACCTCAAAACAGCGACGTTGAGTGGCGGCATTTGCTAGCGGAGCTTTACGCGCTCAAAATTTTCTCGATTCTCATCGAAGGCGGCGCGCGCGTCGCGGGGAGCGCAGTTGCGGCGGGAATCGTTCAAAAAGCGGCCTTTTTCGTGGCGCCGATGTTGATTGGAGAAGGGAAATCGGCTTTGAGCGGGTTTGAAATTGGGGATTTGGGACTTGCGCCGCGACTTCGGGATGTTCAAATCGAGGAACTGGGCGGGGATGTTTTAGTGGAGGGATATTTTTGATTTCGTTTGGCTTTCCCGCACTTCGTGCGGCCCTCACCCGCCGCTTCGCGGCACCCTCTCCCGCAAGCGGGAGAAGGAGAAACTCTCACTTTCGTGTTTTCACTGCTCGGCCCAACCCACTGCTCGGTTGAATTTGCGCATGCCACTGCTCGGTTCAATTGCGCGCGTTGTCCTTCTCCCGCTTGCGGGAGAGGGTGCCGCGAAGCGGCGGGTGAGGGCCGCGCACAGCGCGGATAGACAACACAAATCATGTTCACCGGACTTATCGAACGCCTCGCCCACATCGAAACCATCGAAGAACGCGGCGAGGCGCGCCATTTCACCATCGCCGTCGCCGACGCCGATTATCTTCGCGACGCCCAGATCGGCGAATCCATCGCCGTGAGCGGCGTGTGCCTCACCGCGACCGAACTCACTCCCACATCTTTCAAAGTCTCCGCCGTCGAGGAAACGCTGCGCCGCACTTCTCTCGGCGCGCGAAAGGTGGGCGATGCCGTCAATCTCGAACGCGCTTTGCCGGTCGGGGCGCGATTGGGCGGGCATATCGTGCAGGGGCACGTCGATGGCGTGGCCGACATCATCGCCACGCGCGACGAAGGCGAGGGCTGGTGGGTCACGTTTCAGCCGCCCTTTGGCCTGATGCGCTACATCGTGGAAAAAGGCTCGATCTGTCTTGATGGCGTGTCGCTGACCGTCGCCAACGTCGCTTACAACAAGTTTTCGGTTGCGCTCATTCCGCACACCCGCGAAGTGACTGCGGCCCGAAGTTGGCAATCGGGCGCGCGCGTCAACGTCGAGGTGGACATCGTGGCCAAATATGTCGAACGACTCACGCAGTGGGCGACGGTCGCGCGAGGAGAAAAAGAATGACGGAAATTTTTTCCGATGTCGAAGCAGCACTGCAAGACTTCAAAGCCGGCAAATTCATCATCGTGACCGACGACGAAAGTCGCGAAAACGAGGGCGATTTAATTATGGCGGGGCAGTTCGTCAATGCCCGCGCCATCAACTGGATGCTGCGGCGCACGTCGGGCATCATCTGCGTGCCGATGGAAGGCAAGCGCCTCGATGAACTGCAACTCGGCGCCATGACCGAGCGCAACACCGACCGGCGCGGCACTGCCTACACCGTCTCCGTCGATGCCCGCGAAGGCACCACGACCGGAATCGCCGCTTCAGATCGCGCCAAAACTGTTCAAGTTCTGGCCGACGGCAATTCCAAACCCGCCGATTTGCTGCGGCCTGGGCATATGTTTCCGCTTCGCGCCCGCGAAGGCGGCGTCCTCACGCGCGCCGGACACACCGAAGCCGCCGTCGACTTGTGCAAAATGGCGAAACTTTCACCCTGCGCCATCATTTGTGAAGTCGTGGACGACGAGGGCGAACCGGCGCGTTTGCCCTATCTCACCGAAATGGCGCGCGAATTCGACCTCAAAATCATCACCGTCGAAGCCTTGATTCGCTATCGCCGCCAGCACGAAAAACTGGTCGAACGGGTTGCCGAAGCGCGATTGCCGACCGCGTTTGGCGAGTTTCGCGCCGTCGCCTACGAGTCGATTATCGACCAGACGCCGTATATCGCGCTCGTCAAAGGCGAGATTACGCCCGATGCGACGCCGCTCGTGCGCGTTCATTCCGGCTGTCTCACCGGCGATGCGCTGCTCTCTCTGCGCTGCGACTGCGGCGAACAATTGCACACCGCGATGAACGCCATCGATGACGCAGGATGCGGAATTTTGCTTTATATCGGGCATCATGAAGGGCGCGGCATCGGCATCATCAACAAACTGCGCGCCTACGCTCTGCAAGACGCGGGCGCCGATACCGAGCAGGCCAATCACGCGCTCGGTTTCGCTTCCGATGCGCGCGAATACGGCACCGGCGCGCAGGTTCTTTACGATCTGGGGGTTCGCAAAATGCGGCTTTTAACCAATAATCCCTCCAAGCGCGTCGGTTTGGACGGCTACGGTTTGCAAATCGTGGAGCGGGTCGCGCTGCGGCCCACCGTCAATGAGGAAAACCGCTTTTATCTCCAGACCAAGCAGGAAAAAATGGGCCACGTCGATTTGTTCGGCCTCGAAAGTCTCTAACCTCCATGACCACTTATGAAGGCCGTCTCACGGCACCCGATGGCAAAATCGGCATCGTCGTCTCGCGTTTCAACGAACTGATTACTGAACGGCTGCTCGAAGGCGCGGTGTCCGCGCTCAAACGGCACGGCGGCGACGAAAACCAACTCGAAATCGCGCGCGTGCCAGGCGCTTTTGAAATGCCGCTCGTGGCGCAGAAGATGGCGCAAAGCGGGAAATTTCGCGCCGTTGTGTGCCTGGGCTGCGTGATTCGCGGCGCCACCGATCATTACGATTACGTCTGCGGGCCAACGGCGTCGGGCATTATGAACGCGGGGCTTTCGAGCGGAATTCCCATCATTTTCGGGGTTTTGACGACCGATAATCTCGAACAGGCTTTTGAGCGCGCTGGAAGCAAAGCCGGAAACAAAGGCGCCGAAGCGATGCTGGCGGCGCTGGAAACCGTCGATGTGATGAGGCAGTTGAGCGGTTGAGTCTGTAGGGACACGGCGTGCCGTGTCCGCTCGATGCACTGCGAGTCTTTCTAACGGGCACGGCACGCCGTGTCCCTACGAACCCCTGCGCTCTTCCGATTCGACTTATTGTCAACTTTTGCAGAGCAATTGAACCCGCGCCGCGCCTCATCGTTGTTCCAAGTCCCTTTAGTTATGTCTTCTTCCCCCACTGCCGCGCCGATTCGCGCGCCTTTCGATTTGCACTGCCACATCCTGCCCGCGTGGGATGACGGCCCCAAAACGCTCGAACTCTCGCTGGGCATGATCGAGCGCGCACTTAAAGCGGGCATCGAAACCATCGTCGCGACGCCGCACGTGGGGCGCGCCTTTCGCGGCGTCGAACATCCGGCGGCCTCGATTCCCGCCGGCGTCGAACGGTTGCAGGCGGAACTCGATTCGCGCGGTCTGGGTGTCAAAATCGTGCCAGGCGCCGAAATTTTGCTCGGCTCGGTCGATTTGCGGCGCGAAGGCGGAATTTTGTCGGAGTGGACGGTGGGCGGAATGAAGAAATACGCCCTCGTGGAGTCGCCGTATGGCTCGTGGCCCAACTTCGGCAACGAACTGCTTTACGAATTGGGACGGCGCGTATGGCTCGTGGCCCAACTTCGGCAACGAACTGCTTTACGAATTGGGACGGCGCGGCGTGAAGCCCATCATCGCGCACCCCGAACGCTACGTCGATGTGCAAAAGGACATCGCCAAAATCGAAACGGCGGTGAGGCAGGGCGCGCTTTTGCAGATCACGGCGGGCAGCATTTTAGGCCAGACCACTAAAGAAATGCAGAGTTGCTGCCTTCGCCTGCTCGATGCCGGCTGGGTGCATGTGGTGGCCTCGGACGCGCACAACAACGGGCACGCTTGGCCTGGCGAGGCGATTAAAGCCGTTGAAAAACGGGTCGGAAGCGCACGGGCACGCCAGATTTTCGAAGACAATCCGCGCGCCATTCTGGAAGGTCAAACCCTGGCGAGTCAAATGGTTCCCGAAAAAAGCAGATCCGGTCTGGGCCGTTTGTTTGGCGCACGACGATAGCGGGGATACAAAGCAGAAAAAGGGGCCGCGCGGTGACGATGCTCCCCTGGTTTTTGTTGTCTCTTCTCTTATCATTTGCGCTTTTCTTTGCAGCAGAACAATTCGGTTTGGCAAAAGCGAATGTATAATTAATTTCCGAGGAAGTGTTTACTTTGAGTCGTTTTTCCCATCAATCGCGCGCGTTTTCACCCGAAGCGGCGCTTTTTTCTTATCGCGGTTTGGCGGTCGCAGCCGTTTTATGTCTGTCCGTTGCGCCCCTGGCGGCACAAACCGCGTCCAGTGCGCCGAGTGCATCAAATGCATCTGCGGCATCGGGCGCGGCGTTGAACACCGCCGGCGATGCGGGCGGTGCGTTTAACGTTATCGGGCCAGAAGACATCTTGAGCATTACGGTGCAGCGTCATCCCGAATTCAGCCTGCCCACCGTCATCGTCACCGACAACGGCTCGATCACCGTGCCCGTTGCGGGCACGGTGCGTGCGGCGGGCAAAACCACGGCACAGCTCGATGCCGAGTTGACCAAGAAATTCAAAGTGCGTTTGCTGCGCCCCGATGTGATCGTTTCCATCGTGCGTTCTGCGACCCGTCCGGTTTATGTGGTGGGGGAAGTCAAATCCCCTGGCGTTCTGGCCTTTAGAAACGGCTGGCGCATCACGCAGGCTCTGGCGGCGTCGGGAGGACTCACGGTTGCTACCGATCTGGCGGCGGTCGCCATCAGTCGCGGCAAAAGGGTGGTGGCCGACGTGCCGCTGCTGCCGATACTGCGGAATCCCTCTGGCCCGCAGAATTTAGTGCTGCGCATTGGCGACACGCTGCGCTTTTACGAGCGCGTGGTCAACGTCACCGTTTCCGGAGCGGTCAACCAGCCTGGCGCCTACCGTATGCCACGCGGCAGTGGCGTGATGGAGGCCGTCGGTCTGGCGGGTGGCCCGAACGAATTGGCGTCCCTGACGCGCGTCACACTGCGCCGCAGCGATGGAACAACCGTCCCCATCAACCTTTTCAATGCCTTGCGCCTGGGCCAGGAACCCCCGATTATAACATTGCGCGCAGGTGACGTTTTGAACATTCCCGCCTATAAGGAGCGCGTTTCTCTACTCGGCGCCGTGCGAACGCCAGGTTTCTACGGGCTGGAAGATGGCCGCAGCACGCGCATCGTCGATGTCATCGCCCGTGCCGGCGGCGTAGCGGAAGGCGCGGCACTCACCCGAGCGACGCTGCGGCGCGGGGATGGAAAGACCGAATCGCTTGACCTTTACCGTTTGCTGGTTCTGGGCGAAAACCAGAACAACCTCACTCTGGGCGCCAACGATGTGCTGACCATTCCCGAATTGCGGGGCATCACCGTTTTAGGCTCAGTGGCCAGACCTGGCACTCATAAAATCGAGGAAGGACTTTCGCCGCGCGCCTTCGACGCTCTGGCGCGGGCGGGCGGATTAACGGTTAAGCCTGAATCGGCGCGCATCAGCGTGTCGCGCAATTTGCCCAATGGGAAAAATGTGGTTCTCAGCATAGATCCCGTGGGACTGCTGGAGCTTTCGAGTCCCGAACAAAACACTCTGGTTCAGGACGGCGACATCATCAGCGTCTCGGAGGTCAAACGGGCCAGCGTTACCATCAGCGGCCTGGTGAAAACGCCTGGAATTTATTCCGTGAAGGAAGGCGACGGCTTGACGAGTTTGCTGGCGCAGGCGGGCAGCCAGACCGAAGATGCGGCGCTTTCTCAGGTTATCGTGACTTCACGGGCTGGCGAAAGCAAAACGGTGAATGTGATTCCCATTGTGCGCGGCGGCGCGCCCGACATCGAACTGCGCGATGGCGACAAAGTCTTCATTCCGCGCAACAACAACCGTATTCTGGTGGCGGGTGCGGTCAATCGCCCCAATTCCTACCCCCTGCCCGAAGATCGGGCTGTCACCATTATAGATGCATTAGGTTTCGCGGGAGGAGCGACGGCGAGCGGCGGATCCAAGGAGATCGTGCTGTGGCGCGAAACGCCTCAGGGCTTCCAGCCCATTCGTTTTCGCACTGATAAGCCCGTCGAGGGCCAGTTCGCATTCAGTCAGCAGGTGCGTAAAGGCGACGTTATTATCGTTCCCGAAGGCAAAACCAGCAATAGGACGCTCGGATTAGTGAACAGCTTTTTGCCCGCGCTTTCGTTCTTTCTCCGCTAAACAATTCCCTTTATTTCATTCAAGAGTTTATGAGCAATTTTTCCCATCCCGTGCCCGATGAAACTGTTGCCGTGCGAAACGGCGCCGCTTCGAGTCGCACGCTGGCCGCCGCCGAGCGGCCCGCCACGACATATGTCGATGAGGCCGCGCCCTATTACGAGGACGAAGATCAGCAATGGACAGTGCAGAAGCTGGTGGCGCTGTGCATCCGACGGCGCGGTCTCATGCTGGGAGTTTTCATCACGATTTTAGCTCTTTTCGTTGTGGTGGCGCTTATTACGCCGCGCGTCTATCGTTCCTCGGCGACACTGCTGGTCAATTCGCAAACCCCAAATAGCGCTATGGGACAAATGGCCGCATTTGGCGGTATGCTGGACGCCCAGGGGCGCTCGCTGGCGACCGAGGTTGAAATTCTGCAAAGCAAACCGGTGCGCGATGCCGCGTTTGGGTTGTTGCCGCCGTCCTTGCGCGACGCCCGCCTCGTCGGTCTGGAAGCCAGGGTCAGAGGAACCACCGACCTGGTGGACATCAGCACCAGCAGCACCGATCCTCAGTTCGCCCAGAAGTTCACCAATGCGCTGTGCGCGGCTTATGTGCAGCAGTCCAAGGGAGAAAGCAGTCGCCAATATGAGGACACGACGAAGTATGTCAGAGAGCAGCTGGCAAGCATGAAAACCCAGATGGATCGGGCCAGTAACAACTTGCGGCGTTTCAAAGAACAAACCGGCATCGCCGATCTGGCAACCGAAAGCGAGACGCGGGTAACAGGCTTCCAGACTTTGCAGGAAGCCCTCAAAACAGCTCAGGCCGATCTTTTGGCGGGCCAGGCGCAGTTGCGAGGCATCCTCAGTGCCGCCGCCGCTCTGCCGCGCGTCGAAAAAGCGCCCAGCGTCTTCACCAAGCGGCTCGTGGTGCAGCAGCTCGAAGAAAAGCTAACGACCCTGCGAACCGAACTCACCGCAGCCAAACAGGAATATACAGACACCAGTCCCGAAGTGCGCGCCATTGAGGGCCAGATTCGCCAAACCCGCGCTCAACTGGCGCGCGAACCCAAAGAGGAAGTGACGACTTCCACCAGTGCCCTCAACGAAACCCGTCAGACATTGGAACAACAGGCGGCGCAGTTGCGCGCGCAAAATGAGGGCAACGCCTCGCGCGTTGCGACCCTGAAAAACCAGGTCGCCCAGGCGCTGCGTGAAAAGGGGACTCTGCCCCAGCGCGAATACCGGCTCAACGAGCTTCAACTCGATCTGGCGACTTATCAGCAGGCCTATAAAACCCTCAACGAGAAACTGGTCAACCTGCGCATCAGTGAGGCGGCCCCCGTCGCCAAGGCGCACGTCCAGGTGCCCGCCGACACGGCTTACCAGGTGCGTCCCAATCTGCGCAACAGCATTTTGGCCGGCATTTTCATGGGTCTGCTCGCGGCCTTGGCACTCGCCGTGATGGTGGATCGCATGGACAACCGCATCCATTCCGAAGACGATATTCGCGCCGCGACTCACCAGCTTCCCATTTTGGCCTTTATTCCCAAGGTGTCTCATTTTGAGGCGGAATCCATCGTCGCCCTCGCCACTCATCCAGAGGGAAACCAGCATACGCCGCTTCTGGAAAGCTACCGCATGCTGCGAACCAGCCTGATGTTCACCGTCGTCAATTCGCCTTTGCGCTGCATCATGCTGACATCGAGCCAGCCCCACGAAGGCAAATCTTCGGTGGCGGCCAACCTGGCGGCGGTTCTGGCCATGAACGGCAAAAGCGTGCTGCTCATCGACGCCGATTTGCGCCGCCCTTCAACCCACCGCCTCTTCGGTTTGAGCGGCGAACAGGGTTTCACCAACGTGGTGGCGGGGCTTTGCACCCTCGAAGAAGCGATTCAGGAAACCCCGATTTCGGGATTGAAAATTCTGGCGGTCGGCCCCACGCCTCCCAACCCACCCGAAATGCTCGATTCGCGCCAGAGCCGCGCCCTTTTGGAGCGCGCCAGAGAAATCGCCGATTTCGTTATCATCGACGCGCCGCCCGCGCTGATGATGGCCGACGCGCAAATCATCGCCACCCAGGTCGATGGCGTTTTGCTGGTGGTTTCGTGGGAAGAAGCCCTCAAAGATGCCGTCGCGCGCACCAACGAACTGATCGCGCGCACCGGAGCCAAAATGCTGGGCGTGGTCGTCAACAAGTGGGACGACCGCCAAGCGTCTTATCAGAACTACTATCAGAAGCATTACAAGGCTTTCGATGGCGAAACCGCCAACTCCAAAAAGTAGCGAAAGTTGAAACCAAAAAAGACCGCGCCATTTGGCGCGGTCTTTTTTAGGTTTGGGGGTTTATTTCAAGCTGGAAGCGAGTGATTTCACAGCGTCGTCGGGCACATCGGTGGCCAGATAGCGAACCCCATTTTGCTTCCAGAACCAGCCGCCGCCCACCTTTTTCGGTGGCAGCAAATCGGCTTCAGTGGTTTTTTGCTCGAAAATCGAAAACCGCTTCTGGCCATTGGAATAGCGCAGCCACACTTCGCTCTGACCAACAACGGCGCTTTCAAACTTGTAGCCCGCCGGCAGTTGTGACGGCGCTTTAATCCAACTCGCCTGACGCCGCGCCACGTTCAAATCGGTGAGAAGTTTGCCGTTGAGCCGTGTGGTCTTCACGCCTGGCGGCGGCGAAAACGCAAATTTCGCGGCGGGAACGGCACCAAACTCCACGTTTTGCAGCGCGGTGACACTGCGCCCGTTCTCGTTGCGGATGATGACTTTAGTTTGCTCATCGACGGTGAGTTCCCGCCCGTTGCTATGACGCAGAACCCGAACCAGACGCCCGTCCTGGCGCGTCGGAGCGCCAACTTTCCAGCCACTCGACGAAAAAGCGGGCGCGCGGCGCGGCGACTGGGTTTGAGTGAGGGTATTTTCGGCGCGATGATAAATCGACACGTTTTGACCATCATCGACCAGAACGTCGCCATTTTTCACGCTGGGCTGGAGCCATTCGAGGCGCCTTTTGAGGCCGTCCCGATAAATCTTGGCGACTTCGCGCGTGTCTCCACTTTGCACGAACTGCGTCGCCGAATATTCCGCCTTCATCTCGGCCCGCCGCACAGCCTGCAAAATCTCTTCGGCGCTCTGGGCGTGAGCGGGCGAAGGCGTCAGGAGCCAGGCACCAGGCGCCAGAAAGAAGACCCCCAAAGCCAACGCTCCAAGGGTCTTCTTTCCGGCGCCTGACGCCTGACGCCTGACGCCTAAGTTAAGGAATTTCGGGTTCATTTTCGTCATCCTCGCCGGTTTCAAAAGTGGAAGCATCGCCAGGCAGCGGCGCGCTTTGCACATAAACCTCATGTTTCTCCACCGATTGCTGGATGAACATTTTGTCCGCCGCGCTGAGATCGGCCACCGCAGGCTTGGTCGCGTTTTGCGGCGCGAACAGAAAAGCGCTCATCGCCAGCACGACGGCGGCCAGAGCCGCGCCCATCGAAATTCGTGTCGCGGGCGATGGGCTGAAAGCGCCCGCCATCTGGTTCCTGAACTTGCTCCACGCGCTCCGTTTGGGCGCGGGGCCGAGATTGTCGCGCAAAGCCGGCCAGAAATTCTGACCCACCTGCAACGGCTCGCTCTCGTGCCACTCCTTCGCAGCGCCCAGCGCCACTTTGAGGTCGTGCATCAATTCGGCGTCTTCGGCGTGGCTGGCTAAATGCTGTTCAACGCGCACCTTTTCGTCTTGCGACAGGGCGCCGTCGAGATAATCCATAATTTTGTCGTTTGAAAGTCTGTTCATTTTATTTCACCCCACTCATATAAGGCTTCAAGCGTCGCGCGAGGTCGGCGCGAGCGTGAAAAATACGGCTTTTAACGGTTCCAAGCGGAATCCCTAAAACTTCCGCGATGTTTTCGTAGGCCATGCCCTGCAAATCGCACATGATCAGCACCTGACGCTGCTTTTCCGGCATCTCGGCGACGGTCTGGCGCACAATAGTGCGCATTTCGTCGCGTTCGACGCCTTTGCTCGGCTCGAAGCGCGAATCGGCGATTTCCCGCCCGCCTTTGTCGTCGTCCTTGTCGTAAGGCTCATCGAGCGAATACGCCTGTTGGGGACGGCGTTTGCGAGTCCGCGCGCGGTCGATGCACAAGTTGGTGGCGATTTTGTAAAGCCAGGTCGAAAACGAAGCCTGCCCGCGAAAACTATCGAGGGAACGATACGCTTTGATAAAGGCTTCCTGGGTGATGTCTTCGGCTTCCTCGCGGTCGCCGTTGGTCATGCGCCCGACGTAGCCCATGATTTTATTCTGATAGCGCGTCACCAGCTTCTCGAAACCCGCGATATCGCCATCGAGCGCACGCTCGACAAGGTAGGAATCGCTTTCGGATTCTTCGGAACCCCACACGGTTGGAAAAGCCATCGCAGCAGAAAAATTCATATCGCGTTCACCTCAAATGGCCGTTTGGCTCGCCTTACGACGCGAGTTTCCGGCAGGTGTTCACCGCGATTAGACAGAATTTATTATGGCAGAGCAAGCATGGGGCCGCGTCTAAAACTCAAATTCCATGCGCGAGGTAGATTTTTGGGCGAGGTTTGGGTAAATTGAAGTTTCCTGCACCCGAAATGGCGGGAAAACCATGCCGCTCCCCGAAGCCCCCGCGACGGGACACCTGCCCTTCGAGCCACCGCCCCATTTCCCTCCCGATTTGGCACAGTTTTGGACTTTGTGGCGTGCGGAAAAGTTCTGGGCGTGTCACGAGGCGCTCGAAGCAATCTGGAAACGCGAAAGCGAGCCGCGACGCAGTTTCTTGAATGGACTGATTCACGGCGCCGTCGCGGTTTTTCAGCACCGGCGCGGCAATTTCATCGGCGCGGCGCGGCAACTGACGCGCGCGACGGTAAAATTGGAAGGGCACCGGCCCGCGCGCGAAGGCGTTGAAATAGACGCTTTTCTGACCGGCATCGAAACTGAAATCGCGCCTTCACTGGCGCAACTGAGTGAGAAACAACGCGCCGCGCTTAGCGAACTCGAAGCGCGGCTCAAAGCACACTATCCGGCGAAAACGCCACCACAAACCTAATTATGGCCCTTGATCCCACCAACCTTCGCGCCGCGAAGCTCAAATTCGTCGAAGATGGCCGCCCCGCCACCCTCGCCGCTCTGGGCGACGAGCGCGCCACCCTCTCCTTCAACGAACGACTCAAAATCGAAAAACTTCCGCCCCAGGTGTGGAACGACATCGTTGACAACTATTCCAAAAACGGCTTCGATTCCATAAGCGCAGACGACATGGAGCGCTTCAAATGGGTCGGCGTTTACCAGCAGCGTCCCAAAGAGGGGCATTTCATGATGCGCCTCAAAATCGCGGGCGGTCACGTTTCCAACGCGCAGTTGCGCGGCGTCGCCAAAATCGCGCGTTTGTATGCCGACGGCATCGCCGACATCACCACGCGCATGACGTATCAAATCCACTGGCTCACCATCGAAAATATGCCCGCCGTGATGGACGAACTCGAACAAATCGGTCTGGGCGTCAAAGTGGGAATGTTCGGCGCGTGCGGCGATATCTGCCGCAACATCGTGAGCAGCCCGCTCACCAACATCGAGCGCGAACAGGTCATTGACCCGACGGATTTCTTCATCGAAGCCAACCAGTTTTTCTCTTCGACGCCCGAATACGCCGATCTGCCGCGCAAATTCAAAGTCGCCATCGTCGGCCACCGCGCGGGCGCGCAGTGCGAAATCAACGACTTGTCCTTCTACGGCGTCCAGCGCAACGACGGCAGCACCGGCTACGGCGTGATGATCGGCGGCGGGCTTTCGACCGAACCGCACATCGCGCAGGACTTGGGCGTTTTCGTTAAGCCCGAAGAAGCGATGAAGGTCATGGAGGCGCTGATTCGCATCTACCGCGATCACGGCTACCGCAAGAGCCGCAAACACGCGCGCGTCAAATTTCTCGTCGCCGACTGGGGCGCCGCCAAATATCTCGAAGAAACTGAAAAGGTGCTTGGTTATTCGCTCGAAAAGGCCGAATCGACGCCGCAAAACGTCAAGGGCTACGAAGACCATTACGGCATCCACCCGCAGATGCAGGATGGGCTTTCCTACATCGGCGTCCCCGTTGTCGGGGGCCGCGTTACGTCGGATCAGTGGGATGCCATCGCCGACATCGCGCAGGAATTCGGCGACGGAACCGTCCGTCTCACGGTGATGCAGTCGTTCTACATTCCCAACGTCCCAACCGAGAAGGCGCCCGCCGCCGTCGCTCGATTGGACGTCATTGGGCTTCCGGTCGAGGTTTCCGCCGTGCGAAGCGGCATGGTGGCCTGCACCGGCATTCAATACTGCAACCTCGCCGTCGCCGAAACCAAGAACCGCGCCAAAGACATCGTGATGTGGCTCGATGACAACATGAAGTTTTCCGAAGCCGAACATCTGCGCGTCAACCTCAACGGCTGCCCGAACTCGTGCGGCCAGCACTGGATCGCCGACATCGGCTTTCAAGGCGCGACGAAGACAGTCGAGGGCATTAAGAAAGAGTTCTTCGACGTGTATTTGGGCGGGCAACTCGGCTCCGACGCGCGATTCAATCGCCGCATCAAGCGCATTCCCGCCGAGGACGTGCCGATGGCGATCAAAACCATCTCCGAAAAGTATTCGGCGCAGAAACAGGGCGACGAAACCTTCGCGGATTGGGTGAAACGTCGTAGCGATGAAGAATTGGAAGTGTTGTTTTAAGGGTTTCAAATCAGAAAAGGCGAGGCTTCATTCCGAGGAGGCCCGACGAGGAATCGGTGATAGTTTTCACCAATTTTCGGCCAAAAGAACTCCAAACTATCACCGATTCCTCGTCGGGCCTCCTCGGAATGACAACGCCCTATTGAGTCGTAACTTGGGTTTCTCTTCGGGTGATTGCAGCGCCCATCCGCTTGATTTATGATTCCATTGAAGACGCCATTTTGCGTCTCCACACTCAGGTTGAGAAGGAGTTTCAATGGACACACCGCGTGAGAAATCGGGGCACTGGCTGGAATCGCTCGCCGTTCGCTCCGCCATCGTGATGGCGCTTTTGTTCGGCCTCATGTTCGCCGTTGGCATCGGGCTTTTGTGGTATTTAAACCAGCCGATGTGGATAGCGCTGCTCTTCGGCTTCGTCGTGGTTTTCGGGCAATATCTGGTTTCGCCCTGGATCCTCGACCGCCTTTTCCAGATCAACTGGGCGCGCGGCGCGCAAATGGGCGCGGAATTCGACCTCTGGCTGACCAACGCCTGCATTGGGTTGAAAATCGAAAAGCCGCGTCTGGGCATCATCGAAGACGGCAATCCCAACGCGTTCACCTACGGTCGCACGCGCCGCGATGCGCGCGTCGTGGTGACATCGGGCCTGCTCGAAATGCTCTCGCCCGCCGAAGTGCGCGCGGTTGTGGCTCACGAACTGGAACACGTCGCGCATCGCGATTTCATCGTGATGACCGTCGCGCAGTCGATCCCCCTCGTGCTTTACATCTTCTACGTTTGGACGCGCGAACGCGCCCGCGACGGCCTGGGCGCCCTCGCGGTTTCTCTGGGCGCTTACGCGGTTTATATCGCCTCGCAGTTCATCGTGCTGTCACTGTCGCGCGTGCGCGAATTTTTCGCCGACGAAGGCGCCGGCGACCTCACGCGCGATCCCAATTCCCTGGCTACGGCGTTGGTGAAAATTTCCTACGGCCTCGCGCCGCGAAGCGAACAAGTCGCCTACGAAGCCGCTCTCGCCGAGCAAAAAGACAAAAAATCCAAAACGCAAGTCGCCAAACCGCGCGATCTGGGCGCGGCGCGCGCTCTGGGCATCTGCAATCTCGACAACGCGGGCACTTTCGCCATGAGCGCCGCCGACGCGAGCGGCGCGTTCAGCCCCGCTTTGATGCAACGCGCGGTGCAGTGGGATTTGAAAAATCCCTGGGCCAAATGGTATGAACTCAACTCGACGCATCCTCTCACCGCGCGGCGTCTGGGTGCTCTGAGCGCGCAGGCGCTGCGTCTGGGCCAGACGCCCGCCGCCGCCGTGCGGGAAGACGCGCGCGTTTATCGCGGCCATTTCTGGGGCGAGTTTTTGCTGTCCGCGCTGCCGTTTCTGCTGGCGCTCGCGGGATATTTCGGCGGTTTCGTGTTGCTCGATCAGGGCGGCGCGGCGAGTTGGAGTCCGGCTCTGGCGGGCTACGGCATCGGGCTTTTGCTCAAGACCATGCTGGTTTATCCGCCGTTGCAAGGCCGTCAGCGTAGCGTGGCGGATCTGGTCGGCGAGGAACTCGAAGCGTCGGGCGTGCATGGCGTGCCCTGCGAAATCGAGGGTGAAATCGTGGGTCGCGGCGTGCCAGGCTTGTTCTGGTCGAAAGATCTGGTGCTGCGCGACGCGAGCGGCTTTTTGACGCTGCAATATCGCCAGCCGTTTTTGGTTTTGGAACTGCTGTTCGGCGTTTTGCGCGCGCAGCGCTTCGTCGGACAAAACGTGCGCGTCAAAGGCTGGTATCGCCGAGCGCCGGTGCCTTACATCGAAGTCGAACGCCTCGCAAGCCAAAACGGAAGCGACGGTTTGCGCTGCTATTTCCGCCAGGGCACGCTGTTCTGGGGCGTGTTTCTCCTCGCGCTGGGCGGCTGGGCGACGGCGACGCAAACCGATATCATGTCCGCGCTGTGGAACGCATTTCTCTTCATCGCGGAGTTGTTCGGGCGTTGAGGAAGCAAAAGGGGAAAGGCGAGGCTCAGTCGAGAAGCATATATGTTTGTTTTTAAGATTCCTGCGGTGGGTGTTAGCACGGTGCTTGGTGTATTGGTCTACATCATAGCTGTCAAATACTTACTTTTGCCCAACATCTGGCTATTGGCTGTCTTTCCGGTTGCCTTTATAACGGGTATACTTGCGCTTCTCATTTATAATTGGTGGGTTTTTCGTGAACTTTAGAGGGAGGACACCAAGGGCAGGGTGACGCTATGGCTACGACAGTAACGACAACCTGCTGTTCTTGCCTTTTTGCCATTTTAGAAAACACATCAGGCGATAATGAGGAATATGCACAATATGATCGAGTGGCTTGATTCGCTGCCGGTCGCACTCTATCTGCTCATCGTCGTTCCGAGTGTCATCTTCGTTTTTGGCGTTTACCTGTTCCTCTTCATTCTTCTTTGGAAAGGTGAAACAATTGGCATGACTTTAAGTGCCGATAGGCCAACAGCAACAGATTATGTGCGCGCCTTCCTCGGCCTAATGATATGGCTAATGTCTATTCCATTGATGTTCGGTGCGATGATGCTCATTCTTTTGGCACCTGCGCTATTCTACGAAAAAGTTTTAGGATGGCCTCGTGATATTTCCTCTGTTGTCGGCATCTTGACGCCTTTCATCCTGATAAGCCCGTTCTGGATTCGGTCGTGTAGAAAAAATAAAGAATCCCCGCCGCGAGCAGCGGGGTATTTCAAGGAGAGTGTAACTTTGGCTGTCAAGGCACAGCGTAGTGGTAGCTGCCAGTCAAAAGAGGGCCAACTGGTCAGAGGAGGTGAGCGCGGGGGAGTGAGCGGCATAGAGTTGTTGGTAGGTCAAATCTTGACCTTTTTCCTGGCCTTGGTCGCGCACATAATCCGCGATGGTGTGTTCGTTGCCCTGGGGCCCCACCGTCGAGACAAAGTAGCCATCCGACCAGAACTCGCCGCCCCACAACTGCTTCTTGACCTGAGGACACCGCTTGAACACTTCGCGCGCCGTGAGGCTCTTGAGAATGGTGATGATTTTGGTGGGGCTGTAGGTGGGCACCGACTGCACCAGAAAATGCACATGGTCGCCATCGGTGCCAATTTCCAAAAATTCGATCTCGTAGCGCCGCGCGATGTCCAGACACACCTCGCGCACTGCCTCGTCCACAGCATGGTCAATCACCACACGCCGATATTTGGCAGGAAACACCGCATGGTAAAGCAACACGCTCACATTGTGACTTTTATGGATGAGACGGCTCATGCCTCAAGTCAAACACAGCGCACTCGCCTCGCTGACGCGAGGCTCCAATCGCCGCAAGCGGCGGGGTATTGACCCACAGAAGAATAAATAGAAACGAACCAGAAGCGGTCAGAACGCAACGTTGGTGAAGAAAGGGCCGAATTCATGCCCTTTTGCATTTAAGGCGCGCGATTTGAACGTTCTCTCCCGCGACGGCAATTTTAGAAGGAAATCCCCACATTAATATGGCACGATCACGAGTTCCCACCGGCATCGAAGGGTTGGACGAAATTCTCACCGGCGGCCTGCCGCAGGGCAAAAGCTACCTCATCACCGGCGAACCTGGAACCGGAAAAACCACTTTTTCGGCGGGTTTCGTCCTCGAAGGTCTCAAGCGCGGCGAAAACGGGATTTATATCTCGGTCGATGAAAAACCGGCGCACGTCGTCGAGGACGCCGAAAGTCTCGGCTGGGATTTGCGAACGCCCGTCGAAGAGGGCAAATTGACGCTTTTGGATGTCTCGCCCTACTTCAACTGGGTGCGGCAGGGCAAAAACAACGTCATCGACACGACCGAAGTGATTCAGGATTTGTCCAAACAGATTCGCCGCATCAACGCCAAACGGTTGATTTTCGATTCGATTGTGCCCCTGGTTCTGCACCGCGAGCGCGTCCACGACGTGCAGGAGTTCATCCGCGAACTCATCTTTTCCATCGACGACAATCTGGGCTGCACCACGATCATGACGAGCCACGTCTGGCCTGGCGCGATGGGCGCGGCAGAGCATTCGGTGGAAGAGTTTCTGGTGTCGGGCGTGATTCAACTGCGTTTGGTCAGAGGCGCCGAGGGGCGCTATCGCCGCGCCATGTTCGTGCGAAAAATGCGCGCCACGCCGGTCGAACTGCGCGAATACGTCTACGAAATTCAGCACGGGCGCGGCATCGTGATGACCGAGCCGCTCATGGAAGTGGAAAGGCGCGCGGCGTCGTAGATTCAGCGAAACGGCGTGACACGGCAGGCGGCGCGGTCGCAGTCGAGCTGCAGCGCGCCGCCCAAATCGGTGCGAAAAACTGCGACATTGGCGTCGGTGAGACGGCGCAGGATTTGGGCGTGGGGATGGCCGAAACGGTTGTAGCGCCCGCAGGAAATCAGCGCGATTTGGGGATCGGCGGCTTGGAGAAATGCCGGAGTCGTGCTGGTTTTCGAGCCGTGATGCGCCACTTTGAGAACCGTGCAGCGCAAATGGGCGCCGCGCTGCAATAGCCGTTCTTCGCCCGCGCTTTCGATGTCGCCGGTGAAGAGAAGCGAGTTCTGGCCGAAATCGAGGCGCAACACGATGGAGTTGTCGTTTTCCGCTTCCAGGAGCGGCGCCGACGGCGCCAGAACGCGCAGTTTGACTTCGCCCATCTCGAAATTTTGCCCCGCGCGCGGCGCCAGAATCGGGACTTTGGCTTGCGCGAGTGCTTTTCGCAGTTCGAGATAATCGACCAGCGCCGGATCAATACTCTGGCGGCCCGCCCCTGCGCCATCGAGAAACGCGCCGATGGGAATTTCACGCGCCAGTGCCGCCAGGCCGTTGCAATGATCGGCGTCGGCGTGCGTCAAAACCAACAGGTCGAGCCGTTCCACGCCCAGACTTTGCAGCGCGGGCACCAAAACCTGCGCGCCGATGTCGCTCCTTTCGCGCCCTTCGAGACTGCCGCCATCGATGAGAACGTTCTGGCCCGACGGCGCGCGAATCAAAATCGCTTCGCCCTGCCCGACATCGAACATGGTGACGCGCAAATCGGGATTGGCTGGCCCGCGCAGCAGCCACAACAGCCACAGCGAGACGCCCAGAAAGAGCGGCACGAGCGACCAGGGGCGCAGTCGAGGCATTTTAGGTTGCAGCTTTTGGCGCCAGTCGAGATAAAGCGGCTTCCAATCGAAAGAAAGCGGTGCAAGGGCCGCGAAAAAGAGCACGTAACAGGCGATGGGCCACCACAGACCAGGCGGCGGAGCGTCGAATCGCGCGCCAGGCGAGAGCGCGAAAGCGTGCGCCACGCTCGCCACACCCCGCGTGAGGTAGTAGTTGACGAGGTTGAACGGCGAAAAAATCAGCCCGACCAGTCCGGTGCCGACCATCAGTCCCGCGAGCGGGACGGCGATAAAATTGGCGCCCACGCCCGCTGCGCTGAAGGAGCCGAAATGGAAGAGCGAAATCGGCATCGTCGCGGCCTGCGCGCCCAGCGAGAGCGCCGCGAGTTGGTAAATCCCGCCGCGCCCGAAACGCGCCGCGAAGAGTCTGGCGATGGCGGGCGCCAGAACCATCAAGCCCCAGGTCGCGGCGAAGGTGAGTTGAAACGACAGGCTCCAGGCGTTGAGCGGGTCGAGAACGAGCAGAATCAAAATCGCCACGCTCCACAGCGAGAGGCCATCGACATCGCGGCCCAGAAGCAGCGCCCAGGTCAGCAAAACGCCGCCCAGCGTCGCGCGCCAGATCGAGGCGGCGCCGCCCGCAAGCAGCGCGTAAAGCACCAGAATTGGCACGATAACGAGAAGCAATGGCGCGCGTTTGAGTCCCAGACCGCGCGCCGCCCACAATAAAATCACGGTCAAAAACGCGACCTGCGTGCCCGAAGCGACCAAAACGTGGCTCAAACCGGCGGCGCGAAAATCCTCGCGCAGCGTTTGCGGCAGGGGGCGCGACAGACCGCCTTCGCCAAACACCATCGCGGTCATCAGCTGCGCGTTGGCGGCGGGAAAGGGCCGCATTTGCAGCGCCATCTCGCTTCCGTCGCCGCGAAAGGCGCGTTCGTAGTGTTCCAGAATGCCCTGGCGCCACAGCGCGATGCGCCGCGCCACGAAAGTCGAGGGTTCGACTCCGAGGGTTTCGAAAACGACTGCTTTGCGTCCCAGACACCAGCACCTGTTGCCGATGAAACGCCAGAACGATGCCCGTTCGCCCCAGTTGCCAGGCGTGGGAAGCGCCGACAGTTCGACTTGCAGCGAAACGATGTCGCCGACCTGCACGCTCGTGCCGTAGGGCGCGCTCACCCAGATGCGCCCGCGACGCGGCGCGGTGCAGTCGAGGGGAAACTGCGTCGAAAAATCGCCGATGCGCGGGTAATCGGCGACGACGCCCCGCACTTGCAGTGAAATCGGTTTCAGGGGGCCGTCTAAATTCACGGGAACCGCGGTGAGGGCGGAAATATCACCCTGCGGCGGCACGATGCGGCGCGCGGCGCTGGCAGTGAAGGCGAAAAACAGGGTCGCCGCGAGGAAAAATCGCCATCTCATCCCGTTGCGGCGCATCTGCCACGCCCCAATCGCGCTCAAAAACGCCGGAAGAATTGGAAAGAGGAGGCGAGTATCGGCGCGGCTGACGGCGCCTAAAAATTCGGCCCACGCCGCGCCCGCCGCGACGCCGCCTACAGCCGCTATCGCCATCCACATCAAAGGACGAAAGCGCAGTGGATTGAGGGCACGGGAAAGCGCGGGCGACATGAGAATAAAGGGAAGAGAATCGGCTCGCGTGTCGAGGTCAATTGGCGGATATTTTCCCTTTTCTTGAGGGTGATTGCGACTTTTTCAGGTAACGCGATGTTTGAAACCACCCCCACCCCCAGGGCAAACGCATGAGTAGGCGGGGATATAAAATGGCGCTTGACGCGATCCGCCGCCTCGCGCATTCCATCAAACGCATGAGTAGGCGGGGATATAAAATCCCCGCCTGGAGAGCCTGCGGCTGGTCGTGCTTCGCACGCATCGGGGCGCCTGCTCCGTGAATTGGATGCGCGCGAAGCACGTCCAGCCGCAGGCTCTCCAGGCGGGGATTTTATATCCCCGTCTACTTGCCACGCGGCGAAGAAGCGGCTTATCCTCTTCATCGCTTTTCATTTCAAGGAATTTTATGCCCTCAACCGCCATTTTGTTTGGAGCGCTTTTGTTCGCGCTCGGCCCCATTTTCTTCTTTCTGCAAATTTCTCAGGGCGATGCGTCGCCCAGCGCGACGGCGTTTATTCCCTCGCTTGTCGGAATTTTCATCGTCGCGTTCGGATTGGCGGCTAAAAGCCCGTCGCGCCGCAAAGCCGCAATGCACGGCGCGGCGGGATTTGCCCTGCTGGGACTTTTGGGGTCGCTGATGGGCGCGCGCAAATGGCCTGCGCTTTTGAGCGGAGGCGACGTTGATCGCCCGCTCGCCACCTGGGAGCAGCTGCTGATGTTCCTGATCTGCACCGTTTTCCTGACGCTATGCGTGAAGTCGTTCGCGGCGGCGCGGCGCTCGGCTTCCTAAAAACCTCGCCCAGAAAAACGATGGGGCATGGCATTCCATGCCCCATTTTCGCTTGATGCTGCCCTACCCCGCTTTCAAAAAAGAAAAAGCGCTCGACAAAGGCGCTCCGCGCCGCGTTTATGGCACCCTGGGCGACGCCTATCTGCAAAATCGCGTCGTGGCGGCGCTTGTGGATTGGTCGCTCGACGCCGACGCGCGCGATTTCAATCTCGATTTCGTGGACGGCGAAGGCGGAAAAATTTCTGAGGTGCTGGCGCTCGCTTCCAACTTGCCGTTTTTGTCGGAGCGGCGCGCCGTCGTGGTGAAACGCGCCGAAAAAATGGAAGGGCTGGGCAAAAGCGATGGCGCCGACGACAAAAAAGCCAAAAAAGGCATTTCGAGCGCGCAAAGGTTGAGCGAGGGCCTCAAAAACCTGCCGCCGACAACGGTTTTGATTCTGGAGCGCACTCCCGAAACGCCCGAACCTGGCGACAAGCCGGCGGGCCGTTGTCTGAGCGCGCCGCTCGATAAAGTGATCGAAGATGTCGGCCTCATCGTGGACTGCACCATCGACCCCAAAAACTCCGGTCTGGCGACGGCGCTGGTCGAATCGGGAGCCAGAGAAGCCGGCATTCCGCTCGAACGCGGCGCGGCGGCGCATCTGGTGGAGCGCTGCGGCCACGACATCGCGCGGCTGTTGTCGGAACTCGAAAAATGCGCGCTCAGCGCAGGTCTGGGAGCGCCGGTTTCGACCCAGATTATCGACGAAATGACGCGCCGCGCCGCGCACGAATCAGTTTTCGACCTCATCGACGCCATCGGGCAACGGCGCGGCGCCCACGCCGTCGCGCTGGGGCGCGAACTGCTCGAAAGCGGCGAACCACCCGAACTGATGCTCTCCCTTGTGGTGCGCCATCTGCGCCAGCTACTTCAGGCGCGCACTTTTCTGGATGCCGGTTTGCCCCTGGACGCGACCCTCGCGCGCCGTCTGCCGCCCGCTCTGGCGATGCAGCTTCCCAAAGATGGGCGTGACAACTTGGCCAACGCGCTGCAATCACAAAGCTGGATGGCGCGTCGTCTGGGCGCTCAGGCCCGCCAGTTTTCGGTTTCGCAACTGCAAATCGCCCTCGAAGGTGCTTTAGAGGCCGATTTGATGCTCAAGGGCATCGAAGGCGACGGCGGTTTCGACACCAAAAAAGCGCCCGCCGCCGCCATCGAACTTCTGATCGCCAAATTGTGCGCGGGTTAAGACGTCCGCCGCGTCCTCACCCTCCTTTTCAAACTCCCCTTTTGCGCCCTCGTCCCTTCTATCGCCGCCCCAACTTCAATGAAAACCCGCCGTCACTTCGCCGCTCTTTTAAGCCTCTTTTCGCTTTTTCTGGCCGTCGCTCCTGGCCACAGCGCGCCCAAAATCCGCCTCGCGCAGCAACCGCTCCCCGAAATCGCCGCGCCTGAGCCAACTCCGCTTCCCGCGCCGCCCACCGCGCAAAGCTACGCCGCCGCCACGCCCCCAGCGCGGGTTTCGTCGGGCCGCACCCTGGTGCCGGTCACGTTTTTTTCCAACGGGCTGGGCGCCTCAATTGGGCCGGTGGGAAGCGGCAAATGGCGTCTGCTTTATTTCGGGCGCCAGATCGATTTTTTCCCCTACCAATTCGGTGCGCTTTTCGATGGGAAGCCGGTCAAGCTGCCGGTCAAGCCGCAGAATTTCAATGGCGTGCTTTATGTGCCCATCGGCGCGTTCGCCGATTTTCTGGGCGTGAAATGGGCGCCCTCGCCGTCGTCCGATCCCAAAAAATCGCTGTTTCTGCTCCAATTTCCGGCGAGTTACATCGAAGAAGTGCGCGCCACGCGCCAGAACGACAAAGTGCGCGTCGTGATGCGCTTGTCCAATCCGACGCGCATCGTCGCCTCGCAAAGCAAACAGGCGGTGGGCTTCGAACTGGCCGCCGCGCGCGCGGGCGAGGTGCCTTCCTATTCCAATATCAACGATTATCTGGTGCCCAACGCTACCATTCAAAGCGGCAACTGGAACGCCAATTTTCGGGTGCGCCTCAATTACGCGGCGCCGATTTCGTGGTTTACGCTTGGCAGTCCGCCGCGTTTGGTGATCGACGCCCAGCGCATTTTCGAAGAGCAGGCGCTCGATAACAATTCCGGCCTTTCCATCACCAAAATCCGGCGCGGCACCGGTCACGGGCCGGTGCAGATGTGGGCCGTGAAACTCGACCCGCGCCAGGGCTGGCGCATTAAGGTCGCGCCCGCCGGTTTCGGGGTGTTGCAGCGCGCGCGGCCCTCGCGCATGGCGGCGCGCCACAAGGCGGTGCTGGCCATCAATGGCGGGTTTTTCTCTTACGATGGCGCCGCCGTGGGCGCGGTTTTGACCGATGGCGAATGGATTCGCCTGCCCTGGGGAGGCCGCACGGCGGTCGGGTTCGCGGCCAACGGCAAGGCCAAAATCGACAATTTGCAAACTCAGGCCTCCGTCACTTTCGGCGAAAGTTTCAAGCTTCCCATCCGCGAACTCAACGGCTGGCCCGATACGAATCGCATCACAGTTTTGACGCGCCGCTTCGCGCCCACCTACACGCTTTCGAGCGGCGAAATGGCCGTCGTGGTTCAAAACGGCGTGGTAATCGCCAAGCCTGGAAGCGGCGTCGCGCCCATTCCCGAAGGCGGATTCACGCTTGTGGCATCGGGCGCGGCGCGGCCCTATCTCGATAAGATCGTGCGCGGCGACCGTGCCAAACTCTCGATTCAGCCCATCGGCTGGCCCCGCATTCAGACCGCGCTCGGCGGCGGCCCGCGTCTGGTCAAAGGTGGCAAAATCCAGGTCACCGACGAAAATTTCCGCTCCGACGTGCTGATAGGAACCGGCCCGCGCACCGCGTTTGGCGTTGATAAAGCGGGCCGCTACATCATTCTGATCGCCGATGGCCGCCAGAAATTCTATTCGACCGGCCTCACCCTCCACGAACTCGCCGCCACCATGCAAAAACTCGGCGCCGTCGATGCCCTGAATCTCGATGGCGGCGGCTCGACCGCGATGACCGTGCGTGGCCGAGTCGTCAATCGCCCCTCCGATGGCCGCGAACGCGGCGTCGCTAATGCTTTACTTGTGATGCGATGAATTCAAGCAGAGGAGCAGAGGAGCAGAGGAGCGGAGGAGAAAGGGACATTGGAGCGAAAACAACGTCCTTTTCGCGCTCACGTCCCCCTCTCCTCCGCTCCTCTGCTCCTCTGCTCCTCTGCTTGTTCGCGCTCGCGCTCCTCGTGCGCTCCCTCGGCCTCACCTGGGGACTGCCCGACGCGGCGCGCTGGTATTCGTATCATCCCGATGAATCGACGCGGCAAGTGGTGGGCGGCGTCGTTTCGCTTTTGCAGGGCGATTGGAACCCGCATTTTTTCAATTATCCTTCGCTGTCGATTTACGCGACGTGGCTCGTTTATCAGTTTTTGCTGGTTCTGGGCCTCACCACCGACGCGGCTGCGCCGCAATATCCCTGGCCTGTCGTGCGCGACATTATTTTCGCGGGACGGCTTTTTTCCGCCTTGTGCGGCGCGTTGACGGCGCCGCTCGTTTGGGTCATCGCGCGGCGCTTGAAAGCGGGAAACTGGGCGATTTTGGCGGGAATTCTGGCGGCTCTGGCGCCAGGACACGTTCAGCATTCGCATTTTGCGACCGTCGATGTTCCTGCCACCTTTTTCGTGACGCTGTGCCTTTATCTCACGCTACGGGCCGAAAATAAGAAAGGTTTGCTGTGGGCGGCGCTGGTGGCGGGTCTGGCGGCGGGAACGAAATATAACGTGGGACTGGTTTTGATTGCGCCGCTTGTGGCGCTGTGGTTGTTGCCGAATGGAAATCTCAGGAGCCGTATTTTGGGGAGTTTCGCGTTCATTTTGGCGGCTTTCCTGGCGTTTCTGGTTTCGACGCCTTATGCCCTGCTCGCCCCAGGCGAGTTTTGGGGCGAGCCTTCCACACAATCCGGCTTCGCTTACGAATTACTGGTGCATCCGCGCCAAGGCTCCGGCGAGATTTTTCAAAATACCGGCAACGGCTGGATTTATCACGCCACTTTCAATTTGCCTTTCGTTTTGACCTGGCCGCTCATTATCGCGGCTTGCATCGGGATTTATTTCGCGGCTAAGAAGCGCGAGTGGTGGCCGATGCTGGCGTTTTTGGGATTGTTCTTTTTCTCGCTCGGCTTTTCACAGGTGCGCTTTATGCGCTATTTGCTGCCGCTTGTGCCGATTCTGTGCTTATTAGCGGCTTATGGCGCGGCGCGGTTGCCGAAACCGCGAATCTGGGGCGCAATTTTGGGCTTGTTCGCGTTGTGGGGCGCCAAAGATGTGCTGTGGCCGTTTCTCCAAACCGACCCGCGTGACCAGGCGGCGCCTTTTTTGAAGGGGCAACAAGTCGCCATGCTGGGCAATCCCTGGTTCTACACGCCGCCGTTTCAGCCTCAGGGTTTCAATTCGCCGGTTGCGGGCGTCGAAGTGACGGGCGGGAAAGTGGGAAAATCTCCGTTGGTGATTTCGGAATTTGAATGGCGCGAACCGCTGCGGCTGGGCAGAACCGACCTTGAGGCTGTGAATCTGGTTTCCAACCCCAGCATTACGGCGCGGCAGTTCAAAAATCGCGTGCCGTTGGCGCTTCCTGGGCGCCCGTTCGTGCCGCACGATTACCTTTACACCAATCCCGAAACGCGAATTTATTGATGTGGTAAAACTTGCCCCGCCATGACCTCCCCCATCCGCTTCGGCACCGACGGCTGGCGCGCCCTCATCGCGCGCGATTACACCTTCCAAAACGTGCAAATTCTCTCCGTCGCGCTCGCGGCCTATTTGCATAAACACCAGAAGGAAAAGGCCAAAAACGGCGTCGCCATCGGCTACGACACCCGCTTTTTAAGCGCCGAATTCGCGCGCGCCACTGCCGAAACCCTCGCCCAAAACGGCATTCCGGTGTTCTTATCCGAGCGCGACAGCCCCACGCCCGCCATCGCGTGGGCGACGCGCTCGATGAATCTGGCGACTGGCATCATGATTACCGCGTCGCACAATCCGCCGGCGTGGAACGGCTTCAAGTTCTTCAACCCGCTCGGCGGCCCCGCCGATAAAGATGTCACCAACGCCGTCGAAGCCGTGCTGGGACTCAAATTGGGGCGCAAATTGCCGCCAGCGAAGGTCGAAATCTTCGACCCGCGCCCCGCACTGGTGTCTCAGCTTCATAACGTGATTGATTTCGACGCGCTCAAAAAGGTAAAAGGCCGCGTGGTTTACGACGCCGTGCATGGCGTGGGGCGCGGCTACGTCGATGCGCTTCTGCGGGAGTGCGGCTGGAAAGTCACCACGATTCGCGAGGATCCCGATCCGATGTTCGGCGGCGTTTTGCCCGATCCGGCCAATCCCGCCTGCCACCAGACGCTTCAAAAAGCGGTTCGGAAGAAAAAAGCCGATCTGGGCCTGGCCAACGACCCCGACGCTGACCGTTTCGGTGTTGTCGATGGAACTGGCGAATATCTCACGCCCAATCAGGTTCTGGCGCTGGTTTATGTTCATCTGCTCGAAGTGCGCGGTCTGCGCGGGCCGGTCGCGCGCACCGTTCCAACGACGGGACTTCTTGATGCCATCGCCCGCAAATATGGCCAGGAAGTCATCGAAACGCCCGTCGGTTTCAAGTGGCTGGGCAATGCCATCGAAGAGCAGGGCGCCCTTTTGGGCGGCGAGGAATCGGGCGGGCTGTCGATTATCGGGCACTACGGCGGCAAAGACGGCGTTCTGGCCGACCTTTTACTGGCCGAAATCTGGGCCACCCATCAAAAACCGCTTGGGGAGGTTTATAAGAGCATTTTGAAGAAATTCGGCTCCTTTCACTCGACGCGCATCGATTTGCACCTCGAAGACGACGCCAAAAACGCGCTCATGAAGCGCATGAAAGACGCGCCGCCTCAAAAAGTCGGGGACAGCAAAGTGCGCGACGTGGTCACGCTCGACGGCGTGAAACTCAATCTCGAAGACGGCGCGTGGCTCTTGATGCGAGCGTCGGGAACTGAGCCTCTAGTGCGCGTTTATCTCGAAGCGAAAAGCTCAAAACGACTCAGGGAACTGGAAATCGCGGCCAGAACGCTGGCAGACGGCGCCGCGTAGAGTCCGCGCGAGCGCCGCGATTTTTCGCAAGCGGCGATTCCTTTGCAAGTGGAATTGGACTCGATTCTATTTTAATTTGCGGATCAAATGAACCATTATGAGACTCTGGGCGTGCCCAAAAACGCTTCCAGGCAGGACATCAAAGACGCCTACCGCCGCCTGGTGCGCCTCCATCATCCCGACGCCAATCCCAACGACAACGGTGTCTCGGAAGCGCTGATGAAGCAGGTTTTGACCGCCTACGCGACCCTTTCCGACCCGCACAAGCGCACCCGCTACGACGCCGATGCTCGCTTGGAATCCTCCGACGCGCCCGAAGCGGACGACCCCGCACGCCAAACCCCCGTTTACGCCAACGGTGCGACCGGCCCGCAAAGTCTGATGGGAAAAGTGCGCGTCGCCCTGGGCGATTCGAGCGACGAATTCGCTCAGAAACTGGGCCTGTCCGCGACAGTTCTGGCCGGTTATGAGGCGCGCGACGCCATGCCCACCTCTCCAGTTCAACTGCGCACTTTCACTCATTTAGTCGAAATGGCGGCCCAAAACCTCGAAATGGCCGGAAAAAGCGGCGACGCCATCGCCCTTCGCACCGCGTTCAATCGCAAAAGAGCCAACCGTAACCTTTTTCGCTGATTCAGGGAGTTCCAATGCTCGAACTCGAAATTTACCGCGCCCATGCGCGCTACAATCGCTGGATGAACGAAAAGCTGCTCGCCGCGTGCGCGCTGCTTTCCGACGAGGAGCGCCGCCGCGATCTGGGCGCGCCATTTGGCTCGATTCACGGCCTGTGGAACCACATTTTGCTCGCCGACCGAGGCTGGCTCTCTCGTTTCGCGGGCGAGCCGTTTCCCTTCCAATCGCTGGACGAGGAAATTTGCGCCGACTTCGCACCCCTGCGCCAGGAACGCGCCCAGACCGACGATGCCATCGACCAATTCGTCGCGGGCCTCACGCCGGAGCGACTGGAAGCGCCCTTGACTTTCGTTTCACTGTCCATTCCCAGGCGACGCAGCCTTCCGCTTTACGTCGCGGTTTCGCACCTCTTCAATCACCAAACCCATCATCGCGGGCAAATCACGGCACTTCTGGAACAGCTCGGCGGCGACTGCGGCGTCACCGACCTCGCCGCCCTGCCGGAACTGGAGATTTTAATTGATTAGAGAACGCGAAGCGTGAGCGAGTGAGGCCTGACTGCTTCTTTCGATTTAACAGCAGTGACGGAAAGAAGCAGTTAGGCCTCACTCGCTGACGCTTCGCGTTCTCTACGCTCTAACTCCACGGCACGCCCGCTTCGTCCAGCACACCTTTGGCGGTTTCGAGGGCAATGTGAAAACTTTCGTGCGGCGGCATGGCGCTGTAGGCTTCGTTGGCCGCGCCGCTTGGCCCCGTCGCGGCGACGGCGCCCGAATGCGTCAGATGCGGCTCGACCGCCACCGGCCCGCTCCAGCCGCGTTTCACGGCGTCGGCGATGATTTCCCTCACGCGGCCATTGCCCAGGCCCACCGGAACGTGTTTTTTGTCCGCTGTCGAGTCCTTCAGGTGAAACGAATCGGTGACATCAGCGAGTTTTTGCCACGTCGCCCACACGTCTTCGCCGCTTTGCTGGTAGTTGTCGAAATCGAAAATCAGCTTGAAATGATCGCCGCGCAGCGCGGCGATTTGCATCACGTCGTCGCCCAGATCGCCGAAAATGTGGCGCTCGTTCTCGTGAAACAGCACCAGACCCAACCGTTGCGCTTCGTCGCGCAGCGTTTCGAGGCGCGACAGGCTTTTCGCCATCCACTGCGAGTGCGAGGCGCTGCCTTTGTTGTAATAGGAAAAAATTCGCACCGCGTGGCAATCCAGAAGCGGCGCGACTTCGCCGATGTGCCGCAGCTTTTGCAAATCGGTTTCGAGATCATCCGCGATGTCTATTTTTCCCAACGGCGAACCCAGCATTTGGGTCGTAATTCCGGCGTCATCGAGCTTTTTTTTCACTTCGCTCGCGATTTGAGGCGGCAAAACCGAGATGTTGTGGCCTTCGATAGAGCGAATGTCGATGCGTTTGAGGCCCGCGCGTTGAAGGGCGGCGATTTGAGCGTCGCAGGTGGGTGCGGCTTCGTCGGCAAAAGCCGAAAGTGTCCAATTCATAAATTTCCCTTTGTTTTTGGAATCACGGGGAAATTTAACAGACAGGGCGCTCCTTGCGGGCGTAGGCTGATTCAGTCGCAGGGCAATCGCAGGAGGAAATTTTTACCACAGAGACACAGAGACGCAGAGGAAAGAGGGAGAAACGAAGTTTTGAAGACCTTTTCAATAGCTTCTCTTTTCTTTTTTCTCTGCGTCTCTGTGGTAAAAATTTCCTCCTGTGATTGCTCTGCGATTCAGCCGAGAGAAAAGGTGAGCGAGCGGTTTTTGCAGTGTGGGCAAACGAAGATGCGATTGTGGTCGCTGTCGGTGCTCTCGAACTTGAATTGCGGCCCCATGTAGCCGCAGCTATCACATTTCGACCACCCATCGGGCACCGTCGCTTCGTCCCGTGCGGGCGCGACGGGCGCGGGAGTGCGCATTGGGGACGGTGCGGCGGGCGCGTCGTAGCGATAAACGCGGCGCAGGTTGGCGATGACGCGCGTTACCAGAAGTTTGGGGTTGAAGGGCTTGGAAACGTAATCGTCGGCGCCGCTTTTGAAGCCCTGCATTTCGTTGTCGTCGGTGTTGGCCGCCGTCATCAAAATGATGGGCACGCTCGATTGAGCGCGGATTTTGGCGGTCAGTTCGTGTCCCGAGATGCCTGGCATATCGATATCAGAGAGCACCAGATGCGGATCCGAGCTTAAAAAAGCGTTCCAGCCATCGAGACCGGTAACAGCCAGGCGACAGTCGAAGCCCGCCATAGAAAGGTTGATGTTGACGAGTTTGGCGATGATGGCGTCGTCTTCGACAACCAGAATGCGAAATTTATTATCAGCCGGCGGTGCGGGAAGTTTCATCGGGCGTTCTCCATATAAGATGAGATTTTACCCAAGAATGGTGCCCGCAAGAGCGTTATGCTCCTTTCACACAAGTCCAGAGCATCCCCAGCGCCAATATCTTTCGGCAGCGCGGCGGCTCTGACCTCGATTTTTGAGATCAATCCCTTCGACATCAGCGCCAATTGCGGGTATTTTTGCATTTCTTTCTCGGTGTTAAATTCTTCTTTGTCCCATGAATGCATCGAAACCGGATTGATGGCGCTCCTCTTCAACCGGATATCTCGTTTAGGCGACCTAATTTTCAAAATCGCTTAATCCTTGAGTGTTAAACCGTATCAGTGGACCGTATCAGTGGTCTGATTGAGCCTGAGTTGGCTGTTGCGTCGTCCCTGTAGTTGAGTTTTGTGATTCACCGTGAATTTTGCCTCCTTTTTTGCCCTCAACGGCTGGTTTTTCCTTTTCGTGCCGACACTCGTGCTGTGCCTGGTGCTGGCGCGCGCGCACCGTCGCCGCGTGGCGCTGGGGCGCGATTTAACCTCGGCTTTCGCGGCGCACAACGATGCGGCGGCGCTTTTTCTGGCCCAGAAAATGGGCGATGAAGAAACTTTGTGGCGCCGTCTGCTCACGGCGCGCACCGCGCTCGAAGAATCGCAGCGCGAGGAAAGCCGCGCGCGCCGCGAACTGGAAAACGTGCTCGCCTCGCTCCAGGACGCGGTTCTGGTGGTCGATTCCGAAGCGCGACTGCGCTTCCTCAATGCGGCGGCGCTGCGCCTCTTCGATATTCGCATCGAAGACGTTCTGGGCGCGCATCTCATCGAGGCGCTGCCCTCGTTCGGCATCGACGCCGCGATGCGAAGCGCGCTGCGCGAGGGCAAAAGCAGTTCGCAGGAAATCCATCTTTATTCGCCGCGTCTGCGCGAGGTGTTTTTGCGGGTTTCGCCGGTGTTTTCGGGCGCGGGCACCGAATCGGGCGCCGTCGCCATCTTGCAGGATCTGACCGAAATGCGCCGCCTGGAACGGGTGCGCCGCGACTTCGTGGCCAACGCCAGCCACGAACTGCGAACTCCCATCGCCAACATCCGCGCCACTGCCGAAACCATGCTCCACGCGCCCGAAGACGCCGCGCTGGTCGCGCGTTTTTTGCCGCCGCTCATCAACGAGGCCGAGCGCTTGTCGCGCCTGGTTTCGGATTTACTGGATTTGGCGCGCGCCGAAGGCGTGGAAGAGGCGCCTTCCTCACCCGTCCAACTCAAAAATGTCGTGGAAAGCGTCATCGAACGCTTGCAGGACAAAGCGAGCCGCCGCGAAATCACCATCGACTGGCAGCCCAACGGAGGTGCGCCCATCGTCCACGGCGACGAGGCCGGTCTGGAACAGGTCGCTTTCAACTTGATCGACAACGCCCTCGCCTACACCCCGACGGGCGGAAAAGTCGCGCTGCATCTGCACCAACACACCGAGGCAGACGCGCCCCCAACGGCGGTTCTGGAAGTGTCCGATTCGGGCATCGGCATTCCCGAAACCGATTTGCCGCGCATTTTCGAGCGGTTTTACCGCGTCGATAAAGCGCGCAGCCGCGCCGAGGGCGGCACGGGCCTGGGGTTGGCGATTGTCAAACACATCGTCGAAACCCACGGCGGCCACGTCGAAGTCGAGTCCGCGATGGGACGAGGAACCACGTTTCGCGTTGAAATTCCGGCGAGTTGAAGGCTTTTTGCCGGAGAAAAGCAAAGCGGGGCTTGCGCCCTCTTCCATCTTGGATTTCTCCCGATTGGAGGAGGATGTGAGTCCCGCCCCCTTGCCTTCTCGCAAGGAAAACGCGCCAATCGAAAAGAAGCCGCCTCAGCCTCTTGCGGCGCGCGCGGTGCGGGTGCAACCTCTACGAATGCCCGTTTTGCGCCGCCATTCTCGTCTCGCCCTGGCGACGATTGTATCACTGGCGCTTCTGGCGGGCGTGTGGATTTTGCAAAATTTCGTCGGCGAGCGCACCGGCCCGACAGCGCTTCTCACTTACTTTCCAACTCATGCCTGGGCGCTGTTTCCACTGGTTTTGGGCCTGATAGCGCTGCGTCGGCGCCGCGCCGCGCTGTTGTGCCTGAACCTGCTGGGACTGTTGTTCTGGGCCAAATGGATTTTCGGTTTCAACGTGCCGCTTCGCGTTTTCGCGCGCGAGAAAACGGCGCCAACAATTCGGATTCTCACCTACAACGTCCAGCGCGCAGAGCGCGGAACGCAGGGTTTAATCCGCACCATCAAAAACCAGCGTCCCAACATCGTTTGTCTGCAGGAAAGTCAGCGCTCAAGTCCCAACGGCTCGCGTTCTCCTGGCGACGTGCTGCAAAGGGAGTTTCGCGGCTGGAAAAGCGCCCGCGCCGGCGATGTGATGACGCTTTCGCGTTTTCCGCTTGCGAGTTGGCGCTCCTACCCGCTTCGCGGCAGGCGGCGCATTCTCGAAACGACGTGGAGCACGCCGCACGGCCAAATTCGGGTCTTGAACGTCCATGTGGCAACGTCTTACCCCAGACAACGCCGAGCCAGACGCGGATTGTGGCGGCGCCTGAGCCAAGTCGCGCGCGACTCCCAACCCTCAGCGCAGGCGCGCCTCGATCAAATCGCGCCCCTTTTTCGCGCCGTCGCAGCCGGAAATCCGCAAATTCCGCTCGTGGTCGCGGGCGACTTCAACACCCCGCCGCGCGGCCTGTTTTATCGCGCCCTCACCTCGAAACTGGAAGATTCGTGGGCGCGAAACGGCTGCGGAACCGGCCACACCTTTCCCTCGCGCCTGCCCATGCTGCGAATCGACTACATTTTTGAGCGCGGCGCGAAATCGAAGCGCGCGTTCGTGCCCGATTCACACGCCTCCGATCATCTACCGTTAGTCGCCGATGTGATTTTTTAGCCACAGATGACACAGATGGATTCACAGATGGGCACAGATGTTTTTTCTTAAATTCATCTGTGCCCATCTGTGAATCCATCTGTGTCATCTGTGGCTAAACCAGCACTTTGAGCCGGAATTGGCCCCAGTGTGACACGACTCAAAAAAGATTTCAATGAGATGAGTGAAAATGGGTGGCTGGGTTGTTGGGTGGTTTTCCGTCGCTTCGCGTCGGCCCTCACCCGTCGCTTCGCGCCACCCTCTCCCGCAAGTGGGAGAAGGAGTAGCTGTCACGTCGTCCAACTTACTGCTTGGTTCAAGTTGCGCCGAAAACTCCTTCTCCCGCTTGCGCGGGTGCCCTCTGGGCGTGGGTGGCGCGAAGCGACGGGTGAGGGCCGACGCGAAGCGACGGGAGAGACTCCCAACCACCTAAATCTTAAATTTGTAGCCGACGCCGCGCACAGTGAGCAGAAACTCCGGCTGCGAGGGCGCTTTTTCGAGTTTTTCGCGCAGCCAGCGAATGTGAACGTCGAGCGTCCGTTCATCGCCGTAAAAATCGTCGCCCCAGACGCGCTCCAGCAGCACTTCGCGCGGCACGGCCTGTCCGACGTGCGACAGCAAAACCCGCAGCACCTCGAACTCTTTGAGCGATAGGTTCACTTCGCGCGTTTTTTCGCCATCCGAAACGCGCACTTCGTGGCGCCCGACATCGAGATGAATCCCGCCTGCCTGCAAAACTTCGCCTTCGGGCGCAGGCGTCTTGGCGGCGCGGCGCAACAGCGCCCGCACTCGCGCCACCAACTCGCGCATTCCAAACGGCTTGACCAGATAATCGTCGGCGCCAAGTTCGAGTCCCAGCACTTTATCGGCTTCTTCGCCGCGCGCGGTGAGCATCAAAATCGGCGCGTCGAGCTTGTGTTCGGCGCTCTGGCGCAGGGCGCGGCACACCTCCCAGCCCGAAACTTTGGGCAGCATCAAATCCAGAATCACCAAATGCGGGCGCACCTCTCTGGCCTGCTGGAGCGCCGTTTCGCCGTCGTGCGCGCTCACGACCGTGAACCCCTCTTTTTCCAAATTGTAAGAGATGGTTTCGACCAGCATCCGCTCGTCATCGACAATCAAAATAGTGGCGCTCATAAGGGAAACTCTGCGCGCAGTGTAGGAAAACTTCCGCGCCGCCACGTTAAGCCCAGATTAATCACTTTGTGAATCACTTGACGCCGCGCCGCCGGAGTTTTACAATGCCTTCTTGAAATCCTACTTCGCCGGTAGATTAAGCCGCGAATGGGTTCAATCAAGCGTAAAATTGCTATTGGGACGCCTGCAATGAGTTTTCAATTCCGCGTTTTAGACCCCTTCCTGCTCGCTGCGGCGTTCATGATGCGGGGCTGCTGTCGCCCGCCGACGGCGCGCGGCGCGTTGAAAAATCAAGTTCCAGATGGCTCCTCTGCTTCGAGTCCCCAGTGATAATCGACGTTTTTCTCGCATTGTCCGACGCCGACCGGCTGCTTCGCCCCGACCTCGGTCTTTTTCATCCCTCCTGATTTTGCGAGAATTTCATGTTCAAACCTGCTTTTCCTTCCATTCTTTTTTTCCTCTCTCTTGCTGGCGGCGCGCTGTCGGGCTGCGCCACGCAGTCCGCTGGTAATTCCAATTCCAATGCGAAAGCGGCGGGCGCGCCGTTGAAGCTGATCAACGTTTCCTACGATCCGACGCGCCAATTTTACGCCGATTATAACAAGGCGTTCGCGGCGCAATATCAGGCGAAAACCGGCCAAAGCGTTGCGGTCGAAACTTCGCACGGCGGAAGCGGCAAACAGGCGCGCAGCGTCATCGACGGCAACGAGGCCGACGTTGTGACGCTCGCCCTGGCCTACGACATCGATTCCATCGCCGACCAGAAATTGCTCGACCCAAACTGGCAGTCGAAATTGCCCCAAAATTCTTCGCCCTTCACTTCGGCCATCGTTTTTCTGGTTCGCCAGGGCAATCCCAAACAAATCAAGGATTGGGGCGATTTGGTGAGGCCCGATGTGGAGGTCATTACGCCCAACCCCAAAAGTTCGGGCGGCGCGCGCTGGAATTATCTGGCGGCGTGGGGCTACGCGCTCGACAAGTGGAACGGCGACGAAGCTAAAGCGCGGGAGTTCGTGGCGCGGCTTTACAAAAACGTGCCAGTTTTGGATTCGGGCGCGCGCGGCTCGACGACGACTTTTGTCGAGCGCGGCGTGGGCGACGTGTTGCTGGCCTGGGAAAACGAGGCGCTGCTGGCGGCGCGCGAACTGGGACGGGGCAAATTTGAAATCGTGACGCCGCCGCAGTCGATTCTGGCCGAACCGCCGGTCGCGGTCGTTGATGCCGTCGCCAAAAAGCGCGGAACAGAAACGCTGGCAAGGGCTTATCTGGAGTTTCTTTACGCGCCGCAGGGTCAGGAACTGGCCGCGAAGCATGGTTATCGCCCGCGCGATGCCAAAATCGCGGCGAAATATGCGGCGCAGTTCCCGAAGGTCAAACTGTGGACGCTTCAATCGAAGTTCGGCGACTGGAAATCGGCGCAAAAAACCCATTTCGTAAGCGGCGGAGTCTTCGACCAAATTTACGCGCCAGGGCAGTAGCTGCGAGACGGAATACGGGATACAGAAGAGCTAAGCGCGACTCTCCAACTTCCGCATTCCGTCTCCCGCATTCCGTCTCCCGCATTCCGCCTCATGCCTCGTTTTCGCTTTAAAGAACGCAGTGTTTTGCCAGGGTTTGGCTTGTCGCTGGGTTACGCGCTGTTTTATCTGTCGATTCTGGTGCTGATTCCGCTTTCCACGCTGTTTTGGAAAGCGGGAAGTGAGGGCTGGCCCCATTTCGTGAACGCGGCGTTCTCCCCTTCGGCGCTGGCTTCCTACAAACTCACTTTCGGCGCGGCGCTTTTGGCGGCGACGGTCAATATGTTCGCCGGACTGCTGGTGGCGTGGGTTCTGGTGCGCTATTCGTTTTGGGGCAAGTCGCTCGTCGATGCGCTTGTCGATATGCCCTTCGCGCTTCCCACGGCGGTGGGCGGCATCGCGCTCGCGACGGTTTACGGGCCCAACGGCTGGATCGGCGCTCATCTGGCGAAATGGGGCGTGAATGTGATTCAAACCCCGATTGGCATCGTCATCGCGCTGATTTTTATCTCGCTGCCGTTCGTGGTTCGCACCGTGCAGCCGGTGTTGCAGGAACTCGATGCCCAGCTCGAAGAAGCGGCCTCGTCGCTGGGCGCCTCGCGCTGGATGACGTTTCGCCGCGTGCTTTTTCCCTACATCTGGCCCGCGCTTCTCACCGGCACGACGCTGGCCTTCGCGCGCGCCATTGGCGAATACGGCTCGGTGATTTTCATCACTTCCAACATTCCGTTTCGCACCCAGATCACGCCGCAACTGATTTATACGCGCCTCGACGAATACGACACCGCCGGAGCGACCGCGATTGCGCTTGTGATGCTGGTGGTTTCGTTCGCGCTGTTGCTGTTCATCAACGCTTTGCAGGCGTGGAGCCGCAAACGTATGCGCGGCTGAAGCGATTTTGGGTTTAATTGCAAAACGTGCCCGATTCTCCCGACATGAACGATTCGACGATAGCCGTCGCCGCGCCGCGCCCGATGGAAAGCGAAAAATCGCGCTCTCAAAACAGGGCGGCGGTGCGGCGCGCCACCAATGAGCCGGTCGGCGTGCAAATCGTTCTCATCGCCCTCGCGCTGGCGTTTTTGGGACTGTTTTTGCTGGTTCCGCTCGCGGTTGTGTTTGCCGAGGCGTTTCGCAAAGGCTGGGAGGTTTATCGCGCCTCGATCACCAGTCCCGAAGCCCTCGCGGCCATCAAACTGACGCTTTTGGTCGCGGCGATCACGCTGCCGCTCAACACGCTGTTTGGCGTCGCGGCGGCGTGGGCGATTGCCAAATTCCGTTTCAAGGGCAAAAGCGTGTTGATTACGCTGATTGATTTGCCTTTCGCGGTTTCGCCGGTGATCGCGGGATTGATTTTCGTGCTGCTTTTCGGGCGTCAGGGCGTTTTCGGCGAGTGGCTGATGGCGCGTGACTGGAAAATCATCTTCGCGGTGCCTGGGATTGTGTTGGCGACGGCGTTCGTCACGTTTCCCTTTGTGGCGCGTGAACTGATTGCGTTTATGGAAGCGCAGGGCACCGAGGAAGAAGAAGCCGCGATGGTGCTGGGCGCGAGCGGCTGGCAGGCGTTTTGGCGCGTCACGATTCCCAACATCAAGTGGGGCCTGCTTTACGGCATCATTTTGTGCAACGCCCGCGCGATGGGCGAATTCGGCGCGGTTTCGGTGGTGACGGGCCATGTCGGTCGCACCAACACGGTTCCTTTGCAAGTCGAACTGCTTTACGGCGAATACCAATTCGCCGCCGCGTTTGCCGTCGCTTCGATTTTGACTCTGGTTGGCATCGTGACGCTCATTATCAAGCGCGTTGTTGAGGTTCGCGCTCATTCGCAAATCAAGGCTGGAAGTGGTTAGCTGCCGGTCGCTTCAACCACCCAGCCACCCCACTCATGAAAATCACCGTCCGCGACATCACCAAACGCTACGGCGCCTTCACCGCGCTGCAAAACGTGTCCCTCGAAGTGCCGCAGGGCAAACTCGTGGCGCTGCTGGGGCCGTCGGGAAGCGGAAAAACCACGCTGTTGCGCGTCATCGCGGGCCTCGAAGCGCCCGATTCGGGAAGCGTGCTTTACGAGCAGGACGACGTGACGCAGCGCGCCGCCAAAGAGCGCAACGTGGGCTTCGTATTTCAGCATTACGCGCTGTTCGGCCACATGACGATTTTTGAAAACATCGCTTTCGGCCTGCGTGTTCGCAAGTGGAAGAACGAAGCCGTGCGCGAGCGCGTGATGGAGCTTTTGCGCCTCATTCAACTGGAAGGCTTGGAAAAGCGGCTGCCGTCGCAGCTTTCGGGCGGACAGCGCCAGCGCGTGGCGTTGGCGCGCGCCCTCGCGGCGAGTCCGCAAATGCTGCTGTTGGACGAGCCGTTTGGCGCGCTCGATGCCAAAGTGCGCGCCGATTTGCGGCGCTGGATTCGCCAGTTGCACGACGAAATCCATATGACGAGCGTGTTCGTGACCCACGATCAGGAAGAAGCCTTTGAAGTCGCCGATCACGTCGTGGTGATGAACAAAGGCCGCATCGAACAGGAAGGCGCGCCCGACGCCGTTTTCGCCTCTCCCGCCAACGCCTTCGTGACCGATTTTCTGGGCCACGTCAACGTGTTTCATGGCCGCATCCAAAATGGCCGCGCCCACATCGGAACGGAAGAGATGCCGATGTCGTTCGACGTGCCCGCGCCGCAAAACGGCGCCGACGAAGGCGCCGAAGTCACAGCCTACATTCGCCCTCACGAAGTCGATATCGACCGCGTTTCGCACGGAAGCGATTCGATGTTCGCCATCGTAACGCGCGTCAACCGCTCCGGCTCGACGGTGAAAATCGCGCTCGTGGCGCAGGAAGGGCAGTTGCCACTCGATGTTGAGCTGCCCCACGAGCGCGACGCGGAACTGGGTTTGGTGGTGAATGACCGAGTGTGGGTGTATCCGCGCCAGGTGCGCGTTTTCCGGCGCGAGGAAGCGGCGCAGAGTGGCGATGCGAAAATTGCGGCTTAGAAGCCTGCCTCATTGGAGTTGCATCCTGGCCAACAGTTCGCTCGACTGAAGTCGGCGCTGACCCAGAGGGTGCCCCGCGCTGCGCGCTAACTTCCCGCCTTCGCGGGAAAACAACCCCTTGCTTTTTTCGGCGCAGGCCGAAAGTTAGCGCGCAGCGCGGGGCACCCTCTGGGTCAGCGCCGACTTCAGTCGAGCGAACTCTCACCCGAAACACCGCGCTTTATCCTCTCGCAAAGCTGCCACGCGCAGTGCGGCTGACCTGTGGCATAACTCAGGTGGCATAATGAATGCGACTGCCCCGTGTCTACGAAGAAGGCATCCGACATGAGAGACATCGAAGAACAGACCAACATTTTATTGGTGGACGACCAACCGGCCAATCTGGTGGCTCTGGAAGCCGTTCTGGAGCCGCTGGGATGTAATCTGGTGAAAGCTCTCTCTGGCCACGAAGCGTTGAAGTGGCTGCTCACCAACGAATGCGCCGTTATTCTGCTCGATGTGCAGATGCCGGTCATGGATGGGTTCGAGACCGCCGCACTTATCAAGGATCGGGAAAAGTCGCGCCACATCCCCATCATCTTCGTCACCGCCGTCAGCAAAGAAGAACGTTTCGTCCAGCAAGGCTATGCCGCCGGCGCGGTGGATTACATGTCCAAGCCATTCGACGCGGACATTTTGAAAGCCAAGGTCAGGCTTTTTGTCGATTTATTCAACTACACCGCCCAGCACCGCCGCCAGACCGAGCAACTGCAACAGACCGAACAACTGCGTCAAAACGAGCGGCGCGACGTCGAGCGGCGGCATCTGGAAGAGCTGGCCGTGTCGGCGGCGCGCCTGAGCGAGTTCAAGACGACTCTGGATGCCACCCTCGACGGCGTTTTCATCTTCGACGCGCAGACCCTGCACTTTTCCTACACCAATCATGGCGGCGTGGGGCAGTTGGGATATGACCAGGAAGAAATCCTCACCCTGACGCCTTTCGACATTTTGCCGGAAGAGGATGCCATCGTCCTGACTGACAAACTGACCGCGCTGCGCGAGGGAATGCTCTCGTCCTACACCTTTCAGACCCAGCAGCGACGCAAGGACGGCAGCGAGATTCCGGTCGAGGTGTTCCTCCAGTTCGTCGCGCCGGTGGGCGAAACCGGACGCTTCGTGGCCGTGGCCCGTGACATCAGCGAGCGCAAGCGCGCCGAGAGCCGCATCGAGCGACAGCTTGAAAAAATCACGGCGTTGCGCAACATCGACATGGCCATCACCGCCAGTCTCGACCTGCGCGTCACACTCAACGTGATTCTCGATCAGGTCACCGCCCAGTTGCTGGTGGATGCCGCCGACGTGCTGCTGCTCAATCCTCACACCCAGATGCTGGAATATGCCGCCGGACGCGGCTTTCGCTCCCAGGCCTTGCAGCACACTCATTTGCGGCCAGGCGAGAGCCACGCGGGACGCGCCGTAGTGGAGCGCCGCCTCGTCAACATCCCCAATCTGGCCGAACACGCGGGCGAATTGCGGCACGCGCCCCTGCTGGCCACGGAGGGGTTCGTCGCCTACTACGCCGCGCCGCTGATTGCCAAAGGCCGTGTCGAGGGCGTGCTGGAGATCTTCCACCGCGCGCCGCTCGACGTGGATGCCCAGTGGATCGAGTTTCTCGATGCTCTGGCGGGGCAGGCGGCGATTGCCATTGACAACGCCGAACTCTTCGATGACCTGCAACGCTCCAACGCGGAACTGACTCTCGCTTACGACACCACCATTGAAGGCTGGTCGCGCGCCCTCGACCTGCGCGACAAGGAAACCGAAGGCCACACCCTGCGCGTCACGGAGATGGCCGTGCAAATGGCGCGCGCCTTCGGCCTGACCAACAGCGAACTCGTCCATATCCGGCGCGGCGCCCTGCTGCACGACATCGGCAAAATGGGCATTCCCGACAGTATTCTGCTCAAGCCTGGCCCACTGACGGATGAAGAATGGGTCATCATGCGCCGCCATCCGGTTTACGCCTACGAGTTGCTTTCGCCCATCGGTTATCTGCGTCCCGCACTGGATATTCCCTACTGCCACCATGAAAAGTGGGATGGCAGCGGCTACCCGCGCGGCTTGAAGGGCGAGCAAATTCCCTTATGCGCCCGCCTCTTCGCCGTGGCCGATGTCTGGGATGCCCTGAAAAGCGACCGTCCCTACCGTCAGGGCTGGCCCGAAGCGCAAATCCGCGAACATATCCAAAAGGGCATCGGCACGCACTTCGACCCGCAGGCCGTGCAGGTGTTCCTGGAGATGAGCGCCTCACTTTCTTAACCACGCTTGTCTTCTGCTTCTTCCCAGAAAAACGATGAGGGGTAACTTTTTACACATGACCGCTCCGGCTCGACGGTGAAAATCGCGCTCGTGGCGCGGGAAGGGCAGTTGCCTCTCGATGTCGAACTGCCTCACGAACGCGAGGCGGAACTGGGTTTGGTGGTGAATGACCGCGTGTGGGTTTATCCGCGCCAGGTGCGCGTTTTTCGGCGCGAGGAAGCGGCGCAGGGCGCCGAGGTTAAAGCTGCTTAAATACTCTTCGCTCGCTTGTGCGCGACATTTCAGGAGGTCATAATCGAAGACATGAACATTTCAGAAGGTGGCGAACACGAAAATATGGCCATAGATTATCAGTGTCTTGAGATCGCCCGTCTCAATGAGGTATTGAAGAGGCACGGAATTACGGATAAAAAGCTGCGCCAGGAAATTTGCTCCGAGTATATTTTCGACAACAGCTATTTCCTTGACGCTGGCTGGTTCCAGCGTGAAGGCAAGCGGTTTTATCCTCAGATTTGCTTCGCCGAACGCGAAGAGAACCCAGAAGAAAACCTGGGAAGCATACAAGTTCTTCATGTGCCGACACAGGATTATGAGCTTCACGATTCTGCTTTTGCCGACATAGATTGGTATTTTGAAGATCGTAACGAAGATGCCAGCGAGATTCAAACGGGATCATTCCAGAAGTCCGATTGAAGCCGAACTCGAAGCCGCCTTTGGTAAAATTGCCATCACAGGAGCGCCCATGAATCTCGTGGTGGATACATCCGTTATTATCGCGGTCATCGCCAATGAACCACAAAAGGCTGCTCTGATAACGCAAACTCAAGGTGCTGCTTTGTTGGCTCCTCGCTCCCTTCCTTGGGAAATTGGCAACGCCTTTTCTGCGATGCTTAAGCGCCAGCGAATCACCGCTTCACAAGCCAAAGCTGCGATTGAGGTTTACCGGCAGATTCCGCTTAACCTGGTGGAAGTTGATTTAGTTCAGGCGATAGAGTTAGCGTCACAACTCAACATCTACGCTTACGACGCTTACATCATTGCATGCGCCATCAATCAAAAATGCCCGTTAATCAGTTTAGATTCGGGTTTGATTTACGCGGCAAAAGCTGCCGGAGTTGAGGTCTTGGAGGTGGCAAAAACCGATGCAGACATATCTTGAAACGGGGCAAAGCCTTTCCGTTCTTCTGGAACAGGCGCGTCAAGAAGGCGAAGTCCGTATCCAGCGCGAAGACGGCCAGACCTTTGTTCTCAAGCCAGAAAGTGATGGACGTTCTCCCCTTGATGTTGAGGGAATAGATTTAGGCGTCTCAGCCGATGAAATTGTTGGATTCGTTCATGAAGGGCGAAAGCAGTTTTGAAAAAACATCTTTTGAAACGGCAAGGGTTAAAAGAAAACGGGGCACTCGAATGAGCGCCCCGTTTTTCTCTATCCATCTCAAGTCAAACGCATCTCGCCGAGGTTCTGCCCCCGCGCCGCGCGCTGCAAACGGCGGTTGTAACGCCGCAGCGACCACCTGTTTCCAATTTTGTGAAACGAATGAAAGCATCGGTGCGCCGCGTTCCAGGCCGACACGACGTAGCAGTAAGGCCAGATGGCCCAGGAATCGTCGTCTTCGCCTTCAAACTCGGCGAGACGGTCTTCCAATTCGGCGACGGAATCGCGCAGGTAGCTCACTTCGGCGCGTAGCGCCTCGATTTCGGGGAGAGGAGAGGTTTTCATAATGGGACGGCGGAGGCGCCGCAAAGGGCGGCGCTTCCGGCAAAACGAAGCAGAAATTGAGAGAAGTTGGCGCCGGTTCAAAAAACGCCGGAGTAGCAGTAGAGGCGTCCGCCTTCGGGCACGATGGCGGCTTTGCGGCGCACCAGACGCAGTTGGTGCAGGCGCGCGATGCGGTTGTTGCAGGCGGTGACGGATTCGAGTTGCAGGGTTTCCACGATGTCGCGCACCGTCGATTGGCCCTGGTTCATCACCGCGCCCAGCGTTTCGACCAGATGATCGGGCAGTTTGCCAATGACGCGCCACGCCACTGCCGGAGGCGCGGGTTTTCCGCTTTTGGCGGCTTTTTCGCGGTCGGTTTCGAGCGATTTGACAAGGGCCGCCAACTCTTCCGACGGAACCGCAATCGCCGCCGCGTCGCGTTGGGCGAGCGCGACTTCGACGTTTTCCAACAGCGCCTGGCTCACCGGATCATCTTTGACCAGCAAAACCATGTAACGGTCGGGATATTCCTTGCCGCTCATGCGCGAGTAAATCGTGCCAATCGCTTCGTCGGCGAAAGAGTAATCCATCATTTCCACGCCGTCGAAGTCGATTGTCAGCACGCCGCCAGGCGGCAGCGCGCGCAGGGCCTCATCGAGTGAGTCCTGCACCTGGCGTCCTAAAGGACGCATCGCCAAATAGGGGCCGAATTCGCCCAGAGATCTTGTTTTCATCGCAGACATCGCCATCACTTCCCATTTTCCGGTTTCAAAATGCTTTGATTGGGAATCAATTCAGTTCACTCGAATCAGTGAAACGATCCGTAAGGTATTATGGAGTCGCGGCGCACTCTCTGTCAAGGTTTGGGGCGCGCGGCGCTGAAATTCGCGCCAAATCATCGAAAGCAAGGCTGTTTATTGGCACCTCGTTTGCGTTGAACCGCGCCCCGTCTTGATTTAGACGCAAGGAAAACCCATGTCTCGTCTGGAAGGTCAAAAACCGAACACAGCCGCCATCGCGGTGGGCGCCGTTCTCATCCTCTTGGTGGCGGCGGGCCTCTATTTCGCCTTTCGACCCGCCAATGATGCCACCGAAAATGCGGTGACCACCCCAACCCCAACCACCGGCAACGCTGTTTCCACCCCCGCGCCGGCAGAGAATGCCGCCAGCACCTCCGCGACGCCCACCATCGGTGGTGGCTCCAGCACGCCCGCGCCGCAAAGCACACCCAGCACGTCGGGCGCCGCCGATGCCACCTCTTCCGGATCAGCTGCCAACAGCGCGGCTGCGCCCGCCGCGCCTCCCAGCACCAATGCAGCGCCGCCTGTCGCGCCGTTGCCCACAGCCACAAGCGGCATCACGCCCGCTCCCACCATGGCGCCGCAGCCCACGGTGGCGCCGCCCGCCGCATCGGGCGCACCGCCCGCCGCCGCGCCCACCGCGGCGCCGCCTGCGCCGCGCATCGCGCCCAACGCGGGCGCTTCAAGGGCGCCAAGGCCGGCTCCAACCGCCGCCGGCGCCGCGCCGGATGAGGCTCCCTCGGCTGCCCTGGGCTACTAATTCAATTCCCTCATCCATTTTTGGAAACCGTTCACTTTAGGAGAAAACCACTATGCGTAAAGCAAAAAGTCTGTTAGGACTCAACATTGTCAGCCAACTCGAAGGCAAACAACTCGGCACCGTCCGCGACCTCATTTTCGATGAATCTTCGCATCGCCTGCTCGCGCTGCTTTTGACCGACCGCGAACTCTTCGGCGCCATCGACGCCACTGTCATTCCCTGGATGCAGGTGCGCGAAATCGGCCCGCACGCGGTTCTGGTGCCCAGCGAAGAAGTGATTTTGAAGGCTCACACCGAACCCATCATTGCCGAATCCTTCGACCAGAAGAAAAAGCTCGACGGCAAAAAAATCACCACGCAGGGCGGCGAAGATCTGGGAACGGTTTCCGACCTTTATCTCGACGACGCGGGCGTCATTCAGGGCTTTGAAGTGTCGGGCGGCATGTTCGCCGACGCTTTTAGCGGCAAACGTTATATGCCTTTGCCCACGGAGATCGTGGTGGGCGAAGACGTGATTCTGGTGCCGCGCGAAATCGCCCACGAATTGCAGCGCCAGAAAGAACAGGAGCCAGGCGGCCTCGCGGCGACGGCGGGCGGCATCGGCGCCAAAGCCGGTGACCTCCTCGATACCGCGAAAACTAAAGTCACCGAAACCTACGAAAACATCGCCACCGCTTCGGTCGAAAAACAGCGCGCTTTTGTCATCGGCAAAGTTGCTTCGCGCGATGTCAGCCTGCCCTCCGATCAGCCGACGATGGCCGCGCCGCAGGGAACCGAGGCTTTGATGCAAGGCGAAGGCGCCATCACGACGCCAGGGGGCATCACCGTTGATCCAATGCAGGTGCCCACGCCCGCCCCTTCGACCGACATTTCATCGAGCGGCGAAATCGTGCGGAGCGAGATTTTGGTGCGCCAGGGCGAAACCATCACCGAGCAGCACGCCGACCGCGCCATCCAGGCGGGCATTTTGGGCCAGTTGGTCACGGCGGCGGCGGGAAGCACGGTTGCGGGCGCTTACGATTCCGCTAAGACGAGTGCGACCGGCGCTTTGTCGCAGGGGCAGGACGCGGTGGGCGAGCATGGCGCCACCGCGCAGGAACGGGCGGAAACGGCGGCTCTGGGCCAGCCTTCGGCACGCGAAATCAGCGCGCCCGACGGCTCCATTATCGTGGCGCCAGGCATGATTATCACGCGCGCTATCCTTGACCGCGCCGAGCAATTCGGCAAGAAAAACGAAGTCATCGCCGCCGCCGGAATGGGTGCCGCGTCGGTCAAAGCGCAGGATGCTCTGGGTTCGGCCAAACAGACGGCGGGCGGTTTGTGGGAAACCATCAAGGAAAAAACCGCCGAACTCACTGGAACCGCGCAGGAAAAGAAGGCCGAATACGACGACAAGGCGGAGCAGAACAAAATCAACAACGCCCTGGGCCGTCCCACCACGCGCGTAATTCTGGCGCAGGACGACTCGGTAATTCTCAACACCGGCGACATCATCACCCATAAAGCCATCGAACTGGCGCGCCATCACGAGGTTTTGCCGGTGTTGCTCGATTCGGTTTACACTGCCGATCCGGAAATCACGCCCGAAATGCTGCGCGCCACCGAACCTGGCCAGGCCGCGCTCGAAACCCAGGCGCAGCCCACCGGCGCGCCCATCACCGCGACGGTTGCGCCCGACCAGCCAGCGCAAACCCAGCCATCGCAGGGCGATCCGTCGCAGGCGATGCCTCGCTAAAGACAATTTCCAAATGAAAAGCGGCGCGGACTTTCGAGTCCGCGCCGCTTTTTTGTTTATTCGTGGAAACCACCCCCGCCGTCGCCCAGAGGGCACCCGCCTTCGTAAGGAGGGGAAACCACACTCGCAGTTTCGCGTTCTCAACTGGAAAAACGAGGGAGTCGCAATATGGTCTCCCCTCCTTACGAAGGAGGGGGCGGGGGTGGTTTCCACACCTTGATTTCACTCACAACGCCGGAACTTCAATCGTAAATTCTTCGCTGCGCGTCGCGTAGTGCGGGTTGCGGCTTTCGATAATGAGATGGTGCTTCCCCACCGGCAAACGCACGCGCGAAAACTGCGGCGCGTAGTTTTCGACCACGCCGTCAACCAATCGCGTGTCGTCGAAATAGCGCACTTCGAAAAGCCAATACGCCGTCGCGCCGTGCGCTTCGGCGAACGAGAGCGTGGTAAAAACCTGTTTTTCGGGCTTGAAATGAGTGCAGACGACTGTGGAAACATCGACGGGCAAAACCCGTTCGGCGGCGACTAAGCGCGGATCGGGAAAACCCAATTTCAGCAAAGCGTGGGCGCGCGCTTCGTCGTCGGCGTGTAAATTGGCAGTTTGAGCGTAGATTTCGCGCAAAGTGTGCTGCGCGGAACTGAAAACCTCGCCTAAAGGCTCGCCGTTTTCGATGGCCTGGAGCAGGGCCTGGCGCGCCGATGCCAACTTTTGGGGCACACTTGGCACGCCGTTTGCGTTTGGCGCGGTTTCGCGGAAAACGCCCACAAGCTGCGAGAGTCGCACCAGAAGCGCGCCTGGAGTCGGGGGGGCAATGGAAGGTTCGTCGGACAAAAACGGGTCGAATTTCATCGGCCTCAGTATGCCCTTCCTCGCTCCCCGCTTAAAGCCGACCTCGCAGGCGCGCTCGATTCACTTCACTCTGCTGAAAAAGGTTCCAATTTATAATGGCCCAATCCATGGGGATGTCGACGGGGATGGAGCAGACGCTCAATCCCAAAATGATCGCTTTTTACGAATTGCTGCAACAGCCTGGTTTTGAACTCGAACAGGCCATCGAAAGCGAATTGCAGGACAATCCGGCGCTCGAAGTCACCGCCGAACGCTTGTGTCCGGCGTGCGGCGCGCACATGATGGCCGCCTCGTGCCGCGAGTGCGGCTACAAAATCACCAAAGAAGACGAAGACGCCGCCGAAGCCGCGCGCGAAAAAGTTTTGGATCTGGCCATCGAAGCCTCGCCGATGGAAAAGCCGGTCTACAACGGTGACGACGACGGTTTCGACGTCATGGCGCGCCTCACCGCGACCGAAACGCTCACCGAACACCTCAAATGGCAGTGGGGCATGAGCTGCTCCAAGGAACATCGCGCGCTGGGCGACCAAATGATTGGCTGCATCAACGACGACGGTTATCTCGACACCGATCTCGAAACGCTCGCCGAAGGTCTGGATGTGCCGCTTGGGCTTGTGGAAGAGGTTCTGGCCGAAATTCAGACCCTCGAACCGGCGGGCGTGGGCGCGCGCACCCTGCGCGAATGCCTGCGCTTGCAGCTCGTCAACCGCGACAAAGGCCCCGACGCCGAAACCGCGCAGCTCGCGCTCCGCCTCATCGACGACCACTGGCAAACCCTGGCGCGCCATTCCTACGAAGACATCGCGCGCAAGCTCAAAACCAGCGTGGAGCGCGTGCAGGACGGCGCCGACTTCATCCGCACCGAGCTTTCGCCCTACCCTGGCCGCCAGTTTCATCCTTCGTGGCATACCGGAAGTCCCCACGGCGAAGGAAGGGTGCGCCCCGATGTCGAAATCAAAAAAATCGAGGGCATGGAGGGCGCCTACACCGTCGAAGTCAACGAATCGCGCAGTCTGGGCCTGCGCGTCAACTCGGTGTATCGCCAACTCTGGGACGCGATGCGAAAAGATTCCGTCGCCTATTCCAGCAAAGACCGCGAACACGTCCAGACCTATCTCACCCGCGCCCGCGAGTTCATCGACAACCTCAACCAGCGCCGCAAAACCCTCAAACTCATCATCGAGGCCGTCGCCGCCGAGCAGGGCCAGTTTCTGGAGCAGGGCACCCACGCGCTCAAACCGCTCACCAGGCTCAGCGTGGCGCACAAATTGGGGCTTCACGAAAGCACCGTGGGGCGCGCCGTGTCGGGCAAATACGCCATGCTGCCCAACGGCGAAGTCATCGGCTGCGAAATCTTTTTCGATGCGAGTTTGAGCATCAAAGAAGTCATCAAAGACCTGCTCGCCGAGGAAAACCCGCGCAAACCCTACTCCGATGAGCAGATTTCGATGGAATTGTCGAAACGAGGCATCGAAATAGCGAGACGCACCGTTACCAAATACCGCGAAGCCCTCAAAATCCCGCCCGCCGCGCAGCGTCGCCGCTACGATTAGGGCGAATACGGGAGACGAAATACGGGAGACGAAATACGGGAGACGGAAGTGAAAGCGTCCCTACTTCCGTCTCCCGTATTCCGTCTCCCGCCTCCCACTCCCATGCCGTCCCCTCCTTCCGACATCGACGTTCACGCTCTCATGCGCGGCTTGGTGCATGAACTTCGCAATCCCTTGTCGGCGATTTTGACCGCTTCCAGCCTGCTTCAAACCGGCGAAGGTCTGGACGAAGAAACCGCGATGCTGCTCGATGTGGTGCAAAAAGAAGCGCGGCGCATGAACCGCATTCTGACCGAGTTTTCCTCGTTCGTGAAGCCGCCCCAGCCGCAGCTCGCCACCTTCGATTTCGCCCATTTGCTCCGCAGCCTCGTGAAGGAGTTGCAGCGCGAAGCGATTTTGCACGATTCCATCGCCATCCACGACGAACTGCCCGCCACGCTCGCGGTTCACGCCGATGAGATTCAGACCCGCCAGGTTTTGCATCACGTTTTGTGCAACGCCAGCGAAGCAATGGAAGACGGCGGCGCGCTCCATTTTTCCTCTGCGGTCGAAGGCCCCGCCACCTGGATTTGCATTCAGGATTCCGGCACCGGCCTGGCGCAGGGCACGCTCGAACACGCTTTTCAGCCCTTTTTCTCCACCAAGCCGAGTTCGACGGGCCTGGGGCTTTCCATCGCGCGCGGCCTGCTGCGCTCCATCAACGGCGATTTGACGCTGGAAAACTTGCATCAAAACGGTTCGGAAGGCGCGATTCACTCCGCCGGCACGCGCGTCAAGATTCATCTGCCGAGCGGCGATGCACTCCGCGATTGAGTCCCCGCTTCGTTTCGCGCGCAAAACACCCCTCAAACTTGTAAAATAAGGCGGGACACCCATTTACAGGGCTTCCCGCCCTTTTTCGCGCGCCATCACGGGCGCGGATTAGCTTTGACCCTCAGAACCAATGGCCCACATTCTTCTCGTTGACGACCAGTCTTCCATGCGCCTCACGCTCACGGCGCTGCTCAAAGGCGCGGGGCACACGCTCGCGCAGGCCGGAACCGGCGCCGACGCGCTCGATAAAATCGCCAAAAACGACTTCGATTTAGTGATCACTGACCTCAAACTCGACCAGATTTCCGGCATGGAAGTGTTGCAGGCCACCAAAACCCAGAACCCCCAAACCGAAGTCATCATGCTGACCGGCTACGGCTCCATCGAAACCGCCGTCGCCGCCATGAAAGCGGGCGCGATAGATTACCTCACCAAGCCCATCGACACCGAGGAACTCACCCTCGCCATCGCGCGCGCTTCGGAGCGCCAGCAGCTTAAATCGGAAGTTGCGCGGCTGCGAAGCGTGGTCGCCAAGGAACAAAAGTTCGACCCAGGCAACATCGTGGCGAATTCGCCCGAAATGACCGAAATCCTCGAAATGGTGGCGCGCGTGGCGCCCACCGACGCGACAGTTCTCATCCAGGGCGAAAGCGGCACCGGCAAAGAACTCATCGCGCGCGCGCTCCACCAGAACTCCAGGCGCAAAGACGGCCCTTTCATCCCCATCAACTGCGGCGCCCTGCCCGAAAACCTACTCGAAAGCGAACTTTTTGGCCACGTCAAAGGCGCCTTCACCGGCGCGGCGCAAAACAAAAAGGGCCTGTTCGAAGAAGCCGATGGCGGCACGCTTTTTCTCGATGAAATCGGCGAAACCTCGCCCGCGACGCAGGTAAAACTTTTGCGCGTCTTGCAGGACGGCGAAGTGCGCCGCGTGGGCGCCAACACGGGCGTCAAAACCGATGTGCGCGTCGTGGCCGCGACCAACCAGCGCTTGCAGGAGCGCATCCGCGACAACGAATTCCGCGAAGACCTTTACTACCGCTTGCAGGTAATTTTGCTCCATCTGCCGCCGCTGCGCGAGCGCACTGGCGAAATCATGCCGCTCATCAACCATTATTTGCAGTTTCACGCGCAAAAGATGGGCAAAGCGGTCAAGGGACTCGACAAAGAGGCCGAAAAAGCCCTGCTGGAATACTCGTGGCCAGGCAACGTGCGCGAGCTGATCAACGCCGTCGAACGCGCGGTGATTTTGTGTCGCGGCGAGGTCGTCAAAACCGAAGATTTCGCGCTGTCGTTGGGCGGAACGCTGCTGGCGGATCGTGCGGGCGCCAGATAGAGACGAATTACCCTACACTTCACGTCATGCAACGAGCTTATGAAGAAGTGATTGATTTCATTGCGGGCGGCACGACGCCCCGCAACGTCGTCACATTTCGCCCTTCGGAGGCATCCAAAGAACGTGTCGCAGAACTTCTTCAGCGCAAGAAAACTTCCGGTCTTTCGGCAGAAGAAAATTCCGAATTGGAGCATTATCTCCAGTTAGAGCATCTCATGCGACTGGCTAAAGCGCGCGCGCAACATCATCTTGCGGCATGAGCAAAACTTATATCGGCGTGGAATTGCGCCGTCATGCGATAGCCAGGGCTGAGCGCATTTGTGAATATTGTCTTATTCACGAAGACGATACCTTCTTTGGCTGTCACGTCGATCATGTCATCAGTGAAAAACATGGTGGTTTGACCGTAGCCGATAATCTGGCCCTGGCTTGCACTTTCTGCAATCTGCATAAAGGCAGCGACATCGCTTCACTTTCCTCCCAGGGTCTTCTCACCCATTTCTTCAACCCGCGCACCGATGAGTGAGCTGACCATTTCATCTTGTCGAATGCCATCATAGAGCCGCTCACAGACATTGGTGAAGTGACGGCGCGCATCTTTCAATTCAACTTCGCTGACCGTATTTTAGAGCGCCAGGCCATGATTGATGTTGGCGTTTATCCGAGCGAGGCAGCAAACAAGCGCATCCGAGGCTAATTGACAACGCCTAACGGCCACTTATTCAACCACATAAGCCCATCTCCGCCACTCGTTTCTCACTCCCGTTCATCCTCATTGCCACCCTCCATCCCAAGCGGCGCAAAAACGCGGGCATCAAGCATTTCGCCCGCCAACACGCGGCGCAAATCGGCCTGAAGTTCGGGCAGCGAAGGCCGCAAATCGGCCAGCGAACAGAGCGCATCGTGCCACTGCCCGCCATTGAGCCAGCGATGGATGTGGCCGACGAACTCTTCTTCCTGCAAGCGCACCCAATGCGGCAGAGCGTTGGGCGCGTCTTCGTGAGCCACCGACCAAATCGTGGGACTCTGGCCATGACCGAAAAGGGTGCCGACGAGATGGTGCAACACGTCGTGCTGGCGCCACAAAAGCCAGGCATCCTCGCCGTAGCCGTAGGCGCGCGCCGTCGCGCCGTCTTTTCGAGGATGGGGAACCGACTCGAGAGTGCGCCCATCGGCAAACGCGGTGTGCAAAAAGCTGCCTTCTTCATCGATATGAACCCAGCAAGCCGGAAAGGTATAGGTTAAAACCATTGTTTTTTGGCCATTGTTTCTTAAAACTTCAATTCAATTTTTGCGCCGCGATAGCCAGCGATTGTTCCCACGGCGGCAGCGCGAGGTTCAATCGAGTTTGAATTGCCACCTCGCGTCTTTCCACGACTTGGCCAAGACGCGGATCGAAAAACGTCACGCGCCAGTTTCCGGCTTCCAGACCGCGCACCGTCATTTCCACGTCTTCAAGAGGCGCGAGCGGCGGCAAGGGGCCGCGATGGCCGCGCGGGGCGCGTCGCAGCAGAAAAACCAGCAGTTGGCGACCGTCGCCGACCGCGAAACGGTGAAATTGGCGCCCCTGCGGGCCGGAAACCGCGAGGTTGCCGCGCCAGTCGCGCGGCGCGAAGCTGAGCCAACCGATTTCGCCGCAAAAGCGCGCCAGCGACGCAAATTCGGCTTGGGTGGCCTCGGTCAAAACGTGCGGATGGCGCGCGGGCCAGCGCATTCCGCTTCCGGCGCCGCCGCTCGCCAGATGCGCCCACATCAAATGGCGCTCGTATTCGGCGTCGAATGCTTCGTCGTGCCAGCGTTTGTGGTCGTTGAAAAGATGAATCGGGCCGTGTTCCGAATCGGTGAAAGGCCGTCCAGGGGGCGTGTTTTGGAGGCCGTAGCGCGTCCATTTCGCCATCGCAACCGCGCCGCCGATGGTTTCGCGCGGCAGGTCAATGGCACCGCCATAGTAGATGTGCGTGGTGCAGAAATCGAGGCTGGGATGGCGAAAAATCAAGGCTTCATAGCCGTTTTCCGGTTTGGGGCCGAACATCGAAACGGTTTGCAGTCGCGTCCAATTTTGAACGCGAAGTTCCGCCGCGCGAATCGCCGCCGACTGGCGCGCCAGCACTTCGCCCTGCTCCGAGGGCGAGCCGCCCCAGTAGGGATGAATTTCGTTGAATAAATCCCACGCCGCCAAAACCGCGCGATGGGCGTAGCGTTCAGTCACGAACTCAAAGCGCCGAATTGTCGCTTCAATGGTCGCTTCATCGCTGAAAAATGCGGCGGGCGAGGCGGCGGGGCCGCCGTTTTGAGCGTTGTAGGGATGCCTGTGCCAGCGCCGCGACATCCAGAAATTGTCCCACGGCGCCAGCAAAACGCGCAGACCCACCCTCTCGCACAAATCGAACAAATCATCCCACAAACGCACCATCGCGGGCACGAAACGCCCGATGGGCTTTTCGAAATAGCGCGCTTCGCCGTGCGCGTATTCGAGCATGAGGCGCACCATCGTGACGCCCTTTTCGGCGAACGAGCGCAGATAGGCTTCGACGGCGGCCACATCGCGGCGCCGGTAGAGCGGCGCGATGCCAGGCCAGGTGAGGGCGTCGTTGGCGCCGATGAAGAGGAACGGTTCGCCTTCGCAGGTTTGGAAATAGCGTCCGCCTGGCGCGACTCGAAGAGGTGATAGTGTCACGAGAAATGGCTCTTTTTCACTTTAGAGGGACATGGACTGCCACACAATGCGCGACTTGCATGTTGGCCCCCTCCCTAACCCTCCCCCGCAAGCGGGAGAGGGAACCGGTCACACGGTTCTGGTCAAAGTTGCAGGAAACGCCGTATGAAGTGGTTCCCTCTCCCGCTTGCGGGGGAGGGTTAGGGAGGGGCCAACATGCAAGTCGCGCATTGCATAGCAAGCCATGTCCTTACGAAAGATAACTTTCCAACTCCGCCGCGCGCTGCGCTGCGGTATGAAAATCAAGAACTTTAACGCGCGCCGCCTCCGCAATCTGGGCGCGTTCTGCTTCTGTCGTATCCAGCAAAATGGCGCGCGCCTCCTCACCAGAACGCGCCACGCGAATTTCGCGGTCGAGGGCGAAAAAGTCGTCCAGCCCAGGCCAGAAATCGCTGAGGATCGGCGCGGCGCAGGCGGCGGCCTCGAAAAGCCGCACCGAGGGCGACCAGCCCGCCGCGATCATATCGACGCGCGTCACGTTGAGCGTCCAGCGCGAGGCGTTGTAAAACCCGCGATGCTGCGCGGGCGGCAGATGTGCGATGCGCTCCACGTTGCGCGGCCACGCGATGCCGTCGGGATACTGCGGCCCCGCGACGCAAAACCGGCGCTCCGGCAGCGCGCGCGCAACTTCGAGCAGGAGCGCCTCAAGCGTGGGCTGGCGGTCGTCGGAATAGGTGCCCAGATAGCTCAAATCCCACTTTTTCTCGCCCGCTTCGGGAAAATATTGCGCCGCGTCAACGCTGCAATAAAGCGCGCGCGCGCGCGGCGAACCCATTTTCTCCAATTTTTCGAGCGTCGGCCCGCCGCAAAACGAAAGATAGAGGTCGTAGCGCGCGATGAGATCGGGTGAAAGATATTCGAAATCGCCGCGCGCGAGTTTGGCGAGCGTCACGGGCGTGTCGATGTCGTAAAACGCGGTGCGCGGCGCGGTTTGGGTTGTCCACCCCCCCACTTCGACGCCCTGCGGCACATAGGAACCGACAATGGCCCAATCGCACTCGCGCACTTCGGCCTCGAAGCGGTGTTGCAAGTCGGGGAAGTTGGCGTAAAGCTCGACGCGGCAGAAATCGGGATGGGGCAAATCGCGGTTGTCTCGATACCAGGGCACGTCGCGTTCGAGAAACAGCACATCATGGCCGCGCGCCGCGAACTCGCGGAGCAGCGCGCGATAAGTCGTGGCGTGGCCGTTGCCCCAACTTGACGTGATGGAAAGCCCCAGGACGACGAGTTTCACGAGGCAACTCCCAGCGCCCGTTCGACTTCGAGCGCGCGATGCGTGTAAAGATGCTCGGCATGAGCGCGCCGCAGCGCGTTGTCGCCGATGGAGCGCGCTTTTTCGGGCGTCAAATCTCCCAGAATCGCGGCGACTTCATCCCCATCGCGCGCCACCAGGATTTCGCGCTGCGGCTCGAAAAAGCACTCGATGCCCTCCCAGAAATCCGAAATCAGGCACGCCGCGCCGCCCGCCGCTTCGAAAACGCGCGTCGCGGGCGAAAAGCCGAAGCGCGCCATCGAATCGCGCGCGATGTTGAGAACCGCGAGCGGCGTGGCGTTGAAAGCGTTGTGGTCGCGCGTGTAAACGTGGCCGGCATAACGCACGTTCGGCGGCAAATTTTTGTCGCCCCAACCCGAACCGCCCAGCACGAAGGTCTTCTCGCTCAATTTGGCCGCGACATCGAGAAAAAACTCCTCGACGCGCGCTTCGCGGTCGGGCAGACGGTTGCCCAGAAAGCCCAGATCGGCCTCGAAACGCGCGTCGCGCGCGCCAGGAAAGTGCGTTTCGGCATCGAGCGCGTTGTAAATCGGCACGCAGCGCCGCGCGCCCAAGGTTTCGTAGGCCTCGATCACCGGCTGCCCGCCGCCGTAGGTGAAGATGGCGTCGTATTGCGGAATGAGCGGGCGAAACGGGTCGGGGCCGTTGGCGACGCGCTCCAGAGTCGCGGGCGCGTCCACGTCCCAGAAAACGACGTGGTTGCGCGAGTTTTTGAGCATCAGCACGCCATCTTCAAGAAATTCATCAAAAACGCCCACGCCCGACGCTTTGACGATCAAATCGGCGCCTATTGCGGCTTCGAGCACGCGCAGAGCCGCAATTTTGTCGTTTTTGTAGACCACGACGCGCGCGTAAGCCGGATCTTCAATGTCGCGGTGCTGCTGGCGCTCGTAGGCGTCGGGTTCGTAGAAGGTGATGGAGTGCCCGCGCGCGTGCAGGGCTTTGAGCAGGCCACGATAATAGGTCGCCGCGCCGTTCCAGTAGGCCGAAACCAGGCTCGACCCGAAAAATGCGATGTTCATGAGGTTTGAACCACAGAGACACGGAGACACAGAGATTTTTGAGGTTCAACCCTCTTTCTCTCTGTGTCTCCGTGTCTCTGTGGTTAGTTCAATTCTTCGACAACTCCCAACAATTCGTCCACGCGGTGCGCGCAGGTGTGGCGCGCGCGAATGGTTTCGAGGCCATGCGTTATCAAACTCTGGCGCAGTTCGGGTTCGCCCAGGACGGCGCGCAGGTGGGTTTTCATTTCCCCGCCGTCGCGCGCCACCAGAAAATCCTCGCCAGGCCGAAAGAGGTTTTCGTCGTCGTTCCAGGGCGCGCTGACGAGCGGAATGCCGCAGGCGAGAGCTTCAAAAGGCCGGATGGTGGGAATGCCTGGCAATTTCTCGACGTAGGGACGGCGCGGCACATGAACCGTGACGGCGTGACGCGCGAAGATTTCGGGGGCGCGAAAATTGGGCAAATAGCCGCCGTATTCGATGCCCGCGTCGCACAGCGCGCGTTTGGCGGCTTCGGGATAGCGCACGCCGAAAATCTCCGCTTTCAACCCCAACTCCGCAACGGGTCGAATCAAAAACTCTTCCAGTTCGCGGGTGCGCTCATCGTCGCCCCAGTTGCCGATCCACACCAGCGAGGGAGGAGGGAGGAGAGAGGAGGGAGGAAGGTCGGATTGCGAAGACGACGAAATTTTTTCGCCCTCAACCTCCCTCCTGAATACCCGCGTGTCGGCGGCTTCGTGCCACGTCCAGGCGCGCTTCGCCCAGCCGTTTTGCAGGTATAAATCGCGGATCACGTTGCCGAACGCCAGCACGCCGTCGTATTGGCTCAGGTCGTAGGCCGCCATTTCGTGGGGCGCCGAGGCCGCGCGATGATGGGTGTCGTGAAACAGCAGTTTCCAGCGCGCGCCGCGCCGTTTCTGGCCGATTTGCGCGACCAAAACCGGATCGTTCCATTCGTGGACGATGACTAAATCGGCGTCCTGAAGCGCCGACGCGGCATCGGAGTTCTGCGGATCGTAAAGCGTGGCTTGCAAATGTGGATAAACGCTGCGGTAGGCTTGGAGGGCGTCTTCTCCGGCGTCGGCGACGAGGTTTTGCGCGCTCCAGTTGGTTTGCGGCTCGAAGGCGCGCACGCTGTGGCCGCGCGCTTGAAGTTCGCTCAGGACGCCGCGCACGAAATGGGCGTTGCCGTGATTCCAGTCGGAGCGCAGCGAGTGCGTGAAATAAACGATGTTCATAGTTGGTCGTAGAGCGTCGCGTAAGCCCCCGCGCAGCGTTCGAGAGAGTAGCAGCGCGCCCGCTCGCGCGCTTTTTTGGCCCAATCGAGACGCGCGCTTTCGTGGTCAATGAGGTTTTGCAGCGCGAGTTGCCAGCTTTGCGGGTCATCCGGCGCGGCGAAAACGGCGGCGCCGTCCCACAGTTCGCGCAGCGTGGGGATGTCGCTCAAAATGAGGGCGCAACTCGCCCCCGCCGCTTCCAAAACCGCCAGACCGAACGGCTCGTAGCGCGCCGGATGCGCCCAGATCGATGCCCGCGCCATCAGGCGGCGCATCGAGGCCGGTTCCAGAGCGCCCAGCAGTTCCAAATGCTGCGCCCGAAAGCCTTCCCCGCCCCATTCGGTCTGGCCCGCGACGCGAAGCGGCCAACAAAGCTGCGGCGCGACGGCATCGAGTAGCGCAATGTTTTTCGCCTCATCCCACAAACGTCCGGCGGCCAGAACAAACGGCTCTTTCGCGGCGCCTTCGGGCGAAAGGGCGGCGCCGTTGGGAATCACCTGCGCGGCGCCGAAAGCGCCGTAAATGTGGCGCAGTTCATGGAGCAGCGCCTGAGTTGGCGAAACCACCCTATTGGCGGCTTCAAGTCCGGCGGCGACGGCGGCGCGGTATTGATTCCATTCGGGCGGCGCCTCTTCGCCTTTGACGGCGCGCCACCAGCTCAAAACGCACGAATGCGCGACCACAATTTTGGGCGCCCGAAACGGCAATGCTCCGTGTGCGAAACCATTCAAATGCACCACATCGGGCCGCAAATCGGCTTCGAGCAGCAAAAGCCACTCGCCCGCGCGCGCCACGTCGTCCCAGGGAGAGCCCATCCATTCCAGCTTCCACTCGCTTTCCCAGAGCCGCGCGTTGGGCAATTGCGCGACCGCTTCGCGCTGGGGCGGCGAGGGCCGCGCGCCCATCGTCGCCAGCGAAAACTGGTGTTGCGGCAGGGCGCGAATGAGGTCGAGGACGTAAGTCCACACGCCGCCGATGGCGTCGGCGGTCATCAAAATGTGCATGGGGAAGTAGCAGCGAATTCATTCGCTGCCTATTCTAAAATCGAATCAACGCCTTCATAAACCCATCGGGCCGCGTGCGCGTGAGTTCGAGCGCCTCGTGCAACCCGTCGAGCGCGAATTCGTGGCTGTAGAGCGCCTGCGGCGTCATTTTTCCCGCCGCGACCTGCTCCGCCGCCGCCGCGATGCCGCCGGTATAAACCTTTTGCTCGCGCTCGTGGGCGTTGATGACATCCAGACCGCGCCAGTTCCACAACTGCATATTGACCTGGCGCGGGCCGTCCTGATGGTAGCCTGCGACCACCAAACGCCCGCGCTCGCGGCACAGTTCGGCGCTCAAATCGAGCGGCCACTGCTTGCCGACGGCTTCTATCACCACATCGCAAAAACGCTCGCCGGTGAGCCGTTTCACCTCTTCCAGAATGCGCCAGTGGTCGTCCATCACGATGATCTCGTCGGCGCCGAACTGCCGCGCGAAATCGAGCGAAAAAGGGCGCCGCGAAATCGCGTAAACCGTCGCGCCCGCGTTTTTGGCGAGCTGGGTCAAAAGCGCGCCCAGAAAACCGATGCCCACAATCGCGACGGTATCGCCCGCTTTGATTTCGCTGCGCCGGAAGATGTTCCAGGCGCAACCGAGCGGTTCGCCAGGAAACGGCTGGCCGTCCAGGGCGGCGGGAAGGGACACGACGGCGCTCGCCTCGGCTTTGTCGAACTGCGCGTAGGCGTGATTGGAAAGCAGCGCCACGCGCTGTCCGATTTCAAAACCGTTGGCACCGGCGCCGATTTCGTGAACCGTGCCCCAGGCTTCGTGGCCCAAACGCCCCACTTCCATCGGATAGGAAAACCATTCGCGGCCTTCCCAGGGCGGCACATTCGACGCGCACACGCCGCAGCCCTCGATTTTCACCACGACTTCGCCCGCTTCCGCGCGTGGAAGGGGCGCTTGCTGAATTTCGAGTTGTTGCGGCGCGGTGATGACGGCGGCTTGCATTGAATCGCTCATGCGGCCAGAGCCTCCAATTTGCGTGTCGCGCCATGCTGCGAGAGCCATTGGTAAAGCCGCGCGATGCCTTCGCGCGCGCTCACTTGCGGCTGCCAGCCGAGGGCGTTTTGAAAAGCGCGCGTGTCGGAAACGTAGAATTTCTGGTCGCCAGGACGCCAGTCGCCCCACGCCAGACGTGGGCGCGCGCCATCGATTTCTTCGATCAAATCAATGACTTCGAGGAGCGAAACCGCATTTTGACTTCCGCCGCCGAGGTTGAAGGCGCGTCCGGCGATTTGGTCGATATGCTCCAGAGCGAGCGCGAACGCGTCCACTAAATCTTCCACCCACAGCACGTCGCGCACCTGCTTGCCGTCGCCGTAAAGTGTGATGGCTTCGCCGCGCAGCGCCTGAAGCAGAAAATGCGCGACCCAGCCCTGATCTTCGTTGCCCTGCTGGTGCGGGCCGTAAACGCAGCTCATCCGCAGCACCGCGAAAGGCAAAGCGAAGGTGCGCGCGTAATCGAGAACGTATTGGTCGGCGGCGCCTTTGGAACAGCCGTAGGGCGAATGAAAATCGAGCGGGCGCGCTTCGCCCACGCCATAGTGGGCCAGAGTCGCGTCGCAGGGCTGGTAGCGCGCGTTGACGGCGCGCATTTCGATGTCGTCGAGGCCGCCGTAAACCTTGTTGGTCGAAGTGAAAAGCAGGGGAATCGCGGCGCCGGAGCGGTCGCGGCGCGCGCGAATCGCTTCGAGAATGCCCAGCGTGCCGCGCGCGTTGACCTCGAAATCTTCCAGGGGCGTGACCATGCTGGTCGTGACCGCGACCTGCGCCGCCAAGTGCAAAACCGCTCCGGCGCGCGCGACGGCCTCGTTGACGGCGCCGACGTCGCGGATGTCGCCGCACACAAGTTCGATGCGGTCGGCGTAATGTTCGCGCAGCCTGCCGAGATTATCGCGCACGCCGCGCCGCGACAAGTTATCGAAAAGCAGCACTTCACGGCCCGCTTCGAGGAAATGCTGCGCCGCGTTGGTGCCGATAAATCCCGCGCCCCCCGTGATCAGAATAGGTTGTTCCATAAGGTGTTGTCCGTATCTTACGAGTTTCGGGGCAATCAGACCGTCAGGCCGCGCGCCGCAAGTTCGGCGCCCGCGCTTTCGACGCGATCAATGGCGACCTGGCCTTCGAGCCAGCCCGCGAGTTCGGCCAGACCGTCCTCAAAATCAACCTGCGGCTCGAAGTCCAGCACGCGGCGCGCTTTGGAAATGTCGGCGAAGCAGTGGCGAATGTCTCCCACACGACATTTCCCGACGATTTCGGCTTCAATCTCGGTTCTATCGAGCGCGCGGGCCAGCGAAGCGGCGACATCGCGCACGCTGCGCGCCTGGCCCGACCCGACGTTGAAAACTTCGCCCGCCGCATCGGGAGTTTCGAGCGCCAGACGGCAGGCGCGCGCCACATCGCGGACGTGGACGAAATCGCGCTGCTGCCAACCGTCTTCGTTGATGAGCGGCGCGCGATGGTTGAGATAGCGCGCCGCGAAAATCGCCAGCACGCCGGTGTAGGGATTGGAAAGCGCCTGGCGCGGGCCGTAGATGTTGAAAAAACGCAGCGCGACGGCCTCGAAACCGTAGGCGCGGCCCGTGATGAGGCAGAGCCGCTCCTGATCGTATTTGGAGAGCGCGTAAACCGAAGAAAGAGAGGGAATTTTGGTTTCGGGCGTGGGGAGCGGCTCCATGACCTCGCCGTTTTGATCGCGCAGTTCCCAATCGCGCGCCTGCAACTGCGCCAGAGTGCGCTCGCCGCCGCCAACGAGTTGGCCCCTTCCATCGCGGTAAAGCCCTTCGCCGTAAATGCTCATGCTCGACGCCACAACGAGGCGTTCGACGGGCTGGTCGGCGAGCGATTCGAGCAAAATCGCGGTGCCGAGGTTGTTGACCGAGGTATAGCGCTCGATTTGATACATCGACTGCCCCACGCCCACCAGCGCGGCGAGATGAAACACCGCATCGACGCCGCGCAGGGCGCGCTGCACGGTGTCGCGGTCGCGGATATCGCCGCGCAGCAGTTCGACGCTGGGATCGAGATAGGACGGACACGCGCCGTCGCTGTGAACCTGGGCTTCGAGCGCATCCAAAACGCGGACATGGTAACCGCAGGCGAGCAGTTCGTCGGCGACAAACGAACCAACGAAACCAGCGCCGCCGGTGAGAAGAACAGTTTTGGTCATGAGGAAGAAGCGTCGGCACGATTTTACCCGACCTAACAACTCGCTGCGACCCTCTTCATTTTTGGATGTTCTTCGGATCAAAACCTGTGAGAATTGATTCCAGACGGGGCTTGCGCCCTCTTCCAATCTGTGGGTTCCGATGATTGGAAAAGGGCGCAAGCCCCGCCTGTGGTTCCTGCGGCCCCAAGTCGACTTGGCACACGCGACACGAAAGCTTTATTCTTTTTGTTTGAGGAAAAAATGACCGACTCAGCGCCTCGCTCGGAGCGATTCACGCAAACCAACGGCAGGGGAGTCCTCGAACTGCGCGGCGGCGATTTGGAAATCGGGTTGTGGGTGGGGGGCGCGCCGCTCGTTTTCGATGCCGCCGATGGCGGCCCGAGCCTTGGCCGCTTCACCATTTTGCTCGACGGCAAGCCACGCCCCGAAATCGACGCGCAAATCGCGCGCGAGGCGGCCCAGGGTTTTACGGATGCGAAATCGCTGGCCGAGGCGCTTCGCCCGTTGCTGGATTTGATGCCCAATGGCGAATACGAACTTTCGTTGCAAACGTTGCGCTACGGCGCGAGCGATTATCAGGTGACCGATTGGGACGCCCATCAGAAGTTTTCCAGGGGCCGAAGAGCCTCGATTTATCCCTACGATTTGGTTTTGATTTTCACCCAGCCTTACGATTCGCTGGATGAAGAAACGATTTTGAATTACGCCGCCGCCATCGAAGCGGGACAGCAGCCGACGGCCATCGTGTGGACGGCGCGAGATCAAACCACACACTTCGTTTTGGATGGGCATCACAAATTCGCGGCCTACTGGCTTCTCCAGCGCGACACTCCGATGCTATTGATCGAATCGGAACTGACTCAACCGGTTTCGTTTGCTCAGGCGCGCGGCCTGGTGCCCGAATCGGCACAACCCAATTATCTGCGTGACAAAGAATGGACGGAGAAAAACCTGCTGTCAAAAATCAAAGACCGTTTTGATTGGTAGGATTCATCCCTCTGCGGAGAAAACCTACGCCCCGCACGCCGCCGACAGCACCGCGCGCGGCTTGTGGCCCTCGACGCTGTAAAGGCTCGTCCACTCGCCTTCGTAGTAGCGCCCGCGCAGGAGAATTTCCATTTTCCCGTCGCCGTTGGCATCCAAAACCGCCGCCAGACGATAAAACGAGGGCGCATTGAACGTTCTGGCGCGCGGGTAAAACTCGCCTTCCAAAATCCTGTTTTCGACCTTGCCCCGCACCAGTCTCCGCAGCAAAAGCAGCGAATAGTCGCCCGCGCGCGAAGCGGCGGAAATGCTGCGCGGGTCGTTGTTATATTCCAGCTTGTTGGTCGCGGTGAGCAGCACTTCCTGATTACCGTCGCCCTCCAGATCGACGCGCCAAATTTGGGTGATTTTGACTCTGGGCCGCGCGATGCCGCGCGATTTCAAAATCGCCGCCACGACCGCGCGATAGGCGGGCTGATGGACGCTCTCGATGCGCGGCCTGCGCGGCAGCGGGTTGGCGAGGCCGCCGAGCGCGAATTCGGCGTTCTTATTGGGCGAGATGCGAGTAAAAAGCGTGTCGGGGCACGGCGGGCCTTGCGATTTTGGCGCGTCGCCGCGTCCCTGCCCCAGCAAGCGCGTCGCGCTGAAAAGCCGGTAGGAAGCGCTGGGGGGAAGAGCGCGCGCCGTGGTTTTGGCGTCGAGCCATTGTCCGCCCCGACTGCCGCCCAGCAAAAAGCCGGACGGCACATCGACAAGCGGCGCGACGGCGCTCGTTTGAGGCGCGAGAGCGCCGTTTTTCAGGGTCAAGCCCAGGACGAGACAGAGAAGCGAAAAGCCAAACCAATTTTTCATATTTCACCGCGCCGAAGCGACGCCCGAAAGCGCCGCGTAAAGCAGCAAAAGCGCCGCGCCCCAGCCGAGCGCAATCGCGCCGATGCGAATCGAAAGCGCGTCCTTGAAGCGCCGCAGCGAACCCCACAGCGCGCCCGCCAGAGTTCCGGCGAACATCCACGCCCCAGGCGCGAAAGGGCCGACGTTGGGGCTAAATATCGGTCGCAGCGCGGCGTCGCCCGCCGTGAGAAGTTCGTTGCCGAATATTCCTGCGCCCAAAACCGCCAGCGTGCCGAAAAACCCCATCGAAAGCCACAGCGCGCACGAACGGCGCGAGAGGGATTCCAAGGTCACCAGGGCGAACAAAACCAGCCCGAAAACGCCCCCGAAAAGCGGCGCGACGGGCCACCATTTCGGAATTTGATTTAACCAGCCCAAACTCACTTGCTGGGGCGCATAAAGCGCCGGAAGCGCCCGAATCAGCCCGCCCGCGACCATGCCCGCCGCGCCGTAAAGCAAAACCGTCCAAAACGGCGCCAGCCACGACGGGCCGCGCACATCGGCTTCGAAGGGAACAGAAAACTGGCCCGCCGACGAATCGAGGGAGAGTTCGCCCGCGTAGTGCCCAGGGCGCAAGCGATTGGCGTCGAACGTGACGGGAAGGCGCGCGCGGTTGCCGTCCCATTCGCCATACGTCGAAACGGCGGGGTGCGAGGCGCGCACCAGGCCGAACAGATGGCCGCGCCCGCGATTTTCCACGCGCAAATCGAGAGTTTTCTGCGCGTCGGGCGAGAGGGAGCCGAAACGCAGCGTGGGCGACGAGACTTCCAAAATCGGTCGCGGCAACCCCAGCGCCTGGGCGAAGGCTTCGAGCGCCTGTTTGGGCCGCGCCGGATAGCGCCCGCGAATCTCCGCCGCGCGCCGCGCCAGTTCGGTTTCGCCAGTGGACGCGAGCCAGTGTTCGATTTCGCCGCGCGAAAGCCGCAGCGCCGCTTCGTCGCGAAATTCATCGAGCAGAGGCGCCAACTCCGCGACATTGCGCGCGTAGTGGCCGGAGCGAAAAACGAAGGGTTCGATTTCGCTCTGGGTGAGAACGGCAGTCGAAACCGGAGCCGACGCCGCGACGGGCGCGGCAGTGAGGTTTTCGATTCGTTGCACCAGTTCCGCGCCGTTTTGGGGGCGATTGGCGGGTTCGAGCGCGATGCATTCCATCACCAATTTATCGAGCGCGGCGGGAAGGTGCGGGTCGAAATCGCGCGGGGTGTGGCTTCGCATCGCGCGCAGGTCGTTTGGCTCAGTCGGATCGCGCGCCGTGAGCAGATGATACATCGTCATGCCCCAGGCGTGAACATCGCTGCGCGCATCGGGACTGCGGCGCTCGGACGGCGATTCGGGCGCGTAGCCAATCGTGCCGCCGCCCTGGGTGTGACGCTGCACCTGCGTGCCGTAGCGGTCGCCCGACGCGGCAGGGCCACTGGTGGCGATGCCGAAATCGAGTAGAACCGCTTCATCGGCCTCGGCGCGCAGGCGGATGTTTTCCGGCTTGATGTCGCGGTGAACGAAACCGCGCGCGTGAATGTGCGCCAGAGCCGACGCGACATCGGCGCCGTAATCGAGCGCCGCTTCGGCCTCGATTCTGCCGCCGTTCTGGGTCGCCAGTTGCAGCAGATCCGGCCCCGCGATGTATTCCATCACTAGATAATGCCGCGACGAAACCGCAACGAGCGGCGCGTTGTGATCGGGACAGCGATTCTGCGCGGGAAAATCGAGTCCGCAGACCGGACACACGCGCCAGTCGCCGGAAAATGGCTCGTAATGCCCCGACACGATATGGGGATGGCGCAGTTTGGAAAGATGAGTCGCTTCGGCGCGAAACTGCTTCAGTGCGTGTTCGCGCTCGCCGCCGCTTTCGTCCAGAACGTGCAGTTCCTTGACGGCGACGGGCACGTCCAATTCCAAATCGCGGCAGCCGTAAACCGTGCCGAACGCGCCGCTTCCCAGCAATTTTCGCACTTCGTAGCGATTCTGGATGCGGTCGTTCTGGCGGTGGTGGAGTTGGGGCATGGAAACGGCGAAATCCCCGCGCCGCAGAGGTGCGGCGCGGGGATGGGGAACAATTTAGGGGCTGGTGACGATCGGAACGGGGATTTGAGAGGGCGATGCGTCTTCGCCGGTTTCCGGCCCTGGAGTGGCCTGGCGCTCGACATCGGCTCCGTCCTGCGCTACGCCGCTCTGACTAATTTCGTCAATCAGGGATTGGGTTTCTTCGGGCGTTTGGCCCACTTGCATGGGTTTGGCTTCGGTGATGGGCGAGGGGTTTTGGTCGGTGGCTGACATGGTAACTCCTGAGAAATGATCGCTGCCGGTTTTGCAAAAATTGCACCTCGACGCAGATTTCGAGCCATTCAATAGACCTCTTGCAAAAGTGCCTATTCGAAATTGGCAGCGACTGAAGTCACCGCAACAACGACGCGAAGTCCGCCAGCGCGGACTGGAGACTCCCCAACCTGCGAAGGCAGGTTTCGCGCCGTTGTTGCGGTGACTTCAGTCGCTGCAAGCCACTTTTGCAAGAGGTCTAATTCTCTTCAGCGTGCCTGTCCGGTCACGACGGGCACTTCTTCAAACGGCTGAATCACCACGAAACCTTCGCCGCGAAACACCATTTGAAAGGTTTCGCCGCCGCCGCGCCCCATCAGGGTTTTGAACGAGGTGTCCATTTTCAGTTCTGGCGTCAAATCGCCCGACCACGCGATGGTGGCGTTGGGATCGGTCACGACGGCATCATTGGGCGTGACGCGCAGCGTGAGCGGCGCGCCGTGCGACATCATGGCGACCATGCCGTTGCCGCTCAATTTCACCGAAAACAGCCCGCCCGCCATCATGCCCGCGACGCGGCGATGCATGGTGATTTCGTATTTCACGGCGTCTTCAAAGGCGAGCAAATCGTTGCCCGACACGTTGATGGTTTCGCCCTGCAAGCGCAAAATGGTGACGTTTTTAGCGTTGTCGGCGAGATAGCACACGCCCTGCCCCTCGATTTTGGAAAGCGGCGCCATTTCGCCCGAAACCATTTTCATGAGGGCATTGCCCAACCCGCCTTCGAGCATCCCTTCGCGTTTGAAGGTGAGGTTGCCGCGATAGGCGACCATCGCGCCCAGTTTGCTCCACATCCGCCCGTTGACGTGGACTTCGAGCATTTTGGGGCTTTCCAGTTCAAAGACATCGCCAGGCCGGTCGCGCTCGGCGGTGTCGGATAGAAATTGTTGGAGTGAATGTGTGGGTTCGTTCATGGTGCCTCCTTGGGAAATTCCATGTTTTTGATGAATTGTTGAATTTTTGCGTAGGCCGATTCGAGAGAGTCGCAGTTGCGCGCCATTTCGATGAGCGATTCAAAATCGACATCTTCGCGCACCAAAGACGAAGGAATCGAATGCTGCTCGTAAATTCCTTCGGCAAGATAAAATTCGTGCATCGGGTCGCTTGGATCGTATTCCGGTGCCAGCGAACCGCCCGCCGCCAGATAACGTTCCCACAATCGCGCCGAACGCTCCAGGCGCGCTCGAACTTCTTCTGCACTGAGCTGACCGAGCGAATTTTCGGCTTCTTTTTTCATGGAAAAATCTGCTTGAAAATGGAGATAACTCCCGCAACAAAGACCATTGCAATCAGGAGTGCGCCAACCGCGCAACCGAGGAAACAAGGCCAATCTGAGGAGCGTGAACTCGAATCATAAGGCGAATCCTGCGTCCAATCTTCTCGGCGCTCGAACCAGTTGAGAAAAACATCGGAATTTTCATCGAACAATCCCTCAGCGTCAATGGATAAAACTTCGGGGCGCTCCGCATCGAGAGGAGAAACAGTTGCCTGCAAGAACAGCGCGGCCAAGCGCAAATATCCGGCGCGATTGGCGACGATGTAGCTTTCATCCGGCCCGCCTCCGTGCTGAGTGATGCGAATTTTGGCGCCACCCAACGGCGCGGCCTCTTCCAACCGCGCCACTATTCCCCGAATTGCATCGTCATCCATAAAACCACGAAATCACACCGGCAGCAGCCGCAAAACCACTTTGCCGAACGCGATTTTATCGCCCAGTTTCACCATCTGCGGCACGTTGTCGGCAATCGGTTTGTTGTTGACCCGCGTTTTGTTGGAGCCGCCCAGATGCGTCACGCTCAAATTTCCGTTCTCGAAACTTAAAGTCGCGTGGCGGCGGTGAACGTAGCCCGCGTCCTGGTCGCTCAAATCGATGTCGGGATAAATTTCTTCGTCCTCGTCTTCGCGGCCCACCAGCAGTTCTGCGTCGCCCAAAACGAACTGCGCGCCGACAGTCTGGCCCTGTTCCACGACCAGTTTCACATTCCCTGGCGCGAGATCGCCGCCCGCAGGCGGAGCGGAAGTTGGAGCAGTGAGCGCCGCATCGAAGGGCGTGCTTTCCATTTCGGCCTGAGTCGGCAAATCATCGGGCGCGGGCGCATCAAGAGGCGGCGCCAGACCGCTATCGGGGAGCGAGCCGAAAATATCATCGGTCGCGGCGACGGCGGGCGTCACGGCGGCTTGCAGTTCGGCGCCGCACGCTTCGCACGCGAGGTTGTCGGCAGGGTTTTGGTGCGCGCATTTCGGGCACGCGACCAAATTTTCATCGCTCGAAGTCGCGGCGGCTTGCGGCAACTCTTCGCCGCACATCTCGCAAAACTGCGTGCCATCGACGTTTTCCTGCTGGCAGGATGGACAGATAATCATAGTTTTCCTTGAGGAAGACGGTAAATAGGAGACGGAATGCGGAAGACCGAATTTCGCGCTTAGCTCTCCCGTCTCCCGTATTCCGTCTCCCTCATCCCAGTCGTTTAGTTTTCTTCGTTTCCGCCGACGACACCGCGAGATCGTCAGCCGTGATCTGGCCGCCGGTGTCGAGCGTATCTTCCATGTTTTCCAGAATTTTGGTGGCGTTGACCTTGCCCAAACGCTGCGTCATCTTCTTTTTGCGCTCCAAAACCTGGGTCATTTTGCGCTTGTCGCCGGAACGCACGGCGGCTTCGAGATCGACCTGCAATTTGAAATCGTTGGCCTCTTCGATGAGCCTCATCACTTCGCCGTTGCGCTGCGACAGTTCGACATCGTTATCCGAAAAGCCGGTCAAAACGTGCGCTTCGACGTGAACACTGGGATTGGCGCTCGTCCAGGCCGCAATTTGACACAATAAATCACGGCTTTTCGGGCTTTCCGGTGCGCTCGTCACCACATCGAGCAAATACGCCTGCGGCTGGTCGTTTTGCAGCGAGCCGACGGCGATTTTAAAGGCGTTATTGATGACGCTGGGCGGGTCGAAAACCTTTTTATCGGGCACCACGCGCCAGAAGCGGCGCGCTTTGCCGTTCAGCCGCGAAATTTCGAGGGTGACTTCGGAAATCACCGTCGAGGAAATGCGCTCGAACTCCTGCGCGAAGGTGGCGGCCAGTTCATCGGGCGTCGTCGCCATGAGGAAGGTGCCGCTTCCCTTGTCGGCCAGATCGCGCAAAAAGGCGGCGTCGTAATCTTCGGCGCTGCCCAGACCGATGGTGGAAACCGAAACGCCGTTTTTCTCGAATTCGTCGCGCGCGCGGTCGAGAAACTTGTCGAGGTTGCGGTCGATGAAGCCCTGCGAATCGGTCGGCTGGCCATCGGAAAGCACGATCACAAACGTCGTCACGGCAGGCCCGCGATGCGGCGCGACTTCCGCGAAAACGGTGTTGAGGCCGGTGAGCAGTTCGGTCGCGCCTTCGACGCGCAAATCCGAGACGGCGCGAATCGCGCGTTCGCGCGCACCTTCCATGAACTGGGTCGAAGGCACAATCGCCCGCGCGCCGCTCGAAAACACGCACACCGTCGCGCGGTCGTCGGGCTTGAGGCGCTCCAGAATGAGGGCGCAGGCGCGCTTGGCGTTTTCGAGTTTGGCGCCGTCCATTGAGCCGGAATTATCCAGCAAAATGCCCAGATTGAGCGGCAGCGCGCGCAGCCCGCCGCCAAAAATCCCCGATGCGTTCGCGCCGCGCGCTCCGGCGCCGCCAGGCGAGAGTTCGATGAGAATGGTTTGCAAAAAATCGCCGCGCGTGGGGCGAAATTCTTTATCGATTGCGGTTCGCAGTGCTAAATCAGCCATAATGTCTCGTTTTTCGGTTTCAGCGCAGAAAAACCGCGCGGCACAGTCCTTCATCGTGCAACGGCTCGACTTCCGTCCGGTCGGCGGTGACGAACTCGCAGTTCAAACGCCGCGCCAACGCGAGGCCAAAAGCGTCGCCCAGTGCCAATCGCGGCTGTTCTCTGGGTTTTTCCGGTCGCGGCGCGTGCGAACGGCGTTCGGCAACCAGAAAAGCGACGTCGCGCCAGAATTCGCCGTCCATCTCGCTGCGCTCGATGACTTTGGCGCGTTGCAGTGCTGCTATTGCCCTTTCCGCATTGATCAAATTTTGCGGGTCGCCGTGCGGCCCAAAGTCATAAAAAACTTCCACCAGGTTAACGGAGTGCGCGTAGGATGTCACATTGACATCAGCTAAAAGTTCCGCCACAAAGGGGCCGCCCTTTTCGTGGTTTAAAAGCGCCAGCATCGCGCTCGAATCCAGCACAATCGCCCGTTTTCCATCTATGGAATCGCTCACTGATTCGCCTCACGCATTTCGCGGCGCTGCTCGGCTTGTTCCATCTCCATTTCGGCTTCGGCGTGCCGGTCAGCCAAAAAGTCGTCCACCGTGCGGCCTCGACCGGCAAACATTCCCAGCGCGGAAAACGCCGCTTCTCGGCGCTCCTGCGCCTCGGCTTCTTTCTCCCTTCGATTCTCCTCGGCAGCCGCACGCGCCGCTTCCACGATCCACTCCGGCAGTTCGCGCCCCGCCGATGTCGCGGCGCGCGTCAACTCCTCCCCCACTTCCGGCGAAATTTCCAACGTCAAAGTCATGTCTTCTCCTCACTCACAAAACAGCGCCGCGACGGTGATATTGTCAATGCCGCCCGCCTCGTTCGCGGCGTTCACCAAAGCCGCGCACAGACCTGAAACATCGTCGTGCGCCGCGATGATTTCCCCGATTTGTGCGTCGCGCAGCGTATCCACTACGCCGTCGCTCACCAAAATTAGTTTATCGCCGCGACTCAGCAGCCGAAGCAACACGTCTTTTTTCATGCCGCGCATCATGCCGATGTGCGAAGTAATCACCGAGCCGTCGGGATGGCCCCACGCCTGCTCTTCGGAGATCGAACCGGCATCGAGCAAATCCTGAACGTAGGAATGGTCTCTGGTGAGCCGCTCCAGACCCGATTTCGCGTTCCAGCGATAAGCGCGGCTGTCGCCGACGTTGCCGATGAAGACCCGCGAACCGGCGCGAAGCGCACACACGAGGGTCGAGCCTGGCTTGTTTCGCATCGAAGCGTAAGGCGGATTTTCCGTCAGGCGCACCACCGACTGGTTGACTTCGCCCAGAACCTCTTCGAGAGTCTTCAAAACGAGCGCATTGTCGTTCCAGTCGAGGTTTTGCCGACTCAAAATCAAGTTTTGCAGGCTTGAAAGCGTCAAATCGGAGGCGACTTCGCCGCCTTCGTGCCCGCCCATGCCGTCGGCGACGGCCAACACTTCGACCGCGAAATTGCGCTCGTGTCCGGCGCGCATCATTTTCCAGACCAGGCCGCAATCTTCGTTGAGTTCGCGCTCCATGCCGACATCGCACAGCAAATCGCTCGCGGTTTTGGCGACCGGCGCGAAACCTTCCAGCGCCGCCACGACTTCGCCCGCACTCCCAAATTCGCCTTCATTTAAGGAGCGGGCGAAAGTTTTGACTTCCTCGGAAAACGGCAGCGCGCCAAATTCGTCGTCGAGGCGCAGCGTCGCGCCCGCCGCGAGTTGGGTTTTGGCGAAGCGGCTCGACAGCGCCGAAAGCTGGTGGATGGCGGGGGTTGGCGAGGCGGGGCTTGCGCCCTCTTCCAATCCCGCAGATTCTGAGTCCGAGGGATTGGAAGAGGACGTAAGTCCCGCCTCCATCGCATCGAAAAACCCGAAGCATCGGAGTTGTCCCGCCGCGTCGAAAAACAGGGTTTCGCGCGCCAAATCGCTTCGCAGTCCGGCATTTTCGAGCGCCCACAGCCCTCGCGCGACTTCGCCGACCACGCCGAGATAAATTTCGTCGTTGGGATGGGCACTCCAATCATCAAGCGACTTCAAATTCCCCCAGTCCCAGACGGCGAATTCGTCCTTGTCCTGCACAAAGCGCGTCGCGGGCGGGAAAAACGGCGCGTCGGGGCCGTTCTCAATGAAAGTCGGCGGCGCGTGGCGCTGGGCGACGAGTTTGAAGTCGTGGGCGCCGTAATCTCCGGCGTCGGCCAGATAATGATTGATGAAACCGCGCGAAACGACTTCCTTTATCTCGTATTGACCGCCCAAAAACGAACCGGCGACGAGAGCGCGCGGCGGCTCGGCGAGCGCAGCATCAATGGGAGGAAGCGCAACGTCATTCTGCGACTCCACAACAGGATTCTGAGTGGCCACAGCGTCATTTTGAGGAGCCGTAATATCATTCTGAGGGGCCGCAACAGGAATCTGAGGAGCCGTAATATCAATCTGAGGGGCCGCAGCGTCTTCCGTTGGCGGCTCGTCGCCCACTTTGGCCGTGTTGAAGCCGAAAATTTTCATGGATTGACCACCGGTTTAATGACGAAATTACACACTAAATCCGCAAATTCGAGGCGCACGCCGTCCTGAAGCGGCACGGTCGCGCCCTCGGCGACGACGAAGCCGTTGGCGCGCGTGGGATTGAGCGTTTTCTGGGCCGTCAGGAACCATTTCACGCCCTCGCGCTTGATATGGGCGTGTTTGCGGCTCACGAAGCGGCCCGCGTCGAAGCGTGATAAATCGACATCGGGGAAAACGCCGGAATCGGGGTCGGTGCGGCCCAGAAGCGACTCGTTTTTTTGCAGATAAAGCAGCGTGGGCGGCGCGTTTTTGGGCAGGACGCGCAGCATCACGGTGTGGATGAGATGGCGGCACTTGCCGCAATAAATGGCGCGGTCGGTGCGCGGAACCGCGCCGCAGTTGGGACAAAAACAGGAGAGGAGCGGGTGCAAATTGGTCGCTTTGGGCGCACCGACATTTTCGAGCGCGGGCGCATCGGGCGCGAGATGGAGGTTTTGCAGCGCGTCGCCCATTTCTCCGGCGCTTTGATAGCGCGACTGCGGTTCAATTTGCAGCGCTTTGAGGATGATGCGCTGCAAAGCGGGCGGAATCTGGGGGTCGAAACCGCGAAAATCGCGCGGCGTGGATTTAGGTTCGGGGGTTTCGCCGGTGAGAAGTTCGTAGAGAAGCGCGCCGATGGTGAACACGTCGGCGGAAAAGGTGACTTCGGCGCGCGTCGAATAAAGTTCGGGCGGCGCGTAGCCTTCGGTGCCCAAACCCTGCGTGGCGCGGCGGTTTTTATCGGAAAATCGCGCGGTTCCAAAGTCGATCAGCTTGCATTTTTGCGCCACGCTGTCCCACATCACGTTTTCCGGCTTCAAATCGCGGTAGATGATCTGGCCTGGCAGCGTATGCAGATAATGCAGCGCCTCGCACAGTTCGATGCCCACCGCGACGACGGTTTCGGCGGGAAAGGGCTGGGAATTATTATTGATGCGCCAGTCGTCGAAAACTTTGCGAAGCGTGGTGCCCTGCACCAGTTGCATCACCAGAAAGAGGTCGCCTTCGGGCGGGGTGGGGACATCGGGGATGCGCTCGATGAAGCGCACGATTTTGGGATGGTTGATTTGCGCCAGAATTTCGGCCTCGCGCCAGAAAAGTTTGCGCTGGTAGTCGAAATCTTCGCGCGAGGCGGAGCCGGTGTCGAAAAGCTGTTTGATGACGACGAAATCGGCGCCCTCGTCGCGGGCGCGAAAAACCGTGCCGTAGGTGCCCTGCCCTAAAATCTCCACGATTTCATAGGACTGGGCGTCGCTGGTGACGTGTTCGCCTGGTTTGAGAAGCATTGGGGACGAAGTAAAGTATGGCGCATCAAAAGTTTTAAGCGACATGAAGTCGCAGCCAACGAAAGTGTCGGCCTTCGCCGACACACCCCGTCAACGAAGGTTGACGATTTCGTTGGCTGCGACTTCATGTCGCTTAAAACGAGCGGCCCACGAAAAGCTGCAAGCCGTTGGCGGAAAGTCCGGCGGCTTTTCCCGCCGTGAGCTGATATTTCGCTTCAACGAAAAACTTCGAGGGCAGTTGGTAGCCGGCCTGGGCGAAACCGCCGACCGTCACTTTGTTGTCGGAGCCAAGGGCGGAGCGGCCATCAAGGAAGTAAGCGCCCGCGCCGACGCCGAAATAGGGCGTTCCGGTGATGCGCCCGACCGGATTGGGCGGTTGAAAAGTGCGCGAAACAGTGATGGGAATGACGCGCAGTTTGCCCCCATCACCGGAACGGCTTTGGATGCCGATGGAGACGAAATCGGCGCCCAGAAGACGCGGAATGCGAATATCGACTTCGGCGGCGGGCACAACCGAGCCGGCGGCATCGCGCGCGGCGTTTTGCGTGGGCAAAAGCGCGCCGATTTTGGCGCGAAAAGGCACGAGGCCCGTGGTCTGGGCGGAGGCGGCGCGCGGCGCGAGCGTCGACAAAGCGAGCATCGCGGCGGCGAGGACGAATTTGCGAGGAAAATTGGTGAAAAACATCGAGCCTTATTTTATCCCATGAGAAAGGGGTGTTGAGTGGTTGTGTTCGGCCCTCACCACAGCGCCCGCAACGCTTCTTCCCGCATTTCCTGCGCCGAAATCTCGACATTCGCGCACACCTGCGCGGCGTATACATTGGTGTAAAGCAGCATCCCCAGGCCATCGACCGTCTGGCAGCCGACTTCGCGCGCTTCGCGCAACAAGCGCGTTTCGAGCGGGTTGTAAACGATGTCGTAAACCGCCGTCTCGCGCCTGAGAAGCGATTTTGGAACCGGCGTTTGCGCGGTTTCGGGCGTCATTCCCACGCTCGTCGCGTTGACCAGAACCGCGACGTTTTGAAGTAATTCTTCACTCAAAGTGCCCGCCATCGCGCGCACGCCCAGCTTTTCGACTTCCGCCGCGATGATTTGCGCCCGCGAAACCGTCCGATTCAGAATCCGAATTTCCGCCGCGTCTTTGAGCGCGAAAGTGAGCGCCAGGCTGCGCGCCGCGCCGCCGCCGCCTACAATCGCAATGCTTTGGTTTTGAACGCGCACGCCTGCTTCTTCGAGACTTTTGAGCGCCGCCCAGCCGTCGCTCGAATGGCCCACGATGCGCCCGTCGCCGCGAAAATACAGCAGATTGGCGGCGCCCATCACATCGGCGCTGCGATGAAGTTCGTCGCACAGGGCTAAAACGGCTTCTTTGTGGGGAATGGTGACCATCAGGCCCAGAAATCCCAGGTTCTGAGCGCCCACAACGGCTTTTTGGAGGTTTTCGGGCGCGACGCGAAACGCGAGGTTCACGATATCCGCGCCGGTTTTTCGCAGCGCGTGGTTTTGAATGCGCGGCGTCAGAGAGTGTTCGATGGGGTCGCCGATGATGGCGAGAGTGCGCGTGTGGGCGGAAATCACGGCGGAAGTTTAGCGGTCACCCGCCATTGTTGACCTTTGAGAATCTAATCCTCAAGTCCGTAGTAGCGCCGCGAGGCGCGTTTGGGCCAGAGTGACAACAAACGCGCCTCGCGGCGCTACTACGGACTTGAGGATTAGATTCTCAAAGGTCAACAGCCTCCGGCACGCCAACTTGCGGATCAGATTGTCAAACATCAACAATGGCGGGCAATAAGCTATTTCGCCATTTCGAACTGCGCCGATTGCAGGACGCGCTCCAGGATTGGGGCGGGCAGATCGCCCATCGCTACCAAGCGCCCGCCGCCGTCTTCGCGCGAACGCAGCGCGCCAGGGCCGAAATCGCAGGCGCCGCGCATGGTTTTTTCGATGTCTGTATTGGCGGGTTTGAAAGCGAAAACCGTCAGGGTGTTGAGGCCATCGCTGTAGCGCGAAAACGCCGCGGGCTGCATCGTTCCGGTCGTGTTGCAGCGATGCACGCCGTAGCCGTCGAGTTCAAAGCCTGGGGGCAGAAAAGTGGGGCGCGGCGGCACGAAACCGGTCTCGCGCGCGGCGGCGGCGGGATCGGTGCCCAATTCTTCGCCCTGCCAGTTGCGACCTTTCAGCGACGCGGCGATAATGGCGGGCCGCTCGAACGTGGCGGGGGTGATGACCGGTTTCAAATCGACATCGGAGAGCGAGGAGTTCATCACCGGCTGAAGCGTGCAGTTGAACGATTCCACGCGCAGCGTGAGGCCGCTTTGCGTATCGATGAAAAGGCGTCGCGCGGGGCCGGTCGCGCCGTCCATGAGCTGGTTGGGCCGCAGTTCGACGATCTGGGCGCGACGGCCATCAAGTTGGGTTTCGCCGCTCAAAATCGGCGTGTAATTCTTAACCAGAAGCGCGAAACGACGCGCCGCCATTTGATTGGCGTCGTGCTTGACTTCGGCATACGGCTCCATTGCGCCGTCCGCGCTCTGGCGCCAGAACCAGCGCTGCGAATAGCCGCTTTGCGTGCCCTTGGCGGCGCCGGAAACGATTTCGATGCGGAGATGGCGCGGCGCGTGCGTGACGCGGGCTACCGATTCGATGTTTTTGCCGCCCATAAATGCGACGGTGCGCGACAGGGCCGAGTAAGAAAGTTCGTTGTCGGCGCGATAGCTTTTGCGAAGCAATTCCGAAGCGTGACGCAGATTCTGAGCTTCGAGGGCTTCCTGAGCGGCGATTTGGGCGCTCTCGCGGCTTTTACCGACCCAGATGGCACCGGCGGCGCACAGCATAATGGTCGAGGCCACGAAAAGGCCGGTTTGCAAAGGTTTGGGGGCTGGAGTCATCGGAGCGGAAACGGAAACGGCTTAAGGTCGCGTCGCGGTGGTAGAAACCAGCGTAGGGGCAACGTGGTTGGAAAACGGCTCGAAACCCATCGCGGAATGATAGTCGATCATTCCCGTCGTGGCGCGCGGCGGGGTGGCGAAGGAAACCAGATTCATGGGCGGCAGATTCTGGGTTTGCACCACGCGCGGCGCGGCGCTCTGGGGCGTTGGCGCCAGATACGCGGCGCCCAGCGCGAGAGCGGCGGCGCCAGCCAGAGCATAGCCCAGACGCGGCGCGAAGAGGTTTCTTAAGACATCGAGCCAACGGGGAGGGGCGGATGGGGTTTGCCGGTCGCCCTCTGGCTGCGAGGCATCGGAGCGAGAGGAGATGGGCACCACCTCGCTTTGCCCATCCAACGCGGGCGCTTTCTTATGAACGTGTTCGACGCACGCCAGCCACATTTGCTGCGAGCGTTCGACGGAAATCTCGGTTTCGCCGCTTTGGGAAAGCACCGTGCAAGTCTTCTGAAACAAAACCCAGTGACCGGTGCATTCGGGACATTCTTGGACGCGCTTCAACAAATGAGCGGCTTGCTCGCTGGAAAGTTCTTCCATTCCATACGAGGTGAGTTCCATCAGAGCGTGGCGGCTTTCGGGCTTCATAGACGACCTAAAAATGGGGCTGGAAATGAAAATATCGCCGCGAAAAACGGCGACTTTCGTTTCTTAACAAGGCCGCAGACGCCCGCAAAACCGCGCGCGTTCCGCTCTCGCCTCATTTTCACAAGTCATCAACAAAAAAAGAATCCGCGACGGTTGTCGCGGATTCCCACTTTTGCTGAACAGTTCTTGAACGCTTTTTGAACGGTTTTCAGCCGATTTGCAGCATTCGATCCAACGCCAGTTTCGCCTCGCTCGCGGTTGGCTCCGGCACGATGATTTGATTGACCACGCGCCCCGCGATCAAATTCTCCATCACCCACAGCAGATGCGGCCCGTCCACGCGATACATCGTCGAACACACGCAGACATTGGGATTGAGGCTCAAAACCGTGCGGTCGGGATACTCCAGCGCCAATCTCGAAACGAGGTTGATTTCGGTTCCCACCGCGAAAACATCGCCAGGCTTTCCCGCCGCGATAATCTGGCGGATTTTCTCGGTCGAGCCGTAGCTGTCGGCCTTCACCACGACTTCATAGGTGCATTCGGGATGCACCACGACGTGAACGCCTGGGTGCTGGCGGCGCATATTGTCGATGTGAATCGGCATAAAGGTGCCGTGAACCGAACAATGCCCTTTCCAGAGCAGAATCGGCGCGCTCCTCAAGGTTTCTTCGCTTTGCCCGCCCATGTCCTGATGCGGATCCCACACCGCGCACTGTTCGAGCGAAAATCCCATTTCCAGCACCGCCGTGTTGCGCCCCAGATGCTGATCGGGGAAAAACAACAGCTTTTCGCCGCCCGCGCCGCCCTGCTCGACGGGCGTGAGCGCCCAGTCCATGATTTTTTTGGCGTTGCTCGAAGTGCAGACCGCGCCGCCGTTGCGTCCCACGAACGCTTTCAAATTGGCCGCGCTGTTCATGTAGGTGATGGGAATGATTTTCTGCCCCGCGCACGCTTCCAAAAGCGATTCCCACGCTTCCTCGACCTGATCGATGTCGGCCATATCGGCCATCGAGCAGCCGGCGTGAAGGTCGGGCAGAATCACTTTTTGATGCGGCGCCGACAAAATATCGGCGCTTTCAGCCATGAAATGCACGCCGCAAAAGATGAGAAATTCGGCTTCGGGCCGCGCCGCCGCGTCTTTGCAGAGTTTGAAGCTGTCGCCGCGAAAATCGGCCCAGCGAATCACTTCTTCGCGCTGATAATGATGGCCCAGAACCACCAGACGCTCGCCCAGAATCGCGCGCGCCTGCGTAATGCCCGCCGCGATTTCATCGGGCGTCATGCGAACGTATTTTTCCGGCAAAGGCACCTGTAGCGCAGCGCCGCGCTCCATGGTGATGTGGCCGCTAAAACCGTCGCCGATTTGATGAATTTTGTCGAAAGCCGTCGCTAAATCGCCCTGCAATTGAAGAGTCGCCATAATTTTTTCTCCGAACATCCAATGTTACGCACAATTTACAACTTCGTGCATTTTTTCACAAGCCCCCGCGCCGGAAATTGGCGTCGAGTGCGAAGTGCGGGCTAATGACGCAAAATAGGAGCCAATGTTTCGTGCCTTTCTCTATCGCGTCGCGCAAAACCAGTTGACTTCTTTAGACGAAAAAACCCTCTTCGACTGCGCGCTGCATTCCGACGCCAACGCGACTTCGCCATTGTGCAAGGTCGATTCGTTTTTGTGGATCGACGTGTCGGCTCCCTCGGCGAGCGAAATCGAGGCTCTGGCGCGGCGTTTCCAGCTCGACCCGCAAATTCTGGAGGACATTCGCTCCCACGAGGGCCGTCCCAAACTCCATGACTACGACGCTTATCTTTATCTGATTTTCCACGCCATCACCCTTGAACTGGATGAGGACGAGCGTCTGGATGTGCGGGAGCAGGAAATCGACTGTCTGCTTGGCCCCGACTGGATTTTGACGATTCACCCCCAGCCGGTGCCGCAGTTCGAAGACCTCGCCAAACGCTGGGTGAAAAAGCCGGATTGGATGCGAAACGGCCCGCCGCAACTGCTCTACGAACTGATGGACTCGGTTTTGGACGGCTATTTTCCGGTTTTGGACTCGATGGACGAAAAAATCGACGATTTCGAGGACAGGCTTTACAATTCGGCGACTCTCGAAGCCGAAACCGGCTCGATGTCGGGCGAAATTTTCGTTCTCAAGCGCGCGCTTTTGGAAATCCGCCACCTCGCGGTTCCGACGCGCGATGTCGTCAACGTGCTTTTGCGCCGCGACGCGCAGGAAGGCGGGCACAACTTCGCGGCGTTTCAGGATTTATACGATCACGCCTCGCGCATTGTGGAAAACATCGACACCTACCGCGAAATTCTGGGCGGCGCGCTCGATGCGTATCTGGCCATCGAATCGAACCGCATGAACGCGGTGATGAAGCGTTTCGCGGCCTATTCGATTATTTTGCTCGTCCCGACGCTGATTGCGGGCGTTTACGGCATGAATTTCGGCGATTTGCCCGCCGAACACGGCTTCTGGATTTCGATAAGTGCGATGATCGGTTCGATTGGGGCGCTGGGAATCTATTTTCGCTGGCGCAAGTGGCTGTAAACGATGGCTGGGGTTCAACGGGTTCAAATCGAGCCGATGCCCAGGGTGTAGAGGACACAGGTTTCCACTTCAGCCAATGTTTGTTCGCCGACCTTGCCCAGTTTGGTGGTGAGTCGCGTTTCGTCCAAAACGCGCAATTGGTGACACAACAAAACCGATTCAGCCGTCAATCCGCCTTCGCCTCTGGCAACCTGAACGCACGATGGCAACGCCGCGCGTCGTAAATTGGTCGTGAAGGGAATCACCAGCGTCGTGGTTGTGGCTTTGTTTATCCGGTCATTTTGAAAGATGAGCACGGGACGAACGCCCGCTTGTTCGCTGCCTTGCACCGGATTGAGATCGGCATACCAAACCTCGCCGCGTCTGACGGTCATTGGGCATCCTCTTGCTCCAGACCATGAGCGTAATTTTCGATGCCAGATTCGGCTAACTCTCGGTCTTCCTGCTCAAATTCGCTGTAAAGCAATGATAGGCGAGTTTCATCTAATGATGTGCGCGCGCGAAATTTGAGAAAAGAAAGATATTCGGCAACGGCCTGAAGTTCCTTTTCCCCAAGTGTTTCGACTTCGTGAGCGACATATTCTTTAAGAGACATAGCTTAACCTCCGTTTGGCCCAATGCGAACGAGAGTATTTTAACGCACGCATTCAAGCCGTTTTCGCTTTTCTCGACGAACCGGTAATCAATCTCGAACTGCGCGAGAACGACATATACGAATACGCCCAGTTGAGCAACACCAGCGCGCGATTTTCAAAGCCGATGAGAAAGTAAATGTGAATGAAAAGCCACATCAGCCAGGCGATGAAACCCTTGACTTTGACGCCTTTAGCAATCCCTACGGCGGAGTTGCGGCCAATGGTGGCGAGTTGGCCTCGGTCGTGATAGATGAACTCGGTGGTTGGTTCGCCCGCGACGAGCGCGCCGATGTTTCTGGCGGCGTGGACGCCCATTTGAATCGCCGTCGGCGCGATGCCAGGCAACGGATCTTTGCCAGGCGGGGTCGAGTTGGCCAGATCGCCGATGACGAAAACGTTTTGGTGTTCAGGAATCGACAAATCGGGGTTGACGATCACGCGCCCGCCTTTATCGAGCGGCACGCCCAGCGTTTTGCCAAGCGGCGAAGCCAGAACGCCCGCACCCCAGATCACGGTCTTGGCGGGAATGAAATGGTCGCCGACGTAAACGCCCTCGGCGGTGATGTTGGTGACGCGATTTCCGGTTCGCACTTCGACTCCGGTGCGCTCCAACATTTTGCGGCCCGCGTCGCTCAAATCGTCGGGGTATTCGGGCAAAATGCGGTCGCCGCTCTGGAGCAGAATCACTTTCGAGCCGGTGGGGTCGATGGAGCGAAAATCGCCTTTGAGAGTTTGCGAGGCGATTTCGCGGATGGCACCCGCCATTTCGACGCCCGTCGGCCCGCCGCCGATGATGACGAAAGAAAGATAAGCGTCGCGTTCTTTGGAGCCGGTGGGCAGCCGCTCGGCGCTTTCGTAGGCGCAAAACAGGCGGCGCCGAATATCGAGCGCGTCTTCGATGGTTTTGAGACCTGGCGCGAACTGCGCCCATTCGTCGTGGCCGAAATAAGTGCCCGTCGCGCCCGTCGCCACAATCAAATAATCGAAATGAAAGTCGCCTTCATCGAGAATGACGCGCTTGCCGTCCATGTCGATGCTGGTGGCCTCGCCCATGATGACGCGCACGTTTTTGTGGCGGCGCAGAATGGAGCGAATCGGCGACGCGATATCGCCCGCCGACAGCGCCGCCGTCGCAACCTGATACAAAAGCGGCTGGAAAAGATGATAATTTTCTTTGTCAATGACGGTAATATCGACGGGGTGACGCGCCAGAGATTGGGCCGCGTAGAGTCCGCCGAATCCGCCGCCGACGATAACCACGTGCGGTCGCGGGCCTTTAATTGGGGTTGCCATAACGAAGCGCGGAGACGCAACTAACGTGCCTTCAACAATTGAACCTCATTGGCGCCAAGACGCAAAGAAATTCAAAAACTCTTTGCGTCTTTGCGCCAATGCGGTTCAATTTTCACCAACTTCCCAAACCGTGACGCCGCCGCTTCCGACCGTTCCAATGAGGCGCCCGTCGCGCGAGGTCGTCACCGTTCGAACCCCCAGAGGCACCGCGAGAGTTTGAGTCACAGCGCCTTCTTTCGCGTTCCAAACTCGCAGCGCGCCGTGCCCCAGCGCGCCGTCGCCCCACGACACAACTCGATCCGAAGGCAAAAATGCCACGTTAATCGAGGCGCTCTGGCCGTTCCAATTCAGGCCCAGATTCCTGCGCCACAGAACCTGTTCGTCGGCGGCGCGCAAAACCACGATTTCGCCCTTGGTCGTGCCCAAAACCAGGCGTTGCCCGCTCGGACAGCGCGCCAGGGAAAACACATCGCGCACCGAAGAAAGGCGACGTGTAAGCGTGCCGTCGCGGTTCCAGATCGAAACGCCGTCGCTGCCGCCAACCAGCAGAGAACGCGCGTCGCTCGACCAAATCAGAGCCAAATCGTTTCGTTTTTCATCGCCGCCAACGTAGCGCGGCCAGCCGCTTTTGGTCACTTCGCCGTCCAAGACCGCGACGCGCTTTCCCGTTGCATCCAGAATTTGCGCCGGCCCGCGCCCGCCCGCAACCGCCAGAAGCGCGCCGTCGGGCGACCATTGCAGCGCCGTGATGCCGTAACTGTTGTAGCCGCTCGGCGTTTCGCTCACGATTTTGCGGTCGGCAACACGCCAGATGCGAATCGTGTCCTCGCCGCAACTGCCGTTGTTGCCCGTCGCCAGAAACTGGCCGTCGCGCGACCAGGCGAGCGTGCTGAGGCCGTTGTTCGACTTGTCCAGACGCGCGCCGACTTTGCCGCCGCGCCAGTTCCATAAAATCACTTCGCCGGAGCCGAAGTCGCCGGTCGCGAGGGTCTTGCCATCCGGCGAAAACGCGAGGCTTTCGGCGCCATAATCAAACGATTCGATTTCGCGCTGGAGTTGGCCGCCTGGCAGAGCATAAAAGCGCAGTCCGCCGCGCCAGGGCAGAGCGAAAGTGCGGCCATCGGGCGAAAATCCAGGAATGGCCGCGTAAGGATCGCTTTCCCAATTGAAACGACGCAAAATCTGGCCGCTTTGCGCCGCGCGCAGGAGGTGAACGATTTTCGCGCCGTTTTTCTCGCGCGTCAGCGCCCATTTACCGTCGCGCGAAAAACCCAGAAACGGATTGGGGCCGTATTGTTCGCTGTTGATTCTCCACAGCATTTTGCCGTCGCGAGCGCGGTAAACACCGCTCCGAAAGCTTTGCAGCGCGAACGATTCGCCGTCGGGCGACCAGCCTTTGATGTCGTAGCCCGCCACGCCGACGGGCGCGGCGCGAGGCTGGGAAACGGGTCGAATCTGCAAATCGTTGCGATGGCGCGTCCATAAATAGCGGCCATCGGGCGAAGTTTGCGGCGCGTTTTTGCTCGGCATCGCGCGCCTTGCTGTAATTTTTCCATCTTGCACGCGCCAGATTTGAGTATTGAACCCCGCATTGATTTGCAACGAGGCTTCGCGCTCGCTCACGATTTGAATAGTGCCCGTCGGTCGACCCGACGACGTGACGCGCACGACTTCTTCGACTCGCCACATCACTTCTGCGGTGCCCACGTTCCACAGCGCGGCCCAAACCGTGTATTTTTCGGGAGATTTTCCAGGCGTAAAACCACCGCGCGGCAAAAAGTAGCCCCAGGAAGCGAACCTTTTTCCATCGCGCGACCAGACGCTGGCTACGGTTTGCGGCGGCAAATCGAAAGTGCGCGTCGCATCGAAAACGCTCCCAAGGCGGCGCGCGACGCTTCCATCGGAAACGCGCAGCAGCGTCGCGTCGGCGCCGCCAGTCTGCGCCATCAACGTCCAGTCCGGCGAAAACTGCGCGTTTTTGAGACTGGCGCGCGCCCATTTCGGCTCGAACGGCGTGCGCGGCGCGCTCACGATTTCGGGCGCGAAAGCCGCGAGGGAAGTCTGGGACGGGGCTTTTGCGGCGCGTGGCCGCAGTGAAAGCACGGCGCCCACGGCGACCACAACAAAAATGGCGACGAACGCGCGGCGTGAAGGTGACATGGGCCTTCAGTTTCGTCAAAAGAATGTCTCGGACAAATCAAACCGCAAAGGCGCAAAGAAGGTTAAATTTCTTTGCGCCTTTGCGGTGAATTTTCACACCAATTGCACTTCACCCTCTCATCAACGCCGTGAAACCGGCTTGGGCGAAATGTGAATCGAAAGTTAGGGCGGATGCCATGCCCCTTTGACGCATCACAGTGAACGAGATGCAATCGACTAAGCTCCACTGTTTGTCGAGATAGGTGCGGTAAAGCTGAAACGACTGCTCCCAAAGTTCGGGTGTGAGGCGCACGATTTCGACTTCGGGCGAATGGGTGAGCGTTTCGATCATTTGGACGGCGGAAGCCTTGCCGTTGCGACTTAGCGCATTGCCGGCCTCGAGCAAAACCACTTCGGTGGTGTTTAACGGCTGATTCTCGAAAATATCGGTGAGTTCAACGGCTTTGGCGTGGTAGAGGTCTCGTTGTTGAGGAAAGCCACGAGGAAAAGCGTGTCCATGAAGATTTTACGGGACACGCTTTTCTCCGCTCATGTAGAGGTCGAGGTTGGTGGCGAAATCTTCGGGCGCGTCGATCTTTGGGATGCTCCTGAGTTTCGCCATGAAACTTTGCGGCTCCCCTTTCTTCGCCTCGGCGAACTGTTTGACAATAGGATAAAGCTCGTTGAGTTGGGTTTCGTTCATGGCTTCAATCTCGGCTTCGATCAATTCTCTGGTGCTCATTTTGGCTCCTCTAAAGAAAATTATAAGATGCGGACGATGGCCCTGACCCGCCTTTCGAGGGAGTTGCCAGCAAAATCTGCCGCGCCGGTCGGCAGGTTGAGGGCTGCAAGAAAGAACCAGCTTCGCGGGGAATTGATTGAGATCGAGCTTTCAATCCACCTGTTCTTGAACCCATTCCAACCAGGAGACCAACTTTATCGCGTATTCACGAACCTCTGTCGCTGTTGTGCTGATAGGAGTAATGTAAATGCTTTGCGTATGTTTCAAGAAATCCGCCCATTCTGGCTGGGTAGCGATGAGAAAAGGAAATATGTCGGCACCTTTCCCAGATTTGTATTTGCCTTGAGACATCATCAAATACGCGCCGCCTATAACAGCCAAACGTGCTAATTTACGAAGTTTCAAGGATGGATCGTTGGGAAGATCGAAGTCACTGCGGTTCGTGGGTTCGAGTCCTGCTGCGTAACAAGCTAAAATCAATGGATCGAGGGCTATTCCCCAACGTGCCAAAGATCTATCAGGAGGCGGTAAGGTTAGCCCTTTCGTAACATCCTCACCAAAAACAAGCGTCGAATCACAAAGAAGGTCGTAAGCAAGGCTTCTATTTGCCATCTGTTGTTTTTCGGTATCGGTTGCGATTGTGTTGTGCGGCGCTCTGGATATGTCAATTGGATGAGAAATTTTCCACCAGGCAAGGTCAGGGAATTCTGCTTCCAGTTGGTCGTTAATTTGATCTTTGACCCAATCGCGGTCGGATTCATTCGGATTCTCGACAAAAATGTAAAGGTCAATATCCGAAACCCCGCGCACAGCCTCTTGACGCTGAACGCTGCCCGAAACGTAAATAGCAACCAAACGCTCTTGATAATGGTTGATACATTCCTCCACGCAACGCGCGACAACACCCGCAAAGAACGCGTCTTGAAACTTGTCTAAATTGATAGCTTTCTTCATTTTGTCAGGCTAATTTCCCGCTCAAATCATATTCGGTGCAGCCCGAAACGCGCACGCGCACGAACTCGCCCGCTTGATGATGGCGGCGTTCGCGCGGACTCATTTTGACGAACACGTTGCCGTCCACATCGGGCGCGTCGCGCTCGCCGCGTCCGACCATGCCGCCCGCTTCCTCGCTTTCAAGCAGAACGTCGATGGTCTTGCCGATGAAACCGCGGTTTTTTTGCAGCGAAACTTTCTGTTGCAGCAGATTGAGCGCGTGATAACGCTGCTCGATGACTTCGGCCTCGACTTTGGCGTCCAAACCGAAAGAGAGCGCCGAATTTTCGTCGGAGAACTGGAAAACGCCGATGCGGTCGAATTTTTGGGCTTTCACGAAGTCGCAGAGTTCTTTGAAATGTTCGTCGCGCTCGCCAGGGAAGCCGACGATGAAAGAGGTGCGAATGCCGATTTCCGGCGCCAGAGCGCGAAAACGGTCGAGCAGTTTGGCGTAAGATTCCGAGTTTCCACCGCGCCGCATGCGCGCCAGAACTTCGCGCGCGGCGTGTTGGAGCGGAATATCGAGATAGCGCGCCACGCGCGGCGCGGTGCAGAGTGCTTCGATGAACTCGTCGTTGACCTGCGAGGGATAAGCGTATAAAACACGAATCCATTTCAATTCCTCGATTTTGGAGAGTTCATTCAAGAGCGCGCCAAGCGACATTTTGCCGTAGAGATCGAAGCCGTAGCGCGTCGAATCCTGCGCGACTAAAACGATTTCGTGCGCGCCCGATGCGGCCAGTTGGCGCGCTTCCTGGGCGATGGATTCGATGGGGCGGCTTCGGAACGGGCCGCGCAGTTGCGGAATGATGCAAAACGAGCAGCTGTGGTCGCAGCCCTCGGCGATTTTGAGATAGGCCGTCCAAGGCGGCGTGGCGCGCAGACGCGGCGTGGTGTGATCGTAAACGTAGGTGTGCGCTTTGGTGGGCGTGACGGCGAGTTGAATCAGGCCGCCCCCGCCGCTCGGCGCCACGAAACCGCGCGGTTTGGGTTTGAGTGCGCCGTCAACGGCTTCGACGATGGCACCGAAATCCGCCGAACCTAAAATCGCATCGACTTCGGGCACGCGCATTTTGATGAGCTGCGCGTCGCGCTGCGGCAGACAGCCCGTCGCCACCACCGCGCGGCATTTGCCGGTTTTTTTGCGCGCGGCGACCTCGGACAGCGTTTGCAGGCTTTCCTCGACGGCGGCGCCCAGAAAACCGCAGGTGTTGACGATAATCGCGTCGGCGTCGTCAATTTCGCTGGTGATTTTGTAACCCGCGCCCTGCAACAGGCCCAGCATCACTTCAGAATCGACCAAATTTTTGGAACAGCCGAGCGAAATCAGCCCGACGCTTTTTTGCTCGCCCGCAAGCGGACTTATCACGACATCTCTTTCTAAAACAGCCATTTTTGTTCTCTTTGCGCCTTTCACAACGGGTTTGACAAGCAGCCAGGGCAGCTTAACCCAATTTCAAAAAAATTGTTGCGTCCTTTTTAGGTGGCAGAATCGTTGCTTCATTAAGCCACGGGAGCGAGACGCCATATCAACAAGTTTCGCTCTAAAATTTCAAGGGAGTAAATTCACATGATCCAACGTTTTATTCAAGAAGAAGAGGGCCAGACACTGGTCGAATACGGTCTTCTCATCTCGCTCATCGCTCTGGTGGTTATCGCGATTCTGTCCATTCTCGGCAACAAAATCAAGAACACCTTCAACAGCGCCGCCAACTCCCTCACCACGTAAGAAAGGGACGCCACGCAAAAGCCCGTCAATTGCTCGCGATTGGCGGGCTTTTTTCATTGTTTCTGCGCTTTGGCAAAACTGTTGCTTCCTGTGGGACAATGAGAGCGAGACGCTGCAACTCAAGTCTCGCCCTCCACTTCAGGAGGTGCAATTCACATGATCCAACGTTTTATTCAAGAAGAAGAGGGCCAGACCCTGGTCGAATACGGTCTTCTCATCTCGCTCATCGCTCTGGTGGTTATCGCGATTCTGTCCATTCTCGGCAACAAAATCAGCAACACTTTCAATAGCGCTGCCAACTCCCTTTCCACGTAAAGTCATGGACTTGCCAACCCAAAGCCCGTCAATTGCCTGCAATTGGCGGGCTTTTGCGTTGTCTGCACACCGACGAAACTTCAACCCATGACCGTTCCAACGCCCGAAACGCCGTCGACGCTCCCCGCAAAGCCGGTTTCTGCTCCCGATGTGCCGCTCTGGGGCCGCATGGAACTGTTGTGGCTGGTGATGGCGCCGCTCTGCGCCCTGATTTTCGCGCTCTGCTCGCCCCTGGCGCCCAACGACCTCTGGTATCACGTGCGCGCCGGAGAATTCATCGCTCGCGGCGCCATTCCGCACCAAAATGGGATGTCGAACGGCGTGCCGCTTGATGCGCCCTACTATTATCAAAGCTGGCTGGCCGAACTGGGGCTTTTCGCGACGCTTCAAGTCGGCGGTTTGTCGGGTCTGGCGCTGTTGCGCGGCTTTTGTTTGAGCGCGACGCTGAGTCTGGTGGTCGCCGCCACGTTTCGGCGTCTGCTGCGGCTGCCCAGCGCGCCCGCGCGTTTGCCGGCGGCGCGCCTGAGCGCCCTCAGCGCCTTGTTGGGATTGGCGATTCTTTCCAACAACGTCGATTTGCGCCCGCAAACTTTTTCGGTGCTTCTTTTCGGCGCCTGGATTTTCGCGGTCGGCGAATTTCGCGCTCAAAATAGCTCCAAACGCGCGCTATGGGCCGCTTTTCTGGTGATTTTGACAGCGATCTGGGCCAACACGCACGGCGCGTTCGCGGTTTCGATTCTGGGTCTGGCGGCGCTGGCGCTGGGCGATGCCCTCTCGCGCCACCCGCGCGCGCGCTGGAGTGTGGCCGTCGCCCTCGCCAGTTTTGCGGCTGTCGCGCTCAATCCGCGCGGTCTGGAACTTTATGTTTATGTGGCGCAGCTTTCCAACAACGAAATCGGGCAGCGCTTCATTCAAGAGTGGAAATCGCCTGGACTGGGTGAATGGCACAGCGCGCTGTTTTGGCTCACGGCGGTAGGAGTGACCCTTTGGTGGGCCATATCTCAGCGCGCCGCCAAAACGAAAAACGAAAATTGGGGCGAAATCGCGGCGTTCGGCCTGTTTTTCATCATGGCGGCGCGCGACCAACGCGCCATGATCTGGTTCGCGCTGTGGACAACGCCGCTTCTGGCGTCTTTGGCCGCGCAAAAATTCGCTTCGTCCCCAGCGCCGGAGCGCCCCCTGCCGCGCGCCGCCTGGTTTTTCAATGCGGTTCTGCTGGCGTTTTTGCTGCTTTGCCCGCTCGCGTTTTTCCCCGCCATCAAACCAAATTTCCCCTGGCCCAGAGAATTTGCGCGGCGCTTCGCCCCAACGCCCGCCTCGCTTTTTCCCGCCGACCCGCCTTTACTGCTCGAAAACACCACGCCCGTCGCCGCCGCGCAGTGGTTGCGCCGCAACCCGCCGCGCGGCCTGGTTTTCACCGATATGGTGTGCGGCTCCTACCTCACCTGGGCGACCCACCCCGATATCAAACCCTGGTGCGACCCGCGCATCGAACTGTTTCCGGTCGCTTTCTGGGAAGATTATCTGCGCCTGTCGAGCGGCCCGCCTGATGCCGCCCATGAACTGGCGCGGCGCGGTTTCAGCGACGCTTTGCTCGACCGCGAAACCCAGCCTGGCCTGGTGCGGCGCCTGCAACAAAGCCCGCAGTGGCAGCTTAAAGTGCATGGCGGCTCGACCGTTTTGTTTCGCCGCAAAAAAGACCGCGCTACACCCTGAAAAAATGTCTCGGTGGCCAATACCATGCTACATACCTACGGCGCGGTTGAGAAGCAGCCAGCCCCCAATGCGGAGCCTCAAAAGCGAAGCCAAGGGAGCTATCGAAGAAAATTCTGCGACCGCACAAGCTCCATTCCGCTCACGACGAGCCATTTCAAGGAGGTGCAACTCACATGATCCAACGTTTTATTCAGGAAGAAGAGGGCCAGACTCTGGTCGAATACGGTCTTCTCATCTCGCTCATCGCTCTGGTGGTTATCGCGATTCTGTCCATTCTCGGCAACAAAATCAAGAACACCTTCAACAGCGCCGCCAACTCCCTCACCACGTAAGAAAGGGACGCTACAACCAAAAGACCGCCCCTTTCACTGGGGGCGGTCTTTGCTTTTTGACACCGAATCAGAAAAAGTGCCGGTTTGAAGTTTGCACGCAAGCAACCGTGGATTATGGCAAAATCAATGTTAAAAAGGCGTTCAGATCGGGCAGCGCTTTTTCCATTGCTGCCACTTAACCTGTGAGGAGGTGCGACGATGATTTCCCAATTTTTTTATGAAGAAGAAGGTCAGACGCTGGTGGAGTATGGGCTGCTGATTTCTTTGCTTGCTCTGGTTGTTCTTGGAGCGGTGGCACTGTTTGGCACTCGAATGAAAGGAATGTGGGGCAACAACGGCGAGAAATATCCTGACCCGCCTCCTCAATAGATCCCGCATCGTCGCTTCGATCTTTCGATGCCCTTTCTGCCACTTCCCTGGGCCGCTTTTTCTGCGGCGCCCGTTGCGAAGGGCCGCGATTTTTTTCGCGGCTCTTTTCTTTTTGCCGCGTTGCCCGCCGCAACTCGCGCCCGCGCCCTGATTTTTGCGCTTGTTTTTGGGGCGTCGCTGGCGCTCTACCTTTGCCTGCTGCCGCCTTCGCTGGTGCGCGGCGGCGATACCGGCGAACTGATCGCGGCTTCCTATACGCTTGGCATCGCGCATCCGAGCGGCTACTCGATCTGGTGCCTTGTGGGTCGCATTTTCGCGTTTTTGCCCTGGGGCGAAGTCGCGGCGCGCTACAACTTCCTTTCTGCCCTGTGCGGCGCGCTGGCGGCGGCGGTTATTGCCCTCACGGCGCATCGTCTCCTCGACGAAAAAGCCGCGACGCGACGCGCCCAAGGCGCCGCGATAGGGGCAGGACTGCTCTTCGCGGGCTTTTTCTGGGTCGGCTCGCAGGCGCTTCTGGCCGAGGTTTACGCCCTCGCCGCGCTCGAAGGCGCCGCGCTTCTCTATTTCGCTCTCGTCTGGAAGCACAACCACGACTGGCGCGATTTCTATTCCTTTGCATTTTTGGCTGGCCTGTCGCCTTTCATTCATTTGTCGGGAGTCTTTTTGTGGCCGATCCTGGGCGTCTGGGCGCTCTGGAAAGCCCCAAACCTGTCCGCCGCCCGCATCACAATCCTGGCCGCGTTGTTCGCAAGCGGAGCGATTTTCGCGCTTTATTTTCCGATCCGCAGCGCAGCTTTTCCCTCGCCGCCAGTAGCGCATCTCGACCGCTATTTTTATTTTCCGCTCGACTGGGGCCATCCTGCGAGCTTCGCGGCGCTCAAAAATCATCTCACGGCGGCGCAATATAGCGGATTGCTCCAGCCGCGCGCCCTGCCCGATTTGCTCGAAAACCTCGCGCATCTCGGCCAAATGCTGGGGTTTCAATATCTGTGGGCGACGCCGCTTTTAGTCGTTGGCGCTCGTGTCGCTTTCAAACGGGGCGTCGGATGGGTTTTGGCGCTGATTTTTCTTGTCAACGTCAGCATCGAGATTCACTACGACGTGGGCGACCAGTCGAACTTCTTTTTTCCGGCCTATTTGGTGATGGCGTTGTGGATGGCGCTGGGCTGGTTCGAGTTTTTCGGTTGGCTCCACAATGCGGGCCGAAAGTTGGCGCGCGGCGCCTCGAACTCGCTGTGGCCCTGGCGGATGAGAACACTGGGCGCGCTGCTTCTGCTGGCCACCATCGGCGCGCAGTGGTTTTTGTTTGCTTCGGGAGCGTCGCAGCGCGAGGTGTTTCGCCCGCGCGACGGCGCCCTCGAAAGCGCGCGCGCCGCGCAGCAGTTGGCGAATCGAGAGGCCCAAACCGTCGCCGCGCTGTTCGTTTTCGACGATACGCTGTGGCCGTTCTGGTATGCGAAATACGTTCTGGGAGAGGCGCCCGATGTCGAAACGCCCTGGGGCCGAGGTCTCAAGCATCTCGCCGACGGGGGAAAAATGGTGTCTTACGTCGCGCAGCTCAAAAAGCGCGGCCCCGTCGTCCTGGCGCAGTGGGATGAAGCCACCGACGCGCGTTTTCCGCTCGTGATGCTCACGCCGAGCGGCAATCTCTGCGTTGCCTCGAATCGCGCCCTGCCGCCGCCCGCCACGCCGTTGCGCGAAAGAATCGAAAATCCAACGAGCGGCCCCAACGGTTTATTGCGCGCTCGGATTCGCCGCGCCGCGCTGTGGCGCGGCACAGATGATGTCCCCGCGCTTTCACCCGCGAGTCTGGCGGCTTTCGAGGTTGATTTCCGCCTTCCGAATGCTCAAAAACCGCGTTTTATCGAGGTTTTAATCGCGCAAAGGGGCTTGTGGGACTCAATACCTCCCTCAACTCAACAAAGCGTGGTGGAAGGCGCGGGCGATACTGCAAAAGTCCTGGTTTCGCGGCAAAAGCGGCGGCTCATCGTCCCTGTGGGTGCTTCAGAGGGAATCTGGCGCGCCGCCGTGCCGTTGCAAATCGAAGCGAATTCGCCGCTCGGCCCCTACGAAATCTGGACGCGCTTGGTCGCCTCGCCCGATGATGTTCGAACCGGCTGGACGCTCAGCGACCGCGTGCTTTTGACCTCGAAATGAGCAAGGCACTTGCTAAAAGTTGCAGTTAAAGTGTGTTGATCGGTTCCCTCCCCGCAAGCGGAGAGGGAACCGGTCAACGTCACCCCGCCGCGCGATACAATTCGTGCATGACGCGGCTTTCCTCGGCGGCCTCGCGCACCGAAATGAGCGGCGCGTCGCCACCTTCCAGCTTGTTCCAGAACAACTCGAACGCGTGCGGCAGAGCTTCCGGCAACTGCGTCCACTCGCCGCCATCGGCGCCCTCGACGTGCTGCGAAAAGTAGAAAACTTTGCCGCTATGCACCAGAATCTGGCCCTGAGTGCCATGCACTTCGATGGGCGCCGAATACTTCGGATCGACCCAGCCCGCTTCAAGTATCGCCACCGCGCCACTTTCGAAAGTGACCATTCCGGCGCCCCATTCATCGATCTGGCTCAAATCGCCGTAACGCCCCGTCGCGTTGCCCAGCGTCGCGGCGAATTTCACGGCGGGGCCGCATTTCTCGCCCAGAACCCACAAAACGATGTCGAGCGCGTGCGCGCCCAGATCGGCGAAACCGCCGCCGCCCGCCTCGTTTTTGTCGGCGATCCAGCGCCACTGCGTATCGAACCAGCCCGCCAGCGCGCCCTGATGGCAGTTGGTGTAGCGCATCCGCGTGATAACACCGAGATGCCCCGCCTCGACTTCCTGCTTGAGGAAGCGATTATGCGCCGTCCCGCGCGAGAAAAAACCGGTCTGGAACACCACGCCCGCCCGTTCAACGGCCTCGGCCATTTTTTGCGCTTCCTCGCCGGTGATGGCGAGCGGTTTTTCGACAAAAAGATGCTTTTTCGCCGCCGCCGCGCGCTCGACCAGTTCGAGATGATGGCGCGTTTCCGAGCAGACAATCACGCTCGTCACGCTCGCATCGCCCAGAATGGTGTCCAGATCGGCGACCTGCGCGCCCAGTTCGGCGGCGTTGCTCGCGGCGCGCTGCGCGTCGTGGTCGTAGACGTATTTGCAGGTCACGTCGGAGCGCTTGTTGATGGTTTTGATGAAGTTGGGGGTGTGGATGTGCGCCACGCCCAGAAATGCGGTGGTTTGCATGATAAAATGGGGAAATCTCATCTATCCTATCAAAAGAGCCACAGAGGACACAAAGAACACACAGAGGGGCACAGAGAAATGGAAAAGAAAACTTCTGTGTCGCTCTGTGTGTTCTTTGTGTCCTCTGTGGCTACTACCATGCTCGAAATCAAAACCGATCTGGAAAACGTGGACTGGGAGCGTCTGGCGCAGGTTTACGCCGCCGCGTTCAACGGCATTCAGACGCCCGACCTCATCGAAACCGTATTTCGCCGTTCCTACGCGACGTGCATCGCCTTCTGGAACGGGTGCATCGTGGGCGGCGTTTACGCCTTTTCCGACGGCGTTCTCGACGCTACCATTCACGGTTTGTGCGTCCATCCCGATTTCCAGAAGCTCGGCATTGGGCGCGCTTTGATGGCATCTTTGCTCGAACAGTTCGGGCCGGAAATCGCGGTTTTGCTCACGGCGGAAGCGGCGCACCAGCCAATTTACCGCAAATTCGGCTTTCGCCCGCTCAAAACCGCGATGGCGAAGGGGTTTCCGGCAGAAGATATGGAAGCGTGACAACTCGAATGAAACTTTTTCCAATTTTTGTAGTGTCGGCGCTCTGCCTTTCAACGGTGCCTCTGGGCGCGAGTGCTCAGGCCGTTACGCGCGATGAAGCGCAGGCGCTGATTGACTTCCGGCGCAGTGGCGGGCCGAATTCGCTGTCGACTCTGGCGCTCCTGCGCGAACAGCGCGGCGCGTGGGATGAAGCAGCGGCTTCGTGGCGCCTGCTCAAAAAGCGTTACGGAAAGAAAAAAAGGCAGCGCGATTCCAGCGCGCCGACCTTCACCTGGGCGCAGTTGGCCGATTTTCATTTGCAACGCCTCGCCCGCAAGCGCAGCCTCAAAGCGCATCCGCCGCGCCTGACGGAGCCGTTGCGGCGTCGCTTGGCCGATGCCGCCCTTCGTTTCGGCAATAATCCGCCTGGCGACCAACTCGATTTCGCGGCACAGGCCGACCTCGACGGCGATTTGGTGGACGAAATGGTGTTCGTGAGCCGTGTCGGGCCGTTGGGAAAGCGAACCCGCATCATCATGGGCATCGCGCGCTTCGATGGCCGCGATTATCGTGTGGCGTGGCAAACCAAAGGCAGTCCCGCGTTGCTTCACGTCACCGATGAAGACGGCGACGGCTGGAAAGAAATCTCCCTCGGTTACGAACCCGAAACCGACAACGGCGCGACCCTTTATTTCAACGGCAAATCGGTCATTTTTTGGTGAAAGTGCCAGCGATTAAATTTGCTGGTTTTCTATGGGCGACCTCCAATCCGCGCGTTTAATCTTCCTCAAAGGCTGGCTCTTTTTGTTGTCCGGCCTTGTCGCGGCGGGCGTGCTGCTGGGCGAAAACTTCTCGCTTCGCACCGCGTTTCTGCTTTTCGTGGCGATCTGGAGTTTTTGCCGCTTTTACTATTTCGCGTTTTACGTCATCGAGAAATACGTCGATCCCAGTTTCAAATTTTCGAGTCTGTGGGCGTTTTTGCTTTATCTGGCGCGGCGGCGATAAGAGCGGCAACGTCGCGGCGTTTGGTGCGTTATAATAGGCACGCACATTCCGATTTCGCACGTCACACGGCGAATTTTCGCGGAATCTCAGGCTCGAATTTCAGGTTTGGTCGCTTTCGTTAGCCCATGATTGGAACTGTCGGGTCACAACGAATTTGCAGACCAAATATGAATATTGTTCAAGCCACGACGGATTCCTCCGTCGCGCAGGCCCCTGCCCTGCCCGCCGAAACCCTTTCGGCTCCCTCCCCTTCGTTTCACGAACTCAACCTGGCCAAACCGGTTCTCGATGCGCTCGATAGCCTCGGTTTCGTCACACCAACCCCCATCCAGCACAAAACCATCCCGATTGTGGTGGAAGGCAAAGACCTCATCGGCATCGCCCAGACCGGAACCGGCAAAACTCTCGCCTTCGGCCTGCCGATGCTGCATCGCCTCGCGCTCAAAAAGAACGCCGGACGCGCCCTCATTCTGCTGCCGACACGCGAACTCGCTTTGCAAGTCGAAGAAGCCATTGCCAATATAGGGCGCAGTTTCCGCGTCAAAACCGCCGTTTTGATTGGCGGCGCGCCGCTTCGCCCGCAGCTTCAACAGTTGCGCGCCAATCCCGACATCATCGTCGCCACGCCTGGCCGCCTGATGGATCATCTGCAAAACGGCGCCGTCGATTTGCGAACCGTTGACATCGTGGTTTTGGACGAAGCCGACCGGATGCTCGACATGGGTTTCGCGCCGCAAATCAAGCAGATTCTGCGCGGCGTGCCGACCGAACGCCAAACGCTGCTCTTTTCGGCGACCATGCCCGACGCCATCGCACAAATGGCCAAAGATTTCATGAAAAACCCCGAACGGGTCGAAATCGAGCGCCCAGGAACTTCGGCGCAGGGCATCACGCAGGAACTGTTCGTCGTGCCGCAGGAGCAGAAAAGCGATTTGCTGGCGAAGCTGCTCTACGAATACTCCGGCTCGATTTTGGTGTTCGCGCGCACGAGGTCACGCGCCCGCAAAGTGGCGCGTGATATTTCGCGCTGGGACATTCGCTCCGCCGAGATCCACGCCGACCGCACGCTGCCGCAGCGCCGCGCAGCTCTGGATGGCTTCAAAGATGGCCGTTATCGCGTTCTGGTGGCCACCGACATCGCGGCGCGCGGCATCGACGTGACGGGGATTGAAGTCGTCATCAACTACGATTTGCCCGATTCCGCCGACGATTACGTCCACCGCATCGGCAGAACGGGCCGCGCCGGACTCACGGGCCGCGCGATTTCCTTCGCCGCGCCGGATCAGGGCCGCGACGTGCGCGACATCGAAAAAACCACCGGTTTGCCGCTTCCGCTTTCGCCCAAAAACGAAGGGAAATTCGACGCCATCGCGCATTCCAGCCCGAACCCGCGCAACCGGCGCGGCAACGGTGGGCGCCCGCGCGCGCCGATGAGCAACGGGCCGCGCAACCCCAGTGGGCCGAGGCGCTCGTCGTATAGCAGCGGCGCTCGGTAATCGAAAATGAGAAACGCCGCCGCGAAATGTCGCGGCGGCGTTTTTTGGTTGTCTGCTTCGCTTTCCGTCGCTTTGCTCCGGCCCTCACCCGCCGCTTCGCGGCACCCTCTCCCGCAAGCGGGAGAAGGAGAAAGAGCGCGGCGACAACCAAGCAGTGAATTCCTAAAAGTGGCAGTCTCTCCTTCTCCCGCTTGCGGGAGAGGGTGCCGCGAAGCGGCGGGTGAGGGCCGGAGCAAAGCGACGGGAAACTCCTCAAGTGCCCACCATCCCCAAGCCCTCCACGTTAAAATCCCCTCGATTGTGAAATTCCTTCTCAACGGCTATTTCGGTTTCGACAACGCGGGTGACGAAGCGGTTTTAGCCGCCATGCTCGCCGATTTGCGCGCCCTCCAAAGCGACGCGACGTTCATCGCCACATCGGGCAACCCCACCCAAACGCGCGAAATGCACGGCTGCGAGGCCATCGGGCGCCAGAATCCGCGCGAACTTTTAAGCGCGATACAAAACTGCGACGTTTTTCTTTCCGGCGGTGGCTCTCTTGTGCAGGACGTGACCAGTTTCCGCAACGTGGTCTATTACACCACGCTGCTGCGCCTCGCCAGAATGATGGGCAAAAAGACGATGGTTTACGCGCAGGGCGTCGGGCCGCTCCACGCGCCCAGGTCGCGCAAACTGGCGCGCGCGATGTTTCAAAATGCCGACATCGTCACGGTGCGCGATCCCGATTCCGCCGCGCTCTTGAAAGAAATCGGCGTGATGCGCGAAATTGAAATCACCGCCGATCCGGTGTGGAATCTCGCTTTCGAGCCGCAGCCGAAACAGCCCAAAACCTGGGGCGTGGCGCTGCGAAGCTGGCCGCGCGCCGACGATGGTGCCCTGGCGCGACTCGTCGTGGCGCTGCGCGCGACGGCCAATGCGCGGGGCGCGACTTTGAAGTTTCTGCCCATGCAAACGGGGCCGGATCACGCGGTTCTGGAAGGACTCACGACGGGGGGCGAGATTCTGGACACGCGCGGCGCCCATCCCCGCGAGATTCTGGGAATGTGCGCCGGTTTCGAGGTGATGCTGGCGATGCGGCTGCACGCGCTCATTTTCGCGGCGTCGGCGGGCGTGCCGGTCGTGGCGTTCAATTACGACCCCAAAGTCGCCTCGCTCGCTAAACTTCTGGGCGCTCCGCTCCTGCCTTCGCCTTCCGCGTCCGATCTGGCAACGCTTCCCCATCTCATTTCCGACGCGAGGGCGGTTTCACCCGACACGGTGGAAGATTTTCGCGCCAGGGCGAAACGAAATGCGGAGTTGGCGGTTGGGCTGGCTTAATTTCTTGCGAGGTGCGAAATGATTGCTTTTGAAGTTTGGGTCAACGGCGAAAAGAAATGCACGGCGGGCGTGGGCGATAAAGGCGTTTTGGACGCAGGCATCGTTGGGCCAGAACATCTTTACTTGATGGTTGGTGGATTGTCCGGTGAAGAACATGTGCGGTGGCTGAAAGAGGGTTCGGAGTTAAAGGCTGGCGATGAAGTCACTATTCGCATCGTGGAAACAGACCAGATAGATGAACCTGTTGATCGCCATCGTTCCCAAACGCGTGAGGAACAAGAACGAAAAGTCAAAGACGATTTGCAAAAGGCGCTTTCTTTGTTGCCCGCCGCGCTTCAAGAATCGGAAAATGCCAGCCTCGAACTTTTCAACCAACGCTTTACCGAAAATCATTTCATGGGCGCGATGGACGTTTTAGAACTCTTGGGCGATTTGAACTCAGTGTCCGCCGATTTTTGGCGAGCCTTGAGTGAGGCAGCGCATTATCAAACTGCGTATGAAGACCGCGACCGCTACGTCAAAAAGTGGAAGGCGATGGAAGCCGAGCCAGACCCGAATCAAACATGACAACGATTTATTTAGTGCGTCACGGCGAAGTCGAGGGCAATTCCGGCGCGGTTCGCACCTTCGCCGGAATGCGCGATCTCGAACTCAACGCGCGCGGTGTGGCGCAGGCTGAAGCCATCGCCCAGCGACTCAGGGGCGAGAAAATCGACGCGGTTTATGCTTCGACTCTCCAGCGCGCCTGGAAAACCGCCGACGGCATCGCGGCGCAGCACGGTTTGCAAACCACGCGCGACGCGGCCTTTTGCGAAGTGAATTACGGCGCATGGGAAGGCCTTGGCGAGGCCGATATTCTCGAAAAATACGCCGACTTGTGGAAACAGCGCGTCGCCGACCCTTACAATGTCGCGCCGCCAAACGGCGAGAGCTATCGAATGCTGTGGGAGCGGCTCCAACCGGTGTGGCAGGGCATTGTCGAGCGCCACGACGGGGAAAATGTCGTCATCGTGGCGCACAACGGCTCGATTCGGGTTTTACTGTGCCAGCTTCTGGGCGCGCCGCCCGCCAACGCGCGAAGGCTCCAAATCGGCAACGCTTCGTTGACAGAAATTCGCACCGGCGACGCGCCCAACGTCCCAGGCGGGAAACTTGAAGGCCCGCCGCTCGTGATTCAATACATCAACCAAACCGCTCATTTAGAGGGAATCTCTTAAATTATGGCCGTCAAAGACACCCGCACTCCCACGCCGCGCAAGGGCGCCGAGCCGCTTCGCTCCGAGGTTTATAAAGACGAAAAACCGTCGCCATTTTCGATTGAAGGCATCCGTTCCGGCGCCGTGCAGTCGAAACTTTTCAAAGCTTTCATTCTGCTTTCGGGCCTGGTCATGGCCGGAGGACTCATCATTTCCGGCCTCAACCCGTCGGGAGGCGGCCCGACTCAGGGCGCCGCGCCTGGCGCGACGAATGAAACCGTCGCTACGGTCGGAACGCGGGAAATTTCCGATTTGCAGCTCGAAAACACTCTGGCGCGCCAGCAGCAGTTCAACGCGCAGTTCGGCCAGCCGACGGGCGTGACCAATTACCTGAGTTCCAAACAGCAGGCGCTTCAGGGCCTCACCGATAACGCGGCGACGGTCGTCGCGGCGCAAAATGCGGGAATTTCGGTTTCGGATGCCGAAGTCGAGGCCGAAATCGACCGGCTCATCGGCGAAGAACTCAAGCCGCAGCAGGGACAAAGCGAAGCCGCGTTTCGGCGTCTGATCGAAGCGCAATACGGCTCGCTGCAGGGCGCGAAGGACAAAATCAAGGGCCAGGTGACGAGCGAAGCGCGCGAGGACATTCGCGCCAAACTTCTGGTCGAAAAGCTGGAAAAACAGGTCAAAGCCGAAAACAAAGCGACCGAAGACGATTACAAACGCTCGGTGACCAAACTCAAACTGTGGCAAATCGTGCTGCGCCCGCAGTTGGCGGCGAACAGCGACAAAGCGGCGACCGAAAAGAACAATCTCGACGCGCAAACTCGCGCCGCGAAATTGTTCGCGGCGTTGAAAGCCAATCCCACGCTCGCCAATTTCAAAGCGACGGCGCAAAAATCGAGCGACGACCTCGCCACCAAAGCCAAGGGCGGCGATTTCGGCTGGAAAATGCCCGCCGAAATTTACTACGCGCCCGAAATCGGCGAAGCGCTTTCCAAAACGGCGGGCAATCTCGTGGGGCCGTTCAAGGACGCGAGCGGCAGCCAATACATCTTTTTCATCGAAAATCGCAAAACCGAACTGCCCAAAGACTTCGCCAAAAACAAGGCGAAATTATTGGCCGATTACGAAACCCAAGCCGACAACATCGCGTGGCAAAAGCGCCAGGAAGAGTTCAAAAAAGCCCAGGCGCCCCAAATTGACGACCCCGCTTTGACGGCTTTTCAAATTCAGTCCACCGAACTGCAAAGCGCGTCGGGCGATGCCCAGAAAACGCTGCGCCAGGGTGCCATCGCACGCTATCAAGAGGCTCTCAACGGCGCGCAGGGCACCGAAGCGGCGGCGATTCACTATCAAATGGCGCAGCTTTTCCGCGATGGCAACGACCGTCAAAAGCAGCAGGACTCGCTCGCCAAAGCCGTCAAGGAAGCGGGCGACGACGCGGCGCTTCGCCTCGAATACGCCCGCGCTCTGCGCGAAGGCGGCAAGCCCAAAGAAGCGCTGGCGCAGCTCAAAGAAGCGTCCACAGCGCTCGATGCTTCGCCCAGCGCGCCCTCGCCGTTTGGCGGCCCCAGTCCCAGCGACGCGATGCGCCAGCAGATCGCGGGCGAATTCAGTTTGCTCAAAGACGCGAAATCGGCCCAGGCCGAACTCGCCAAAATCAAACCCGCGCCACAGGGCATGGGCGGGATGGGTGGATTGCCGCCAGGCATTCAGATTCAGCCAGGACGATAGAGGAAAGTAAAAAGCGCGCCATTTGAAATGGCGCGCTTTTTTTGTTCGTCTCGGAGGGGCGCAAGGTTTCACGTTGCCCCCTCCCTAACCCTCCCCCGCAAGCGCGGGTGCCCTCTGGGCGTGGGAACCGGTCATCCGGTTCTCGTGCAATTTGCGGGAAACGCGATAGGCATGGTTCCCTCTCCCGCCTGCGGGGGAGGGTTAGGGAGGGGGTGAACGGTGCAAGTTTGCGTGATACTTCCAGACGGGGAACAAAATCCTCTGATTTTGGGTCGAAAGGGCACACTTGCATCTGAGAACCCAAAATGAAACGTATCTTCGCCCTTCTAACACTGTTTTTCCTCTGCGCCTTCGCCCACGCTCAGACCGATGTGCAATCTCAGGCCGACCGCGCCTTCGCCGAAAAATCCTACGCCCGCGCGCTCGAATTGTATCGCCGCGCCAAAGCCGCCGGAGCCGTGCGCGAAAGCGAAAAAGTCGATTATCAAATCGTGCAGTCGCTTTTCAAAACGGAGAAGTGGGATGAAGCCATCAATGCCGCCAACTTCGCGCTCAAGGGTGCGAGTTGGAAGGCGCGTTTTCATTATTTGCTGGGCCAGATTTATGTCAAAGCGCCCAAACAAGCCTGGAAATTGGGCGACAAGATTTGGCGTCAGGACGAATATCCCGAAGTCGAGAGCGACCAAAAAGCGCAGCAGGTTTATCTCGGCGCAGAAGACCAGATTGCGGCTTTAGAAAACCTCGAAACCGCCAAAATCGAAGCGCAGAAAGAGCGCGATCTGGCGCAGCGCGCGCGCTTTTTCGCGCCGATTTATCCGCTCGGTTGGGACGAAGAAAACGACCTCAACTTCGATTTAGCGGCGTTACTGCCCCAAACCCAGTTCGATGAATTGTTAAAATCGCTCGAAAGTCGCGGCGACGCCAAGTTCGATGAAATCATTGACCCCAAAGCGACTTATTCGCGCGGCTGGTCGCTGCCCAAAAAAGTTTTGACGCTTTACGCCGAAATTCGACTTTTAGATCAAAGTGCCGTAAAAGCCGATAGCGCGCGTTCGCTCCTCGCCGAGGGCTTGTTTTTGCGCGCCTATCGCCAGCGCATGGAAGGCTGGGCGCTTAAATACGACGCAACCACCAGAAAGCCGGTGAAGCGGCCTTACCCCTTCGATTCGCGCGAAGCGATGGCGAGTTGGCGCCGCGTGGTCAACGAATTTCCCCAATCGCCTCTCGCACCGCAGGCGCTTTTGCTGGTCGCGCAGGAGCAGCAAAATCAAAACGACCTCGTCATTGCCGCCGCGACTTTCCGCGAACTGATTCAAAGATTTCCCCAGTCGAAACTGGTGTCCGATGCGCGTGCCGCGCTTTCGCAAATCGAGGCGAAAGAAGTTTCGTTTCATCTCGCGCAGCCGACGCGGCCAGGGAAACAGCCGAAACTTACGGTTTCCACGCGCAACGTCAGGGAAATTCGTTTCGCGGTCTACAAAATCAAACTGGAAGATTTTCTGACCCAAAAATCTCGTTTGAACGACCCCGAAACCCAGTTCGCATCCTTCACCCAGAACTTCGGCGCCATCGCCGAGGCGCGGCGCAGATTCGGCGCGCCCGTCGCGGTTTGGAATTATCAAAGCGGCGATAAAAGCGACCATCGGGGTCAATCGGGCACGGTCAGCGCGCCGTTTTCGGGGATTGGGGCTTACGCGGTTATCGCCGAAAGCAGGGGCAAACGGTTCGCGCAGTTGGTGCTGATTTCTGATCTCGCGCTTCTCAAAAAAAGCGACAAGACCGGCAGTTTCGTTTACGTCGCCGACGCCAAAAGCGGTGCGGCGATTCAAGGTGCCAATGTCGTTTTGAAAGAGGTTTGGAACTACGATCCACGCAAAGTCGATGTCTCTCAGGGCAAGTCCAACGACGGCGGATTTTTCGACAAAAAGCGCGCTGGCGATGATGGCAGCAGCGTTTCGGCGTTCGCGTGGGTGGGAAATCGTTATGCGCTCACGGGGCAGGGGGGCGGCGGCTGGTGGGGCGAAGAGCGCGAGCAAACGCGGGTTCTGGGCACGACCGACCGGCCCGTTTACCGGCCAGGACAACGGGTCAATTTTCGTTTTGTGGTGACGCAGAGCGGCGCGGGCGGCGATTGGAAACCGCTCGCGGGACGCACTTTGACGGCGCGCGCCAACAATCCCAAAGGCGAGAAATTTTGGGAAACCAAACTCAAAACCGGCGAGTTCGGCAGTGCGAGCGGCGAATTCATAGTTCCAGACACGGCGCCGCTCGGCGTTTTTTCGCTCGTTTTGAGCGACGGCAAACCAATCAACGAAGAAATGACCACCCTGATCTCAGAGGACGGTCAGATGGTTCCGAGTGACGACAACCAAATCAACGGCCAAACCCAGTTTCGCGTCGAAGAATACAAACGCCCCGAATTCGAAGTTTCCATTTCCGCGCCCACCGAGGCCAAACGGCCAGGCGAAACCGTCGCGGCGCGCATCAACGCGAAATATTATTTCGGCGCGCCGGTTCCTGGTGCGAAGGTGAAATACACGGTTCGCAAATCGACCTGGTGGGCAAGTTATCGCTTTCCAACCCCCTTCGACTGGCTTTACGCGAGTTGGGGCGTGGGAGACTATGAGACGGGGCGCCGCAACATCGGCGGCGAAGGTTCGGGCGAAATCGTCAAAGAAGGCGAAGTGACGACCGACGCGCAGGGTTTCGCGGAACTTACGTTTCAGACCAAAGCGCTCGAAAACGCGGATGAAAACAATTGGTGGGCGCGCTATTCCAACCCGCTCTATACCATTGAGGCCGAAGTGACCGATGCCTCGCGGCGCACCATTGAAGCGCAGGGACAAGTGAAGGTCGCGCGCCAGCCGTATTTCGCGTTTTTGAAGGCGCAGCGCGGTTATTTTCAAACGGGCGACCGCGTGCCAATCGAACTGCGAACGCAGGACGCCAACGAGCAAAGCGTCGCGGCACGCGGCAAAATGGTGGTTTACCGGCTCTTGCCTGGGAACACAGAAGAAAAAGTTTTTGAAGAACCGATGGCAACCGATGCGAGCGGACGCGCCTTCTGGAACTGGGAAGCAAAGGATTCGGGGCAGTTTCGCGTTGAATTTGTGGGCGAAAGCGCGTGGGGCGAAGCGGTCAAGGCCCAGACCGAAATCTGGGTCGTGGGCGAAAACATGAGCGCAATTCGACTGCGCGGCGTGACGATTTTGCTCGACAAAAAATCTTACGAAGAGGGCGAAACGCTGCGCGCCGCGATTATCGCCGATGTGCCTGGCGCCAATGTGCTGCTGACACAGGAAGCATCGGGCCAGATTTTGCGGCGCGATGTCTTCCAAATCGAGGGCAAAAGCCGTCAAATCGAGATTCCCATCGAGAAGAAACACGTCCCCAACTTCTTTCTCGCGGCGGCTTTGGTTCAGGATTTCGAGGTTTTTCAGGCGCAGACCGAAGTGTTCGTGCCGCCGACGCGCCAGCTTTTGAAGTTGGAAGTCAAGGGCGACAAAACCACCTACAAACCAGGCGAGACCGGCACGTTTCAAGTTTCCGCGCGTGACTGGAGCGGAAAACCGGCGCGCGCCGAAGTGTCACTCGCCCTCATTGATGCTTCGCTGTTCTACATTCAGAAAGATTTCACGCCCGACATTCGGCAGTATTTCTACGGCGAACGCCGCGCCAATTCGGTCAATCTCGATTCGAGCCGAAGCGGCAACAGCGAAGCGCGCGCCGAAAGCGACGAAAAGGAACCAAACTTCGAAACGCACAGTTTCGAGCTGCCCGACGAATTTGGGCAGTTGCAGTTGATGCCAGGCGGGTTCGATTATTATCCGCATAGGTTGAAGCGTCGAAGTCGAGGCCGTATGGAAGCGTTTGAGTCGAGCAGCGATACGGCGACAACGATGGCTGCCCCACCGCCTGCCATGCTTCCGGCGCCGTCCGCGCCAAGGGCGATGGTAGCCCAAGCGGGCGGTGCGAGAGCCGGTTTCGCACCCGCCGCGCCCGCGCCGGTTCAAATCCGCTCTAACTTCGCGGAAACGGCCTACTGGTCGCCCGCCGTCGTGACCGAGGGCGGAAATGCGACGGTCAAAGTCACCTTTCCCGATTCCCTGACGCAGTGGCACGCGACAGCGCGCGGACTGACGAACACCGTGCAGGTCGGCAGCGATGAAAGCGATGTGGCGACCAAAAAAGATTTGCTGGTCAGGCTTCAGGCGCCGCGCTTTTTCGTGGAGAAAGACAGCGTGACGATCTCTGCGAACGTTCACAATTACAGCGAGAAGAAGCAAACCGTTCAGGTCAATTTCAAAAACGGAAACGAAATGCGATTAACGCCGCCAACGGGTCTTTATGACGCGCTTGAAAGTCAAGTTCGTAATCGAGAAAACCTGAGCATTGAGTTGGCGGCGGGCGAAGAAAAGCGCCTGGACTGGCAACTGGGAGTCACAACGAACGGCCAAACCGAAATCCAGATCAGCGCCCAAACCGCCACCGATTCCGACGCCGTCAAAATGACCTTCCCCGTTCTGATTCACGGCGCGCCGCGCTTTGCGGCGCAGTCGGGAGTTCTACGGGGCGATGGCAGCACCAAAATCAGCCTCAATTTTCCCAAAGAACGCAAATTGGGCGCGTCGCAGCTCAACGTGCAGCTCAATCCCAGCCTCGCGGCGACGATGCTCGATGCCCTGCCCTATCTCGCCGATTATCCCTATGGCTGCGTCGAGCAAACCCTGTCGCGCTTCTTGCCCGCCGTTTTGACCGAAAAGACGCTGCGCGAAAGCGGCGTCAATCTCGAAACGCTGCGCGCCCGCGCCAAAGCCTACGAAGCCGAAGCGAAGACGCCAAACGTCGGCGAGCGCGTCCAAAACACCGGCTACACCTTCCCGCAAGGCCAGCCGAACTCGCGCGATTTTTCGGAAATGGCGTCGCGATTGTGGTTCAAAGGCCGCGCCAAAAATCCACTTTTCGATGCCGCCGAAACCCGCAAAATGGTTCAGGAAGGCTTGAACCGGCTCTATTCGATGCAGCGCCCCGATGGCGGCTGGGGCTGGTTTCCTGGCGCGGCGCACAGCGACGAATATATGTCGGCTTATGTGGTTTACGGGCTTTTTCAGGCCAAAAATGCCGGCGTGACGGTGCGCGAAGAGGTTTTGAATCGCGGCGCCAAATATCTGCGGGAGCAAATGAAGGATGAAGACAACATTCATTTGCTCACTTACATCGCTTACGCGCTCTCGCAGGATGCGAACTTGCAAAAAGTCGGCGCGCGGCGCGCGGTTGGGGACTGGGAAACTATCGCGGCAGGCCGTTTGTTCGAGCAGCGCGAACGGTTGAATGCTTATTCCAGATCGCTGCTGGCGATGACGTTATCAAACCTGCGCCAGTCCGAAAAAGCGCAAATTTTGATTCGCAATCTCGAAAACACGGTTCAAATCGACGCCCAAAACGGCACCGCGCGCTACAAAACGGCGCCGCAGTATTGGAACTGGTGGAACAACGATGTCGAAACCGTCGCCTTCGCGCTGCGCGCCTTCCTGACGGTCGAACCAAACCACCGCTTGGTGCCGATGTTCACCAAATGGCTCACGTTGCAAGCGCGCGGCAACCATTTCCGCTCCACCAAAGAAACCGCCGAAGTGGTTTACACCCTCGCGCAATACGTGCGGCAAAATCGCGAATTGGATGTGGATTACACGCTTAAAGTCGCGCTGAATGGCAAATTGGCGCGCACTTACCGCGTCAATCGGGACAACGCGCTCTGGTTCGACAATCGCTTCATCGCGGGCGATTTGTTCCTCGAAAACGGCGCCAATTCGCTGTCGATTGAAAAAATCGGACGCGGAAATTTGTATTGGAGCGCCTATTCCGAGTATTTTTCGCTCGAAGAACCAATTCAAGCGAGTGGGAATGAAATGGAAGTGAGTCGCAAATTCTTCAAATTGACGCGAAGCGCGGGCACAACGGCGGAAAGCAAAAAAACAAGGATCGTGAAACCTTCGGGGGGACGCCCCATTGCGCTGCCGTTTCCGCGTCCGGTAGAAGAACCCAAACCCGAATACACCCGCGCCGAAATCAAAGACGGCGAAGTCGTGAAATCCGGCGATTTAATCGAAGTCGAACTCGTGGTCAACGCCAAGAACGATTACGAATATCTCATCTTCGAGGACATGAAAGCCGCCGGATTTGAACCCGTCGATGTGAGAAGCGGCTATCAAACCGAGGACGGCTTGAACTCCTACGTCGAACTGCGCGATGAAAAAATGGCGTTTTTCGTTGATCGTTTGCCGCAGGGCCGCCGCGTGCTGCGCTATCGGGTGCGGGCGGAAGTGCCTGGCACTTTTCACGCGCTTCCGACCAATGGCTACGCGATGTATGCACCCGAAGTCAGAGCTATCTCGGATGAAATGCGCGTCGGAGTGCGGGATTAGGAGTTTGAAAGCGAAAGAGAGCCTGAACGCGCGTTCTGGCTCTTTCTTCAATCAAAAATTTTTTTGCGCTCAGCCAAAGCTTTCTCACTTGGATGAAAGGCTTTATGTCGTGGGAGAGTCAACGAAGTCCCATCTAAGAACCCATAAGCCGTGTCCATCAACTTACTTGATAAAAAAACTTGTTTGGTCTCTGGATGAATCCTAATCAACCCTAAGTCAAAAAGGGTATGAAGGTCGGCTCTTAGTAAAATCCCGTTCGTAACGTGATTCGTGTAATTGCCCATGTAGGGCATAATGTGAGCGGCTTCTAATATTTCTTCTACATCGAAGCCAGTGATTGCACACCTGCCATCGTAAGCCTTTAATAATGCCCGACGAAACTCGCCCTGCCCTTGCCTTCTGACTATTGAAGCCTCAACTATTTTACGGGTATCTTTTCCGAGTGAGTGTTAGGCGTATTTTTTGGCTTGTCTGAGGTTCCAGTGATGGATGAACCAGTGGAGTCGAGCCTGGAGCCAGTGGAGCGAGCGCGCAAACGCCAGAGATTTGCGAGTGAGGTAGGACACGCCCTGGCGCAAGGCGTTGTTGGTGCCTTCGACGGGTGAAGTCTCACCCCAGGTCTCAGGGTCACGCTTGAGGCAGCGAGCGTGCTGAAGAGGCGCCTTTTGCAAAAGCGACTGATAAACGCGATAGCCATCGGTGAACACCAGATCATCGCGCCAGGGCAGAGGCACCTGCTTCCACACCATCTCGGCGCTCTGGAGGTCACGCCTGCCGACAAAGAAGGCCAGCACCTGCAAGTTGCGCCGCGACAGCACGATCCAGATCCACACTGCATTGCGCTTGGCCCACACGAAGCTCCACAACTCATCAAGGATCACCTCGTCATGGCCCTTATGGGGCATAAGCGTCTCGTCTAAAGCAGGCAAGGCTTCTACGTTTTTTGAGCAGCTTATACACAGTGTTGGGCGAGACCTTAAACGTGCGGCAGATGCCGATCAGGGGCGTCTTCTCCAACAGCGCCCGCCCGATCATCTCCGCCTTTTCCTGGCTCAAAGAGCGCGACTTGGGAGAAGGTGTGAAGGCCCGACGGCACACGGTGCAATACAAGCGCTCGCTGCCCTGCTGGGTGCGGCCATGACGGCGAACCCGACTCGATTCCCCGCAGTGAGGGCACGACAAGGTGATGCTGACCATGATCTACAGATTACTCTTTCACACACGATTGGAAAAGATACCATTTTACGGGCATCTTCAACTAAACGAGGGTCAAATTCTTCGAGCAGAAAATCTGGGTTACTTTTATCGCCGCCTGCTTCAAAAATTTCTGCAAAAAGTTCTTCATGGGGTCGCCCTTGGCGTTGCGCTTCTTCCACTATCCAATCTCTAAAATTTTTCCCTTCAAAAAGAAGTGCAAATCCATCGTAATCGAGATAGCCTTTAGATTTAAAAAATTCTTGTTCGTGTAGAATCTCTCCGATAATATCCTGATTTTCACTCCAATCAAAATTTACAGGTATATACCAGTGTTCAGGAAGCGGTTCGACTAATGTTTTCCCCCCTTCTACCTCACGAAAGTAAACATTTTCTGGAATCCTCACACTTTCTCCGGTGTAGTAGGTCGCTGTAATCAGTAAATAATCCACAGGAACACTCCAGTTATCTCCTTTCTTTAATGCGTCAAATAGATCAGGTAGATTTCCTGATCTTACCAGTAACGAACTTTTTACATTTATTCCGTTAACAAACGAATGTGCATCAAAGGCCCAAGCAAAATACTCGTCTGGGCATCTATCTGACTTGTCCTCAGGGAAATCACTCATACGATCAATTATAAACAATTCAAAAAGTCAAAAAGCGCCCCGCGAAATTCGCGGGGCGCTTCTCATTTTACTTGCTGAACTTCTCTCGATCCCATTGCCGCACGTCCACCAGCTTCCCTTCAATCGCGGCGGCGACGGCCATCGGCACGCTCACCAGATGCGTGCGCCCGCCTTTGCCCTGACGCCCTTCAAAGTTGCGATTCGAGGTCGAAGCGCAGCGTTCGCCAGGCTGCAGAATGTCGGGGTTCATGCCCAGACACATCGAGCAGCCCGCTTCGCGCCAGTCGAATCCGGCTTCCTTGAACACCCGATCCAGACCTTCCTGTTCGGCCTGAATTTTCACCAGTCCCGAACCTGGAACGATCATGGCGTGAACGTCGGGCGAGACTTTGTGACCCTGCGCGAGATGCGCGGCCAAACGCAAATCTTCGATGCGGCCATTGGTGCAGCTTCCGATGAAAACGCGCTGCAAGGGCAAGCCTTCGAGCGGCGTGTGCGGCTCCAATCCCATGTATTCGAGCGCGCGGGCGCAGGCTTTGGCGTCTGTTTCGTCGCTGAATTCTTCCGGCGCGGGCACGACCGAATGGATGCCCAGCGTTTGGCCAGGATTGGTGCCCCACGAAACCATCGGCGCCAGTTCCTCTTGCGTCAGGATGATGCGCGTGTCGTAAGTAGCGCCTTCGTCAGTTACAAGGGTTTTCCAACTTTCGACGGCCTGATTCCACTCTTCGCCCTTGGGCGTGAAGCGGCGGCCTTCCATGTAATTGAAAGTTGTGTCGTCGGGCGCGATCATGCCGGCGCGGGCACCGGCTTCGATGCTCATGTTGCAGATCGTCATGCGCGCTTCCATTGAGAGATGGCGAATCGGGGCGCCGGTATATTCGATGGCGTAGCCCGTCGCGCCCGCCGTGCCGATTTTGCCGATGATGGCGAGGATGATGTCTTTGGCCGTCACGCCGGTGGGAAGCGGGCCGTCGCCTTCGACGTGGATTTCCATCGTTTTGGGGCGCGTCTGCGGCAGGGTCTGCGTCGCCAGAACGTGCTCGACTTCGCTCGTGCCGATGCCAAAAGCCAGGCTGCCGAACGCGCCGTGCGTCGCGGTGTGCGAATCGCCGCACACAATCGTCATGCCAGGCTGGGTGATGCCCTGTTCCGGCCCGATGACGTGAACGATGCCCTGACGAATGTCGCCCAATCCGTAAAGCTCGACGCCGAACTCGCGGCAGTTTTCCGTCAGCGTCGCCATTTGCTTGGCGGAGATTTCGTCCAGAATCGGGAGGGAGCGGTCGGTGGTGGGGACGTTGTGATCCATCGTCGCCAGCGTGAGTTCGGGGCGGCGCACCTTGCGATTGGTGAGGCGCAGGCCCTCGAAGGCTTGCGGCGAGGTGACTTCATGCACCAGATGCAGGTCGATGTAAAGCAGGGCGCGATTTTCGTCTTCGTGGACGACGTGGGCGTCCCACAATTTTTGAAACAGAGTTTTGGGTTGATTTTCAGGCGTGGACATGAGATTTATTGGCAGCGCGTTTGGCGCGCGAAGTCGATTTTTTAGTGGCGGTTTCTGATTTGGGAAATTGTAGAGTCAGGATTTGGGGAGCCGGTTCCAAATTTACCCAATCGAAGCCATGCTGCATCGGAATGAAGTCGCGGCGGGGCTGGGGGACGGGAACGCTGTCTTCTTCAGCGACTTCGAGATAGCCCTGCATCGCTTCCATAATGTTTTCAAAGGCTTCCTGATGAGTGTGACCGTGCGCCATGCAGCGCGGCAATTCGGGAACGGCAGCGATGAAAACCCCATCGCCAGGCGCATCGCTCCACCAGATCACGATTTGATATTTGGGTTGATTCATACGTCCTCGCTCGTCTCGCTTTGGGCGAGTTCCTGCAAAGTTTCGCGGCTTTGCTTCACCTGGTAGCCTTTGGCCTGGGCGCGCTCGCGTTGCAGCGAAAGCGTCCGCACAGAAGGATATTTGAAATTAAAGTGTCCCCCTTTTTATACGCACCTGAAATCCGCGTCGTTCCAGCAGCCAACACAAGTCATCGAAGGCGATGTTGTTATCCGCCGTGCCGCTCAACACTTTGGCAAGCAGTTTTTCGTATTTAACGCGATGTGCAAGTTAGTCGAGGAGTTTGGCGAACTGGAGAGGCTTGAAGCCGTGTTGATACGCCAGGAAGATACAAAGTGTGGCACAGGACGGCGCGCAGTAGTCGGCTGCTCAGGTGCCAGGTGTCGCGGGCGTGACACGCCTTGAGTTGCAAGCGCCCGCACCACTGGCTAATGACCGTCTCGATGCGGTAGCGCAAGCGGCTCAAGAGGGCGCTGCGCCTTTTGTCCTCTGCGGACGTCTTCTTCTTGGGCGGGGTGAGTAAGCGAGCATGAGGTGCCACTGTTTTAAGTTCTTCTTGCAAGGCTGGTGAGTGGTAGTTGCGGTCACCAATGACCACGCCTTCCACATCTTGCATCAGGTCAGGTGTTGCGGCCACATCGGCGACATGAGCGGGTGTTATCACCAAGCGCCGCACAACGCCTGGAAAGGAGACCTGCAAGTGCAAGCGGAAGCCGTAGAAGGTCTGGCGAGCGACATGATCAAAGCCGTAGCTGGCTTGAAGACCTGTAGCCTCTTGGCACTTAAAGCGGCGGCAGAAGGAGGCGCGGGCAAAGCGGCACACCGGCAAAGGCACGCTGTCGAGAAAGTGCAGATGGGCATGATGAGGCAATTGATTCACCAGATGTTGCCACACCTGTTCCTTGAGGCGCCACAAATTGGCGCTCTGGCGGGTGTAGGTGGTGCGATGCACCTGCGGCAGAACCGGAAACAGGGTATGGTGCTGGCGCCTGAACAGGTCGAAGGTGGCTGTGTCCTGTGCATGACCCAGAAACAAGCCCATCACCTCAATGGTGAGCACTTCGCTCTCGCTCAGGAGCGGGGGTGGCCCGCTCTGGCGCAAGCGGCCTTGGGGCAGTTGGGGCAAAAGCTGTTTCACGGCATCGTCTACGGTGCAATACACCGCTATAATCATCTCGTCCAAGTTCATGGTGTCCTCCGGTTGGCACCAATTGGTTCACCATGTTCTTGGGCGTTTTACAACTTGCACTTCGCGTTATTTACCCACAATTACTCGTCTTTAGCGCCCTTCGCCCGCAATAAGTCGCCCATCTCTTTGGAACCGCGAGCGGTCGCGGCTTTGAGAATCGAGCGGCCCTGCGCGTCTTTTTCGTTGGGATCGGCGCCCGCATCAAGCAGCATTCCCACGATTTCCGTGCGGCCATAATTGACGGCCTGAAACAATGGCGACTGGCGTTCAGGGTTGCCGGCGAGATTGATTTTTTTGGTGTCGAGCAGCAGTTTGACGATCTCTTTGGCATCGTTGGAAATGGCGCGGTAAAGCAGCGATTCGCTATAAATTCTGTCGTTGGGATCGGCGCCCTTGGCCAGCAGAAGAGCCGCGATGGGCGCCGCGTCGTTGCCGCCGCCCGAATAAAGCAGCGTCGCGAGTGCGGTGCGCCCCTGGCTGTCTTTGGCGCTCACATCGGCGCCAATGTCGAGCAAAAGCTGCACGAGTTCCTTGCGGCGCGTCATGACGGCACTCGACAGCAGCGAGCCTCCACCCTGCGGACGCACATTGACGCTTGCGCCTTTGTCGAGCAGCGCCTGAACCAGTTTGAGGTCGGAGTTTTTGGTCATGAGCGCGAAAAGCGGGGTCTGGCCGCTTCTATCGCGCGCGTTGGGATTGACATTTTTGGCCAGCAGCGCGTTGAACAGGTCGGCGTCGCCGGAGCGGGCGGCGCGATGGAGCGGCGCGGAATCGTTGAAATCGAGCGCGCCCGCGTTGGCGCCCTTTTCGAGCAAAAACGCCATCATATTCTTGGCGCGGCGCGCGAAAAGGCCCATGGGCCGCGTCAGGGTTTCGTGGAGCGGCGTTTCGCCGCGCGCATCGCGGGCGTTGACGTCGGCGCCTTTCTGGGTCAGCACTTGCGCCGCGCCCAGAGTTCCCCACAGCGCCGAGACGTGAAGCGGCGTGGTGCCGTCGGCGAGGCGAAAATAAACCAGAAACGGCTTCTGCTTTAAAATCGCGCTCAACTGCGCGACATCGCCCTGCGCGACGGCATCGAAAAGCTGCGTGGTCGAATCCATTTTGGGCTTGCGTTCGATGATGATGTCGCGCGATTCCTGGTCGCGCGCCAGGATCGCCAGCAGGAGCGGCGACAGCCCGAACTGGTCTTTGGCGTTGACATCGCTTTTGTCGGTGAGGGGCGCGATAATCGTCCCGCGCGGCGTGGCGCTTTCGTCACCCGAAGCGGGACGAGGGCCTTCATAACCATCGCCGCCGTAATAGGGATTGAAATTCATCGCGCCATCGTCGCGGCGGCGCAGGGCGATGTGGAGCGGCAAATCGCCGCGCTGGTTTTTGACTTCGGTTCTGGCGCCCGCATCGAGCAAAACCTTCAATAAACTGCCAGGATTTTGCGCCGCGAGGTGCAAAACGGTGTCGCCGTTGGCGTTCTGGGCGTTGAGTTCAGCGCCCTTATCGAGCAGCATTCGCACATATTCGGCGTTGCCGCGCCTCACGGCAGTAAAAAGCGGCGTGTTGCCACCATCGTCGGCTTTTTTGACATCGGCTTTGTCCAGCAGCAGCGTGACCAGTTCGGCGTTCGAGCCATAAAGCGCGGTTTCCAGCGCGCTGCGCCCCTGGCGAGTGCGCGCGTTGAGGTCGGCGCCTTTGGAAAGCAGCCACGAAACCTTGTCCTTTTGCGCGCTTCCGCCGCCGGAGCTGATCGCCCGCAACAGCGGTGTCTGTCCCTCCGTGTCACTGCCGTTGATTTTGGCGCCTTTGGCCAGCAGCGCTTCCGCAACGGGCTTCCAATTCTCGGTGTAGCCGCCCATCGCCATCGTGAGAGGCGAGTTGCCATACATTTCGGCGTTGGAATCGGCGCCTTTTTCAAGCAGATAGGCCACGATGTCGGCCTTGCCGCTCTGAATTGCTAAGTAGAGCGGCGATTGTCCATTGCGCGAGGAGAGAGCCTGTTTCGGATCGGCTTCAATGGCGGTTTTGACCGCCGCGAGTTCGCCTTTGCGAATCGCTTCGGTCAGAGTTTCGGCTTTGGCTGGCACTGGCGCGTCCTGCGCGGCAACGGGAATCAGGAGCGCGAAATTCAAACTCAGCGCGGGCCACCACAAACGAGAAAAGGAGGATTTCATCAGGAAAAAAGCTCTTAACAAAACGAAAAAAGCCGGACAAAGAGTTTTCCAACTCTTTGTCCGGCGCACCGCTCGATTTATCGCGGCGCAATTTTTCTCGAACTAACGCCGGTCGTCACGACCACCGCGACCGCCACCGCCGCCACGACCGCCGCGATCATAACCGCCGCCGCCACCGCCGCCGTAGCCGCCGCCGCCACCGCCATAACCGCCGCCGCCGGAGCCGTAATCGTCGCCGCCGCCGTAGGAGCGACGGGCGCCGCCGCCTCCACCGCCGCCATAACCGCCGCCGCCACCGGAGCGGGGACGCTCTTCTTTGGGCCGCGCCTCGTTGACGGCCAGGTTCATACCGTTGATAGCGTGTCCATCGAAGACTTCGATGGCTTTGGCCGCTTCTTCATCGGAGGACATTTCCACGAAGCCGAAGCCCTTGGAACGTCCGGTGTCACGGTCGGAGATGACCTGCGCGAAGGTGACGGTGCCGGCCTGCGAAAAAAGCTCGGTCAGTTCGCCGTCACGGTAGCTGTAGGGCAGTTTGCCCACGAACAATCGTTTTCCCATTACTTTATACACTCACTAAATAAAATCTCACTCGGACTCGTTCACTCGTCGCTGCGCGGGCCATTTTACCCCTTCGCGGCTCCCAAGCTTCTTCCTGAGCGGGCCACACCTCAAGAAAATCATTCCCTCGCGGCGAAACCGCGCCTCACCTGAGCGGGCCACACCTCAAGAAAATCATTCCCTCGCGGCGAAACCGCGCCTCAGTGTAACAGCTATAAATTTTTTGCAACGGATTTATTTTTCACTGTGATGAAGGAGAAGATTCTTCACGGCGGCGCAAAGTGTGGCGGGCCACAAAGCGCACCTCGCGCGAACCAGGAAGATTTTCCAACTCGTGCAAAATCTCGTCGGGCGTCGCGTCATCGCGGCCAATTTCAAGAAGTTGGTCAAAACTGTAACCGCCATAAAGCGTTTTCAAACGCTCTGTTTCCGACAAACCACTTAAATCGAAATAAGAAGAGCGCCGCACACGCGGTTCGATTCTCTGATTGATACTAAACCAACGCTCCCGTTGGGGATGTTCCTCAATGGCTTTTTCGTAAGCGAGGCGCTTTTCGAGCGAAGAGGCAGAACAATGCCCTAACGATTCCAGCATCCATTCGTGAGTTGGAAACCAGCGTAGCGCTTTTTCTAATTCTTCCAAAGTGCGATTGGACTCGGTGTAAAACGATTTTGCGAGCGTCAAAAGTGCCTCATCAACCAAAGGAGCCAACTTCCACATCACCGCGTCGTTTTGCCGCGAATGACCAAGCATCAAAATAACCCGCCGGTTGGGAGAATAGCGTTCGATTAAGTCCAGTGCGATTTCATCGGGCAGCGCATGATCGAGGCTTTCCAAAATGACCGTCCAAATCACCTCTTCGCATTTGTGCCCGCGCAGTTTCTGATGCAACTCCCGCAAAGTCGGCGCTAAAATCGAGCGAAAAACCGGACGGTAGCGCGAAAAAAAGGGCAAGTTTTCGATGGACTTTCGGAGTTCGTCCTCTTTCTTCCAACTTCCATAGCACCGATTCAGCGCCGGCGTTGGAACCTCCAAAATCCCGCGCGCCCAGTCTTCCAAACCTTTCAACTCAATCATGGCGCCCCTCAAATCGCGCGATTCAACGCGCTCAAAACCGCTTTAATCGAAGCGCGCTCAATCGAGGAATCCACGCCCGCGCCCCAGAACGTCGCGCCGCCTTTTTCCACCGCGACATAAGCCGCCGCCTGCGAACCCGCGCCGCTTCCCAGTGAGTGTTCCGCGTAAGATTTGAACGCGAAATCGCCGATTCCCACACTTCCCAGCGCGCTCACAAAAGCGTCAATTGGCCCGTTGCCGCGACCTTTGAGTTCCAGCATCTCGCTGTCGCGGCGGATTTTGGCGCTGATTTGCGTCAAATTTTCGTCTTCCTGCGAACGAAAAAATTCCAGAGATAGCGGCGACTTCCTTTCCAGATATTCGCGGCGAAACTCGCCGTAAATCTCTTCGGCGCCGATTTCTCGTCCCAGTTTGTCGGCGTAGGCGTTCATGATTTTGCCGAATTCGACGCGCATCGCTTTGGGCAAATCGAAACCGTAGTTTTGCTCCAACAAAAACGCCACGCCGCCCTTTCCGCTTTGCGAGTTGTAGCGAATAATCGCCTCGTAAGTGCGCCCGATGTCTTTCGGGTCAATGGGCAAATAGGGCACTTCCCAGACGCCATTGGGGTCTTGCGCCGCGAAACCTTTGTTGATGGCGTCCTGATGGCTGCCCGAAAACGCCGTAAAAGTCAAATCGCCCGCGTAGGGCGCGCGCGGCGGCACTTCCATGCGCGTGGTGCGCTCGTAAACCTCCCGAACGCGCGGCAAATCGGAAAAATCGAGTTTGGGGTCAACGCCCTGCGAAAATAGATTGAGCGCGACGGTGACGATATCGAGATTTCCGGTGCGCTCGCCGTTGCCAAACAGCGTGCCCTCGACACGCTGCGCGCCCGCCAAAAGCGCCAGTTCCGTCGCCGCGATGCCGGTGCCCCTGTCGTTGTGGGTGTGCAGCGAGAGTATCGCGCTGTCGTGGTTCGACAAATGGCGGCCAAACCACTCGATTTGGTCGGCGTGAATGTTGGGCGTTGAAGATTCGACCGTCGTGGGCAGATTGAGGATGATTTTGTTGTCCGGCGTCGGCTTCCACACGGCGGCGACCGCTTCGCAGACTTGCAGTGAAAATTCCAACTCGGTGAGAACGAACGATTCCGGCGAATACTCCATCACCCACTGCGTTTGCGGATTTTCGTCGGCAAGTTGGCGAATCAAACTCGCGCCGCGCACGGCGATTTCCTGAATTTCTTCTTTCGACATCCCGAACACGATTTTGCGCTGCGCCGGATTGGTCGAGTTATAAAGATGCACAATCGCGCGTTTTGCGCCTTGCAGGGCTTCAAAACTGCGCCTAATCAGTTCCTCGCGCGCCTGCACCAGAACCTGCACCGTCACATCGTCGGGAACCCGATTTTCGTCAATCAAACGGCGGCAAAAATCGAATTCGATTTGACTCGCCGAAGGAAAGCCGATTTCGATTTCCTTGAAACCGATTTCGACCAAAAGCTGGAACATTTCCAGCTTTTCCTCGACGCTCATCGGAATGGCGAGCGCTTGATTGCCGTCGCGCAAATCCACGCTGCACCAGATGGGCGCTTCGGTTATTTGCTTGTCCGGCCAGGTGCGGTCGGGCAAATGAACGGGCGGAAAGGGCCGGTATTTTTGGTTGGGCGGAAGCTGCGCGCCCACCTTTTCGATTGAATTGTGTTGTGTTGTAGACATCGCAAACCTCCTTTTCAGGTTTTGTTTTTCGCTTTCCAGTATTCTCGGAATCCCCGCAGACGTTCGATGGACTCGCGGTCTTTACGGCGGTTGGCGGCTTCTTTGGAGCCGATAATATCGTCCAGGCTGCAAACGAAAAAGCCTTCGACTTCAACGCGGCGGCGCCAGGCGTCTTCAAAGGTTTCGATGCCGTCGGGCGCGAAAATCAAGTCCAAGTCGAACGGGCCGTTTTTGAGTTGGACAAAATCGCGCCCGCGCTCGATGTCACCTTGCTGCGCGGCGTCAATCTCAAATTCGAGTTCTCGAAGCGCCGCAACTAAGGCGCGCCCGTTTTCCGAAGATTTTTCGACGTAAACGTCGGCATCCTGCGTCGTGTCGGGATAACCCAGCAGAATCGCGCCCGATTTGCCGATGAACAAATACCGAACGCCGTGTTTGGCGAACGCATCACGGATTTCTTCGGCTTGCCGGTATTCAAAAGTCGCCATTTCTCACTTCCGGCTATATCCCAACCATTCCGGCAAATTGTCCTCGCACCATTGCCGGTAGTCTTCCATCGTCTCAAACGAGCGATATTTCGCATCATCTAAAACCGGCTTATAAGTTTTGATAAATGCGTATTTCCAGCGTTGCTCGAGCGGGCGCCGCGCCGCCGCTTCAAACTCGGCGAGCCATTCGGGATTGATGGGCGGAAGCTGCGCGCCTTTTTCTTCATTTTCTTGAGTTGTTGACATCGCAAACCTCCTTTTGCGCTTTGATTTTAGCGACGGGAACGCAAACAAAGCAGAATGAGGAAGGTAATCGTCAGACCGCCTCCGATCAGTCGGGCCGGAATCTGCCAATCCCCATTGAATGAACGACTGTGAATATCGAATAATGAAACCGCGCTAAGCAATCCCAGCGCAATGCACCCCGAAGAAAACACGGTCATCACGACGGGGCCACAGCCCATTTGTCGAGGTGTCATTTTGACATCCGCAATCCCCAGAGCCTTGCGGGGCGCCTCCTCTGAATTAGCCACAGATGACACAGATGGATTCACAGATGAACACAGATGTTTTGAAAAAGAAATCTGTGTTCATCTGTGAATCCATCTGTGTCATCTGTGGCTAATTTTCACGCTTTATCTTTCATCCACGACATATCGCCGCGCAGTTTCTCGCCGACTTTTTCGATCTGGTGATTTTTATCCGCTTCGAGTTTGGAATCGAAATTATGCCGTCCCTCGGCGTTTTCCTTCATCCATTCGCGCGCGAACTGGCCGGACTGAATCTCGCCCAGCACCTTTTTCATCTCTTCCTTGGTCGCGGGCGTGATGATGCGGCGTCCCACATTCACATCGCCCCATTTGGCGGTGTCGGAAATCGCGGCGCGCATTCCGGTGATGCCTTTTTCATACATCAAGTCCACGATGAGTTTCATCTCGTGCAGACACTCGAAATACGCCATTTCCGGCGCGTAACCGGCCTCGACGAGCGTTTCGAATCCGGCGCGAATCAGTTCGCTCGCGCCGCCGCACAAAACCGCCTGTTCGCCGAACAAATCCGACTCGGTTTCTTCCTTGAAACTGGTTTCGTAAACCGCCGCGCGCGTCGCGCCCAGACCTTTGGCGTAGGCCAGACCAATCTGGCGCGCATTACCGGTCGCGTCCTGATGAAGCGCAATCAAGGCCGGAACGCCTTTGCCTTCCTCGAACTGGCGGCGCACGAACGGGCCTGGGCCTTTGGGCGCGACCATCAAAACGTCGATATCGGAATCGGGCTTGATGAAGCCGTAATGGATGTTGAAACCGTGCGAAAACAGCATCGCTTTTCCCCGCGTGAGGAACTGCTTGACCTGTTTTTCGTAGATTTCGGCCTGCAAATGGTCTTGGGCCAGAATCTGGATCACGTCGGCGCGCTGGGCGGCTTCTTCGGTCGAAACCACTTCCATGCCTTCGGACTGCGCCAGATCGAACGATTTCCCAGGCCGCGCGCCGATGATGACGTTGATGCCCGAATCGCGCAGACAGAGCGACTGCCCGCGTCCCTGCGAACCGTAGCCGATCACGGCCACGGTTTTGCCTTCCAAAACGCCCAGATCGGCGTCGCTGTCGTAGTAAATGTTTGGCATTCTCTAATTCTCCTCTTTTTTGGGCGCCGTCACGCGATTCCAGACCAGGCCCAGAACCGCGCCCAGCGCGACGAAAACAACGATTTCCAATCCCAGAACCCACACTTTATCGAGTCCGAAATAACCGCTTTGCGGATCGTAGCGCGTGAGCCATTTGTGCCCCTGCCACAACACCCAAACCAATGGCCCACAAAGCGCGGCGATTAAACCGCGAACCCGCGCCGCCCAGAAACCCGCCGCCGCGCCAATCAAAGTCAGCGCGATTGCGGCCAGAAGCACCAATAAATCGGCCTGCTGGGGCGAAATGAGTTCTTGCAAGGGCGACATAGATTGGAACCGGCAACAAAAAACTCCCGCCCTTGGTTTCGGGGCGAGAGTTGGGCGAAGGTCTCACTTTGGACTGGGATTATCGCGCCCAGTATGAAACGGCGCGGCGTCGGGTGTCAACCGAAATCGCGCGGGCGTGGCGCGAGGCGCGCCAATTTCGGCCTCATCGGGTTCCCGCTCACGGCAAAAATTCGAAGTTATGACGCCATCGGGTTCCCGCTCACGGCAAAACTTCGAAATTATGGCCCATCAGGTTCCCGCTCGCGGCAAAACTTCGAAATTACGGCGCCATCGGGTTCCCGATGAGAGCAAAACCCCGTCGGCGAGGCGCAAAACGGCTGTTTTTCGAGGCGAGACGAGGGCAAATCAGGCGCATCGGGAGCCTGGGGAAGGTTTCCACGCGGATTCAACATGGGGAGTCTGTGCAGCGTGAAGACCGCGCCCCTTACTGGCTGACGATCATGCGGAACAAACGTCCGATGGGTTCGAGGCGCGGGAAACCATCGGCGCGCACCACGATAGCTCGCGTGGGGCCTTGCGTGACCAGCGCCCAACTGCGCGGCACATCGAAAACCCAGATCGAAATCGTGGTGTCGCCGCCACGATCATCGTCGAGGTCGCCGCCTTTAAACGTGAGTTGACGGCTGCCGCCCTGGGCGCGGAACAATTTCGCGTAAAACTCCTGCACGTCCACTCTTTTGGGTCGCTCTGGCCTCGGCGGGAAAGGATTAAAACCTTCCATTGTCATTGGAGTTTTTGGCGGGCTTGCGGCTCTGGCGCGCGCCGCATCTTGCAGCTTTTCCATTTTGAGAAAGTTGAACGACTGCGCGCGCAAAAACTGGATATCGCGCACCATGAGCATCAAATCGGCATCGGTAAAAAGCTGAGCCGCTTTGTTCTCGGCGACGGTCATGCCGCGCGCCACCGATTGAACCACGCCCAGCAAATCGCGCTGCGTGCCGACAAATTCAAACTCGACCGGCACTTGAGGCAGCGCAACAATCGGCAGCGCATTCAGCTTCCAAACCGGTTGAGCAGGGGGTTTGGAAGCCGGAACGCCCTTTTGAGGCGCGGAAGTTTGTGCGTGCGAAATTTGAACTGGCGCGGCGCCCAGCAAGACAAAACCACAGAACAAAGTTTGCAAACGGAGTCGATTCATAGCCAATATTTTACCGCCGTTTTTCCCTGGCGCGCTTCAAAGTAAAAACCGCGATTTCGGGCCGCGCTCCACATCGCATCGGCAAATGAACCGTTCCCGCGCCGCGCGAAACGTAAAGCTGCGCCCGCTCCAGTCGATAAAACCCGTCGAGATAGAAACTGCGGCCCAGATCAACCGGAAAAGCGCGCATCTGCGAACCGCGCAAGCGCACTTGTCCGGCGTGGGTGTGGCCGCTCAAAATCAAGGCGTTTCGCGCCGAAAGCAGCATCGCAGCGCGCGGGTTGTGATTGAGAATCAACTGCGCTTCATCGTGTTTGATGCCGGCGAAAGCGGCGCGAAAATCGGGATATCCGGCGCGCAAATCATCGAGTCCGGCGACGACGAGGCCGTTTTCCAATCGAACCGCGCGATTCCGCAGAGTTTCGATGCCATTTTTCGCTAAAACCTCGGCGACGGGCGCGAACGAGCCGTTCCACAGGTCGTGATTGCCTGAAACGGCCCAGATTCCCAGAGGCGGACGCAAAGCGCCGATTTCGCGCGCGACTTGCGCGACGTATTCCATGATGGGACGCGCCCAGTAGCGCGCGAAGGTGAAACGCGAATAGGAATCGCGGCGCGAGACTAAATCGCCGGTGAGCGCGATTAGATCGGGGTTTTCAGCACGGCACGCGGCGAGGATGCGGCGCAACAGCGCGCGGGGCATGATGGCTCCGGCGTGCAAATCGGAAATTTGCAGAACGCGCAGATTTTCGGCTTCGACGGGCAGGTTTGGGAGATGGACATCGAAGCGGCGAATGTCGAGGCGCCAGGGTTCGATGAGGGCGTAAAGCAGCGCCGCGCCGCCGAGGGCGAGAAGTGGGCGCGATTTCATGGGATTGGGCAGCGACTTTAGTCGCTGGCGCGCACAAACGCTTCCATCAAGCGCCGCGTCGCGTTGGAATCGGGCGCGCGTTCGGGATGCCACTGCACGCCCACGAAAAAATGGTCGAGCTTCCATTCAATCGCTTCAATCACGCCATCGGGCGCCGTGGCGCAGACCTGAGCGTCGGGCGCGGGGCGCGAAGTCGCTTGATGATGGTAGCTGGGCGCCGGAAATTCTTCTTCGCCGATAAATTTGTAAAGCTGCGATTCGCGGTTCAGACGCACTAAATGCTCGTTGCCATCGACGTGAACGACGGGATTTTCGCGCTGGGGCAGTTGAAATTCGATGTCCTGAATCAGCGCGCCGCCGCGAAAGACGTTGAGGAACTGGCAGCCGTAGCAAATGCCCAGAACCGGCTTTTTGTGTTCCAAGAACGCCGCCACGACTTCGTTTTCAAACTTCGGGCGGCGCTCCGCAACCAAATCAAGGCCCGCGCCCTCGATTGGGGCTTCGCCATACCAACTCGGCGGCAAATCGGCGCCGCCCGCCAGAATCACGCCATCGAAATCGCGCGCCGCGAGATGGGCACGGTGGCTCCATTCGTCCAGAAAAAGCGCCTCGATGCTCGCGCCCGCGTTGCGAACGGCGGCGAAGTATTTTTCGAGACGCAAAAGGTCTTTTTCTTCGGTGGGAGGCGTTGCGTAGGGCACCGTGAGCGCGATTCTTTTCATGGCATTCTAAAATAAAAAACCACAGAGACACGGAGACACAGAGATTTTTTAGGTCAAAACCCTCTTTTCTCTGTGTCTCCGTGTCTCTGTGGTTAATTTTCGAAGTTACGAGCGGCGCAGAAACGACGGCACGTCAATATCAATTCCAGGCGCGCCCGATTTTTGCGGCGGGCGATTGGCATTATTGAGCGAACCCATCGCGTTGATGGCGCCCGATGCCGCCGTGGGAAACTGCATTCCCGTTGGCAACTGGCTGCTCTCATAGCCCGTCGCCACGACCGTGACGCGGATTTCGTTTTCCATCGTGGGATTGAAGGCCAGGCCCCAGAACACGTTCGTATCGGTTCCCGACGCCTGACGAATTACATCGACAATTTCATCGACTTCGCCGATGCCTAAATCGTCGCCCGCCGTGACGTTGATGAGCAGTTTTTTGGCGCCCGCGATGGGAATTTCCAGAAACGGCGACGAAATCGCCTGATGCGCCGCTTCCGAAGCGCGCGTTTCGCCGCTCGCGCTGCCGATGCCCATCAACGCGGGGCCAGCGTCGCCCATGACGGAGCGCACGTCCTGAAAGTCGAGGTTGACTTCGCCAGGAATGGTGATGAGGTCGGAGATGCCCTGCACGCCCTGACGCAGCACGTCGTCGGCTTTGTCGAAGGCTTCGCGCACGCTGGCGCGCTTGGGGAGAACTTCTTTGAGCTTGTCGTTGGGCACGACGATGAACGAATCGACGACGTTACGCAGTTTTTCGACGCCAAATTCGGCGTTGCCCTTGCGCGAGGGGCCTTCAAACCCGAACGGCTTGGTGACAACCGCGACGGTGAGCGCGCCCGATGTTTTGGAAATTTCGGCGACAACCGGCGCGGCGCCGGTTCCAGTTCCGCCGCCCATGCCCGCCGTGACGAAAACCAGGTCGGCTTTGGAGACGGCATCGGCGATTTCGTCGCGCGATTCCTCGGCGCTTCTGTGGCCGACTTCGGGGTTGCCGCCCGCGCCCAGACCTGAGGTGACACTGGTGCCAATCTGGATTTTGCGGTCGGCGGGCGAGATGTCGAGGGCTTGTTTGTCGGTGTTGACAACGATGAATTCGATGCCGACCAGACCGTTTTCGATCATGCGATTGACCGCGTTGGAGCCGCCGCCGCCAACGCCGATCACTTTAATTACGGCCTGGCCGCTGGGACGCGAAAGTGCCATTCTGAAAGGTTCTCCTGGAATCCTGTGAGGACGAAAAATTGTGCGATGAAAACTGCCCCGCGCCTCGATTCGCCGCGAAATTCCACTTGAGAAGCGGCGCTGAGACGCGAAATGAGAAAAGAGCCGGAAAGGGCGGCAATTCTACCTATTATAAAACGAATTTCAATTCGCGGTCAACGCGCGCGCTTTCGCGGGCGATGCAGAAATTTTGCGACCGCTCAGCCGAAAGCGCGCATCGAAGCGCCCATCGCTGTAGGTTTTGCAGCATTTGGCGCACGCGACGGGGCGCCCGAAACGCCGTCGCCGCACGATTTGGGCCTCGCAGCGCGCGCACTGGTAAATCCAGCCGCTCGCAGGAAGCGGAAGCGCGATGCCGTGACGGGTTTTGGGCTGTCCCATCGCGCGGGCCTGGGCGCGAAATGCCGCCGTGTGGCCATGCGGCAGTTTCTTCTCAAACAAATGGAGATGAATCATTTCGTGCTTCAAAATTTCGAGCAGCGCCGCCTCTTTAGAAGCGCAAAACACGCCGCAGACTTCAAAACCGGTGGCATTGAGGTCGAAAGATTCGTCTAAAAGGACAGTCGAGAGTTTGATGAGACGGTTTTTAACGTCGATGTTACCCGCCGCGCGCGTAAGTTTGCGGCTCCAGCGAATTTCGCAGGGAGGGAGGGCGTTTTGGAAGTATTGCGTGTTGATCTGGGCGTAAAGCGAAGTGAGTTCGCGGGGGGAAGCGAAAGGCACGGACGCAGTTTGACCCAGAGGCGGGGGGGGGGGTGTATATGACAAAAAGAAAAAAAAAAAATAAAAGAAGGAGAAAAACACACCAAAAAAACAAAAAAAACACCAAAAAAAAAACAAACAAAAAGAAAAAATAATAAAAAAAAACATATTTTTCTCCGTTCTTTTTCCGGGGCCCTC
>JAUJNG010000028.1 GCA_030448265.1 Abditibacterium sp.
CCGACCCGTGGCGCCGCCCTGGCGCCTACGAATGGCGGCCGAGCATGACTTCGTACACCCGCCCCGATACAAAACACATCCTCGACCCCATCACCGGATTGGACCCGTACCAGGCAAACCGGAACCGCCAGCTTAGCGGAAAATAAACTTTAGCCACAGAGGACCCACACACCCCACAGAGAGGCACAGAGAATTGGAAAAAGAAATCTCTGTGCCTCTCTGTGTCTTCTCTGTGTCCTCTGTGGCTTTTCTTCCTATGAGTTTCAATTTCAACGCGACGGGCGATTTCTCGCACTTGGTTTCTCTGCCAACTCCCGCAATTCCCGCCGCGACTTCCTCCGTTTCCCCTTCCTTTGACACGCATGGCACGACGGTGATCGCCGTCAAATATAAGGACGGCGTTCTCAACGTCGCCGACCGGCGCGCGACGGCGGGCATGGCGATTATGTATGACCGCAGCGAAAAAATCCTGCCGCTCGACGATCATACCCTGGTTTCCATTTCCGGTTCGTTCGCCAAAGCCGTCGAAATCGCGCGTTTTTTGCGTCATTCCTTCAAATACTATTCGCGCTCGCAGTTGCAGCCGATGAGTCTGGAAGGCAAATTGTCGGAAATGACCAAGGCCCTCGTCCAAAATCTACCGATGGCGCTGCAAGGCGTGGGCACTTTCGTGCCGGTTTTGTCGGCCTGGGACGTGCAAAACGACGAAGGCCGCATCTACGCTTTCGACCCGATGGGCGCGCGTTTTGAATCCACCGATTTCAGCGCCGCAGGGTCGGGCAGTGCGCCGATTCGCGGCAGTTTCGATTACATCACGCGCACCAAAGGCCCGTTCGCCGAGATGGATTTGCAGACCGCGCTGCGCGAATGTCTGGTGTTGCTCGACATCGCCGCCGATTTGGACGCCGCCACCGGCGGTTACGCCAAAATCCTGCCCAGCGCCAAAGCCGTGACGCGCGAGGGCATTTTGAACCTCGATGAAGCGCAGTTGCAGGCCGTTTTAGACCAGATGCGCGATGGACTCGCGCCGCAAACCGTCAACGTCAAAGCCGAACGTGTCGAAGCCGACGCAGTTTAAATTAGCCACAGATGACACAGATGGATTCACAGATGAACGCAGATATTTTTTCTTCAATCTGTGTTCATCTGTGAATCCATCTGTGTCATCTGTGGCTAAAAAATCATGTATTCTCCCTACGATTTCAACCAATCTATCGCGCATCGCGCCGAATATGTCGAAGAGCGTCTCAAAGCCGGAATGCCGGTCATCGGGATTTCGTTCGATCAGGGCGTTTTATTGTTCACCATCAAGCGCACGCAACGCAAAGTTTTTGAAATTTACGATCAGATGATGTATTCCGCGATTGGCAATCAGGCCGATGTCGAAGCGGTGCGTCTGGCCTCGATTGACTTCGCGCATCAGGAAGGTTTTTCGCGCTCGCCCGACGATGTTTCGATACAGCGCCTTGTTGGTTTTGCGATTTCACCGCCGCTCAAACGCGCCTTTGGCGATCCGATGACCACGCCCAACGTGTTGCGCGCTCTTTTCGCCGAAATTGGTGGCACGCCCGAAAAAGACCAGTTTTTCGTGCTCAATTACGATGGTGAGTTTTCCAACCATGTGAAATTCGCGGTTGCGGGCGGCTCGGATGCCGTTGAGGACGCCATGCGCGAGAGTCTGGCAGCTCACGACGACGTTCCCGACCTCCAAACCGCGCTTTCGCGCGCCAGGGAAGCCGTGCGCGCTGGCCTTCGCGGGCGCCAGGGCGACGAAGAGGAAGAGGAAGAGGGTGGCGAAGAAAGCGGCGACGCGCTGGAAAAGGCGCTCGAAAAGGGCGAAATCGAAGCCGCGATTTTAGAGCGGAATACACCGCGCGAATCGAAGTTTCGTCTGCTCTCGGCCAGCGAAATCAATTGATTTTATTGGCCACAAAAGACACAAAAATCACAAAAAGGGAAGCCCGAAAGCCTCTTTTTGTGATTTTTGTGGCCATTCTTTTTCTGATAGGTTAGGGGGCAACTTGTTTTCCCATGCTATCGGCTCTGCTTTTCGGTTTGGCTTATGGCGGCGGGCTGTGGATGGTTTTTGGTGTCGAAAAGGTTTTAACTTTCGTTTTCGCTGGCGCTGGCGATTCTTTTCGGCCTGGTCGTGCCGCTTCACGCGCTGATTGGGGGCGCGAAAAGCTAAACTTCCAAATACATTATGGAACAACGCATTGTCGGAATCGAAACCGAGTTTGGCTGCATGGTGCGAACCGACCGTTTCGGCGGGCGCGGCTCGTCGGAGCGCATCGTCGAGGCGGTCAAAGACCACGCTTTTTTGCGCCGCCGTCTGGGACTTCTCGATATGCACGCCCGCGATTACGCCTTTGAACCGGCGCGATCCGGCGGCTTTTTGGTGAACGGCGGACGCCTTTACGTCGATGCGGTCGGCAGTCACGAAGAATACGCCACGCCCGAATGCACCAACTGGCGCGATGCCGTCGCTTTCGACCGCGCGGGAAGGGTCATTTTGCAGGATTTGCTCGATGATCTGGAACTGAGCGAAGATGTCGCGTTCTACGCCAACGCCATCGACCATTTCGGCGGCCACACTTTCGGCTGCCACGAAAATTATCTGGTCGATATTTCGGCGAGTGCGTTTCGCGGTTCGCTTTCTTTGCTCATGCCATTTCTGGTGACGCGGCAGATTTTCGCCGGTGTGGGCAGAGTCGGCGGCCACAAACTCAATCGCCACGACTTTCGCCGCAACATCATGAACGTGGGCGAACACGAAGTCGATACCATGTGGGTCGCCGATTTTTACGGCGTCGAGATTGACGATACGGTGAATTTTCAGCTTTCGCAGCGCGCCGATCACATCGTCAACACCGTTTCTTCGCGCGTTCGCTTCAACCGCGCCATCATCAATCCCAAGCGCGATTCTTACTACGATTACTCCGATTTGCACCGTCTGCATGTGCTTTACGGCGAGCCGAACATGAACGAATACGCGATGTGGCTCAAAATCGCCACCACGTGCATCGTTCTGGATTTGCTGGATATGAAAGTCGTGCCGTCGGATGTGCGCCTCGAAGACGCGCTGCAAACGCTCAAGGGCGTATCGCGCGACGAAAGTTTGAAGTGGCAGGTGAAGCGTTCGAGCGGCGGTTCGATGGGCGCGGTCGATTTGCAGCGTTTTTATCTCGAAGCCGCCCGCACCCATTTGAGCGGCAAAGATGAGCAGACCGACGAAGCCATCCGCGAATGGGAATGGGTTCTGGACGGTCTGGAGCGCGACCCGATGAAGCTACATAAGCATCTCGATTGGGTCGCCAAAAAGCAGATGCTGCTCGATTACATGGACTCCGAAGGCGTCCACTGGGGCGACGATGTTTTGCATTCGCTCGATCTGGAATATCACAACATCAACCCGCGCGAGAGCCTTTATTACGGTCTCGAAGAAAACGGCGACGCGCACCGCATTCTAAGCGATGCCGAAATTCAAAACGCCGTCACCTCGCCGCCGCAAAACACGCGCGCCAAAGGCCGCGCCGCCGTGATAGCGCAGCTCATCGACCACAAATGGGGCCGCTATCTCATCGACTGGGATTGGGTGCGCGTCGATAAAGACCGGCATCTCGAACTTCGTAACCCGTTTCACACCTACGAGGCCGAAGCCGAAGCGTTTACGCGCAGTTTGAGCTGGTGATACGGGCCTGGTATCAATGGAGAACGCGAAGCGTCAGCGAGTGAGGCGTAACAGCTACTTCACAGCAGCAGTCAGGTTTCACTCGCTGACGCTTCGCGTTCTCTACGTCGCGTCGATGGGCTGGCTGCCAAGCATCTCTATTCAGCGTTTTTATCCCAGTTCGGGTCGAGTTCGCGCAGACGGTTTTGCAGCCTGGGGTGCAAGGCGGCGCGCAATATCGCGTCGGCGTAGATCTGCGCGCTCGGATAAAGGCCATCGCGCTCGGTGCGGCCAGGCCCCTGATTGTAGGCGGCCAGAGCGACGCGCAAATCGCCGAAATAAAACTTGAGACGGCCCAGATAGCGCGTCGCCAGCCGCGTGTTGGTCGCGGCGTCGCGCAGGCGCTGCGGCGCGATGGGGCCGAAACCCTGGTCATTGGCGGTGGTGGGGCGCAGTTGAAACAGGCCGATTTCGTCGATTTCGCCTTGCAAGGCGGGCTGAAACGAGCTTTCGGCGCCCGCCTGCGCCACCACAATGGCGAGTGGAATCGCGGCTGCGGCCTCCATTTCGTCGCCGACGGCGCCGGAGCGGTTGTTGTGGCGAATGGTATCGAGCAGTTCGCGCGTGAGTCGCGGCAGGGCGTCCAGAATATCTTTGGTGCGACGCTCCACACGCCGTTCGTCGCGCACCGGCTGCACAAAGGGAACATTCGGTTTGAGGCGCTTGAGTTCGAGGTTCAAACGCGCGGTGTGCGCTTCATCAACGGCTACCGTTGTTTCGCCGCGCCAGCGCCCGCGCTGCGCGATGGCGCGGTAGCGGCCCGCCGTCAGTTTTTCCATCCCGAAGCGGCCCCGCGCGTCGGCGCGGGCGCGAAACCACTGCCCGCGATTGATCTCGTCCACGCCCACCAGCGCGACGCGCACGCCCTCGACGCGCCCGCCGCGCCGCGAAACTTCGCCGCGCACATTTCCGCGCGGCGTTTCGTTCCACATCGTCCACGACAGCGCCGCCACGCTCAGAGCGCCCAGACAAAATGCCGATTTCATGGTGTTTCCCGCTCCTTTTTCGGGCGGCAAAAAGGGGCTGCCAGCGCGCCCAGAATCGCCAGGACGAGCAGGGCGCCGATGCGCGTCGCGCGCGACGCTTCGGACAGTTCCACGCCCAAAAACCCCCACGCGCCCAGCCATAGCGCGCCTACAACCGCGCCGCGCGCCGCGAGGCCGGAGCCAAAAATCACGGCGGCCAGACAGCCCGCGAGGGCGCCTGCCATCGCGCGCTGTCCCCACAAAACCACGAGGGCCGTCAAACCCAACCACACGATGGCGGGCATCGCCATCGTGCTCCATCGCGGCGCCACGCGGGGCGACGCTATAATCAGCGTCGCGGAGGCGCCCAGCGCCCACAGCGAGATGAAATCGCCGAACGGCGCGGCGCGCAGTTCGATTTCGCGCGCTTCGATGAGCCGGTAAAGCGCCAGAATCGCGCCCAGCGCCGCCACGCGCGAAAGCAAAACCCGTTCGCCCAGCGCCCACAGCGTCGCGCCCGCCGAGAGCGCGCCCAGCGCCACGCCGTAGCCCTGCAAAACCGTGTTGGCCCCCAGCGCCAGAGCGAGCGCGGCCAGAATCGGAAACGGATTTTCTGCGCCATCCGCCGCGTTTTGGCGCGCGTGCCAGGCCAAAATCAGGCCGCAAAACGCGCCGCCCAGCACCAGCAGCGCCGCCGCGCTTTCTCCTCTGAATTGCAGCGCCAACGCGCCCGCGCCCAGTGCGCCCGTCATCCAGAATCCGCGCCAGCGCGCCGCGAATCGGGCGCCCGCCATCAACGCCAGCACCGTCAAGGTCGCCGCGCCCGCCGTCAAAGCCCAATTTTCGCCCCCAGCGCGCACATCGCGCAGCAGGGCGAGGCTCGTCAGAATCGCGGCGACGCTCATCAAAGGCCCATCGTCGTCTTGGCGCGACACCAGCCAGCCCGATGCCAATCCCAGCAAGACCTCGATGCGCGCGTCGCGCGTCGCTTCGACGCCCGCAAATAGCGCCATCGCCGCGCCGACCGCGCCCAAACCCAGCAGCGCCGCGCGGTCATGGTGAGGCGACCACAATCGCGCCGCGCCGCCGCTCAGCGCGCCGCACAACAGGCCCGCCGTCCAACTCCACCACAGCGCGCGGTGAGCCTCAAAAGAGAAATTTCCCGTCGTTTCGGCGGGAAGAAAGGTCAAAATGAGTCCCGCAATCCCCCACAAAAGCGGCCACAAAAGCGGCCACAAAAGCGGCCACAAAAGCGGCCACAACAGCGCCGCGAACGCTCCCCAGTCGCGCTGAGTTGGCGCATCGGTGGCGGACTCGGAAATTTCCGCCGCCTCGAAAACACGCGACACTGGCCGCGCTTGCTGCGGCGCGCGCGGCCACCCGAACAGACCCAGCGCGCCGCCCAGAAGAGCGACCGCCAGCCAGATCCAGAAAGAAAGGTGCATCGGCGCGCGAGAAATTGACGGGTTCCACTGCCGGATTTTTCAGATTTCAGGCCATGACAAACCCTATCAAGCAGTGTTGCGGATTTGAGAAGGAGCAGAAGAGCCGAAAACCACAAAGCGGTTCGCTCGACGGAAGTCGGCGCTGACCCAGAGGGTGCCCCGCGGCTGCGCCGCTAACTTTCGGCCTATGCCGAAACATCCGCGCGGTTGTTTTCCCGCGCAGGCGGGAAGTTAGCGAGCTTGCTCGCCCATAGCGCCGACTTCAGTCGAGCGAACGACCATTCGTTGCAATTTCCAAAGCGCCGCTATTCCCGCCGCGTCAAAAGCTCCAAATACTGCTGCAACTTCTCCGCGAGCGCTAAATTCATCGTCGGCGCCGCCGCGATTTCTTCAACGGACGCGGCGCGAATCTTCTGCAAACTGCCGAAATGACTGAGCAGCGCGTTGCGCCGCGTTTCGCCGATACCTGGGATATCGTCCAATAATGATTTGGTGGCGTCTTTGCCGCGCCGTTTGCGGTGATGGGTGATGGCGAAACGATGCGCCTCGTCGCGGATGCGCTGCAACAGATGCAGCGATGGCGAATTGCGCGGCAGCGCGATAGCGTCTTTGCGTCCTGGCACGAAAAGCAGTTCGAATTGCTTGGCCAAACCCACGGTTGGGACGTATTCGAGGTTTTTTTCGCGTAGCACATCGAGCGCGATTCCCAACTGGCCTTTGCCCCCATCGATCATCAACAAATCGGGAAGCGGCAGAAACTTTTCGTCGCCTTCGAGCGCGCGCTGAAAACGGCGGCGCAAAACCTCGCGCATCATCTCGAAATCGTTCGGCTCGCTGCCGCCGGTGATTTCGAGGGCGTGCTTGATGGTGAAATGGCGGTAATCTTTTTTGTTGGGCTTGCCGCCCGTCGCCACCACCATCGAGCCGACCGAATTGGATCCTTGAATCGTGGAAATATCGAAGCATTCGATGCGATTGGGCAGGGTTTCCAGGCCGAGATGTTTTTGTAAATCAGTCAGCAAACCTTCGTTGATCTGCGTCGCCGTCGCGTTGTAAGACAGGTGTTCTTTGAGCGCCTGCGCCGCGTTTTGGAGCGCGAGTTCGACGGTGCGAACCTTATCGCCGCGCTGCGGGCGCCGCACTTCGATTTTTCGATTCGATTTTTCGCTCAGCCATTCCTCAATCGCCCCCGCGTCCTCCAGTTCGTGAGCCGAAAGAATTTCGCGCGGGACGGTCATGGGGCCTTCGTAGTGCTGGCGAATGAAAACCGAAATCACTTCGGCATCTTCGCGGCCTTCGATGTTTTGCAGAAAAAAATGCTGGTCGCCGATGAGTTTTCCATCGCGCACCACCAATAGCGCGACCGAAGCGACACCGGCTTCGATGGAAAGGCCCAGAGCGTCGTATTCGTCGCTGGAATGGGAAACCACGAGCTGTTTTTCCAGCACCGATTTGACGGCCTCGATTTGATCGCGCAGCGTCGCGGCGCGCTCGAATTCCATCGCTGCGGCGGCTTCCTGCATCGCGCTTTGCAGATGTTTCACCACATCGCCGCCTTTGCCTTCGAGGAAATTCTTCAACTCCTGCGCCTGCGCCGCGTAGTTTTCGCGCGACACCGCGCCGATGCAGGGCGCGGTGCAGCGATTGATGTGATATTCCAGACACGGAGTTTCGAGCGGCTTGGAAGTGTCGCGCCAGGGACAGCCGCCCCAGCGCTTGTCGCCGTGCAGTGCGCCGGTTCGCACTTTGAAAACGCGCTTGGCCAAACTCACTGTCGAACGCATTTTTCCGGCGCCCGCGTAAGGCCCGAAATAGACCGCTTTGTCGTTTTTGGGATTGCGAACTTCCAGCAGCGCGGGAAATTCGTCGCCCAGGGTGATTTTGAGATAGGGATAGCGCTTGTCGTCCTTCAACCGGATGTTGAAGGGCGGTTTGTGCATTTTGACGAGATTATTTTCTAAAATCAGCGCTTCTTTTTCGTTGCGCGTGACGATGGTTTCGATATCGGCCACCAGGCGCGCCAGTTTGCGCGTGAGGGGTGAATGCCCGCCGTCTTTGGAAAAGTAGGAGCGCACCCGCGACTTCAACGAGCGCGCTTTACCGATATAAAGCACTTTTCCATTTTCGTCTTTGTGAATATAGACGCCAGGCGATTCGGGCAGGGCGGCGAGGCGTTCTTCGAGGCTGATAGGCATAAGAGATAGTTCACACAAAGAAACAAAGTTCGCACGAAGAACACAAAGAAAATTTAAAACTTCGTGTTCTTGGTGCGAACTTTGTTTCTTTGTGTGAACCCGAAATTAGGGCGAAACGGGTTCTTGCCAGCGACGAACCAGGCCCGCTAACGCTCCACGCGGCAACAGGCGCGGCGCCAGAGCCACCAGCAAGCGATTGGAAAGCCCAGGAACGCAGAGCGCGTCGCCGCGCAGCATCGCTTTGACGCCGCGTCGCGCGACGGTTTTGGCACTCATGAAATGGGCGGCGGCGAGTTTGGAAGAGTGCATCGCGGCGCGGGTTTGAAACTCGGAAGTCGTCGCGCCAGGACACAAACACGTCACGCTCACGCCGCTCGCGCGCGTTTCCTCGTTGAGCGCCTCGGAAAAAGAGAGCACATAGGCTTTGCTCGCGTAATAAGTCGCCATAAGCGGCCCGGGGAAAAAGCTCGCGACCGAGGCGACGTTGAGAATCTGGCCGCTTTTTCGTTCCAGCATCGCGGGCAGAAAGAGGCGCGTCAGATGCGTGAGCGCCACGATATTCACGCTCAAAATATCGAGGTTCTTCTCCCAATCGGCCTCGGCGAACGGCCCGTAGTCGGCGAAACCGGCGTTGTTGACCAAAACATTGATGTCGCGGCCCTGGAGCGACTCGAAAATTCGTTGCGGTGCCCCACTTTCACTTAAATCGGCGACTAAGACTGTCACGCCAACGTGGGGTTCGAGCAATGCCGCCAGTTCGCGCAGTTTGTCTTCGCGCCGCGCCACCAGAACCAGATCGAAACGCTTTCGCGCCAGTTCTTTGGCGACTTCCCATCCGATGCCGGACGACGCGCCGGTGACAAGAGCGGTTTTCATAGAAGCGAGAAGCGAGAGGTGGGAGGCGAGGAATATCTCATTTCTCGCCTCCCGCCTCTCGCTTCTACTTGCGTGTTTCGGGTCGCGCTTCGCGCACCAGATGCCCGATTTCCGGCACGATGAGTTTTTCCATCGCCAGCCGAATCGCGTTGGTCGAGCCAGGCAAAACGAACAGCAAAGTGCGGCCCATCACGCCGGCGAAGGCGCGCGAGAGCATCGCGGCGGCGCCGATTTCCTCCCACGACAAAACGCGAAAGATCTCGCCGAAACCTGGCAGTTCTTTGGTCAGGAGCGGGCGCAGCGCTTCGGGCGAAACATCGCGCGTCGCGATGCCGCTTCCGCCCGTGACGATGATGACTTCGGGGTCGCCCAGGCCATCGGAGGCCTGTTGAACCGCGCTCTGAATCGCGGGAATTTCGTCGCGCACCACCTGACGGCCCAAAATTTCATGGCCCGCACTGGCGAGCAAATCTTCGATGAGCGCGCCACCCTCATCGGTTTCGAGGGTGCGCGTGTCGGAAACGGTGAGGACGAAAGCGCGCACGAAAGCGGGTGCCTGCGCGCGGTGTTCTTGGGTCGATGCCGAAACCTCGCGGTGCGCGGGTTCGGGCTGCAAACCTTGTTGATCGGGATGTTGAGACATAATGGTTTCGGAATTCCAGTGCAACGCAAATTCAAGGAAGGAATCGCTGCCCTTTTATTTAACCGCAGTTGAAGCTCATTCACATGCTGTTAATCGCAGGCGGCGCCAGCGCCACGCTTTCGCCGCGTTTCACGCCCCACATCAAAGCCCAGGCGAGGGCGAGCATGACGGGCGCGAACAGCATCACGGTGTTGTAGTTTTGGCCGCTCAATTCGATAACCCCCGCGTTGAGAATCGGGCCGGCGATGGCGGCGAGCGATTGGAAAAGATAATAAAGGCCGGTGTAGGTGCCCAGACGGCTGCTGTCGGTCATGTCGGAGAGCATTGCGATGGGATGGATGATGACCAGCGCGTAGCACAGCCCGATGAGCATCAAAATGGCGCCCACGAGAGGAATCGCGCCCAAAACGGGCAGAGAAAAGAGAGGTTGAATCAGCGTCGCGGCGGGCAGGAAGAAGAGGACGAGCAGAAGCGCCGCCATTCCTATCAGTCCCAGCATCACCGTCGCGCGGCGGCCCCATCTGGCCCCCAGACTTCCCGACGGCAGCGCGAAAACCAGAAAACTGAGCGACGCCAGACCGAACAAACGCGAACTGTCGGCAACCCTCAACCCCAAATGCTCCAGGGCGTAAAGCGAAAAGAAGCCCTCGACGGCGGTATAGCCTACCATGAGGCAAAACAGCGCCAGAAGCAGGCACAGCGCGCTTTTGTCGCTATCGGCGAAGATTTCTCGCAGGCTGGCCACGAAGCCTGGGGGTTTGTCGTCGACTTCGAGAGCGCCGCTGGCATAAGTTTTGGGTTCTCTCACGAAGGCGAACAGCAGGGCCGCTGCCACAATCACGACTCCCGAACCAAGCCAGAAAGGGTAGGCCGCATCGCTTTTCGCCAGGGCGCCACCGCCGAAATAGGCGATGATGGCGCCCACGCCGCCCATGAACGAGACGGCGGCGCTCGCCTGCGACCGGAGCGGCGAGGGCGTGACATCGGCCACCAGCGCGACGACAGGCGTGCGCCACACCGCCATGCAGATGAGAAGGGTGCTGGTGCAAAGCACAAAAAGCGGCAAAGCCGAAACGAGCGGCACAAACGCGAACGCCAGAGCCGCGACCGGAGCGCCGAACAAAATAAACGGCATGCGGCGTCCGATGGGAGTGCGAATTTTGTCCGACCACACCCCGACCGGCGGCTGAATCAAGAGCGCCGCGATGTTGTCGAGCGTGATGAAAAAAGAAATCCACAGCGGGTCGAGACGGAATTTTTCGGAGAGAAAAACGGGCACGAAGGCACCGTAAATCGCCCAGATGGCGCTCACGCCCAGAAAGCCGAGGCCCAGAAAAAAGGTTTTGCCGTAATTGAGCTTCATCGGGAAGCATTTTGCCTGAGTCGGTGAAAGGGGCGCAATCAGGGCCGCGCTTCGCCGGTTTCGCGGGCCGGCCGGAGCAGCCCTGAATCGTTTCCAGAGGCGGTTTGAAGCGTTCGTAGGGGCGTAGCGTGCTACGCCCAAAACATTCGGGAGTCCTTGATTTGCTAAAGCTCCAAGGCTCAGGGCGTAGCACGCTACGCCCCTACGAGCATTTCCAAAGCACACCCCAAGAAGTCACACCTTAAGTGGCAGGCCATGTGCCTGACAAACCCACTGTGTTTTACGGCTCCAATTGCAGCACGTCGCCCGCCGCCGCGTCGCGTTCGTCGCCGACCACACTGGTGTTTAGCCCGACGTAGAAACGGCCCTCGCCCATTTCGAGCGCGTTGGGCAGAGCCGCCGCGTTGAAAACGGCGCGGCGCGTCCACGTTTTCAAGTCGCGCGACTCGAAAACCTCGCCCTGGTAGAGCGGCGCGGCTTCGTCGCGCGCGGGCTGAAGCAGTTGGCCGGTGAGAACGTAAACCGCGCCGTCGCGCGCCACGATGTCGCGCACGGCGGAATTGCGAAAGGCTTCCACCATCTGCGCGCCCGCCGCGTCGAGCGACGGCAGGTAAAAGAGCGGAAATTCCGCAGTGCCAAAGCGCGGCGCATACAGCACGCCGTCGGGCGCGTCGGGCAGGGGAAAGGGCGTGAGGCGCGCCGGAGCGCTCACCGATTCCAACCCTGGCAGCAGGTCGAGAACGCGGCGGTTCCAGCCCGCGCCATCCCACACGAAAACGCCCGCTCCGGCGTCGTATCCGGTCAGCAGCAGGCCGCTCGGCAACGCAATCATCTGGTCGAAATATTTATCGGCGGGCAGTTCGCGGCCCGCCGCAGGCTGAACGACCTGCCAGGAGGCGCCCGCGTCGTCGGAAACCTGAAGCTGAGTCTTGTTGTCGCCGGTGAGGACGTAGGCCCAAAGCCGGCCTTGCCACGTCGCGATGTCGGGCGTCCAACCGGCTTTGGGCAGAGTGCGCCGCTTGATCCAGCCGAAATCGGGGTTTGCCTCCGCTCCGGCGCGCTTGATGTAGGCGTTGCCCCATTCCTTGGTCTCGCCGAGTTCGTCGGCGGGATCGATGCCTGGCACCAGCAGCACATTTTCGCCCTCGATTTGCCCGACGCGAAACAGTTCGACGCCTTCTTCTTTGGTCGCAAGATCGAGCCGCCAGCCGCCCTCTGGCGCGTAGGAATGGATATTGGAAGGCCCGCGATTATGACGGTCGTCGCCGTCGCCGGTGTAGAGGCGGCCATCGAACCACTGCAAATCGCCGATGCCGCGCGCCAGCGCGTCGGTGCCGGTGAGTTCTGGGAAACGGGCGCGTCCTGGATTTCCCGTCACCTTCCACGACCGCAGCAATGCCGGCGCGTCCGCGACGCTCGATTTCCACACAGTTTCGCGCGGCGCGTTCACCTGGAAGAAACCGGTCTGCGAAATGGTCTGGCGCGCCGCGTCCTCGCCGGTGAGGAGGGTGGCCTGAAGAACGTAGGAGCCGCGCGGCAGACGCTCGGCGGGCACCTGAAAACGGGCGCCCGTCGCGCGGAGCGGCACCGTCGCCTGCCAGAGCGCTTCGCCCTGAGGTTTGGGGCCTTGCGGCGTGTTCTGGGCCGCGCGCACTTCGATGGCCACGTTGAGAGCGGGCGCCTGGGGCGTCGCCATGAAGAGCGCCAATTGCGCGTTTCTTGAACTCGCGCCGCCAAAAAAAGGAATCAGCGTCGCGTCGAGGGCGCTGCCTTCGAGCAAAAATGGTCGCGCGTCCCAAACCCAGAACGCTTCCTGAAGCCATTTTTTGACTTCGGCGGCCTGGGGCGCTTCGCCCAGGGCTTCGGGCGCGAACTCCCGCAAGCCCCACGACAACACCATGTAGGCGCGCGTGGCGATTCGCTTGCCGTTCTGGGCGCTTAGCAGATAGCGCCCGCCTGGCAGAGCGCGCGCTTCGACATCGCGCTGCGCCACGAAAAGGCCCAGCGATGGATAAGCCTCAATGCGGGTTTCTCCCTGCTCCCACTGCGCCTGGGTCGCTTCGACGCTGCGCTTCCCGAGCGGCGAATAGAGCGTCGCGCGCTGCGGCAAAAGGGGAAGCGACGCCTCGAACGGCGAGGTCTGCGATTCGACTTCGACCCTCAGGGCGTCGCCCCGAATGGCCTCGGTCGGGGCGCCGTTAAAAAACGCGGCGGCGCGCCAGAACAGGCGATTCTCTTCCAGTTGAGGCGGCGAAAGCTGCACATCGAGCGCTGCTCCCGCCGTCTGGGGCGTGGCGGCGTCGGATTTCGGCGTCCAGACCGCGCCCCAGGGCAGACCGCGCTCGCGGTCGGTGAAGGAGGTGCGTTCGTCGCGCGTCCAGGTGTAGGAAGGCGCGGGCGGCAACGCGCCCGATGCGCCCGCCGCGCGGTCGCGGTCGAAAACGTGGAACTGCACGCCGAGCCACTGGCTCAGACGGGCCGCGTCGAGCTTTCGCGTGCCGCCGGTATCCCAGAAACCGGCCAGAGGCAGCCGCGCTTCGATTTGATAGCCGCCCTCGACGCGTCGCGCCGCGACCTGGGCGTCCTCAATGGCGCCAAACATTGCCATATGGGCGCTTCGCACCGTCGCGGGCGTGCCGCTGGCCGCATCGGGAGCCGCCACGACGAGACCAAAAGTGCCGCGCTTTCGCAGGCTGCCCCACTGGTTGAACGAAGTGCCGCCCACGCCGCCGTCATCGAGCGAGGTGACGGAGCGCGTGTCGAAGGCAACCGCGATGGCGTCGCCGGTTTCGAGCGCAGCATTCTCGGAAGCGGGCACGATGGCTTCATCGGCGACGCGCGCGGCGAGATAAATCGCCTCGTCGTCGAGGGCGAGGCGCATCATGGCCGCATCGGGACGCGAGAGGGGAGCGCCGACGGGGGTTTCACCGGCGAGCGGGGCGAACATCCAGTCGCCAACACCGGTTTCACGCCGCCACAACCCCTGATACATTAGCGCGGCGCCGCGCCCCCAGGCGGCGGGCGCGGCCCATTCCGCGACATCGCCATCGACCACGACGGCTCCGCCCGCCAGTTTCGCGGTGGGAAGAAGGGGAATCGTGGCGCCGCGCTCGATGGCGCGCTGCAAAAAATCGGCGCCGGTCGGCTCCTGGCCTGGCTGCGCTTGCGCGCCCGTTGCCATCAAGAGAAGGCCGCTCGCCAGAAACAGCTTCGCCGCGCGAGGCGCGAGTTTCATTTTGTTCTTTTTCGCAGGGGGAGGAATGGTTTTCATGAATGGCAAAATTCGGTTCAATGGGTTAATTCGGGATAACGATATTTTATCCTGGCATGAGCTGGTGGCCCATGCGGCCCTGCCAGCCGTCGATGACGATCCAGAACAGCATCATCGAGACTTCGCCCATCACCAGGCCCAGAAAAAGCGGCGTGGCGCTGCGATAGGTGTCGTGGCCGCCGAAGCGTGTAATCAGCACTTTGGCGAGCCAGCCGAAGAAAATCGAGAGCCACAGAGCGCGAAGCGGCAGCGTATTGCTCATCAGGTAGCCCAGGGGGTGAAACGGAAACCAGGCGAAGCGGCTACGCGCCAGCATCATGGCGTAGGTGAGACCGCCACCCACGCCCAGCCACACCCACGCGAGCGGATCGGCGGCGGCCTGCGCGCGCGACATCTCCAGCACGTTGCGCCCCACCATTTGAGGCCCCGCTTTGGAAATCCAGCTCTGCATGGACAACCCGCCGCCTTCGTAGCCCAGCCGCACATTCGAGGAAAAACTCATCACCATTCCGACAATAATCACCGCGAAAAGCAGCGCGAAAAGCGGGCGCGCCGCGATGCCTCGGTCGTGCGCCAGCTTGAAACTTTGCACGAACGAGGGCATTAGAGAGCCGCGATAATCCTGAATGGTGGTCGCTTCCATCACCGTCGCGGGCGTGAGGCCGTTGGGAGTTGAAAGCGGCGACGTTCCCCCGATGCCAATGAGATGCGAGAGCGCGCCCAGAGGCATCCAGGTGTGATGCACGAACAAAAGTCCGGCTTCGGCGACCACGCGCGAGAGCACGACGGCGATCACGACATACATCGTCCACAAAAACAGCGCCAGCGACAGGCTCATGCCCGCCGCGACGCCCCACGCCGTCATAAAAGCGAACGCCGCGAAAAAACCCCAGAACGCGACCGGATAAGACAGCGCCTCACGGCGCTCGGCTTCGGAGGCGGTAACGCGTCCCAGCGCGCGGCGCGCGACGTGGCGAAAATGCTCGCGGCCCGTCCACAAAATAATCGCAACGTAGGCCAGATTGGCGCCCGCTTCCTGAAAAATGGCCAGAAGCGGCTGGTTCGACCCCAGAGCGCGCGGCAAAATCGCCGGCGGGTAGCCGAGGTAATAGGCCGCGATGAGCTGCGCCTTCATAAACCAGAAGAAAAACCAGAAGGAAAACGAAATCTCGCTGGCCAGCAGGTAGGAAATGCCGATGGTGACGAGCGAAACGCGCAAACTCACGCCGCCGATTTGGTTCCAGGGCGCCTCGGAAAAGAGCGGGCCGGTGGGCAGATCGAGCGTGATGAAGGGCACGTCGGGAAAGTAGCCGTTGAGTCCGTTGGGAATCTGCACCGCGACCGCAATCGCGAAACCGATCCACAAGAGCGGCTTTTTGAGAAGCGGCGTCGCCCGCGCCATCATGCCGCTCTGGGAGGCTTCCATGTCCTGCGTCAGTTCGAGCGGCAGCTTCAAGAGGGGAAACGCCAGCGCCTCGCGCTCGCCCCACTGGGCGCGTAGCATCACGCTGAGGCACGCCAGCAAAATCCACGACGCCAGCATAAACGCGCTCCACGCCGCGAGCGGCACCAGCCACGCGCCCCAGGGAATGCTCTGGCCCGCCGTGAGGCCGTTATACCACGCCTCGACGACATCTTTGTTGTAGCTGCCGTCGGGATTGAGCGCGGGCGTAAACCAGGGCGGCAGACCTTTGAGAAAATCGAACCACTTGTTTTCGCGCGTCGAAAAGTAGAACGAGCCGATGATGAACGAAACGAAATAATTGTTGCCGCCGACGCCTGGCACCAGGGTCGAAAACAGGCACGACAAATAAACCGTCAAAACCTCGTTGCGACTGAACGCCCACCGTTGCGAAATGAGGCGCAAAAGCGGGTTGATCACTAAAACCAGCACGATCAGCGCGCCAACGGCTCCTGGCGGCAAATGAGTCGCGCCCAGAAACGTGTTGTAAAAGCGGTAATCGACGATGGGGATGATATAGCCGAAAAACAGCGCCAGCGCGAGGCACAACAAGCCAGCGCGAAGCGTGACGCCGCGCTCGCCGCGCGCGGGGGAATTGGCGTCTAAGGCGTGAGGCGCGGTGGAGGAAGAAGCGGGCGGGGAAGAAGGGGGCGACATAATGTGCGGTTTTTCGAGTTCAGCCCGTGGGACTTCTGAGAAGGTTTAGTCAATGGAAACATCCACGCCTTTCGTCATGCTGAGCCTGCGAAGATATGAGCAAAAGTTCGCTCGACTGAAGTCGGCGCTATGGGCGGCTACGCCGCTAACTTCCCGCCTTCGCGGGAACCACACTGCCTGGTTTCGGCGCAGGCCGAAAGTCAGCACCAAAGGTGCGGGGCACCCTCTGGGTCAGCGCCGACTTCAGTCGAGCGAACTTTGCATATGGCTGCTCCACGTTCTGCACTTTAAATCAGGGAATGATTTCCGTTATAACAAATCGCGCCCGCAGCAGAAACCATTTTCGCGCGCCAAACTAACGCGGATGCTCGAAAAATGGCTTTCTCGTTCGCGGTTCGTGGTGCTTCTGGCGGTTGTGGGCTGCTTCGTTCTGGCGATGCTGCTGCTGATTTACAGCGTAATTGGCTCCGTCGAACTCGTGCTTTTGGCGCTGCAAGGCCCGACGAGCGTCAAACAACTGCCGGTTGCGGCGATTGAATACGTCGATTTGTTCCTGCTGGCGACGGTGTTCTACATCATCGCGCTGGGGCTTTACGAACTGTTTATCGACGACACCATCCCCGTTCCGGCGTGGCTCAAAATTCACGATTTAGACGACCTCAAAACGAAATTGCTGGGCGTGGTGGTAACGGTTTTGGGCGTGTTGTTTCTGGGCCAGATCGTGACCTGGGACGGCCAGCGCGATTTGCTGGGCTACGGCGTCTCGATTGCGGCGGTGATTGGCGCCATCACGCTTTACACGCGCAAAAAATGAGGCGCCGCATCACGGTGTCTCGTCACGGCGCCGCGACGATATCGCCGCGACTTTCGGGATAAATGATGATGCGCTTGTCCTTTTTACGGCGCGCGATGGGTTTCCCGCCATTGTCTGTTCTGTCCGGCCCGATGCTCCACGCCGCGTAAGAGTCGCCCACGCGCTTGTAGCGCCAAATGGCGCCGCGTCCGAAGGGATCGACGGGCACCTGCGCCAGATAGCGCGGCGCAAGCTGCGCCGGAGTGGGCGGATAGGCGCCGTAATCGAGCCGGTAAGCGCGCAGCGCAAGGCGCAGCAACAATTGTTGTTCGATGGCGGCGCGCCTCGCCCAGTTGAAATAGGCTCTGGTAAAAACCGGATGAAGAATCGCGGCCTCGGCCCCAAACCAACCGGTCGGCGCGGGCGGCGCGCTTTGCAGCGCAAAAGGTTTGTCGGCCTCGGCGATGAGGCCGTCCATCATGGTTCCAACTGTTGCCGCGATGCGTCGCGGCGGGCGCAGTAACGCCACAACACGGTTTGGATAGAGAGGTTTTCCGGTGAGAATGTTGGATTGAACCACTCGTTTTTCCTCGCGCAAAATTGCCGAAAGCGGAACACCGGTTTTCATCAAGTTTTCGAGGCGCCGCGCGCTCTGCGCCGCTTCGCGCGCGTTCAAATGCGGCGGCACATCTTCGCCGCTCGCGGCGCCGATGGCGGTAACGACGACGCCGACCAACCCGCCGATGAGCGGCGCGCCGCGCTCGATGTCGTGGCCCATTTCGATGGTGTCGAGACTGCTGGCCATCGCCGCGTTCCACTGCCCGCGCGCTTTCCATTCTTTGGATTCGATGCTTTTGCTGCGCGCCAAATCGCGCAAAATTTGGTAAGACGTGACGGGCCACGCTGGATGCCGAGACTGCGCCGCCTGCGCCTGCCGAAACAGCGCCCAGGCCGGCGTATTGCGAGCGAGCCAGGCGGCGCGGCGTTTCGCGGTGTAGAGCAGATCTGCCTGCTGCGGCGTGCGAACCACGGTGTCCTGAAGTTGATCAACGGGCGGCGTCGCGGGCACAATCGCTTTAGCCGCCGCAACGTAAAGGTCGAAACCGTTGGGATTGGGCGGCGCAGGCGGCGGCGCAGCGTCGAGCGGAGCATTGGCGCGCGCGAGGAACAGGCCCAGACCACCCAGCAAGAGCGCGAGGGCCAGACTGCCTCCCAGAAGCCGTTTTTCGGCGCGACGAAGCGGAGTTTTCATGATTGGGCTGCGAACAGTTTAGGTTTTGGGAGGACGCGCGAAAACCGCGAAAAGCAGGAACACCACAGACCAGAGAAAAGGCAGAAGGCAAACTCCAATAACAGGGAGAGTCTCCTGCGGATGGAGAGTTTCCTGCGGATCTTGAAGTCCTTTCGCAAGCCAAAACCAGAAAATAAACGTGAGTAAGCCACTTCCCAAGCTCAACCAACGCGTTTTTGAGGAGTGGCCGTTGTCCCAGCAATTGTTGAGATAAAGCGTTGCCAACGTTAATGGTGCTGTGAAGACGAAGCCGAAAATACAGAAAACGAACGCGGCAGGAATAAGGTCGTGAAGCGATACAAATGTTCCCTCGACCAGAAAAGTCGAAATGGTTCCATTCACCGCGCAAATTAGCGGGCTGATGACGAAGCCAAACCAGAAAATCCAGCTTGGCTCGATTTTACGCGGTTTCATATTCCAAACAGCTTTCGCGCGTTGTTCGTCGTGATCTGGCCGATTTCCTCGCGCGAACGGCCCTTCAACTCGCCGATTTTCGCGGCCACGAACGGCACGAAACTCGGCTCGTTCATTTGGCCGCGATGCGGCGTCGGCGCCAGATAGGGCGCGTCGGTTTCAATCAAAATTCGCTCAAGCGGGCACATCCCCGCGACTTCCTGCAACTCGCGCGCGTTTTTGAAGGTGACGATGCCGGTGAAGCCGAGGTGAAAACCCAAATCGAGAACGCGCCGCGCGATGGCGGGCGATGAACTGAAGCAGTGAAACACGCCGCCGCTCAATTTCTCGCGCCAGTTTTGAAGAATTGACAGCAAATCTTCGTCGGCCTCGCGGTTGTGAATCACGACCGGCAATTGCAGTCGCGCGGCGATTTCTAACTGTGCTTCCAAGACTTCCGCCTGCCGCGCCCGCGTCGCGCCAGGGAATTCGAGATGCGAATCGTCGTAGATGGTATCCAGGCCGCATTCGCCAATCGCTACGACATGAGGATTTTGCGCCAGCATTTCGAGTTGAGCGCTCGATGCGTCGTTCCACTCCAGCGCACTCGCCGGATGCACGCCCGCCGAGGCAAAAACCCGTCTTTCGTCGCAGAGAGCGAGAATGCGCTGCGCGTCGTCCAAATCGACGGCGATGGAGAGAATTTGCGTCACCTGCGCCGATTCAGCGCGATTGAGAACATTTTCCAAGTCGGCGAAAAGACGGGCGTCGGTGAGATGGCAGTGGGAATCGAAAAACATGGCAACTGGAGAACGCGAAGCGTAAGCGAGTGAAGCCTGACTGCTACTGTGAAATTCCAGTCAAGTCTCACTCGCTTACGCTTCGCGTTCTCCAATTTTAACCTCGCGATTTTCGCGCGCGCTGCGATAAAGCGCGTCGAGGATTTTCATCATGGTCACGCCCTGATTGGCGTTGGGGTCGGGCTGTTTGCCGCTTTCGACGCAATCCAGAAAATGCGCCATTTCACGCGCCCAGGGATCGCCGCCCGCTTCCGTGACGGGCGCGACAACGCCGTCGGCGTCGATGATTTTGGGCGCGTCATCCCACAAAATCGCGCCCTGGGTGCCGTGCAGATGGCAAAATCGCTCGTCGCGGGGCGCGTGGATGGCCCAGGCCGCTTCGAAGTGAATCGAAAAACCGCCCTCAAAACGCACCATGCCCGCCGCGAGGTCTTCGACATTGAAAAGGCCCGCTTCATTGGCGGGGCCGCCCGCGCCCAGATGCTTCTGGTAAGGCCCGAATTCAGCGTAAGTCACGCCCGACGCTGCGATAGGGCGCGGAGAGCCGCTCAGCCACCACGCGAGGTCGAGAATATGCACACCGGTGTCAATCAAAGGCCCGCCGCCGGCGATTTTTTGCTGCGTGAACCAGCCGCCCCACTTGGGAATGCCGCGCACGCGTCGCGCCATGACGCGCGCGTAGTAAATTTCGCCGAATTTGCCGCTTTCGATTTCCGTTTTGAGCGCCAAAATATCGTCGCGGAAACGCAAAACCTGGCTCACCATGCAAACCTTGCCGTTTTTGCGCGCGGCGTCGGCGATTTTCTGCGCTTCGAGGGCATTGGTGGCGAGCGGTTTTTCGCACAAAACGTGTTTTCCGGCGCGCAGAAAGGCAATCGCGAGCGGCGCGTGGAGCGCGTTGGGAACGCAAATCGAAACCGCGTCGATAGCGTCGTTTTCGAGCAAAGCGCGATAATCGGTGACGATGTGGGGCGCGATGCCGGTTTGGTCGGCCAGCAACTGCGATTTTTGGGCGTCGAGATCGCAGATGGCGACGACCTGCGCGCCGGCGGCGAGATAGCCTGCGACATGGGCGCGGCCAATTCCGGCGCCGACAACGGCGACTTGGACGGGTTCGGGCATGGAAAAAGGATAGAACGAATTGGTGTGGCGCATCCGAAATGATTACGAGAGTCTTTCGGTTTTAATGAACCACAGAGACACGGAGACACAGAGGAAGAAGGGAAGAGTTTGAGAAGATAATCCTTCAAAATCTCTCTGTGTCCCCGTGTCTCTGTGGTTTATTAAAACCTTTATGGCACAGCGCGCCACGGCTTTGCTATAATTGGCGAGGTTTTCCAGATTTTGGTCTGGAATCACAGATGATGCTCCTTTGCTCTCGCTTTTCGAAGTCGAGGGCTGATTTTTGGGTTTCAATCTCAAAAACATCCATGAGGAGGTGAATATATTGGCAGAAAACAATTCCCCAGTCGCCGCGACGGAAGAAGCCGCCGCGCCCGTCGAAGATTCGCAGCCCGCAGCCGCGTCGACAAATCCCGAACCGGCTCCCGCCGTTTCAACTCCCGCTCCAACTCCCGCCGCGCCCAATGCGCGTTTGAACGGCGATCTTGGCCCCGACCTTTCGGTGGTTTCCAGTGACGAACCGCGCAAAGAAGTCGAAGGCGGACGCTCCTACGAGATCAGTTATATCGTGGTCGCCAACAACCCCGAAGCGCTCGAAGGCGCGCAGAAGGGCGTGAAAGCGCTCATCGACGGTGCCGGAGGTGCGGTCGATAACACGCGCGTTTCCGAAGTGCGCCGCTTGTCCTATCCGATTGCAAAACGCACCGAAGGCATTTATGTCGTGGTCAACGCCCGCTTTCAGAAAGATTTGACCGAACCGCTCGAACGCTTCTTCAAATTGGAAGAGAACGTGCTTCGTCACATCATTTTGCGAGTCGAGTCTTAGAAGCGAGAAACGAGAGGCGAGAGGTGAGAAAAACACTCGCCTCTCGCCTCTGGCTACTCTATACTAACCAGTTGTTTGCCTTGTCCGATCCGCGCGCGATTCGTCCGCGAATGGCGCCAAAACCAACGGATCGTCAAGAGGAGTGAAACCATGCCGTCATTTAACAAAGTGATGCTGATTGGTCGCCTCACCCGCGACCCCGAACTGCGCTACACCGCCAACGGACTGGCGCTCGCCCAGTTCTCGATTGCCGTTGACCGCCCGTTCAAAGACCAGGCGACCGGCGAACGCAAAACCGACTTCTTTCGCTGCAAAGCGTGGCGCCAGAAGGCCGAGTTCGTCAATCAATACGTTCAAAAAGGGCGCCTCGTCGCCGTCGATGGACGCATTGAAACCAGCGAAGTCGTAGGACAGGACGGGCAGAAGCGGTATTTTACCGACATCATCTGCGACAACGTCGAAACCCTCGATTCCCAGCGCGACAGCGCCGGTGAAGCCGCGCCCTCGGATGGCTCCGGCTACTCCGGTGGCAATGCGGGCGGCAATCGCGCCGCGCAAAACGGCGGGGGAGACGACGGCTACTTCGCCGACGAAGAACCCGCACCCGCGCCGCCGCGCCGTCAGGCAGCGCCTCAAGCGGCAGCGCCCGCACCGCGTCCGGCCCAACAGCCGCAGCGCGCGGCGGCGCGACCGGCGCAGCGTCCGGCGGCTCCGGCCAAAGAGACGTATCCCGCCGACGACGATTTCGACGACAGCGACCCGTTCGCCGACGAGTAAATCGAAGTCGCAAAACCAAAGGCGGGCCGAACTTCGGCCCGCCTTTGAATTGAAAAATTATTGAAATGACGCGAACGTCATTGACAAGTGAGACGAAAATCACGTTTGTCATTCCGAGGGAGCCTCGGCGACCGAGGAATCAGCCGCAATGTCCACCATGTTCTTTAACTCGAAGGAAACTGTCATCGATTCCTCAGTCGCTGAGGCTCCCTCGGAATGACAAACGCGATTTTTGAACCATTTTAGGAGTTACGCAGTTGAGCGTGCAGGTTCGTAGGGGTGCCGCGAGGCGCGTTTCTGAGACGTTGTTCATACGCGCCTTGCGGCACCCCTACAAACGGTCAAAATCCAACTGCGGAATTCCTACATCTTTAAACTGTAAAACCAACGGAGAAAATCATGGCGAAACCCCAACGCTCTCGCAAAATTTTGAAACCGCTCAAAGGCAAGCGGCCCACCTACACCGATGAATTCGTCTTCGGTCTCAACTACAAAGGCGCGTCACAACTCAAGCGCTTCGTCACCGACCGAGGCAAAATCCTCTCGCGCCGCAATTCGGGCCTGAGTGCCAAACAGCAGCGCCACGTCGCCGAACAGGTGAAACTGGCGCGCTACATGGCGCTGCTGCACTACACCGCCGATCATCTGCGTAACTCGCAAGCGGCGTAGATTGGGAATACGGAATACGGGAGACGGAAGTTAGAATCGCTCTAACTTCCGTTTTCCGTCTTCTGTCTTCCGTATTCCGTATTCTTCCCATGTTTCTCGGCATTGATTTAGGCGGCACGACCTGCTCGCTGGGCTTGCTCGACGATGCCGGAACCATTCACGGCGCGTGCGAAATCGAGACGCGCCAGCATGACGCGCCCGATATTTTGCTCTCGCGCTTGGCTGAGGCCGCGAAATCGGTTTTGGAGAGCGCGGATTCGGCATTGGCAGTGGGAATCGGCGTGCCTGGGCCGGTCAAACACGCCGCCGGCGTTTGTGTTTACGCGCCAAATCTTTCGGGCTGGAAAGATTTGCCCGTCGGCGCGATTTTGAGCGAAAAAATTGGCCTTCCGACCCATGTTCTCAACGATGCCAACGCTGCCGCGCTCGGCGAAGCGCGTTTTGGCGCGGGAAGGGGTTCGCACGACGTTTTGGTGCTCACTCTGGGAACCGGCATCGGTTCGGGACTGATTTTGGATGGCCAACTCCGATTGGGCGCGTCGGAGCGCGGTGCGGAAATCGGCCATATCACCGTTGATATCAACGACAAGCGCGGTAGCGCGGGCAACGTCGGCACGCTCGAAAGCGTGTGCGGGCGCGACGCCATCGTGTGGCGCGCGCTGCGCGCACTGACGTGGGGCCGCGACTCGCTTTTGCACTCGATGTGCCCCGATTTATCGGAAATGACGCCGCGCCATCTCGCGCTCGCGGCGGAGCAGGGTGATCACGTCGCCAAACAAGTGTGGATGGAAACCGCAAGTTATCTCGCCGTCGGCATCGTGAACGTGGTTTTGACCGCCGATGTGTCGCGCGTGGTGATTGCGGGCGGCGTGGCGCAGGTCGGCGAGCCGCTTTTCGGGCCGCTGCGCCACGCGGTCGCGGCGCGCACTTCGCGGCTGACTTTCGATGTCTCGCAAATCGTGCCCGCGCAGTTGGGGCCCAACGCCGGACTTATTGGCGCCGCGCAGTGGGCGCGCGAACGAGCGGCAAGCGCGGTTTAAAAGTGAAACTCAAAAAAAGGGCACTCAGATTGAGTGCCCTTTTTTCGGTTTTCTGTCTGGGGTCGGCGCTTACTCTTCACCAACCACGCCAACACGCAGTGGCCCCGAATCCAAGTTTTCAGCATGACTCCGAAAGAACTCCTTGGTTGCGTCATCGGCCGCGCCGTGAAATTCGAATTCCTTGGAAGGAACGTAAAGCGGAGCAATCTGTTCGAGGTGACTATCGGTGTCGAGGAACTGTTTGGAAAAGCAGAGAAGCGGATAACATTTCTCGCCATTGATCTCCATCCAGTATTGGTCTAAGAAATTGCCCATTCCAAACCCAAAGCGAGAACAAATCTGTTGGCGAATTTCCACATCAGTCACACCCGAATCTTTGAGCGCCTCATTAAGTTCCATAGCCAAAACTTTCAGCAAGGCGTAACTCATTTCCCAATAGCGATCAGAATTTTGTTCGACGGCAAGATTTTCCATTATGGTTGCTCCTCTTTCATTCCAGACAAAATGTCCTGTTGCCTAACTTCCACATCTTCATAAATCTCGGAAAGCGGCACGTTAATCTCGAAGTTCTCCAGCCGCAGTTCCTCACACGCTTTAGGCGGTTTCCAGCGCCGCTTCGACCAGAGGCAGCAGGCGCGAACGGTTCCACAAGCCTTCGCGGTTGTCGTGGAACTGCCCGTTGATGAACAGTGTCGGCGTGCCGTGAACCCCAATTTCGCGCGCCGCGCGCACCGATTCTTCCACGGCCTGGCGCGTCTGCGGTGCCGCGAAAGCGACGCGAAACTGCGCCGCATCGAGTCCGATTCGATGGGCATAATCGAGCAGTTCGCTTTCGTCGAGTTCGTATTGGTTTTCGAAGAGCAGATCGTGCATGGGCCAGAATTTCTCGCCCGCCGCCTGCGCTGCGAGCGCGGCTTTGAGGGCGCGGGGATGAATGTCATCAAGAGGAAACTGGCGAAAAACAGTGGTGATTTGGTCGCCGAATTGGTTTTCCAGGCTTCGCAGCACCACATAAAGCGCGCCGGAATACGGGCATTCGAAATCGCCGTAATGCACGATGACAACGGGCGCGTCGAGGTCGCCGCGCACGAAATCGGAGGGGGAAAGGGGAGGGAGTTGGGGCATGGCGAAGAGCGGGCCGTTGCAAATTGCGGGCGAAACGAAGCGGCCCAGGGCAGCTTGTTAAAATCATGGCATGAACGATTCGCTTTCGGCCCGCGTTTTTCAGGGCGACGCGCGCAATTTAAGTCCGCTTCAAGACGGCGAAATGGAATTGATCGTCACGTCACCGCCTTACTGGCAAATCAAAGATTATGGCGCGCAACATCAGATCGGCTACAGTCAAAGTTTGCACGATTATCTGTTCGATTTGGAGCGGGTCTGGCGCGAGTGTTTTCGTGTTTTGCGAGCGGGCCGGCGTTTGTGTGTCAACATTGGCGATCAGTTCGCGCGCAGCGAAGTTTATGGTCGCTACCAGGTGATTCCACTTCACAGCGAAGTCATTTCGATGTGCCAGGCCAGTGGTTTCGACTATCTCGGCAGCATCATCTGGCAAAAGAAAACCACGATGAACACAAGTGGCGGCGCAACGATTATGGGATCTTTTCCACACCCGCCTAATGGAATTGTCGAATTGGATTACGAACATATTTTGCTGTTCAAAAAACCAGGAGAAAGCGCGAAGATTGACGCTGCAACCAAAGCGAAATCGGCTCTTTCCAAACAGGAATGGAAACAGTATTTCGCAGGTCATTGGAATTTCGGCGGCGCGAGGCAACTGGGACACGAAGCGACCTTTCCCGATGAACTGCCGCGCCGTCTTATCAAAATGTTTTCGTTTGCGGGCGAAACGGTTCTCGATCCATTTTTGGGAAGTGGCACGACGGCTAAAGTCGCGTTAGAAACGGGACGAAACGCTGTTGGTTTTGAATTGAATCCCGATTATTTGCCCCTGATTCGGGAGAAACTCTGTCCCGCCCAACTGGGTTTCGACGCTCACGCCGTCGAATTTTTGGAGGCGGCGGCGCTCCAGATTGCGGATGGTTCGAGCCGCTACCAACCGCACGTTGAAGACGCGTGCCCGTTGCGCGACGACAAACAGCTCAAAGCCAAGCGCGAAGCCGAGCCGCTCTGGAAAGTGCGAGAAATCGCGGGAGCGCGCGCCGTTCGGCTCGAAGACGGGCGCGAAATCGCCCTTTTGGGCGTGGAAGTTCCCCTGGAAAAGCGAGGCGAGGCGCGGGAGTATTTAGAAAAATCGGTGCGCGGCAAAGCGGTGCATTTGCGTTTCGAGGGCGGCGAAGATGAAGCGTATCTGCTGCTCAAAAACAAGATTTTTATCAATCGGAAAATGATCGAAGCCGGTCTTGCCATCGCCGCAACCGGCGATTATAAATGGCGCGCGAAGTTTCTCAAGGCACAAAACGGGGCATGACCACACTTAAAATTCCTAACCGCGAGCTACAGATTTTGCTGGAAAACGAACCGGCAGAGTTTCCAAAATACGTCACGCAGATCTTGAATCTTGCCAACCAGAACGCGGGCGGCACACGCCCCAAAGTCGTCGGCCAACTTTCGGAATTGATTCAAAACTTCGATGGAGATTCAATTGACGAATGGAAAATTTACTATGGCGAACTCTATCCCAATGCTGTAGCAGACGCGACACAGAGAATCGCCGCGATGGTTGAGAACCTCAAAATCGCCATCAACCAAATTGACAGGCCAATGATCGAAACCTGGGTCAACGACTTGGTTTTCGTAAAAACGTTCATTGGTCTTCGTTTTCAAGGCGCGATACTGCGGAAAGTCGCCCAAGCAAGGGGCGAGGATTTTCGTCTCTCCACCACCGAGGAAGAAACGGTCGGCATTGATGGCTTCATTGGCGACAGACCAGTTTCAATTAAGCCCGAAACCTACCGTGTTATGGCCGCGCTGCCTGAATCCATTGGTGTGGACTTCATCTTCTACGCAAAGCTGAAGGACGGCATTCGCGTGGAGTATGATTTTTGAGATTCAGCGCTCCATCGGAAACGAGAAATCACCTTTTTCTCATTCGCTTTCCCGCTCAAAACACGAGTAATAATACGGCGTGGCCGCTTCGAATTCGCCGGCGCAGGTGTCCACCATTTTGTAGGCCGGAACCAGGCCGAAACCCTTGCGACGCGCGCGAATTTCGAGTTCGTCCAACCCCGTGAGTTCCGCGAGATGCGCGTCGTGAAAGCCCATTTCGCGGGCCTGCGTCAGCAGTTCCAGCGTAAGCGCTTCCATCGTTTTACCCTTCAAGCGGCCTTCTAATTCGACAATCTTGGCGATGCGGCGCAAAAACCAACGGTCGATGCGCGTGATTTGAAAGATTTCCTCGACCATCAAACCGCGCCGCAGCGCTTCGAAAATCACGAAGAGGCGCTCGTCGGTCGGCACGCGCAGCTTTTGCTCCAATTCCATTTCGGTCAGCGCGCTCATGCCCTTGGCTTTGAGGCCCGTCACGCCGACTTCCAGACTTCGCAGCGCCTTCATCAGCGCGCCCTCGAAAGAGCGGTCGATGGCCATGACTTCGCCCGTCGCTTTCATCTGGGTGGTGATGCGACGATCCGAAGTGCCGAATTTATCGAAGGGCCAGCGCGGGATTTTGCACACGATGTAATCGAGCGCCGGCTCGAAACAGGCGAGAGTTTTTTTGGTGACGGCGTTTTGGATTTCGTCGAGGTGAAAGCCGATGGCGATTTTGGCCGAAACCCGCGCGATGGGATAACCCGTCGCTTTGCTCGCCAGCGCCGAACTTCGGGAAACGCGCGGGTTGACTTCGATGACGAAATACTTGCTGGAATTGGGATCGAGCGACAGTTGCACGTTGCAGCCGCCTTCGATGCCCAGCGCGCGAATGATGTTCAAACTCGCGGTTCGCAGCATTTGATATTCCTTATCGGAAAGCGTCTGCGAGGGCGCGACCACGATGGAATCGCCGGTGTGGACGCCCATCGGGTCGAAATTTTCCATGTTGCAGATCGTGATGGCGGTGTCGTTGCCGTCGCGCATCACTTCATATTCGACCTCTTTCCAGCCGTTCAAATAGCGTTCGAGCAGAATTTGATGAATCAGTGAACGCTCCAAACCGGATTTAACGAATTGTTCGAGTTGTTCGTCGTTCCACGCGATGCCGCCGCCGGTGCCGCCGAGCGTATAGGCGGGCCGAATGATGAGCGGATAACCGATTTCGTCGCGGAAATGGCGCGCTTGTTCGGCGTTCTCGCACACCACCGATTCGGGCACCGGCTGGCCGATGCTTTTCATCATTTCTTTGAAAAGATCACGGTCTTCGGCCTTTTTGATGGAATCGAGCGGCGTGCCGAGCAGTTCGACATCGTATTTCTCCAGAATTCCGGCTTCGGCGAGTTGGTAGGCCAGATTGAGTCCGGTTTGACCGCCCAGAGACGGCAAAAGTCCGTCGGGGCGTTCTTTGGCGATGACCTGTTCCAGAAAGGGCAGGGTGAGCGGTTCGATATAAACCGCGTCGGCAGTTTCAGGGTCGGTCATGATGGTGGCCGGATTGGAGTTGACCAGCACCACGCTGACGCCTTCTTCTCGCAAAGAGGCGCAGGCCTGGGTTCCGGCGTAGTCGAATTCGGCGGCCTGGCCGATCACAATCGGGCCGGAGCCGATAACCATCACTTTGTTGATGTCGGGGCGTTTGGGCATTTTATAAATTTCGCTTTGGGCTTTGCTCAGGGAGTTCCAAAAAACGCGCTAAGTTGCGTTGAATGCGCGCCAGTCGTTCGGGCGCGATTTCTCCCAGTTCGCCGAGAATGTCTTCGGGCACGAGGGTAACAAGATAAGCGGAGCGCACCAGCGAGGTTTGTTTGAGTCCGCTTGACGAAAAATCGGCGTCGGAGGACGCGATGATCTCATCCAGATCGGCTTCAAAGTTTTGCAGTAGTGTGGTGATGCCACACAACACGAAATCGCCATAAGGCGGCGCCATTTTAAGCAGCAGGGCCGGACGCGCTTTGAAATCGTTGCGCTGCGGAAGTTCGGCCAACACGATATCCCCTGGCTTCACCGGCAATCCTCAATGCTGTAGGACGGTTCCTCGTCGCCGTCCAGACGACTCAGCGACCGTTTGCCAAGGGCACTCCAAGCGCGGCGGAATTCGGTGTCGCGCTCGTCGCTGACGGCAAGCGTTACAATTAGATCGGCTCCTGCGGGCAGATCGAACGCTTCGTCCAAACGGATGTGTTCCCCATCGAAATGGGCTTTCAAAGCGATGAGTGGCATAGTTTGAGTTTCCTCCATTTTTCGTCGAATTCGGCGGCCTGGCCGATCACAATCGGGCCGGAGCCGATAACCATGACTTTGTTGATGTCGGGACGTTTGGGCATTTTAGTTTAGGAAGCGAGCGAGCGACGGAGAGTCGCGGTCGATAAGTAGAGATGTTTGGGATCGTCCAAAAGCGGGAGAAAGTCGAACCGCGCGTAGAAGCGCAGCAGAGGGTCGTTGAGCGCCCACAACTCCAGAGCAGCGACACCGATTTGAGTGGCAACTTCCAGCGAAATTTCCAGAGCGGCGCCCATCAAAACATCGCCCAAACCTTGACCCTGAAAAGGGCGGTCAACCGCAATCCGGCCCAAATGGATGGTGGGCACATCGCGCGGCCAGCCGCGCGCTACCCGTTTGGGGAAATCGGTGATGTTAGCTTCGCCCGCGCTCAAACTGAAAAAGCCGCAGACACGCGCTTGATCGGGCCGAACGGCGACATAAACCCGCGCCGAATCGTTTTCGACATTTTGCCGCGCATAACGCTTCAAATATTCATCGAGCGAAGTTTCGCCACAACTGAACTGAGTTTTATCGTGCGAGGGGGAAAGCGGCTCGATGAAAAAAGGAACATCCGCCATTAACGGCGCACCGCCATTGCGCGATAGCGCGCGACGGCTTTTTTAAGCGCCTCGTTGGGTTCGGGCGGGTTTTCCAGCATTTCGATGAGCCGAATCGAATCGCGCTCCGAAAGCGGCTTGGCCCTTTCGGTGTCGTCGGGGGGCTGTTCGTTGGATTGAGTTTCGGGTTTTTCGATGATGGCCATTGGAAGTTTCCTGTGCTTTAGTTTGTCAGTTGGATAGGGGTGCCGGTTTTTTGAGGGCGACGCAATTTCTCTGTTTGCTGGCGCGCGCCCAGGTCATAAACCTCAACTTTGCTATTGCTTATCGGCATGATGGAGCCGTCAGCCAGAGTTTTGGTGCGGTAAAAGCTGAAAGCCACCGCCAACAGGCGAGCGTCGGGGGACAATGCAATGGCGGAGAGTTGATCGCCTAACACCAGGCGAAGCAACCGCTTTTCGTCTCGGCTTTGGCACACGTTTACCGTGTTTTGATTGGCATTTGACCAAGCGTAGAGCCAGCCATTTTGGGCGACCGAAACGCGATAGGGATTGGAAGCAAGCGCAATCTCGACAAAACTTTCATTGGGCTGCCGATTCGGGCGGAAAAGGCGGTATTGGTTGGCGTATGACGCATAGGCATAGACCCGAGGCCGCGACCTGGAAACTCCTAAAGAGTGCGATGTCCAGAAAGCGAAATCGCTTTTACGTCCATTTCTCGACATTGGCACCAGAGCGCGAGGACTAAAGGTGCCTGACGACGGCCCCCGTTTCACCAGCAGCCGCTTTCCACTTCGCACATCCCAGACCTTCAAAGCCAATCCGCGCACATAGGCGGCTTCCGTTAGAGGGCCATCGGGCAGCTTCCAGGTCGAGTTGGGATTTTCTCCCAAAGTGGCAAGGCGGCGCCCATCTTCTGAAAAAAGCAGCGGCCCATAAACGCCAGGACGTTTGCCGTCGCGCCTGGGGAAAACGCCAGTTCCATCCGACAAATTACGCACCACTCGTTGAGAAGTGACGTCCCAAATGTCAACACCAACAGCGGACATGGCGATCAAACGCGAATCCGGCGACCAGGCGAAAGAGGCCGAGCCGCGAAAAAACGCGCGCGGCTTCCAATCCCGCGTAGAGCGCACCTCGGCCCCGCCTGGGAACAAGTTGCCGGCATCGCCGCCAATCGCCAACAAACGGCCATCGGGCGCAAATTCCAGTGCCGCAACTTCTCCCGAAGTCCACCAGGCGACGCGCCGAACGGCGCCCAGCGCAACTTGGGGCAAACGCGAGCGCACGGCATCCACTTTCACATGGCTTTGAGTTGGCGGCTTTTCAAGCGGGTGTTGCTTGGAAGAGAGTGGGCCTTGAAATCCAGTCTGAGGCGTCGAATCCACGCGCGCGCGGTTTGCCATTATCATCCCGCCCGCCGATAACCCCGCCGCCGTAAATAGTAAGACCGTGCGTTTCATAAATTGACAATATCGAGTCCCATTCTCTATCGCTCATTCTGCGAACTTGAATCGCTTCATCCATTCATCCATTTCGTAAAATCGGCACAAACCCTTCCTGCGCGAAATGATGATCGTGCGTCAAAATCTCGAAAATGCCCAGTTCGCGCATCATTTGCATCGAGATGCAGTCGGTGAGCGAGTAGTTTTTATCGGGGCGCGCTTCGTAAAGCGCCAAACCCGCGAGGAACTGGGCGCGCGTTTGTGCTGGGATTTCAATTTCGCCGGTGGCCAGCATTCGATGGGCACGGATTGCAACTTGTCGGCGCGTATTGGGGCCGTAACCTGAAAAGTAGTTAACGAACTCAGTCAAAACCGAATCGCTGGTAACGAGTTGGAAATTATCGAGTGTGAGCGACATCGAACGGGCGGTTTGGTGCCATGCGTCGCGGGTATCGACAAGCGCGATCCAGTAGAACGTGTCCACGAAAACGCGCTTCATGATGCGGCGTCGCCCGCGCTCACGGTGCGTTTGGGAGCGCCATAAAGATAATGGTCATGATTCTCTGCGCCATCAGTTGGGATTTTGGCCCGCTCTGCTTCGGGGACTTCATCCAAGGTTTCCATTAAAAACTCGAAAATGGATTTACGAGTTTCCGGTTGAGGTGCGGGCGAGGGTAAAGTTTGTTCCATAATGAGTTCTCCTAACGCTTGGCGCTTGTCCGGCGCGCTGTCGAACGGCAAATGCTGCCACTCCTCGGCGGGAATATCGCGCTTTCTGCCTCCGAAATCGTCTCAGACTTTTCTTACGCCGTTGTCTTCACTTCCCAGTTTTCACCAATTCCGCGAAACGGTCGAACAAATACGCGTTATCTTTCGGCCCAGGACTGGCTTCGGGATGATACTGCACCGAAAACACCGGCCTTTCGAGATGCCTTAAACCTTCGACGGTGTTGTCGTTCAAGTTCAAATGCGTCACCTCGACGCCCTGCGGCAGCGAATCGGCCTGAAGCGCGTAGCCGTGATTTTGACTTGTGATATGCACTTTGCCCGTCGTCAAATCTTTGACCGGATGGTTGGCGCCGCGATGACCGAATTTGAGCTTGTAAGTCTCGCCGCCCAGCGCGCGTCCCAGCAGTTGGTGGCCCAGACAGATGCCGAACATCGGCTGCATCGGGTTGTCGCGCATTAGCTGGCGAATCACTTCGACTTCGGCTTCCAGAGAGCGCGGGTCGCCAGGGCCGTTGGCGAGCATGATGCCGTCGGCTTGGTGAGCCGCGATTTCGTCCCTGGTGGCGCCGCACGGCAAAACCACGACTTCCAATCCGCGCTGCGAAAGTTCGCGCAGGATGTTGTATTTGGTGCCGTAATCCAACACCACCACGCGCGGTTTCGCACCGCGAGCCGGAATCGTTTCACTTCTGGCGTTATCGGCCCAGAAATACGCTGTTGTGGTCGAAACTTCGCGCGCGTAAGTTCCGGCGTCGTATTCGGGCAGATCTTTCAAGATTTGCAGACCCGTTTCGGCGTCATGCTGCGTGGTAATCATGCCCAGCATCACGCCCGCGTCGCGCAGTTTCAACACCAGAGCGCGCACATCGATGCCCTGGATGCCGACGATCTGATTTTGCGTCAGATAATCGTCGCCCGAACCCTGCGAGGCGTAATTGGAGGGAATTTCGCTCATTTCGCGCACGATGAAACCGGCGACTTTAGGGCCGCTCGATTCGACATCGCGCGTCGAAACGCCATAATTGCCAATGAGCGGGTAGGTGAGCGCGACCAACTGGCCCGCGTAGGACGGGTCGGTGAGGATTTCCTGATAGCCGGTCATCGAAGTATTGAAAACGACTTCGCCGCTGGAGGTGCCGGCAAATCCAACGGACGTGCCTTCGTAAACGGTGCCGTCGATGAGAATGAGTCTTGCTTGCATGATATTTTGGAGCCACAGATGACACAGATGGATTCACAGATGAACACAGATAAAATTCAAAAACATCTGTGTTCATCTGTGAATCCATCTGTGTCATCTGTGGCTATTTGATTTGTTTTCCTCTCACGAACGTCGCTTTGACACGGCCCTTCAAGGTTTGGCCCAGCCAGGGCGAGTTTTTCGATTTGGAGCGAATTGTTTCTGCGTTTAAATCCCAACTTTCAAGGGGCGAAAAGACCGTGATGTCGGCGGGTTTGCCGACTTGCAAAGTGCCGCTTTCGAGGCCCAGAACGCGCGCCGGAGCCGTCGTCATTTTTTCGACGAGTTGAGGCAAAGAGAGCGGCCCGTTTTCGACCAGAGTTCGCAGCGAAACCGCCAGACTGGTTTCCAATCCGATAATTCCAAATGGTGCGCCGTCGAATTCGCGCTCTTTTTCGTGCGCGGCGTGCGGCGCGTGATCTGTAGCGATGCAGTCGATAGTTCCATCGGCCAAACCTCCAATAATCGCCTCGCAATCCTCGCGGGTGCGAAGCGGCGGATTCATTTTCGCGTTCGTATTATAGCCGCGCACACTTTCATCGGTGAGCGCGAAATGATGCGGCCCCGCTTCCGCCGTGATTTTGACGCCCTGCGCTTTGAAACTTCGAATCACCTCAACCCCGCCCCGCGTCGAAACGTGCAAAATGTGGATCTTATTGCCGACTTCGCGCGCCAGAGCGCACGCTTTGTAAACCGCGATTTCCTCGCTGACGCGCGGCATCCCGCGCAATCCCAACTCGGTCGAAACCACGCCTTCGTTCATCACGCCGCCGCCCCGCCCGACGCCCGCGTGCCCGCCGCCGGTGAGCGATGTGTCCTCGCAGTGCAGCATGGTCACAAGCCCGACGGTGCGCGCGTATTGAAAGACGCGGCGCATGAAATCGGCGTCCTGAAGCGGAAAGGCATCGTCGGAAACCGCGATTGCGCCCGCGCTTTTGAGATCGGCGAATTCGCTTAGCTGCTCGTTTTTGGCGGCGAGAGAAACACTCGCAATCGGATGAATTTTGACGCCGTTGCCCTCCGATTTCGCGCGCGAAAGCACATCTTCGACGACGCTACGATTATCGATGGTGGGAAGCGTATTGGGCATCACGCAAACGGTTGTAAAACCGCCCGCCGCCGCCGCCGCCGTGAGAGTCGCGGTGTCTTCCTTGTATTCCTGGCCTGGCGTGCGGCCATGAACGTGAATATCGACAAAGCCTGGCGCGACAATGAGGCCCGCCGCGTCGAATTCGATTGCGGATTGCGGATTGCGGATTGCGGATTCGATTTGCACGACGACGCCGTTTTCGATGAGTAAATCGCGCGCGGCATCCAAATTTTGCGACGGGTCGATCACGCGTCCGTTTTTGATGAGAATTTTCATTTCTTTTAGCCACAGAGAACACAGAGGACTCACAGAGAGACACAGAGAAATTCAAAGGAAAATCCTCTGTGCTCTGTGAGTCCTCTGTGTTCTCTGTGGCTAATTTTCCTCGCCTCCCAGCAGCCCATACAGAACCGCCATCCGCACCGCGACGCCATTGGTCACCTGGTTCAAAATCACGCTTTGACCGCAATCAGCGACCTCATCCGAAATTTCCACGCCGCGATTGATGGGGCCAGGATGCATCAAAATCGCATCGCTTTTGGCGCGCTTCAAACGCCGCGCGTTGATGCCATAAAGAGCCGCGAATTCGCGCACCGAGGGCAAAAACACGCCGTTCATGCGCTCGTTTTGCAGGCGCAGTGTCATCACCACATCGGCGCCTTCGACGGCTTCGTCGCAATCATGCGTCATTTTCAAATCGAGTTGACCGAATTCGCTCGGCAACAGCGTTTGCGGGCCGCACAGCGTTAAATTCGCGCCCATTTTGAGAAGTCCGTGAACATCCGAGCGCGCCACGCGCGAATGGAGCAAATCCCCAATAATTGTCACTTTTAAACCCGCAATTTCGCCTTTATGCTGTCGAATGGTCAGCAAATCGAGAAGCCCTTGCGTGGGGTGTTCGTGACAGCCGTCGCCCGCGTTGACGATGTGGAAATCGTGGCCGAACTTCCCCGAAAAACTCGCCGCCAACTCGCACGCGCCCGAATTGGGATGGCGGATCACGAAACAGCCCGCGCCCATCGCCGCCATTGTTAAAAGCGTGTCTTTGAGCGTTTCGCCTTTGGACACGCTCGAAGTGGCGACGGTGAGCGAAGAGGTGTCGGCGGACAGCGTTTTGGCCGCCATTTCGAAACTGGCGCGGGTGCGGGTCGAAGGCTCGAAAAACAGGGTGCAGACCGATTTGCCGCGCAGCGCGGGCGTCTTTTTGATGGGCCGCGACAGCACTTCGCGCATCGCTTCGGCGGTGTCGAGAATCTGCGCGATTTCGGCGGCGGAAACGTCCGACAGGCCCAGAAGATGTTTTCGTTTCATGGCTTTATTCAACACAGAGGACACGGAGAAACAGAGGAGTTCGGGAGGTTTACATTGATTGTTCCTCCAAATTCCTCTGTTTCTCTGTGTCCTCTGTGTTTAAACAATTAAAACCTCATCTTCACCATCGATTTCTGCAAGCCGCACCGAAACTTTTTCCTCATGCGAGGTCGGCGCGTTTTTGCCCACGAAATCGGCGCGAATCGGCAGTTCGCGGTGTCCTCTGTCCACCAGAACCGCGAGTTGGACGCTCGACGGACGCCCGAAATCATTGAGCGCATCGAGCGCGGCGCGAATGGTGCGGCCCGTGAACAGCACATCGTCCACCAGCACCACGATTTTGCCGGAAATATCGCAGGGAATCGCGGTTTTCTGGGGCGGGGCGGCGCGCAGATGAAAATCGTCGCGGTGAAGGGCGATATCAAGCGCGCCAAGCGGCACTTTCTGATTTTCGATGCTTTCGAGATGAGCGGCGATGCGCGTCGAAAGCGGCACGCCGCGCGTGCGAATGCCGACCAGAACCACATTATCCAGACCGCGATTGCGCTCGATAATTTCGTGCGCGACGCGCTTGAGGGCGCGCGCAATATCGGCGGCTTCCATCAGTTTTTTGGGTTCAGACATGGCGCCTCGCAGACAAAAAAACGGCCCAGCCATTTCGAGAAAACGAAATGACTGAGCCGCTCGGAAACGCGCGCCGGAGCGCGCCGGAAAAATAATTCTGCATATTTTGCCTTTGCGCGCCTCGCGGGACGCGCTTAAAAGACCATGCCAATTATAAGGACGAAAAGAGCCGCCGTCAACTTCGCGCGGTCGAAATCTTGCTCCGTCGCGTCCGCGATGAGCCAACAGCAAAGTTTGCAGCCAGGAAATTCGCCCGCGCGCTCCATGCGCGCACGGCTCAACTGGAAGGGCGAATTGATGCTGGCTCTGGCGCCCACCATCACGATTCTGCTGGTTCTGGCGCTGGTGGAAAATTTCAGCCGCCAGCGCCTGTTGTTCGCGTCGCTGGCGTCGAGTGCGTTTTTGATTTATCTCGACCCGCAGCACGGCACCAATTCGGTGCGAACCCTCGTTTTGTCGCAAAGCGTGGCGGCGTTGCTCGGTTTCGCTGCGTTTTCGCTCTTGGGCGCGGGCTACGGCGCAGCGGCGCTTTCAATTGTGGGGATTATCGTCTTGATGATCGTGTGCGACGCCGTGCATCCGCCCGCCGTCTCGACAGCGCTTTCGTTCGCCTTTCGCGCTTCGGACGAAAACAACCTGCTACTCTTCGCGCTCGCGCTGGGCTGCGTGGTGCTATTGGTCGTTTTGCAGCGCGCTTCGGTGTGGCTGCTGGCGCGGCTGATGCATTCTCACGATTCGCAAGGAAGACCATCATCGAACTCGCCTTAGAAGAATTAGCGCGCCTGGATGTGTCCCGATAGAGCACTATGCGAAATAGAGGCTACACATCGTCATTCTGAAGTTGCGTCAACTTCAGATTCTTCGGTCGCTTAGGCTCCCTTCAGAATGACGATGTGTAGCCTCTACGCCATGATGTGTGATGTGTGATAAGGTGGGGCTTGCGCCCTCTTCCAATCGAGAAAACTGAAGATTGGAAGAGGGCGCAAGCCCCACCTTTTCATTTAGCGAAGTTCTAAACGAAACGCCGCACACTCACGACTTCGCCCGATTGCATCGACTCGTTCGCCGCCAGCGTGAGGGCCAGAGTCTGGGTGCCCGAACGGTAATCAGAAACGATTTGCGACTGGTCGCCGCCGCGAATCGCGGCGATAAAGGCGCGGTCGCCGTTGCCGAGCTGTTCGGCATGCGCCTGCCCGCCTTTAACCTCGTCTTTGACGCCTTCTTTCGAATTCCAGCGCCCGCCGTCCGAGTTCGTCCAAGCGTTGAAACCTCGGCCTTTGACGGTAATATCGACTTTGGAGGAGCCTTCGGCGCCGTCGGCGATGCAGGCGGTCGAAATGAAGCCGATGGCGCCGGAATCGAAATTCAAATTGGTAATGGAAGCGTCGGTGATGTCGTAGTTTTCGATGTCGGTCATGGCGCCCGTCGTGGCGCTGGAATAAACGCTCTTGACTTCGCCGCCGAAATAGCGCGCCAGATCGACGATGTGGGTCGCCTGTTCGACCAACTGGCCGCCCGATAATTTCATCTGGCGCCACCAGGGCGCGCCCACGAATCCGCCGTCCCAGTAGCCCTGCACCACGCTGATTTTGCGGCCTTCGAGAAACTGTTTGACCGCCCGCGCACCCGTTCCGTAGCGCCAGTGGTAGCCGACGGAGTTAATCACCGGCGACTTTTCGATTTGTTCCAAAACGCGCTGGCAGGCATCGAGGTCGAGATGAACCGGCTTTTCGATGTAGAACGGAATGCCCGCTTTGGCGAGGTCGAGTTCGGTTTCGCCGTGAACGCCAGGGATGATGCACACGTAAACGCCGTCGAGTTTTTCGCTTTCGAGCATTTGTCTGTAATCGGTGTAAACCGAGGCCGAAAACTTTTCTCCGATCTCTTTGGCGCGGTCGGCGAAGGTGTCGCACACGGCGGAAATGGTCACGCCGTCCATCGCGTTGAGGGTGTTCAAATGGGGCTGCGCCACGCCGCCCACGCCGATAAAGCCAATGTTCAAGTCGCTCATACTGATATTTTATTTTCTCCAGATTTGGGATTGCCTCGCGCAAGGTTAACGCGAGCGCGGGGAATTGTAAACGCCGAATGCGATTTGGGAAGGCCATTCCTTTTTTGAACCCCAGAGGCACAGAGGAAAAAGAGAGATTTTAAATTTCTTGTCCTCAAAAATCTCTGTGTCTCTGTGGTTCAAAAGCACGCGACGACTCTGCGATTCGTGCGGGTAATGGGATGTTGCGGCAGCTTCACAGAACAATTGCCCTCGCCGACTCGTCGCTGCGCCGCACCGCGCCACAGCGCGGCGCTGACGGAGGATCTCTGGCATGAACGAATGGATGACAGCGCACAATGGCCTGGTGGGATTGGGCATCGTGGGCGCGAAATACACGCTGATAATGTTTTCGGTGGTTTCGGTCGCGGTGATGATCGAGCGCGTTCTGGTCTTGCGGCGACTGCGGCGTCTCGAAACCGCCGATTTCGCCTCGATTCGCGCCGCACTGATTCAGGGCGACGGCGAAACGCTGCGCGCCATCGCGTTGTCGAGCGCGGCGCCCTCGGCGGGCGTTCTGGCGACGGGTCTGGAGTTCCACGACGCGGGCGAAGCGCGTCTGCGCGAGGCGATGAATCAGGAAGTCAGCGTGCAAATCGCCGCGCTGCAACACAATCTGCCGATATTAGCGACGGCGGCCTCGACCGCGCCTTACATCGGACTTTTCGGCACGGTTCTGGGCATTTTGTCGGCGTTTCGCGACATCGCCGAAAGCGGCCAGGCCGGTGCCAGCATCGTCGCGGGCGGCATCAGCGAAGCACTTATCGCAACGGCATTGGGTCTTGGGGTCGCCATTCCCGCTGTCGTGGCTTACAACTATTTTTCGGCGCGCGTCAACGCCCTGAGTCTGCAAATCGAGACGCACGCGCTTGATCTGGCCGAGCGCATGGTCAATCGTTCGGCCCATCCCAGCGCGCCCTCGCAAAGCGGCGCCGAAAAGGAATCTCATGCGAATCGCGCCTGAGGGCGGCAGGTCGCGTCGTTCGCGCGGGGGCGGCTCGCGCGTGGCGCCGATGGCGGAACTCAACATTATTCCGCTTGTCGATGTGATTTTGGTGCTGCTCATCATCTTCATGGCGACAACCGCTTTCGTCAAAGAAACCGGCCTCAAAATGAAACTGCCCGCCGCCACAACCGGCCAGAGCGCGCGCGAAACGCCGCGCGATCTCACCATCGCGCTCGGCGTGGGCGGTGCCCTCACGCTCGACGGAAAACCCATGGATGAAAAGGAATTGGCGGCGACGCTGCGCGCTCGCGTGAGGCAAAATCCACGAATTCACGTCGTGATCAAGGGCGATAAAAGCATCGCTTACGAGCGCGTGGTGCGCGTCATGGATATGGCGCGCCAGTCCGGTTTGAACAGCGTGTCGCTGGCCACGCAGTTGATGGAAAGCGGCGCGACGGCGCGTTAAGCCAAGACATGATGCCTTTTTCTTCCCCTGACGAGCGCCGCTCGGCTCCTCAACGGCAAAGATCGCAACGCGCGCTGATTCCCCTGATTTTGGGTTCTCTGGGCCTGCACGCGCTGCTTTTGTGGGCTTTGGGGCGCGCCCCCGCCGCGCTGGTGAGTGCGCCGGAGCGCACCATCGAAGTCAGTCTGCGTCCGCTTCCAAAAACGCCGGTTGAAAAGCGTCGCGCGCGCCAGATTGCGCCGCGCAAAATCGTCGCGAAAGCCGTTCTCAAGCGGCCCGCGCCGCGTCCAAAAGCCGCGCCCACACCCAAAACTGTGGCGCGAATCCGCGAGCGCCCCCTCCCCGCGCCCGCCGCGATTCCCACACCCGAAATTGTGCCCACTCCCGAACCGGTTCCCACGCCGCGCGTGGTCGAAACGCCGCCGCAACCCCAGCGCACCACGCCGGTCATGGCGAAAACCATGACGCGACCGCCCCAACCCGAAAAACTTCAACCCGCGCCTACAACGGTTCCGGAAACTGTGCCGGCGCCCATCGCGCCGCAGCCAACGCGCGCACCCAGCAAAGTTTTTGCGTCTGCCCCCTCGACCGGAAGCGGGAGCGGCAAGGGAGCAGGAAATGGAAGTGGCGAGGGAAGTGGTTCGGGGAGCGGCAGTGGTTCGGGAAAAGGGAGTGGAGAAGGAAGCGGAACCGGTAGCGGTAAGGGCGAAGGAACGGGAAGTGGGGAGGGAAGCGGAAGCGGCTCCGGCAAAGGCGAAGGTTCGGGAAGCGGTGAAGGCAGTGGCAACGGAAGCGGTCAGGGCGAAGGTTCGGGAAGCGGAACCGGCGGCGGATCGGGAAGTGGCAACGGTTCCGGTGATGGCGCAGGGAACGGCAGCGGAGGTGGAGACGGCAATGGCGGTGGAAGCGGCGGCGGTGGAGGCGGTGGAGGCGGCGGCGGTGGAGGCGGCGGCGGTGGCGGCACCCCCTTTGGTTTGGGGGGGCGCAAAGCGGGCGAAGGGCCGCGCCGCATCGTTTACGTTCTGGACATTTCGCGCAGCATGGAAACGCGCATCGGCCATGCCGAACGCGAACTGCGCCAGGCACTTTCCGGTTTACAGGCGGGCGAAGCGTTTGGCATCGTCACGTTTTACGGCAAGACCCACCGTTTCGAAAAGCGCCTCGTGCCTGCCACGCCGCAGAGCATCGCGCAGGCCAACCGTTGGCTGGACAAGCAGCGACTCAATAGCGGCACCAATCTCGAAAAGGCGCTTAAAATGGCACTTTCTATCAAGGATGTCAACGTGGTCGTTCTTATCACCGACGGCGCGCCGACTTACGGCGTGGGCGCGCTGCCGGATGGCGATTACACGCCCGCCGATGTGCAGAGAAATTTCGCCAAACTGGCGCAGCGCGTGCGCGAACTCAATCGTTTTGGCGCGCGCATCGACACCGTGGGTCTGGTCGGCAAAAACCCTGACGGCAGCGACGACAGCTTTGAAGCGGCGCGTCTGCTCCAGCAAATCGCGCGCGAAAACGGCGGGCAGTCGAAACTGGTTTCGAGTGGGGAAAGCCTCGAAAATTCCGGCCAGAGCAGCGCGCAACCTTGATACAGCATTTCCGGTTGGCTGTGTTCGCTCGACTGAAGTCGGCGCTATAGGCGAACAAGTTCGCTGACTTCCCGCCTGCGCGGGAAAGAAACGGCTTGGTTTCGACGCAGGTCGAAAGTTGGCGAACTTGTTCGCCCTATAGCGCCGACTTGCGGATTAGATTGTCAAACATCAAAAGTCGAGCGAACAGAGCCAGCCGGAAATGCTATAAAATCGCTTCTTATGCTGCGTCCTGGCCTGGTTTCCATCACTTATCGAAAGCTGAACCCGCGCGAAATCGTGGGGTTGTGCGTCCAGTCGCAACTCGAAGGCATCGAATGGGGCGGCGACATTCACGTCCCGCACGGCGATCTCCCCATCGCGCGTGAAGTCGGCCAGATAACGCGCGACGCGGGTCTCGAAGTCGCGTGTTACGGCTCTTACTATCGCTGTGACGGCGAAATTGAGTTCGCGCGCGTGCTGGAAAGCGCGGTTGAACTTGGCGCGCCGCTGGTTCGAGTCTGGGCCGGAAAAGCGGGCGCCGACTTCGATTCGGTGGCGCATCATCTCCAAAAGGCTTGCGAAATGGCGCGCGAGCGCGGCATCGGCATCGCAACGGAATATCACGGAGGCACCCTCACCGAAACCCGCGAAGGCTGCGCGAAACTCATGGCCTCGCTCAGTGATGCGGGCCTGAAAACTTTGTGGCAACCCTTGCGGCGCGGCGGCGGACTCAACGCCAAAACAGGTGAGAATCTCGAAGATTTGCGCGCTGTCGCGCCCTTTTTGAGCAACATTCACGTTTATGAATGGCGCGACATCAGCGCCGGACAAACCAAACGCGCCTCGCTGCACAACTCGGTGCAATGGCCGACCTACATCGAAGAACTACAAAAAATCGGCGGCGACCGTTGGATGCTGCTCGAATACGTCCCCGACGACAATCCCAAAGCGTTGCGCGCCGAAGCGCAGGCGCTGCGCGACTTAATCCAAAACTCTTGATTTCAAAAAAATTTCCGCAAATCGGTTTGAAAAACCGGCGCGAGGGGTATAATAGATTTGCGGAATCGATTCCGCAAAGAAATTATGGCTTCCCCAACGACCTCGAAACCGGTGACGATCAGCGATGTGGCGCGCGCGGTCGGGTTGTCGAAAACCACGGTTTCGACAGCGCTTTCGGGCAACGGGCGTTTGTCGGAAGAAACGCGCGAGATGGTGCGGCGCGAGGCGGAAAAGTTGGGCTATGAAGCCGATTTTTTCGCGCAGGGGCTTCGCAAAAAGCGCAATGACTTGATCGGGTTTTTCTCGCCAGGGCTCGATCTTGGCGCTTCGACGCTCAAAACCCAGGCGATCACCCAGCGCCTTTACGCCAGGGGCTACAACGTGCCGGTAATGGCCTACGGTTGCCGCGACGACGGCGAGTTTTATGGGCAGGAAGAGCTACTGGCCGATTTGCGGCGCCAAAAACCGCGCGCGATGATTTGCTCGACGCGCAATCTGCAGTATGAGCGTGCCCAACAGGAATTGCGGCGTTATTTGGAAGATGGCGGGGTCGCGGTTTGTTTCGATTGGCCCATCGAAGTGGAAAGCGACAAGGTGCTTTTTGACCGCGTTCACAACTCGTATCTGGCTACCCGACACCTGTTGGAAATGGGGCATCGTGATATCGGTTTCTACGTTCCAGGCCGTGATCTCTCCGGCAATCCCCGAATCGCTGGCTTCACCCAGGCTTTAGCGGAATGGGGTCTGGAACCGCGCGCGGAGTGGCTTTTTTGTGGCGACTTTCACCTGGAGGCCGAATATGAAGGGCGCTGGCTCGCTGAGACATTTTTGAAGCTCCCCAAGCGCCCTACGGCGTTGGCGGTTGTCAATGACATCACTGCACTGGCCTTTGCCTCACAACTCCACCGCGCCGGAATCGAAATCCCGCGCGATGTAAGTTTGGTCGGCCACGATGGACGCGCCGCAGGTGAGATCGGGTTTTTGGCGCTTACAACCGTGACCTATCCCATCGAATCGATTGCCGATGCCGTAGTAGAAATGCTCGAAACCCGACTTTCGGACCAAAATGCCGGCCCCGCGCGAACCGAGATCGTGCGCGGCCATCTCATTGAGCGTGAAAGTGTGCGCCGCTTGAGCTAACTGTTACTCAAAACTAAATACTTTTTGAAGAAACTTGGAGACACCATGAAAACCACAAAGAAAGCCTTTACCTTGATCGAATTGCTTGTCGTTATAGCCATCATAGCTATCCTCGCCGCGATTTTGTTCCCTGTCTTCGGTCGGGCGCGCGAAAACGCGCGGCGCTCCAGCTGCCAGAGCAACCTCAAGCAGTTGGGTCTTGGAGTGATGCAATACACTCAAGACTACGACGAGCGCTATATGCCGGTTATCACCTACCGCAGAGCCGACGGAGCCGTCGGCGGATACAACGATGGCGGTTGGGGCGCCATTATCCAGCCCTATGTGAAGAGCACGCAACTCTTCCAGTGTCCCAGTGAGCCGTCGCCGCCAGCTCCATTCTTTCCTTACGCCCCTGCAGGCACCGGCTCGACAGATTACTCCTACAGTCGCGAAGTCGGCAACTGCGTGGGAGCGAGTTGGCCGACGAGTTCGGTCTGCAGTGCTCTGGCTGACCAGAGAACTCCGCGTGGTGTCGCTGAATTCGTTGCCGTCAGTCAGACGGTGATGCTGAGCGAAACCAACACCGGCGGCGCCTCGCAATCGGCCAACGGCGACGGGGCTGCTGGCACGCCCGCCTTCATCGGCAACAACGGACTTGGACTCAATAATCCTTCTCAACCGGCGGTGCGCCATCTTGAAGGAGCCAATTATGGGTTCGCCGACGGCCACGTCAAATGGTATAGGGGCGATTCCAAACCTTCCGGAGCATCGAATCCCCGTTCCTCCAGCGTGCTGTCGCGACACACCGGCATCACACAGGCCAACGGCAAAGCTGTCTTTTCGGTTGACCTTGAGAACAACAGGCCAGGCTTTTAAAGCGTGTAGGCTTTGTTGCATGAATAGGGTGAAGGGATCGTCACCGACGCGTTCCTGCACAGACCATGAAAATTTTCTATCTCATGGCCTTCGCGCCGCTCTTTTTAGACGTTGGCTCCCATTAGCGGATAAGCGAAGCGGAAGCAGCGCAAAATCCCCCATGGACGAGGACTGCCCCTGCTTGTGGGCAGTCCTCGTTTCGCTGCCAGTCTTTGGAGAACACACAATGAAAACCAAGCTGCTTTTCAAGGCATTCCTCTTTTTGACTTCGGCGCTGGCAAGCTCGCCCCCCGCGCAGGCCCAGACGCCCGATAATCTGCTCATCAATCCCGCTTTCCAAGATGGCACGGTCGGCTGGCGCGTGCCCAACTCCGAAAAGGGCCGCTCCAGTGTCGTGGACGCGCAAATTGGGCCATACACCAAGGCGCTGCGCGTCGAAGTCAAGCCCGCGCTGGATGACAAACAGTGGGTCGTTACACTGCGCCAGATTGTAAACGCGTCGCTCAAAAAGGGCGAGCCTCTCACCTTGCGGGCCTGGGTGCGCTCGCCTGACATCGTCAGAACCTACGCGTTTCTGGAACCGACGGCGGAGCCTTATGTGAAGTCGTTGGAGAAAACCTTCGATCTTTCTCCCGCCTGGCAAGAGATCAGCGTCAGCGGCGAAGCGCGCCAGGACTACGCGGCGGGTGGCACTTCGGCTGGCCTTCAACTCGCTTTTGGCGCCGGAACCGTTGAAATTACCGGCGTGCGTTTGCTGCGCGGCGCCATTCCAGCCACCTCGCCGCTGACGCCTCTCGCCGATGTCGCGCCTCTGGCGGTCGCGCCTGCGGCTTCGGGCACGAATCTGATCCAAAACGGCGATTTCGCCGCGCCTTTGGAAGGCAACTGGTATCTGGGCGGTCGGGCGATTCCCGCACTGAAAGTTGTGCCCGCGCAAATCGGAACTTTCTCCAAGGCGCTTCAGGTCGCGGTGACGGGCACGGCCAGCAGCCGCCCCTGGGATTCTCGCCTGGTGCAAAAGGTGAACGCGCCGGTCAAAAAGGGTGATGTGATCTCGATTCGGGCCTGGATGCGTTCGCCACAAATCGCTTTCGTGGGACTGGTTTATCAGATGGCCGCCGAGCCTTACACCAAGTCGCTGGAGCGCACTTTCCGGCTTCAACCGGAGTGGACGCAGTTCGAGTTGTCGGGCGTCGCCAAACAGGATTTCGCGCCAGGCGAGTCGCTCTTCGAGTTCCACCTGGGGCAACAAGCCACCATCGAAATCGCGGGTGTGCGCGTCGAGAACCTTGGCTCCAATCCGCCAGCAGGACTGGGCCTCAGGCCCGTCGATTACTGGGGCGGCCAGAAGAACGACGACTCCTGGAAAAAAGCGGCATTTGAGCGCATCGAGAAGATTCGCAAAGGCGACGTCAAAATTCGCGTCGTGGATGCCAAAGGCAAGCCGATTCGGGGCGCGAAGGTGAAGCTGGCGCAAACCCGCCAGGCGTTCCGCTGGGGCACGGCGATTCGTGAAGGCCGCGTTCTCGACACCCAGAATCCCGATCATATCCGCTACCGCGCCGAGATCGAGCGGCTTTACAACACGGTTGTCTTCGAAGGTTCGATGAAATGGGGCATCTACAACACGCCCAATTCGCAGGTCGAGGAGTCCGAGCGGGCGAGGCTTCTGCCGCAAGTCGATGAAGCGATTCGCCAACTGCGCGCCAAAGGCTTCGAAGTGCGCGGCCACGCGCTGGTGTGGGGCCGTCCCGACCATCTGCCGCACAAAGTTCTCAATCTGGAGAACGAAGCGCTACGTGTGGCGGTCAAAGATCATATTACCGATTATGTGAACCGTTTCGAGGGCCAGGTTTATGTGTGGGACGTGGTCAACGAAGTCATCACCAACCACTGGCTGTGGGACAAAATCGGCTGGGAAAACTTCGCTAACTCCTACAAATGGGCGCGTGAGGCCGATCCCAACCTTTTGCTGGCCTACAACGATTACAACATCACCAACGAGGCCAAAGGCACCTGGCAGCGCGAGGCGATCAAGACCAAAATCCAGTATTTGATTGACCAGGGCGCGCCGCTCGACATCATCGGCGACCAGGCGCACATGGACGTTCCGCTCACGCCGCACTCGCGCGTTCTGGAAATTCTGGATGAGATGGGCAAGTTCGGCAAACCCATCGAAATCACCGAATTCGACGCCGGCATTGCCGACGACAAAATTCACGGCGAATACGTGCGCGACTGGCTGATTGCGGCGTTTTCGCATCCCAAAGTCGAATCGTTCGTGATGTGGGGATTTTGGGAAGGCGCTCACTGGCGCGGGGCGGAAGGCGCCATGTTTCGCAAAGACTGGAGCAAGCGTCCCGCGCAGGTCGCTTATGAGAAATTGGTGTTAGGTGACTGGATGACCAACAAAACGCTGCAAACCGGCGCCGATGGCGCGATTTCGACGCGCGGTTTTCTGGGCGATTACAATGTGACGATTACGGCGGGTGGGAAATCGAAGAGCGTGAAGCTGAAGCTGCCAAAAGATGGTGCGCGGTTGCAAATCGCGTTGTAATTTCCATCAGCCTTACGTCCAAACAGCAAGGACATCACATCGAATGCAGGCGCCGGAAAAAATTCCGGCGCCGTTTGTGTTTGAAAAATGCTCGTTCTGGGTATAATAGATTTGTTGGAACGTTCCGACAACTTCGATGCCTCCTATTTCCACTCGTAAATCCGCCACCATTCACGACGTTGCCCGCGCCGTGGGAATGTCGAAAAGCACGGTTTCGGCGGCGCTGATTGGCAACTCGCGCCATTCGGAGGCGACGCGTCAAGCGGTTTTGAAAGCGGCGCAGGAGTTGGGATATGAAGCCAATTATCACGCCCAGGGCTTGCGGAAGCAGTTGAACGATATTATCGGGTTCTTCTCGCCTGGCCTCGATCTGGGCGTTTCGACGCTCAAAACGCAGGCGATCACGCAGCGACTTTCGGCCAGGGGCTACAACGTGCCGGTGTTGGCCTACGGCTGCCGCGAGAATGGCGAGTTTTACGGGCAGGAAGAGCTACTGGCCGATTTGCGGCGCCAAAAACCGCGCGCCATGATCTGTTCGACGCGCAATCTGCAATATGAGCGCGCGCAGCAGGAGCTGCGGCGTTATCTGGAAGATGGCGGCATCGCGGTTTGTTTCGACTGGCCCATCGCTGTCGAAACCGACGCGGTTTTGTTCGACCGCGTCCACAACTCTTATGTGGCGACGCGGCATCTACTCGAAATGGGGCACCGCGACATCGGTTTCTACATTCCTGGCCTCGATATTTCCGGCAATCCGCGTGTCGAGGGTTTTTCTCAGGCCCTTTCGGAATGGGGATTGAAACCGCGCGCCGAATGGTTTTTCTGCGGTGGTTTCCACCTGGAAGCCGAACGTGAAGGGCGCTGGCTCGCCGAAAAGTTTTTGCAGCTTCACGAGCGTCCCACCGCGATGGCGGTCGTGAACGACATTACCGCACTGGCTTTCGCCTCGCAAATCAAAATCGCCGGAATCGAAATCCCGCGCGATCTCAGTCTGGTCGGCCACGACGGGCGCGCGGCGGCGGAAATCGGGTTTTTGCCGCTCACGACGGTCACCTATCCGGTCGAGGCGATTGCCGATGCCGTCGTCGAAATGCTCGAATCTCGGCTTTCGGGCCACAGCACCGGCCCTGCGCGCAGAGAAATCGTGCTCGGCCATCTCATCGAGCGCCAGAGTGTGCGCCGCCTGAGTTAACAACCAACACTCGCTTAGAACTCTTTGGAGACACCATGAAAACCACCAGAAAAGCTTTCACCCTCATCGAATTGCTCGTCGTTATAGCCATAATAGCTATTCTCGCGGCGATTCTCTTTCCCGTCTTCGGACGCGCCCGCGAAAACGCGCGGCGTTCGTCGTGCCAGAGCAATTTGAAGCAGATCGGCCTCGGCTGGCTGCAATATTCTCAGGACTACGACGAACGGGTTTTGCCCGTCAACCAGACCGCGAACAACTTTGCCGCGCCACGGGCCGGATGGTTTAGCATCGTCCAACCTTATATGAAGAGTTCCCAGGTGATGACCTGTCCCAGCGACCCCGACAACACCATTATTTCCTTTTGGTTTGGCAGCACTCCGCCATCTCAGCAGTTTCATCTCAGCTACGGCTACAACCAGAGGATGGGCATTTTTAATGCTGCCCTCAACCGGCCCGATGGTGGCATTTCGCTCACCACGATCAACGAGCCGGCAGCGCACGTTATCATCACCGATTCGGGAGCCAATCCCAGCACCAATGCCGATCCGACCAAATGGACTGCCAAAAAAGGCTCCTGGCTGCTGGATCACTCGGACCGTAGCAACGTCAACAGCGCTAACCCCGACAACGCAGCGCCCATTCCGCGCCACCTGGAAACCACCAACGTGCTTTATGCCGACGGGCACGTCAAATCGCTGCGAATTCCAAAATTCTACCGCTTTCCCAATGCCTATTCGCCGTGCCTCGATCCCAACGCCACCAATAAATCCTGCTCGTGACGAGTTGAAAATCCGATTCACTATGAAGGCTCCAATTTTTCGCTTCGCCACTCTTTTGGGCGTTTTGTCGCTGGCGATTTGGCCCACCCGCGCCCAAACGCCCGATAATCTGCTCGTCAATCCCGCTTTCGAGGATGGCACCACCGGCTGGCGCGTGCCCAACTCCGAAAAAGGCCGCTCCCGCGTCGTGGACGCCCAAATCGGGCCATACACCAAGGCGCTGCGCGTCGAAGTCAAGCCCGCGCCCGACGACAAACAGTGGGCCGTCGTGCTGCGCCAGATCGTGAATGCGCCGCTCCAAAAGGGCGAGCCGCTCACCTTTCGGGCCTGGGTGCGTTCGCCCGACATCGCCAAGACCTACGCTTTTGTGGAGCCGATGGCGGAGCCTTATGTGAAATCGCTGGAGAAAACCTTCGACCTTTCTCCCGCCTGGCAGGAAGTGGTCGTCAGCGGCACGGCGCGCGAAGATTACGCCGCCAATGGCACCTCGACCGGCCTGCAACTCGCGTTTGGGGCGGGCAGCGTCGAAATCACCGGCGTGCGTCTCATGCGCGGCACATCGGCCCAAACCGCGCCGATGGCGCCGGTCGCCAACGTCGCGCCTTTGCCCACCACGCCGACTATCGCGGGCGTGAGCCTGATTCAAAACGGCGATTTCACCGCGCCCCTGCAAGGCAACTGGTATGGCGGCGGCAAGCTGCCGCCACAGATGGAAATCGTGCCCGCTCAGGTTGGCAATTTCTCCAAGGCGCTGCGCTTGTCGGTCACGGCGCCCGCCGACAGCAGGCCCTGGGATTCTCGTCTGGCGCAGAACGTGAACGTGCCCGTCAAAAAGGGCGATGTCATTTACATCCGCGGCTGGGTGCGTTCGCCGCAAAGCGGCCCCATCGGGATGTTTTATCAGATGGTCGCCGATCCTTTCACCAAATCGGCGGAGCGCCTCTTTAAACTGACACCGCAGTGGACGGAATTCAAGTTTTCCGGCGTCGCCAAACAGGATTTCGCGCCAGGGGAGTCGCTTTTCGAGTTCCATGTCGGACAGACCAATGGCACCGTCGAAATCGCGGGCGTGCGCGTCGAGAACCTCGGCCCCACGCCGCCCGCCGGTCTGGAAATTACGCCCGTCGATTACTGGGGCGGTAAGAAGAACGACGAGAGCTGGAAAAAAGCGGCATTTGAACGCATCGAGAAAATCCGCAAAGGCGACGTGAAAATCCGCGTCGTGGATGCCAAAGGCAAGCCGGTTCGCGGTGCCCAGGTGAAACTGGCGCAGACTCGCCAGCAGTTTCGCTGGGGCACCGCCATCAACGAAAACCGCGTCATCGACACCCAGAACCCCGATCACATTCGCTACCGCGCCGAAATCGAGCGACTTTACAACACCGTCGTTTTTGAAGGCTCGATGAAGTGGGGTATCTGGAAAACCACCAACGTTGCGGAAGAAGAAGCCAAACGCGCCAGGGTTTTGCCGCAGGTCGAAGAGGCGATTCGCCAACTGCGCGCCAAAGGCTTCGAAGTGCGCGGCCACGCGCTGGTGT
>JAUJNG010000005.1:0-146742 GCA_030448265.1 Abditibacterium sp.
ACACCATTCGAGGTTTTGTGTCGGCGAAGGCCGAGACTTTCGTTGGCTGCGACTTTATGTCGCTTTCTGCTTTTATACTCTCCCAAACGCCGTCATGCCCGCCCTTTCTTCCCCGCCCTCGCTCTTTTCCGACGCCGCACCCTTTTCCGAACCCAAAAAGTCCGCGCCGCGCGCCGTATGGACGCCCAAAACCCGCGTCGAACCCGCCGACGAATTCATCGCGCGCCAGGCCCGCGTTTCGCCCGTCGCGGCGGCGCTTTTGCGGCAGCGCGGCTTCACTACCGCCGCGTCCATCGACGCTTTTTTTCATCCTTCGCCCGCCGTTTTGCGTGATCCGCAATCGCTTCCCGACATCGAATTGGCAGTCGCGCGCTTGATTCGCGCCATCGAAGACGGGCAGAAAATCCTCATTTTCGGCGACTACGACGCCGATGGCGTCACCTCCACCGCGCTTCTCATTCGCAGCCTGCGCTTGCTGGGCGCCAAAGTCGATTGGCGCCTGCCCGAACGACTCGAAGGCTACGGCCTGACTCCCGCCGTGATTACCGACGCCCACGCCGCCGGTTTCGACCTCATCATGAGCGCCGACTGCGGCATCACCGCCATCGAACCGGCGAAATTGGCGCGGCAAATCGGCATCGACCTCATCATCACCGACCATCACGAGCCGTCCACCGAACTGCCCGACGCGATTGCGGTCGTCAATCCCAAGCGCCACGATTCGACTTACGGTTTCGACGGGCTTTCCGGCTGCGGCGTCGCGTTCAAAGTGATGCAGGCGCTCATTTCGGCCCATAACCCGCGAATTTTGCCCTCGTTTTCGCAGAAATATCTCGATTTGGTGGCGCTTTCCACCATCGCCGACTGCGTGCCGCTGTGCGACGAAAACCGTTATCTGGCCGCCGAAGGTTTGCGCCGGCTTTACGGCACCAAAAAGGCGGGACTGCGCGCCCTGATCGAGTCGATGAGCGCCAAAGACGCCGCCAAACGCTACGATAAAGGCTTTTTCATCGGGCGCGATGTGTCGTGGGGGTTGGCGCCGCGCCTCAACGCCGCCGGACGCCTCGCTTCGCCGCGATTGGCGCTCGAACTGCTGCTGTGCGACGACCCCGACGAATGCCAGGAGCGCGCCCAGGAACTCAACGCCATCAACACCCAGCGCAAAACCGACCAGGAAATCGCCCTTCGCGGCGCCCTCGAACTGGTCGAAAGCCAGACCGATCTCGACTCCGATTTGCTCCTCGTCGCCGCGCATCCGAGTTGGCATCGCGGCATCGTGGGCTTGATTGCGGGCAAGTTGGTGGAGCGTTATCACCGTCCCGCGTTCGCCCTGAGCATCCACGACGGCCACGCGCACGGGTCGGGGCGCTCGATTCACGGTTTTGATTTGCACGCGCTCATCGAAGCCACGAGAGCGCACCTCTCAAGCGGCGGCGGCCACGCGGCGGCGTGCGGACTTTCGCTTCCCGAAGCCAACATCGAGAATTTTCGCGCCGCCGCGCTCGATTTCGCGGCCCAAACCTTGACGCTGGACGATCTCAAACCCACGCTCACGCCCGATTGCGAGGTGTCGGGAAATCATCTCGACGGCGAACTCACGCGCGAACTGGCTTTAATGGAGCCGTGCGGAACCGGCAACGAAGAACCCAAATTTTTGCTGCGCGGCGCGCGCGTCGAGGGCGCGCGCGCGTTTTCGATGGGCAAGCATCTCGAACTCACCCTGCGCCAGGATGGGCGACGATTGCGCGCGATCTGGTGGGGCAAGGGCGACAGGTTGGGCGAGTTTCGTGTCGGCAGCCACCTCGAAACCATTTTCGTCCCCAAACCTGACACTTACACCGGTCAGGGCGAAATTCAACTGGTTATTGACGACGCGCGTTTGGAAGTTTGAATTTTTCTGCGGCGTGGAGAACGCGAAGCGTAAGCGAGTGAGGCGTGACTGTGGCGACAAAGTAACAGCCACGCCTCACTCGCGTACGCTTCGCGTTCTCCACGCCGCAGATCATCCCAATGACTCCCAAACGCTTCGACATCCTCGGTCTGGGCTGCGCCACGCTCGATGAATTGCTCTACGTCGCGCAGTTTCCCCTTCCCGACAGCAAAATTCGCATCCAGCGCAGCGAAAAACAGGGCGGCGGCTTGTGTGCGACGGCGCTCGTCGCGGGAGCGCGATTGGGCGCGTCGTGCGCTTACGGCGCGATGCTGGGATTCGATGACATCTCGCGTTTCGTGGCTCAGAATTTGGAAAATGAAGGCATCGACACTTCCCTTGTCTCGTGGCGCGAGAGCGCGTCGGCGATTCGTTCGGTGATCGTTGTCGATGAAACCCAAGCGACGCGCACCATTTTTTTCGAGCGAAACGGCGAAGTCGGCGCGCCGCCCGATGCGCCCGACGAACGCGACATCGCCGCCGCGCGCGTTTTGTTTGTCGATCACTACGGCGGAATTGGAAACACGCGCGCCATCGAAATCGCGCGGCGTCTGGGGATTCCGGTCGTGGCCGATTTCGAGCGCGCCGACGTGCCCGAATTCGAGAATTTCTTTCCGCTCGTTGACCATTTGATTCTCTCGCGCACCTTCGCCGCCAAACTGACCGGCGCCGAAGCGCCCGAAGCGATGCTGCGCGCGCTGTGGAACACCAATCGAAAAGTCGTGGCCGTAACGTGCGGCGCGGAAGGCGTTTGGAGTTTGGAAGACGGCGAAATCCGTCATTTCGCGGCCTTTCCCACCGACGCTGTGGACACCACGGGCTGCGGCGATGTCTTTCACGGCGTTTACGCTGCGACTTTGGCGTGGGATTTTCCCCTCGCAAAACGGATGCGCTGGGCGAGCGCGGCGGCCTCGCTCAAGGCGCGCGCGGCGGGCGCCCAAAAGGGAATTCCGTCGCGCGCGGAAGTCGAAAAGTTCGCGGAAAACTGACCGGTTCCCTCTCCGCTTGCGGGGAGGGTTAGGGAGGGGTGGGCGGTGCAACTGAGCGTCCGATTTAAGAACAGCCACTTTGTCGGCGGCCCCCTCACCCTCCCCGCAAGTGTGATAGAGAACCGGTCCACACGCCGTCTCATTTTTCAATCGGGATTATCTTCCTTCCAGTTGTAGCGCGAACGGCCCACGCGCTCTTTTTTGACGACTATTCCGTTTTGCCGGATGGTGCGAAACAGAATCGCCTCGATTTCGCGTTCGCCAACGCGCTGAGAGACCACGCGCAGCGCCGCTTTTTTGCCGGTGCGTTTGCCGAACAGCGTCGCGGTGATGCGCGAGCCTTTTTGGAACTTGTAGGAAATGAAAATCGGGCCCGACGTGTCGTTTTTGAACTTCATATCGAAGCCGTTCCACACCACCGTGGCGTCGCGTCCGAGCGGCAAATACGCCACGGGCCGCGAGTGAACGCGATAAGAAACGATGGGCAGCCCCGCCACCAGCGCGGCGTTGAACAGAGTGCCCGTAACCTGCGACACGCCGCCGCCGATGCCAGGGACTTTTTTGCCGTCCTCAAAAATGGTCGCCGTGCGATAGCCGCGCGCCTGGGTGCGCGGGCCGACGACCTTGTTGAGCGAAAAGGTTTCTCCTGGCGAAAGCAGCGTGCCGTCGATGCTTCGCATCGCCACCGCCATATTGCGCGTGCGCTTGATTTGCGCGGGGTTAAAACGGGTGGGAAAGCTGCTCAAAACCGCGTTGATGCCCCCCAAACGCGCCCGCGTGAGGCGGGGCAGAACTTGTCTGGTTTCCAGCACGAAACGGGTTTTGGCGGGGTCTTTTTCGGCCTGAATTTTGACGCGCGCCGCGCTCGTGGAAGGAATGAAACGGCGTCCCACGATTTCGGGACGAATTTGCACCCTTCCCCCCAAATAAACCGGCCTCGCCTCGCGCGGCGCGGTCGAAAGCACCGGCGCGAGGCGTTTCATGGCGCGCGCGATCTGCGGGCGGTCAACACGAAACGCGACGGGCACGAAAGCGCGTTTCTCTTCGGCGCGGGCGAGCATTTTTCCCACATCGAGCGAAAACCCCAAGTCGCGGCGCCTGCGATAAGCGATTCTCGGCCCCGCGCTGAGGCCCACGCGCTTGTCCAGACGCGGCGCCAGTTCGCGCCTCAGCCGCCGCGTCGCCTCTTCGCGGGTGAGGCCGGAAATCGACACGCCGCCGACCGAAACTTTGCCGTATTTAGGCTGCGCGGCGGGCACAGCGACTGTGGAAACGGCCAGCGAAAGCGGAACTAAATAACCAGAAAGAGAAAAATTCACGCGCGCGCCCAATGCAAAAGGGACGCCGCCACTTTGGGGCCAGGCTTTTCCACGCAATGTGTGACGTGTTGTGGAACGTGAGAGTCTGTCATTCCGAGGAGGCACGACGATGAATCGGTCTCAGTCTCCACTCATTGGTGCCGAAATGAGTGAAAACTGCGGCTGATTCCTCAGTCGCCGAGGCTCCTTCGGAATGACAGGCGCCTCTGGGCCAGAACAAGTCACACATTGCGTGGCTTTTCCAAGTGAAGAACGCGAAGCGTAAGCGAGTGAGGCCTGGCTGGGAAGACAAAATGACAGCCAAGTCTCACTCGCTCACGCTTCGCGTTCTCTAATCCACTCAGGCAAGTCAATCCACGATTTCGATTTCGTCATCGGCGCCCAGCCCCTCGCCGCCGTCGAGCCAGCGCGCGAACGCGGCTTCGATTTCGACGCGCGTGCCGCCCTCTTTTAACATTTCCAACAGTTTTTCGCCCGAACGCGAAGCGCGGCGGCGCGGCGCCAGCGCGTCGTCCAGCAGCCGCAGGTTGGCACTCGAAAGCAGGGGAAACAGCGCGCCGGCTTCGCCGTTCCACTCCGCGAGCGGCGAGTGGTGGCGCCCCAAAAACGTGCGCGGCGCGGTGTCCTGCACAGCGCGATGCAGCATCGTCATTTCGCCTTCGAGCGCCTCGGCAACGCGGCGCGGGTCGACCATTATCAGTCGTTCGCCCAGCCGCAGACCGCACGAGGAACACGCCGCTTCGCCCGCCGCGAGCGCGCCGTCGCGGGCGCAGCGTTTGGCGAGTTCGCGCTCGATCTCGCCGCGAAGCGCACCGCCAAATGTGCGGTTTTGAAGGCTCGCCAGCCGTTCTAAAACGTGAATTTCATCGCTCTGCGCGAGAGCGCGCCAGCCGTTCCAGCGCGCCGCATCATTTTGTGCGCCGTGCCACAGCGCGTAGTGCGCGGCGTAATCGGCGCGAAATTTTTCGGCCTCGGCGGGCAAATCGGGGTCGAAAAGCGCGTCTTCTCCGGCGCCAAGGCGTTTCAGCAAATCGCCGCGCGCGTCGCTCAGTTCGGGCGGCGGCGCGAATTCGGGATGGCCAAGCAGCGCATTCAAACCCAGAAGCGGCGCCAAACGCTGCCCCAGCGCGCTTTCAAAGTGATGCCACAGCGATAAATCTTCGCGCACCAACTCGAAATCGAGGCTCGCGGCGCGGCTCAGCACTTCGAAGGCGGCGCCGCGCGCCGGAACCGCCTCCAAAACGGCGCCGAGCGCCCTTTGCGCCCGTTCAAAACGCGGCCAGGCATGGGCATCGTGACCCAAAGCGCGGCGCAACTGCGCGGCGCGCGCCAGGGCCAGCTCCGCTTTTTGCGCGGTTTCTTCGCGCCACTCCAGCAGCGCCGTCGCCGCGCGCTGCGCTTCGGCAAAGGAGGCCGCGCCCAGCGAAAAGCCGCACAACTCGCGCGCCAGAGTTGCGATTCTGGCCCACTGCGGCGCGTCCGGCAAACGTCCAGGCCGCAGAAAATGCACGGCGCGGCGCAGGGGCAAACCGATTTGCGGCGGCGAAAGTTCGCTTCCGCGCTCGTCAAAAGCCGCGATTTCGCCGCTTCGCAAGAGGGTGCAGGTTAAAATCGCGGTTTGTTCGCCCCGCAAACCCCAGAGCGACTTGGAAAAGTGCGCTTCGAGCGCCGCATAAGTGGCACCTTCGCCCAGAAAGGCGCGCATTTCGCCCGTCAACTCCGCGTTTCCTGCCGCGATTTTCCAGCGTCCCGCATGGCTGGCGGCAGCGCCGAGCGGGCGCGCGACATGGTTTGCCAATCGTTCCAGCGAGGGCGCGAAAAACGGCTCCGCCGGTGCGCGGCGCAAAATTTCGAGGCACAGTGTGTCGGCATTGGAAGGCGAAAGCAGGCGCGCGCGCGGCGCAACTTCCACGAAGCGCGGAAACAAATGCGGCCAGGCGAAATCGCCGACGGCTTCCAACAGCGCGGCGAAACCTTCGCCGCGCGTCAGTTCGCTCGCTTCCAGAACGGCGCCGCCACCCAGAACGAGTTCACCTTCGAGCAGCAGGCGCAGCGCGACGCGCTGCAACTGCGTTTCGCGCGCGGGCGCTTCTTTTTCGAGATGTTCGAGCAGAGCGCGCCCGCGCCGGTTGTCGCGCAAAACCGGATCGAGCGTGGCCAGGCTTGCCGCCGTCGCTTCGCGCGCCAGTTCCCATTCGTCGCGCGCAGGAGAGCGCGGCTTCCAAATCCACAGTGCGGGCCGCGCGTCGGGTTCCAATTGGCCGAAAATCGCCTCGAAATCGGCTTCTTCGATGTTGAAGGGCGGCCAAATCGCTAACAGCGCGTCGTCTGGGGCGCCCAGTTCGCGCGTCGCGGCGGCGCGATTGGCCAGACCCTGCGGCGCGCTGCCATTCCACATCTCCACGCTCAAACGGCGCGGCGCGCTGTGCCAGAACAGCGAAAACGAACGCGGCGCTGCCAGTTCGCCCAGTGGCAGGAGGTCGCCGCGACAGCAGCCCACGACGTGAGACGCGATGCGCGCATCGGCGCTCGGCAGGGTTTCGAGCGTCGCGGCGAGATGACGGCGCGCCATTTCCCCGACGCGGCGGCCCAGATCAACCGTATAGCGGCCCGCGAGCGGAGTTTCGCCGCGTTCGAGCGCCACGAACGCGCCGCGCAGTCGCAGGCGTTCGAGCAGAAAACGCGCGTATTCATAGGCGCCATCGCCCGCCAGATCGAGATCGAAACCCAGATCGTTGGCGAGTTGAATTGGCGTTGGCGACTGCCCCGCAATTTTGCAGAGCAGCAAAAACTTTCCCGCGCGGCGCCCGTTTTCGCGGTCTTTTTCATCGAAAATGGCGTCGGCGGCGTCTTCCCAGGCGCGCCACACCGCAAGAAGCGGGCGCAAATCGGGATGCGCTTCGAGTTCCGGCTCGAAATAATCCCAGATCGCCTCGGGCGCGACGCGAAAATCGGCGCTTTTGTCGAGGTCGATGCTGCGCGCGCAGAACAGCGTCGCCGAGCGCGTGCGCGAGAAAAAACGGCCCGTCACGGCTTCCAAAAGCCCCAGAGTCGCGGGATGGAACGGCCACGAGGCGCGCCATTCGCGCGCGCCGAAAGCGAGGCGCGGCAGGCGCTGCGAAAGGCGCGCGAAGCTGTCGTTGCAGACTTTTTGGACGGCTTCTTCGTCGCTGACCTGCACCAGGCGCATTTGCACCAGAGCGGAGATGTTGGACAGCGAGAGCGGCAACAGCGTGAAGCGGTCGCGGATTTGGGAGAGCGAATAGCGTTCGAGGCCGGAAATGTCGTCGATGGTTTTTTGCAGCGCGGCGAAGACCCACAACGGCGCGCGGCGGCTGTGGGCGCCCAGAAACTGGAGAAAAGCAGCGTCGGCCTGCAAAGGTTTGTGGTCGCGCCCGCCCAGAAAGAGCGAGAGTTCATCGAAGCACACCACCAGGCCGCTTAAACCCGCATTTTGCAGCGCGGTTTCGAGCGACGCGAAGGCTTCGACGCGCGCGCCGTCGCGTTCGATGGGGAATTCGCCCAGTTCGCGGCGCGCCCACAGCGCTTCGAGCTGGCGCCAGAAAACCGCTTCGAGGCCAAGTTGTGAAGCGTCGAATTCATCGAGCGAAATGTGCAGACAAAGGCGCCGCGCGAAGTTTTGAAGGTAAGGCGCGCAGTCGGGATGCGTGGCAGCGAAGGTTTCCCCGCCGCTGCCCTGCCCCAGAAGCGCGACGACGCCCAGAAAATGACTTTTGCCCGAACCAAAGACGCCGTTGAGCCAGAACGCGCCGCCCACTTCGCGCTGGGCGAGGCTGGAAAGCGCGGTGTGGAGGGCGTGGCGCGAATGGGAATCGAGGCCGAGATAGCCGCCCAGAAATTCGCGCGCGGCATCGGTGTCGGGGTTTTGGAGGTGCGCGGCGATGTCGGCGCCCGACAGCACGGCGGGAAAATCGGCGACGTGGCCCAAATCTCGAAGCCGCATGATGGCCGGATTTTAACTCAATCGGGGCGCTTTTCCAATGGGGATACTTCGCAAACCTCGCCTTCGCGCGACGCGAGTCGAGTGCCTTCGGGGTGAGGCCAATGCAGGAACGCCTCTCAGCTTAAAATGGAAATGGGAAGTCTTAGCGGTTTCCCTGCGCGATGCTTCGCGCCTGGCGCAGAGCCCTTTCCAGGCGCCGCGTCGCCGCCGCGCGCGCTTCTCGCGGCGGCAAATCCCCCAAATCGTCGAAGCGAAGCGGCGCGCCGAAATGAACTCGCACCGGCGCCAGGGTGGGACGCGGCACCAGCGAGCCGTGCGGAACGATGTTTTGCGCGCCCCACATTCCCACCGGCACCACCGTCGCGCCGCTTTTGAGCGCGAGCAGAACCGCGCCAGGCATGATCGCGCCCAGTTCGCCGTCGGGCGAAATGCGGCCTTCGGGAAAAACTACCAGCGCGTCGCCGTTTCGAAGCACCTGCGCCGCCATTTTAAGCGCGGCGCGGTCGGGCGAGGCCGGATCGACCGGAAACGAGCCCACGAAATCTAAAACCGGCACCAGAGGGCGAATCTGCCACAGTTCGCGCTTGGCCATCCACGCAATCGGAAAACGCACCGCCGCGCCCAGAACCGGCGGGTCGGAGTCGGAGATGTGGTTCGACGCCAGAATCAGCGGCCCGCGCGACGGCAAATGGCGGCGCCCCGAAACGCGATAGCGCGGCGCGAAAACCCACACCAGGGCGCGAAAAAAGAGCGCAAAGAGCGGGTGGAAACGGCGGAAGAGGGGATGGAACATGGGGTTTAGGCAATAGGAAACAGGCAACAGTGAAAATGCGGCTCGCCAGTTTCTCCCAATCCCGCGCCCGTTGCCTGTTCCCTGCTCACTGTCCCCTTGGAGAAATTCGATGTTTGAAAAGCGTGACTTCTGGGTATACTCATTTAGACCGGTCTAAAGCATGGCGACGAATCCCTTGAAATCATCCATTACCCTAAGCGATGTGGCGCGCGTGGCAGGGGTTTCCAAGGCGACGGCGGGTTTCGCGTGCGCGGGGAACGGGCTTATCGCGCAGTCCACGCGCGAACGGGTTTTGGAAGTGGCGCGCGAGCTAGGTTACGAGCCGAACCCGCACGCCAAACGCCTCGCCGACGGGCGTTCTCACAACGAAATCGCGCTCTTTTCGCTCAATCTGGATCTGGGCGTGGGCACGCGCAAACTGCAAAAGCTGCAAAGTCTGCTCTCGCAGCGCGGTTTTAAAGCGCCGATTCACGGCTATGGCGCGCTCATTGGACAGGAGGCGCAGGCGCAGGTCGCCGAATTTCTGGGCGATTTGCGGCGTCACAAACCGCGCGCCATCGTGTGCTACACCTCGCAGTTGGGGTCGCCCGCCATTGAGGAACTGCGCCGTTATCAGGACGAAGGCGGCATTTTGGTGTGCTACGATTTTCCGGTAGAAATCGAGTGCGACCGCGTGATTTTCGACCGGCAGGACAGCACTCATCAGGCGGCGCGGCATCTAATTCAGAACGGACACCGCCGTCTGGGGCTGTTCATGCTGGGGCCGCAACCGGTGGGCGGCGCGCGCCTGGAGGGTTTCCAGCGCGCGCTGGGCGAAAACGGCCTCGAAGTGCGCGACGAATGGCTCTTCGCGGTGGGCGATCACTGGCAGCCCGAAGCCGGCGGCGCCGAAATGGCGCGCTATTTTCTGGAGTTGAAGTCCGAAAACCGGCCCAGCGGCGTCTGTCTGTTGAACGATGCGGCGGCGCTGTCTTTTCTGGCGACGCTGGCGCGAAGCGGCGTCGCGGTGCCCGCGCAAATCAGCGTCGTGGGACACGACGACACCCCCGCTAAAGCGCCCATTCCGGCATCGTGCCGCTCTCGACGGTTTCCCATCCCAGCGAGGCCATCGTCGCGGGGTCATCGAACTTTTGTCGGGCCGTTTAACCGGCCAATACGACGGAGCGCCGCGCGAAATCATCGTGCGGGGCGAAATGCGGCAACGGCAGAGCGTGTTGCCACTTTAAAACCGAGGAGAAATGATGTCGAAACTTTTGTGGAGCGCCGCACGGCGCGCAGAGCCTTTACTCTGATTGAACTCTTGGTCGTTATAGCTATAATAGCGATCCTCGCCGCGATCCTATTTCCCGTCTTCGGGCGGGCGCGCGAAAACGCGCGCCGCACCTCGTGTTTGAGCAACTCCAAGCAAATGGGCCTGGCGATGATGCAATATGTGCAGGATTACGACGGGCGCTATCCGCACGCTTCAGGGGTGCCCGCTATTAGTAGCTATCTCGACTTCAATCGCAAAAATCAGATGCTCAACTTCAACATCCACTGGATGCAGCAACTCTACCCTTATCACAAGAGCTGGCAGATCTACCTGTGTCCAAGCGACAGCACGCCCAACGCTGAGAAGGTGGACAACAACTTCCTGACCGGCTTTCGTTCGCCGTCGCCTTCGTCTTACGGCACCAACTCGACGCTGCTGCAAACGGGTTCGTCCACGACAGCAGCAGGCTCGCTGCACGAAAGCATGCTCACCTCTGCCGCGACGACCTACATCATCGCCGAGACCCGCCAGAGCAACGAGTTCTTCGGGCACAACTGCGGCGGCAATCCCAACACCAGTTGGCTCAACCGCGTCCGCTTTGCCAGCGCCACCAACGATGTGACGACCTCATGTGTGGGTTCGGCGATTCCCGACCTCTCAAAATGGCGGGCAATCAGGAAAGGCATACGCGCCACTTCGGCGGTTCGGTCATCGCCTTCGCCGATGGTCACGCCAAGTGGAGCAAGTGGAGCAACATCAAGCCGGAGTTTCTTAACGCCACACAGTAACCTGACTGTCACCGCTGGCGCTCAGTTGCAAGGCACTTTCAGCATCTATTGAAGACCTGTCCAAAGAGGCAATAGAGGCGGGACTTACGTCCTCTTCCAATCGGTGGCAGTCCTCGATTGGAAGAGGACGTAAGTCCCGCCTCTTCGGATAGCCTCTGGAAGGGCGTTGCCAAAAGGTTCAACACCCACGCTTTTGCTTTTTGCTAACGTGGCCCTTTTATCGAACCGCTTCCTTTGCCCATGAATTTCCTCCCTTTCCTGCGCGCTGCGGCGCGCTTTCTCACGCTCGCCTTTTTGCTGGCCTTTCCGGCGCTTTCGTGTCTGGCGCAGGACAAAACGCCGCGCGTCGCGGTGTTCGATCCCGTCAAGGGCACCACCGAAAGCCGTTTCAAACTCGATTTGCCCTATCTCAATGAGGTCGCCGAGTCTCTTCAAAAAGCGGGAATCACGGTGGCGCGCGTCACGACGGCGCAAATTGACGACGAAGCCGCCTTTTCCGCCAAAAATTTCGATGTGCTGATGATGCCAGGCGATGCGTTTCCCAAACAAAACGCCACAGCGCTGCAACAATTCGCCGATGGCGGCGGCGTTATCGTGGCGCTGGCGGCGCAGGTGCCGTTTCTGGTTGCAACGGCGCCCCAGGCCGACGGAACCTGGACGATGGAACCCAAAGCGCCCAATTTTGCCTGGCAAAACGGCGCGATTCTCAATTATCTGGGCGCCAAATTCGTCTATAACCCCGCGATGCACGACGCCGGCGTCAAGCACACGCCGACGGCGTTGCTCAAAAAATATCTGCCCGAGGCGCCCACAATCAACCGCAAACTGACCTCTCGTTTCGTGGTGCCCTTTGAATCCGGCGGCGGACGAATCGGCGAATTCTATCCCCTGCTCCGCTCGCAGCGTGTGGACGGCGCCGATGTCACGCCGCAAATTTATGTGATGAAGAATGGGAAGCGGATCGCCATCGTGGTTTCCAACGAATTCTTCACCAAAAACAGCGAACCCGAACTCTGGCCGCTCGCCTCCAAAACCATCGTCGCTCTGGTTCGCCTCGCCAAAGATTTGCGCGCCAACCCCGCGCTTTTGACCTCAGACCTCAAAATCGCCCTTTCGCAAGACGTTTCCCTCCCCGAACCTTTGCGGACGCGCCTTCCCACCGGCAGCGTCGAACCCGAAGGCGCCAAACCGCTCGCGCGCTGGGGCCGCTTCGACGGCGCCAGCAACGAATTCGGTGCGCCGTTGGGCGTGGGACAAAGCAAATCGCTGCCTGCCAGGAGCGCCGACGCGCAGTTTCCGCGCGCTCTGCTGCCTGGCGCGACGCTGCAACTGGCGATTCCATCTCTTGGCGGCGCCCAGACGCATTTTCTGCGCGTTCGCGGCGGATTCGCCAAAACCGGCGCGGCCCTGCGCGCCGATGTCGGCGCCCAGACGGTGTGGAACGAAGCGTTCACCTCCATCGATGCGGGCGGCTCCGGCAACTACAGCGCGCCCAACATCGCCGATGTGCCCGCCGAGTTTCACCGCATCGTTTTCATCACGCCTGACGCGGCGGGCAACACGCTGACGCTTTCCAATCCTGGCAGCGAGCCAGTGTATTTCGACGCCGTGCAAATCGAAACGCGCTCGCAGCCGGCGCCGGAAATGATTCTGGGGCTGGGCGTGGGCCAGAGAGCGAGTTATCCAGGCTACACCAGCCCGATTCCCGCACAAACTACGCAGGGTTGGAGCGCGATTCGCGCGACTTCGCGCCTGCAATTCGTGCTCGCGCCTGGAACGCCCGACCGCATGGCCAAAGTCGATGAACTGCTGAGCCGTCAGACGGCGATGAACCCGCATCTGCACCTCATCATCGAGGGCACGCCGGAATGGGCCGCGATTTCGCCGGAGCGTTACAAGGCTGCGGGTGGCCGTCCCTCCACGACGCCGCCCGATCCGGCGAAATATGCCGCCATTGTGGAAGAGATCGTGCGGAAATACGGCGACAAAATCGACGCCTACGAAATCTGGAACGAAGCCGATTCGCAGCAGTTTTATCGCGGCTCGACGCCCGAATACATCACGCTCTACAAAACGCTGGTGCCGGTCATCAAACGGCTCGACCCGACCGCGAAAATCATCACGACGGGGATGGCGGGCTTCAAGGAAGCCTTTGTCGCCGACCTGGAACGCGCGGGCGCGCTGCAAACTTCGGACTGGTTCGGTTTTCATCCTTACGCCGGAAAAAGCCCCGCCTGGGACGTGCCGTTCGGTATGATCGAGGGCGCGCTGTATTCGCGGGGGACGGGGATGGAAATCTATTCCAACGAAAGCGGTTTCGTGTGGACGCCCTCGGAATGGTTCACCGCGCCGCCTGCCTACAATGAAACGATTCAGGCCGAACTGCTCAACGTGGCGATGGCGCGGCTCCTGTCCAACGGCCTCGCCAAACTCAACATTTTCCACGCCGGCGGCGACAACCATCCCTTCGGCCTGATCAATGAAAAGGGCCAGCCGCGCGCCGCTTACGCCGTGTTCGCCGACTACCTGCCGCTCGGCCAGAACGGAGGCCGCCGCCTCGACGTTTCGCTGACCGGAAGCGGCGACGTGCCGCTTCAGGGCATCCATGCCGCCGCCGCCTCGCACGCCGATGGGAGTGTCACGGTGGTGCTGAATCCCGTGCAGTCGCCGTTTTATCGCCGTGAAGTGGTTTTGCGCGTGCCCCTGTCCAAAGCGGGCGCTTACAAAGCGAGTTTGCGCCAGGATGGGCAAAACGCGCCGCTTCAAATCGCGCAGAAGACGGCGAATGGGCAAAGCTTCGCCGAAGTAAAACTGCCGTTGACGAGCCGCGCGGTTTTGACTTTGACGCCTTAGAGTTCGCTCGACTGAAGTCGGCGCTATGGGCCTTCGGCTAACTTCCCGCCTTCGCGGGAACCAAACTGCCTGGTTTCGGCGCAGGCCGAAAGTCAGCGCGCTGGCGCGCCCATAGCGCCGACTTCAGTCGAGCGAACTGATGCTCGTTATGTATCCAAAAAAACGCCGCAGAAATTTCTGCGGCGTTTTTTCGCTCTACTCTTCGTGCCCCACCAGCACGCGCATCGCTTCTTCGGGAGCGAGATGGCCGGCCACCACTTTTTCGCGCGCGTCGTCGATCAGGGTTTTGAAGCCGTTTTTCCTGGCGATGGTGCGCAGCGTGTCGGAGTCTTCCTTGTCCATGATGGCGCGGCGCAGATTGGTATCGACGTGGAGCAGTTCGATGAGCGCCACACGACCGCGCGAGCCGGTGTTGCCGCACTGCGTGCAGCCGGAGCCGCGCCACATCGGGGCGTCGGGCGCCAGTTCGAGCGCGGCGCTGTTTTCCAGTCGCGCGGGATCGTCGGCGGGAACCGGCACGCGGCAGTGACGGCAGTTGAGCCGCGCCAAACGCTGCGCCACCACGCCCGCGAGCGACGACGCGATGAGATAAGGCGGCACGTCCATGTCCTGCAAGCGCGTCACGGCGGCCACCGCCGAGTTGGTGTGGAGCGTGGAGAGCACCAAATGGCCGGTGAGCGCAGCGCGCACTGCGACGTCGGCGGTCTCTGAGTCGCGGATTTCGCCCACCAGAATCACATCGGGATCCTGGCGCAAGACCGAGCGCAAAACCGAGGCGAAAGAGAGACCGATATCGTGATGCACGTTGGTCTGCGTCACGCCTTCGAGTTCGTATTCCACCGGATCTTCGACGGTGATGACATTTTTGGTTTCGTCGCGCGTTCCCGCCAGGGCCGCGTAAAGCGTGGTGGTTTTGCCGCTTCCGGTGGGGCCGGTGACCAGAATCATGCCGTGCGAACGGCCCAGCATGGCTTCAAAGGCGGCGCGGTCAGTGGCGCCGAATCCCAACTGGGCCAAATCCACCACGAGGGAAGAATGGTCGAGCAAACGCAGCACGATTTTTTCGCCGTGCAGACTGGGCAGCGAAGAAACTCGAAAATCGAAGGTTCGCTTGCCCAGGCTGGCGCGAAACCGTCCGTCTTGGGGCATACGGTTTTCGGTGATGTCAAGGCCTCCGACGACTTTGAGGCGCGACACCATTGGAAGGGTTAAATCGGGGGGCAAAAGCTGGCCAGGCCGCAGTTGGCCGTCGATGCGGTAGCGCGGCAGCAGCCCGTTGGCGCGCGGTTCGAGGTGAATATCGGAGGCGCCCATGGTGATGGCGATCCGCAGCAGTTCGTTGGTGAAGGAAACCACCGGCGCCTGCGACGGATCGGCAGCGCCATCGGCGCCTTCGACCGTGAATTCGCCTTCGAGATCGGAATTATCGCGCTCGGCGCTGCCGATTTCGGGAGCGGACGCGGCGGCGGGCGCGACCGGTGCGGCGGGCGCGTCATCGAGAGCGTGGGGCGCGAAACGCAGAATTTCGGCGGGTGGCAGCAGTCCCATCCGCAGCAAAGCGCGGGCGAGAGTTTCGCCCTGACGCCGCGAACGCGCGGCCTGCGTGAGGGTTTCGCGGGAGAGAAGACCGGCGCCGTGCAGGGCGCGGGCGAGTTGTTCGTCCATCATAATATTGGGGAGATAACCAAAATCAAACGCTTGAAAAGGAAATTGAGTAGGTAACTCAAGTTGCCACCAACTGCGCGCGTTGTCATTCCGAGGAGGAACGACGAGGAATCAATGGCAGTTTCTGCCGATTTTCGGCCCAAACGAGTCCAAGCTGTTACCGATTCCTCGTCGTTCCTCCTCGGAATGACAACGCGCGCAGTTGGTGGCAACCTGGGTTAGGTAGTCCCAGGCAATCGCAAGAGGGATTTTTCACCGCAGAGACGCGGAGGCCCAGAGAAAAGAGTGAAAAACGAAGTTTTGAAGGCCCTTCTGACGGATTTCTCTCTTTTTTCTCTGGGCCGCTGCGTCTCTGCGGTGAAAAATCCCTCTTGCAATGCCTTTGGACAGCGCAGGTTGACACCGTTCAGTTTGCCGCGCAAATCGCGCCCCCGCAATCGCCCCAGATGCGGACAAGCGACCGACAAACCAAACCCGTCTCCGATTCGCGCACGCCGTTTGCAATTTCGGGTTTTCATGCCTTCGACCCAAGTCACTAAATCCGCGAAAAAAGCCGCCTCCACCGAAGAATCCAACCCGTCGCAGCACGAAATGGCGCAGCATCGCTGTCCGGTCGCGCTGCTTCTTATCGACGTCATCAACGACCTGGAATGGGACGACGGCCATCTCATCGAACCGCAGGCGCGCGAGATGAGTCACGCCATCGCCGAGCTGAAACAGCGCGCCAAAATTGCTAATGTTCCCGTCGTTTACGTCAACGACAACTTCGGCCAGTGGCGCTCCGATTTGAATTCGCTGGTCGATCATCTGCTTCAGGACGAGGTGCGCGGCGAGTTTCTGGCGCGCGAACTTCATCCCGAAGACGACGATTATTTCGTTCTCAAACCCAAACATTCGGGGTTTTTCGGCACCACGCTCGATATTTTGCTCGATTATCTGGGCGCCAAAACCCTGGTTCTCACCGGTCTGGCGGGCAATATCTGCGTGCTCTTCACCGCCAACGACGCCTATATGCGCGATCTCAAAGTCATCGTGCCGCGCGACTGCATCGCCTCCAACACACGCGAGTCGAATGACGATGCCATCCACGTCATGGAACACGTTCTCAAAGCTGAGGCGCCGCTTTCGGACGAAATCGACTTCGCCGCTTTGATCGCCGAAGCGGGAAAATCGTGAAAGCGCGCCGAAGATGAGGCACAATACAATTCATGCCCCCCTCCGAGGCGTCTTCCCACTCTCCCGTCGCTCCAACCCCCAATCGTCACCTCTGGCTCTGGCTCCTGGGCGGCGCGCTGCTCATTCTGCTGCTCGTGTTCGGGCCGCGCGCGCTCACGGCGGGCCTGAATCTGTCGCCCGCCGCGCGCCTGACTCTCGAAACCCAGATTCGCGACACAGGCGCCAAATTTCTGTGGGCGGGCCTGTCGCTCGCCGGCGCGGCCCTGGTGTGGCGCTATTTGCACCTTCTGGCGCAGGTGGTGGAAAACTCGTCGAAAACCCTCGCCGCCGCCGAGCGCACGGCGTTTTTCGCGGCGCAGGCGAGCGAAACCGAGCGCTTCGCGCGCGCGATGGCGCTTCTGGGCGACGAAAAAATGGAAGTTCGACTGGGCGGCGTTTACGCGTTGGAGCGGCTGGCGCGCGAATCGGCGCGCGATCACGGGCCGATTATGGAAGTTCTGGCGGCCTATGTGCGACAGCACAGCGAGTGGAACGAGGGCGAACCCGTTCCCGCCCGTCTGCGCGCCGAGTTGCAGGCAATTTTAACCGTCATCGGGCGCCGTCACGCGCCGTTCGACCCGCCCGAAAGCCGCATTGACCTGCACGGCACCGCTCTGGCGCGCGCCTACTGGCCCTGGACCAATCTCGCAGGCGCGCATCTCTACGAAACCAATCTCGATGGCGCTCTGCTGCAAGGCGCCAACCTGCGCGGCGCGTGGCTGTGGAAATCTTCGCTGACCGGAGCGGTTCTGGAAGGCGCGCACCTCGAAGGCGCCGATCTGCGCGGCGCGGCGGGCCTGAGCGCGGCGCAACTGAGCGGCGCGCACCTCGATTCCGATACCAAACTGCCCGACCACCTGCGCGGCGCGCTCGAAGACGCTCCCAAAGCCGCGCCGCAGGCGCAGTCGCCCGAAGAAGTCGAAGATTTGAAACTGCCGACCAAACGGCCCTGAAACTGAATGCGTGACTTGTTAAACGAAGGGCGCACGCACTCCACGCGCTGTTGTCATTCCGAGGAGGCACGACGAGGAATCAGTGACAGTTTTCTCCACTTTAGGCCTAAAGTGGAGAAAACTGTCACGATTCCTCGTCGTGCCTCCTCGGAATGACCACGCCTACGCTTGAGAAAAAGTCACACATTAGGTGGCCCTGAAATGACCTGGATACTGGCCCAGCGCGCTCAAACCCGCGACGCCTCGCTGCGTTTCACGCGCGCTCTCGAACTTTTGGGCGAAGACGCCGCGACGGCGCGCATCGCGGGCATTTACGCGCTCGAAAGCCTGGCGCGCGGCGGCGAAGTGAGGCTGCGCGGCGCGATTATCGAAGTGCTGTCGGCGTTCGTGCGGCGGCGCGCGCGCTGGGAAATCGGCTTCCCGCCCGTCGAGCGCACCGCCGCCGACGTTCAGGCCGCGCTCACCGCGCTGGGCCGCGCCCCGCAGGACGATCTGGGAGCCGACCGACCGCTCGATTTGCACGGCATCGCGCTGCGCGAGGCGTATCTGCCGCTCTGCCATTTCGAGCGCGCCTTTCTCTACGACTGCGATTTCGAAGGCGCCCTTCTTGTCGGCGCGCATCTGCGCGGCGCGTGGCTGGCGCGCGCCAATTTGAAGCGCGCCAATCTCGATGGAGCCGATTTGCGCGGCGCCGATTTATCGGGCGCGCGCGGCCTGACGGCGGACTCGATGGGGGGCGTAATCTGGGACGCCGACACGCGCTGGCCCGATTTTTCACCGTAAGAGTTCGCTCGACTGAAGTCGGCGCTATGGGCACCTTCGGTGCTAACTTTCGGCCTGCGCCGAAACCATCCAGTTTGGTTCCCGCGAAGGCGGGAAGGGAGCGAACTTGTTCGCGGGGCACCCTCTGGGTCAGCGCCGACTTCAGTCGAGCGAACTACAGGGATTGAAACGGAAATTTATCGCAGCGCCGCGATATTGCGCGCAACTCGCACGCATCTCGCAGTTCCAGAAGTTATGCCTTCCCCTACCCCTAAAAAATCTTTCTCCACCAAATGGTTTCTCGTCGCGACTGCCGTCTCGTTTGTGGCCGGAATCGCCAAAGTCGTTCTCGCCAAGCGTTTGAGCGGCAAGAGCGAATAAAAGCGACTTCCTCGCTTTTCCGCAGCATTTCAGTTGCGGTCGGGCCGCCCGCGCTGCGCCGGATGCACGTCGCGCAGCGCCGCCAGAGTTCGTTTCAAGCGCCGCACCAACACCCAAACCAGCGCCCCAACCACCAGCAGCAAGCCGAGGTGCCACGCCCCGTGAAGGCTTTGGTCGTTTCGCAGCGCCGCCTGGCGCGCCAGAAACCACACCCAGATCAGCACGAACGACCCAAAAAGCACCGCCGTTTCCCATTTCGGCACACTCGTCGATTCTTTCATTTGTCAGCCTCCGTTTTTGAACCGGCGCTGCCTTCGACCCACCAAAAACCATCGCGCGCGGTTTCACGTTTCCAGACCGGAACCCGCTTTTTGAGTTCCTCGATCACATAGCGGCACGCCTCGAAACTTTCGCCGCGATGCGCGGTCGCCACCGCAATCGCCACGCTCGCCTCGCCCACGCCCAACCGCCCCACGCGATGCGTGAGCGCCACTGCCGCGTCCCATTTCGTGCCCGCTTCGAGCGCGATTTTTTGCATTTCGCGACGCGCCATCGGCGCATAGGCTTCATAGTCGAGAAATTCGATGTCGTCGCGCACCTGTCCCTCCAAATCGCGCGAACTTTCGCGCACCACGCCCAAAAACGTGCAAATCGCGCCCGCCTTGCCGCCAATTTCAGCCTGAACCGCGCGCACCACTTCATCGAGCGACAGTTCGCGCTCCACAACCGCGACAAACGGCGATTGCGCGCCGCCCGAAACCGGCGGAATGAGCGCGATTTCATCGCCATCGCGCACGATTTGGCCGTTCGAGGCGTATTCTTCGTTCACAGCGACGCGGCAGTGCGGCAGCCACTTTTTCATATCGGGAAACTCGCGCGCGACGGCGTCGAGCAACTGCGCGACGGTTGCATTCTCTGGAATTTCGATTGCGATTTGCGAAGTTTTCGCGGCGTCTTTGAGCGAAGCGAAAAGTTGAATGGGAACTGTCATTCTGGGTAGGAATCGAGCGCGAACTGGCATTTCTCGGTGCCGGCGATGCCTTCGCCCCACGCGCTCATGAGGCGCAGAATCGGCACCAGTTCGTGGCCGCGCGGCGTGAGCGAATACTCCACTTTGGGCGGCACCTGCGCGAAAACCTCGCGGTGAACCACGCCGTCGCGTTCGAGTTCGCGCAGTTGCGTGGTCAGCGAGCGCTGCGCCAGCAGGGGAAACGCCCTTTGCAGCGCGCCAAAACGCTGCGGCTCGCGCGCCAGCTCATACAAAATCGCGCCTTTCCAGCGCCCGCCTAAAACATCGAGCGTGGCCTCGACGGGGCAGCGATAGCGCGTGTCGCGCCAGGCTTCGCGGCTCATGTCGGTCGCTTTCTGGGGCGCTTCGAGCGGCCCTGGGATGGTCTGCGTGTTGATCATTTGGACTCCTTTGCGGATGTTGAGACGACCTGGGCCGTCATGGTGCCAATTTTCTCCCCTACTGCTTTTATTTTCCCTTCTACCGCGCGACGCGCCGCGCGGCGTAACTCATTGGGCGTTCCAACGGACGCACGGAGAAAAATCACCATGAATTCCTTTGAACTGAACGGGAAAATCGCGCTCGTGACGGGCGCTTCTCGCGGCATCGGAGCCGCCGTCGCCCTCAAACTCGCCCAGCGCGGCGCCCTCGTCGCCGTGAACTACAACCAGAGCCGCGATGCCGCTCACGCCGTTGTGGCCGAGATCGAAAAGGCGGGAGGCCGCGCTACCGCCATTGGGGCCGACATCGCGCACGACGATGCGCCCGAAACCCTGATTTCCGGCGTGGAGCGGGCTTTTGGCGGCCTCGATATTCTGGTCAACAACGCCGGAATGATCCAGACGGCGCCCCTGGCCGACATCACGCGCGCCGAGTTCGACGCGCAGTTCGCCACCAACGTGCGCGGGCTGTTGTTTCTCACCCAGCGAGCCGCGCAGAGTTTGAACGACGGCGGGCGCATCATCAACATTTCCAGCGTCGCGGCGGCGGGCAAATTTCCGACTTACACCACCTACGCCGCGACCAAAGCCGCCGTTCACGCCTTCACCAACGTGTGGGCGCGCGAACTCGGCAGTCGCGGCATCACCGTGAATTCGGTGAGTCCTGGCCCCGTTGAAACCGAAATGATGTGGCAGGTCAACGATGCCCAGGCGGTCGCGGCGATGGCGGGAATGTCGCCCCTGAACCGCGTCGGGCAACCTGACGACATCGCCGAAATCGTCGCCTTTCTCGCCTCGGACGCCGCGCGCTGGATCACCTCGCGCGATATCATTTCCGACGGCGGCCTGCTTTAAAACGCGCCAGCGCAAGGGTTGGCAGAGGCATGATTTTGTCACTTAATGTGTGAGTTATTGTGGAGCGTGAGGGCCTGTCATTCCGAGGAGGCACGACGAGGAATCAGCCGCAGTTTCGGGTCACTTGGGCCGAAATGAGTGGAGATTGTGACTGATTCCTCGTCGTGCCTCCTCGGAATGACAGGATCTCACGCTCCACAACAACTCGCACTTTGCGTGGTTTTATTCTGTCCCTGCCACTCTAAATCCCACTCACGAACAAACTCAACTTTTCCAGTTCGCTCGTCACTTCGGCATCGGGCAGCGAGGCGAGAAACGTTTTGCCATACGGTTTCGTTTTCACGCGCGGGTCTAAAATCGCCACGACGCCCCGATCTTCCTGAGTGCGAATCAAGCGGCCAAAACCCTGTCGAAACATCATCACGGCCTGGGGGACTTGATATTCGTTGAAGGCGTCGCGCCCGCGCTTTTTGATGGTTTCGACGCGCGCCTGAACCAGTGGCTCATCGGGCACGGCGAAGGGTAGTTTGAGAATGACGACGCACGAAAGGCTTTCGCCTGGCACATCGACGCCCTGCCAGAAACTCGTCGTGCCCACCAGAACTGAGGAAATATCGCTGCGAAACTCGCTGAGCAACTGTCCGCGCGCCATGCCGCCCTGTTTGAGAATGCGAATGCGCGCCGGCATCACTTTTTCCAGAAAGCGCGCGGTTTGATCGACCATGCGGAAACTGGTGCAGAGAATAAAGGCGCGTCCATCGGTGCGCTTGACGACTTCGGCGGCGCGCTTGACGGCGGCTTCTTCCCAGAAGGTGACGTTGGTGGTTGGCTCGGGCAAATCCTGCGCGACGTAAACCAGGGCGTTTTTGCGAAAGTTGAAGGGACTGCCCAGCGTCAGAGTCCGCACTGCCGCTTCCGAGGCGGGAGTTTTCGAGGAGGAAGGAGGAAGGAGGGAGGAGGGAAGTTTGGCACCGTCGCTTTCATGCGTTTGCGCTTCGTTTGCTTCCTCCCTCCTCCCCCCTCCCTCCTCCCCACCTGATAATCCCAGGCGTTCGATGAGAAAATCGAAGCTGCCGCCGGTCGTCATGGTCGCTGAAGTCAAAATGACGGGGCGGAACTGGTCGAAAAGCGAGGCGCGCATCGCCCCCGCGACTTCGATGGGCGCGCCGTGCAGACTGAGGCGCGGCACACGCGCCGCTTTGCCAGGGCCGTCGGGCAGGCGCGGCACGCTCGCAGCCCAGTAAACATATCCGGCGCGGCTCTGTTCGAGGATTTCGCGGCTCGCTTTTCTCATCTCGGCGCAGCGATTGATGAAACCGTCGATTTCCTTGAGAAGGGTTTCGTCCTGCGCGCCCTCCGCCTCGCGCCGCGCTTGCTTGAGAATGCTTTCGAGGCGTTCGAGCGGCTCGTTCATCTCGTTGGAAAGCAGATTGGAGCGCGTGATGCGAATGTTATTGGTGCGATTCGGCTCGAAGCGCACCGCGAGCTGCAAATTCTCGAAAAAACGCGCGACGGCTTCGCGCGCTTCACTGGCGGCGTCGTGAAGCTGCGCTTCGAGTTCGGCGCGATGGGGAATCTTCGAGGCGCTCAGAATGGTGCGGCTGGAGCGGCGGCTGGCCAAAAGTTCGATGAGTTTGGCGGCGCCGAGGTTGGAGATTTCGATGCCCAGGTAGCTCGCCGCGACATCTTCGGCGCCGTGCGCTTCGTCAATCACCAGCGCATCGAAGGCGGGCAAAACGCCGCCCGCGTTGCCTCCCGCCGCGATGTGGGCGAATAAAAGATGGTGATTGGCGACCAGAATTTGCGCCTTTTCCTGTTCGCGGCGCGCTTTGTAATAAAACGACTGGTCGTAGAGCGAACAGTTGCGTCCCAGGCACAAATCCGACTCGCGGTTGAGCTGGCTCCATAATCCTGGCAACGGTTCGAAGGGCAAATCGAGGTTGCGGCCCGTGGGCGATTTTCCGGCGAATTTCTGGATGTCGGCGAGTTGTTTGACCTCTTTTTCCGACGCGAACAATCCCGCCACCTGCGCTTTGGCGAGGCGGCGCGGGCAAACGTAGTTGCCGGTTCCCAGGCAGAGCGCGAACTTGATGTCCTGTCCGAAATGACGCTTGAACATCTCGCGCAAAAACGGCAGATCGCGCTCGACGAGCTGCTGCTGAAGAGCCTTGGTGCCCGTCGCGATCAAAACGCGCTTTTTGTTTTCAATCGCCCAGAGCAGAAACGGCACGAGATAGGCGTAAGATTTTCCGGTTCCGGTTCCGGCTTCGACTAAAAGGTGAGTTTCGTCGCGGATGGCGCCCGCGATGCTCTGCGCCATTTCGAGTTGTTCGCCGCGCGCTTCGAAAGGCCGGTTTTGCGCTGCCATCGTCTTGGCCAGAAACCCGCCCGCGCCGAAAATGCGCTTGAGCTGCGCTTTATCGAGGTCTTGCCGGCGGACTTTGGCCGAATCAGGAAGAGATTCGACAGGCGGAGCAACGGGGGGAGAAACAACGGGCACACCGATATTTTACCTGTTCGAGGCGCCTCAAACGGGCGAAAAATTCCCGTGTCAATGCGCTTGCGGCGCTGGATTGAGGCCGCGGTTTGACGCGCTCAGGACATAGCCCCAGATGAAATGCGGTCTCATTACAGATAGAATTTTGGTCACAACCTCCGTTTTTTCCGTTTTTCTCACTTATGAATTCATTCACCCGCCGCCGTCTCCTGGGACTTGGCGCCGCCGCGATGGGCGCCTCCTTGCTGTCAACTTCCGCGCTGGCCCAGACCAACGCCCCGCGCGCCAATGCCCCGCGTCAGAACATTTTGCTTATCACCGCCGACGATCTGGGAATGCAACTCGGCTGCTACGGCGACAAAACCGTGCCCACGCCCAACATCGACGCCCTCGCCAATGGGGGCACGCGCTTCGACCGTGGCTATGTGACGCAGGCTTCCTGCTCTCCTCGCGCGCCTCGCTTTTAACGGGATATTATCCGCACCAAAACGGGCAGTGGGGACTGGCCTACAAAATTCGGGCTACGCGCTCAAAGACGGCATCCCGACGCTGCCGCAAGTGCTGCGCGAGGCGGGTTATTTCAACGGCATCATGGGCAAACTGCACATCCAGCCCGCCGAAAAATTTCCGTGGCACTGGGAGCGCTCGCCCGACGCTCTGGTCGATGGCCAGCCCACCACAGCCGCGATGGATACGCTCGACCCGAAGACGGTGACGGCGGAAACTCGCAATTTTTTGCAGAGCGCCAAAGCCGGCAACCGGCCCTTTTTCCTGATGGCGAATCTCTTCGATCCGCACCGGCGCTTTATCAACCAGCACAAGGGATTTCCGGTCGTTCCGGTGCGCGCCGCCGACGTGAAACCGCTTTCCTTTCAACTGGTGGACACGCCCGACCTGCGCGAACAAATCGCCGGTTATTACAACGGCATCGCGCGCCTCGACGCTTCTCTGGGCGCGCTGCTGGGCGAACTGCAAGCCTCCGGCCTGGCCGAAAACACTCTCATCGTCTTCGTCAGCGACAACGGGCCGCCTTTCGCGCGCGGCAAAGTCACCGCCTACGAAGCCGGAACGCACGTGCCGTTTCTGATTAAGCGTCCTGGCGCCAACCCTGTGAGGACGACCAATGAACTGACCTCAGCCGTCGATTTAATGCCGACGTTTTTGCAGGCTGCGGGTCTTCCGGTTCCCGCCGAACTGCCAGGGCGTTCGCTCAATCCGATGCTGGGAGGCGCCCGCGTCGAGCCGCGTCCCTACCTGTTCACCGAATACACCAGCCACGTCACCTTTCACTTTTATCCGCGCCGCACCGTGACCGACGGGCGCTATAAATTGGTCGTCAACCTGCTGCCCAACCGCGCCAACCCCGCTCCCGAAGGCGAGGGCGACGGCGCCTACCAAAGCGCCCTGCAACTCTTCGCACCCCAGACAACCCAGCGCAAAGGCTGGGACACTTTCGCTCGCCCAGGCGCCGAAGAGTTCTACGACTTGCAAAATGATGCCGACGAGTGGAACAATCTCGCCGGAGCGCCCGCCATCGCCGGCCACCAGAAGCGGCTGCGCGATGTGCTGCAAACCTGGCGCGAAGAAACCAAAGATCCGTTTCTGGACAAGACTTTTCTGGCTGCCGAAGAAACTAAACACTTCGCCAAACTTGATCAAGACCCCGCGCCTTACAAAGCCTTCGTGGAAAAGCAGCGCTCAAATGCACTGCCCGCAGATCGTGCCTCGGCACGTTGAGAATGCGACGAATAGAGTTTTTTATCGCTCGAAGTGCGACGGCTCAACCTCCCCTGCACCATCCTTCATAAGGAGGGGAAACCACACTATAACTGTCTCCATCTCACTCGAACGTCCAAGTGAAGTGGAAGCCATTGCGCGCTCGATTCCCCTCCTTACGAAGGAGGGGGCGGGGAGGTTGAGCCGTCGCACTTCGAGCGAGGTCATCTCCCAGAGCCGACAAACCCTTAACCCACAAAATAGCGCGCATACCACTTCGCCGTTTCCTGCAAGCCGTCAAAAAATGGGATTTGCGGCTTCCAGCTCAAAACCCGTTCCGCTTTGGATATATCCAGGTATTTGACCGAGTTCACCTTCGGCCCCGTAATGTGCGGCGCTTCGGGAATGCTCTGGCCGTTCGCCGCGTTCCAGGCGCGCGCGGCTTCTGAGACGACGAAACGCAGTTCGAGCGGCGCACCGCCGCCAAAGTTGAAAGCCTCGCCGCGCACGTCGTCCTCGTCAAGGCGCTCGGCGACGCGCAGATAAGCCGCAATCATGTCGCGCACATGGAGCATTTCGAGGATGTTGGTGCCATCGGTGCCGTCGATGAGGCCCGCTTCGCCGCGCGAAAAACGGCGCATGCTCTGCGGGATGATGCGCGAAAAATTGAGGTCGCCAGGGCCGTAGGTGTTCATCCAGCGGCAACTCGCGGCGCGCAGGCCGTAAATTTTGGCGTAGCAGCGCACCGCGAGATCGGCGGCGGCTTTGGTGGGCGCGTAGATGTTGCCCGCCACGAGCGCCGGTTCGTCTTCCCCAATGGCCGTCGTCGCGTTGGTCGCGCGCGTAATAGGCGCCCGATGACGCGAAAACTAATTTCGGCGCATTTTTGTGGCCGCGTATGGCTTCGAGCACGTTGTAGGTGCCGATGATGTTGGCATGGGCGGTTTCGAGCGGCAGGGCGTTGGAAATCGACACGATGGGCTGCGCCGCGAGCAGAAAAATCGTCTCCACCGGCCAGCGTTGCAGGATGAGGCGCAGGTTGGGCAGATCGAGGATGTCGCCGGTGATGAAATCGATTTTGGGGAGCGTGCCTGAGGTGTGGAGCCACGAATCGCGCGGCAAAAACTTGTCGAGGCCGATGACGCGCGCGCCTTTTTGCACCAGTTGATCGCACAAATGCGCGCCGCAAAATCCCGATGCGCCCAAAACCAGCGCGCTTTGTCCATTCCAGGTGTTCATGGTCGAAATTTACAAAAAAAGCGGGGCTTGCGCCCTCTTCCAATCGAGAGAACTCAAAGATTGGAAGAGGGCGCAAGCCCCGCTCGTTATTTCAGGATTTCACGCCGCCAGCGCCGATTCCACCACAAAGGCGCGCGGGCGATGATGGGCCTGGCGCGATTCGCCTTTGTCGCGCAGCACGGCGTGGGGATTGAGAACGTGAACCGGCAGTCCGTCCTCGGTGTAAACGGTTTGAAAAGCCGGTTCGGAACGCATCATCTCGTGCGACGGTTCGGCTTCGGTTTCGATCGGCTTTTGACCTTTGGGCGCGATGTGGGAGAAATACCACAGATAAAAACGCGCCGTCGCTTCCAGACCGTCGCGGAAACTGGTTTGGGGCTCGAAATCGGCTTCCATTTGAATCCGCGTGCCGTCGAGATGCTGCTTGGAAATGGTGATGAGTTTCGGATCGGAGGGAACGACGCGAATCGAGCGGTTCCAGTGATGCTGGGCGAGAGGTGAATCGGGCGCTTCGACCATCGCTTCGTCCTGCATGGTGCCGATGTGCGACACCAGATCGCGCAGCACGTCGGGCGTGGCCGAATAGTGCGCGCCTGGCAGGTTGTAAACGCGGCCCCGACAACACTCGCAGCGCGCGATGTGAAAATAAGCGCGCACCGCGTCCTCGACGAAGAGATAGTCGCGGAAATGCTCCAGCGAATTCATGTAAAGTTCCGGCGATTCGGCGTCGCGGAAAATGTTTCGCATCGCTTTGGGAATCAAGCGGTAATCGAAATTGAGGTCATACGGCCCGAAAATGTTGCACATTCGCAGCACGATGGTCGGAACGCCCAGCGCCTTGTGATAAGTGCCCGCGAGAATGTCGGCGCACAGTTTGGCGGCGTCGTAAACGCCCACTCCGCCCAGATCGTGTTCCTCGGTATAAGGCAGAATTTCGGCTTCGCCATAAACCTTGTCGGTCGAACTGTAAATCACCACGGGCCGCTCGTCTTCGGGCAGCAAGCGCGCGCCTTCGGCGAGGTTGACGAAGCCCATGGTGTTGGCCATGATGGTCGCGTAAGGGTCGGTCATCGCTTTTTCGACCGTCGTGGCGCCCGCCGCGAGATGAAAAATATGCGAAAAATGACCGTTTTTCACGATGTCGGCGATGGCGCGGCGGTCGGTGATGTCGGCCTCCACCATTCTCATCTCGTGGCGCAGACCGGTGAGATCGAGCTGGCTGCCGCGCGAGGGCGAAACGTCGCAGTCGAGCGCCGTCACGATGGCGCCGGCGGCGTGCAGGGCGCGGGCGAGGTGCCCGCCCACGAAACCGCAGGCGCCGGTGACCAGAACGCGCTTGCCGGCAAAGAAATCGCGGCTTTCCTCGATGGTGTCGCGCAGCGCCGGACTGGGCCAGCTATCGGGAATCGCGGCGCAATTCGGGGAGTTGGGACGGGTATTCATGGGAATGTGACCTGTTATTTGATGAGATGAAACGGCAATTCAACAGGGGATAAGAAGCACGGCTTTTGCCATAAAAATTGACGCCCTGACAAGGCCACCCGCGCAATGTCGATACCAGTGCCAACCGGAGCGCGAAAACCCTATGTTAAACTTCTGCGCGCGGCTCCATCGCCGCTCAAGGAATTTATTCGTGTTTTTTCTCGGCACTCAAACCCAAAATTCGCAGGGACATCTCGAAATCGGCGGCTGCGACGCCGTTGAACTGGCCCAGACTTTCGCTACTCCTCTTATTGTCATGGATGAAGCGCACATTCGCAACCAGATGCGCGCCATGACGGGCGCTTTTGAAGCGCAGGGCGTCGGTATCCACGTCATTTACGCCTCCAAAGCCTTTCCCTGTCTGGCGATTTCCAAAATCGCCGCGCAGGAAGGTTTGTGGATCGATGTCGCGTCGGCGGGCGAACTTCTCACCGCGTTGCGCGCCGATTTTCCAACGGAGCGCATCATTTTTCACGGCAACAACAAATCCGACGACGAACTCGTTATGGCCGTCAACGCGGGCACTGACGGCGCCGGCATTGGCCGCGTCGTCGTGGACAACTTCGACGAAATGGAGCGACTCAATCGCATCGCGGGCGAAGCGGGCGCGCGCCAGCCCATCATGCTGCGCCTCACGCCCGCCGTCGATGCCCACACCCATCGCCTGATTCAAACCGGACGCATCGACACCAAATTCGGTTTCAACATCGAAGGCGGGGGAGCGCGCCGCGCCGTCGAAGCCGCGCTGGAAAAGGAAAACCTCGAACTTCTGGGCGTGGGCTGTCATATCGGTTCGCAGATTCTCGACGCGCCCTTTTTTACCCTCGCCGCGCGTTTGATGATTGAATTTCTGGCCGAAATCCGCGACGATCTGGGCCTGGAATTTCCCGAACTCGACCTCGGCGGCGGTCTGGGTATTCGCTACCTGCCCGAAGACAGCCCGCCCACGATGGAGGAATACGCCGCGACGCTTGTCGGCACCGTGCGCGAAAACCTCGAAAAATTCGGCCTCGCGATGCCCAATCTGGCCATCGAACCAGGCCGAAGTCTGGTTGGCGAAGCGGGCACCACGCTTTACCGCGTTGGCAATATCAAGCGCATTCCCAACGTGCGAACCTACGTTTCGGTTGACGGCGGATTGTCCGACAACCCGCGCCCCGCGCTTTACGAAGCCCGATATTTCGCCCTCAACGCCTCGAAAGTCGATCAGCCGCAGAATGAAACGGTCGCCGTCGCCGGAAAACACTGCGAAACCGACGTTTTGATCGAGGAAGCCCAACTCGCCGACCCGCAGCGCGGCGACATTGTGGCGGTGTATTCGACCGGCGCCTACAACTATGCGATGGCGAGCAACTACAACCGTTTTCGCCGTCCCGCCGTAGTTTTGGTGAGCGAAGGCGAGGCCGATGTGATTGTCGAGCGCGAGACTCTGGAAGACGTGCTGGCGCGCGATCTGATTCCCGAACGCCTGCGCCAGAGCGAAGGCGTCGTGGCCTGACATGGATTTTTTCTCTGCCGACCGTATCCTGCTGTTGCTGTGCGGCATTCCCGCCCTGCTCACGGGACTGACGCTTCACGAGTTTGCTCACGCCTGGGCCGCCGACCGTCTCGGTGACGACACGCCGCGTCGCGAAGGGCGTCTCACGCTCGACCCCATCGCGCACATCGACCCGTTTGGGGCGCTGTTTTACGTCATTTCGTCGCTGGCGGGGTTTGGTTTCGGCTGGGCCAAACCGGTGATGACCAACCCGCGCAATCTCAAGCACCCGCACCGCGACGGAATGTTCATCGCGCTCGCGGGGCCGATTTCCAACGTTTTGCAAACCCCGATCTGGATGGCGGCGCTCGCTCTGTTTGGCTTCATCGCAGCCAAAGCCGGCATCAACATTGAGGTGGGGCAAAGTCTGGGCTACTTCGTTTTGATGGCGGTCATTTACGGCGTCGTTATCAATCTGGTGTTGGCCGCGTTCAATATGGTGCCCATTCCGCCGCTCGACGGCCACTGGGTTCTGGGCGCCCTCGCCGGCGAGCCGGTGCGCCAGATTTACGACCTGATCCGGCCCTACTCGTTCATCATCCTGATCATTTTGCTCAACTTTCCCAACCCGTCGCTTTTCGACTACATCGTGGGGCCGGTCGTCGGTTTCGCCTCCAATCTGGCCGGCCTTGCGCTGAACTTCGGCCAAAACCTGGCCGCTTAGCGGAAAATTCGATTTGCCGTGATTCCCGCCACCCTCGAAACGGCTAAAGAGCCGGAACGCTTCACCGGCCACGCCATTCGGCTGCCCGTTTTCGAAGGGCCGCTCGATTTGCTGCTCTATCTGATTCGCGCCCACAAATACGACATTTTCGACATCCCAATTCGCCACATCACCGGCCAATTCGTCGAATATCTAACCTTAATGCGCGAAGTCGAGGCCGATTACGCGGGCGATTTCCTCGTCACCGCCGCGACCTTGATGCAAATCAAGGCGCGAATGCTCCTCCCCAAAACTCAGTCGCAGAGCGAGGAAGTGATGGCGCAGGACGAAGCCGACCCGCGCGCCGAGTTGGTCGAGCGCCTGCTCGAATATGGAAGAATCCGCGTCGCCGCCGAAGAACTGCGTCAAAAACGCGAAGCGCGCGACGACCTCTTCGCCCGCCCGCTCGAAGCCGCCAAATTCCAGCCCGATTTCGACGCCGAACTCTCCCAGGCGCTACTTTTGGCCGAAGTCTCCAGTTTCGACCTGCTTTCCGCGTTGCGCCGCGTCCTCCATCGCATGGAAGAACGCCCCGTCGCGCTGGTGCGGCGCGAAGCCTTCACCCTGCCCGACCGTCTGCGCGGCATCACGGTGCGCCTTTATCACAGTGGCGAACTGTCATTTGAAGCGCTGTGCGACGACTGCCAGTCGCGATTGGAAGTCGTGGTGACGTTTCTGGCGATCTTGGAACTCATCCGGCGCGGCCAGGCGCGCGTGCGCCAACTGACGCTGTTCGATGAAATCTGGCTTGAAGGCGCCAGGAGCCAGGCGTCAGGCGCCAGAAATGGAGTTCCTGCCCCCGACTCTGGCGCCTGACGCCTGGCTCCTGGCGCCTCCCAAAATGCCCTCGCCCACCGACATCATCGAAGCCCTCATTTTCGCGTCACACGCGCCGCTTTCGCTCGAAAGGTTGGCCGCTGTGACGCAAATGCCGCCCGAATCGGTGGCGGCGGAACTCGACGCGCTGCGCGAGGAAAAAGAGGCCGTCGGTGCCTTGCAACTGGTCGAGGTGGCGGGCGGCTGGCAGTTCGTCACCAAAGCCGAATTCGCGCCCTTCGTGCGCCGTCTGCGCGACGAAAAACGGGCGCGCCTCTCGCGCGCCGCCTTTGAGGTTCTGGCGATTGTGGCCTATCGGCAGCCCGTGACGCGCGCCGAAATCGATGCCCTGCGCGGCGTCGAAAGCGCGGCGCCGCTGCACTTTCTTTTAGAACGAAAACTGCTTTTTCCCGCTGCGCGCAAAGATGTCGCGGGCCGTCCCTGGCTTTACAAGACCACGCCGCAGTTTTTGGATCAATTCGGCCTCAAATCGCTCGAAGATTTGCCCGAACTCGATGAATTTTCGGCGCTTGAGGGCGTCGGCGGGCATCCGCAGACGATGAATTTGTTCGAACGCGGCGAAGTGCGGGAAGACGATGAGTAACGGAGGGACACGGCACGTCAGGTCTCTACAACTCAACCGGCTCACTTTTCATCTTCTCGCCAAGCGGAGCGAGCGCCCACGCCTCGCGCACCGCGAAACCCGCGTTTCGCGCCGCCCCAGCCATCAAGCGAACCCGCGCCGCCGCGATTTCGCCGTTCTCTCCGCTCGCAGCGAGCAAAATCGACTCATCCCGAAGCAGCGCCAGCCATTCCCACGCCCCGACGAGCCAGTTCGCGCCCGTCAATCCCAGTTCGCGCGCCGGAGCCGAAAACGGCACTTCTTCGCGGATTTGCTCCGCCTCTCCGCCCAGAAGCGCGACGCGATTTTCCATCCATTCCCGCGCGCGCGCCGCGAATTTTTCGGCCCGTTCGCCACACAGTTCGGCTAAAGCGATCTCCTCCACCTTCGCGCGCGGCAACGGCGACGGCAAGGGCGCCGGAAAGGGCGCGGGGTTTTCCTCTAACCTGCCCTCGCGGGGAAGCTCGCCGACGGGCCGTAAATTGGTCATTTGGTCGCGGTGCGCGCCGGATAAATTCGTCCACGCGGCGGCGTTTTTGACTTCGCGTTCGGGACACACCAGCACCAGATGCGATTCGGCGCGCGTGCAGGCCACATAAAACAGGCGCCGCCACTGCGCTTCCTCCTCGGCGCCATCGCGCGCCAGCAATTTTTCCCACATCCAGGGATGAGCGCCGCTTCCCTCTTCGTCGTCGCCCAGGCGAAACGCCATCTGGCGCTCGCCATTCAAATTTCCACGCAGCAAATGCGCGCCCTCGGCGCGCGGTGCGTCATCGAGCTGGGCCAGAATCGTCATCGGAAAGCCCAGTCCTTTGGCGGCCCATACGGTCATCAATTGAATCGATCCCTGCGAGGGAAGCGGCGCGTCGGCTTCCTTGTCGCCGTTCTCGGCTTCGCGGATCAGGGCCGAAAAATGGTCGATGAGCGCGCTCAAACCGCCCTCGCCGGCCTCTTCGCGCTCGCGCACGATGTCGAGAATTTTGCGCCAGTTCTGCTCGCGCTGCGCCGCGTCGGGCAGTCCGGCTTCGTAAAACGCGACCTCGCTTTCTTCCAGAACGCGCTCCAGAACTTCGCTGACCGCTTCCACACGCGCCAGATCGCGCCACAGGTGCAGTCGCGCCGCGAAAATTTCCCAGGCGCGCGCATCGTCGGGGCGCGAGGGACAAAACCCTTGAATTTCGCCGCAAAACGCGCCTTCCATGCGTTCGGCATCGGCTTCGAGCGCCAGATGCCATTCCAACAGCGCCACATCGCTGAGCGCGCCGAGCGGCGAGCGCGCCAGACCCACGAACGCGGTTTTGTCGCTCCCATCGAGCAGAATTTGCAGCAGATGCAGCGTCCACGTCACCGGTTCGCTGCTCCAAAAACCGGTGCCCTTCACGGCGACAAAGGGCACATCGAGGGCGCGAAGCTGGGTTTCAAAGACCGATTTGACGGCGTGCGAGGTGAAAACCACGCCAATCGCACTCTGCCCGCGCACGATTTTTTGAGAAATGGCACCCAAATCGGGAAAGCGCAGCGCGGGCGAGTCACTTTTCTCCAATTCTTTGGCATCATCGCACAACTGGCGCAGAAAACGCGCGAGGGCGCGAGCGGCGCGTTCGCGCTGAATCGCCAGAGGCGGCGATTTTTCGCTCCACAGCGCGTTTTCCGCCGCGAGATGCCAGTTTTGCGGCGCCAATTTCCACAAACCGTTTTCGCTCGATTCGCTTTCCGACTGCAAGGCTTGAAAGGGCGCTTCAAACGGCTGGCGCGCTTCGAGCGAGGGCAAAACCTCGCAAAAAACCGCGTTCGTCCAGCTTACCAACTGGCGCGTCGAGCGGCGCGAAATGGTGAGTTCGTCGGCGCGCGTCTCGCGTCCGAGCAGCGTTTGGCGCACGCCGTCGAAAACGGTGATGTCGCCGCCGCGAAAGCGAAAAATCGCCTGTTTTTCGTCGCCCACGATGAGGACGTTGCCGCGCGCCGCGTCGCGCAGGGCTTCGATTATGGCCCACTGGCGCCAGTTGGTGTCCTGAAATTCGTCGATGAGAATGTGCGAAAAACTCGCGCCAAGGGGCGCCGCGACTTGGCGGTTGTTCACCATGTCGAGCGCCGCCGCCGCGATGTCGGCGAACGCCGCGACGCCGTTTTGCGCGCACCACTCGCGGTGCGCGCGCTGCCACCACAGCGCGTGGGCGCACAACTGCGCGACGGCGCGGCGCGACTGCCAGTCGAGCGCCGCGTCGCGTTCGACGGAAACTTCCGCTTTCCAGTCGCGCAGGCGCTTGCCCACGCGGTCGAGTCCCAAAATCAGCTCCGGCGACCAGCGTTTTTTGAAAGCGGCGCTCCAATCGTCTTTGGTGACAATCCCGCCGCGCCCGCCCGCTAAAATGCGCTCCTGATCGAGCAGTTCGGCCCGAAGTTCCGATGATAGCGCCTCATTTCGCTCTACTTTCGCAATTTCTTCCCCAACGGCGCGCCACAGCCGTTCGCCATCGGGCGCCACCAACCGCTCCCATGCGAGTTTCCACTGGCTCTCTGGGGGCAAACGCGATAGTTGGCTTAAATCGTCTTCATTTTCGGTTTCGGCGAGCGTCCACATCGTTTCGAGCGCGGCGCGGCGGCTCGAAAACAGTTCCAGCAGTTCCCACAATTCGCGTTTTTGTTCGGGCGAATAGGTAGTTTCGACGCGATTCCAAAACTGGCGCGTGACATCGCGGCGCAACCGGCGGCGCGCGGCGCCCTCCAGAATTTCGATTTCGCCCGCCAGCGATGAGTGTTCGGGAAACTGGCCCAGAAGCCGGAAACTGAAGGCATCGAAAGTAAGAATGCGGTTGTTTTCGCTAAATTCGGCGCGCACCGTTTCCAACCGAGTGCGCGCCTCGCCGCGCGGCAGGGCGCGCAGAATTTCGACCAGTCGCGCATAAACGCGCCCGCGCATTTCGGCGGCGCCTTTGTCGGTGAAGGTGAGCGCCAGAATCTGTTCCAATTCGACCGGCCCGCTCGCGCCGTCGCCTTCGACCAGCAACCTGAGAATGCGCTGAGTGAGGGTTTCGGTTTTGCCGGTTCCCGCGCCCGCCACCACGACCTGATTGCCCGCGCCGTGATCGCGCACTTTGGCCTGCTGCGGCGACAAAGGCGGGCCATAATTGAAAGTTGGAGTGTCGAAGAGCGAGAGTTGAGATTTCATGCGCGGACACTTCGCAGTTTAAAGCGTGTCTCATTGGAACGGTTCGCTCGACTGAAGTCGGCGCTGACCCAGAGGGTGCCCCACGAACGAGTTCGCTGACTTCCCGCCTGCGCGGGAAAACAACCGAGAGGATGTTTCGGCGCAGGCCGAAAGTCAGCCGAAGGCCTATAGCGCCGACTTTAGTCGAGCGAACCGCCATTTCAATGGCGGGATCAAGAATCGCCACACAAAAAACGCCGCCGGAAACTTCCGGCGGCGTTTTCGACATTAGACCTCTTGCAAAAGTAGCGAAAGCGGTTTGTAGGGGTGCCGCGAGGCGCGTGTGGAAAGCGTCCCAGGGTGTCAACACGCGCCTCGCGGCACCCCTACAAACCGACGAACATCCAAATCTCTGCACTTTTGCAAGAGGTCTCTTAGAACCCTCACACGTTCATCCCATTGGGAAAGAAGGGCCGCACGATGGCTTTGACCTGCTCCATGGTGCGCGGCGGCGTGAGTCCGAAGTTGTCGGCGAAGAAAAAACGATTTCCGGCGGGCGGCGGCAAAATATCGACGCCATCCAGACGCGGAACTGTGATGTTCTTCTGCGCGATCATCAAGCGCACGTTGCCCATGTGATAGGCCTCGTCCGCCAGAATGCGCGCCGCAGCGCCCAAGATCGTTTTGGACTGAATCATCGTCGAGGCGCCGATGTAGGCGCTGGTGCCGGTGTCTTCCATCGCGCGCGCGACGGTGAGATATTCGGCGTCGCTGCCGAAACCAATGCCCAATCCCAAAAGGTTGAGGGCGGGCTTGGCGACCGCACGGTTGCCCAGAACCGAACGGATGAATTTGACGTGCTGCTGCTCGTCGAAAGTGAGTTCGCGCGCCACCGCCGCCAGCATGGGGTCGGAGAAATTGAGCTGCCCGCCTCCCATCGTTGGTCCCAAGGTGCCGCGCCCTTCCACGCCGATGCCGACTTGCTGAAGGTTCTTGCCCGTCAAGGTCATGGTGTAGTATTCGGCTTCGAGATACTCCAAATTGAGCGCGAAGTTGAGAATATCGACATCCGAGACGCCCTGGGCCGCCCACACGGGAGCCGACGACGCGGCCAGAGCCGCGAGGCCCAGAGCACCCGCGCCCGCGCAGCCCAGCAGGGCGCGGCGCGAAAGCACGGATTCGGCACTTTCAGGTGTGGAATTCTCGGTTGAATTTTCAGTTTTCATGTGAATCTCCTTTTTCTCAGCCCGTTCCGGCGGGCATCACGATATCCTTGACGATGAACGGAGCGGCGTTGGCGACGGCTTCCTCGATAGTGCGCGGCTGCTCCAGAGGTCGCGGCGCGATTTGATCGCCGAGCAAAAAACGAATCAAACCGGTGTGACGCGCTTCGATGCCATAAATCGAAGCGGCGAAGTTGAGCACGTCTTTGTTGGCCACCATGGGAGCGGCGCCCAGGTAGGCGCCGACGCCGTTTTCTTCCAACTCGACCGCCAACTGCAAAAACGCAATCGGCGACAGGAAAACGTTGGCCGGAAACTGAAACGGCGGCTTCTCGATGGGCGCGCCGCCCAATTTGACGATCATTTCGCTGACGTTTAGGACGTGAGCGGCTTCATCGCGCGCCAGAGTGACCGCAGCGTTTCTCTGGCGGCCCTGCAAAAAGGAGCGCGCCTGGTCAGCCGCCACAACGCGGGCATAGAACTCGGCTTCGAGATGTTCCAGCACAAGCGCCGAATTGAGAATCGCGATGTCGTTGGTGATGCCCTGCGCCGAGGTTGTGGGTTTTGCTTCGCGCAAACCAGGAATCGGGCCGCCCGAAGCGCGCATCATGCTGGCCTGCGTCGCGCCGAACTGCTCCACAGGGGCGTTCAAGTTGGGCGAGGCGATCATAGGCCCCAGACCCATCATGTTCATGCGCGATTCGGTCGTCATGCCGCCCGACATCGCGTTGGGCATGGTGCCATTCATCGTTCCTGGCGTGGCGTTGTCCATCGCGGGGGTGTTTTGAGCCAGTCGGATTTTCATTGCGCGCCTCCATTGTTGCGTGGGCCGCCGCCTTGAAAGCCGTAGCGCCTTCCCAGGCGCTGGCCGATGATCTGGGGCGAAACCTGACCTTCGTAGGAAGTGGGAACGGGATCGAGGCCCGCAATTTCGCGCAGCGCCGCTAAGTGGCGGCTTTCGACGCCCGCGATAGCGGCGGCTGGCCCCAGCAGCGACGGGTCGCGCACCAGATCGACGGCGCCGTGATAGGCGTAGATGACGTTTTCCTTGAGCGAAATCGCTTCGCGCAGCAAGTTCTGGCGATTGTCAAAAACTCCGGCGGGGTAGCGGAAGAAACGCGGGCGTCCCAATGAGGAAGAGCGGTTGCGGTTTTCGAGGGTATCGGACGGCGTGGCGCGGCGCCGCTTGCGTTCCATATCGAGCACCTGAAAATGCGCCGCGTCCTGGCGCGCGATGAGGTCGAAGAGGCCGCGTTCGCGCCCGTCGAGCTGCATATAACCGTTGGATTCGCGCGCGCGCGCAAAGAAGTCTTTTTCGAGTTCTTCCATTTCGTGCGCGTAGCCCAGCACGGTGGGATCGAGCAGGAAAATCTTGTTGAGCGTGTCGAGGATATCGGCCTGCGCCGGCGTGCGCGACAGCATCAAACCTCCGGCGCACAGCGCGGCGCCCATCAGGAAATTGCGGCGCGAAAGCGCGCTCTGTGGCGGCGTTACGGGCGGGAAGACCAGCGGCGAAACCATGGGATCGTTTGGCATTTTTGCTCCCTGTAAGAAGTGGTTGAGGACTCGGAAAGGGCCTGAATCCTCGCGTTACAGCCCGCGCCAGAGCAAACCAAAAACCAAACCAAGGGTTTTTTAGCAGAAAAAGGAGAGAATCCCCTGCGTCAGGCAAGAAGAAGTTTGCTAACACACCAGTAGTGAAAAGAAAAATTGCGCGCTGATTTCCGCGCTCAAGCCACCGCTACATTACTTCGCCCTCAACCAAGTCACGCGCAAGCCGCCAAACGACTGGACACGGACTGCAAGCGGCCAGATACAGCGCCTTGTCGTGCTGCCTTTGGTATGCTGCCATCACTGCTGAGCGTCTCAACCCGATGATTTGCGATTAGACCTCTTGCAAAAGTGGCTTGCAGCGACTGAAGTCACCGCAACAACGACGCGAAACCGGCCTTCGCAGGTTGGGGAGTCTCCAGTCCGCGCCGGCGGACTTCGCGCTGGTGTTGCGGTGACTTGAGTCGCTGCCTTTTTAGGACAGGCACTTTTGCAAGAGGTCTAGTGATATTTTTAAGTGCCGCGCCGCCCAGGCCCAGGATGCCTGAACCAATGCCACAAAGTAATGCCGCAGCAACCCATGCCGAAGCGCCGGAAAAGCTGAACCTGCCTGTCATTACCTTAAGGTCTTTAAATTGATCTGTGGCAAACGCTGCTGCTGGAAGTGCGGCACCTATGATGAAAGCACCTGCGAACCAGCGCAACCAATAATTCTGGAATAGCCTCATACTTTGATTGTAACTGGATCGTCCACGGTGTGGCAGTCCACGGGGAACTGGATGCGGCGCCCTGTTCTGCCACGGTTAATCACTCGATGCCCTCTGCCTGCGCGAATGTGGCAGGATTCACAATTTTGATGTCACTCATCTGACCCAACACCAGAAGGTTTTTATCTCCTGTAACGATAAGTTCACATTGGCCTGTTAAAGCCGTTGCCAGAACAGTATCATCGTCAGCATCACGGCACACTGGAGACGATAAAGATTCCGGCACCACAATCTGCACCCTTGATTTCAACACTTCAATGGCTTCGTCTGCGGTTTCCGAAGCGTATTTGAATTTGTCGGTTAATTTCTCTCTTAATTCGTCTAAGATGAATTGCGGGTAGTGGTTCAGTTGCGGGTGGCACCGAGGTTTGTAGTAGCGCCGCCAGGGGCGGGTGGCGGGCATATGACACATTATGTAAACGCGCTACGGCGCTACTACAAACCTCGGTGTCACGTTGATGCCGGTTGAAAAGAGGGTGCGAACGCAGTTTGAGAAACTGGCGCCGCTCACCCGCTAAACGCCTTAACGCGCTTCCGCCAACTCCAGCGCCGGATAATCGACGTAACGCCTGCCCTACGCGATAGCGCCGGTTTCGTCGTTTGCCAGAAGGCGCTCAGCGCTCACTTTGCTTCCAGTGAAAGTCTCCTTTTCACGGTAAAATGGCAAGCGCCAGCGCCAATTCCGGCGCGATTTTTATGTCCGAACTTCCCCATTCGTCCGAATCGCCCTCGCGCGGCGAGTTCGCGCTGCATTTGCCAGGGCTGCTCAAAGTTCTGGCCGAACATCTCTATTCCAACCGCCAGGTCGCGCTGCGCGAACTGATTCAAAACGCCGGCGATTCGTGCGTGCGCCGCGCGCTGAGCGGCGACGCGCCGCAAGGTTATGCGCCGCGCCTCGATATTCGCCTCGACCGCGCGGCGGGGACGCTGGAATTTTCCGACAACGGATCGGGCCTCACCGAAGACGAAATCCGCGATTACCTGGCCACCATCGGCCGCTCGCAGACCCGCGAATTGAAGGAAAATCTGGCGATTTTTTCGCCCGACGACGCGCAAAAATTGGTTGGACAGTTCGGATTCGGCTTTCTGTCGGCGTTTTTGCTGGCGTCCCATGTCGAAGTCGTGACGCGCTCGATGCAGCCCGATAGCCCCGCGCTTTTGTGGCGCGCGCAGGGCGACGAATCTTACGAAATGTCGCGCGCCCAGCGCGATGAAATTGGCACCACGATTACGCTTCGCGTCAAGCCCGAAGCGGCCTATTTGCTCGAACGGGAGCTTCTGGGTGAAACCCTGCGCCGTTTCGCCGATTTTTTGCCGCTTCCCATCACTCTCGACGGCGCGGATGAGCCGCTCAACGCGGGGCGACCGCCCTGGGAGGGCGACGATCCGGCCCACGAAATCGGCGACTACATTCGCGCCCGTTTCCACGCGCCGCCGCTCGTGATTATTCGCCTGGGGCCGCACCAATTCGACTTGGGGCACGATACGCTCGAAATTCCGCTCGAAGGTTTTTTGTTCGTGCCGCCTGGGTCGGTCGCGTCGGTGCGCGAATACGGCGATTTGAGCGTTTTCATTCGCGGTATGTTCATCCGCGACGACGAAAAACACCTGCTGCCGTCGTGGGCGCGCTTCGTGCGCGGCGTCATCGACTGCCCCGATTTGCAGCCCACCGCCTCGCGCGAAGACATTCATCAGGACGAAACCTTCGGCTGGGTCAAAAAAGCGATTGAAGCGCAACTGGTGAGCGCGCTGCACGGCATCGCCGACGAAGAGCCGCAGCTATGGCAGGCGATTGTGCGCGGCCACGCCGATGTCATCACCGGCTGGGCGGCGCGCGACGAGGAGTTTTTCGAGCGCGTCGCCGATATTTTAAGTTTTCGCACCACACGCGGCCTGCTCACGCTGCGCGATTATTTGAATTTGTCCGACGGCGCGCTTTATTACGTCACGCGCGAGTTGGGTTCGCTCCAGGAGCAGCTTTTGGCGGAGGGACACGGTTTTCCGGTGATTGACGCTTCGTGGTTTGGCGTCGAAGGCTGTCTGCGCCGCTTCGCCGCGACGCGCCTGCACGACGAAAAACGAGTGCGCCTGGTGCAACTCGACGACAACGCGCCCGAACTTTTGCGCGCCGCGCCAAGCGATTCGCTCCAGGCGGTTCTTCGATGGTATGAAGCGCGCGGCGTGCGCGTCAAAGTCGCCCGTTTCGCGCCCGACAGCGTGCCCGCTTTGATGGTTTATCCGCGCGACGCGCAGTTCATCGCCGACGCCCGCACCGCGCTTTCAGGTGACGAACTGCCCGCGCCCTTCGCCGGACTGATTGGTGAAGTCGTCGAGTCGCTGCCCGTCGAGGAGGACGATTTAGCGGGCGTTTTGCATCTCAATCTCGATAATTCACTGGTGCAAAGTCTGGCCGATGCGCCGGTTGACGCGCGGCGTGGTGCGGTTTTGGAAACGCTGCTGCAAGTCGGGCGGCTGTTTGCGGGTCGCACGCTCACGGTTGGCGACGCGGCGGGGGCGTTCGAGGAACTGGGCGCGGCGCTGGGAAGGTTAATGTTGGAAGAGTGAGGTGGGAAAAGTAGGAGTTTGACTCCCTCATCTCGCCAAAAGGAAAACGCGATGGATATTTGGAACTGGCTTTACGAATCAATCGAAACGCACCGCGAAAAGGGCGACGACTCGCGCCTCGAACTGTATTGGACTTTCCGCGAAGCGATGGATTTCGACGAGCAAAACCCGCAGGCGGCATTCGCGGCGCTCGAAGAAGGCCGCAAACGCGCCGCCGCGCTGGGCGACGGCTGGTGGACGCTGTTTTTCGAGCACTGGAAACTGCAAAATCTGCTCTCGAAACAGCGCAATTACGGAGCGGCGCGCGATCTGGCGGCGCGCGTCGCGCTCGAAGCGCGCAAGCCGCAATATGCCGCGCTGCCGCAGCGCGTCTGTTTGCAGGAAGACCTGATTTCGGCGTTCGTGGGCATTGATGCGCGCGGCCACGCGACCCTGATTCAGGAAGCGCTCGATTACATGGAAAAAGAGGCCGCGCCCGATGTCGAATGCTTCCTGTGTCTGCTCGGTCTGCAAAGCGATTTCGCCGAAGAACGCGCGCTGTGGAACGAAGCGCACGCCCTCCGGATGCGTCTGCTGGCGCGCTGCGAGGAGAGCGGCAACGAGCATCACGCCATGCAGTCGCACCTCGAACTGTGCGGCGTGATTCTCAATTTGCCCTACGCGGCGGAAGAGGTTCTCGACCCCGCCAACATCGGCGAAAGCGACGAAGTGGTGCCGGTTGCCGAAGGCTGGGTCAGCCGCGAAACCTTCGAGAAGCGGATGGGCGAAGTCGAAAGTCACGCGATTCGGGCGCAGGAACTGGCCGAAAAACTGGATGCGGGCGAGTATTTTTCCGAAATCTGGATGTGGCGCGCCCATGTCGGGTTTATGCGGGGCGAAACCGAGGCGGCGCAGGAGTTTTTCAAGCGCGCCATCGACCGCTTTTTCGCTAACGGACTGTTGCCCGCCGAAAACTTTTTCGCGGCGTGGCGCACGACCTATTGGCGTTACGGCAACTTTGACAAGGCGCTGCAACTGGTGGAAGACGAGGAAAAATGGATCGAGGGCACCGGCCAGCTCGCGCGCGAAGCGCGGCTGGCGCGCTTCAGGTGCCATTTCAAACTCGCTCTGGGAACCCTTGAAGCCGCCGATTTCGAAGCGGCGCGCGCCAAAATCGCGCTGTTGGGCGACCCCTCGCACGAGCAAAATCGTCTCGCGGAAGTCGAAACCGCCTGGAAGAATCAAAATTCCGCTTCTGCGGGATAAAAAGGCCATCCTGCCATCACAGTTGTCATTCCGAGGAGGCACGACGAGGAATCGGTTGCAGTGCCCACTCATTGACTGTTAAGAGAGGAAACCCTCACCGATTCCTCCTCGTGCCTCCTCGGAATGACAAGCGCTCACGATCCATAGGCGCTTACGCTTCAAACTACCATGACCCAACACCCCAACGCCTGGCACAACGCCCTTTCGCAGCTCGATGCCGTCGCCGCCAAGATTGGCCTCGAATCGCATATTCACGCGCGGTTGCGCCAGCCCAAGCGCTCGCTCGAAGTTTCGATTCCAGTTGTGATGGACGATGGCAGCGAGCAGATTTTCACCGGTTTTCGCGTTCAGCATTCGCTCGACCGAGGCCCCGCCAAGGGCGGAATGCGCTATTCGCCGCTCGTCAATGAAGATGAAGTGAAAGCTTTGGCGATGTGGATGACGTGGAAATGCGCCGTCGTCTCAATTCCCTATGGCGGCGCCAAAGGCGGCGTCGCCTGCGACCCGAAAGCGCTGTCGCAGAGCGAACTGGAGCGCCTGACGCGCCGTTTTACCACCGAACTTTTGCCCATCATCGGGCCGGAAAAAGACATTCCGGCGCCCGATATGGGCACCAACGCGCAGGTGATGGCGTGGATCATGGACGCTTATTCGAGCCACGCCGGTTTTTCGGTTCGCGGCGTGGTGACCGGAAAACCGCTTTCGATTGGCGGCTCGGCGGGCCGCGAGGAAGCCACGGGGCGCGGCGTGGCCATCACGACGCGCGAAATGGCGCGCCGCGCGGGCATTACGCTGGCCGGCGCCAGCGTGGTGATTCAAGGCTACGGCAACGTCGGGCGTGCGGCGGCGCAAATTTTGTCCAAAGAATTTAGCTGTCGCATCGTGGGCGTGTCCGATGCGCGCGGCGGCTTTTATAACCCGCGCGGCCTCGACATCGCCCAAATCGGGCGCGACATGACAACGCACGGCGCTTTGCCAGCGCAAATTGACGCCGAGCGCGTCGCGGGCGACGAATTCTTGCAACTGCCCTGCGACATCCTCATTCCCGCCGCACTCGAAAATCAGATTACGACCCAAAACGCGGCCAAAATCTGTCCTAAAATGCTGGTCGAAGCGGCGAATGGGCCGACGACGCCCGAAGCCGACCTGATTTTGCGCGACAACGATGTTGTGGTCGTGCCCGATATTCTGGCGAATGCGGGCGGCGTGACGGTGAGCTACTTCGAATGGGTGCAGGGCCGCGACGAGTATTTCTGGGCGGCGGATGAAGTCAACCGACGATTGGAGCGCATCATGGTCAACGCCTGCAACGAAGTCGGGACTATTGCGGATCGAGAAAAAGTTGATTTGCGACTGGCGGCTTATATTTCGGGCGTGGGGCGCGTCGCGGAAGCGATTCGGGTGCGGGGGATTTACGGTTGAGATTGGAAAATAACCACAGAGACGCGGAGACACAGAGGAAGAGAGAGGTTTAGAGGCTGTTTAGTAAATGGCGATTTTCTTGACGTGCCAGAAAACCCGTCATGCTGAGCCTGCGAAGCATCTGGCGTGACTGCGATTGGGGCGTCACGCCAGATGCTTCGCAGGCTCAGCATGACGAAAACTGCGAATTTTTCATTTACTAAACAACCTCTAAACCTCTCTCTTCCTCTGTGTCTCCGCGTCTCTGCGGTTATTTTTCATCTCAATACCGTGAATCGTTCGATTTTCCACTTTCCATTTTCTGGCACGACGCGAATATAAATCAGCGTTCCGGTGCTTTTCGAACCCGTCACGGCGTGGCGAAAATCGACGAAGGGCGGGAAAACGCACACGCTGCCGCCAAAACCCGCAATCGACACTTTGTTGGCCGCTTCCCATTTGGCTAACGGGCCATGCTTTGCCTCGAACTTGCGCCACAGCTTTTCAAATGCGGCGCCGCCGGTGCCTTCTTTGCCGCTTTCGCTCAAATAGGCGCGCGCGCCGGCGTAATCGCGGGCCTGGCAGCGCGCGTAGAACGCTTCCACGACACGATTGGAATCGCGTCCCATCTGCGGCGCGACGCTTCCGGCATAAACGAGAAGTCCAACGAAAACAACGGCGATAGCGCCAAATGCGGCGACAGCGCGCCAGTGAAATGTCGTCATATTGCCTCTTTTTTGAGCGTCGCCGCCCACACCCACCACATCAAAAGCGGCTGCAAGGGCAGTCGCGCCCACCACACCCAGCGCGGCACCAGAATCCCGACGCTTTCCGTGCCCTTAAGCGCCATTTCGATATTGGCCGGAAAAACCGCGAGCAGAAGCGCAATCAAACCGATTCCCGCCAGTTTGCGAGTTGCACGCGGCCAGATTCCGATTCCACCGGCGATTTCCGCAATGCCGCTCACATAAACCAGTGCGAGCGGAAAAGGCAGATAAGGCGGCATGATTTTGAGATAAGTCTCCGTCGCGCGGAAGTGCATCATGCCACCGCAAATGAAAATCAGTGATAAAGCGAGACGCGAAAAGGTCGAAAAGCGGGGCATTGGAATTGCAAAACGGCGCGGCGCTGTAACTACTCAAACTTCAGGAGAAAAACCCAATGGAAGACATTCTGGAAACCATCGAGAATCTGCCGAGCAGTGTCTATTATGGCGGCGTGTTCGGCTCGATTTTGCTGTCGATGATCCTCTTTTTGACCGGCAAGCGTCAGGCCGCGATTTTCGTCGGATTGTGGCCGCCCACGATCCTCAATCTCGGACTCTACAACAAGCTGCTGCGCCCTTCGCAGGAGCCTGGCACGCCCGATATTCCTTAAATTGTTGTCAGTTTGAAATTAACCACAGAGACACAGAGGCACGGAGATTTTTGAGAGTTGGAGTTTGAAACTTTAAAAAAATCTCCGTGCCTCTGTGTCTCTGTGGTGTCTTTTCTGTATGAGTGTGAGATGTTAAGCTGGAGTCATGGTCAGCCAAGTTTTCCAATGCCCTCACTGCGGTGAAAGTGAGCGCGTTCGTCGTCATGGTCGCACACGGCGCGGTAGCGAACGCTTGTATTGCAATGTCTGCCGTCGCGCTTTTACGCCATCTCCCAAGTCGCGCTCCTTGAGCGAGGAGAAGAAAACTCACATTCTCAACGCCCTGGCCGAGAAGATGCCCCTGATCGCGATTTGCCGCACCTTCAAGGTCAGTCCGAACACTGTCTACGCCCTGCTCAAAAAACGTAGAAGCCCTGCCTCCTGTGAACGAGACGCTCAAACCCTGCGCCTGGGATGAGTTGGTTGTGGACGAGATGTGGAGTTTCGTTTTCTCCAAAGCGCAGCAAGTGTGGATTTGGGTGGCCCTTTCACGGCGCCACTTACAAATCGTGGCGTTTCATCTCGGAAAACGCGACTTAGAAAGTGCTCAGAAGCTGTGGGAGCAAGTTCCTTGGCCGTGGCGCGAGGGGCTGGTCTTCACCGATGGATTGAAAACCTATCAGGCGCTCTTTGAAGAGCGTCCTCTCCAGCATTGCCGCTGCCCCAAAGCCGACAAGCAGCGCTTTGGAGAAACCTCGGTGGTCGAAGGAGCCAACAATGCCTTGCGCCAGGGCGTCTCGTATCTCGGACGCAAAACCGCCGCTTTTGCCCGCTCGACCTACTGGCTCCACATGAGACTCACCTGGTTCGTCCATCACTGGAATCGAAGGCAAGCTGATAAGTGGAACTAACACTCCGTTAGAATAACTACCGTCTCTGTGGTTAATTTTTTTTGTTATAGACCGGCGCCATCGCGTCGATTTCGTCCCACAAACGCACATAACTTTCATAGCGCGATTGCGCGATTTTCCCCTCTTCCAACGCCGCGCGCACCGCGCAGCCTGGTTCGCTGCGGTGAGTGCAATCGTTGAATTTGCACTGCCCTAAAAGCGCGCGAAATTCCGGAAAACAGTGTTCGACATTGATCTCCTGCTGCTCCAGCAGCGCGACGGTTTTTACCCCTGGCGTGTCGGCGATGTAGCCGCCGCCATCGAGCGGATGCAGCGTGACATCGGTGGTGGTGTGGCGACCTTTGCCGATATCCATCACTTCGCCGACCCACAGTTCCAGTTTGGGCTGAATCATCATCACCAGCGATGATTTCCCCACGCCCGACGAGCCGATGAGCGCCGAAATGTGGCCTTTGAGCTGCTTTTTGAGTTCCTTGCGGCCCATGTCGATGCCTTCTTCGGCACTGGTCAAAACCACCGGATAACCCAGGCCAGAATACAGCTTTTCGAGCGGCTCGATTTCTTTTTTGATTTCGCGTTTCTTGAGCAAATCAATCTTGTTAAAAACGATGACGGCGCGCAGTTCGTTGGCTTCAGATAGCACCAGAAAACGGTCGAGGCGATGCGGATTCAAATCCGGCTCGCGCGAGGCCATCACGATGACGACCTGATCGAGATTGGCAACCGTGACCTGCGAAGTTTTGTTGTAGCGCGAGCGGCCCAACTGCGAAGTGCGGGGCAAAACTTCCTCTATGAAACCCTCGCGCGAGGTGATTCCCTCGCGGTTGCCACCCGAAGTTTCGAGGGGCCGCACCCGCACGCGGTCGCCGACCGAAACCGGCTGCGAGAACTCGCGGCGTCCTTTTTTGAGCCGTCCGCCGAGGGCGCAGACAAGCGGCTGGCGCTTTTTGCCTTCTTCGGGCACATCGACTTCGTAAACGCCGCCCGCGCTTTTCATCACCGTGCCTTCGATAAGCGTCACGCATTGGGGCACAATGGTTTCGGGCGCGAGTTGTTTGGGATTGTTGGCGGGTTTTTGCGGCATAAAACGAGAAGAATTTAACCCAACGCGGCGCCCCCGAACGCATATTCGCTAAAATTTGCCTCGCGCGGCGCGTTTTGGCGCGTCGAACTCCTCGTTTTATGCGTTTCAAGTCGCCAATTCTCATTGTGGGCGCCGTCGCGGGCCTTTTGGCCCTGGGCGCTCAAATTCAATCTCAACAGCGCGCCGTCGCGCAGCTTTCGGTCAACCAACCCGACGCGGTGGACTCGGCAATCCGAAAACTGCCCGCGCCGCCTTCGACAGGAGTCAGGCGTCAGGCGTCAGGGGCCAGAGCGGTGGCGCGACCGGCGCCGATTCCGGTTTGGAAGCCGCGTTTCGTGGGCCAGAAGGTGATTCGCGTCGGGCTTTCGACGGCGGGCGGTGGCATCGCTGTTTACGTTCCCGATGGCGCCACACTTTTCGAGTTGGGACAGCCTAAACGCGCGCTTTCGGTTCCCGCTGGAGCGAGTTTCGAGGTCGGCTACTCGCCGCCGCGCCCGATGCGTATTCCGCCCTACACGGTGAGCGGCCCGCTCTCGGTTTCCGTTCCTGGTAGAAGTCCGAGCGATTGGAGACGGCTTTACATTGCCGTCAAAGGCGCTCCGGCGCGGGTTTCGACCAACAACAAATCGCCGCGCTACGCGCGTCCTTATCGCGGCGATCTGGAAATTTTTCCGCAAAAAGACGGTGGAACACCCCAGCGCCAAGGCCCGCTCGCCCTGGTGAACGTCGTGCCGCTCGAAGCCTATTTGAAAGGTGTCGTGCCCTGGGAAATGTCGCCCTCAGCGCCGTTGGAGGCGCTCAAAGCGCAGGCGATTTGCGCGCGCACTAAAACCCTCGATTTCGTGCGCTCCAAGCGCTTCGCGGCGCTCGATTTCGAGATTTGTGATTACGACGCCTGTCAGGGCTACCCAGGAACCGAAAACGAAAAACCGTCCACTTCGCAGGCTGTTGAAGCGACCAAGGGCCTGGCGATCTATCACAACGGGCGCCCCATCGACGCGGTGTATTCGACCAATTCCGGCGGCATCACGGCGAACGCGCGCGATGTCTGGAAAGGCGCCACGCCCATCACCTATCTGCAAAGCGTGCCCGATTTTCCGGCCAATTCGCCGCTCGCGGGGTTGTGGAAAGGCGGCATGACCGAAGCGGAATGGGGCCAGTTTTGCGCGCAGCCCTGGCCCAGTTACGCGCGGCCCGACGGCGTGGCATCGACTCGCTATGAAGCGCGCAAATATCGCTGGAATGAGGTCGTTTCCGCCGAGGAAGCGCGCCGCGCCTTCACCCGCGACGGTCTATCGCGCGTTCTTTCGCTCGAAGTCGCCGAGCGGACGCCATCGGGCCGCATTCGCCGGCTTCGCGTCACCGGAGTCGATGCGGCGCGCGAAAAACTGATGGCAACACCGTTTCCTTCGATTCCCGCCGCTAAAACCGTTTCGCCGCCCCTCAAAATTGTGGAATTTGAGGGCGATGGAAAAATTCGCGCCATGTTTTCCAAGCAGTTGGGTTCGACAACCGCGCTGCCCTCTTCGCTGTTCGTGATTACGCCCATCGCAGGCGCGAACGGGCAGGTAAGCGGCTGGAATTTGCAGGGCGCGGGCTGGGGACACGGCGTGGGAATGTGTCAGCGCGGCGCGCAAAACCGCGCCCGCGAAGGCTGGGACGCGCGCAAAATTCTGAATTGGTATTATCGCGGCGTCGAAATTCGCCGTGTCAATTAGTTGATTCGCGTTTTTATTGGAATAGAAAAAGGAAAGGATTTTATGGGATTCGAGCGCAAATTTGGAGGTTCGTGCCTCCATTTTCTCCCTTTCTTTTACCCAAACCAAACGCTGCCAAGTTCGAAATTTATTTGGTGGCCTGGAGCCACTCGACGACTTGAATCAGGTGATAAGCGTCGTGCGCCAGCATCAACGCGGCGCCTTCTTCAACGGAAAACTCGCCGACTTTGGGCCTCGCGGCGCGCCGCGTCCATTCGTCGGCGGCCAACCCTTCGAGCCAATCGCCCAGTTCGCGCCGCGAAAGCTCCAGACTTTCGAGCTGGTTCAGAGGATTGCGCGTTTGGTAATGCGCGGCGGCTTCGGTTGGATCCCAATCGGGAAATTCGGGATGGTCTTCGCGAATCATGCGCTCGAAGCGCTCGCGCGAAACCGTGTCGTAATCCACCAGATGGGCGATGATTTCGCGTAGGCTGAAGCGGTCGGGGGCGGGTCTGGCGTCCCAGCGCGGGTCGTTTTCGGCTAAATCCCGCAGCAGGAAACTGAAAACGCGAGCGTTGCTTTGAACGCCCGCGACGAAGTAATTGTGGACAAAAGGTGACATGGCGGCGCGCCTGTCTTGCAGGGATGGGGCCAACTCCAGGCGCAACGCCTTTTTCGTCCTAATCGAGCGGAAAATGACGGGTGAAGCGTTCCCAGACCAAATCGCCATATTGGCGCGCGTAGGCTTCGGCGTAAGGTTCGCCGCGCGCCGCGCGCTTTTGCGATTGGGTGGTGATGCGGTCGTGATGGTGTCCCAGTTCATGCGTCAGAATGTGGAGAAGCTGGTAGGCGCGCGCTGTGTTTTGCGTCCATTTGCACAACACGAAATCTTCGTCTTCGTCGCTTTGGACTTCGCAGGGCACACCGATTTGTTCCCAGATGTCGCGGTGCGCTTCAAAGTGGTCGAGCGTGGTTTCGTGCCACAAACCGGCTTCCCACGCGCAAATGTGAACCACGCCAGGCGAATGATAACCGTCGGTTCCCGACTCGCCAGGCGCCAGAACAATCGCGTCCAATCCCTGCGACATCTCTTCCCAATCCGGCAAAAGTGCGATGAAGCGTTCCACGTCGCGCTGCATCAGGACGTGGCGGTAACCCGCACCAGGACGCTGGCGGTCGATGACCAACTCGCGCTGCGAGTGCGAATAGTAGTTGGGCGTCAATTCCCAGTTGTTTTTCTTTTGCACGCGCCCGTCCTTGACGGTCAGGGCGCCGCGCCGGCTTAAACCTCGCATCATTTCCCCTCAAGCGCCAATTTTAACACCGCGCGCCCGTTTATACTCCAAGGGAAAGCAAGGAGTCCTTTTTTACTATGAGAGCCGATTGGATCAAACGCCGTCTGGAATACAGCGACGGCAACAACTCGCAAATGCACCTCGCCCGCAACGGCGTGATTACCGAAGAAATGCACTACGTCGCGGCGCGCGAGGAAGTCGAGCCGGAATTTATCCGCGCCGAAGTCGCGCGTGGTCGCATGGTGATTCCTGCCAACGTCAACCACGTCAATCTCGAACCGATGGCGATTGGCGTCAATACCAAAACTAAAATCAACGCCAATATCGGCAATTCTTCGGTCACGAGCGATGTCGAAGGCGAACTCGAAAAACTGCACACCGCCGTTCATCTGGGCGCCGATACGGTGATGGATTTATCGACGGGCGGCGATTTGGACGAAATCCGCGAGTCGAATATCAAACATTCGCCGGTTCCGATTGGAACCGTGCCAATTTACGAAGCCCTGTTTCGCGTGCCGCGCGTCGAAGACCTCACCATTGACGTGATGCTCGAAGTGATTGAAAAACAGGCGCAGCAGGGCGTGGATTACATGACGATTCACGCCGGCGTGCGTCTGCATCACGTCCCGCTCACCAAAGACCGCGTGACGGGCATCGTTTCGCGCGGCGGCAGTATTCTGGCGCAGTGGATGAGCGCGCACAAACGCGACAACTTCCTTTACGAGCATTTCGAGGCGATCTGCGAGATTTTCAAGAAATACGACGTGACTTTCAGCCTCGGTGACGGCCTTCGCCCTGGCTGCCTCGCCGATGCCAACGACGCCGCGCAGTTCGGCGAACTCGATGTTCTGGGCGAACTCACCAAAATCGCCTGGAAACACGATGTTCAGGTCATGGTCGAAGGCCCAGGCCACATCCCGATGCATTTGGTGGCGATGAACGTCGAGCGCCAGATGCGGGTGTGCCACGAAGCGCCGTTTTACGTTCTGGGGCCTTTGGTGACCGACATCGCGCCTGGCTACGACCACATCACCAGCGCCATCGGCGCGGCCCTCGCGGGCCAGGCGGGCGCGGCGATGCTGTGCTACGTCACGCCCAAAGAGCATCTCGGCCTGCCCAACAAAGACGATGTGCGCCAGGGCGTCATCGCCTATAAAATCGCCGCCCACGCCGCCGACATCGCGCGCAACCGCTCTGGCGCGCGCGACCGCGACGATGCGCTCTCCAAAGCGCGCTTCAATTTCGAGTGGGAAAAACAGTTCGCCCTCTCGCTCGACCCCGAAACCGCGCGCAACATGCACGACGAGGAACTGCCCGACGAAGCGTTCAAAGATGCCAAGTTTTGCTCGATGTGCGGCCCGAAGTTCTGCTCGATGCGAATTACGCAAACCCAGCGCGAATACGACGACGGCACGCGGCAATACACGCCCAAGGAAGGCGCGGAAGCGCTGCCGGTTGTGGCTTAAGAACAAAAGCGTATCTAATATGTATTACGGTGGAGATGTTCCGGCAATGTGTTTAGGAATGGGCGCTGGAGTGTTGTTGAACCACCTGGCGTTTCAGTATTGGCATCACTCGAAATTGGTTCTTGCTCTTGGCTTCCTACCCTCTGTCTTCATAGGTATGTTGCTCGGCTTTCACCTTTTCCGATGGTGGATTTCAAGGAGTAACAAATAAAAAGAAAAACCGCGCGGAGAAATCAATCTCCGCGCGGTTTGTGTTTTTTGTGGGTGATAAATCCTAATATTCCAGCCGTTGTAATAAGCAACAAAGATGGCAGCAATAAAGCCAGGGCAAAACTAAAAACGAACGGCTCAAAGAGAACATCTTTAGGTAGGGGATAACCATGAAAGACGGTGCCGAAAAACGCGCTATAAAGTCTTTCCAATGCGTAACTTGTCCCCACTATCCCAGCGATTAAAAGCGAGATGATGGCACGCTTCGGGTTTGATGACCATTTCTTCCTCACATTGGCAGCGATAAGCACACCTGCAATACCTGCCAAAAAACAGACGAAACAGAGGAAAGAAAAAGCCGCATCAGAAATCAATGGATCAACGGTCAGCGTTCCATAGCGAAGGATTTTCGTCAGGCGGCCTTCCGGCCCATCAATACGAGAGATGATTTGCGTCGTCGCCGCGAAGAGCAACGGTGGGACGAGAGCTACTGACGAGCGTAAAATCGGCGATTTAAAAATGGAATCCGCGAAACGTTGCATATTTTTCGAAGAACACCACGCGGAAGTTTTTACATGGTTTTTGTTTCATTCGTCAAATTTCAGTCGCTACGGACAAACCGCCGCAGCGCCTCCGCGCTTTGCACGCCCGCCAGACCGCGATTCCCCATCACAAACGTCGGCACCGACTGCACCCCGATTTCACCCGCGTGCCGCAGCGCCGCTTGATGCGCCTCGCGGTAGCGCCGCGTTTCAAGCGCCTCGCGAAACCCTTCGCCCGCGCCAACCTCTTCAGCCAATTCGCACAAAATTTCGATGTCGCCAATATCTCGATTTTCCTGAAAAAACGCTTTCAACATTCGTGAATTGTAAGCATCCGCGACTTCTCTTCCGAAAGATTTGGCGTGCTGGTAGCCCTCGAACGCGAGATGGGTGTAAGGCTGCGGAGAAATCGTCGGAAGGCGGATTTCGACGCCCAGTTCGCGCGCCATCGGATAAACCGACTGCTGCCAGACGCGCGGCAAATAGGGGTCTTCGGGGCGCAGCGTCGGGGTGGGGAAGGGGCGCAGTTCGAACGGCATCCATTCGACTTCCACGCCTTCCAAACCCCGCAGGGCTTCTTCGAGAGGCGCTTTGGCGAGCAGGCAAAACGGGCACACGTAATCCGAGTAAATTTCGAGTTTGACGGGCATAATTGCGGCTCCTCCCAAAAAAACCGCGCGGAGCCTTCTCCGCGCGGTTTTTCGCTTCAATAGCTCACTAACATCGGTTCGTCGTGTTTCGACCAGCCCATCACGCTGGTGTCGTGGAGCCAGAAGAGCGGGCTCTGGCCTTCGCCTTTTTTCGCGTGTTCGGCGTCCTCTTCAACAATCGGGCGCACCCCCGCGACCAGTGCGTCGAATTCATCGTCGCCAAGCGGCTCGACATTCTGGGTGGCGGCCACGATTTCGTCGATGTGCCATTCGTTGTCGAGGCCGATAATGGCGAGCGAAACGGCGGGCAGACTCAGCGAATAGCGTAGCGCCAGATCGCGCTGCTGGAACTGGCCATGACCGAAGACTTTCATCGCGATCACCGCCGTGTTGCGCTCCTGCGCGACCGGCAAAACGAAGTGCTCCGGCCCCGAAACCAGGCGGTCGGCCATGCCAAGCGCCACCAAAACCGAGTCGAAGGGATATTCCTCAATCGCGCGCGCCAAAAGCGCCGGATGCGCGTGGCCGGTGATGCCGATAAAGCGCACCAGACCCTGCTCACGTGCTTCTTCGAGTGCGGAAAGCGCGCCGTCGGGCGCCAGGGCCTGTTCCAAATCGGCCCAGGCGTTGACGGCGTGGACTTGAATCAAATCAACGTGATCGGTTTGCAGCTTTTCGAGCGACTGGTGAAGTTCGTCTAAAACGCCATCGTGGGAGCGGCGATTGATTTTGGTGGCCAGAAACACTTCGTCGCGCCGCGTTTTCATCACTTCGCCAACGTGCGGCTCGCTGCCGTAATCGGGCGAGGTGTCGAGATAGGTGATGCCCCTATCGATGGCGTAATGCAGAAAGCGAACGGCATCGGCGGCGGGAATGTCTTTTTCCTTGCCGAGCGGCGCGGTTCCATAGCCGATGATCGGCACACGGACGCCGGTGGCGCCAAAATTTCGAGTCGGTAACAAATTGGGCATGACAGGCTCCTGAAACTGGGGGATTTCGGCGCTCTCTGCCAAAGCTGTGCCCAGCGGCGCTTTTGAGGGGCCAAAACGGGTTGTTTCCGAACCTTCAGGCTCGTTTCGCAGCGCCAAAAAGGAGCAGCGCTAAAGGGCGGGTGTCGATTGCGCGAGCAATATGTTGAGGTTGTCGCGCAGTTCTTTCATTTCGCCCTCGGCTTCCACCGTGAGGCGCAGCGACGCCGCGTCGCCTTTCATCAAGGCCCGCGTTGCAAGGTTGAACGAGCGCACCTGCGTGGTCATGTTGGCCGACATCGTGTTGAGGTTCTCGGTCATCTCCTGCCAGACTCCCGACGCGCCTTTGACCTCGATCTGCCCACCCAAGCGGCCTTCGGTGCCCAGTTCGCGCGTCAGGCGTGTCACCTGGGAAGCGAGGGAGTCCAGTTGATCGGCCATCACGTTGACGGTGGCGCCGAGTTCGGCGAATTCGCCATGCGCGTCAACGGTGACTTTGCGGCTCAAATCGCCCATTGCGATGGACGTGATGACCAGGGCCAAATCGCGCACCTGATCGGTCAGGTTGCGGGCCATGAGGTTGATGCCGACGGAAAGCTCCTTCCAGGCGCCCGCCTCGCCTTCGACTTCCATTTGGCCGCCAAAAAGCCCCTGAGCGCCGATGTCATGCGAAATGCGCGTGGCCTCCGCAGCGAATCGACCCAAATGATCGACCACTTCATTGAGCGTTGTGGCGATTTCCAGCGACTCGGAGTCCCAGTTCGCTCCGGCTGGCGCTTGCAAAGAAACCCTGCGCGTCAAATCGCCCTGGGCCAGCGCGGTGACAACCTCGCCGATGGCGCGCATCTGCCACGACATCTCGCTGCCAGAAGGGATGTTTTCGTGATTGTTCATGAGAGAAGAGTGTCTCTGAAATGTAATGGCTGCAAGTTATAACAGGGTTGGCGCCGCCGATTTATCCCTTTTATCCCTGGCGACTGCGCCGGTAGGCTGCCGGACTGACGCCCGACAAGCGTTTGAACTGGTTGGAGAAAAAATAAACGTCGCGGTAGCCAAGCTGCGCCGCGATTTGCTTGAGGGGTAAAGCGGTTTCGCCGAGCATCTGGCGCGCCTTATCGAGCCGATTTTGCAAAAGCGCTTCGTGAAGCGAAAGTCCCGTCGCCGCGCGGAAGTTGCGGCGCAAGGTGGAAAGGCCCAGGCCCAATTCGCGCGCCAACAGGGTGTAATTGGGCGAAAAATCGCCGGTTCGAGCCAGAAAATCGCGGGTGTGGGCCAGCCAGGGCGCTTCGACGGAACTCGCGGCGCGCGCTTCGGCCAATTCTAAAAGCAAGGCTTCGAGCGCGTGAACCGCGCGGCGCGTGCCCCAGGCGCCGCCGCGCTGAATAAGAGCGAGCAGTTCATCGAACTGGGCGCGATGTTCCCTTCCGCGCGGCCCGATTTGCGGTTTCTGGGGCCACAGTCCGGCGCGTTTCCAGCTTTCGAGGCGCGCTCCAGTGAAAGCGGCGTAGCGGTGATTCCATTCGCGGGCCTCGCGCGCGAGGTGGAAACGGATGCGCGGCCCCTCGAACGCGGGCCAGAACCACGTCGAGTCGGCGCCAGCGCGCAGTTCAAAGTGCTCCTCGCCGTAAAACAGTTCAATGGCGCCCGCCTCCATCCATTGCAGCGAAGCGTAGCCCTCGAAATGTTTGTCAACGCGCGCCGCGCAGTGCGGATAATGGGCGCAGTGCAAAAACGCAAGATCGCTTATCATCGAAACCTCATCGTGAGCCTATTTTATAAAGGCGCGGCTCGATAATCTATTTTCTTTGCCCCCAGGCCGCGAGAAAATCAGAGGTGAGGTTTCCCATTATGACCATTTCCGATCCGGTTGCCGCGTTGCAGCTCACCCCCAGCGAAGTCCGTTTTTACAACGAAGAAGGCTATCTTTTTTTACCTGGCGTCGTATCGCGCGACGTGGCGGCCCAACTGGCCGAAGAGGTTCTCGAACTGATGGCGGCGTCGGGCAAAAGCCTGGACGAACTGCGAAATTCGGCGGGCCAGAAAGGCAAGCTGCTCAATTCGCACCAATATCTCGCCGGCAGCGCGCTCGACGGTTTCGTCAATTCGCCGCAATTGAATGCCATCGCGTCGGGGTTGATGGGCGGGCCAGGCACGCTTTATCTGCCGTTTTCCGCCGTGAAAGCGGGTGGTGGCGGCGGCACGTTTCACTTTCACCAGGACAACCAATACACCCGTTTCGACGGCCCTGGCATCAATTTGTGGATGGCTTTGTCGCCGATGTCGCCGGAAAACGGCTGTTTGATGGTGGTGCCGCGTTCGCACCTGGGTGGAACTGAAGAGGCGATTTCGCCCGACGGCGACGGGCATCGTGCCGTGGCGCAGGATCCGACGCGATTTTTGCCGGTTCGCATGAATCCAGGCGACGTGATCGCGTTTTCGCGCCTCACCATTCACGGCAGCGGCCCCAACCACACCGGCGAGCCACGCCTCGCCTACGCCGTGCAGTTCCACCGCGACGATGTGAGCGCGATTTGGGACGGTCAGGAGCCGCGCCTGCTCAAGCAAACGCCGCGCTGGAACACCCTTCCCGCCCACGAACTGATGCCGCCCGATGCCAAAGGCCGCGATGGGCATTGAACGGGGACTTAAAGCGTTTCTCCCTTGAGTTGATTTCAGGGATTGGTAGGGACATGGCCTGCCATGTCCTTCGAGGGCGTAAGAAGCATCATAAGGACATGGCAGGCCTGTCCCTACCAACCTGTCATTTCATTCGAGAACCGCTTCAGGCAGTTGAAAATAAGGGCGCAAGTCCCGCTTGGACGTAACTCCTATGAACGAGCGCGAAAACGCCCGCTAAGCGATGACGAGCGACTGCCCGCCGTCGATGTGAATTTCGGCTCCTGAAATGAAGCCCGAATCTTCCGAGGCCAGAAAAAGCGCCAGGGGCGCGATTTCTTCCGGCTCGGCGGGGCGGCCCAGGAGCGGCAGTTTGCTGCCAGGGGCGTATTGGATGTTCAAATTGATGCTTTCGATGTTGCGAAGCACGCGGTCGTCATTGACGTGGGTTTTGGTCGAGCCAGGACACAAAACATTGACGCGGATCTTGTGGCGCGCCAGTTCGAGGGCCATTTTTTTGGCAAAAACGACCTGGGCACCCTTGGAACACGCATAGGCGGTCGAACCCGCGATGGTGTAGGTGCGCGTGCCGTGCATCGAGGCGACGATCATCGCCGAGCCGCCGCGCACCTTGAGATGCGGGACGGCGTATTTGAACGTCAAAAAAGTGCCCTTCAAATTGACGGCGAGCGTTTTGTCCCACTCGTCGGCTTCAAGATCGTCAACCGGCGCCCACACGCCGTTGATGCCGGCGTTTGCCACGATGATATCGAGCCGCCCGCTCGCTTCCACCAGCGCCGCGACCGCGTTTTGCATCTGCGGCGCGTCCGAGACGTCGGCGACGAGCGCGAGGGCTTTGCCGCCATTTTGGGTGATGAGATCGACGGTTTCGCGCGCGCCGTTCGCGTTGAAATCGAGCACGCCGACGTGGGCGCCTTCCTGGGCCAGCAAAAGCGCGATGGCGCGCCCGATGCCCGAACCCGCGCCCGTCACCAGCGCGCTTTGATCGTGTAATTTCATAAAAAACTCGGTTTGCTTTCTCCCCAATCAGCGCAATGCGGCTGTGGCGTGCGGGGCAGTTTAAACTGATTTTTCATGCCCGCAGAATACGAAGCCGACATCGCCGCGATTGAAGCCAGATACGCCGCCAAACCGACCGGCAACATCGTTTTTTACGGTTCTTCCTCGATGCGCCTCTGGCCGCGCCTGACGCGCGATTTTCCCGCCGTCGAAATCGAAAACTGGGGCTTTGGCGGCTCGACCCTGGCGCAGTGCGCCGCTTTTTTCGAGCGCGCCATTGGGCCGCGAAAACCGCGCGGCCTCGTCTTTTACGGCGGCGACAACGACCTCCATTTGGGCGCCTCGCCCCAGGAGGTGTGGAACTCGCTGCGCGCTTCTCGACTCGCGCGACGCCCTTCTGGGCGCGATTCCCTTCGCGTTTTTGTCGATCAAACCCTCGCCCGCGCGCATGGAACTTTTGCCGCAAATCATCGAAAGCAACGAATGGTGCTGGCGCGAAATCGAAAGCCGCGACAACGCGCTCTGGGCCGATGTTTTCGCGCCCATGCTCGACCCAGACGGCGCGCCGCGCCCCGAACTCTTCGTCGCCGACGGTCTACACCTGTCGCGCGCGGGCTACGAGATGTGGCGTGAGGTTTTGAAGCGCGAGGTGTCGTGGCTTGGCGGCTGGGAATAAATCTCAAAGAGGGCGAGGCGGGGCTTGCCAAATGTAGAGCAGTTAAAAAGTGGCGGCTCCATCTTTAATAAGCGAAATAAATTCGCAGCCAACGAAATTGTCGGCCTTCGCCGACACAATACGCCGGCAGAGGAAGCGCTGCTTTTGTCGGCGAAGGCCGACAATTTCGTTGGCTGCGAATTTATTTCGCTTTATATCCTAAACTGGCCCTCGTCTCCCATGCCCGCCGCTCCGACCCTTTTTCTGGCCCCGACCGCCCCCGAAGCGCGCCGCGCCGCCTGGACGCATCTCGCATCGCAAGGCGCGCTTTCACCGCTCGATCCGCCGCTCGTTTTCACCGGCGCGAGCGCCGCCGCCGCGTGGCGCGAACTGGCGCGCGAGGGCGCCGCGCGCACCCAGACTGTGCCGCGATTGATTCGCGCCGACGGGTTTTTCGCTCGTTTTCACGGCGCCAATGCGCGCCAACGCCCGATTCGCGGCGCCGACCGCTTGTGGGTTTTGGGAAGCGTCCTGCGCCGCGTCGCGCCGCAACTGGTTCATCTTGAACGCCTCGCGCACTCGCGCGACTTTTTGAGCGGCCTGGGCGATTGGATCGGCGCGCTGCGCCGCGCGGGCCTCAGCGAATTTCCCGCCGCGCAGGGCAGCGACGAACTCAATCTCCTCTTGCGCGCCTACGATGCGCGTCTGGCAGATCTGGGCGCTTTCGATTTCGAGGCGGCGCTCGCGCTTTTCCCCCATTCCGCGGCGCAAAATCGCGCCTTCGTCTGGCCGCGCCATTTGCTGGTCGATGACCTGCTCGACATCTCGCCCGCGCTCGAAATCGGCCTGCAATCGCTGTTCGAGCGCGCCGAAGTCGTGGCGGCGACGCTGATTTGTCCTGGCGGCGTCGAAACTGAAAATCCCGCTTTGGCGCGCTCGCTCGCCTTTTGGCGCGAATGCGGCGCGAGCGTCGTGCGGGCCGACGAAAAAACCGACTCGACGCGCGCCGCCGCGCGGGTTTTGGGGCTGGAAACGGCGTCGGCGCGGCCCGAAAACGTCCATCTGAGCGCCGCGCACACGCCGTGGGATGAGATGAATCGCATCGCGGCCCATATCCGCCGTGAAGTGGAAGCGGGCGCGCGGCCCGACGATTTCGCGCTCGCCTGCGCCGATCTGGGCGGCTACGAAGCGCAGGCGCGTCACGCTTTCGCCGCGCACGGCGTGCCGCTCGACTGGCCGGTGAAACCCACGCTTCGCCGTTCGCCGCTCGTGCGCGGGTTGCTGCGCGCGGCGCGCTCCTGCCGCCAGAGTTGGAACGTCCACGAAGTGCACGATCTGTTCGGCGACGGCACGCTGCGTTTGCAATGCGAAGCGCTCACCTTCGACGCACGGCGTCTGCGCGCGGCGGGACGCGCGGCGCGCCATCCCGAACTCGACGATTTGGACGCGACGCGCGCCGCTTTCGAGGCCAAAATCGCCCAGTTCACGCGCCATCCCAAAAACGACGACGCGCCGCGCCGCGCCGCCATCGAAGCCGCGCTGCAGGGCGGCGATCTGGAACTGGTGGCCGAATTTGCGACGTTGTGCGCCGCGTTTTCAACCTCCCTGAGCGCACGCGCCTGGCAAAGCCGCCTTTTCGATTTAATCGAACGTCTGGCCGGACACTGGCTCGAAGGCGAGGGCGAAGCGGCAAGGGCGGCGCAGGGGGCCATCGTCCGCTTCAAGGAGGCCGCCGAACGTGTCGTGGAGCGCGCCCAGGATTGGCGCGACGAGGACGTCGAACCGCAGCACCCTGCCGCCGATTGGATGGAGTGGCTCGAATGGGAAATTGACGCCGTTGCTCCGCTCGAAAGCGCGCGCGGCGAGGAATGGGGCGGCGGAGTGCGCGTGGGGAGCGCGAGCGCGCCGCCGAGCGCGCGGGCGCTGTTTTTGTGCGGCTGGAACGAGGGCGCCTGGCCGCTTGCGACCTCGCACGGGCCGCTCGGCGCGCGCGGACGGGACATCGGCGCGGTTTTGCGGGCGGGCGAAGCGTCGCCCATCGCGCGCGCCGCTCACGTTCTGGCGCGCGCCATCGGCGAAAACGAGGCGGTTTTTCTGTCCCACGCCGCTTATGTTGAGGGGCACGAAACCCCGCCGTCGCCGCTTCTCGATGACCTGCGCGCCGCCTGGCCGGACGCGATTTGGCCCCAACTGCCCGATGCCGAAGTCCAGGCCAGCACGCGGCGCGCTCATCTGACGCGCTGGAACCGGTTTTTGGGTTCTCCCCACCACGATGGCGCGCCCGCGCAGCTTCAAACTCTGGCCCAAATGCGCGCCCAGCGTCGTGAAACCGAAGATCTGGGCGTTTACGACGGCGTTTTGGGCGTGCGCGGTCAGGTTTTGATGGAAAATTGGCTCCAGTCGCGCGGCGGCGCGCCGCTTTCGCCGAGCGCGCTCGAAATGGTGGCGCGTTGCCCGATGCGCTACTTTTTCGAGCGCGTTCTGGGCGTGGGCGCTGAAGAGGAAGGCGACGACGACCTCGACGCGCGCACGGCGGGGACTCTCATTCACCAGATCGCGCGCGATTGGGTGGAAACGTGGAAAACGCCGCTCGGCGCACAAGACTTCGACGCCGCGCGCGAAATGCTGGGCGAAATCGCGCGCCGCGAGTGCGAATTGCTGCCGCTTCGCCCCATTTTGCGCGAGGCGGAGTGGCATCGCTTGATGGGCGCCGATGGGCAGAGCGGACCGCTGGTGCGCTGGCTCCGCATGGAAATCGCGGGCGGAAACGGCGCCTGGGCGCGCGATATGAGGCCGCTTGGGTGCTCCCAAGTTCGCATTGAGGGCGTTCACGGGCTGGAGCAGCGTTTCGAGATCGAAATCGGCGGCGAAACCATCAAAGGCGTCATCGACCGCCTCGACGTGAGCGCCGACGGGAGCCAAATTTCGGTTCTGGATTACAAAACCGGCGACCTTTCGAGTTTGCCGTCGTGGAAAAGCGGCGATAGCGGCCTGCATTTTCAACTCGCGATCTACGCTCTGGCGGCGCGCCAGCTCACGCGGCGCATGGCACCGGCGCCGCAGTTGGCGATGGCCTACATTTCGCTGAGACGCGCCCGCATCGCGCGCGGCATCGGGCAGGAGGGCACGCTTGGCAAAGGCTGCGTGGGCGCGTTATCGCTTTCCGATGCGGCGTTTGAGGCGTGGTTGGACGATGTGAGCGCGCGCGTAGCCCGTCTCGCCGATTTGCGCCGCGTCGGGGTCTTCAACATTTCGCTGCAAAGCGCCGCCGACGCCAAATGTGCGAATTGCGGCTGTAAATCACTGTGCGGTCAGCACCAGCCCACGCAAGTGGCGCGACTGGAAGAACTGCGCGCCTCGCCGTTTTTTTACGCGCCGCAAGTTCGGCAATGGGAATCGAACGTCACTGAACAGTCATGAACATCGGCAATTTGTATCCCTGTGCCACAAAATGCCGAACGATTGAGGATAATACATTGTTCTGTCGCGGTTTATAGCAAGTCTGAAAGGAGTTACGGAGAGTTCGTCGGAATGAATTTCGTTGCCGATGAGCGTGTTACAACCCCAGTCCGTTTTTCGCCCCTGCGGAAGGGGAGATGGCCCTCGACGCAACTCATCTCAGATCAGCTATAAAACATGAGCATTACACTGGACTTACCCGCAGAAGTCGAATCAGAACTGGTAGAAGCCACAGCAAGAAGACGGACTGACGCCGAATGAAATCATTGCGAGAGGTCTATTATCTTTTCGTCCGCAAATTCCGACGTGTCCGCGAAAAGATGCAGGCTCAATCTAAGCGCGTTCATACGGATGAAGAGATATTTGAGATGGTGTCGTGAGAATAGTGATTGACACCAATGTGTTATGTAGGGATTACAAAGCAGCTTTACTCTTTTTAGAGGGCAGTTCTTTTCGATAAAGCGGCCACCGAGCGCCTACCGGCAAGCGGCGACGCTGACGCTTTCGCGTGGGGCAGGGGTTCATCGCCAACCTCGATTTGCCATTGCGCTTGGAACTCGACGCGCCGCGTGGCGCGCCCGACCCCAGCACGTTTTACGCGGATGGGGCGCAGTGTTACGTTGATTATCCGGCGCTGGTGTTGGCCGCACCTGAGATCAATCTCTTTGTGGCCGCGCACCGCTTTAAACTCGTTCCAGCACTTCACCGATTTCATGCGGTGTCGCGCCGGTTGCCAGAATAGCACGCATTAGCAATTCGAGAGAAACCGAACTGTGCCCTGTCTCCGCTTTGGCGATGCGGGATTGGCTGGATTTGATGCGCTCCGCCAGTTGCGCTTGCGTCATGGTTCCCTCACGGCGCTGACGCAAATGCTTGCTAAGCGCCAGCTTGATTTCAATGAGCGCCGATTCTTCGGGCGTCAACCCCAGAAACTCGGCAACGGTGCCATCTTTCCATCCCAATTCTTCCACAGTTTTTGTTTTGCTCATCGTGCGCTTCCTCCCCCTCGATTGCCTGGTCGTAATCACTCAATCGTTTTCGACACGTCGCCATCACGTCATCCGGAATTTGCGGCGTTGTTTTTTTAAATACTTCGACGATCACGATGCGATTGCTGTCAACGCGATAAATCAGACGCTAATTGCTGTCCCTGTCGCGCACGCGCAACTCGTGACAGCGCGCGCCCAGACTGGGCAACGGTCTGGAATGCGGCAGGGACAAGTGTTCGCCCTGCTGCAGGCGGCGCAGCAGCCAGCCTATCTCCAAACGCGCAGCCGGAGAAAACGGCGGGCTTTTCACTTCACCGTGCAGCCAGCGCAAGGGTTTATCGCCATCCATACAAAACTCATTCTAAGCCAAATTCGACATAAGCACAATTTGCCGGCAACCAAAAAGAGCGCGTTTTTCGCCGCGCTCTTCTTTACATCACTTATTTTCCGCTCCATCCGCCGGAACGCTTTCCGCTTCCGGTAAAGCCGCCACGCCATTCCCGCTCGCTTTGCTGGGCTTCTCGCCCATTGTGACGACGATGCGATGCCCCATGCCGTCGTCTTTGAGCGGAATTTCAACGGTGCGAACCGCCTTTCCATCCAACTCGACGCTCGCCACGCCGCGCTCGAAGCCGTCGGGGTTTAAGACTTCGATGTCATACCAGGTGTTGCCGTGACGGTAGCGCATCGCAAAGCGCGGCCAATCGGACGGAATCGCCGGATCAATCAAAAGTTTTTCGCCGCGTTTTTTGAAGCCCAGCACTTCCTCGACCCAGACGCGATACATCCAGCCACAGCTGCCGGTATACCACGTCCAGCCGCCGCGCCCGATCTGGCCTTCGAGGTTGTAAACGTCCGCCGCCACGACATACGGCTCGACTTTATAGCGCGCCGTATCTTCGGGCGTGCGGGCGTGCTCGACGGGGTTGAGAAGTCGCAAAACCTCGACCGCTTTGCCGCCCTGCCCGCCCCGCGCGTAGGCGTAAGCGACCCAGCACGCCGCATGGGTGTATTGGCCGCCGTTTTCGCGCACGCCTGGCAAGTAACCCTTGATATAACCTGGGTCTTTGGTCGTTTTGTCGAAGGCGGGCGTGAAAAGCAGCACCATTTCCTCTTCTTTTTTGATGAGATGCGTTTCCAGCGACTGCATCGCCTGTTCGCTGCGCGCTTTGTCGCCGCCGCCCGCGATCACGCTCCAGCTTTGCGGCAGGGAGTCGATTTTGGCTTCGTCGCTGCGGCTCGAACCCAGAGGCGTGCCGTCGTCGAAATAGCCTCTGCGATAATACTCGCCGTCCCAGGCGTTCTTATCGATGTTGGCGACGTATTTTTTGGCGCGCGCGCGATAGGTTTTGGCCAGTTCCCGCTCGCCCTGTTTGGTGCAAACCTCGGCGAAGGTATTCAAAACCTCGACGCAAAACCACGCCAGCCACACGCTTTCGCCCTTGCCTTCGATGCCGACGCGATTGAGTCCGTCGTTCCAGTCGCCGCCGCCAATCAAGGGCAAACCGTTCGGCCCAAAAGTGCAGCCCCGTTCAATCGCGCGGCGGCAATGCTCGAAAATGGTGCCTTTTTCCGGCGAGATTTCGGGCTGGAAATACTTTTCGTGTTCGCCGTCTTTCAAAGGTTCGGCGCGCAAAAAGGGCACTTCTTCGCCTAAAATCGAATCGTCGCCGGTCACTTTCAAATACTGCGCGACGGCGTAGGGCAAAAACAGCAAATCGTCGGTGATGAGGGTGCGAACCCCCGCATCGCCTGGCGGATGCCACCAGTGCTGCACGTCGCCCTCCTCGAATTGATGCGCCGCGCTTCGCAGAATTTGCTCGCGCGCCACCTGGGGATAAAGCGTGGTGAGCGCCAGCGAATCCTGCAACTGGTCGCGGAAGCCCCAGGCGCCGCCGCTTTGATACAGCGCGCTGCGCGCCCAGATGCGGCACCCCAAAACCTGATAAGGCAGCCAGCGATTGAGCAGAAAATTGACGCTCTGGTCGGGCACATCCACCTGCAAAGTCTCCAGAACCCCATTCCACCAGTCTTTGGTTTGGGAAAGCGCGCGGTCGGCGCTCCCGCTTTCGCGGAAGGAGGCCACGATGGAGCGCACTTCATCGACATCGCCCGCTTCGCCGAGCAGAAACGACACGGTGCGTTCTTCGCCCGCGCCCAGTTCGAGCGGAATCTGCAACACCAGGCACGGATCGAGGCCCGCGCCGGTGTGTTCGATGATGGTTTTGCGCCGCATCGCCAGGGGATTGACGGCGCGTCCGTTGCGGCCCAAAAAGCCGGTGCGGTCGGCGGAGTGCATCGTGGGGCGCGGCGAGGCGCTCGCAAAGGCGACGCGCGAGCCGAAATCGGGGTTGTAGGCGTTGCGCGCCAGCAGCGTGCTGCTGTCGGTGTCCCAACTCGACACGATGTGCATCTGATGCTCTTCGCGCGTGGTTCCCATCACCAGTTCGCCGTAATACGTCACCGTCAAACGCCGTCTGCGACCGGTGCGGTTCTTTAAGCGCAACCTTTGCACGCGAACGGGCCGGTTGCGGCCATCCATCGGCACAAACATGGTGAGTTCCTGCTCGATGCCGTGCGAATTGTGTTCAAAAGTGCTGTAACCCTGCCCGTGACGCGCGCGATACGCTTCGCTCTCGCGGATGGGCAGGGCCGTCGGCGTCCAGAAGGCGCCGGTTTCTTCGTCGCGGATGTAAATCGCTTCGGTGGGCGTGTCGGAAACCGGATCGTTGTTCCAGGGGATGATGCGGTTGCTCTGCGAGTTGCCATACCACGCGAAGCCCTGTCCCGATTCCGACGTAATCGCGCCGAAATGCGGGTGCGCGAACACGTTAATCCAAGGCGCGGGCGTGCGGTCTTTTGGCCCCAAATAAATCGCGTATTCGCGCCCGTCGCCGGTGAAGCCGCCCAGACCGTTGAAATAAGGCAGTTCCATAAACGGAAGTGGCAGCGCGACTTCGACGCCCTCTTTGGCGGCGGCGGCGAAGCGCGGCGCCTGTTCCACATCATCATTGATGAGGCCCAATTGCTGCGCCAGCGTGCCGCGCGCCGCCACCAGAACCACGCGCGCCACGCTGAGCAGCAGCGTCATATCTTCGGGCGGCATGGTGTCGGCAGAGCGCAGAAACACGCCGCCAGGCTTTTCGACTCCGGTATAGGGCGTGGAGCCTTCGACCAGTTTTCGCAGCGTTTCGGTCAAATCCTGCGCGTAGCCGCCCGCCTGTTCGTTGACGATGACGAGGTCGCACTTGAAGCCGTGAACGCGCCAAAAAGTGTGCGCCATGATCGCCTGGCGCACGGCGGGCAAATCGCGCGCGTTGTCGATGGCGACGAGCAGAATCGGCAAATCGCCGGAAATGCCATACGCCCACAACCCGCTCTGCCCTTTGAAGTTCTCGCGCAATCGCTTGGCCGGAGCGCGCAGCGATTGGTGCGGATAAAGCAGATAGCCCGCGAGCTGCTGGAACGACTGCGCTTCCTCAGCCTGCACGCGCAGATGATGCAGTTCCAGTTGCGAATGCGTCCAGGCGAGGTCGAAAGCGCGCTCGCACGACGAAAAATCGCCGTATTTTTCAATCAAATGCTGGACTTGCTCTTCGCTCTCGCCCGCGCCGGTCACGAACGCCATTTGCAAACGCTGTCCAGGATGGAGCGTGACGCGGCGGCGCAGCGAGAAAATCGGGTCTAACACCGCGCCCGCAGTGCCGCTCAAATCGCCTTCGAGCGCAATCGGCGTGTCGGCGCCGCGCGCCCTTCCCAGAAAGCGGGCGCGGTCGGTTTCAAACTGCACTTCGTCGGCGGGATGCGGCGACGCCATCAAATGCACCGCCCAGACGGGCGTCTCCGAGGGTTTGCGAAGTCGCCGCCACGCCAGAAGCGCGTCGCGTTCCGGCACGATGGCGGTTTGAATGAAGAGTTTGTTGAACGCCGGATGCGCGCGGTCGGCGACGTGCGGCGCGAGCGATAATTCGGCGAACGAGGTGAGTTCGATCTTGCGCGCGCGATTGGAATGGTTGATGAGCGTGACGCGGCGCACTTCCACATCGTCTTCGGGCGAAACGCAGACTTCGAGGCGGGTTTCGATTTCGGCGTCGCGGCGGTCGAACTCGACTTTTTCGGCCCGAAAACTCACGCCCGCGCGCCGCGCCGCGCGTTTGAGCGGCTGGTGCGTCGCGCTCCACGCCACACCGGTTTCCAGGTCGCGCAAGTAGAGAAACTGGCCCCAGTTGTCGCGCGTGGTGTCACTTCTCCAGCGGGTGATTTCAAACTCGCGCCAGCGCGAATAGCCGCCGCCTGCCGCCGTGAGCATCACGCCGTAGCGCTCCGATCCCATCAAATGGGCGCGCGGCGCGGGCGTATCGACCGCCTGCGAACGCTCGACGGGCGCTCCGGCGGCTTCGACGCGAAGCGGACGGTCGTTTTCTGCCGACTGGTCTTCCAGAACCGGCGGCGCTTCGGGAATTTTCTCGAACAGCAAAGGCTGCGCGGCCTCGACGAAGACATCGGAGTGAAAACGGCGCTGCACGGCGAAATCGAGCAGCACGTTTTGCATCGCCAACAGCGCCATGCCCTGATGATGCACCATGAAGCAGCGCACGATGGCGCCTTTTTGCGAACTCGAACGCCCGCCCGCACTCACAACTGCGCCGGCGGGCGCCGCGACGAGGGAATCTTCTTCCAACCGCTCGCGCGTGAAATCAATCGACTCGTAAAAGCCGTAATCGCCGCGCATTCCCAGGGTTTCGAGGCGCCGCAGGTTGTCCAGCGCAGCATCGCGCTCCACCATGAGGGCCATCATCGTGGCGTAGGGCGCAATGACCAAATCGTCTTCGAGGCCGCGCTTGAGGCCCAGACCTGGCACGCCGAAGGCTTTGTATTGGTAGGTGCGATTGGCATCGAGCGCGGAAAACGCCGCTTCCGAAATGCCCCAGGGCACGCCGCGCCGCTTGCCATAAGCGATTTGCGCCCCCACCGCGACCTTCACGGCGCGTTCCAACAGCGAATTTTCAAACGCCTTTTGATAGAGGAGCGGCATCAAATACTCGAACATGGTGCCGCTCCAACTCATCAGCGCGGGGCCGGCGGGCGTTTCGCCGAATCTGCGGCCCAGTGCCAGCCAGTGATTGGAAGGCACATCGCCGCGCGCGACGGCGCAAAACGAGGCCAGACGGCATTCCGACGCCAATAAATCGTAAAACGAAGCGTCCAATCTGCGCTCTTCGACGCTGTAGCCAATCGAGAACAAGCGGCGCTCTTCATCGAAGAGGAAGCGCATTTTCATGCCGTCGGCGAGGCCGCGCGAGCGGTCGTTGACGCCTTCGCACTGCGCCAGCATCTCGCCAGCCAGCCAGCGCGAATGGCCGAATTCATCGGCCACGCGCTGCGCCCAGTCGCGCACTTCGGGCGAAAGTTCAGGGCGGTGACGCCGTTCGAGCAGTTCGTGCAACGGCGCGATGTCGCCGCTTCCCAGTTGGGTGAGCGACGGCGCCATTTCGAGTGCGCGGCGGCGCAGTTCGGGCGCGTTGTCGCCTAAAGAAAGCAGCCATTCATCGGCGGGCTGAGCCAAAAGTTCCATCCAGCGCGCGTAGCGATTGACGCTCTGCCCCCACAAATCGAGCTGCGTTTCGAGTTGCGCGGCCCAATACGCAGGCGAGGAAATCGCAAAACGCGGGTCGGTCGCGGCGGAATTGAGGTCGGCGTTGGCGCGCGCCGACGTTTTGCGCGTCACGGGACGCGAACTAAGCGCGTGCGATAATTGCGTGACGGGCGTTTCCAAGGCGCGCAGTGTCGAAACGATGTCAATCGGGCGCTCGCTCGGCCCATCCAATGCGCGCCGCACGGCGGCGATTTCAGCTTCAAAACCCTTTTTGTCGTCGCCTAAAGCGCGTTCCAGAACACCCAGCGTGTCGCCCAAGCCCTGCAACGGCGCGCGCGAAAAGAGCGGCGCGCGCGAAATCTCTTTGATGCTGCGCGTCAAAGTCCACAAACTGCCCAGCAGGTTGCCCGAATCGACCGTCGAAACATAGCGCGGGCGCAGGGGTTCCAGGGTCAGCGAGTTATACCAGTTGAGCAGATGGCCTTCGTGTTTTTCCATTTCCTCGAAGGTTTGCAGGGTTTGGAGGCAGCGCGAGGCGACTTCATCGAGCGTGAGCCAGCCGAAATCATGCGCCGCGACACTGGCGAGCAGCGACAATCCCATATTGGTGGGCGAGGTGCGCTGCGCGATCTCGACGTTGAGCGATTCCTGATAGTTATCGGGCGGCAGCCAGTTGGTCTGCGGGCCGACGAAATCATCGAAATAACGCCAGGTCTCGCGCGCCACGCCGCGCAAATACCCCTCATCTTTGGCCTCAATGGGCGCAACAAATCCGGTTTCGCGCCCGCCCGACAGCCATTTCACCACGAGCGGCGCGGCGGCCCACGCCAGCAAATAGGGCGTCGCCGCCACGATTTGCGCGCCGCCGAGGGGCACCAGAAACGCCGCCACTACGCCCGCGAGGGCGCTTCCCGCCGCGAGGCGCAGCAAAAATCCGCTTTCCTGGGTTTTGGGGTCGTTGTAAGTCGAAGAAGCCGTCTGCCATTCCAAAAGCAGCTTGTGCGAGACGTATTTGCGATACAAAACCCGAATGATGGCATCGAGACACAGCCCCGCGCGATGCAGCAGCAGCGAAGTTTCAACACCCGCGCGCACAAGTCCCTGCCCGATTTCGTGGCGCCCGCGCAGCAAACTTTCGGGATGCGTCGTGAGGCGCGTAAAAATGTTGATCGCCGTCGGCCACAGCAAAAGCCCCGCGACGCCCGCCGAGGCCGCAATTGCCGATGTCGGCCCCAGAAACCAGCCGCCGACCAGCATCGCCACGCTCGCCGGAGCTAATAGTGAACGCCGCAAATTGTCGGCGATTTTCCATTTGTTGAGGCGCGAAAGCGGGTTGATGGCCTTTCCCTGCGGCGTGGGAACGAGGGTGAACAGCCAGTCGAGAATCTGCCAGTCGCCGCGAATCCAGCGATGGTCGCGTTTGGCGGCGGCGCGGTAGTTGGGCGGGAATTTGTCGAGCAAAACGATGTCGCTCGCCACCCCAACGCGAACGTGCGCGCCCTCGATTAAATCGTGAGAAAGTAGCGTCGCTTCGGGAAAACGATTGCCCAGCACGCTCTCGAAGGCTTCCAGATCGTAGATGCCCTTGCCGTGATAAGAACCTTCGCCAAAAGCGTCCTGATAAACGTCGGAGATAACGTGGGTATAAGGATCAGAACCTTGCGCGCCCGCGAACAGGCGAGAAAAGCGCGTCGCCATCGCCGAGGGCAGCATGGTATCGACGCGCGGCTGAATAATCGAATATCCACGAGAAACCAGGGGCGAAAAACGGAATTTTCCTCCCTCCTCCCTCCTCCCTCCTCCCTCCTGAATCACGGGCCGGTTGAGCGGGTGCGCGAGGGTTTCGATGAGCCGAATCGCTTCGCCGAAGGGCAACTGAGTGTCGGCGTCGAGGGTGAGCACGAAACGCACGTCGCGCAGGCCGTCGGGGATGCCGGCGACGGGATGAAGTTCGTCGCCCGCGCCGAAGTGCCAGTGGCGCAAAAAGCGGTTGAACTCTTCCAATTTGCCGCGCTTGCGCTCCCAGCCCATCCAGCGACTCTCGGTTTCGCTCCATTTGCGGTCGCGGATGAAGAGATAAAAGCGGTCGGCGCCGTTGATTTGGCCGTGACGCACGTTGAGCGCGTCAATCGCGGCGCGCGCCGTGTCCAGTCGTTCGGCGTCTTCGGGCATCTGCATCGCGGGCGCGTCCACATAATCGGCCAAAAGCGCGAAACGCAAATTGGGGTCGGGATTGGCCAGAAAATGAAGCTGCAATTGGTGCGCGTTGTCGGTCGCATCGGCGACGCTGCCCAAAAGCATCGGAATCGCGACGACGGTTTTCCAACTCTCCGGCACGCCGTCCTTGAACTCCATTTTGGCGAGCGGACGCGGCGGAATGAGGCGCGTCACGCAGTAATTGAGCACCTGCGCCGAAACTTCGGAGGCCGGAAGCAGGGCCAACAATCGCAGTGGAAAGGGCAAAACCCCGCCAATGGCGCGCGCGAAACGCCCGATGGCCCACTGCGCCGCGACGGTTCCGACCGCCAGAGCGGGAAAATACCACTGATTGGGATTCTGGCGCACCCAGCGTCGGAAACGCGAAAACGCGGTGCGCCGGTAGCCCAGCGCGGTCGCGAAATTGGCGCGGCCTTCGTCGGTCAGATAGTAGCCGACGTGGCCCGAAGGCCGGTAAATCAAGGCTTCGTGTTCGCGCTCGCCGTGTTCGGGCGCGGCGTTGCGCACGCGCGATAAATTGTCGTCGGCGGCGAGTTTGACGGCGCGCTGCGCGACTTCCAGTTCATCAGTTTTGGAGCCGCGCGCCAGACGCTCGACCTGCTGGCGATAGCGGTCGCGCGTCGCGAAATCCATCGAACGGTAAACGCCCGCCGGATCCTGACTCAAAATCTGATCCACCTGCGACAACTCTTCAAAACACTCGCGCCAGTCGAGCGCGGACAAAAAGCGCAGACTTGTGATGAGATTGCCCACCGAAATCGAATCCGCCGCCTGCCGTCTTTGCTCGCGCGAGGTGACTTCGGCGAGCGGCGACTTCATTTTGCGCTCCAGCCAGGCGCGCACCGGCCCCAGAGCGGCCTCTTCGTCGAACAGGTGCGACACCAGGCGGTCGGCGAAATGGGGCGCGATCTGCTTTTGTTCTTTGGAAAGCCCCGCCAGAAGCGGCAAAATCGCGTCGGGTTCGCGGAAGGCGGCGGTGAGCAGACGATTCGCCCAGAAATCGGCGCGCTCGCGCTCGCGCTGGCGCCGGTCGGCCTGCGCGGTGAGACGGCGCAGATTTTCGACCAGAGCGAGCCGAATCATCAGTGGCAGCGCCCACAATTCCCCTGTCGAAAGAATCGCGCCCGCGCCCTGATAGGCGTGGACGAACTCCATCAAATTGTCGCGGTCGAGGCGCGAATCGGTGGCCGAAACCAATTCCGAGGCCATCAAATAAGCGCGCGCGATTTGGGCGTATTTGCCGTCTTTCAAAACCGGCAATTGTTTGTAGAACTGCGGCGAGAGGTTGCGCCGCACGTCGGCGATTTGGCCCTGAATGATGTAGTTGTTATCGAGCAGCCACTCCGCCGACAACGAAACCGGCTGGTCGAGGCGCGAGGCTTCGCCCAGGCTCCGCACCACGCGGGTGATGATTTTCTGGTTCTGGCGCAAACGCGCCAGCAAAAAAGTGCCGCCGCCTTTTTGGATCTGGGTTTGTTTGGCGCCCAGTTCCGCGCCCAGTTCGCGCAGCGCATCGAGCGACAAAACATCGCCGCGCAGGGGCGCTTTGGAAATATCGGTGGGAAGCGTGGCGGCGCGTTCGACAAAGGTCGCCGGCCCGCTTTCGCCGTCGCCGCGCACGATTTGCAGCGCGTCGTTCAAAAACTGCGACGGCGCGCGCACGATCAGCAGGGTTTCGCCGCTCATCACCGCCGCGCGATAGCGTTCGATGTCGCGGTCGGGCAGGTCGTTTTCCAGGGCCGCGCCCAGAAAATAGGCGCCCGCCGCGCCCACGCCGATGCTCGTGCCCGCCACGAACGGCCTGACGCGGCGCGGCGCGGGCAGGGCATGGCCGAGCGCGAACCCCGCCGCCGCGCCCGCAAGTCCCGCCCACAGCGCGCGCGAGGCGGGACGAGAAACCGTCACTTTGCCGTCGATTTTCTTCAGCGCAGCGATCTGGCGGTAACCGGCGCGTTGCAGGTTGGAAAAAGCGATTTTAGCAGCGTCGGCATCGCCGAAAAAAGCGAGAATAAGTCCAGAGGAAGTCATATAGAGGGCGTAAACGGGCAGAACGGCGCGTGCCGTTACAACTATCAGCAGGGCGGGAAGAGTGCCACGCGCGTGCGCCTTAGTGTAGCAAGGCCACATTTCAGTTTTGTAAACGGCCAGGGTCGCGCCGAGCCGGACAAAACTGGCGCCCTGCGTTCTGGTTGCGTTTGCGCTTTCTTCTTGTTTCTGGATGGCGGCGCGGCCGCGCCCGTCGCTGTAGCTGCGCCGCTGCGCGCCATTTCCATGATGCGCTTTTTTGTTCGCCGCGAAAGAGTCTGGCGCGCGACCAGTCAGGTTACGTCGATGCCAAAGCGGAGAGGTCGGCAATCGCTAATCGGTAGCACCAGAGCGCGCGTGCCGGCGTTGCGGAGTAGCGTCTGCCAGGCACGATACACGCGGTCGTAGTTCATCCCGCTCTCGATGAACTCCAGGCGCTCGGAAATCTCGACAAGCGTCCAGGGGCAGTCCGCATCGGGAAACAGATCGTGGCAGGCAGAAATGACGGGCACGGCGGGAAAATCTCACAAAAGAAGGCGCACCGTTTGTGCCCGAAACGGCGTGTCATTACTCTCTATTTTACAACGGCTTGACCGGAATTATGTTGGGTGGATAACTCGACATCAAGTCTTGCAATTCTCCTCGCTTTCATATTTACTCAACATTGTGGAGGAAACATGAAAGGCGAAAACAACATCGGAGAGCTTGAAGAGTTGATTCTGTTAGCCGTGCAACACCTGGGCGACGATGCCTACGGCGTTCCTATCGGCGATGCTGTGGAAGCAGCAGGTCGAAACATCGCAGTGGGCACGCTTTATATCACGATTGACAGGCTGGAGAAGAAGGGATTGCTCGAAGGACGCCAGAGCGAAGCCACGCCAGAACGCGGTGGAAAATCGCGGCGCTACTTCCGACTCACTGGCAACGGTTCATCGGCGCTCGATGCGGCGGAATCACGCCGCGCTCGGCTGAGAGGTCTTCGCTCTTTGGCTGGAGGTGCAGCATGAACAAAGGTCTCGACAATGTGGGCAAACGGCTCGGTGAAATCTTCATCTACCCAGAAGCAGGAAATCCTTATAGCCAGAAGAAACACAGGCGATTTCTTCGCGAATTCGCTGCACATCCGGAAGCAGAGACGCTGCGAGTGCGCTATCGCGTTATCACGTCAATTCTTATTTTTGGGCCAATGATTTCTGCGATTCCGCTAACACGGCATCTTTCGCCAGAACTTTCTGCAAATTGGTTCAGTTGGATCATGATTTTTTGCATGCTGACTGCTGCGTTGGCTCCCAATCTCGACCATTCATTTGTTCGAGAGGTAATGAAAAGACGCGCAAGATTAGAAGCGCGCAGCCGCCCGTGTTTTGCTGAAAAGTTGCTCTGGTTTTTCTTACCATCCGAAACAGCAGATGAGGCCATCGAGCATCTAAACGCCAAATTTGAGGACAGGAAGGCCCGTTACGGAACAGGCTACGCCCGCCGTTGGTATTGTTGGAATGTCATACGCGCTTTAGCTCCTAATTTTGATACGTTCATGGACCGTGCCCTAAAGTGGGGAATTTTAGTGTGGATACGAGAACTGATTCTTAAGAATTGGTGAATGTTATTCCCGCGACAACACTGGAATATTAAGAGCGGATCGAACGTGGAATTGGTAAGGAAAATAACCATTATCATGACCAGAAAAAGGCAGAAGGAAAGGTATGAGAAAAGCCCGCGTCATTTGACGCGGGCTTTGTCTTTTTGACTATTTTGAGTCTTCTGCTACCGGAGCAACTGTTTCCTCCACCTGGGCGATGGGCAGTCCCACCGGCTCCTGGCCCACGAAATCTTCGGCTTTGACCGTTGCGTCGCCTGGCCTCGCGCCGTTGCCATTGGGCGTTTTGGGCACGCGCGGCGCGCGGCGCTCCGTCGTGGGCGGCGCCGCTTTTTCGGGGTGCGGCACGACTTTCCAGAAGAGCGGCAGCATCGCCTTCCAACCGGCGAAGATCTCTTTCGCCTGGGGCGAGCCGGTTTCCGCCGCGTGACGCTCGATGAGGCTTTGCAGAAAGAGGGCGTCGTCCTCGCTGGTGACGCGCTCGATGCCGATCATGTCGGGGTTGAATCGCTTCTCGAAGGTGCTTTTTTCGTCGAGAACGTAAGCGATGCCGCCACTCATGCCCGCGCCGAAGTTGCGACCCGTTTCGCCCAGAACGACAACCGTGCCGCCCGTCATGTATTCGCAGCCGTGATCGCCGATGCCCTCGACCACCGCCGTGCCGCCCGAATTTCGCACCGCGAAACGCTCGCCGCCCTGCCCTGCCGCGAAGAGGTAGCCGCCGGTCGCGCCATACATCACCGTGTTGCCCACCACGACGTTTTCGCTCCACACAAAATTGCAGTTGTCGCCAGGGCGAACCACGATTTTGCCGCCGTGCATCGATTTTCCAACGTAATCCAGGCCCTCGCCGGTGAGATAGAGGTTGAGGCCGTCGATGCAAAACGCGCCAAAACTCTGGCCCGCCGTGCCCGCGAACTGAAGCGTAATCGAGCCGCGCGGCAGGCCGCCGTCGCCGAAATTGTAGGCGATTTCGCCCGCGATGCGACCGCCCACGGTGCGGTTGGTGTTGCGAATCGGATACTGCAGCGTCAAATCGGAGCCGTGCGAAATCGCGTCGCGCGCGTCCTGCAAAATGGTGTCGTCGAGCGGCCAGTCTTCGGGCCGGTCGTTTTTGCCCACCACCGAAAAACGCGGCGAAGTATCCTTTTCTTCAAATTGGTAAAAGAGCGGCGACACGTCCACATCGTCGGTTTTGGGTAGATTTAAATCGTCGCGCCGCGCCAGCAAGTCGCTTCTGCCGATGATGTCTTCCAGCTTGCGCGCGCCCATCGCGGCGAGGTGTTCGCGCACTTCGTTGGCCACGAAATGGAAGAAATTGACGACGTGCTCGGGCGTGCCAGGATATTTGGCGCGCAAAAGTTCGTCCTGCGTCGCCACGCCGACCGGACAGGTGTTGAGATGGCACTGGCGCGCCATGACGCAACCCACCGCCATCAAAGCCGCCGTGCCAAACCCGTATTCCTCGGCGCCCAAAAGCGCCGCGAAAATGATGTCGCGGCCCGTTTTGTAACCGCCATCGGAGTGCAGTCGAACCCGACCGCGCAAACCGTTTTGAATCAAAACCTGCTGCGTTTCGGCGAGACCCAACTCCCAGCTCACGCCGGTATTTTTGATGCTTCCCACCGGCGATGCGCCGGTGCCGCCGTCGTGTCCGGCGATGACGATGGTATCGGCGTAGGCTTTGGCCACGCCCGCCGCGACCGTGCCCACGCCCGCCTGCGAGACCAATTTGACCGAAACGCGGGCGCGCGGATTGACCATTTTGAGGTCGTAAATCAGTTGCGCGAGGTCTTCAATCGAATAAATATCGTGATGCGGCGGCGGCGAAATCAGCGTCACGCCAGGAACCGAATGCCGGACGTGGGCGATTTCAAGGCTGACTTTAAAGCCAGGCAGCTGCCCGCCCTCGCCAGGCTTGGCGCCCTGCGCCATTTTGATTTGCAGTTCCTTGGCACTCGCCAGATATTCCGGCGTGACGCCGAACCGCGCCGACGCAATTTGCTTGATGGCGGAGTTGCGCCAGTCGCCGTTGGGGTCGCGGTGAAAGCGCGCGGGGTCTTCGCCGCCTTCGCCCGAGTTGCTCTTGCCGCCGATGCGGTTCATCGCAATGGCGAGAGTTTCGTGCGCTTCGCTGGAAAGGCTGCCGTGCGACATCGCGGCGCTGCAAAAGCGCTTAAAAAGCGCCTCGACCGGCTCGACTTCTTCAATCGGGATGGGCGCGCCGAGCGGTTTGTAGTCGAGCAGATCGCGCAACACGATGGGTTTTTCGCGCTCGTCGATGGTTTGCGAGTAGATTTTGAACTGATTTTCGTAGTCGCCCTCGCGCACCGCTTTGTGAAACGGCTTGAACCAACTCGGCGTGAAGGCGTGCAATTCGCCGCCGTTGCGGTAGCGCAAAAAGGCGAAGTTTTCCAGCTTGTTGGCGGGCGCCTCGCGCGGATAGGCGGTTTCGTGAAGCCGCAATACGTCGCGCGCGATTTCGGTAAAACCAACCCCGCGAATGCGCGACGGCGTGCCAGCGAAACACTCCCCAACGAGTTCGGGATTGACGCCCAATGCCTCGAAAATCTGCGCGCCGTGATAGCTCGCCACCGCCGAGATGCCCATCTTCGACATCACTTTCAAAAGTCCGCTTTCGACGGCTTTTTTGAAGTTGGCGACCGCTTTTTCGACGGCTTCGGGATCGCTTTGCGCCTGCGCGGTTTCGAGCGCGAGATAGGGATTGACCGCCGCCGCGCCGTAGCCAATCAAGCACGCAAAATGATGCGAATCGCGCGGCTCGCCGCTTTCGGCGATGATGGAACAGCGCGTGCGAAGTCCCTCGCGGATGAGATGATGATGCACGGCGCCAACCGCCAGAAGCGCGGGAATGGGCGCGGTGTCGGCGCTTACGCCTCGATCCGAGATGATGAGAATCGCCGCGCCCTCGCGCACCGCTTGCGCGGCGTCGCGTTGAAGTTTGTGGACGGCCCTTTCGAGGCCGTTTTCGCCCTGCGAAACCGCAAAAGTCGAAACAACCGTGGCGCTTTTGAAATTGGCGCCCCAGTTGGTTTCGCCCTGTCGAATCGCGGCGAGCTGCTCGTTGAGCAGAAGCGGCGTGGGGAATTCGATGCGGCGGCAGCTTTCGGGCGTGTTTTCTTCCCACAAATTGGCGAGCGGCCCGACAAACGAATGCAGCGACATCACCAGTTTCTCGCGGAGCGGGTCAATCGGCGGGTTGGTGACCTGCGCGAAGCGCTGGCGAAAATAGGTGTAGAGCAGGCGCGGCTTTTCGCTGAGAACCGCGAGCGGCGTGTCGTCGCCCATGCTTCCCGTCGGCTCCTGGCCCGACTTCACCATCGGCGAGATGGTGTCGTCCACGTCTTCGGTCGTGAAACCGAAGGCTTTTTGCTGGGCCAACAACGCTTCGCCAAAGGCGGGCGCGATGCCGGTCGTGACGATGTTTTCCGCTTTTCCGGTGATTTTCGCGCCGTCGATGAGATGCTGCGAGACCCAGTCGCGATAGGGCACTTCCTGAGCATAGCGCGCTTTGACTTCCGCGTTGTGCATCAGCTGGCCGTTTCTTAAATCTAAAGCCAGAATTTGGCCAGGGCCGAGGCGCCCTTTTTCCACTAATTTCGCGCCGTCGATGTCGATGGTGCCGACTTCGCTGCCCACTAGAAGCACGTTGTCGTCGGAAATTTGATAGCGAAAAGGCCGCAGACCGTTGCGGTCGAGGCAGGCGCCGATCATGTCGCCGTCGGTGAAAGAAAGGGCGGCGGGGCCGTCCCACGGTTCCTGAATCGAGGCGTGATATTCGTAGAACGCGCGCAGTTCGTCGGGCATATCGGAGACCGCGTGATAGGCATCGGGCACCATCATCATCGCGGTGTGGAGGATGTCGCGGCCCGACTGCACCACGCTTTCAAAGGCGTTGTCGAGGCCCGCCGAATCGCTGCCGCCAGGCTGAATGATGGGACGCAGTTCGGCCAGAGATTCCTTGCTGCCCCAGATGCGGCCATTTTGCGCGTTTTCGCGCGCGCGAATCCAGTTGTTGTTGCCCTGCGCGGTGTTGATTTCGCCGTTGTGGGCCAGAAAACGAAACGGCTGCGCCAAAAACCAGGTCGGAAACGTGTTGGTCGAGTAGCGCTGGTGATAGAGCGCAATCGCCGATTCGAAGTCGCTGTTTTGCAAATCTTCGTAAAAGCGCGGCAGTTGCGTCGCCAGAATCAGACCTTTGTAGACGATGGTTTTGCTCGAAAACGAGGGAATGTAAAAGCCTTCGACCTGGGCCGCCGCGACGCGCAATTCCATCCGCTTGCGAAGCACGTAGCAGATCCGCTCGAACGCCTCGTCACTCAGACCTTCGGGGCGCATGAGGAGCATCTGGCGAATTTCGGGGCAGGTGCGGCGCGCGATTTCGCCCAGCGCGGGGAAATCGACCGGCACGCGGCGCCAGCCCAGAAAAATGAGGTCGGACTCCTCGATCACGGTTTCGCAAATCTGATAGGCCGCGTGGCGCGCTTCGCCCTCGCGCGGGCAGAAAATCATCGCGACCGCCAAATCTTGGTCGCGCTTGAGCAGCTTGCCCTGGCCTTTGCCCAGACTGGCGCGCAGCAGTTTGTGGGGGATCTGGGTGAGCAGTCCGGCGCCGTCGCCGGTTTTGGAGTCGGCGGCGACCGCGCCGCGATGGGTGAGGCAGCCGACGGCTTCGAGGCCCTTGGCCACGATGCGATGCGACTTTTCGCCCTGCAAATCGGCCACGAAACCGATGCCGCACGACGAGGTTTCCTGTTCGGGACGCCACAAACCGTTGGGACGGGGCGCGGGAAGGCCGTAGGACAGGCCGAGAGAATGGGAATTGCGGTTCACGGACATAAAACTCAGGGCGAAACGGGAATTTCGCGTTGAATGGGACGATCTATTACTTGCGGGACGAGGATTGAGCGTAAAAAATGGCGAAGGCGGCGCGGCGGGAGCGCGACAGGGGAAATGCGCGCGTCAGGATGTGGCCGCCGGACGTTTTCGGGCGCACTGAGGCACGGCGTGGGCGGCTGCGAGGAGCGAAGAAGGGGTGCGAAGTGCCATTTTTAACGCATTAATTATAGTCGCAGCGAGGTTGAGGCGGCAAAGCGTGCTTCTTTATAGCTGTGGAACGGACTGGCAGGGGGCGCGTTGGCTTTTGGCGCGCGACACTCATTGCACCTCCCGTCGCTCCGCTCCGGCCCTCACCCGCCGCTTCGCGGCACCCTCTCCCGCAAGCGGGAGAAGGACAACGCGCGCCACTTGAACCGAGCAGTAAGTAACAGTAAAAACACGAAAGTCAGAGTGTGTCCTTCTCGCGCTTGCGGGAGAGGGTGCCGCGAAGCGGCGGGTGAGGGCCGGAGCGGAGCGACGGAAAAACCCATCACAAGCAGGCCAAAGCCAAACTTCCTGCCATTATTTTCCGTGACAACTTCTCCTCAAATCGCTCCCGATCCCAAACGCTGGCTCGCTTTCGCCGTCATTCTCTCCGCCACTTTATTGGGCGTGCTCGATTTTCTCATCGTCAATCTGGCACTGCCCTCCATCAAAAAAACCATCGGCGCGAGTGACGCGCAGGTGCAGCTCACCGTCGCGGTTTACGGCCTCGCCTTCGCGGTGTGCCTCATCACCGGCGGGCGACTGGGCGATATTTACGGGCGCAAGCGCATCTTTCAAATCGGCATGGGCGGTTTCACCCTCGCTTCGGCCTTGTGCGGGTTCGCGCAAACTCCGGCGCAGTTGATTGGGTTTCGCATTGTTCAGGGCGCGTTCGCGGCGCTGATGTCGCCCCAGGTTCTGGCCACGATTCAGGTTACTTTCGCGGGCGCCGAGCGCGACCAAGCGACCGGATACCTCGGCGCGACGGTGGGCGTCGGCAGTTTTCTGGGCAACGTGCTGGGCGGCTGGATGGTGAGCGCCAATCTGTTTGGCCTCGAATGGCGCCCGATCTTTTTCGTCAACGTGCCCATCGGCATCGCGGCGATTGTCGCTTCGGTTTATCTGGTGCGCGAATCAAAGGCGCAGCGGGCGCAAAAGCTGGATGTCGCGGGCGCCCTCATTTCGGGAGTTGGGCTTTTCGCGCTGATTTTTCCCATCGCCGAAGGCCGCGAGCAAGGCTGGCCCTGGTGGTGTTTCGCGCTTTTGGCGGCGTCGGTGGCGATTGGATATTGGTTTTTGCGCTGGGAAAAGGTCATCGCCAGACGGGGCGGTTCGCCGCTCGTGGCGCTCGATTTATTTCGCAATGCCTCTTACGCGCGCGGTTTAGGCTCGATTTTGCTCCTGTTTTGCGGACTGAGTTCGTTTTCGTTCGTGATGGGCCAGTTTCTCCAGCGCGGCCTCCACATGACGCCCGCCGGCGCCGGCATCGTTTTCGGGGCGCTCTCGCTGTCGTTTTTGCACTCGTCTCTGGGCGCGGTCAAGCTGGTCGGGCGCTTCGGGCCGCGCGTTTTGCTGTCGGGCATCACAGTTTTGCTGGTCGGCCAGCTTGTCGTGATCGCGGTGGCGCTGATCTGGCGCGGCCATCTCAACGGGTTCGCTCTAATGCCGATTTTCGCGCTTTACGGCTGGGGCCAGGGCCTGGCCGTGCCACAGGTGATTCGCCAGACCATGAACAGCGTCGGCGGGGGTGATGCGGGCGCGGCATCGGGCGTTTTGAGCACCGTTCAGCAAATCGCGTTTTCGCTGGGCGTTTCGGTGATTGGCGGCGTGTTTTTCGGCATCGCCGACAAAACCGGCACACCCGACGCCTACGCTTTCGGCCTCGCGGTGGCGTTTGGCATCAGCTTCGTTTTCGTCTTGACCGCGCGGGTTTTGGTGGCCCAGATGCTGCGTCTCAACGACCAGAACCCCATTCAAAAGCTCGCGTCCGTCGTGGCGGAAGCGTAAAAGGGCGCGATTTTTACAAATCGCCGCCCTTTAATGCAGTGTTGCGGGTTTGGTGAGCAGTGACTGTCTCACCAAACCCGCAACACTGGTTATGGTTAAACCAACTGCGCCGCCTGCCCCAGCGCCTCATCAATCTTCGAAACGTCTTTCCCGCCCGCCTGAGCGAAATCGGGCCGTCCGCCACCACCACCGCCGGTGATTTGCGCCAGTGATTTGACGATGTTGCCCGCGTGCGCGCCTTTCTCGACCGCACCCTTTGAGGCTTTGACCGCCCACATCACTTTGCCGCCGCTTTCCGATGCCAGAACGACGACGCCATCGAGTTTCTGCGCCAGTTTGTCGGCCAGGTCGCGCAGGGCGTCGCCCGAAAGTCCCTCCGGCGCGCGCGAGGCGACGAATTTGATGCCCTTGACTTCGCTCGCGCTCGCCAGAATTTCCTCTTCCGCGCCGCCCGACAGTTTGCGCTGCATCTGCGCGAGTTGCTTTTCAAGTTCGCGCACGCGGCTCCCCAGTTTTTGCGCCGCCGCGAGCGCATTCTCCGGTTTGGCGCCGATTTCCGCCGCGACTTCGCGCAGTTTTTGAGACTGCGCTCGGTCGTATTCGAGCGCCGCCGCGCCCGTCAGGGCTTCGATGCGGCGCAGGTTGGCGCCCACGCCGCCTTCGCTCACGATACGCAGCAGTCCCGCCGCCGAAGTGTTTGGCAAATGGGTTCCGCCGCACAGTTCGAGCGAAAAATCGCCCATTTTGACGGTGCGAACCACGTCACCGTATTTTTCGCCGAACAGCGCCATCGCGCCCATCGCGCGCGCTTCGGCGAGGGTTTTTTCGGCGATTTTAATGGGAAGCGAGGCCAAAATTTCCTCGTTGACGGTTTTCTCGATGGTTTCGAGTTCCTCGACGGAAACCGGCGCGAAATGGACGAAATCGAAGCGCAAACGGTCGCCTTCGACCAAAGAGCCGCGCTGTTCGACGTGTTTCCCCAGATGCTGGCGCAACGCGGCGTGCAAGAGGTGAGTGGAAGAGTGCGCGCGTTCGATGGCGCGGCGACGTGTCATGTCGACACGCGCAGTCACTTTCAAACCTTCTTTGATTTCCCCGCGAATGACTTCAACGGTATGAATCCAAGTCTTGCCCTCTTTTTGCGTGTCAAGGACTTTGGCAGAAAAATCAGCGTCTTCGCTCCATAATTCTCCTGTGTCGCCTACTTGTCCACCACTTTCCGCGTAGAAAGGGGTTGTGGTTAACACAACATCAAAGTGGTTTGCGGTTTCGCTTCCATCTACCATATGAGGCGAGAAAAGATAAACACTCGCCGCGTGGATGAGTTCTTTATAGCCAACGAATTTAATATCTTGGTCAACGTCAAATTTACGTTTTTGATATTCGCCCACCGCCGAACCCGAAATTTTGGAGTGGCTTTGCGACGCGGCCTCAAATTCGTTGGCATCGTAGCTGAGATCATTGTCAGCCAGAATATCGGCGGTGAGTTCGGGCGGAAAGCCCTGACTCGAATAAAGCGAGAAAACTTCGGCGCCCGACAGCGATTTCAGGCCCTTCTTTTTGGCGTCGTCGATCAAATCTTCCAGGCGGTTCATGCCGCTTTCGATGGTGACGCCGAAACGCTCTTCCTCGCGCAAAATGAGGTCCGAAATGAGGGCGCGACGCTCGATCAGTTCGGGATAAACCGCGCCGTAACTTTGCTCGACAACCGGCACGATGCGGTGCAAAAACGGCTTGTCGAGGCCGAGCGCGCGACCGTTTAGATAGGCGCGGCGGATGAAGCGGCGCAGCATATAATCGCGGCCATTGTTGCCAGGGGTGACGCCATCGGCGGCCAGAAATATCGCGGCGCGAACGTGGTCGGCGATGACGCGAAGCGGTTTGGTCGTCGGGTCTTCGCGGTGGAGTTGCGGCGTGGAGAGATCGAAGCGCAAATCGCCCTCGCGTTTGGCGGCGGAAATGGCGTTGATGAGGGGCGCGAAAAGATCGGTGTGATGGATGGTATCGACGCCCTGCAAAATCGCGGCGGTGCGCTCCAGGCCCATTCCGGTGTCGATTCCTGGCGCCGGAAGCGCCAATAATTCGCCGCTTTCGGTCTGGTTGTATTGCTGGAAGACCAGATTCCAGATTTCGCCGTAACGGTCGCCGTCGCCGCCTGGTCTGTCCATTTCGGCGTCGCCGGTGTCGTATTTCGCGCCTCGGTCGAAGAAAATCTCGGAGTCCGGCCCGCAGGGGCCGCTTTTGCCGACTGGCCCCCACCAGTTGTCTTTTTTGTCGAAACGATAGATGCGCTCGTCGCTGAGGCCTACATCTTTTTTCCAGATTTCGGGCGCTTCTTTGTCTTCAAAATAGACCGAAACCCACAGCACGTCGGGGTCGATGTTCAGCTCTTTGGTGAGAAATTCCCAGCCCCACACGATGGCTTCGCGCTTGAAATAGTCGCCGAAGGAAAAGTTGCCCAGCATCTCGAAAAACGAGGCGTGGCGCCACGTCACGCCGACCTGCTCGATGTCATCGGCGCGGCAGCATTTCTGGCAGCTCGCCAATCTTGTGGCGGGCGGAGTTTCTTCGCCTTTGAAAAAGGGCACGAGCGGCTGCATTCCCGCCGAGGTGAGAAGCGTGGTCGGATCGGTGGGAATGAGCGAGGCGGAAGGGATGATGAGCGAGTTTTTCTGCTCGAAGAATTGGAGGTATTTGGCGCGAAGGTCGTGTCCGGTCATGATGAGTTCTCGATGTTTTGGCGGGCGCAAAGTTTAGCGCGTTGCTTTGGCCGAGGCGTTTTTTACGAAATCCAGCCCGCGACGCGCCGTTGCAGCACCTTGAGAACTTCACCATTCCAGGAATAAGCGTCGGTTTGCCCCTTCCCCATCAACGGCGCGGCGCAAAAATACCAGGAGTGCAAGAGAATTTGCACGTTTTTCTGCTCTTCTCACTGACGTAAAGCGGCTCGTTTTTCTGGGGTGATGTCGTCTTTTGCGGCGGCAAGCGCGTAAAATTCGCTGCCAAACTTGAAAAGTCGATAGAAGCGACTTGGAAGAGTTGGAACTTGCGCTTCACGCAATTGACGCCATTCGTCCTCCAAAAGCGGGAAAATCTGGTCAGGAGCGCCGAGGGGAAAGCGAATTTTCAAAGCCGCCAAACCTTCAAGCGTTGAAATGAAAAGGGCAGAGTGCCCACGCCGCGCCATTTCTTTTTCTTTTTCCTTCGTCCAAGGGGCGATGTTGCGCGCAATGACCGCAGCCTGTTGCCGGTGTAATTCCGAAAGAGATTCCAGTGTTGGAATGGGGCGTATCGCTCGCAGCCGCATGGTTTCGCGTTGCAGCGCCGCGCGCCATTGCGCCGCGTTGTCGGAAGGAATTTCGGCGGCTTCCCCCTCGCCCCAAAGCCATTTCATGTTCGTGCCTCGGCTTCCGCCACTCGTTTCGCACCCTCGCTAATCGCGCCATGCGGCTCGTTTTCGGCTATCGCGGCGGGCGATTCTGCCGGCAAAGGCGCGGCGAGTTGGGGAAACAGATAAATCGCGATCACGCGCAGCGAAGCGAAAACCGGCACCGCGACGACGGTGCCAAGCGGCCCGCCGAATTGAAAACCGCACAAAAACGCGAAAATCACCATCAAGGGATGCAGCCCGACACCTTTGCCCAGCACGCGCGGTGCGATGCCGTAGTCCACGATGAGATTGAAAACGATGCAGCAGCTCACCGCCGCAATCGCGGCATTGACCGGCTGCGCCGAGGTGAGATAAGCCGTCACGCCCGCCGAAGTGAAAATAATCGCGGGGCCGAAATAGGGCAGAATGTAGATGCACGCCGCCAGAGCGCCCAAAACGAGCGGATATTGCAGCCCGTAAACGCGCGACAGCACCTCGAACGCGACGGTGCAAAGTGCGCCGTAGGTGCTGCACACGATCATCTGGCCGCGCACATAACGGCCCAGCAGTTCGTTGATGGAGTGCGACAGTTCGCTCATGTCGCGGCGATAGGGCGGCGGCACTATCATGAGCAGCCGCGCTCGAATGCGCTGCGCTTCGATCATGATGCCCAGCGTCACCAGATTGAGCAGAAAAACCGAGATAAAGAGCCAGCCCAGCGAACCGACGACCCAGGTCGCGGCGTTGGAAGCGTAGGTGGGCGCCTCGCGCTGCAAACGCTCCAGGCTTTTGTCGATTCCCTCGTCAATCGACTGGCGGATCGCGGCGGGCAGTTTCGAGTCGCGCAGTTTCTGGCGATTCGATTCAACTAAAGTCGTCACCTGGCGGCTGTAGGTTTCGCGGTTGGAAATGAGGGTCTGCGCCTGCTGAAACGCCGCCGCCAGCAGCGACACCACCACCAGAGAAAGCAGCAAATAAACGCAAAAAACGAATCCGACAGCGCCGCGCCGCGAGTGGCCGCGCTTTTCGAGCTTTTGCAGCATCGGTTCGAGCGCGAACGCGATGAGGCCGCCGACCAGAAAAATCGGCAGCGCGCCGCGCACCAGATAAAGCGCGACCAGAACGCCCAAAAGCAGCAAGCCGAAACCGACATAACGCAAAACAACGGCATCGAGCGTTTTATTCATGGCGTTGAGAGGCGAGAAACGAGAGGCGGGAGGCGAGATGTTGCAACTAAAACTTTCTCGCCTCTCGTTTCTCGCCTCTCATTTTACCTTTTCCCGAAATCGGCCTGATAATACTCGGCGACGTGCGTGCCAGGTTTAATCAATCCATCGACCCGTTTGGAATCTTCCTCGGAAATCTCGACATCGAGCGCTTTCAAATTGTCTTCCAACTGCTCCATCGTTTTCGGCCCGATGATGGGCGAAGAGATGGTTTTTTGCGCCATCACCCACGCCAGAGCGAAAGCGTCCATCGCGGCGCCTTTGTCTTTGGCCAGTTGTTCCACGCCTTCGATGACGTTCCACGTGGCGTCGTTGACTTCTTCGCCCGACCGAAACTTGCCGCTCTGATAGCGCGAACCTTCCGGCCCCTGCTCGCCGCGCCGGTATTTGCCGGTCAGCATTCCGCCCGCCAGAGGACTCCAGGGAATCACGCCGAAGCCGTATTTCTCGCAAAACGGCAATAATTCGCGCTCGATGCGGCGGTCGAGCAAGTTATACGGCGGCTGCTCGCACACGAAGCGATTGAGGCCCCATTTTTCGCTTTCCCACAAACTTTCGACCAGTTGATAAGCCGAAAACGTCGAAGTGCCGATGTAGCGCACTTTGCCCTGTCGAATCAGGTCGTCGAGCGCGCGCAGCGTTTCATCAATCGGCACGCCGCTTTGCGGGCGATGAATCTGATAAAGGTCGATGTGATCGACATTGAGGCGGCGCAGCGAATCTTCGCAGCCTTTGATGATGTGAAGCCGCGAATTGCCCTGATCGTTGGGCCGCTCGCCGACTTTGCCGTGAACTTTGGTGGCCAGAAACACTTCGTCGCGCTTGCCTTCGAGCGCCTTGCCGACCACGACTTCGCTCTGGGTTTTGGAATAGACGTCGGCGGTGTCCCAAAACGTGATTCCGGCATCGAGCGCGCAGTGCATAATGGCAATCGAGTCGGCTTCGTTCGTGCTGGAGCCGAAATTCATGCAGCCCAGACAGAGCGGCGAGACTTTGGCGCCGGTGCGCCCCAGTGGTTTGTAATTCATGGTGGTTTGGTTGTTGGGTGGTTAGGTGGTTGAGGTGACTGGGTAGATATTCAACCACCCAACCACCAAACTACCTAACCACCTCAATGAAAATCCTCTTTTCGACTTTTGGCTCGCTGGGCGACCTGCATCCTTATATTGCGGTTGCATCCGAAGCCAAAGCGCGCGGCCACGAGCCTGTAATTGCTACCGCCGCCAAATATCGCGCCAAGATCGAAAGTTTGGGATTGGAATTTCGCGCCGTTCGCCCCGATTTGCCGTCCGAAGGCGATTTCGGCCCGCTCGCCAAACGGGTGATGGATTTGAAAGACGGCCCGCGCTTCCTTTTTCAGGATGTTCTCTCGCCCGTGCTGCGCGACTCTTACGCCGATTTGCTCGCCGCCTCGGAAGATGCCGATGTGATCATCACCCATCCCGCCGCGCTCGCGGGGCCGCTCGTGGCGCAAAAGTTGGAAAAAAAGTGGCTTTCCAGTGTTCTGGCGCCGATTTCCCTGTGGAGCAAATTCGACCCGCCGGTGCCGCCGACGTTGCCGCACCTCGATTTCCTGCGCGTCTTAGGCCCCATCTGGCCCACGATTATGTTCGCTCTGGGCCGCAGAGGAACGGCGCCCTGGGTCGCGGAAGTGGACAAATTGCGACGCGAAATCGGTGTCCCGTCGCTGGGGCATCCGATGTTTGAAGGTCAGTTCTCGCCGTTTGGGACGCTCGCGCTGTTCTCGCGGCATTTCGCGGCGCCGCAGCGCGACTGGCCGGTCAATACGACGGCGACGGGGTTTTGTTTTTACGACGCGCAGGGATATGAAAAAGCGGGACTTACGTCCTCTTCCAATCGGTTGCTTGAAACTCGATTGGAAGAGGACGTAAGTCCCGCCCCCCATTGGAAAAAGTGGATCGAAGAAGGCGAGCCGCCGATTGTTTTCACGCTGGGCAGTTCGGCGGTTTTCGCAGCAGGCGATTTTTACGGCCTGAGTGCTTCGATTGTCTTTGATTACGAACGCCGAGGATTACTGCTGGTGGGAAGAGAAATGCAAGATTATCCGCCCTCACAATTGCCGCCCGACGTTTTGTCCGTTGATTACGCGCCGCACAGCGAGATTTTTCCGCGCGCGTGCCTCATCGTGCATCAAGGTGGTGCTGGCACCACAGCCCAGGCTCTGCGCGCCGGTGTGCCGCAAATTATCGTGCCATTCGCGCACGACCAGCCCGACCACGCCGCGCGATTGCAGCGCCTTGGAGTCGGCTACATAGAGAAGCGTCGCCATTATCCAGGTCAGGCGTTTGAATCACATTTCGACAATCCCGACTTCCTCACCCAAAACGCCCAACGTCTCGGTGAAAAAATACGCGCCGAAAACGGCCCGCTCGCCGCGTGCGAGGCCATCGAGCGACTTTGCCCTTAGCCCAGTTCGCTAAAATTCCTTTCCGTGCCAACTTCCGACGCCCCAAAAACGCCCTCGCCGTTTCTGATGCTGCTTTTGCTCGCCGCCATCAACATCGGCGGGCCGTTTTTACCGGTTCCCAACGCCCTTTTTGCGATTTGGGGCGGCGTCAATTTGACCGTGCTTTATGTCGGCGCCGTCGTGCTTTTCGGTTTGGGCGTGGCGCGCAGACAGCTTCCGATTCGCCTCGCGCTCGCGGGACTGGCGCTTTGCGCGCTGATCTGGCTGGGCGTCGAAAACGGCTTGTGGCCCTACCTTCGTTCCGTTTTGCGCGCGGCGCGCGAGAGCGGCGCGGCGCCCTCGACGGCGCGGCAAATGGCCTTTTTTGCCACCACAACTTTGCAAGACCTGGCGATGGTGAGCGGCGCGACCTTCGCCGGAACGATTTTGGCGCGCCTGATTCGCCATCCCAACATGATCGGCCCCATCGGGTTTGCCATCGCGCTCATCGACATCTGGGGCGTGCTTTTTGGCGGCATCGTCTCGCAAATGCTGGCCAACAAAGCGACGCAGCCCATCGCCGAACGCGCGATGGCGGCGGGGCCGAGCATTGGCGCGGTGGGCGCGGCGCGGCCCGAATACTCGCTGCAAATTCCTTCGATTGGCGTCGGCGATTTCCTTTTTATCGCGCTTTTGCTCTCGGTTCTGGTCAATCTGGCGATGAACTGGAAGACATCGGCGCGGTTGATGTGGGTTTTCGTCTCCTTCGCGCTGATTTCGATTGTTTTTCTGCCCTTTTTCCCGCATCTGCCAGGACTTCTGTTCATCGCTGCCGCCGTCGTGCTGCCAAACTGGAAATACTTCCGCTTCACCCGCGAAGAACTCTTCGCGCTGCTTTACGCCGGAATTTTCGTGCTGCTTCTCACCATCGGCCTCTATTTCGGCTTCAAAGCGATGCTGCCCGCCAAATAACATTTCTCACAAAGAGACAAAGTTCCCACAAAGAAAACAAAGAATTTTTTCAATCTCTTTGTGTTCTTTGTGCGACCTTTGTTTCTTTGTGAGAACCCAATTTTATGAATCGTTACAATCCCAAAGACATCGAACCCAAGTGGCAAGCGAAATGGGCCTCGCAAAACCTGTTTCACACCACCTTCGACCCCGAAAAACCCAAGTTTTATTACCTCGATATGTTCCCCTACCCGTCGGGCGCTTTGCACGTCGGGCACGTTCGCAACTACGCGATTGGCGATGCCGTGGCGCGCTATCGCGTCATGAACGGCTTCAACGTCCTGCATCCGATGGGCTGGGACGCGTTCGGCCTGCCCGCCGAAAACGCCGCCATTAAAAACGGCGTCCATCCCGCGCAGTGGACGGAGCGGTGCATCGAGCAGATGCACGAACAGTTCGGCAAACTCGGCATCGCTTTCGACTGGAATCGCGAAGTCACCACCTGCAAACCCGATTATTATCGTTGGACGCAGTGGCTTTTCATCCAGTTTTTCAAGGCGGGATTGGCCGAACGCCGCACCGCGAACGTCAACTGGTGCCCCAAAGATTTGACTGTGCTGGCGAATGAGCAGGTCAAAGACGGCAAATGCGACCGTTGCGGCTCTCTGGTCGAGCAAAAACCGCTCACGCAGTGGTTTTTCAAAACCACTGCTTTCGCGCAGCGTTTGCTCGATGACATGGAGACGCTCACCGATTGGCCCGAAAACGTCCTCAAAATCCAGCGCGAATGGATTGGACGCTCGGAAGGCGTCAATTTTCGCTTTCAGGTGAAGGATTTCGACGCGCAAATCGAAGTGTTTACCACGCGCGTGGACACCGTTTTCGGCGTGACGTATATGGTTTTGGCGCCCGATCACGAATTGGTCGAAAAACTCACGGTCGGAACCGAATGGGAAGGCCCCGCGCGCGAGTTCCGCGATCACGTCGCGCGCCAGAAGGACGAGCAGCGCGACTACGGTGACGAAATTCCCAAAGAAGGCATTTTCACCGGCGCCTATTGCATCAACCCGATGAACGGCGAAGAAGTGCCGATTTGGCTGGCCAATTATGTGGTTTCCGACTACGGAAGCGGCGCGGTGATGGCGGTTCCGGCGCACGACGAGCGCGATTTCGAATTCGCCAAACAATATAATTTGGGGATTAAGGAAGTCGTCGCCTACGCCATGTGGGGGACACGGACGGGTATTTATGCGACGGGAGATCAGCCCCCTCCTTGGCGATTCATGTCTGCTTCCCACCCTGATGAGACGGGTGCCGCCTACACCGACAAAGAAAAAGGCATTTTGGTCAATTCCGGCGACTTCAACGGCCTCACGCCGCCTGAAGCGCGCCAGAAAATCGCCGAGTGGATGGAACAAAATGGCATCGGCGAACGCGCGGTCAACTTCAAACTGCGTGACTGGTGTCTGTCGCGCCAGCGTTACTGGGGCTGCCCGATTCCCGTGATTTACTGCGAGGACGGTAGCGTCGAAACCGTGCCCGAAGACCAGTTGCCGGTGATGCATCCCACCGACATCGAATTTACCGGCCAGGGCAATCCACTCACGCAGTCGCAGAATTTCATCAACACCCTCGATTCCAAAGGCCGTCCCGCACGGCGCGAAACCGACACCCTCGACACTTTTGTCGATTCGAGCTGGTATTTTCTGCGTTTTTGCTCGCCCGATGCTGAGGATGTGCCGTTTCGCGCTCAGGACATCGCCAACTGGATGCCCATCGACCAGTATGTCGGCGGCATCGAGCACGCGCGCGGCCACCTGATTTACGCCCGCGTGTGGATGAAAGCGATGTTCGATCTGGGCCTGGTCAAATCGGTCGAGCCGTTCCAAAACTATTTCGCGCAGGGCATGGTGACGATGTTTTCGCCGACCGAAAACAAGTTGCTCAAGATGAGCAAAAGCAAAGGCAATGTCGTGACTCTCGACGCCGCCGTAGAGCGCTTCGGCGCCGACGCCACGCGCATGATGACGCTGTTTTTAGGCCCGCCCGCGCTCGATGCCGAATGGACGCCGCAATCCGACGACACCTTCGCCGGCACCTATCGCTTTCTGGAGCGCGTGTGGCGCGTTGCGACCGCGCTGCCGTTTGAAGCGAACTGGCGCGACGGTTTGGGTGGCGAACTGTCGGACGCCGACAAAAAACTGCGCCGCAAAACGCACCAGACGGTTCAAAAAGTCGGCGGCGACATCGAGCGTTTTTCGATGAATACCGCCATTTCCGCCCTGATGGAACACGTCAACGCGATTCAGGATTGGCTGAACGCCAAAGGCGACAACGGCGCGGTTTACTCCGAAGCGATTGAAAACCTGCTGGGCTGCCTCAGCCCTTTCGCGCCGCACCTCGCCGATGAACTGGGCGAACAACTCGGTTTTGCGGGGTCGTTTTATCAACGGAAATGGCCCGTTTTCGATGCTGAAGTTGCCAAAGAAGACGAAATCACGGTTCCGGTTCAAGTCAACGGCAAACTGCGCGCGCGCTTGTCGGTGCCCGCCGAGGTTTCGCGCGAAGAATTGGAGCAACTGGCGCTCGGAAGCGGCGAAATCGCGCCCTTTCTGGAGGGCAAAGCGCCGAAGAAAGTGGTGGTTGTGCCAGGGCGGTTGGTGAATATCGTGGTGTAATTGGAGAACGCGAAGCGTCAGCGAGTGAGGCATAGCTGGAATTTCACAGTAGCAGTCTTGCCTCACTCGCTGACGCTTCGCGTTCTCTACCAAAGAGCAAAACAATGACACTCTATCGTCCCGTCGGCACCAAAGAACTCGAACTCATCGCTGGGCTCTATTTCCGCGCCTTTCCGCCGCGTCTCGGAATTCAGCCCATTTTTTATCCGGTTTTGAATTTCGATTATGCGGCGCAAATCGCGCGCGACTGGAACACCAAAGACCCCGTTTCGGGTTTCGCCGGTTTCGTGACGCGCTTCGAGATTGACGATGGATACGCCGCCAAGTGGGAAGTTCAAACCGTCGGCACACGCGGGCGCCACGACGAATTGTGGGTTCCCGCCGCCGATTTGGACGAGTTCAACCGCCACATCATCGGGAAAATCGAAGTTGTGGCGCAGTTCTACGGCGCAAATTTCGCCGGTGAAGTAAAACCGGAATCAGGGGCCGATTTTCAGGAGGCGTCCGATGTTTCGTAAATGGAAAAACGTGGCTTGGCTGGCGCTGGGGCTTGTCATCGCGCCTCTAGCGAGTGAGGCGAAACCCAAGACACCGCGCACCGTTTTGGATTATTTCGATTTGCTGCCAAAACACTTCTTTGAAGTCGAGTATTCCGGCAGTAACACCAATCGGCGAAAATGGCTGCGCGAAGGGTTCAATCCCGACATTCCAGCCAATAACCGCTCAATTATCGACCTCAAAAATGATTTCCTCCGCTTTCCTGGCGACGGCGCGCAGGGACGGCTTGACATCGCAGTTTTTCGCTGCAAAGGCCAGGCGACCATCGGCGTTCACAATAATTTCGAGGAGGGCGATCTCTCTTTCTGGCGCTATAGAAATGGGAAATTTATCGAAGTCACCAAACAAGTGGTTCCAGTGGGTTTCAATTCCAGAAACGGTTATGCGATGCCGCGCCTTGGGACGACGATTCGCGTTTTCAAATCCAGTTTCTGGTTCCGTTTCAAGCCTGGCATGAAACCGCTTTACACGTTGCGATGGCGCGGCGGGCGCTTTCACCGCCAGAGATAAAACACAAAAAGCCCGCCGAAATCTCGGCGGGCTTTTGCTTTGGTGCGCTCTTACACCTGTTCGACAGCATCTTTGGCGCCGTCGGCGGTCTCGTCGATGACTTCCTGCGCGTCGTCCTTCGCCCCTTCAATTGCATCGGTGGCCTCGTCGTGCGCCTCGACGACGGCGGCTTTGGCATCGTGCGCAGCGTCGCGGACTTCGTGCTTGACATCGCCCACCACCGAAACGACGGTTGATTTCACGTCGTCAATGTGGTGTTTGGCCTCGTCCTTGAGTTCGACGCCTTTTTCTTTGACGGAGTGCAGCAGTTCGACGCCGTGATCTTTGACATCAATGGCCGCCACGCCGACCGTCGTGCCCACCGTTGAGGCGCGCTCTTTGAGCTTTTCGCCGGTCTGCGACAAATCGCCGCGCAGTTCCTCGCCCTTTTTGGGCGCCAAAAGCAGCGCCGCGACGCCACCGAAAATGAGTCCGGTCAAAAGACCGCTGAAATATCCTGGTTTATCTGCCATAGTAGGTAATCCTCCACTGGAGCGCGTTCAAAATGCAAAGCGGGTGCCATTCAAGAAGGGGAGAAGGGGAGTGATAATCGGAGCAGCAAGTTGCAGGCTCGACTTCTACTCCCCTTCTCCCCCTCTCCCTTTCTCCCCTTCTCCCGCGTAGCGGGCGCGCATCGTCGCGAGAAGCGGCGCCGCCTGGCTCGCCAGGTCGTGGGTTTTGCCTTCGAAACTGCACCGTTTGTCGTATCCGGCGGCGCGCAGGGCGGCGAAAAAGCCCACGAAATCGGCTTCGCCCTCGGCAAAGCCTGGCGCGAGCCGGCCCAAATCCGCCAGATGCGTGTGCTTCAGCCGTTTTCCGGCGTCTGCGGCGTTTTGAGTTGGTTCGCGGTCTTCGAACATATGGTAGAAATCGGCCAGCAGTTGAATATTTGGGTGCGCCACTGCATCGACGATCTGCGCGCCCTGCGCCACGCTGTTGATGAGGTTGTCCTCTTTGGAGTTGAGCGGCTCAATGGCAATGGTCACACCCGCTTCAGCCGCGCGTGGGCCGAGTTCGCGGCACAATTCACTGAACTGCTCCAGCGCCCGCTTCTTATCGAAGCCTTCGGGCACTTTGCGCGCGCCGCCGCTGCCCAGCACCACGATTTCGCCGCCCAGAGCCTTGGCGCGGCGCATGGCCTCGCTCGCATAAGTGAGAACCGCGTCCAGATTGACATTGGGGCCGGTGATGCATGGTGCGCCGGTAAAAACCCGTTAAACGCTTCCGCCTGGATTGGCGCGTCCGCGACGGCGGCGCGCAGGCTCTCGAACTCCGCATCAGAGGCCATAATCGAACCGACGCCCCATTCCACGTAGCCGGCGCCCGCCTTGGCTAAGAGGTTTAAGCCCTGTTTCGTATCGCCCAGCGCGCCTGGCGCGCAACAAATTCCAAATTTCATAACAATTGTCTCGCAAAAACGCGCTGCCCAGGGCAGCGCGGACTTTCATTTTAGCGCCCCTGGGCGCGCCATGACGCAAAACACGGTTTAATCGCGCCGCTCACGGCGCTGGGCTTCAAGGCGGCGGTCGAAACCACTGCGGCGGTCGCTGATATCGACGACCCAGGGCCGCGATTTGCGACGGTCGTTCTGCTGCGAGGTGGGACGGCGACGCTCCTGGTCTTTTGCGTCGGGTGCGTTGGCTTCGTGAGAATGGTGGTTCATTGGAGTCTGCAAGAACAGGAAATCTGCGCTTCCTGAAGGGCATCAAGGGCATCGGTGAAATCGCGGTTTCTTACAAATAGCGCGCCCAATGGGGCCTGGTCACCGATTTTGCACGCCTACATTTGTTTTCCCACCTTGAGATGGAACGCCGGACACGGCGCGGGCGCGCCATGCCTCGAACGGTCGTCGGGTGAGGGCGCTCAATGCGGCGGGAATCAGGGCGATCTGCTCGCCGCTTCGAGCGTAAATTAGGCTGGGATCGAAGCGCGGACTGAGGCCGAGATGGAGGCTTTTTCCATCCACAATGATGCGCGCCGCCGTTTTGTCAAGGCCATATTGCTCCAGGTTCGCCGCGTTTTCGACCGGCGCCTGCGACTGCACCAGTTCGAGCGCATCGAGCAACTCCCTGACCGCATCGGGATCGGCGGGCGCCGATTTGCGCCCGCTTTGCACCTGCCAACTCTCGTCGGCGCGCCGCAGTTCGACGTTCGCGGGCGACAATTTGACGACCCGCACACTCTCGCGCGGCGCGCGCAGCAAAACCACCGCGCCCTGCGCCACCGGCGCGCCGCGCTCGTTGAAGTAAATGTAGAGTCCGCCTCCAACGGCGAGCAGAAGCAAAATCAGCGTCGAGCGAAACATCTTCATAATTTTTCAGAGGTTAGAAAGTAGAGGTTAGAAAACCCATCTAACCTCTACTTTCTAACCTCTACTCTCACCGCCGTTTCCACCACACTGCCGCGCCGATGAACAGCGCCACGAGCGGCATCACCAAAATGGAAAACAGCGCGGCGAAGCGCGCGCTCGCATCGGGCATCTGGAGCGTGGAGGCGATTGGGGGTTTGGGCGGAATCGAAATGAGGGCGTCGTTGCCAACGACCCAGTTGATACCCGCCAGCAAAAACGATTTGTTGCCGAACAAGCTCAGGCCCTCGCCGACCGCCAGAGCCGCGCTGGAAGAGATCAGAGCGCGGCTGGCGCCCCTTTCAATCGCCGCCGCCAGGACGAAGGGGCCTTTTCCGCTCGCGCTTCCGTCGGGCTTCAGCGACTGCGACTGCGCTGAAGTCGTGAAAATGGGCGTAATCCCCGTCGCGCGCGCGCCGATCTGAAGCGGAACCGCGCCAGGAAACACCACATCGCCGCTCACGCCGCGCAAAAGGGGATGGCGCGTCCCATCGCCGCGAATTCCCACCGGCAGCTGCGGGCTTTGATACGCCTGCTGCAAATCGAAAACGGCGCCGCTTCCCACGCTCGCGCCCAGCAATTTCAGCAAAGCCTCGAAGCGCGGCAGTTTCTGACGTGACGGCGACAAAAGCCAGACCATCCGGCCCTTGTTGGCTAAGTAAGTCGAGAGTATTTCGGCTTCGCGCGCGCCCAGATCGACCTGCGGCGCCATGATGACGAGCGCGGCGGCATCGGCGGGAATTTTGGCACCTTGGGGCAGCAGCGACAGGGTTTTCACTTCGTAGTTTTGGGCCGCGAGCGCGCTTTGCAGTTCGGGAACCTGAGAGGGCGCGACTTCGCCGTGACCGCTCAGGAAATAGAGCGTTTCCGCCTGGGGATTGGCCAGTTTGAGCAGCGCCGAAGTCAAATTCCCTTCGTCGGCGACGCTGATTTCCTGCCGTTGCACCACTTTCCCGTCTTTTTCAAGCTGCGCGATCAGAAGCGGCGCGCCGTTGAAGCTGGGCGGCACACGCGACGGCTCGCGCAGCGCGCTGACGCTTTCGACGCGCACTTTGTCCGAAGCGCGGGCGTAGGCATCGAGCAGGCTTTGCGCGGTGGGGTCGATCTGGCGCGAGGCGTGGAAATAGGTGAGGCGGAGCGGCGAGGGCAGCTTTTCGAGCGCTTTATGGGTCTGTTCGGACAGCGAGTTGACGCGATTTCGGGTCAAATCGAAGGTAAAATGGCGCCGCGACGCGATGTAATTGGCACCGATGAGCAAAATCCCCAACAGCGCGACCGAGGCGACGGCGTTGAAGCCCAGCAAGGCGCGCTGGCGCGAACTGCGGTCGCGCGGCGCGCTTTTTTCCCATTTGCGAGACTGAGCGCGGCCCACAAGCCATGCCGCAAGGCAGACGAATCCCCCGCCGCGAGCGCGTAGCCAGCGGGCGTTTGCTGGCCGTAAGTTCCAAAGGCGACAATCGCCGCGAGCGCGAAAAAACCGCTCGCCAGCAGAAAAGCGCCTGCCAGACGCGCCAGAAGCGGCGGCTTTTCGGGATTCATTTCCATTGACGGCTCTCCAGAACCCGCGTCGTGGCAAAGAGGAAAAAGAAGCTGAGCGAGGCGAAAAAAATCAAATCCTGAGTGTCGATGGCGCCGCCCAGCATGCGCGCGAAGTGGGGGAAGACGGAAAACTGCGCGGCGACGGCGGCGAGGCGATTATCGGGCGCGGTCGCGGCGGGCCAGGCCAGCATCCACGACACCAGAAGCCCGCCGAAAGTGAGAAATCCGGCCACGATTTGCGAATCGCACAGGCTCGAACAAAACACCCCGAAGGCGCAAAACGCCGCCGCGAGGCAAATCAAGGCGATGCTGCTGCCCCACACCGGCCCCGCGTCGAGCGCGCCGTATTGCCCGACGAAAAGCGGAAAATAGAGCGTCAAAAGCAGTAACACCGCGCAAAATGCGAGCGCGCCGAGCCACTTTCCCATCGTCACCTGCCACGGCGTGAGCGGCGAGGTGAAAAGCAGTTCCAGAGTGCCCGTGGCGCGCTCTTCGGCCAACAGGCGCATGGTGAGAAGCGGCGTCAGGAACAAAAAAACGATGATGAGATTTTGATAAAGCGGCACGAGCGAAAACGGCGCCCCCTGCGCCGCCGCGCCCAGAAGCGAGACGAAGGTGAGGCCCGACAACAGCAGCCATCCGGCACAGAGGACGTAGGCGATCCACGAAGAAAAGTAGCCGCGAATTTCTTTCCAGGCGATGTGAAAGGGAATGAACATGGTTTTATTTTCGTGACCCGCTGCGCGGCCCTCACCCGTCGCTTCGCGCCACCCTCTCCCGCAAGCGGGAGAAGGACACATTCTTACTTTCGTGTTTTCACTGCTCGGTTGAAGGTGCGCGCTTTGTCCTTCTCCCGCTTGCGCGGGTGCCCTCTGGGCGTGGGTGGCGCGAAGCGACGGGTGAGGGCCGCGCAGCGGGAGTCGTCAATCGCTGGTCGTCAGTTTCAAAAACACCTCTTCGAGATTGGCGCGGCGCCGCGAAAGTTCGAGCAGGCCCCAGTTTTCCGCGACGCACAGCTGCGCGATTTCTTCGCGCGCGTCGTTTTGGCCCGCCAAATCGAGCGAAAACGCACCGTCCGGCTCGCGGCGCACACCCGCAACGCCCGCCACGCGACTCAGTTTTTCGCTCGCATCGGGAGCGGGACGCGCCAGAACGAGGCTCAAACCACTGGCACCGGCGGCGAGATTTTCCACCGCGTCCTGCGCCACGATGCGGCCCGCGTTGATGACAATCACGCGCGAACAGGTTTCCTGCACGTCGGGCAAAATGTGGGTCGAAAGCAAAACCGTGCGCTGGGGCGCCAGCGATTTGATGAAATGGCGAGTTTCGGCGCGCTGGCGCGGGTCGAGGCCGGAACTGGGCTCGTCGAGAATAAGAACCGGCGGGTCGTGAACGATGGCCTGCGCGATGCCCACGCGCTGACGATAGCCTTTGGAGAGTTTGCGAATCAGCGTATCGGCGCGCTCTTCGAGTTTTCCGGCATCGAGGGCGGCTTCGAGGCGCACGGCGCGCTGCGCTTTGGGCACGCCGCGCAACACCGCGACGTAGCTGAGGTAATCGCGCACGCTCATTTCGCCGTAGAGCGGCGCGTTTTCCGGCAGATAGCCGATGCTGCGGCGCACTTCGAGCGAATTGTGAAGAATATCGAAGCCCGCGATGCGCGCGCTTCCCGAAGACGGCGCCATGAAACAACTCAAAATGCGCATCGTGGTGGTTTTTCCGGCGCCATTGGGCCCCAGAAATCCCACGATTTCGCCCTCCCCAACCGCGAACGAAACCTCCTCCACCGCGTGGGACGCGCCGTAAATTTTGGACAAGCTTTCGACTTCGATCATGGAAATTGGGCTGGATTCAGGAGAAACGCAGTTGGATTATAAACAGCCACTGCGTTCAAGCGGGGCTTGCGCCCTCTTCCAATCCCCAGGGGTCTCGATTGGAAGAGGGCGCAAGCCCCGCCCTAATTTTCAACGGCGTAACTCCTGGAGTTAACGACCTTTTGGCAAAGTGTGTTGCGCGAGAGCCGGTCATGTTTTAAGAGACCCACTAAGCACAATCCCAGCCGCCTGAAAATTTAATAAAAAGGAACTTGCAAATTTAATGTCATCACCGCTTATTTCAGTAAACTTAAACAAACCGTTTGTCGAATCACTTTATGCCAAATTTTCAATTCTCCGACGAAAATCCGGCGCCTGAGTCGTCCAAAGCGGCACCCGCCAATTCCAACGACGCTGCGCCCCCCGTTTCGCCTCAGAAACCCTCTTTTCAACTCGCCGATTCCTCCCCATCGGCTTCCCAACCCACTCCCAGCCCGACGCCGCCCGCACCGCCCGTTAAGCGGTCCGCGCCAGCCGTCATCCCTGGGCCACCACTGCCCACCCAGAGCGCCCCTGCGCCCTCTTCCACACCCGCTCCTCAGGGCCAGGTTCCGCCTCGCCCCGCGAACGTCCCAACACCAACCGTCCCCACGCCAGGTGTTGCGACGCCAGGTGTTGCGACGCCAGGTGTTGCGACGCCAAAACCCGCAGTGCCGACTCACGCTGCGCCGCCTGCCGCCGCTCGTCCTTTGCAGCCCAAACCGCGACCGGCGGCGACGGGAGCGCCAAATGCGGTGCCCAATACGGTGCCTTCGCCTTCGATTCCCACGCCTTCGATTCCGCTTCCCACGCCCAGCGCGGCGCCCGTCGCGGCGACAACAGAAAAGCATCACGGCGCGCCCCACGACGATTTTTCCCGCAAAATTTGGGGGATTGGCCAGAGCATCAAGGGCGTGCTCGACGCTCTCGAAGGCCCCGCGAGCTGGGTTTTGCGCGTGGCGTTCGTCGCTGGCCTGTGCGCGCTCGCGTTTGTTTTGGCCGGAACTTTTCTGGGCAAGGCCGGAAACCTGACCGGCAATCCCAACGCCGCCGCGCTCACCAAAAACCTCAGTCTGGCCTCGCAGGTGTTGATGTGGTCGCTCCTGGCGGGGAGCGTCGCCACCATTTTGCTGGCTTACGAAGACAGCCGCCTGGGGTTTTTCATCGGCGGACTCGGACTGTTTTGTCACTTCGCGCTGCCTCTGGTGCTGCGAAATGTCGGCGACAGCGCGGCGACCTCAGCGATGGCGATGCATTTCCGGCACGGCGGCTACCTTCTGGTCATGATCGGTCTGGTCAAGGGCGTGGGCGACACCGCGATCTGGCTGTGGCACCTGCCCGAAAAAATGAAAGAGCGCCACGCCAACGTGGGTGTGTCGGATCGGGCCGAAGCCAAGCAGCGTGCCGTGGCGCGCGACGCCAATATGTTTTCGCCGTGCTGGAAACTGCCGTTTTGCCGCGAGTCGATTCGCAAGCAGTGTCCGGCGTTTCTGGCCAAAACCACGTGCTGGAAATTCGGTCGCGGCTGCTACTGCGACGAAGAAATGATTTCGCGCATCGTGCGCGGCGAATCCATCGACCTCATCAAAGCGCCGACCCGCGTCTCGCGCCAGGGCAAGCCGCCGTGCGGACGCTGCTACATCTACCTCGAACACCAGACTTACAAGTTTCGGATGTTTTCGCCCCTGGCCCTGCCCGTCACCGTTCTGGCGACGTGGCTGATCTGGCCGCTCTACACCAACCTCTTCGCGGCGGGCAACAAAGCGTTGGAATCGGTGTGGAAAAGCCTGTCTTTTAGTTCCAATTCGTCGAAACTGTCGCCCGAAGGGCTTAAAGCCTCAAGCGACGCCGTCAAAGCCGCCGCCGATCTGGGCGGCAGCCCCGAACAAGTCGCCTTTATCGCCCAGAATATGTTCGGCGTTCTGCTCGGTTTTATGGTGCTGATCTACCTTTCGAAGGGCATCGAATGGGCGATTTTCAAAGCGAAACTGTAGAGAGGCGAGTAACGAGAGGCGAGAAGCGAGAAGTCAGCGCGCGATTTCTCGCCTCTCGCCTCTAACCTCTCGCAAACTCAGAGGCACGAATTCCAGATCGCTGGTTTCAGCAATCGCCAGTTCCATTTGATGCGCCAGCACTTCGGGCGCGACCGGCGGCTGATAAGTTTCCAGCGCGTCGCGCAGCGCCTCGACGGGCGAGCGTTTTTCGACCTTGGAAGTGCGATACACCTTCACCGCGAGCGCTTCGGCGGCGCCTGGCGTGACTAGAATCGGCATCACATCTTTAAGTTTTTCAAATTCTTCGGCGGGAATGGGCATATCGTGCCGTTTGCACAGCGCGCGAATCAAATCGAAGGATTCCTGCGGCGTCGTGGTGGGAAAGATGGGGATTTTCACATCGACGCGGCCAGGGCGCTTCAAATCGACCTCGATTAAATCGGGGCGGCTCGACGCCAGAATCCAGATGATTTTGCCCCGATTGCTGCCGCGCGACATTTCTTGCGCGAACATCCCGTAAACGCGGCCCCCGATGCCGCTGTCGCCGCTTCCCGAATCGCGTTTGCCCAAGGCCTGGTCAGCTTCGTCGATAAAAACGTAGCACCGCCCCAGCGCGCCCAACAGACGGAAGATTTTTTCGAGGTTGCCTTCGGTCGAACCGATCCATTTGTCGCGAAAATTTTTGATTTTCACCACCGGAACGCCCGCCTCGCCCGCCAGACACTCGACCAGAAACGTTTTTCCAGTTCCGACCGGCCCGCACAGCAAATAGCCCATCGGCAGCGCACTCACATCGCCCTGGCGCCACAACTCTAAATCGGCGCGCAGCCACTTTTTAATCGCTTCGGCGCCCGCGTAATCGTCGAGCGTGCGGCTCGATTCGACGAATTCAATCAATCCGCCCGCGTCGTTTTCGATGAGCTGCTTTTTGAGTGTCACCAAATCGCCGCCATCGAGCGGCTCGGCGCCGTATTCGCGGGTTTTGAGCAGGGTTTCCAGGCTGGAAAGGGTGGCGCCCGCCATCGCGCCGCCGAGTTCGTCCAATTTGTCCTTGAACTGCTCCAGCGCGCGCGGAAACTGCGGCGCCAGGTTTTGCAGCGCGATTTGAATCTCGCGCGGCGAAGGCAGCGGCACTTTGAAACTCGCCGCGCGCGGATTGTTGGCGGCGAGCGGGTGCAAATCACTTAAGTTTTCCGCAATGAGAAACGAGGCGAACTGGCTGTCGTGGATGAGCGAATCGAGGCTCCATTCGCGCAGCAACAGCGCAAGAGCGCCAAAAGTCGGCTCAATCGAAGGCGACTGCGGCGCCACCAACTGCGCGGCGCGAATCACGACCGCGACGCGCGGCGCGATCTGGCCCAGCCGCCCCAAATTGGCGGCGAAACGCGCGTAATGCGTCAGAGTTTCGAGCGCCGGACGCGGTTCGCGCGGCAGATTCGGATTCGATTTGAACGCGGGCCACTGCGCGAAAATCGCGTTGCCTTTGTCGATGCGAATACCGCTTCCCAGATCGTAGGACAAAACCACATCGAAGCGCCCCAGAAGCGCGCGATTAAGGAAATCGCCGAGCGTGCCGAGCGCGCCGGAATCGGGCAAAACGAAGCGGTCTTCGACGTTGCCGTGCAGCAAAAACTGGTTGTTGGCGCCGCTTTCATAGCGCGCGGTGATGTCGCGCGCCCAATCGGGGAGATTCATAGAGTTTTATTGGCCACAAAAAGGCACAAAAAGAACAAAAGGGGGGTTGGTTGGAGCGTAGAGAACGCGAAGCGTCAGCGAGTTGAGGCAATGCAGCCTGGTTTGCCCAACGCCTGTTCATCGAACGTTTCTGTCAGGTCTCACTCGCTGACGCTTCGCGTTCTCTACGCTCCAACCAACCCCCCTTTTGTTCTTTTTGCGGCCAATTTTATTATTGAGAAGCGGTTTCGGTCGCGCCTGGCCCCATGGTTTTGCCCGCCGCGCCCGAATCTTTGGGCATCACCGGATCGAGCGCGATGCCTTCGGCGGCGGCGAAATCGGCCAGAGCCTGATCCGCGAGCGCGGTTTCTTCGGCTTCTTTCATGGTAAATTCGGTCGTGTTGAGCGAATCGCGCGCGACGCGGGCGCGTCCGGCGGCCTGCTCGCGGTCTTCGTTGACCATTTCTTCCAGGCGGTTGAGCGTGTCGCCGCTTCCGCCGATTGAGGAAATCATGCCGCCCGCCATTTCCATCATTTCGGCGGTCGCTTTTTTGACTTCCATGTCGGAAATCGCGTATTTCAGGTCTTCGATTTTGCGCTTGGCGGCGCCAATCGAAACTTCGCGCGCTTTGACCAGTTCCTGATAGGTTTTTTCGGCCTGCTCCATTTGCGTGCGATTTTCCGCCAACTGGGAAGTCACCGCTTGCAAACGCAAGGCGTATTGGCCCGCCACCTCGCGGTTACCGGCTTTCAGATTGGCGCCGGCTTTGGCGCGCAGATCTTTTTCTTCGGCTTCCAGCTTTTTGACCTGCGACATCAGACGTTCGCACAGTCCGGCGTGCGCGGCCAGACCCTGGTTGTAGTTGGCGATTTGCTTTCGCAGGTTTTCTTTTTCCTGTTCGAGCATCATTTTCGGGTTGGCGCGTTCGGCGCCCTGCACGAACATATTCGCAAAGGCTTTGAGAAGGTTGGAAATTCGTTTGAACATGAGTTGGGCTAGTTAGGTGGTTGGGTGGTTAGGTGGTTGGGTTTCCTGAGGCGCGTATTTGGAGGGGCCGAGATCGAGGCTGAAGAATTCCAGCACGTCGTCCAGTTTGTCCGATTCAGTCTCGCAGCCGCGCGTGACTTTGGCGAGTTCGTTTTTGGCGGCCTGAATCGACTGGCGTTTGGCGTCGATTTGCGCTTCCAGTTCAGTGATTTCCGCCTCGGCTTTGGCGGTGACATCGGCGGTTTTGCGCTCCATGAATTGCGCGAACGAATGGAGCGCCGCCAGTTTACGCGAGGCATCGGTGACCACGCTTTCCGGCGTGGCGCCCGTCGCTTTGCCCAGCGTGGCCATCATCGCTTTCACGGTCGAGCGGCGCGTTTCGAGCGGCAGTTCCGAGGGCAGCGAACTCAGAGTTTCGAGCATTTGTTCGGCTCCAAAACTGCTTTGCGGCAAATTCGCCGCGCGGTAAATCGCGGCGAAATCAATTTTGTCGCCCGCAATCGCGGAAGACGTGCCGCTTAGCTGCGTTTCGTCCACCTTCACTTCATCGAGGCTTGGCCCGTTCGCCTCGCGCACCAGTTCGTCAATGGTTTTGGGGATGGGGCGATGGGCGCCCGACGGCGAATCCAACGGAAGACGCGCTTCGGAGGGCAATTCGAATTCGTTGCCACCATCGCTTGAAGAAGAGTAAGGCGGCATTTCGTCGGCGGGCAGTTCGATGAGAAGTCCGGCGGCTTTGCGCATGGCGTTGCGAAGACTCATAAAAGTGGGGATTCCTGAAGGAGAAATTAGCTCGAAACGCTCGACAGCATCCGTTCGTAGGGCGCGAGTTCTTCCAAAACCTGCGTCATGGTGTTGGTCTGCGACACGACATCTTCGATATCGGCCAATACCTGTTCGGGCGGGCGGGCGAGCAGTTCATCGCTGATCAGGCCGAAAGTATCTTCCAGAAGGGCGAGTTGATGACTCAAATTCGCCACGATTTTGCCCATTTTCGAGATGAATTCGCGGCGGCGGCGCAAAACTTCGAGCCGTTTTTGCAAAATGGCGCGCGTGCTGGCGTCGGTTTCGGCCTGATGATGGGCTTCAATCGCGGCGATTTCGCGGTCGTAGGCGCCCTGCACGATGGCGACGGTTTCGCCCAGCCACGCCGTTTCAGACGCCGCGCCCAGAGGATTGAGCGGCGCGTCGCCGCGCGCGCGGCCATTTCGCAAGTCGCGCGGGTTGAACTGCGAGCGCGGCGCGGCGCTTTCGATTTCCCCGCGCGCCTCGGCTAAATAAGCGCGAAATTGTTCTTCTTTAACCGCGAAATGGAGGAACTTTTCGAGCAGAAAATCGAGTTTTCGCAGCACTTCGCGCATCCAGGTCGCATCGCCTGCGGCCTGACGGTCGATTTCGCGGCGCACTTCTTCCAATCGCATGAAGCGGTCTTGCAGTTGGGGGCGCAAAAGCGGCAGAGTTTTGGCTTTGAGTTCGTCGCGGCGCGCCTGCACTTTGGCATCGTCGCGCCGCGAGAGATGCGCGCCATACCAACTCGAATCGGGCACGAAAATCAGATAAGCGGCCTCGGCGACCAGTCCGATGAGAAGTGGGAGCGGATTGAGCGTCGCCGCCGACAGCGCCACCATCGAAGTGAGGCCCAAGACGTTGTAGCTTTCCTGCAAAGCGGCGAGATAGCGGTTGCGCATCGAACGTGGGGCGTCGCGGGACGCCAGAGGAAATTTTAACTCATGGATGACGTGGAGAACGCGAAGCGTCAGCGAGTGAGGCGTGACTGTTACAGTGAACTATCAGTCAGGCCTCACTCGCTCACGCTTCGCGTTCTCCAATCTTACAGCGAGGGAAACAAATCGCGGATTTCCTGGCGCACTTCCTGAAACTGCGGCAGCGAGGCGATGTTTTCGCGCCAGGCCAGACCGCGCTCGGCCAGATCGAAAGTCGCCCGAATCCGCGCGCCAGGAATAGGTTTTCCATCGGGGCCGACTTCCCTGCCCATCACCCACACCGTATCGGCGATTTGCATCGCAGCAGTGATGTCGTGGGTGATGAGAATAAAAGTCATCAGTTCGTCCTGCGCCGCCATTTCGTGGATAAAGCGAATCACAGCTTCCTGCGCCAGCACGTCGAGGCCGGAAAACGGTTCGTCCATGAGCAAAAAATACTCGGAACACATGAACTGCTGCGCGATGGCGGCGCGCTGGCGCTGTCCGCCCGACAGCTGCGCCGGATATTTCGTGCCCTGTTCGCCGATGCCGAAGCGTTGCAGCAGCTTTTGGGCTTTGGCGCGGTTTTCCTCGCCGCGAAGTCCGGCCTGTTTTCCGGCGACGAGCAGATTTCCCATCACGGTGCGGTGCGCGAAAAGCGGATAATTTTGCGCCACGACTCCGATGGTGCCGCGCTGCACCGGTTTTTGCTCGGCGCCGACTAAAATCGTGCCTTTGTCGGGTTGATCCAGACCCGCCAGAAGCCGGAACAGCGTGGTTTTGCCGCTCCCCGACGGCCCGATAAGAGCCACGACCTGCCCCTGCTTCATATCGGGCCGCACCAGGTTTTTGATTTCCAAATCGACATCGCGCAAAACCAGATTTTCGCCGCGCCGCATCGAAACGCCTTCCAGCTTGAGCAGGGTTTCTTTGAGTTGGTGTTCGTAGGTGGGCATGGTTTTTAGCGGCGTTCCAGCGTCAAATCGGCAAAGGGACACGCCATTTTGCGCGCGAAAGTAATCGCGTAGTCCTGTAAAAGTCCGACAATCAAAATCACCAGTTGAATGGCGAAGACTTCGGCGAGCAAAAAGTGTTTGCTTTCGGCGAGCAGCATCGAGCCGACGCCGCCTTCGCTTCTCACGATGCCTTCGACAAGGGTGAGCATCATCCAGCCCATCGCGGCGTTCTGGCGCAGCACTTCAAAGGCTTTGTCAACGGTGCCCAAAATCACGACTTCCCAGACGGTGCGCCATTCGCTCATGCGGAGCGTGCGCGCGTGCTCGAACTCGCCGCGCGGGATGGCGGCGATGACCGAGGCCATCGAAGTGACGTAAAAAACCGTGACGGCAAAAACCAGCAGCGACAATTTGAGCGGCCTGCCTCCGCCGACGGCGAGCGTAAAAATGAGCGTGAAACCGGCGAGCGAGAGAAAGCGGCCTTTGGAAATCGCCGCCACGAGCGGGCGAAAGACCGGAATCACGGTGAGATAGGCGAGTCCGAGCGAAATGACCGACGCCCAGAACAGCGCGGACGCGTTGAGCGAAAACGAAGTGGCGAGCTCGCGTCCCAGGCCCTGATTGAGCCACAAATTGGAGAGCGCCCTGAGAACTTCGGGCGGCGTGGGCAGCACTTTGTAAGGCGATGCAAACCACAGCGCGAGAAAAAGCGCGGCTTCGACGGCGGCAACAATCCACAACGCCGAAGGTGCAATCGCGCGATTGGGCAAAAACAGGTTGACAAACGGCGGACGGCGGCGCGGCGGCAAATCGCCGATTTCGAGGGCGTGGGAGTGCGCGCCGGTGATGACGGGCGGGGGCGAATCGGGAGCCGATTCGAGTGGTGGAGGTTGAACGGGAGCGTTCATTGAAGTTTTTATGGGTTCCCGCTTCGCGGCCCTCACCCGCCTTCGCGGAACTCAGGCACCCTCTCCCGCAAGCGGGTGAGGGCCGCGAAGCGGGAACTCAAATCAAGCCGCGCGCAAAACGATCTCAACGCGCCGGTTTTTGGCGCGATTCTGCGCCGAAGTATTAGGCACCGCCGGCTGCGTCTCTCCGTGCGCGAACACGCGGACACGGCTCGACGGGAAATTGACCGGCGAGCGGCGCTGCAGCCAGTTTTGCACCGCAAACGCGCGCGCTTCGGAAAGCGGCATCGAGGTCGCGGGATTGCCGAGGTTGTCGGTGTGGCCGTGAACTTCGATGGTGGTGCCGCCCGCGATCAGCAAATCGCGCGAAAGCTGGTCGAGAAGCGCCTTCGACTGCGGCGTAAAGGTCGCCTTGCCCGCCACGAACTGGATGTTCCACGAACGCCGTCCCACGATTTTGCCTGGCACGACTCGGCCCGCCACCTTACGGGACTTATAAACCGGCCTCGCTTTGGCGACCAGAGTGCGCGTCTGCTGGCGCTGCGGCGCGCTGAGACGGCGCTCGATGTTTTGCAAATACGAGCCGTCCACGACCTGCGAAGCGGGGTAGAAGCTCGGCACGTATTCGGGATACTGCTGCGATGCCAGATTGCCGAACACGGTGTAAGTCGTCGCCACCAGGTTGGCCGAGCCTGGCACCAGACCAAAGGAAAGCAGGCTGTCGGCCAGGTTGTTGACTGAACTTCCGCCCAGCTCGACTATTTCGCCGTTTTTGTCGGGTTCGCGGGTGCCTTTGAAATACTTTTCCCAGTAGGCGGCATCGGCGCCTGGCTCTTTGAAAAGTTTGGCGCTGATCTCGGCACCGCGACGCAGCGCGGCGGGACTGTTCTGGATTTGCTGTCCGCCCTCGGCAATGGCGCGAATCATGCTTTCGACCGTGCCGCGATTGTCCTTGCACCATTTGTCGATGCCGATCACCACGCACGGCATCTGCGACGAGTATTCCCGCGTCGAGATAATTGAAACCAATCCTCCTTTCTTTTTGGCGACCGTCACATCACCAGGCGTCCAGGTCACGACGCCATCGACGCCAATGGTCTTGGTTTCGCCGGTGCGCTTGCCGTTACGGACGACGGGGCGCGTCTCGGTGTATCCCGCGACGTATTTTTCCGCCGCATCGACATAATCGTTGGCGGCGATCCAGTTGAGCGCGTCGGGGTCGTAGGTTTTCTCGTCGGGGTTGGTTCTGAGACCGTTGTCGCCGAGCCATTTCTGCGCGATATTCCAGTCGCCGTCGCGCAAAACTCCGGCAACTGTGCCGCCCATGCTGGCACTGGGATTGTCGCGCCAGGCGGCAGGCCCCATAAATTTGTCTTCGCCGCGCGAATAGCCGATAGCGGTGACAATTTTCGCCTGATACTCCGGCCCGATGCGCTTGAGCGAATCGTTGAGGCCCTTGATAAACGCCGCGCCGCCGTCGCCCATGATGGTCACGAAATGCGCGCCTTTGGTGGGATTTTTGTTGCCGCGCGACAGCTCGGTCGCAAAAGTGACGAGGGCTTCCTGCAATTTTCCGTTGTCGTCCTGACGGCTCCACTTGAAGTTGACGCCGTTTTTGCACATCAAAGAGCCCTGCGTCGCCTGGGCGCCGCCGTTGGCGAGCAGCATTCCCATTTGCGCGTTCCAGGCGTAGCCGAGCAGTCGCACTTCGGGCTTGTTGGTGCAGCCTGGGGCGTCGCCCGCTTCGGTGAAGGCCGTCTCCGTGAGCGCAGCGGCTCCGGTTTTGGCGTCGGGCAGGTCGATTTTCGAGGGAACGACCGTATTTTTGGCGGCGGCTGCGGGCGCCAGCTTGTTCCAATAGCGGTAAACGCCCACTGCGGCTCCCGCCACAAGAATGAGCGTGACCATTTTACCCACCGGCGTGAGTTTCATAAAGGTTTCTCCTGTTCTAACCACCCTTCCTAAGTCATCCGTGAAAGACCCGTTTGCTTCTCCGTGAAGGGATTCAAAACATCATTATATCGCGCTTTTGGCACCCTTTAGAGTTGGAAATCCCAAATCCAACCGATTGTGCCATTACTTTCGGTTATCAATCGAGGGGCGATGAATTGTGGGATACAAACGTATTAATAGGAAGGCAAACGAAGGGAAGAACGACAGAAAATATTTCAACCCGCCGGTTTTTTGGCGATTTCGACGCGCCATTTGAACGCCGCCGCGTTGAGCGCGGCGTAGGGCGGCAGTTCGATGGCGGAGTAGCTCTGGCGAAAGCCGTTTTCGCCGTAGCGCGCGAGTTCGGCACCTAAACTGGCGCCGCGCGCGGGGCGGAAATGCTCTTTGAGGGCATCGCGCGCCGCGTCGGGCTGCGCCAGAAAGCGCAGGAAATCGCGCGCGCCGCTTTTTTGCGCGGGGGAAAGCCAGGGGCCATCCAAAACCGCGACGGCGTTTTCGGCGTTGGCGGTCGGAGTGGGATAAATCACCGCTAAATCGGGGTTTTTGGCGACTTCTTCAAGCGCGTTGGCTTCGTAGGCGACGATGAAATCGTAGCGCGAGGGGTCTTCGGCGAAGGATTTGACGAGCGCGCTCGATCCTTTTTCGACCGCCGCGTTATAAACGATTTTGCGCTCCAACGCCTTCAAATAGTTGACGAAGCCTTTCGAATTGGCCACGTTTTCGATGGCGCCGCTCTGACTGGTTTTTTCGGCGTAATCGGCCAGAATCAGCGCCAGGGCGAGCATTCCCGAATTGGCGTTGAGCGGGTCGGCGTGCGCCCATTTGAAGTTGCCCCAGGGCACCCGTTTGCCGTTGGAAAGCGCGCGGATGTTGTTCCACACGTTGGGCGAACTCAAAAGCGGGCGCAAAAACTTCGCTTTGGTTTTGGTGGTGAGGAACACCATCGGCGTCCGCAAAATGACGCGGTAGGAATCGGCGTCGCCGGTGTCGAGGATGGTTTTGCCCTTGTAAGCCTCGGCCAGACGGTCGGCCCAGATGACGCTGGAGGGACTCCACAGCGCGGGTTTGACTTTGCCGTCGAGGATTTGATGCATCGCCTCGCGCGTTTCCACCGATTTGAGGACAACGGGCGTTTTGGTGGTGGGAAGCGCGTTGTATTTCTCGATTTGCTCGACAATCCAGCCTTTTTTGGACGCGCTGGTGATGAACTGCAATTCGGCGCTGGGCGCGTCGGTCTTGGTGTTCGAGTTGCCGCCCAAACCAGGAATTTGGGGCGGCGAGAAACCACCGGATTTCGAGGAGTTTTGCGAGCCGCCGCTTTGCGTCTGGCCATACCAGCGATAGCCGCCGATGGCGCCGCCCACCACGAGCAAGAGCAGAATCATTTTGGACAGGGGAGTGAGTTTCATCGTGAAATTGGCGCGAGTTTACGAGATTGAGAGCCACATTTTGTTAAATCGACGGCTCGCGTATCACCACGGCTTGAGCCTGCGGTTCGCGCGCGGGTTTGAACTTCTCCACGCAAAATGCCGTCTCTGGCGCGTTATTTGTCCTATTGGGCTTGACCCAGGAGAAACCTCATGAAAACCAATACCAAAACCCTCGCCGCCAGCGCCCTCTTTTTGTCCCTCGCGGGCACGGCGGCCAGCGCCGACATCGCCGTTCAGTTGAACGGCCAGCCGCTCGCCACTTCGGTTTCGCCGCTTCAAGTCGGCGGACGCACCCTGGTGCCGATGCGCGATATTTTCGAAGCGCTCGGCGCGCAGCTCACCTGGAATCCGGTCGCGCAGACCATTACCGCGCAAAAAGATTTGACGCGCATTCAACTCGCCATCAACAACCCCAACGCGCTCGTCAATGGCCGCAACGTGAGGCTGGAACAGCCCGCCACGCTCGTCAATGGCCGCACTTTCGTGCCGCTTCGCTTCGTCGCCGAAGCGACGGGCGCGCAGGTCGATTGGAACGGCCCGATGCAGCTCGTTTCGATTCGCTCCACTACGGCCATCGCGCAAAACCCGAACTCGTTTCCGGCCAATCCAGTCAACCAATTCCCAACTAACCAGTTCCCGAGCAACCAATTGCCGGCTCAGGGCACGCAGGTCGCCGAAGCGCGCACCATTTCAGTTCCCGATGGCGCGGTGATTCCGGTTTCCATCGATCAAACTCTTTCCTCGGCGACTTCGCGCGTGGGCCAGACTTTCACCGCGACGGTGATTTCCAAGCGTCTGGGCGACAGTGAATTTCCCGCCGGAACCAAAATCGAAGGCCGCGTCATCGAAGCGCGCGCCAGCGAAAATAATCAGCCAGGCATTCTCGATCTCGACTGGCAAACCGCCGTTTTACCCAACGGCACGCGCGTTCCGTTGCGCGGCGAACTGACTTCGCTCGACACTTCCAACGTGCAGATGACGGGCGGGCGCATCGTGGCCAACGGCGCTCAGAAAAACGACCGCCTCAAAGTGATCGGCATCGGCGCGGGCGCCGGTTTCGTGCTGGGCCGCGTTTTGAAGACCAACTCGACCCTGACCGCCATTCTGGGCGCGGCGGGCGGCTACCTTTTTGGCCGCACCCGCGACCGCAAGGCCGAAGAAGCCATCGTCGCCGCCAACACCACCCTCGGCGTTCGCCTCAACGATGCGGTGCGCTACGCCGACACGGGTGATTATTTCGGCTATCGCTCCAATTTCCTGCGCGTGGCCGATAATCCGGCGGGCCGTTTCGATCCCAACTACTACGGTTTCGATGAAGCCTCTGCCGTGCCGCTGGGCAACCGTCAGGGCGCCGACCGCTATGCCGGTTACGATTACGCCGACCGTCTGCCCGCTCCCGCCATGCAGAATCAGGGCGCGCTGGGCGTCGGCGACATCTATCCCGATGACCGCACCGGAGTCAACACGACGGGCGACAACCGCGCCGTCGCCGGATTCCAGCAAATCGCGATTCCGGCGGGCGCCGTTGTTCCCGTGACGCTCGACCGCGAGCTTTCCTCGGCAACAGCGCGCGTGGGCGAAGAATTTACCGCGACGGTGGTTTCGCAGCGTCTGGGCGATTCGGAATTTCCCGTCGGCAGCAAAATCGAGGGCCGCATCGTGGAAGCGCGCCGCCAGGAAGGAACCGAACCAGGTGTTTTGGATCTCGAATTTCGCAGCGCGATTTTGCCCGACGGCACCCGCGTTCCGCTGCGCGGACAGGTCATCGCTCTGGACGACAACGACATTCAAAATCAAAATGGCCGCATCGTCGCCAAAAGCAGCGCCAGGGGCAACGACCGCCTCAAAGTGATCGGCATCGGTGCCGCCGCCGGTTTCGTGGTGGGCCGTTTGTTGAAAAAAGACGGCCTGCTGCCTTCGATTCTGGGCGCTCTGGGCGGCTATGTGTTCTCGACTCAGCGCGGCGACAAACCCGCCGAAGCCGTCGTGGCGCAGAACACGCGCCTGGGCGTGCGACTCGACAGTGATGTGCGCTACGCCGATGCGACCGGCTATTCCACCTATCGCGCTCAGTTCCTGCGCCAGGGGTAAGAATTTGGAGCACGAAAAAAGCGACCCAAACTTTAGTTTGGGTCGCTTTTTCGTGGCTCTCTCACCAAAGCGACATGAAGTCGCAGCCAACGAAGTAGTCGGCCTTCGCCGACGAAGTAACTGCTACGCTGTCGGCGAAGGCCGACTACTCCGTTGGCTGCGACTTCATGTCGCTTTATGTTTCCACAAGCCGCGTCCCTACAACAAATGCATCGGCTTAATGCCCGCTTGGTCGAAAACCGCAGTCACGGCGGCACTCGCCTGCGCTGCGGCCTCATCGGGCGCCAGGGTTTTAAGATTTTGCGAAAAAGTCTCGACCGCGACCGGCCCATCGTAGCCCAGCGCCGCCAGAGTCGATAAAAATGCTTCGATGTCGATGGCGCCGGTTGCGCCAGGCAGTTCGCGCACGCCGTCCTGCAAATCGGCGATGGCGACACCGGCGGGCGCGTCGTTGATGTGGACGTGAACCACCTGTTCGAGCGGAATCGAAGCCAGATCCATCGTCGAGTTTTGCGCCGTGTGCCAGTGATAGCAATCGACCAAAAGCCCGACGTTGTTGGATTGAAGGTGCGAATTGATTTCGTCGGCGACTTCGAGAGCGCCCGCGATGTCGTAAAACCACACGTTTTCGCTCTGTGACCGAAAGTGATGCGGCCCGATGAATTCGAGGCCCAATCGCACACCGTTTTCGGCCAGAACGCGCGCGATTTCGATGAAACGGCCCGTCGAAATTTTGGCGTATTGCGCGCGGGGCATTCCGCCATCGGGCAAAACCCAGGTGCAGCAGCGACGGCAGCTCAAATCCTGCGCGAACTTGGCGAGTTCGGGCAACTCCTGCAAACCGGCGCGAAACGTCGCTTCATCTTTGCGCCATTCGACCGGCAGACCGAACGAGGCGGGCAAAAGCCCGTTCGACTCGAAGGCGGCGGCGGCGCGTTCCAGACCGAGCGCGTGAGCGCCCTTGAGATCGAAATCAATGGCCATAAAGCCGTGGCGCGCCGCGAGCGCGGCATATTCATCGAGCGGCAGACCGCCGCCCGCCGTGACGGTGTTGAGTGTGGGAATCATGGGAAAAAGTGCGCTGAATCGGGCTTATTTTACCCGTTTTGAAGTTGTCGGGCCGCGTTGATTCGCGCTGACGCAGGTGATCGCGTGAGAAAATTTAACCACAGAGACACGGAGGCACAGAGAAAGAAAAGATCCTTCACAGAGGCGTTCTAACTTCGTTTTTACTCTCTTTTTTCCTCTGTGCCTCCGTGTCTCTGTGGTTAAATTTTCTCATGCGATCACCTATTCGCTGACGTCAAAAAGCCGTCCGATTGGCATCGGACGGCTTTTGCTTCGAGCGCGCAATTACATTTTGCCGGACATTTTGCCGTTCATCATTTTGCCGCCGCTCATCTTGCCGCTTCCCATCATTTTGCCGCCGCTCATCTTGCCGCTTCCCATCATTTTGCTGCCGCCCATCATTTTGCTGCCGCCCATCATTTTGCTGCCCATCATTTTCATGAAGAGCGCTTTTTCGGCAGGACTCATCGCCGCGTAGGTTTTCTTTTCGGTTGCCGTCATTGAGGACATCATGCGGCCCATCATCATTTTGTCGGCCATCGCTTTCGACATGACTTTTCCGCTGCCCATCATTTTGCTGCCGCTCATTTTGGGCGCCATTTTGTCCTGAGCGAGCGCGGGAAGCGCCACGATGCCGCACACGGCGGCGGCGGCCACAAGGCGCGCGGTTTTGTTGATTTGAAACATGGTTTTCTCCTGTTTTGCGGCGATTCCGCGCCGCTCGGATATTGAAAGGCCGTTGAACTTTGGGTTCAATGACCGGAATACCAATCGTAGCCGCGCTGCGCCCAGTAGTCTTCGGGGCGGCGCGCGGTAAATTCCAGACTTCCCAGCCGCTTTAAATACTTAATACCGTATTTGACCGGCGTCACCAGGCGAAGCGGCGCGCCGTGCGCCAGAGTGAGCGGTTCGCCGTTCATTTCGTAGCAAAGCAGCGTTTGCGGATGCAGCGCCGCCTCCCTGTCAAGGCCCACGAAATAAGCGCCATCGGGTGTCTGCGCGCCGACATAAGGCACCAAATCGTCGGGCTTTTGCCGCACGTCGGGCGCGTCGCCGCTTTGCGTGGCGGGCGGATATTTCGCCATAAAATCGGCCAGCCGCACTCCGGCCCACGTCACAATCACCGACCAGCCTTCGATACATTTGAGTTCGGTCGTCATCTCGACGCGCGGCAGCTTTTTAATTTCCGCGAGCGAAAGCTGCAAATCCTCGCCCGAATGGAGGCCCGACACACCTAAATTCCAGCTCGCGAGGTCGAAATCTTCGCCCATTCCAATATCGCCATTGACGCGCGGCTCGCGCGCTTTCGATGCGGGAAAAGTTGGCGCCAGACGCGCGGTCGAGAACACATCGCGCGCGATTTCGCCGTTGACATCCAACACGCGGCGCAGGGGCCAAGGAATGCCGTCGTCGGCGCGGCGCGAACCGATCCACTTCAAACCGCCCACCGTTCCGGCGCCCGCCGCGAGCGCCCACAAAAAACTGCGCCGCGACATCCGCCGCATCTGCGCTTCGATTTCGCCGTCGTTTTTTTCATCGACAACGGCCTGAAACACCGGCGCTTCGGCTTCAGTTTCGGCTTCGACGGGCGCGTCAGCTTCGTTTTCGGGATTCATAACAATCTAAATGCGCGTCGCGGCGGCAGGCGCTTCCACCGGCGGCTCGGTTTCGGCGGGCACGATTTCATAGCCCGTAATCATGGAGCGGAAGTTGTTCCAGCCGGCTTTGACGACCTGCGCGACGTGAATCAGGAAAAAGCCGCAAAAACCGATGGTCAGCCAGAAATGGACGAAGCGCGAAATTTCATACCCCGTCGCGCCCCACAGAGAAAGCGAGAGAAAGGGCAGAATTCCGGCGGTTTGCACCGGTTTGTAGATCGCCAAACCCGTCAGGAGCGAGCCGAATCCCATCACAATCACGCCGGTGTAAGCGATGCGCTGCGCGCCGTTGAATTTGGCGCGCGGCAGGGGCGTTTTGCGAATTCGCAGGTCGTGCAACACGACTTGAATCGCTTCGCGCAGCGTTTCGCGGCGCGGGAAAAGCTGGCGCCACTCGCCCGAAAACAACAGGTAAAGCACATAAAGCAACCCGTTGATGCCGAAAATCCACGCGAACACGAAATGCCACGCCATGCCGTCGGCGAGGCGAAAAGCGAGCGAAAACTTCTCGTAAAACGCGGGCGGAAAGAATTTGAAAAGCGTCCACGAGCCGATGCCGATGCGATAAACGTCGTTGGCCCAGTAGATGAGAATCCCACTCCAGATCATCACGAAAAGCACCGGAAAATTGACCCAGTGAAACCAGCGAATCGCGAGCGAGTGTTTCTTTTCGAGGCGTTTCATGATTGGGGTGGTTAGGTTGTTGGGTGGTTAGGTTGTTGATAACCACCCAGCAACCCCATTTACTTCTTGGAGAATTTGAGCGCGACCGAGTTCATGCAGTAACGCAGACCGGTGGGCTTGGGGCCGTCGTCGAAGACGTGGCCCAGATGGCCTTCGCAGCGCGCGCATTCGACCTCGACGCGCTTCATGCCGAACTGCGTGTCGGTTTTTTCGATGACGGCAGTGGGACGAATCGGCTGGTAGAAGCTGGGCCAGCCCGTGCCCGATTCAAACTTGGTTTTGGAACTGAACAGTTCCTGATCGCAGCCCGCGCATTTGTAAATGCCGTTCTGTTTATTTTTGAGCAGCGAGCCGCTTCCCGCCGCTTCGGTGCCCTCGTGACGCAGCACGTCGTAGGCGGCGGGCGAAAGCTGGGCTTTCCACTGCGCGTCGGTTTTGACGACTTTGACGATTTTGGGCGTCGCTTTCAACGGCGTTTTGGCGGTTTTGACCGTTTTGGCAACGGGTTCGGCCTGCGCGATGTAGCCGGCGACGAGAACGCCGCACAGAAGCGGCAGCAGAGAGATGTGATGTTTCATAAAGAACCTTGGTTGTCTTTTAAAACACCGCACTGCGGGTTTGAGTTCCCGTGAGACGCCGCACCTGTTTCGGCGGCCTCCAGCGAAGTGCGAATTTTCTCCAGCAAATCGGCGGGCGCCTCGATGCGATGCAGGCGCCGCCGCAGACCCTCGACCAGTTCCGTTTCAAAAGCGAACCGCTTGGCGCATTGATGGCAAATCTTCAGATGACGCGCCACCAACCTCACCTCTTGCGGCGAAAGTTCGCGGTCGAGGTAGTCATCCAAACGCGCTATGGTTTCTTTACAACTCAAAATTCCCAAAAGCATCACAAATTCCTCATTTTTCTGTCCTCTCAACACCCCCCGCGTGAAAAAGTTCCGCGCCACTCTAAAGAGGCAGCGAATAAATTCGCCGCAAACCCCGAAGTCCGCCTGCGCGAACTGGTGCATTAACCTGCGAAGGCAGGTTTCGCCTTCCTTTGCAGCGAATTTATTCGCTGCGTCCTGATTTCCAATTTTGCGCCTCCACCAATCCGCGTTCGCGCGCCAGTTCCCACAACGCTTTTTGCAGCAGTTTGCGCGCGCGATGCAAGCGCGAACGCACCGTCCCCACCGGACACTCCACGATGTGCGCGATGTCTTCGTAACTCATCTCTTCCAGCAAAAACAGCGTGGCGACGACGCGAAAATCGTCGGGCAGCTCGCCCAGAGCCGCCGCGACCAGATCGGCATCGAAACGCGCCAATAATGCGTCCGCCGGATCGAGACCGCGCGCCATCAAGCCCTCGCGCCTGGCGGCCTCGAAAAGCAGGGCATCTTCGCCGTCATCGAGCGGCACGGTTTGCGGTCGGCGCGACGCGCTGCGGGCGCGATTGAGGTGGCAGTTGACCAGAACGCGCAAAAACCAGGCTTTGAAATGGGTTTGCGGCTCGAAGGTCTCGAACGCCGCGAAAGCACGCAGCGCGGCGTCCTGCACCAAGTCCTGGGCATCGTCGCGGTCGCCCGTGAGTCGAAACGCGACGCCGTAAGCGCTGCCCAGAATTGGGGCGAGAAGGGTTTCAAACTGCGCGGCGCGCGGAGAATCGGGCATCGAAAATTGCGCCTTTAGGTGGCGCCCGCGCGATATTTTAGCGTCAAGGGGAAGTTCCCGCTCTTAAACTTCTTCTCATGGACACCCAATCCGCTCCCAACGACAACCATTACCAGCCCAAAACCAACTTCGAACCGCTCGAAAAGGCCACCGCCGACGGCGAAGCGCAAAACTCGCGCGCCCTGACCTCGGAAGAGTTCACCGGACTGGAAATCGGCCATCCCAAAACGCGCGCGGCGGGGTTGATGGCGGTCGCGAAATCGATGGAACACATCGCGCGCGAAAGCGGCTTGGTGCGCGGCAACAAAATCCTGCTGCAACTCAATCAAAAAGGCGGTTTCGACTGTCCTGGCTGCGCCTGGCCCGATCCCGACGACCATCGCTCCAAATTTGAATATTGCGAAAACGGCGCCAAAGCCGTCGCCGAAGAAACCACGCTCGCGCGCGTGACGCCCGAATTTTTCGCGGCGCATTCGATTGAAGAAATGTCGCAGTGGAGCGACATGAAAATCGGCAAATCGGGACGCCTCACGCATCCGATGCTGCTCGAACGCGGCGCCACGCATTACAAACCCGTCAGTTGGGACGAGGCGTTTTCCATTCTCGCCGAGGAACTGGGCGGCCTGGGAAGTCCCGACGAAGCCATTTTTTACACGTCGGGCCGCACCTCGAATGAAGCGGCATGGTTGTATCAATTGTTCGTGCGCCAGTTCGGCACCAACAATCTGCCCGACTGCTCCAATATGTGCCACGAATCGAGCGGCTGCGCCATGACCGAAACCCTCGGCGTGGGCAAAGGCACGGTCACGCTTGAAGATTTCAACCAGGCCGACTGCATCTTCATTTTCGGCCAGAACCCTGGCACCAATCACCCGCGAATGCTCTCGGCGCTGCAAAAAGCGCGCGGAAACGGGGCGGAAATCGTCTCGGTCAATCCGCTTCCCGAAGCTGGACTGCTGGGCTTTGCACACCCGCAAAATCCGCGCGATTTGCTCACGGGCGGCACGCCGCTTTCAACGCTGTTTTTGCCGGTCAAAATCAACGGCGATGTCGCGTTTCTCAAAGCGATGATGTATTTGATGCTCGAATCGCAGGACAAATTCGACCACGAATTCATCGCGCAGCACACGCACGGCTACGATGAATTTATCGCCGATTTGCGGGCGGAAAATTTCGATGAATTGATCCAGAAATGCGGTCTTTCGCGCGAGGAAATCGAAAAAGCGGCGCGAATCGCGCTGCAATCGAAGCGGATGATCTGCTGCTGGGCGATGGGCATGACGCAGCACAAAAACGCCGTCGCTGGCATTCAATCCATCATCAATTTGCTGCTTTTGGGTGGCCACATCGGGCGCGAGGGCGCGGGCGCGTGTCCGGTGCGCGGCCATTCCAACGTGCAGGGCGACCGCACTATGGGCATCTGGGAGCGCCCCAAAGCGCAGTTTCTCGACGCCCTGCGCGACGAATTTGGGTTTGAGCCGCCGCGCGAACACGGTCTGGATGTCGTGGAAAGCATCAAAGCGATGCACGAAGGCCGCGCCAAAGTGTTTCTGGCGATGGGCGGCAATTTCCTGAGCGCCACGCCCGACACGCAGTTCACCGCCGAAGCGCTGCGGCGCTGCAATCTGACCGCGCACGTCTCGACCAAACTGCATCGCGGCCATCTGGTGACGGGAAAACGCGCGCTGATTCTGCCCTGTCTGGGCCGCACCGAAACCGATATTCAAGCGTCAGGGCCGCAGTTCGTTTCCGTCGAGAACTCGATGGGCGTGGTTCACACCTCGCGGGGGCGTCTGGAACCGGCTTCAGAGCATTTAAAGAGCGAACCGGCGATTGTCGCGGGTCTCGCCCACGCGGTTTTGGGCGAGAAATCAGGTCTTGACTGGCCAAAACTCGCAGCCAATTACGATGAAATCCGCGCCCGCATCGAAAAAACCATTGGCGGCTTCGAAAATTACAACGAGCGCGTGCGCCGTCCCGAAGGTTTTTATCTTCCTAACACGGCCAAAGAACGCGTCTGGAAAACCGCGACCGGAAAAGCAAACTTCACGGTTCACGCCGCGCCCCGACACGAATTGGAAGAAGACCAGCTAATGATGATGACGATTCGCTCGCACGACCAATACAACACCACGATTTACGGCCTCGACGACCGTTATCGCGGCGTCAAAAACGAGCGCCGCGTCGTGTTTTTGAACGCCCACGACATGAAAAATCGCGATTTGAAAAGCGGCGATGTCGTGGATTTGACTTCCCATTTCGAGGGCGAAGAGCGCCGCGCGCCGCATTTTATCGCCGTCGAATATCCCATTCCCCAGGGCTGCGCGGCGACCTATTTCCCCGAAACCAACGTGCTGGTGCCGATTCGCAGTGTGGCGGAAAAATCCAACACGCCGGCGAGCAAATCAGTGGTCATTCGGGTTCATAAAGCGGAGAAATAAAAAGCAAAAACAAGTTTTGGGTGGTATCTTTAAAGGCGGCGTCGTGGTTTTGGACGATGCCTCAGCGTTGTCCAAAGGCACGCGGGTTGAAGTTTGGGTGACACCAAACGGCGAGCTACCCCTTTCGCCGTTTGAATTCACGCCCGAAGAGCGCGAGGAATTCGAGATGTGGGACAGAGCCAGCGCTGCGGCGTGGGCCATGATCGACGAGTGGGAGCGCGAAGAAGGGGCGCCCTCGTTCGAGGAGGCTTTTCAACGCCGCGATAAGGGACAAACGCCATGACGACAGGGGATATTTTCTGGGTCAACCTCGCCAATCAGGGCAATCGCGCCCAGTCGGGCCGACGCCCCTGCCTGCGTGTTTCAAGACGAAATCGCGGGCCGCGATTCTCCGATGGTGCTGGTCGTGCCTCTCACAACGTCATCGAATGCGGCGTGTTTTGGCTCGACAATTTCCATCGCTCCTTCGCCAGTGAATGGCTTGCCCATCGCTTCTTTCGCCCTGATTTTTCAACTGCGCGCAGCGCGTCGCGCAGTTTGCGACCGGCGAAAACATCCCGCTCGCGCGCCAATTGCCGCTCGAAGACTACTCGCGCTATCTAATGAACAAGGCGGCGGAAATCGCCGCAGAACCAGGGCTGATTGAGTATCAACGCGTCCAATTGGAACGCCGCGCCGAAGAAGACAAAATGCGGCAGGAGTCGATGTGATGCCGATGGTTCCTCAACAAGGGGAGCATCAATGCCGCTAAAACGCTGAGATGAACCGGCAGGAAGAACGCGGGCGCAATGGTGTAATGAAACAACTGGTTGTGCAGATGTCCCAGGAGAGGAATATGAATCGACGCAAAAACCGCCAATCCCATTCTTCCCAGAGGATTGGCCAACAAGAGCGCCGTTCCAAATGGCACCATCAAAATCGCCAATGCGCGGAGCAAGAGGGGCCAGGGACGCTCGACCATCTCAAGGGTGAATCCTGGGTCAAGTGGCAGGGTGGTTATTCCAAACAAGGCCAATCCACTCAGAATCGCGTAGATCGTTGCTTTGCGAGGGAAGCGCCAGAACGCGAAGATGCTACCCGCGAGCAAAACGCAGAATGCGAGCATAGCCCACTGCTGAGAAGCAAAAGTGAACCAGAGGTCGTTGCGGGCCAAAAGCCGCACGGCGCGCATCGGGTTCATGTCCGATGAGTTGGGTTGAGGCAGAACCGTGTAACGGTAGAGGTAGAGCGCGATTGTTGCGATCAGAAGCGCGCCAACAGCTTTACATCGCGCCTGAAGAGAAGCAGAGGCGCGCGGATGAAAAAGTGCCATCGCGCCCGCAAGTGCGGGAAAAATGTAGCCCAACTCCTTGGACAACGCCGAGGCTCCAAACAATGCCCAAACCCACACCCAACTGCGCCGCGAGGAAGATTCGAGCCACGCGTCGAACGCCACAAGCGCCCACATTAGAAACGCGGTGGCGAGTAGGAAGTCCGCAACTGGAAACCACGCGAGCCACTTTTCAGGGTGCCCTGGATTGTAAAAACGCACACCCGTCGCCGCTATGCCGCACAACAAGGCCAAGATTGGGGAGCGAGTCCAGCGAAAAGAGAGCATCGCCGCACCGGTGCAAATTGCCGCAAATGGAACAAAGGTCATCCATCCGACCCAAAACCATCCCAGATGATAGCCAACCCAGATTTGTGCCCAGTGAAAGTGTGAGGCCAAGGGACGGAATTGAGAAACTGTATTCGCATACATCCAAGGGCCGTGCCAGCAATCGAAGCCACCCAGAATCTGAGGGTTTTGGTGATAGCCAGCAATTAATCCCCAAACATCCCATTCACGCTTGGGTAAATCCTCTAAGGAATGACACAAAACAAAGTCCCAATTGAGGGCAAAAGCGCACAACACCACTGCAAGTAGTGTGTAGCGAACCTGATGTGGCGTTTTTTCCATCGTAAGTGATTGAGTAGTTTGCAACAAAAGGAAATTTATGAATGTTGTTGTTTTGCGAGCGGTATTGACAGCAGACCGGCGCGAATTTGAAAGCCGCATCGGTCGTTTGGAATCCGACGATCTCGCCGCCGTTTTCACCGAACTCGACCGTCTCATCGGACGCTAAAAATCGTGTCACCCCTTCAAATCCATCCCGCCCTGCAACTCCGCAACGGCACTTCCAACGCTGTCGAAGACGCTCTCATCGTCGAGGAACCGCTCGAAATTCGCCTCGACAACCGCCGCTACACCGCCACGATGCGAACGCCTGGCGAAACCCAAAACGACGACTTTCTGCTCGCCCAGGGCCTGCTTTTTTCCGAAGGCGTAATTTCGTCGCTCGAAGACATCGAACGGCTCGAATGGAGCGCGCGCTGCCGCGATTTGAGTGACGAATTGGTGAACGTCGTCAACGTCACTTTGCACGACGCTTCGCAAATTCCGGCGCATTTGTGGGAGCGTTCGCTCATTTCGAATTCGAGCTGTGGACTATGCGGCAAAGCCAGCGTCGAAGCGCTTTCGGCGCGGTTCGAGCCGCTTCAAAGCGCGCCGTTGCATCTCGAAATCATCCGCGATCTGCCGGAAAAGATGCGCCCGCACCAAAAATGGTTCGACCAGAGCGGCGGCTGTCACGCGGCGGCGATTTTCGGCGCGCGGGGCGAACTTTTGTGCTGTTTCGAGGACATCGGACGCCATAACGCGACGGATAAGGCCCTCGGTTTCGGTCTCGAAAATGGCTTTATTCCGGCGAGTGAACCGCTCACTTTGCTGGTTTCGGGGCGCGCCAGTTTTGAAATCATTCAGAAAGCGCTTGTGGCGCGCATTGCGACGGTGTGCAGCGTGTCGGCGGCGTCGAGTCTGGCGGTCGATCTGGCCGCGAAAAACGGTTTGAATCTGGTTGGTTTTGTGAGACCACGCGGCCTGACGGTTTACTACGGCGCTCCGATTTGACCGCAAATGAACGCTGATAGACACAGATTTTTCATTTATCTGTGTTCATCCGCGTTCATCTGCGGTTAAATTGCAAGCATGAAACCTGAACTTTTGGTCAACGAACATTGCCGGTGCGGGGAAAATCCGCTCTACGACGACGCGCGCAACGTGTTGTATTGGTGCGACATTCCGGCGGGCAAGATTTTCGCGCTCGATGTGGCGTCGGGCGCACACAAAACGATTTACGATGACAAAGAATGCGGCGCTTTTTCGCTTCAGGAAGACGGCACCTTGCTGCTCCTGCTGCACGGCGAAGCGGCGCTTCTCGATCCCGATTCGGGAGAGATTAAGCCGCTCAAAAGCGACATCGTGCGCGAAACGGGCCGCTTCAACGACTGCATCGCCGATCCGCGCGGGCGCCTCTTTTCCGGCACCATGGGACGAGACAATCAGAAAAACGGCGCACTGTTCGCGCTCAGCCACGATTTAAGTGCCGCCAAAATTTATGAGGGCACCGGCTGCTCCAACGGAATGGCTTTCACGCCCGATTTAGGAGGTTTGTATTGGGTCGATTCGACCGCGAAAAGGGTGTATTTATTCGATTATGACGAGGAAAGCGGCACGCTTTCCAATCAGCGCGAATGGCTCCACACGCCGAATTTGACTCCCGACGGCCTCACGATCGATGTGGCGGGCAACCTGTGGATCGCATTTTACACCGGCGGCTTTCTGCGATTTTACGATGCGAACGCGCAGTTAATCGAGCAAATCGACATTCCGGCCAACCATGTGACGTCGTGCATTTTTGGCGGCGCAAACTTCGAGCATCTTTTCGTCACGACGGCGGGCGGGCAAGAGGGCAGCGATTCAACTGATGGCGCGCTGTTTCGCCTCACGCCCGAAGTCGGCGGGCGCCGCGAATTTCGTTCGCGCGTAAGGGGCAGCGAATAAATTCGCCGCAAAGGAGGGCGAAGTCCGCCTGCGCGGACTGATTCAACTGCAACCTGCGAAGGCAGGTTTGGCTTTCCTTTGCGGCGAATTTATTCGCTGCCACCCTTCTTCACGCCCGCGACGAAGCGCTCTTTCCTCGCGGGCGTTGCTTTAGGCTGATGCGCTTCAAATCTCATCCCCATCACCGGCGATTTCTCGCTCTTTCGACCGCCGTTTTGTTTTTGGGCGCAGGCGCGATGGTTGCCGCACTGAAATGGTCGCCGCGCGAAAGCGTGCGCCGCGTCGTGCCCTTCAATCGCGCGACGCGAGTTGTGGAGACTTCCTTCGATTCGTGGGTCGAGCCGCAGGTGCACCGCGTGCCGATTTCCGATCCGGTGCGGCGCAAAATCGTGGCGGCGGCGCGCGCTCAGGAAGGCGACGCCTACGACGCCAGCTATCGAAAAATTTCCTACCCTAACGGCGACGTGCCCGCAGGCGGCGGCGCCTGCACCGATGTCGTGATTCGCGCCCTGCGCGCCGCCGGAGTTGATTTGCAAAAGCTAATTCACCAGGATATGAAGCGCGATTTTCGGCGCTATCCCGACCACTGGAAATTAGGGCGCACTGACCCCAACATCGACCATCGCCGCGTGCCCAATCACCTGGTTTTCTTCCGCAAACACGGCCAGAGTTTGCCCCTTGGCACCACGGGCGCGGCGCTCAAAACCTGGCTGCCAGGCGACATCGTGTATTGGAAAATGGAAGGCGCCAAATGGCACACCGGCGTGGTTTCCGACGGCATCGGGCCATCGGGAAAACCGCTCGTGGTTCACAACGCCTGGCAGTGCGTCGAACAGGATTATCTCGACAACTGGCCCATTATCGGGCACTTCCGCTTTCCGAAGCGGTAATCGATAGTTGGTTTAACGTGCGATTGACTGCTTGCGAAGGCGTGGCGCAAGACACAGCAACAGCAAAATCAGGAACGATGACAATCTTATTTGTGGAGAATCATTCGCGCTTTGCAAGCGTCGCGATCAAAACCTTTTTGTCGGCTCACACTGTCATGGTTGTTCCCAGTCTGGCGGCGGCACGTCAAGTCTTAACCGCGAGCAGATTCGATGTTGTCTTAATTGACTATGATTTGGATGATGGCAAGGGTGCAGAGATAGTTCAAGAAGTCCAAAACCAAGTCAATCGCCCCATAGTTATTGCAATTTCATCTCATTCGGCGGGAAATCAGGCTCTCTTGCAAGCTGGAGCAGATGCGGTCTGTGGCAAGATGGATTTCAAGAACATCGAGACCGTTATAGTTGAGGCGCGTTCAAAGTCGTTGCTCAAAGCAGTGATCGTCGCTAACGATTAACTCAAACGCTGAATCCGGCTCACGAAATCGGCATCGTAGGCGCCCAGTTCGATTTTGTTGACATCAACGGCGATTTCCGGCTCTTGATTGTCGCGCATATAAGCGTAGAGCAGCAGCGTTTGATAGCTCGGATTAGTGGGCGCCATCTGCGCGGCCTGCTGGAAATGCGGCACGGCGGCGGAAGTGTCTCCGGCCCGCAAAAGCGCCGCGCCCAGGCGCAAACGGTAGTATTCGTCGCGCGGCGCCAGTGCGACGGTCTGTTTCATCTGTTCCACCGACTGCTCGTTGCGCTCCATCAGGCGATATAAATCGGCGAGATGAAAGCGATAAAACGCATCGTTGGGCGCCATTTCCAAAATCTGCAAAAGCTGCGCTTCGGCCTGTTCGTAAAGTCCCATCGTGGCCAGACAAACCGCCAGTTTCCACCGCAAAAACGGTTTTTTGGGCTGCGAGCGCACGGCGCGCTCGTAGGAGCGCACGGCGGCGGCGCTGCGCGCGAAAGTGCGGCACAAATCGCCCAGACCAATGTAGGCTTCGGTAAGTTCTTCGCCGCCCTGCTCGCTTTGCGCGTCGAGGGCGCGCTGGAAGAGTTCGAAGGCTTTGCCGTGCAGATCGCTGGCGGCGTAGCCTTCGGCGAGTTTGACCAGACGCTGGGGCGAATGAGGGTCGAGCTGCGCGGCTTTTTTGTAGTCGCCCAGAGCGCCCGCGAAATCGCCGTCGTCGCCGCGCTGGTCACCGTTCACGACGTGCAAATCGCTCTTTTTCGAAGGCGACAGCGCGCGCTCGGCACGTGTGGAAAGCTCGGACGAACCTTCCGCTTGCGTGGGGTCAAAAGCCCGCTCGTTGGAATTCGACATGAAAACTGCTTCTTGAATCATGGAAAAACTGACGTTGCAAAGGGCCTTTCGTGCCCCTGCGCGCGCCATTTTCCGCCGACAATTACGGTTCTAAAAGGAGCGTCACCGGCCCGTCGTTTTCGACGAAAACGCGCATATCAGCACCGAAAACGCCCTTTTGCACCTCGATGCCCTGCGCGGCTAAAAGTGTAGCAAGCGATTCAAAAAGCCGTTTGGCATCGTCGGGCAGCGCCGCCGCCATAAAACTGGGCCGGTTGCCTTTGCGCGCGTCGCCGCAGAGCGTGAAATTGGAAATGAGCAGCACTTTCCCGCCGACATCTTTGAGCGCCAGATTGAAACGGCCCGCTTCGTCGTTAAAGAGACGAAGTCCGGCAATCTTCTGCGCGACTTTGGCAGCGTTGGAAGGGCAGTCGTCGCGCGTCACGCCCACGAACGCCACGAATCCGCGCTCGATCTGACCCACGACCTGACTTTCAACTTCGACGCGCGCGCTGAGGCAGCGCTGGAGAACGATTTTCATTTGGGAATACGGGAGACGGAATACGCAATACGGGAGATGGAATTAGCGCGAGTTTTGCAGCACGGCGCGGGTGTAGGCATCGAGCATACGGCTGATGCGGTCGAGATCTTGAGAAAGCTGGGTTGTGTCGGCGTAGCCTAAATCACGAATTAGGATCAAGTAATAGCGGCATTCTTCGAGCGAGCCTTGCGAAATGTTGTAAAAACGCGCTTTGTCGGGCAGACCGCGCTTTTTGAAGCCTTCGGCGAGATTGGCCGGAACCGAAACGGCGGCGCGACGCAACTGCGAAGTCAGACCAAAAGTTTGCGATTTTGGAAATGTGCTGCTCGCCGCATAAACATCCAAAACCCATTGATGAGCCAGCTTCCACACTTCCAAATCCTCAAAAGTCTTCGCCGTCATAATTCCTCCCGTATTCCGTCTCCCGTCTACCGTCTCCCCAGAAGCGCCGCCGCGCCGAGGTAAATCAGCGCGCCCAGTCCCAGAACCGCGCTAAACCCGAACGTCTTGGCGCCGATGGCTGCCGCAATCGAACCGGCGACCGACGCCGTTCCGTTCAGCGCCCAAATCAGCGGCACGCGATTCGAATTCTGGTTCGAAAACAGGCGCAGACCCGACGGAAACGGCGTGCCCAGCAAAAAGCCGAGCGGGAAGAGCACAATCGCCGCCACCACGCAGCGCAGCGCGAGCGGCATCGAGAGCATCGCATCGCTCAAATAACCGGAAAGAAGGGCGAATAGCACCGCGCCCAGCGCCACGCCGAGCGCGCATTTCTGGGCGTGCGCGCGCAGGGTTTCGGCCTCGAATCGCTGCGAATAGGCCGCGCCCGCGCCGCCGCCGAGCAGAATCGAAAACAAAATCACCGTGAGTGAAAGCGTCGGGTAGCCGAGCGGCAGAATCAGTTTTTGGATGAGCGGGATTTCGACCAGCATAAAACCCAGGCCCAGCGCCAGGAAATAGAGCGTCGAGCGCGCGCCCGCACCGAAATTGGTGCGCCCAAACAGCAAAAATGCCGCGAAACCGAACGTCGCGGCCACGCTCAGGCCCAGCAAGATGCTCAGACTGGGCGAGGAAGAAAAGATGCTGAACGGCGACAGGCCCAGATCGAGAACGAAAGGCCGGTCGTCGGGCGCGGGCGCGAGATTGAAACCGGCCCAGATCGAGAACGAAAGGCCGGTCGTCGGGCGCGGGCGCGAGATTGAAACCGTTTTTCTGGCCCGACGCGATAAAACCGTTCAGCGACAACGAACCTGCACCGAGAGAGCCGATGGGAAGGTCGGGAAGCTGGGCGCTGGTGGGCTGAAAGGGCAGCCAGAGCGGCGCAATCTGCGCGGCGCGGGCGTCGCTGGCCATCTGGGCGGTCTGGGCGGGCGTGAAAGGCGTCTTTTTGACGATGAGCGCCCACTGATACGGCCCTGGCGGCGGATAAAACACGGCGGCGAGATGGGTTCCGGCCTCGCGTTCGGTCATGCCCTGCGCCTTGAAGTGCGCCGTTGCCGTCGCGAAAAGCCGCGCCAGAAGCAGGGGCGCGTCGCCCACGATGGCGACCTGCCCCTCGTCATCCAGCGCTTTCAAATAATCGTCGAGCGCGTCGGAGGTGTAGATGAACGATTCGAGCAGCGCCGTCCCCGATCCTGCCGTCGCGGTTTTGGTGAGCGCGGAGAAAATGAGCCGGTAACGCTTGCCGCTCTGCGCCGCCTCGCGCACGAAGGCGCGGCCCTCGGCGGTTTCGACGTTGATTTCGGGCCGCGCGTAAATGCCGCCGTTAAATTCTTTGTAGCGCGGCTCGTTCATCAAACCGACGATAGAAGGATTGATTTCGGCGCCGTCGAAGCGCCGCGCGCCGTGTCGCAGCGCCAGGAGAGCGTCGAGGCCGCCGCCTGGCCCAATCGAGAGCACATCGGCGCCCTTCAGGTTAGCGCTTTTGAACACCCAATCGGAGAGCGGGAATTGAGCGGCGATGGGCGCAATTGTCCATCCGTTGCCGTCCCAGCGCATCATGTTGGTGGGCACGTTGCCGTTGGTGTAGAGCAGATAGGAATCGGGCGCCGAGGGGTCGATGACCACATCGGTGCGCGCAAAAGCGTTCCAGCGCGTGTCGATGATGCGCGCCTCCGCCTTCGGGTCGCCCAGTTCGGTGAAAAGCGGCTGCGTCACGCCCCTGTCCGCGAGAGTGGCGCCGTTTTGGTCGGCCATTGGCGGCACGTTGGGCACGCTCCACAGGCCGAATCGCGCGTTGTAGGGCACCAGAAGCAGCAAAATCGCGCTCAAAATAAGCGGAAACGCGCGTTTTTGCGCCGCGAGAGCGCCCGCCGCCGCGCCCAGAGCCGCGAACAGCAGACAGGTTTCAATCGCGCTCAGCCACTGCATCAGCGCGACGCTAAACAGCGCGGCGAGCGCGGCACCGGCGAGATCGTAGGCGTAAAGTTTTCCGCCCCACTCGCTGTAGCGCGCGAAAACGGCGGCCAGAAACGCTCCGCCCGCGCCAAAGGGCACCAGAACCAGCAATGCGGCGAGCCAGAACTGGTCGGGCCGAAGCGCGAAGACGCCGCGCAGGATGAGCAGAAGGGACAGCGACGCCGAAATTCCGAAGAAAACGGCGGTGTTGGAGAGGTCGAGGTCGCGTTTTTTGTGCGCCCACAGCCCGCCCAGGCCCAGGCCGCACAGCGCGAGCGAAATCACCAGAAAGGCGAACTGGTAGCGCAGCAAAACCGCGAAAACGCGCGTCAGGGCGACTTCAAAACCCAGAACCGCGCCCGCCAGCAGAGCGACGGAAAGGAAAATCAGGAGCGAGGGGCGGGAAAGAGTTGGCGGCGGGGAATCGGGAGACACAACCTTATTTTACGGTGATGAAACATGTTACTGAGCAACGCCGCCTTGCGCGCCCATTTGAGCCGGAACTCGCGCGCCAGCATCGAAAACAAGTTTCATGTGGACGACAGCGCGGCGAAGATGGCCGAGATTTATCGAGAACTGGGCGCTTGAAGTCGGACTCAAAAAATAACTGCCCAACATGGCTTAACAGGGGCAGGCCCCAACCCTATCCTAATGGCGAGAGTTGAAGTTGCAGCTTTTGCAGCCCACCTCCAAGGTATGCCACCTCTACGCAACCCTCGCTACTTTTGCGTCGCTGGCAACCGGTTTCCATATGTCGTAAGCGGCTTCGCGCTGTTCCCGTTTTTGGTTGGCTGTTTCTTGCGCCCTGCAAAAGAATCTTCGTGAAATCACGTTTTTCCCACCGCTCCATTCCCTCGACGCTGTGCTGCCTCGCTTTTTGCGGTGGGGCCGTCGCGTTGCTGCCTTTTACTTCCCACGCTCAGCAACCCGCCGCGCCTGATGCCAATGCTGTGGGCGCCACCAGCCCTGAAGCCGCCGCTAACTATGCCCAACTTTTGCGTGAGCGCGCCAAAAATGGAGCCGCTCCAGCCGATATAGGCCGACTCGCCCGCCAACTTCAGGAACTGCGAGACGCTGGGCAGAACGAACAAGTTGTCGAACTTGTCGAGCGGAACTGGCTCAGTCTGGTGACGGCGGGGCCTGAACAGGGGAATCCCATCGGTGCGCCTCGTTCGGGTGTGCTGTGGAACTATTTTGAGGTTTTGGAGCAGCAGGCGAAGGAAACGGAGCCGGAACTGAAGGCCCGCAATCGCGCCCATTTCATCCGTTCGCTGCAAAGGGCGCTGACCGAAAGGCCATTGACATCTCCGGCACCGTCGCGGCGGGAACCCTGCCCGCTCTGGCCCACAATCTGGCTTTGAATGGAAGTGCGCCCGCGTTCGAGGGCAACGATTCGAGCGGCAAAGCGGTTTCTCTGGCCTCGTTTCGCGGACGCAGGAATGTGCTGCTCACCTTTTTCCCGCACTGCTTCACCGGCGGCTGCGAATCGCATCTCGCCTCGCTGCAAAACGTCGCTGGGGCGCTGGCCGCAGCGAACACGCAGGTGATCGCGGTTTCGACCGACGACGCGCCCACTATCGAGAAATTCGCGCGCGGGTTGAATCTGATCTTTCCGGTTCTCTCCGACCAAAGCCGCAAAACTTCCCTGAGTTACGGCGCGCTGCAAACGGCGACTGAAGCGCCTTCGCGCATGACGGTTCTCATCGACAAAAACGGCATCGTGCGCTACATCGACACGGATGTCAACGTCCAATCGCATGGCGCCGAGATGCTCGCCAAAATTCGCGAATTGGGTCTGACTACCGCGCCTTGAAACCGTGAATTTAACCTCTCGAAATCCATCGCGCCCCCGCGCGATGGATTTTTTGTTTGAGAACCCAAACTTTGCTGGTCGCTACACTTCCTCCCATGTCCCAAGAACCCAAAGCCGAGCGCCGCAAAACGCGGCGCAACAACGGCGAAACGCACGCCCTGCCCAACTCCAACATCGAAATCAGCACTCGCAAAGCCAAGGAAGCCGCCAAAAAAACCGACGATTTCGCCCTGCTCAACCCTGGCAAGCCCACGGCGCTACAGGAGCATTTCACCGAAAGCGACACCTGGCGCATTCTGCGAATCCAATCCGAATTCGTCCACTCCTTTGAACTGATGAGCAAAGTCGGCCCCGCCGTCGCGGTTTTCGGCTCGGCGCGTTTGAGCGAAGACAGCCCGTATTATCAGGCGGCGCAGGAAGTCTCGCGGCGCCTCGCCAAAGGCGGCTGGGCCATCATCACCGGTGGCGGGCCTGGCATCATGGAAGCCGGCAACCGAGGCGCGCGCGACGGACAGGAAGCGGGCGAGAAACTTTCGGTCGGCCTCAACATCGAACTGCCCTTCGAGCAGGGGCTTAATCCTTATGTCGATGTCGGCATGAATTTCCGCTATTTTTTCTGCCGCAAAACCAATTTCGTCAAATACGCTTCGGCCTTCGTAATTTTCCCTGGCGGTTTCGGCACCCTCGACGAATTTTTCGAGGCTTTAACACTGGTTCAAACCCACAAAATCCAAAACTTCCCCGTCGTGGTTTACGGCAGTTCCTACTGGGCGGGCCTGATCGAGTGGATGCGCGCCACCTTAGTCCAACACGGCACAATTTTGCCCGCCGATCTCGATTTGATTCACCTCTGCGACGACCCCGCCGAAGTCGTCGATTACATCTTCGAAAACACGCGCGGCGTGCGGCATCCTGAGTAGGAGGTGAGTAGGAGGGAGGAGGGAGGTCGAAGCTATCACTCCTCCCCACTTCTCTCCTCCCTCCTCCCTCCTGTGAAGGCTCGCACCAGAATCTCGACATTGCGGTTGACATCGAACTCGTTTTCCACGCGCTCACGCGCGGCGTGGCAGAGTTCGAGGGTCTTTTCGGGGCGCGACACGACGTTGCCCAGCGCCGTGGCCAAAGCCATCGCGTCGGAGGAGGGAAACAGCCAGGCGGTGTCCTCGTCCACGAAATCGCGGGCGCCTTCGCTATCGGAGGTGACGAGCGGCAAACCCAGCGCGGCGGCTTCGAGCAGCACGTTGGGAAGGCCATCGCGGTCGCCGTCTGAGGCGCGGCGCGAAGGCAAAACGAAGCAGTTGGCCCCTTGCATCGCGGCAATCACTTCGTCCTCCGGCAGGGCGCCGCGCAGTTGAATCGAGTCGCTCAGGCCCTGACCGGCGATTTGTCGCTCCAGCAGGCCGCGCAACGGCCCTTCGCCGATAATCTGGGCCGAAACCGCCGTGCCATAGCGCTGGGCGATGCCCACCGCCGCCACCAAATCCATCCAGCCTTTTTTCTCGACCAGACGTCCCACGCCCACTACGCGCAGCTTGCGCGCCTTTTGCCAGGGCTGAAAGGGAAACTTGTCGAGCGGCAGGCCGTGCGGCGCGTAGATCACGTTCTCGCCGTGTTTGCGGAGTTCCTCTTCGCCCGCGCGCGTGCAGACCGCGCCGAATTTCGCGTTTTGGAGTTTCCCTTTCAAATCGCCGCCCTCGACCCACAAATCGCGGGCGTGGGCCGCGAAACTCCAACTCCGCTCCGTCTTTTGCGCCGCGAGATGGGCCAAGTCCGCGATGTGATTGGCCCAGGTCGCGTGAAGGTGAGAAATGTTTTGCAGTCGAAGCTGCGGCGCCAGAAGCGTGGCCTGCGCCGCCAGAAATTTCTGCCGTCCGGCCAGTTTCAGGGCGCGCGAGGGAGATGGAATCGCGTGCGCGCCGTCGCCGGCCTGCATCGCCCAGATTTCGATCTCCCAACCCAGTTTTCGCAGCGCCTCGACTTCGCGCGCCAGAAAGGTTTCGGTGGGCGCAGGGAACGTTTCAAAAAGACCTTCGCCGACAAAGTGACTGCTACGCTGTCGGCGAAGGCCGGCTACTTCGTTGGCTGCGACTTCAAGTCGCTTATTTCACATCAATTCACGATAGACATCGAGTGTGGCACGCGCCGCGCCTTCCCAACTGAACCGGCGCGCGTAATCGCGGCGCGATTGAGCTATTTGCGGCGACGCTTCGGCGTTCAACAAAACGTCCAAATGCTCGGCAATCGAGCGGGGAAAACGCGGATGGGCCAGCGCCGCCACGCTTTCGAGATGCGGCAGAGGCACGGCTGTCGAAGCCAGAACGGGCGCGCCGCACGCGAGGGCTTCCAAAACCGGCAGCCCGAAACCTTCGGCCAGCGAAGGAAAGCAAAACACTTCGCACATCGCGTAAAGCGCGGGCAGCTCATCGCGCCGCACAAAGCCGATTTTCTTCACTTTGCCCAGCAATTGATCGAACCCCGCCCAGGGTTTGATGCCGCCCGCCACGACGAGCGGCGGCGCGTCTGGGAGCATTTCGAGCGCGCGCAAAAGGTTGGGCAGGTTTTTTTTCGGTTCGAAGTTGCCCACATAAAGCAAATAGCGCGACGGCAGGTCGTATTGCATCGACACCTGAATCAAGTGATCGGCACTCAGTGATTCGAAGTGATTAGCGGTCAACGATTCAATGAAAATCGGCTCGACGCCAAGCGGAATCACGCGAACCCTCGCATCGGGCGCGCGCCGCAGCACTTCGCGGCGGGTTTGGTCGGTCGTGACGAGGACGCGCGCCGCCAATTTCAAACTTCGCGGCATCACGGCGCGATAATGGAAACGGTTGAAGCGCGCCGCGAAGCGCGGACGATTGAGCGCAATCAGATCTTGAACGGTGAGAACAAAGGGAACCGGACAGGCGAGCGGCGCGACGTAGTTCCAGGCGTGCAGCAGGTCGCATTTTTCGCGTTGAAGCGCCAGGGGAAGCTCGATTTGCTGCCAGAAGATGCGCCGCGCTTTATCGGCTCCCTCGAAAGGCAGGCGGCGCCACTCCCAGCGCGGATTGTGCGGCGACGGCGGATCGGGCGCGTCGCGCGGCACGAAAACCAGATATTGGTTTTCGCGGTCGAGCGCGCGCAGGTGGGAAAACGTGTGCCACAGCGCGTTCTCGATGCCGCCGAAGCGTCCATAAAGCGCGGTGGCGTCAAAAGCGATTTTCATGCGCCGCGCGAGGCGCCTAATCCATCTCCGCGCCGAAGCGCCAGATGGCGCCGCCGATGATGGCGGTGATGTAGCCGACAAACGGAAAGGTCGGAAAAAAGCGAAATACGTTGCCGCACCACAAAAAAACGCCCGCCACGAACAGAAAGCCACCCAACAGCTGCACGACCATCGGCCCGTAGGCGATGTCGCCCAAACCGATTTTTGGCTTGGTGGGCGCGTTTTGCGGCCCTGGATTGCTCGGCGGCGCGCCAGGCGCGGCGAAATTCGAGGCAGGGGCCTTGACGTTCTTCGCCCAGGGCAGCGCGGCGCCGCAGGAACGGCATTGTTGCAGGGTTTTGGAGTTGTTGTCGCCGCAGGCGGCGCATTGTCCGAAATCGAAAGTGACGGCCATAAATCGGGATCTCCCACAAAAATTCAAGAAAGATTTTAACCTCCCAAGATGTAGCTGACACAACTTCACGCGATTGAGAGCGCATTCGCCCATGTCTTTGACGCTGCGTTAGCCTTATAGAGTCGCTCGACTGAAGTCGGCGCTGTCCGGCCTGCAGCCAACTTCGCGCCTGCGCGGGAACCAAACTGCTCTTTTCGGCGCAGGCCGAAAGTTAGCGCGCAGCGCCCATAGCGCCGACTTTAGTCGAGCGAATTGATGCACATGGATTGAGACACACCTTAAAATGTTATAGACACCTCGTTCTTCCTGTTCCAAAGCGACAAGGGAGACCAGGAAAACAGCGTTTTACCATCATGCAATTTCTTTCTCGCGGCCTTTTCACCATCGCTTTGCTGGGCGGGTTGGCCTTCGGTTCCTACGCCTTTGGCCGCTATGTGCTGAGTTCTCATCTTTTCGGCCCCAAAGGCGCGGGTTTGAAGCAGAACATCCAAAACAGCGACGACGCGCCCGCTCCGCTGCCCAAAGTCTTGATTGCCCCCGCGAAGCCGGAAACCGCGCCCAGCAAAGACAGCGCGCGCGTCGATGTAGAAATCCTGCCCGCCGATCCCGAAGACGACCGCGCCCTGCCCCCGATTTCCTCGCTGGAGCGCGACCCTTCGAGTGCTCCCCGACGCGTGCCGTCGGCGCCCAGCGATCCGTCGCCACGGGTGAGCGCGCCCGCCGCGTCCAGTTCCGACGACAGTCCCAGCATCACGCGCCGCGAGTCCGTCTCGGACGACGCTTCAAGTTCCGACGAAAACCGTCCGCGCCGCCGCAAACGCCGTCGCCGCGTGACGGAGGACACCGAAAGGAGCGAACCGCGCGTCGAACGGCGCCGCCGCACGCGCAGAGCCGATTCGAGTCCCACTTCAACACGCGAAGCCGCCTCGCGCCAGAACCCCAGCACCGAAACGGGCCGTGCGCGCGACGATTCGGATGACGCGCCCGCACCGCGCCTCGAAACCCGCGACAATTCCGGTGATTCCAGCCCCACTCCGCGCCGCCGTCGCCGCGAGCGCGTGCGCGACACCACGCCCAGCGCCCCCGCGCGCCGCTTCGATGAATCGCCGGTTCCCGTTCCCGAAAGCGGTGGCGATTCGCCGGTTCCGGTTCCCGAATAACGCGCTTAAAATCGCCCTAATTCAAAGCGGAAGAGAATTTCTCTTCCGCTTTTTCGGCGAATGAATTCGCAGCCAGAAAAAGGTGTCGGCCTGCGCCGACACGTTGCAGGTGTTGTGTCAACGAAGGTTGACACCTTTTTCTGGCTGCGAATTCATTCGCCGTAAACTCCCACTCAATGGACTTACTCTCCGCCCTCAACGAACCCCAGCGCCAGGCCGTCACGCACGCCGACGGCCCGCTCCTCATTTTCGCGGGCGCCGGATCGGGAAAAACCCGCACCCTCACCCATCGCATCGCCTATCTGATTAACGAGGGCGGCGTCCCGACGGGGCGCATTCTGGCGGTCACCTTCACCAACAAAGCCGCCCGCGAAATGCGCGAGCGCTTGGAAACCCTCATCGGGCCGGCGGCCAAACGGATGTGGCTGGGGACGTTTCACGCGCTGTGCGCCAAAATGCTCCGCATTCACGGCGAGCGCATCGGACTCAACCCGCGCTTCGCCATTTTCGACGCCGACGATCAGGTTCGCTTGATGAAAGACATTCTCAAGGAACTCAACATCGACTCCGAAAGGTTTCCGGCGCCTCGCGTCATGGGCCGCATTTCCGACGCCAAAAACGCCTTGAAAAGCCCCGAAACCGTCGCGCAAGAGGCCACCAAACCGCACGAAAAGGTTTACGCCTCGCTTTACGGACGGTATCAGGAGCGACTGCGCGCGGCCTCGGCGCTCGATTTCGATGATTTGCTGAGTGAAGCGGTGCGACTGTTGCAGCAAAGCCCCGAATCGCTCGAACACTGGAGCGACCGCTTTCAACACGTTTTGATCGACGAGTTTCAGGATGTCAACGAAGCGCAGTTTCAGTGGGCGCGCCTTCTGGCCGGCAAACACCGCAACATCTGCGTCGTGGGCGACGACGACCAATGTTTGGCGGCGGGAACAACAGTTCAAATTGCAGCCCCAGATACCTATGAAGAATGTGTAAAAAGAATTGAAGATGTGGTTGCGGGTGATAGAATTCGCAGCGGCGCTGGGCAAGCCGGCGTTCGTCATTACACGGTTAAAGAAGTTAAGTCCAACAATTATTGTGGCCCGATGTTGTGTGTTTCAACTGATTCTGGCCATCAATTCCGCGCTACGCCTAACCACATTTGCTTTGCTTATTGGCGTGGAGACAAACCCAAAAAAGATTCGGTGGTATTGACAGCGTTTGATGACCAGTTAGAAAAAAAGAGCAAACCTGAACACTGTATTTCTGGTGCAGAGCGCCAACCTCAATGGCAAAGTGATCTCGATTGTGCGGAGGAAATCGCCCAACAAGTTGCTCAGTCAGGCGGTGGATTAGAAATAGAGCGCTTTGCAACACTTGGATGGGACAAATCATTTCGGTTTATGCCTACTGTTGATTTGAGAGTTGGAATGAGTGTTCCAGTTATCAAAAGAAAGCGAGTTGTAGAAGCACAAATCACAAATATCACCGAAGAAGACTATGATGGCTTGGTTTATGATTTAGAAGTTGAAACAGTTCGTAATTTCGCGGCGAATGGGGTTCTGGTTCACAACTCGATTTACGCCTGGCGCGGCGCCGATGTCAAAATCATTCTCGACTTTGAAAAGCTCTATCCCGACGCGCAAATCGTGCGTTTGGAGCAGAATTATCGCTCCACGCAAAACATTTTAGATGCAGCGCATGGTGTGATCGCCAACAACTTCGGGCGCGCCGCCAAACGACTCTGGACAGAGGAAAGTGGCGGCGAAAAGTTGGTCGTTCACGGCGCGCTCAACGCCCCCGAAGAAGCCCTCTACGTCGTGCGTCAAATCGAGCAGCTACGACGCGAACACCAACTCGATTTGAAAGATTTCGCCATTTTGTGCCGCATCAACGCCCAATCGCGGCCTTTTGAAGAAGCGTTTTTGCGCGCGCGCGTGCCGCTCCGCCTGGTCGGGACGCAGCGTTTTTACGAGCGCCGCGAAATCCGCGATGTCCTCGCCTATCTCAAATTCCTCTACAATCCCGACGACAACGTGAGCGCCATTCGCCTCATCAACGTGCCGCCGCGCGGCATCGGCGCCGCCACCATCAAGAAATTGAGCGATTTCGCCGACATGGGCGAACGCTCCATCGGCTCGGTTTTGCTGGGCGGCAGTCTGGAAAAATCGCTCACGCCCGCCGTGTCGCGCAAAGTCGAGCCGTTGCAGCGACTTTTGATGCAACTGATGACCGATGCGCGCGCGGTCGGGACGCTGGCCGATCTGGTCGAAAAAATTCTGGAGCGGACGCAGCTTCTCGATTATCTCGACCGCGAGCGCGGCGACGAAAGCGTGGATCGCGTCGCCAACGTCGAAGAGTTCGTGCGCGCCGCCGAAGCCTTCGATCTCAGGCTCGCCGAAGAAATCGGCGAAGACGGCGAAAGCAGCGACGTGTGGGCCGAAGACGACCCCTTGCGATTGGGTCAATTCCTCTCAGAAACCGCGCTCGAAGGCGGCACCGACAAAGACGCCGCGAGCGACGACGCCGTGACTTTGATGACCCTGCACGCCGCCAAGGGGCTGGAATTTCCCGTTGTGTTTCTGTCGGGGCTGGAGCAGGGGCTTTTGCCGCACGCGCGCGCAGTTTTCGGCGAAAACGCGACGCCCGAAGACCTCGAAGAAGAGCGCCGCCTGATGTATGTCGGCCTGACGCGCGCGCGCAGGCGGGCGATTTTGACCTACGCCGCGCAGCGCACCCTGCACGGGCGAACCGAAACCACGACGCCCTCGCAATTTTTGGATGAAATCCCCCCCAATCTGCTCAAGCGCGAAGGCATCGCGGCGGGCGGCTCGCGGCTGGTGCAGCAGCGCTCGACGGCCTGGGACACGCTGTCGCGGCCCTCGAATGGTTCGTCGTCAAACGGCGCGCCGAGTTACGGCGCGCCGCGCGCGGCGAATGAAGTGGCGGCGACTTTTAAAGTCGGCGATAAGGTTTCGCACGCGAGTCTGGGCGAAGGCGTGATCGTCGCGGCGGCGACGCAGGGCGGCGCGGGGGAATGGGTGGAAGTCGCGTTTTTCGGCGGCGCGGGGAAGAAGAAACTGATTGTGGCTTATGCGAACTTGAAGAAAGTGGAGTGAATATGGACGCTTCGGAACTCAAAACGAAAATAAAAAGTGCTTTCAAAGGTGTCAAGATCGAAGATGGAGTGAGCCTGAACCAAGCTAAAGTCATGTCTAATTATGGAGAAGGCGTGACAAACGTGGAATTCAGAAATCTTCCATTGAAGGAATTAACTGACGATTGGGAATCACTTACAGAGGACTTTCTTAGAGGCTTCTATAACGAGGATTACTATGAAAACTTGTCGCATCTCGATGCAAAAGGTTTCCGCTACTATACGCCCGCTTTAATGATGATTGCGTTAGATGCAGAAGAACCGAGCACATCAACTCAATGGTTGTTATACAATCTCGATTTCAAAAAAGATGATTTGTGGGATCATCATATGAGTAAGGTGTCGCTTCTCGATAAATACCAACTCGCTGCAATCGCACATTTTCTTAAATTTATGAGTAGTGTCTTTCCTGAAGAGCAAAAAAAGATTGGAAGGATGCTGGAGCGTTACTGGCACCAGTTTCTGTAGAAGTAGCAGCTAACGCAATGAGGACCGGTTCCCTCTCCCGCAAGCGGGAGAGGGAACCGGTCATAACCCAACTCCCCAAACTCTGAGGTGACTCTTATGTCTTCCGAAATCCCGCCCAGGAAAATCCAGTTAGCACGGCGCTTGCGCCGCGAGCAGACGATTTACGAGAAGAATTTGTGGGACATCCTGCGCGCCCACAAAATGAGCGGTTATCACTTTCGCCGCCAACATCCGATTGGGCCGTATGTCGCCGATTTTGCCTGTATCGCGGCCAAGCTGATTATCGAACTTGACGGCAACTCGCACGACGACCGGCAGGATTACGACGCCAACCGCGATTTCGTTTTGCGGGAATGGGGTTGGGAAATCCTGCGCTTTCCCAACGTTTACGCGCGCGACCAACCCGATGAGTTGTGGCGCACGGTTGAAGTCGAACTCCGCACCCGAATCCCGATGCAAGTTGATATTGTTGCATCCCTGATTTAACTTCCGTCCGTCTTCAAAATGTGGTTACCCGCTTCGAGCGCGGTTTCTGCCCTGTCTCTTGCCAATTTGTGCCCAGAAAACGCCCCGCTTCACTCTTCGTCGCGGCGTCCGGCCAGAGTCGCCATAACCGTTGCCAGTTCGAGCGGTTCGACGGGTTTGAAGGTGAATTTGAAAGCCCGAACGCAGCGCCCGCACGCGGTCTTCGACGCGCGCAAAGGCGGTGAGGGCCGCCGCAGGGGTTTGTCCGCCGCGTTCGGGAGGCAGCGCGCGCGCCCGTTTGATGAGCCAAAATCCGTCTTCTTCGGGCATTCCGATGTCGCTGAGCAGCACGTCGGGCCGCAGTTCCTCCAGCGCGGTCAGGGCTTCGCGCGCCGTCGCCACCGCCGTGACGCGCGCGCCGCACTTTTGCAGCACAATCGACAGAAAAAGTCGGGTGTCTTCCTGATCGTCCACTACCAGAACGTGGATGCCATGGAGGCGCAAGCCGTCGTCCGCCACCGTTTCGCAGCCGCCAGTGGGATGCACTTGCGGCTCCGTTTCGCCCTCGTCCACATGGAGCGAGCGCAGCGCGACAAGCGGCAGTTTCACGGTAAAAACCGCGCCTTTTCCCAAACCTTTGGAGTGCGCTTCCACGCTTCCGCCGTGCAGTTCGACCAGATGGCGCACGATGGCCAGACCCAGACCCAGGCCGCCGTGGGAGCGCGTCGAACTCGAATCGGCCTGGCGGAAACGGTCGAAAACGTGGAGCAAAACTTCGGGCGCGATGCCCGCTCCGGTGTCGGAAACCACGATTTCGACGTGCGAATTGATGCGTTCCAGGCGGATTTGCACCCGCCCGCCTCGGGGAGTGAATTTAATGGCGTTGGAAAGCAGATTCCACACGATTTGCTGCAAGCGCGCCGGATCGCCCGCCACCAGGCTCGCGCCCGCATCGAGAACGCGCTGTAAACGCAGGTCTTTGGCCTGCACTGCGGGCAGAACGGTGTTGACCGCTTCTTCGATGACGCCCGCCACATCGACGGGCTGCACGTCGAGGCGCAGTTTGCCGGTGATGACGCGCGAAACATCGAGGATATCTTCGATGAGCTGGGCCTGCGCGCGCGCGTTGCGTTCGATGGTGTTCAGACCGCGCGCAAGTTCTGCGGAAGTGACCTGCCCGTCCTGCAGAATGTTGGCCCAGCCCATGATGGCGGCGAGCGGCGTGCGAAGTTCGTGCGAGAGGGTGGCGAGAAACTCGTCTTTGACGCGGTTGGCTTCTTCGGCGCTACGCCGCGCGCGCACCTGGTCGGTGATGTCCACGCCATGAGAAAAAACGCCCGAAATCGTGCCGTCGGCTTCGAGGAGCGGCTGGTAAAGCAAATCGACGAAACGCTCTTCGATGGGGCCATTCATCTCGCGTTGCAGCCTGACCGGCATCTCGCGGCCTTCGTAGGGCTGGCCGGAACCAACCACGCCATCGAGCAGCTCCACAAAACCCTGCCCCTCGATTTCGGGAAGCGCTTCGAGCAAAGGTTTGCCGATGATGTCGCGGTGCCCCACGAGTCCGTAATAGGCGGGATTGGCGAGTTCGAAAACGTGCTGGGGGCCGCGCAAAATCGCGACAAAAGCCGGAGCGCCCTGAAAAACCGCGCTGAGCCGCTCGCGCTCGAATTTCAGCCTCTGCAGCAGTTCTTCGCGCTCGGCTTCGGCCCGTTTGCGCGCCGAAATGTCGCGGCTCACCGTGGCCAGCGCCAGGGGCCGCCCCTGTGCATCGCGCACCACGAACACCAGATAAGTCATCCAGATCGCGGCGCCGCTCTCGAAATGGCGAAAGCGGATTTCGGTGGTGCCTTCGCCCTCGCGCATCACGCGCCCGAAAAACTCGCCCAGAATGAATTCCTGGTCTTCGGGAAACAAAAAATCGGCGACCGCAACCCGTTTTGCCGCCTCCAAATCCGCCAGTCCGACCAGTTGCAGCGCCGCAGGATTGATGTAAATCACCTTGCCCGCCAAATCCGAAATGCCGATGAAATCGGGGCTGTTGTGGGCGAGCCGCTCGAAAATCTGGCGCTGTTCTTCGAGGTTTTTGCGCTCCGACACATCCGTCATCGCGCCCAGCATCCGCAGCGGAGCGCCCACCGCATCGTAAAGCGCGTAGCCCCTGTCCAGAACCGAGGCGAACGAACCGTCGGCGCGCGCGAAAGCGTATTCGCACGACCAGATTTGCTCGCCGCGCGCGATGGCCTCTTCAATGCTCTCGATCACGCGCTCGCGGTCGTTGGGATGCAGGCGGTCTTTCCACCACGACGGCGAATGATTCACCGCAGCGGGCGCGTAGCCGAAAATCGACTCGATATTGCGATTCCACCACACCTGATCGGCGACCAGATTCCAGTCCCACACCGCGTCGTTGGTGGCGCGCCACAAGTTCGAAACGCTCCTGGCTCTGGCGCAAATCGTCTTCGCTTTGCTTGCGCGCCGTGTCGTCGCGCGCGACTTTGGAAAAACCGCACAACTTTCCGTCATCATCATAAAAAGCCGTGGTGACGCCGTTGGCCCAAAAACGACTGCCGTCTTTTCTCTGGTGCCAGCGCGTATCTTCGGAGCGGCCCTCGCGCACGGCCTGCTCCAATTCGCGCTGCGGCACTCCGTTTCGCCGGTCTTCGGGCACAAAGAGAAGGTCGCTGGCCTGGCCCACGATCTCCTCCCTTTCATAGCCGAAAATCAGCCGCGCCCACGTTCCACGAGACGATGCGGCCCTGCAGGTCAAGCAGAAAAATGGCGAAATCACGGACTTCTTCCACCAGGGTGGCGTAGGGATATTCGCCGAAAATGTCTTGCACTGTTGGTTCTGGCCGCATAGGAGATAGATTACGTCAATCGAGACCAAGTCCAGTCGTTATCGCAGGAGAAGATTTTTCACCGCAGAGACACAGAGAGGAAAAAGAAAAACGAAAGGCAGGAAGCTATTGTTTAGCGATTCTCCCTCTCCATTCTCTGCGCCTCTGTCTCTGCGGTGAAAGATTTCATGCAACGGTCTGGGGGTTCAACTCACCATCAATCGCGCCGTCGAAGCGCTTCCGTCGTGTTCGATGAGATAGCGATTGGGAAACGCCTCGGCAAACTCTTCCTGATGCGACACCAGAATCACGCGCCGCAACTCCTCGCCCAGCGCCTTGAGTTCGTCGATCATCTCGCCGCGCCCGATTTTATCGAGACTGCCGAAGCCCTCGTCGATAATCACCGCTTCGAGCCGCCCGTGCCCCGCGCCGCGCGTGGCGTAGCGCCCGATGCCCAGCGCGAGCGCCACGGCAACCCGAAAGCGCTGCGAGCCGCTCAAAAACGCGGGCAGCATCGCGGGAGATGGAGAGTCGCCGCCGCTTTGCAACACCGCCACATCGAGCACTTTGGGCGGCCCTTTGCGCGCTCCGGCGATGTCGTCGTCATCGGCGCGCAGTTCGAGGCGCAGTGTCCCGCTCGAAATGCGATCCAAAACGCCATTCGCCTCATCCACGATGCCGTTTTCCGCCTCGCGCAGCAAATGACGCTGCAACTGGCGCGGCCCCAGCAGTTCGGCAAGCGTTTTGTGCTGGCGCGCCCGCGTTTCGGCTTCCACAAGGGCGTTTTGCAGACGCGCTTTTTCGGCGCTCGCTCGCTCCAAACCCGCGATTTCGAGTTGGAGCGCGCGCCGCTCTTCTTCCCTGCCCTCGCTTTGCTGGCGTAGTTCGTCGGCCTCGCTTTCCAGTTCCTGCGGCGCGCGCCGCGCCGCATCGGGCACGTTTTGCAGCGATAATTCGATTGCCTGCGCTTCACTTTGCAGCGCGGCGATGCGTTCACGCCCCTCGCGGAGCTGCGCGGCGCGGGTCGGCAAATCGAGAATTTGCAGACGCGATTGTTCGTTTTCCCACCCTGTGAAATCGGCGCGCAAGGGTTCCAAATCGCGCGCGAAAATCGTCTGGAGTGTGGCATTGGCGGCGGCGCGCTGAAGCTGCAAAGCGCGCTCGATTTCGATTTGGGTCGCGCCCAGCGCGGCGAGTTGATTTTGCAGCGCCGCAACTTCGGCGCGCGCGCTTTCGAGCGAGAGTTGCGCGCGCTCCACCTCGCGCGCGGCGTCGCGCTGCTCCGTCTGGAGGCTTTCCAGACTCGCCGCCGCAGTTTGCAGCGCGCGCTGCAATTCGTTTTCTTCGGCCCGAATGCGCCGCGCCAGAGCCTCGTCATAGCGCGCCAGAAGCGGCTCGATTTGCTCCGCGATGGCTTCCAGGCGTGCCGCGATTTTCTCGCGCGCCGCGAGGTTTTGCGCGGCGATTTTCGCCTCGTTTTGCCACTGCGCGAGCGGCTCGATGGCGGCGCGCAGCGCATCTAAGGCGTTTGCGGTTGGGAAATCGTTTCGCAGCGCCGCCGCAACGCGCGCTTCATCCCAATGGGTCGAAGACTGGCCGTCGAAATGCGCGGCGAAATCGTCCGGCAATTCGCGTAGCGCCTCGGCGCCGCTTCGCGCCGCGACCTCGCGCGATTTTTCAACGTTATCGAGTTCGTTTTCGACCTTTTGAAGCGCTAATTGCAGATTTTGCAAGCCCGATTGAGCCGCTTTCGCTTCACTTTGCGCGCTTTTGGCGGCGAGTTGCGCCGCGTCGCGCGCATTTTGAGCGGCTTCTTCCTCATTTCGCACTGTCTCAAGTGCCTGTTGTAACCGCGCGGCTTCGCTTTGCGCGTGTTGCGGCGTGAGTTTCTGGCCGCAGAAATGGCAGTTCGCTTCGCCCTTGACTTTTTCGAAACGTTCGATGGCTTTTTCGACATCGAGACGGCGCGCACTTGCCGCCGCCAGCGTTTGCGCCGCGACCAGCGCATCCTCACGACTCTTTTGCGCCGCGATTTCGCACTTTTGCGACGTGATTTCGGCGGCGGGACGCGCGGTTTTGAGTTCGATTTTTTGCTTTTGCGCCGCCCCAATGTGCGACTGCGCGCTGTGCCAATCGCCGCGTGCGCGCGAAAAGCGTCCTAAAATCGCCAGCGCCACCGTTTGCGCGTTCGCCTGCGCGATTCTCCCTTCCAGCGCCGTTTTTTGCGCGGCCAGATCGTTAGGGAATTTTCGAAGTTGACCTTCCAACTCCCGCGTTTCGCCGCGCCATTTTTCGAGTTGCGCGATTTCGGCAAGCGACGGCGCCAGTTCCTGCAACCGCGACAGCGCTTGCACACGCTCGTTTTCCCGCGCCCGCAGTTCAGTTTCGCCCGCGTCGCGGCGCGCGGCGGCGTTTTCCCATTCGCTTTTTGCTTCGATCAATTTTTGCTGCGCCGACTCACAATCGCGCTTCAATCTCTCGATTTGCGACTCGTTTTGCGCCGCGCGCTCGCGCCCGTCGAGCCAGTTTTGAAGCGGTGGCAGGAGGGTTTCGAGTTCGCCCAGACGAGCGAAATCGCGCTCGATTTGCGCCCCATCTTCCAAAATTCCGCGCGCCTTCTCCAGAAACTGAGCGTTTTCGCGGCGCGCAGATTCCAAATGCTGCCATTGCGACGCCCAAGGTTGCAAACGCGCCAGTTCCTCGCGGCGACTCCGATTCGCTTCGATTTGCGCCTCGATTTGCGCCAGTTTTCCCGCCAGAAGTTCAATTTGCGCTGGGTCGATGTCGGGCGCCGATTCCCACTGGGCACGGCCCGCACGCGCTTCGCTTTCGAGTTCAATTGCGCGCGTTTTGGCGCTTTCGTGGAGGCGCTGAAAGGCCGATAAATCGACGATTTCGGCGAGCATTTCGTAGCGTTCTTCGGGGCGGGCGTTCAAAATCGCGTCGCCGCGCCCCTGCGCGAGGTAGAACGCCGCGCCAAAAGTTTCGTCGCTCAGACCCAGGTTTTCGCTCAGCCAGCGATTGTAGCCGTCGCGCCCGTCAGTTTCCGGCACTTTTTCCGTCGTTTCGCCGTTCAACCTTTCGATCTGCCAGGTCGATTTCCCGCCGCGCGACAGCGTTCGCATCAATCGAAAGCGGCCAGAGGAGACTTCGAGATCGAAGGCGACGCGGAGTTTGGTTTTGGCGTGATGAATGAGCGCTTCGTGGCCCTGCCCGCCGCCGCGATGACGACCGAAAAGCGTCCATCTCATTGCGTCAAAGACCGTCGATTTGCCCGCACCGTTGCCGCCCGACAGCATCCACAGCGACGCGCCTTCAAACGAAAGCGTCGCGGCGTCGCGGTAGCTCATGAAACCTTCGAGCGTGATTTGAATGGGAAGCATTTGGAGAGGCGAGAGGTGAGTGAATTCTCGCCTCTTGTTTCTCGCCTCTATTTTGCCAGGAGTTCTTCGGCGAGATTTAAAATGGCGTCGCGGTCGGCATGGGGTTCGAGGCGCTGGCGCAAATAGGCGCGCACGATGGAGGGCACCTCGCCCGAAAGCGGGTTGGTCGATTCGCTTTCCGAGGCAATTTCGAGCGGGCGTGGCGCCAGTTCGACACCCACTTTTTCCTCGGCGCGGCCATACCAGCGCGGAAACAGCTTTTCGACTTCGGCGCGCAGCGCGGCGCCGGAATGGTGTTGCGGCTGGAAGCGCACGGTGTAATGGACAAGCGCGTGGCCAGCGTCGGGAATGGCTTCGCGCCATCTGGCGAGTTCGGTTTCGGGCGAATTGGCGCAAAAATCGAGGGTGATCTGATAGAGCGGCAGGCGCGGAAGCGGCAGAATCTGCATTTCGCGCTCGCCGCGCGGCCCGATTTCGAGCAGCACCACGCCCTTTTCATCGAAGCGTTCGGCGGCATCGAGCGGCACCACGCTGCCGGAATAACGAACGTGGGGCGCGCCCGCGACGGCTTCGCCAGGTTTGTGAATGTGGCCGTAAGCGGCGTAGGCCCAGTCGAGCGGGATGTGCGACGGCTCGAACACCACGTCGTCGCTTTCGGAGATTTTGTAGAGGCTGTGACTCTGCGCGCCGCGAACGTGAACGTGCGACACCAAAACGGCGGGAAGCGCAGGGTCGAGCTGGTTTTCGCGCATCTTCTCCAACGCGCCCGCGAAACCGGTCTGGACGAGGCGGTTTTTCTCTTCAAGACTCGAAAATGTGGTGCTTGGCAGGTAGCAGCGCGGCGTCGGGAACGGCAATAGCGCGAATTGCACGTCGGGGCCGCTTTTGGCGGGCAAAACGAGGAATTGCGGGTTGGCGGAGAGGATGAAACGGCCCTGGGCGTCGCCGGCGCCGAGGCGGAGCGCGTCGCGCAGGGTTTCGAAGCGCAGTTCGGAATCGTGGTTGCCGGCGATGGCCAGAATCGTCCCGCCGCGCGCCACGAACGGCCCGAAAATGCGGTGGATTTGCGAAATCGCCTCGCGCATTCCCTCGTCGCGCGAACGCTCGGAAAACAAATCGCCCGCCACCACCAAAACATCGACGGCGTATTCTTCGAGATATTGCGCGATTCTTTCCAGTGCGGCCACGATGGGGGCGCTCAAATCCTGGCGTCCCAGCGTGGTGTTCATGTGCCAGTCGGCGGTGTGGAGAATTTTCATCGGGGGCCGCGAAAAGACGCTCCAAAA
>JAUJNG010000005.1:146842-266139 GCA_030448265.1 Abditibacterium sp.
GCCAGTCGGCGGTGTGGAGAATTTTCATCGGGGGCCGCGAAAAGACGCTCCAAAACCGCTTTCGTGCCGTCATTGCCCGCTCGCATTCAACACAGAGAACACAAAGAAGCAGAGAGGGACAGAGGGTTTATAAATATTCTCCCTCCACCTCTGTCACCTCTGTTTCTTTGTGTTCTCTGTGTTGAATGCCAGGAGTTAAAGAGCCAATTAAGACAGATTCTTACTCTTCGGGCAAAACCGCTTCATCGATGACGGCTTCGGAGGCGGCGAAAAACTGGATGCCGCGCGCGGCGATGGCCGAGGCGACGAAACCCAGAATCAGCAGGTAGAGCACTCGTCCCACTTCTTTGATCAAAACGGCGGCAATCGCCTGAATGGATGAAGCCAGAGTGTCGCCTGCCATGGAATTGAACTGCGAATTGATGCGCCCCGCGTCGGCGAAGCCCTCGAATCCGTCGAGCGCCTGTTTGAAGACGAAAAGCAGCAAAATCGCGCCGAAAACGAAAATGCCCAGGCCCAGCCAGCGCGAAGTTCGGCGCCAGCGCATTCCGGCGCGGCGCGCGGCGCGCAGTTCGGCGCGCGCCTCGACGCGGCGTTCATCGGGCGCGCTTTCAATGAGGTCTGGAGGCGAAGCGGGGGCGATTTGAGTAGGTTTTTCGGCCATAATGAAGATGCAGCTGCGCTCAGTTTAGACCGTGTTTCCAATTATGAGTAGGGAAACGGAGGCGCTGCGCTGTCACACTTCACGCCATGAAACCCGAACTTGGCCAACCTCTTCCCCCTTTTTCCCTGCCTCTGATTAATTTTCGCGGCGCTCAGGGCGACGCTTCGCTCGCGACGCTCCAGGGCCAGCCCTTCGTTTTGTTCGTTTATCCGCGCGATGACACGCCAGGCTGCACGGTCGAGGTGTGCCAGTTTCGTGATTTGTATTTGCAGTTTCGCGACATCGGCGTCGAGGTGCTGGGACTTTCGCGCGACGGCGTGAAATCGCACCGCGATTTCATCAAAAAACAGGAAATTCCCTTCCCCCTGCTCTGCGATGAAAAACGCGAAGTCATCGGCGCCTGGGGCCTCATTTATGAGGCGAAAATGTATGGAAAGCCGGTGACCAAAGTGGCGCGCACCACTTATTTCGTCGATGGTGAGGGCATCGTGCGCCAGATCTGGGAAGATGTGGCGCCGCCAGGACACGCGGCGCAGGTTTTGGAGTTCGCGCGCGAATTGATCGCCGCCGCCAAATGAAACGCGTGGCACGGGCCATTCGTCCTCCCCCGCAATGCAAAACACACCGCAGCACAACGCGCCAAATCGTCCTGAGCGCAGCCGAGCTGCCCGTCCCTGGCTTTTCGGCGGCCTTTTCGTGTGGGCTTTGGTCGGCGCGGTTGGTATCGCCGCCAATTCGAGCCGCACGATACCTCCGGTTTCCACTTCGAAACCCGCGCCTGTCGCGGGCGCTTCGGGCCTGGCTCCAATTGAAGCCACGAACCAAAAAATCGCCTGGGAAGACAGTTTTGAAGGCGCCATGCAGCGCGCGCGGGCCGAAAAGAAGCCGATTATGGTTTCGTTTTACACCGATTGGTGCGGCTGGTGCAAAGAACTCGACCGCCAGGTTTTTCCCGATCAGAGCGTGGTGAGCGAATCGAAAAACTGGGTTTCGATTAAAATCAACGCCGAAAAACGACCCGATGTCGCGGGCGCTTACGGCGTGACGGGCTATCCCACCATTATTTTCGCGCAGAGCAGCGGCAAACCGCTCGATGTTCTTTCTGGGTTCGCGCCGCCCGCCGAGTTCATGGCCAAAATGCAGTCGGCGCGCGGGAAATTGGCGTCTTGAGGCGCGTTGACAAACTGAAAAAGCGGGGCTTGCGCCCTCTTCCAATCTTGAAGTTCTGTCGATTGGAAGAGGGCGCAAGCCCCGCTTTTTTGCGTCATCTCAAACGGTCGCAGTTTCGGGCGCAGTCACAACAGCGCTTTCGGGCGCGATGGCATCGCCGAACGTCTGGGCAATGCGCGTAGCGTATTCATCTTTTTCCTCGTTCTCGACTTGCGCCAGAAGTTCGCGGCGCATCACGGTGAGAAAGGCATCGCAGAGGCGCGGGTCGTATTGCGTGCCTTTGCAGCGCTCGATTTCTTCGAGCGCGGCTTCGGGTTTCCAGCCCTTGCGATAGGGCCGATCCGTGGTGAGCGCCGAATAGCAGTCGGCCAGCGTCAGCAAACGGCCCATTTCGGGGATGTTCTCGCCCGCCAATTTATCGGGGTAGCCGTTTCCATCCCATTTTTCGTGATGGTAGCGAATGCCTTCCAGCACGATTTCTAAATTAGGCACGTCTTTCACGATCAGCGCGCCGAAAACCGGATGCTGCTGCATGATTTCCCATTCTTCGCGGCCCAGCTTGCCAGGGTGACGCAAAATGTCGTCGGGAACGGCGATTTTACCGACATCGTGCAAGAGGCCACTGATGCGAACCGCCTGGAGCATTTCCGCGCTGTAACCGAGTTCGCGGCCCACCAAAAGCGACAGATACGTCACTTCTTCGGAGTGATGGCGCGTGTAATGGTCTTTGTTGTCGATGGCGGTGACCAGGGCATCCAAAACGCCGAACGAACCGCCAAACGCGCGGCTTTTGAGGCGCTTGAGTTCCTCACGGCTCTCGCGCGCGGCTTTGGCGCTTTGCGAAAGGTAGGAGGCGCCGCCGCGCTTGTGATTGTAGAGGTTGGCATCGGCCTGGGTGAGCAGTTCGTGAATCGAATCGCCGTCCTGGGGAAAAGCGGCCCAGCCGAACGCGGCCGCGATGGGAATTTTGGTGCCAGGCACGGGTTCGATGTGGCGACTATCCAGAACCGCTTTGATGCGCTGGCAGACTTCGATGGTGCCAGGCACGTCGGTATCGGGCAGCAAAACGATGAATTCGTCGCCGCCGTAGCGGCCCAGAACGTCGGAACCACGGGTCGATTCCTTGAGCGAACGCGCCACGGCGCGCAGCACGTCGTCGCCCACGGGATGGCCATAGGTGTCGTTGAAGAACTTGAAGTTGTTCAAATCCATCATCACGATGGAAAATTTGTCGCCGGTGCGCTTGCAGCGCGCCAGTGTGGAGGTGAGCTGTTCCTGGATGGCGCGGTGATTGAAAAGCTCGGTCACGCTGTCGCGGTCGGCGCGGTGAGCGGCTTCGGAATACAAGCGCGCGTTTTGCAGCGCGGTTCCGGCTTCGAGCGCGACGCTTTCGCCCAGCGCGCGGTCTTCATAAGTAAACGAGCCGCGAACCCGAACCATGCCCATCACGCCCAGAAGCGCGCCCTGCCAGCGCACCGGAACCGTGATGAGTTGATGGCGCGGCGGCACCAAGCCGCTCTGCATCGCCTGGCGCGCGGCGGGGGCGAGTTGGAAAGTGTTGCCGTTTTCCGCTTCGGCTTCGGCAATGGCCAGATCGCGCAGGATGGAAGGAATCGCCGCGTTGCCGTCCAATCCCTGCCAGTGAACCAGCGTCCACTCGTCGCCAGGAGCGCCTTCGGTGTAAACGTCGCGCCGCGCGTCGCGCAGCCAGATGCCGCCGCCATCGGCCCCGACCGCCGCGATGGTTTTTTCCAGTGTGACCCGCAAAACCGTGCGCTTGTCGAGCGAAGTGTTGAGCGTGGAGGTGATGCCGTGCAGCGTCGCCAAATGCCGCGTGCGCTCATCGACGCTGCGTTCCAAAGTGGTGTTGGAAGAGCGCAGTTTCTCGGCGAGCTGGAGGTTGTCCCAGAGGGTAATCATCTGGCGCGCCACGATGGCCAGCAAGAGGGAAAGCACCGGCAGCAGGCGCTGCACGGTCTCGGAATTGGATTTCTTGAGTTCCTGGGAAATCAAAACGCCCGAAACACCGAGTGTGGCGACGTAGGGCAGCCACAGCATCGCGGAGCGGTGCCAGCGCGCCAGTTTTTCGTCCCAGTGCGCGGCCTGGAGCGCGGCGCCCGCCTCGACACTGCTTTCGCCAAGGGGAGCCTCGTCGCTGCTGGAGGCGCCGATGGAGGCGCGAGCGTGGGTGAGAGCGGCCACGCCGATGAGCAGGTAGCTCCACATCTGTCCGATTTCGAGCCAGGGCGAATTCGACAAGCCGCGATTGAAAAAGAAGTAGGAAGTCACTAAATCGGTGACGATCAGGCACGACACGCCCAAAACCAGCCAGCCGGCGGCGCGCGCCAGAGCGGGCCGCTCGCGCACGTTGGCCAGCAGCATCAGCACGCAAAACAAGTGCGCGATGTCGAAAACCGGATAGTAAATGGCGATGGCGCGTGCCAAGGGAGCATACTGCTCGGAAAACAGGCGCTGTTCGAGAATGAGCGACCACGACAGCACAATCGCGGCGAGCGCCACGATGAGGTTGTCGGCGAGCAGGCGCATCATGCCCAGACTGCGCCCGCGCCACGCCAGCAGAAATAATCCGATCCAGAGTAAAGGCTGCTGCACGATCCACCACAAATCGGCGGACGAGATGGTGGAGTTTTTGGGGTGCGCGGTGAAGCCATAAAACGCCCAGCCCAGAGTGAACATCAGTGCCGAAAAGCCGATGCACATCCACGCGCTTCGCACGCGCAAAGTCCAGCGCGTTCCGGCCTGGCGCAGGGCCCACAGACAGGCCACTGCCCCACTGCCCGCCGCTAAAATTTGAAGTGCGAGCGTCACCCACTCCTGGTTTTTGCCCGCCCGCGCCGCCGCGACGCGCAGCATCATCACAGCGAGGCCAATGACCAGCAGGGTCGCGGTTGACCCCGCAAACCGCCCGCGCCACGATGGAGCGGCGGACGGCAGGGACGAATTAAGAGTGGGTGCGGGGGAAATTGGGGACTCCATTGGAAGGGAAACTCGCTGCATCATGAATTTTTTCGGACTCAAAACTCAGTTCGAGGTAAATTGGCACAACTTCCATCGCTGGAAAGCGTGAAAACTGGAACAATAGCGCTCAACCTGATGCAACGTTTTAGCACACTCCCCACTTGAACCCTCGCACTTTGCGCTTACCACTTATGATCAAAGGACTTTTTCAACGCATCGGCGGCCTGGGCGGTCGCCGCCTCGACGACGATTTGCTCGACGAACTCGAAGAGGGACTCATCCTCTCCGATGTTTCGGTTTCAACCGCGTCGGGCCTTATCGCCGACCTGCGCGAAGGCGCGCGGCGAGGCCAGGTCGCCACCGACGAGGCCGCGCGCGATTTCCTCAAAAAGCGCGTCATCGAACACCTGGGCGCCGAAACCGCCGCTCTTCATTTCAATCCCAACGGTGTCAGCGTGTGGCTTTTTATCGGCGTCAACGGCGTGGGAAAAACCACCTCCATCGGCAAAATGGCGCACCGTCTCAAAGACGAAGGCCACACTCCCCTGCTCGCCGCCGCCGACACTTTTCGCGCCGCCGCGACCGAGCAGCTGCAGGAATGGGGACGCCGCGCCGGTGTGCCGGTCGTGACCGGACAGCAGGGCGCCGACCCCGCCGCCGTGGTTTTCGACGCCCTCTGCGCCGCCAGAGCGCGCGGCTGCGACATGGTTTTGGTCGATACGGCGGGCCGCCTGCACAACAAATCGAACTTGATGAACGAATTAGCCAAAATCGCCCGCGTCATCGAGCGCGAAACCGGTCGCGCGCCCGATGAAACCCTGCTCGTCATCGACGCCACCACGGGGCAAAACGGACTCGCTCAGGCGCGCGCTTTTTCCGAGTCGGCGCCGCTTTCGGGCCTGATTCTCACCAAATGGGACGGCACCGCCAAAGGCGGCATCATCCTCACCGTCGCCAGGGAAACCGGCGTGCCGGTCAAACTGCTGGGCGTGGGCGAAAAGGCGGATGAAATTTGTGATTTCGACGCCAAGGAATGGACGGAAACTATGTTTTCGTGAGTTATTCTCAACTTCAAAGGCCCCAACGAGCCGGAAGCGTCAGCGAGAGGTTTAGATGAACTCGCAGCTATGCTATCTAAGCCTCTCGCTGACGCTTCCGGCTCGTTGGGCCAACTTTCCAGACCGTTTACCATGATTTTCGACCCTTCCACCTACGCCCTTTTCTGCCTCGGCGCCCTCGCTCTAATCATGTCGCCAGGCCCCGATTTTTTCTATGTCGCCACGCGCGGACTGGCGGGCGGACGCGGCGCGGGCGTGGTTTCGGCGCTGGGCATCGGAGCGGGGCTGTTGGTTCACACCGCGCTCGCCGCATCGGGGCTGACGCTGCTGCTCTTTGCGTCGGATGCGGCGTTTCACCTCGTCAAATGGATCGGCGCGCTTTATCTGGTGTGGATGGGCATCAAAACGCTGCGCGCGGGCGACGAAATCCTCGCTTTGACGCCCCAATCGGCTCAAAAACTGTCGCAGGTGTTTCGTCAGGGGCTTTTGACCAACATTTTCAACCCCAAAGTCGCGCTCACCTTCGCGGCGTTTCTGCCGCCTTTCGTGCATCCAGAGCGGGGCCATGCCGCGCTTCAAATCGCGGTGCTGGGTGCGACTTTAGGAACTTTGGCGACGCTGTGGTTTTGCGGCATTGGCTTGTTCGCCGGACAGATGGGCGCTTTTCTGGCGCGTCATACCAAAGTCGCGCGCGGCATTCGCCTGTTTTGCGGCGGCGCTCTCACGGTTTTGGGCGTTCGTCTGGCGTTTGGGGCGCGACCTTAGTTTTCGGCGCGCGCTACAATTCCCTTGATGAATTTGCGTTTTCTGGGCACCGGAACGAGCTACGGCGTGCCTTACATCGGCTGCCCCTGCGAGGTTTGCCAATCGAACGACCCGCGCGACAAGCGTTTGCGCGCCTCCATTTTAGTCGAAGACGATTCCACTCGCCTTCTGGTCGATACCGGCCCCGATTTTCGCCAGCAATGCCTGCGCGCGAGCGTTGACTGCGTTTCGGCGGTGCTGTGGACGCATCTGCACAACGACCACATCATCGGGCTGGACGACATTCGGCCCCTCTCCGACCGCCAGGGCTATATCCAGGGCTACGGCGATGCGCCCACGCTGGCGCGGCTGGGCCAGATTTTCGATTATATCTTCGTGCAAAATCGAGATCACGGCGGTTTCCCGCGCGTGACGCCGCACATCATTGAGCCGTTTGAGACGCTCCATTTCGGCGCCATCGAGGTGACTCCACTTCCCATCAAGCACGGCCAGCGCTCAATTTTAGCTTACGAATTCCAAAAAGAGGGGCGCCGTCTGGTTTACGCCACCGATTGTTCCCATATTCCGCCCGAATCGATCGAACGGATGCGCGGCTGCGAGGTTTTCATTGTCGATGCGCTGCGCCACGCGGCTCATCCCAACCATTTCAGCCTCGCGCAGGCGCTCGAAGCGTGCGAAATCATCGAGCCACAACGCGCTTTTTTCACCCACATCACCCACGATCTGCCCCACGCCGCGACCGAAGCGACGCTGCCGGAAAACGTCAAAATCGCTTTCGACGGGCTTGAACTCACGGTATGACTATTTCGCTCGCAGGCCAAACCATCGTCGTGACCGGCGGCGCCAAACGTTTGGGACGCGCCATCGCGCTCGAATGCGCGCGCGCGGGCGCCTCGGTGGTCATCTCCTATCGCTCGTCGGGCGACGAGGCGCGCGAGACCGTCGGGGAAATGCAGCAGTTGGCGCCCCAGTCGCGTTTTGAGGCGGTGCAACTCGAAATCACCGACGACGGCGCCGTCGCGCGTTTCGCCGCGACGGTTTTCGAGAGGTATGACAACGTGTCGGGCCTGGTCAACAACGCGGCGATTTTCCGACGCACGCCGTTTGAAACGCTCGACATCGCGGACTTCGACGACCACATCGCCACCAATTTGCGCGCGCCTTTTTTGCTGTGCCGCGCGTTCGGCGCGAATTTTTTGACCCGCAACGGCGGCGCCATCGTTAACATGGCCGATATTTACGGTGTCAGGCCGTTGGCCAATTACGTTCCTTACTGCGTTTCCAAAGCGGGCGTGGTGATGCTCACTCATTGTCTGGCCAAAGCTCTGGCGCCGCGCGTGCGCGTCAATTGTTTGTGCCCTGGCACCATTCTAACGCCCTCGCAGACGCAGGGTGAAGCCGATGACGAGGCCGAACTCCTCAAGCGGATTCCCTTTGGCCGGCTGGGGACAGCGGAGGAGATCGCTCTCGCGGCGGTTTTTCTGTTGGGCGGGCCAGCGTTTATCACCGGAGCGGTTCTGCCCGTCGATGGGGCGCAGATTTTGCGGTAGCGGCTGCTTTTCCAAGGCCGCATTATTGCTCAAGGCGTCCTATGGCATACTGGGTCGGCGCAAGTTCGCCGGTTTCGCAACGGCAAAAAGCGCTTTTGCAAGGGATTTCTTTTCGTTATGGATCGTGTGTTGGTCGCCGAAGACAGCCCCGAAATCTCCAAGTTGATGGAGCTGACGCTGAGGATGGAGGGCTATGAAATAATGCAAGCCTTCGATGGCATCCAGGCGCTCGCATTGGCCAATGCCCATCGTCCCGATCTCATCCTGCTCGATGTGATGATGCCTGGCCTCACCGGATTCGAAGTCGCGCGCCAACTCAAAGCCAACCCCGAAACCGCCGATATTCCCCTTATTTTCGTCACCGCCAAACACGAAGTCGATGCCCTCGTGGAAGGGCTGGAACTGGCCGTCGATTACATTTCCAAACCGTTTGCCGTGCCCGAACTCGCCGCGCGCGTGCGCGCCGCGATGCGGATGCGTAAGCTCCAGGAAGACCTCAAAGCCTCCAACGAACAGCTTTCCAAACTCGCGGTCACCGATGCCCTGACCGGACTTTCCAACCGGCGCGGCTTCAAAGAACAGTTCGACGACGAATTGTGGCGCGCGCGTCGTTTCGGCCACGCCATCGGCTTCGCGCTCTTCGACCTCGACCGTTTCAAAGCCGTCAACGACACCTGGGGCCATCCGCAGGGTGACGTCGTGCTGCAAAAGTTCGGCGAAGTGCTGCTCAAGTCGTCGCGCCGCGTCGATAAAGTCGCGCGCTTTGGCGGTGAAGAGTTCGCCGTTCTCCTGCCGGCCACCGATGAAAGTGGTGTGAGCGTGGTGTGCGAAAAAGTCCGCAGCGCCACCGAAGATCTGGTCATTCCGATTTCCTCTTCGTCCACGGGCGAAATCATTCGCCTCACCGTTTCGGGCGGCGCCGTGATTTTGCCCCACATCGAGGAAAGCGGCGTCGAGATGGCGCATCTGGCGACGGGCCTCTTCGAACTGGCCGACCGTTGTCTCTATCAGGCCAAAACCGGCGGGCGCAATCGTATCATCACCCGCACCTGCACCGACGTGGAAGCCGCTCAAATCGGCGCCGGACTGCCGGTGGCTCCCGCTCCATCCGGCGCCGGTGAAGATGGGGAGTTGGCGTAGAGAACGCGAAGCGTGAGCGAGTGAGGCGTAACTGTAAATTCAAAGCAGCAGTTACGCCTCACTCGCTCACGCTTCGCGTTCTCTACGCCCAAGAAAGCCCGCCGCGAACTTCGCGGCGGGCTTTTTCGGGTTTTCTCTACTTCTTGGGCATGACCAACAATTTAATCGCGGTGCGTTCGTTGCCGTCAATTTCGATGTCGGAAAACGAGGGCACGCAGCACAAATCGGTGCCCGACGAAATCAAAAAGCCGCGCGCGATGGCGATGGCTTTCACCGCCTGATTGAGCGCCGCCGCGCCGACGGTTTGCACTTCGACGTGGCCATCTTCGCGGATGACGCCCGCGATGGCTCCGGCGACCGTATTGGGTTTGCTTTTGGCCGACACGCGCAGAGTCTGCATCTGTTTCTTCGTCCTTTAGTGTGATGATTGCGGCTTTCTGAGGAGGGAGGGGGGGGGGGGAAGTGGGGAGGTTAAGCTGTGACTCCTCCCCACTTCCCTCCTCCCCCCTCCCTCCTGGGCTAACGTGCGATTTCGGTCGCGCGGGTTTCGCGGATTACGGTAATTTTGATTTCGCCAGGATAGGTCATTTCTTCCTGAATTCGCTGTGCCACGTCGCGCGCCAGGCGCAGCGAGGCCAGATCGTCCACCTGTTCCGGCTTGACTACAATTCTAACCTCTCGTCCGGCTTGAATGGCATACGATTTTTCGACTCCACTGAAAGAATCGGCGATTTTCTCCAGATTTTCCAACCGCTTAATGTAAATTTCAACGTTTTCGCGCCGCGCTCCTGGCCGCGCACTCGAAATCGCGTCGGCGATCTGCACGATGACCGATTCCAGACTCGTCATCTGCGTCACGTCCATGTGATGCTCGCCCGCCGCGCGAATCACGGCGTCGCTTTCGCGGTGGCGTTTCATCAGTTCAACGCCCAGATCTACGTGGGTGCCTTCATGGTCGTGGTCGAGCGCTTTGCCGATGTCATGCAAGAGCGCGGCCCGTTTTGCCACCTGCACATCGGCGCCCAGTTCGGCGGCAATTGAAGCGGCCAGTTTCGCCATTTCGACCGAATGTTTGAGGATGTTCTGACCGTAAGACGTGCGATAGAGCAGGCGCCCGAACACTTCCATGATCGGTTTGGGCAGGCGCACGTTGGCCTCGGCGCAGGCGCTCTCGGCGGCTTCGCGCATTTTGGCCTGCACTTCGAGTTTGGCGCGTCCCAACATTTCCTCGATACGCGCCGGATGAATGCGACCATCGTTGACCAGGTTTTGCAGCGCCAGACGCGCAGTTTCGCGCCGCACGGGGTCGAAACAGGAGACCACGACCGCTTCGGGCGTGTCGTCGATGATGAGATCGGTGCCCGAAAGCTGCTCGAAAGTGCGAATGTTGCGGCCTTCGCGCCCGATGATGCGGCCTTTGACGTCTTCGCTGGGAATCGGCACGACGGAAACCGCGCTTTCGCTGGTTTGATCGACGGCGCAGCGCTGAATGGCGAGCGCGATGATTTTGCGCGCTTTTTCTTCGGCGCCTTCGCGCGCTTCTTCCTCGATGCGATGCGCGACGTGACTCATCGCGGCGCGCTTCCTGCGCGACTCGTTCGAGCAGAATTTCCTTGGCCTGCACAGCCGAAAGCGCCGCGACACGCTCCAGGGCTTCGTTTTGCTTTTGGAGCAGAGCCTGCGCCTGCTCGATTTTGCCCTGCGCCTCGTTTTCTTTGGCCGCGATGTTTTTCTCGCGGCCTTCGAGACCCTTCAGGCGACGTTCGAGGCCGTTTTCACGTTCGCGCACGCGCGCGTCAGCCTCTTTGATTTCCTGGCGGCGCTCCGCGGCTTCTTTTTCGATGATGTCGCGCAATCGCGCCACTTCACGCTGCGTTTCTTCGCGGGCTTCGAGTTGGAGCAGTTTCTGACGCTTTTCGAGGTCGCTGTCGAGTTCGGAGAGTTTGCGCTGCGCTTCTAAAAGCGTGGTCTGCGCCTGGTTGGATTGGGTGCGGTGAAGGAGAAGAATGATCGCGCCGCCCACGATCAAGCCGAAAATTAAGGAGGGTATAGCCCAGAAAAGGGAAGGATTCACGATGGCCTCTTTCCGGAAAAACAGCGCTTGAAACCTGGCCGTTTTTCCAAAATGTGGCTGCCGTTGGGGGTGAAGAACTTTCGGGAAGCGAATCGTTTTTCGGCCTCGCACTTCTCCGCAAGAACGTCAGGGCGAAAAAGGGAGAAATCGAGGGTTGTCGGTGAAAAAGACACACGGGCACGCGAAGCCGATTTTGGCTGCTGCGAGGCGGAAGAATCCCCGTCAGCAGCAGCGCAACCGGCAGCATCGCCCACACCCAGAAAGAAACGTGAAAATCCATGACGATTACGACGGCGCCTGGGGAGAAAACAGGGACGAAACCCACTCCTTAAGGCCGCGCAACGAGGGATGAAAGTCGAATCGAAACGTCAAACCGCGACGTTTTAGAAATCGAACACCCGCAGAAGCAGTGCGAAGAGTATAGCAGCGTCGCCTGCCTCTTTTGGCATTTCAAAAACACGTCAGGCCGCCACAAATGGGAATTTGAGGCGGCCTGTGCGTTGGGGTTTAGCGATGAAAGTGACCGCTCGCCCCCCACGCCCAGGGGGCACCCGACTCTCCCGCAGCGGGTGCCCCCTGGGCGTGGGGGGCGAGCGCTTATTTTCTCCACCAAATGCGATGACCGGTCTCCTTCCGAAGGAAACCGGTCAGTAAATTACGGCGCGGTGACGTTGGAGCGCAAAATACGCGACAGGCCAGGTTCGTTGACGCTGTCGCGGGCGTGGGCCGCGCCGCCGCCAGGCACATATTGGCCGGTCGGATTGGGGATGCGGTCATCAAGCCAGGTGGTCACGTTGAGGGTGTAGGCCACTCGCTGCGGCTCGGCGGGAACGGCAGCAGCCGCTTCGCCGCCCTCGCCAGGCGCGGCGGGCGCTGCTTCGGTTGTGGTTTCGGCAGCGGCGGCCATGGGAAGCTCGAAATTGGAGCGGATGGTGTCTTCCGCGCGCAGAATGCGACGGCGTTCGATGTCGAACCACAAAACCCGCGCCATATCGGTGCGCGCGACTTCGATATCGTCTTCGGTCAGTCCCCCTGCTTCGGTGCCACCACCCGCAGCACCGCCTGGGGCAGCGCCGGCGCCACCAGCACCGCCTTCAGCCGACGCAGACGCGGCGCCGCCGCCCGTGCCCGCTTTATTGGCGAGATTGGCCGCGATACGTTTGGCGAGATTGTCGGGCAGACGAAAACGCGATTCCAGCTTGGCGCAGCGACGGCTTTCGCCGGAGGGCGTTTGCAATTCTTCATAAGAGGTGAAAGTGATAGGCGCGCGCACATTGATGGCCTGGCGCGAGGATAAATCGCCTACAAAGCTCATCGTGGTTTCCCAGGTCGAGCCAGGTCGCACCGGTTCGTCGGGAAATGACGGCAGCAAATCGGCGATGGCAATCGGCACCGCTTTGCGCGTGGGGTTGATTTCGTTGCCATTCGCCCGAATGGTTTTGACGAAATACCGGCCGGTTTCCGGCGCCGGATTCCACAGCGCGATGCCCCTGGCATCCTGATTCCAGGGCGCCTTGGCGGGGCCACTGGAAACCGGCGTCGTTCTCCTGCCCCCCGTTGCGGGCGCCGCGGACTCCGCGCCGCCGGCACCGCCGTAACCCATACGTTGGCGTTCCTCGCCCTCTTGAATCAGGGTTGCGATGTTGGCGCCGCCACTGAGCATATTGACATCGCGCACCATGCGGCGAATCAAGGCTCGCACCTGCCAGTCGAGCGGCGCGGGAATGGTTCCCGCTTCGCCGCCACCGCCACCGCCGTCGCCACCGCCACCGCCACCGCCACCAGCAGCATCGCCGCCGGAAATGATGGCGTTGCTTTCGGCGAACACACGGTAACGCTGCACTCCATCGCTGAGGCGATCTCGGTTTGTCCAATGAACCAACCTCACCGACTGGGCGCCTTCCTCCACTTTGGCGTTGGCGACGTTAAATGTCACCGTATCAGTGCCCACACGCTTGCCGCCGGAGTTGAGAACGGTGATTTCGAGCTTGTAAGCATCATCGCCGCGCGCAAAAGCGACGCGGTCAGAGAGCGTGTCGAGAATCACAAAATCCTGCGCGCTGGCCTGGCGAAACTGGCCGTCGATTTTAACAACCGCGTAGCCGCCCGCCGGAATGCCTTCGAAGCGCGCCGTGATTTCGCCGCGCACGTCCTGACCTTCTTTGGGATAGATGATTCGCACGTCCTGCGCGCGCACCGCGCCCGCCAGAAGCAGGGGCAGCAGCAAAAGCCAGAAAAACTTCAATTGTCGCATGGAAACTCCAAAAATTATTCGCTCACCAAACTGCGATTCGAGACGATAAGCGTGCGGTAAGGTGCCCTGTGCCTTATCGCGTTCAACGCGGTATCTTCACGTTCACCGCAAGAGTATCGGGCAAACCGAACTCAGTTGATACCACAAGGCGCCCTCGCGGGTCAACGACGAAACTGTAGCCACCGTTGGCGCTTTGCACGGCGGGCACGCCGTTTTCGACGGCGCGAACAATGGCCATGGCGCGATGCTGACGCGGCGCTTCGGTGCCGGTGAACCATTCGTCATTGGTTAAAAATACCAGAAAACGCCCCGCGACACGCTGCGGAAAACAGGTTTCAAAGCAAATCTGGGTGTCGAGCGTGGTTTTTTGTCCCAACTGAAAAGTTTTGGCGCCGCTTCCTGGTTCGATCATCGGCTTGGGCGCGAACATCTGCAAAAACGGCAGCCATTCCACCAGAGGCGCGCGTTCGCCAAAGGGAACCAGGCGGGTTTTGGCGCGAGTTTGCGTCGCGCCGTCGGGCGCGATCAAAACCGCTTCGTTCCACGAGCGATTTTCCTCATCGTAAACCTGCGCTCCCACCAGAAAAGGCAGTCGCGGCGCCTCGCGGCGCAAAATTTCCCAGTCGAGGCCGTTGTAATTTTCCCTGAAACGCCGAAAATTCACCGTCGTTTCGGGCCAGACCACCAAATCGAAAGTTTCGCCGCGCGGCAGACGGGCGAGCGCTTCACTGGTGAGGCGAAACGCCTGGGGACGAGGTTCTTCGCCGCTTCCACGTCCGGTTTTTCTCAGGCTCGAAACGGCGGTTTGAACCACCAGAACACGCAAGTTTTCGCCTTCAATGGGAGTTTGCAAACGCGCAAAACCCCAAACGTGGAGCGCCAGCATGGTAAAAACCGGCATCAAAATCCATTTTTTGTCGCGGTTTTTCCACCAAATCGCAAGGCACGCCGCGAAAAACGCGCAGAAAAAGGTGAGGCCGTGCTGCCCCAAAACGGCGGCGACTTGCAAAAACGGTAAATTTCCGGTTTGCGAAAACGCCAGCGCGCCCCATTCGTGCGCGAGCGGCGTGAGAGTGCGAATCCAGTCGCCCGCCGCCCATGCCAGGGCGACGATGAAAGGTCGAAAGCGCGCATCGCCGCGCCACAAAAGCGCGACAAGGGCCGGTTGCAGCGCGTGAACCGCCGCGATAAAGGTGACGGCGATAACCGAAAGGAAAAAACCGGCAAAAACCGGCGCGTCGATGGCGGGGGCGCCGCGCGTGATGGTGGGCACCAGCCACCAGTTGATGAGCCAGAACGCAACGAAACCCGTCGCGTAACCGGCGCGAAAACGTGCGCGGTGCGGCAGGCCGTCGAGCAACAGGAAAAACGGCGCGAGGGCAATCCAGCCGAGCGCCCAGACGCTGAAAGCGCCGGAAAACCACCACAAAAACGCGGTGCAAAGTGCCAGAAAGCGGCGCGAGTGAAAAAAGGACAAAGCGAGTGTCGAAAAGTTCGCTCGACTGAAGTCGGCGCTATGGGCGGCTGCGCCGCTAACTTTCGGCCTGCGCCGAAACCAAGCGGATTGTTCCCGCGCAGGCGGGAAGTTAGCGGCGCAGCCGCCCATAGCGCCGACTTCAGTCGAGCGAACGCTGGTTGCCAGAGTTTTCGTGATAGTGCGTTTGACCTGGGGCTTGCGTCGTCTTTTCATCGGAATTTTTGGGATGGGGAAAAGGACGCGAGTCCCGCTTGAGGGTGCCGCAGCGAATAAATTCGCCGCAAAAAAACGAAACCTGCCTTCGCAGGTTGGGTAACCCGCATTAGTCCGCGTAGGCGGACTTCGCGTCGTTGTTGCGGCGAATTTATTCGCTGGCGGAAGTTTTTTCGGGCGCTTTGGGAAACAGCAGCAGCCGTTCGCCCGCTTGAATAAAGCCGTTTTCGACCAAAACGCGCTCCTTCCCCGACGCCGACGAAAGCGCACCGAGGCGGCGTTTTCCGGCTTCGAGTTCGGCTTTCAAAGTCGCCAGATCGCGGTTTTTCTGCGCGACGTGCGCTTTGGCTTCCTGATATTCCGGCCACACCCTCTGGGTCGCGCCCGCGACCAGCCCCGTCACCACCACGACCACACACAGCGCCAGCAAATTGTTGCGCCGCGCCTGTTTTTCTTCGCGGCGCGGCGTTTAGGGCCCGCATCGCCCGCCTTGAGAGCCGTTTTCCCCGAAGCGCGGCGCGGCGTCATATCGAGGGTGCGCTCGTCGCTGCGCGCCGCAGAGCGCGCTTTGGGCGGCGCACCAGCGCGATGGGGTTTGGGGTTCGATGAAGACGGCATATTTTCCTATGCCAGCGGATTCGAGCGGAGGAGCGGAGGAGCAGAGGAGCGGAGGAGAAGGGAAGTGAGAGCGAAAAATGTGTCGTATTCGCTTCTACTTTCCTACTCCTCCGCTCCTCTGCTCCTCCGCTCCTCCGCTCGAATCCGCTGAATTCACGCTTTCAGGTTATAAAACGCCGCGCGGCCTGCGAAGAGCGCGCTGTCGCCGAGTTCTTCCTCAATACGCAGCAACTGGTTATATTTTGCCACGCGGTCGGTGCGCGCGGGGGCGCCGGTTTTGATTTGTCCGGCGTTGGTCGCCACCACGATGTCGGCGATGGTGGCGTCTTCGGTTTCGCCGCTCCGGTGCGAAACGACGGCGGTAAATCCGGCGCGCTTGGCCATTTCAATTGCCGCGAAGGTTTCGGTCAGCGTGCCGATTTGGTTCACCTTGATCAAAATCGAGTTGCCCGCGCCCATCTGGATGCCTTTGCTCAAACGCTCCGTGTTGGTGACGAAAAGGTCGTCGCCCACCAACTGCACGCGGTCGCCGATGCGCTGGGTGAGCGCATGGTGGCCCTCCCAATCGTCTTCGTCGAAGCCGTCTTCGATGGAAATGATGGGGAATTTCGCCGCCAGATTGACCCAGAACTCGACCAGTTCTTCCGTCGTTTTTTCGCCGCCTTCGCGCTCGAAGACGTATTTCGAGCCGTTGTGCAGTTCGCTCATCGCCGGATCCATCGCCAGCAAAACGTCGCCGCCTGGCGTGTAACCGGCTTTTTCAATGGCCTGCACGATGACGCCCAGCGCGTCTTCAGTTCCCTTCACATCGGGCGCGAAGCCGCCTTCATCGCCGACCGATGTCGAAAGCCCTCGGTCGTGCAGCACGCTTTTCAGGTTGTGATAAATCTCGACGCCCATTTGCAGCGCGTGCGAAAAACTCTCGGCGCCCGCCGGCATCACCATGAATTCCTGCAAATCGACGCCCGAATCGGCGTGTTTGCCGCCGTTGAGGATGTTCATCATCGGGAGCGGCAGGGTGCGCGCCGAAACGCCGCCCAGATAACGGTAAAGCGGCAGTTCGAGCGAAACGGCGGCGGCTTTGGCAACCGCCATCGACACGCCCAGAATCGCATTGGCGCCCAAATTGGCCTTGTTGGGCGAGCCGTCGAGATCGATCATGGTTTCGTCGATTTCGGTTTGTTCGCTCGCATCGAGGCCCACCAGTTCCGGCCCGATGCGGTCGTTGACGTTGGCGACGGCGCCCAGAACGCCCTTGCCGAGATAGGTTTTTTTGTCGCCGTCGCGCAGTTCGACGGCTTCATATTCGCCGGTCGAGGCGCCCGAAGGCACCGCCGCGCGGCCCTGCGAGCCGTCTTCGAGCGTGACATCGACCTCAACTGTGGGGTTGCCGCGCGAGTCGAGAATCTGCCGCGCGCGCACATCGATAATAGCTGCCATAAAAGTGATTTGTCCTTGAGAATTTGTAAGCCGTGAAGACTTTAATGCCATTGCCCGCTCAGGTCAAACCTCCATCGCGCTTTGTCACACTGAAAGCGTGTCCCGATAGGTGTTGCAGCGAATAAATTCGCCGCAAAGCGGGGCGAAGTCCGCCTGCGCGGACTGATTCAACCTGCGAAGGCAGGTTTTGCTCCCCTTTGCGGCGAATTTATTCGCTGCAAACCAGTCGGCTACCATATTTTGAAAACTGATTGCGACGCGCGCGTTTTTTCGCCGCGCCTGGGCCGCAAACGCCTTGCGGCGCGGCTTTTTCTGCTCGCCACTTTGGTCTGGCTTGTTTTCAGCGTCGGACGCGCGCGGGTGCTGCTTCTCAACGGCCAGCACATCGCGGCGCAAAGCGCGCCTTTTTCGCGAGATTATTTCGTCGGAAAGCGCGGCGCTCCCCTGCTCACCTATCTCGTTCTGGGCGACAGCACCGCCGCCGGCTGGGGCGCGGGCCAACTGAAGCGAACTTATCCGTATCAAGTCGCCCAGGCGGTTGCAGCGCGCGGCTTTCGCGTTCGCGTGGTGAATGTCGCTGTCGGCGGCGCGCGGCTGGGCGATGTTCACCAAAATCAACTCGGCGCGCTCCAACGGGTGCGCCCCGATCTCATCACGCTCAGCGTGGGCGCCAACGATGCGACTCATTTCACCTCGCCCGAAGACTACGCGCGCGAACTGCGCGCCGTCGTTGCGGCGCTGCAAAGCAGCACCGCCAAACAAATTTTGATGGCCGACACGCCCGATATGTATCAGGCTCCCGCGCTCCCGCTTCCGCTTGCGATAGCCACCAACGGGCGCGCGCGGCGCCTCAACGTCGCATTAACCGAGGCGCTGCGCGGCTCGAAAATCCGCCGCGTCGAACTTTACGACAACGGCAAATTGATCTACCGGCACAACCCCGATTTTTACGCCGCCGATTTATTTCATCCTTCGGGCGCGGGTTATGGCGTCTGGGCGCGGCTTTTTATTGGGAAGTTGGAGTAGCCCGTGGTTCTGTCGGGGCGCCGTTTGGTCACAGATGGAGGTTCAAAACGGCGAGGTGAAATAGACCTCTTGCGAAAGTGGTTTGCAGCGAATAAATTTACCGCAACAACGACGTAAAACCTGCCTCCGCAGGTTAGGGAGTATCCAGTCCGCGCAGGCGGACTTCGCGTCGTTGTTGCGGTGACTTCAGTCGCTGCAAACCACTTTCGCAAGAGGTCTTTGTTAACAACTCATATGGGTTTGACCCTTTTAAAGCCTTGTTATCTCTCGTCTGTTGCTATTTGGACTGGCTTGTTGGAGTTTGCGTAAAGTAATGGTGGGAGTCATCGCGAATGCCGATTTTGTGGCGCATCGAAATGCTGGGAGGTTTGCGCCTTCAACACCTTTTGGCACCTGAGTTGAACGATGGAACGCTTAATGCGCCCCCACCTTTCATCCGGTTTCGGTCGCGTCACGCCAGCACCCTTCTGGCTTTTCTATCCTTCTTTCCAGGTCCTCACACGCGAGAAGCGCTCACCGATCTGTTGTGGCCGGAACACAACCCAGAGCGAAGCCGCGCTCACCTGCGCGTCGTGCTTTCTTCGCTGCGCCAGATTTTGGAGCCGCCCGACGAGCCATCCGGTTCCGTTCTGGCAACGGATCGAAACCGTGTGGGGTTGAACTTTTCAGCTGTGACGACAGATGTGGCCGAGTTCGAGGCGGGGTTGCAAGATGCGGCGCACACCACCAATTGCGCCACGCAAAGCGCTCATCTGGAGCGCGCCGTCGAACTCTATCGCGGCGCTCTGCTGTCCGGTTACTACGACGAATGGATTTTGCCCGAAGCCCAACGGCTCGAAGAAGGCTATTTTGCCGCGCTCCACCGCCTGATTGCTGGGAGGGAATGCGAGGGCGACCTGGAACGCGCCCTGCATTACGCGCGGCGCGGCGCGAGTGTGAATCCCCTGCGCGAAGACGTGGCGCGCGACCTGATGCGTCTCTACGCGGCAACGGGTCAACCCGCCCTGGCGCTGCGCCAATTCCGTGAATTAGAACACAGTCTCAAGCGATCTCTCAGCACCACGCCCAGCCCTCAAACACGCGAACTATTGCACCAGATCGAGGGCAATGCCAACCGCGCCACTGCTTTAAATTGCCATACGGAAGTCGTAAACCCAGAATTTCTCAATCCCCCAGGCGCGCCGCCTACTCCGGCGGAAACAGCAGGGAAATTAGCGCAGCGCTATGCCCCCGCTTTTGGCAACCAGGGGCGCTTGCCGCCGCAGTGGACGCGCTTTTTCGGGCGCGAAACTGAAATTGTCGAGGTGCAGGGGCTTTTACAAACGGGAGCGCGGCTGATCACCCTGACCGGAACCGGCGGCGGCGGCAAAACTCGGCTCGCGCTGGAAGTCGCGCGTCATCTCGCAGTTGACAACGAAAACCAGGCCACAGGCTTTGCGCTGTGGTTTGTGCCTCTCTCGGGTGTGACCGAAGCGCGATTGGTTGCGGGCGCCATTGTCGATGCGATGCGGCTGCCCCGCGCTCCCATCTCGGCTTGCGCAGATCAGGTGATGCAGGCGTTGAGGGCGCATCCAGAGCCGATTCTGGTGCTCGACAATTTCGAGCATCTGCTCCCCGAAGGCGCGGCGCTCGTTCAAGAACTGTTGGCTCATGTCCCCCAACTGCGCTTGCTCATCACCTCGCGCCGCGAACTGAAAATTGCGGGGGAACAGCCGTTTTTCGTGGCGCCAATGCCCGTGCCGCCCGCCGATCTTGCGCCCGCCGCTTTGCTGAACTTCCCTTGCGTGAGGTTATTTCACGACCGCGCCCGCGCCGCGCGCCCCGATTTCCGCATCACTCGGCATAACGCGCCCGCTATCGCCAAATTGTGTGCCCGCCTGGAAGGTTTGCCTCTCGCCATCGAACTGTGCGCCGCGCGCGCCGGAGCGTTTTCGCCCTCGAAGATGCTGGTGCAGCTCAACCGCCGCCTCGATTTTCTGTCCGAACCCTGGCCCGCCTCGAACTATCAGCACCCGACGCTGCGCGCTGCCCTCGATTGGAGTTACACGCTGTTATGGCCTGAACTTCAGCAGTTTTTCAAGCGGTTGAGCGTTTTTCGCGGCGGTTTCACGCCCCAGGCCGCCACGTCCATTGCCAACGAGCCTCACGCCGCACATTTGCTTCATCAACTGCGCGCCGCATCGCTGCTCACCAGCCACGAAATCGCGGGGCAAACCCGCTTTTTTCTGTTGGAGACCGTTCGAGAGTTGCTTTTCGAGAAGTTGACTCCGGAGGAAAACACCGCCCTGCGCCTTCGCCACACCGAGTTTTACGCGGCCATGGCACACGCCGCTGCGCCGCATTTGTCCGGCCCCGATCAGGGACATTGGCTCGATCATTTGGAACTCGAAGCCGATAATCTGCGCGCCGTGCTGAAATGGGCGGGGCACAACGCACCGCCGCTTTTGTCTTCAATGGCGAACGCACTGGGTCGCTTCTGGCTGGTGCGCGGCTATTACCACGAGGGCCGCAATTGGATTCAAAGCGCATTGCAATATCTCGATTCGAGTGCTGCCGAAACGCAACTTCGTTTGAAGTTGAGGGGCACAGAGGCCGAGTTGGCGTGGTATGCGGGCGATTTTGCCACCGCTCTGGCGCTCAATGAGCAGCAGTTGGTGATGGCGCGCGAGGCGAACGACACGCGCGCGGTCGCGGCGGCGGTCGCGGCGATGGCCTACGCCTCAGCACAGATGGGCGATTTCGAGCGCGCGCGCCCGCTGTTCGAGCAGAGCCTCACCCTGAGCCGCAATTTGAACGACCAAAACTTGTTGTGTGAGGTGTTGCTCCACGCGACTGGCGAAGCGTCCGCAGTGGGAGATTTCGGGCGGGCGCAGACCCTGGGCGACGAAGGCACGCAGTTGTCGAGAAGTTCGGGCGACGCCCGCCAGACCGCCTTTTTGCTCAATCTCACCGGATTTTCCTCGCTTCTTGAAGGCAACTTAACGCGCGCTCGGCTCCTGCTTGAAGAAAGCCTGACGCTTTCGGAATCCGTCGGCGAAAAGTGGCACACCAATCGGGTCTGGTGGACGCTGGGGCATCTCGCGCGCATCGAAGGCGAGTTCGACCTCGCCCGCGAGCGTTTCGACCGCGCATTGCGGCAACTTCGGGACTGGGGCTGTTTGTGGCCGCTGCCTTACCATCTGGAGCCGCGCGCCTACATCGACATCGCCCAGGCCAATTATGAGCGCGCCGCTCGTCTGCTCGGCGCAGCCGAAAGTCAACGCGAGGCGATGCAGCACGCCTTGCATCCTGTTTTGCGCTCCGAATACCAGAGGCATCTCGCCACTTTGCGCGAGAATTTCGACGCGCCTCAATTGGAACTGGCCTGGCACAAAGGCCGCGCGCTGACGCCCGCTCAAGCAACCTCGCTGGCGCTGCAATCCTTTTCTTAGAATCAGTTTGAAAAGTCGGTTTTGGTGGGAGAAACCCGATTGGAAGAGGGCGTCAGCCCCGCCTGGTCGGAATTGAAGGCGAGAGTGAGCGGTTTTTGGCGGTTGGCGCGGATGCAGCTCCAGAAAAGCCCCAGTGACAGCGCATAAAGCGCCAGACCGGTGAGGCCAGGCACTTCGCGCATTGTCCGCGCTTGAAACAGGGCGAAGCCGCGAGCGAGAGTAAAAATCAGTCCGGCGATCTGGATGAGACGCAAACCGGCAGGCGTTTTTTCGACGGCTCGAAAAAACCGCCCGTCATGGCCCACCCGAAACTCAAAATGCAAGCCACGAAAGTGGTCAGAACCACGATTTGAAGGGGTTCATCGCTGGCGCTCCTGTCTCAGCCGTTGGGCGACTTGCCACACGGCGGACGAAAGCGGCTGGTCGCCGGCGCGCGGCACGCGGGCCGTGAACAGCAGCCGGTCGCCCTGGGCGCGCTGGACGCCCAAAACATCGAAGACTCGCAGCCCTTTGGAGCCGCAAAGGCGCTCCAGGCGCTCCAATTCGGGCGGCGAATACAAGGTGTCGCGCGCCACGCCTTTGAGAACGAAAGGATGTTCGCACTCGCTTTGCGGCAATCCATAGCGGCGCCGCAGCGCCAGGGCAAGGCGAACGCTTTCCGGCGCATAACTGCCATCGGGGCGCGGATTGATGCTGGCCAGCGCTTTCCACAATCCCAGGTAAACCACAGGCGTGGCCGTCGTGCCCCAAATCGCCAGCCGTTCGCCGCCCGCTTCTTCCCAGTCCATCGCGTCGGCGAGGCCGACGGCATAAAGCAAACCAGCCAGGCTCGACTGTTTTTTGTTGTCGCGCAACACGCTCAAGCCCGCATAAAGAGCCGGAACGCAGCGACCTTCGATTTCCAGAGTCTCGAAGTTCGCCAGATGAAATCCGGCCACGCCCAGGGTGTCGTCGTAGAGCAGATACAGCGTGTCGCAGCGATTCCACTCGCGCCGCAGCATGGGGAAGGCGTCTTGATAGCTGGGCGCCGCAAGCAGGGCGAGTTCCTCGAACAGTTCGTCGTCGTCGCGAAAAGCCCCGCCCCGAATCACTTCGAGGGCGCTGGTGAGGGGAAAATCCAGCGTGTTTTGGGTCGTCATGGCGCACATCTCCAGGGGACGGTGATTCAGCGTTGCAAAACCGCAAAGCGCAAAAGACGTGAGCGGTCGCTGCTGTTGGAGGCATTGTAAAACAGAGGCGTTAATCTATCGTTACAAAAACCGTATTGGGGGCGAGAATACGCGTGAACAGGCGCGAATTTTTAAGAATTCGTTTGAAAAGTCCGCGGAGATGGGAATGAAGGATTGGAAGAGGGCGTCAGCCCCAGGGCAAACGCACTACAAATGAATAAGTGCAATTCACGCATCAGCGCGAGGTGACCGACAAGCTCGGTCGAATGTGATGTCAACGAAAATAGGGATGAGCAGGGCAATCGCATTAGGAAGTCCAACTTCCAGTTACGTCATTCTGAGGGGAGCGGTAGCGACCCGAAGAATCTCCAACTGTGCGGTTGGTGCCACTTGGGAGATTCTTCGGGTCGCTACCGCTCCCCTCAGAATGACGTAACTGGGGGTTCAACGCCCCAAAGTCACGCTCAAGTGACCGAAAATTTTCTAATGCGATTGCCCCGTAGGGATGAGAAATTTGGTTCTCGAAAACCACCGTTTGTGATAGGGCATTTTCGTTAGCGGCCAACCGCTGTCAAGAGGAGGAAATTTCAGCACAAGCCCTCACGCTTCCCCATGATAGCGAAGCTAAACGGCGCCACTTTGACCTCCCCATCTGGGTTGGGGGTATTTGAGGAATCTTGCACGAGAAGGGGATGCGAAAACGTCAACTCCTGGTCGCTGTGATTGGTCAAAAAGACGACATCGCCGCGCTGCACCAGTTGTCCGCCCAGGGGAACCTCACAAACCACGTCTATTTTTGCGGTTTGCAGCACCTGGCGCATCAATTCTTTCATCGCGGCACGCTCGATGCGCGCCCCCACGTAAAACGCGGTGCCTTTTCCAAATTCATGGACACTCGCCGCCGTTTCGCCGCGAAAATAGCCGTCGCAGTAAGAGTAAAGCGAACGGGCGCCGCGCAGTTCGAGCGTTTCAAACCACCCCATCGTGGGCGTAGCGGGCAGTCCGGCGGCGCTTTCGAGCTGAAACTGGCGAAAGGGCCGTGACTGCGCGGCGGCGCGCACCGTGATGTCGTTGCCGTCCTCGCTGCTCTGCGATTCGCTGATTCGCATCCCAAACACATCGCCTAGAGCAGGCAATTCCGTGGTGCGATAGGTGTTGTCCGGCGTTTTGACAAACGTTTTGCGGCCCGCGAACAAGACGCCGCCGTTTTGGACGTAAGAGCGCAGATTTTGCAGTTCCTCGTCGGCGACGAGACACATTCCTGGCGCTAAAACCAAATCATAGTTCGATAAATCGCCATCGGGCGCCACGCAGTCGCAGCCCAATCCCAGATCGAAAATCGCCTGATAAAAGCTCTCGATTTCGGGCCAATAGCTTTTGTATGAATTGCCGTCGTAGTAGGCGCGGCCATAATAGGGATGTGTGCCCCAGTAGTTGAGCGGCGAAAACAAAAGCGCGATGCGCGGCTGAAGTGGCGGCAGTTCGACCTCCGCAATTTCATCGAGAATCGCGCGCAACTGCCCGACTTCGCGCAGTTTGGCGCGCGGGTTTCCGGCCCAGTCCACCAGGCCCTGCAAGTCCTGCTCGTGCCCGAACGGACACGAATCCCAGCGCCAGAAGGTGTGGCCTTCCTCGCCGTGCGCGAGCGCGCTCAGGGCGTGCATTATGTTGGCGCGCGGCGCGCTTTGCAGCCAGGGCGAGACCGAATTGACGCCGTTTTCAAACGTCCAGTAGGGCTTTCCGCTTTTGAGACTTCGCATCAGATGGTGCGCCAGACTGTTGCCCGCCAGAGTGTATTGGTCGGCGTAATTGTCCCAGCCCACGAAATCGAGCGGCGCGGTGATCTTCCACAGGTCAATTTCAGGGAAATCGGCCATCAAATTCGTCGAAATTGGCGCGGCGGCGCCACAAGAGCGCAGAGTTTCGACCTGTTCAGTCATGAAACTGATGATTTGATCGGAATAAAAACGGTCGAAGGCCAGGCGCATTTCGGGCGAAGGCGAAGTGGGATGCGGCAGCCCAACTTGCTCCCATTCCCAGAAATCCTGACTCCAGAACGCGCCGCCGAGCGCACGATTGAGACCATCCAGACTCCCAAAACGCTCGCGTATATCCTGACGAAACGCGGTTTCGCATTCGTCGCAATAGCAGCGGTTGAAGCCCAGTTCGTTGTCAATCTGCCACGCCAGCACGTTGGAATAAGCGGCGAACTCTTCCTGCATCTTGGCGGCGATGCGGTTGCAGAAATCGCGGTAGCGCCGCGAAGTCGGGCAGTATTGACGGCGCGTGCCGTGCGCGTCGCGCTGGCCGTCTTTTTTGAGGCACAGCGTTTCGGGATAAGTGCCCGTCAGCCACGCCGGTGGCGCCGCCGAGGGAGTGCACAGCACGACATCAAGGCTCGCTTCTTCAAGCAGGCGCATCGCGCGATGCGCCCAACCGAAGTCCCACTCCCCGTCGGCGCGCTCCAGACGGCTCCAGGCGAATTCCAGAATCCGCACCGTATCAATGCCATGTTCGCGCATCAGCGCGATGTCACGCGGCCAGCGCGCTTCGTCGCAGTGTTCGGGATAGTAGGCCACCGCCAGATGCTTAATCAATGTCGTTCCTTTTTCATCCCAATCAGGGCAAACCCGCCTGGCGGCAAGCTCAAAACGCCGTTTTCGAGCGTTGTTCCATTAGAGTTCCAGCGCAGCGCCGCCGTTTCGAGGTGCGCCAGAGCGGTTGTCACCGCTTGGGCCGAAAGATTCGCCGCCGCGAGAACAGACGGTTCGCCAGTTCTCGTCCACAGCGTCAGAAAAACCGCCTCGCAGTCCGTCGCGTTGGGCAAAAAACGGCCCTCGAAGCCCGTTAAACGTCCTCGTTCGCTCATCAGGCGCTCGAAGAACGCTTCGCGGCCCTGGAGTTCCGGCCAGAAGACGAACGGCAGCCCTGGCGTTAAAACGTGACAGAAACTGAGCGCATCGGCGAAGCGACTGCGGCGGATGGAGGGCACCAATTTCGCGGAATCGTGGTTGATGCAAAAATTGGCGCGCACGGCGCCATCGGGTCGCGCCAGCGCCGACAACCCTTTCCAGCGCATCCACTCGCGCGCCGAGAAAAACGGCTCGCCTTCGATCCAGGCGCGATTGATTTTGGTCAGCAGCCAGCCGTTCTCGTAAGTCGCGTCGTGGGAACGCTCGAAGATCGGCCCCCACACTTCGGAAAGCAAAACCGCGTCGGGTTTTTCGGCTTTGAGCGCCGCGCGCAGCTCTTCGCCCAGTTTGATGCCGCCAAAAGTCGTCTGCCACGCCGGATAGGGATTGTCGGGCGCGAAATTCGGCTCTTTCCAGTGCAGAGCATCGGTGCGAAAGCCGTCGCAGTCGAACTCGCGCACGTTCCACAGCGCCCAGTCCACCATCCAGCGGCGCACGTCTTCACGGCCCCAGTCGAGGCTGTAGGTGTGTCCCACCGGCGGCTGCCCTGGTTTTGGCCCCCAGCCGTGCGAACCGAAAGGCCGTCCCAACTCGTCGCGCACCAGCCATTCGGGATGCGCCGCCAGAAAATCGTCCGCGCCGTCGCCGATGCCCTGCGGGATGAAATCGAAGAGCACCTTCAGGCCGCGCGCGTGCGCTTCCCGAACGAAAGTCTTGAGTTCCTGCGCCGTTCCGACAGCAGGATTAATCGCGTAATGATCGGTGAGCGCGTAGCCCATGCCCTCGTGACACGCCCAGAACGGAAGCAGGTAAACGAGGTTGAAGCCGAGTTGTTGAATCTGGTCGAGGCGCTGCGTCCAAACCGCGATAGGCGCGCCGTCGAGATTGGGCGTCCAGGATGCGCCAGGATGCAGCACGATTTGCAGCAGCCGCGCTTCTTGCAGCCATTGCGGTGTATCGCTGACGTGTTCCCCATGCCCGCCATAAGCGATGTCTCGAAACTGCGCGAGATGCTCTTCGAGCGTGCCATTCGTCAGCATGATCGCGTGGCCGTCGGAAATCACGCGGGCGCCAGGCCGCAGCCACGCCGCGATCTGGTGGTGATGCTCGACGGTGAGGGTTTCGCCGTCGCCATCAAGGGTTGGAAACGTCGTCGCGGCCTCCGAGTGCTGCCACACGCTCACGACTTGCCGACTCGCGCGGTTTTCGACGGCCACCAGTCCCGCCGTTTCATCGGGCGCGCTTTGCAGCCAGCCTTGCGGATAAGAGGGAATCGGCTCCGCGCGGGTGCGGTCGAGAGGCAGTTTCGCGGCTTCGAGATAGGGAAAATCGGGCGGAGTGACCTGCGCGGGCGCCTGCAACAGACACTCTTGCGCTTCTCCAATGAGAAGCCTCGGCACGCGCCAGTGAACCCCCATGAGGCGGCGCGGCGGGCCGGAAAGAACCTCAATTTCGATGCTTTGGCGCAGCAGCGCGCGTTCGCCATCGAGTTGGGCATGATGGGTGATGCGGAGGCCGCGATCTTCAAACGACACGCGCGCCTCAAGCCCGTTGGCTTCCATCGCTGTCGGAACGCGCGGGTTGGCGCCGAAAAACGGCGCGCCATCAACGATGAGGTCGAAGCTGTAGCCCGCACCGAGAAAAGAGAAATCCTCTTTGCCGGTGAGAGATTGAAGGCGCCCGTCTTCATCCCAGGCGACGCCAAGATGTTCGCTGCGAATTTGCATAAAAAAGTGTCCGAGTTCCCACTCAGTAACGGAGTTAGACTCCAAGTCTATAGATAAGCAGCGCGAAAAGCGAATTCCATCTGTAAACTTTTCAGTTCGTGGTGTTTATCGAAGCCAAGCGCGGAGATTTTTATGCTCACACATCCTGGCCGGCACATCGGCGACAGTTGGTTTTTCATTGATGGCGACACGGCCCACTGTTTTTATCTCGCCTGTCCGCTTGGCGTTCCGCGCCACTCCGACTGGACAATCGAACACGCCGTCAGCCGCGACCTGACCGAGTGGCGACTGTGCGGCACGGTTGTGCACAAAGGTGGCATGGGTGAATGGGATAGCGGCTGCATCGCCACCGGCTCAGTTCTGCGGCACGAGGAGCGATTCTGGATGGCTTACACCGGCAATTGGAGCGGGCCGCAGCCTGGCGTGGGCCTCGCGGTTTCGGACGATTTGCATCACTGGCAAAAAATCTCCGGCGGGCCGTTTACCAGCATTGATGAGCGATTCTACGAACCTGTGAGCCGCGAATGGCGCCACATACCACAGTGGCGCGACCCGTTTTTGTTCCGTCATGACGACTGGATTTACCATTACGTCTGCGCCACGCGGCGCGATGGGCCGCCGCGCCATCGCGGGACGCTGGGCACGGCGCGCACGCGCGATATGAAGAGTTGGGAAGTCGTGCCGCCGCCGCAAATCGAGCCGGTCGTCGAAGAACTGGAATGCCCGCAGCTTCTCCGCGCCGGCGACGGTCTTTATCACCTGGTTTTCTTCGCCCTGCCGCAATGGTTCGCATCTCACGAAGCGGCGGGCGGAGATGCCCCGACTTCCTATGCGATGGTGGCGCCTTCTCCCTTTGGCCCTTTTCGCTTGGTGGGCGACGGGCGCGTGCTGCCGCTCGATTATCCCGTTCAACCCCTGGCGGCGCAGGTCGTTCGCTGGAAAGAGGGGCCTTATTTGATTGGAACTTTGCCCGACGACCACAAGGGCGACTCACTGTGTGATCCAATTCCGCTGGAGTTCACCGCAGCAGGGGTGAAAGTGAGGCGCCCTACCTCAACCGGCATTGAAATTTAGACGGACGGAAGCGGGGCGAAACGGCCTGCCAAAGCCCCTTTTTGCGCCTCAAAAATGGTGCTTGAAAAAAATTGTGTCTATAAACTTGAAAAAATGTTTGAAATATCGCTAAAGTGGGTATAATGAATTCACTTCCCTATTGAGGCCGTTTTTATGGACACGCTTTCCCCTGCGCCCACCCGCTCGTCGCTCTATGGACAGCTCACGGCTGATTTCCGTGAGCGCATTTTGAGCGGCGAGCTCAAGCCAGGCGAAAAACTGCCCTCGTTCACCGAGATGCGGGAGCAACACCGCGTGAGCCAGGCGACGCTCAACCGTGTTCACGGCCTGCTGGAAGCCGAGGGTTTGATTTCGCGGCGGCGCGGCGCGGGCACTTTTGTCTGCGATCATCAAGGCCAGCCCGTCTCCGGCGGCGTCAATGGCCACTCGGCGGCGGTGAGCTTTCTCTCCAATGCCGTGGTGATTTTGACGCCCTTTGGCAAACCGACCGGCTCGCATCGTTCGAGCGGCTGGCTCGAATGGATCGCCCAGGGCGCAAGCGAAGCGGTGCAGCAAGCCGGAATGCACGCGGTTTCGCTCCATCCTGAGATCACTGACGTTGAAATCGAGCGTTTAATCGCCGAGAAACCCTTTGGGGCATTGATTCCGGCCAACTTATCGGATTCGCTGACGCCTTTGAATCTCTTGCGAAAGTTGCGGGCGCATGGCATCGCGGTGGTAGCATTTGGCAGCGCTCCGACTCTCGAAGAGTGCGACCACGTTTTTAGCAACCACGAAAGCGGAGCGTATCAATTGACCCGCTTGCTTTTGGAGCGCGGCAAACAACGCATCGTGAATGTGCAGCCCATTGGTCTGAGCGAAGTGTGGCTCGTTCAACGCCAGCTGGGTTATGAGCGCGCGATGACAGAAGCGGGATTGGAAGCGGAGCCTGCACTGCGGATTCCGTCCTTGAAATCGCTTCTCTCGACGCAATTGAATGTGAAAAAAGGGCTTCAGAATTTTGAATCACACACTGAGATTCTGGCCGAAGACCGCGAGATTTTCGAGGCGCAGGTGCGCGCGCTCGCTGGATATTTCGTTGAGGCTTTCACCGCAGCCCGTCCGGTCGAAGGTTTTTTGGCCACGACCGACCGCGATACTTTCACCCTCGCCGCCATCTGCCGTTTGTTCGGCAAAGACCCCAGCCGCGATGCCCTCATCGCGGGCTACGACAACTATTTCGCCGACTGCGAAGAATACGCCGTTGCGCCTTTTGTTCCGGTGGCAACGGTCGATAAAAACAACCGCGCCCTGGGCGCCGCGATGGTGCAGCTGCTGCTCGACCGCGTAAACGGACATCTCGACGAGGCGCCTCAAACCCGCGTTATCGAACCCAGGCTGGTCGTCACCGCCGCGTAACGATGCCAATGGCATCACATAATTTTTGTCCATCGAGACATCACAAAGGAAAATCATGCGTCACTCCATCGGAAAGAAGGGTTTCACCCTCATCGAACTCTTGGTCGTTATAGCCATTATCGCAATCCTCGCGGCCATTCTGTTTCCCGTCTTCGGACGGGCGCGCGAAAACGCGCGCAAAACCTCGTGCTTGTCGAATTTGAAGCAGATCGGTTTGGGGGTTATGCAATATACGCAGGACAATGACGAGAAATATCCGTTACGCAATAACGGGAATAACAACACCCAGCGCATTCAGGCAGTCACTCCAAGCGCGCCCCCTAATTACTGGGAGGCTTTAGCACCTTATTTGAAAAGCACACAAGTGCTTCAGTGCCCGTCGGACGCAACCACTGCGGCACCTCCAGTCGATTCGCGCCAAAGCTACACTTTGAACGGACAGGTGTTCTTCAGTGACTTCGCAGGTGGCACTGGACATCTGGCGGCAGTTCCGGCTCCGGCTTTGGTGGTTTTGAATTTCGATTGGCTTAAAAACGACTCGCCGCGCTATGTGTGGGCCGACGATATCAATTGGGCGATACGTCCCGCGCAGAATACGAACCCCACGGCGCTCCGCCAACGTCAGGCTTTGAACCGCCATCTCGAACGCGGCAACTATCTGCTGGCCGATGGGCACGCCAAATCCTACCGCCTGGATCAGGTGGACTTAGCCTTTAACACCAGAACCCGTTTGCGCGCAGGCAGACAAGTTTCTTTTAGTTTTAATACCGAATCCTAACCCGTCTGACACTCACCATTTCCTTACCGAATCGGCGATTCGTGAACCAATGGTGTGGGTTTAAGCAAACCGTCTGGGTTTTCTGAAGCTGAACGGCAGAGGGGACGGAAGGCTTGGCTTGGCTAACGGTGGCTTATCGCTGCCACCTTTAGCGTAAGGTGAAAATGAAGATAATACGCCTCGAAAACTTCGTTCTTTAAGTTTTCGAGGCGTATTATCTCGTCCCACACTTCCTGAAATCGTCCCGTCCGGTTGCGCCACGGCGAGTGTTGCTTGAATCGGCTGCGATTTAGTCATAAGTTCCCCTTTTCCCGCTTGTGCCAGGCAATAGGTTCTATTTGCAGCACAACAATTCGGGTTTTTGTGAGAAAAATGAAGACATCTTCGAAATTGACGGCTCCGTGCCGTCTCTCTGGTTTTGCGCCGATGACTGTTGCCGGTTTGTTGCTGGCAACGACGGCTCCCCTTTTCGCGGCTCCCGTGACGGCCAAACAAGCGGACGCATTTGTCGATTCCATCGGCGTCAACATCCATCTGGGTTACGACAATGCCGGAAATCCTTACCAGAATTTCCCGTTGGTCAAGGCGCGCTTGCAGGAGATGGGGATTCGTCACACCCGCGATGGTTTTGAAAGTCCGAGTTTCAAGAAATTCGTCAAAGACCGGCACAACGATCTGGGCCGGTCGGGAATTAAAGGGATGTTCATCGCCGGAGGCAAATACCGCGACAATGGCGTGGAGAAAATCCTCACGCCCGCTCAGGTTTTGCAGGCGGCGGACATGATGCCGGATGCCGTTGAAGCCATCGAAGGCCAAAACGAAATCCTCAACATTTATGTGAAATGGAACGATGCCAAACGCGACGCGGCCCGCAAGTATCACCAGGATTTATTCGCAGCAGTCAAGGCTTCCGAAGCCTGGAAAAATACGCCCGTTATCGGCCCCACCGCCGTTGGCAATAAAGGCTACGAGGCGCTGGGCGACCTGAGCGCGTTCATGGATTTCGGCAACGCCCACGCTTATCCGTTGGGGCCAGCGCCCGCCGTGCCCAAATCGGGCTACTTCAACGAGATGATCGGCGCGAACTTTGTTTCGCCAGGCAAACGACTCTTCGTGACGGAAACCGGCTATACCACCGGCACCAGGGACGACGGCAATCAGCGCGTCAGCCCTGCGGCGGCGGGAAAATATGCGCCTCGACTTTACCTCGAAAACTTCAATCGGGGCATTTTGCGCTCTTACTGGTATGAGTTGGCCGATCAGGGCACCAACGGTTCGCAGGAAGCCACGTTTGGGCTGGTGGACAAAAATTTCGGTTACAAACCGCAGGGCGCGGCGATTCGCAACCTGACCACGCTTCTCAAAGACGCGACTTTCAACTCTGAGACACGAAAGTGGGAATCGCCCGCCTTCACGCCCAAAGCTCTGGATTACACGCTGAGCGGCGACACCGCCAACGTCCACTCGACTTTGCTGCAAAAAAGCAACGGCAAGTTCTATCTGTGTTTGTGGCAGGAAGTCAGTTCCTACGACATCGCCAACGATGTCGAGGCCGATATCAACAATCCCGACGTGGCGGTGACGTTAAATCTGAACACGCCGGTTGCGGCGGCGGTGTCTTATCTGCCGACTTCCGGCACCACACCCACGCCCCTCACCATTTCCAATGACCAGATTCAGTTGAGCGTGCCGGACGAGGTTCTCATCGTGGAATTGACGCCGATAGAGGCCAAAACTTCAACCAAATGATGGGCGGCGTTGGCTCACTGCATCAGAGACCATTTTGTAACGGTTTCTACCGTCCAACGATGAAATCCTGTTCGTTCCCCAATCTTGGACGCGCTTTTTGCTTTTTGCTTTGCGGCGCGTCTTTCGCCGCGCCAATTTGCGCCCAAAATGCTCCGCTTCAAAGCGTTGTTTCGACGCAGCGTTTGCCGGTGTGGGAAATTCGCAAGTCCACTAAAACGCCCCACATTTCTGCCGACTCCAGTGATCCGGCCTGGGAAGGTGCCGCCCGACTCGATGCGCTCTCTTTGGGGCTGGGTGACGGCTCCAAAGGATTATCGCCGCTTCCTACCCAAGTTTTGGCGCAATGGGACGACAAGTTTCTTTATGTGCGCTTCATTTGCGAGGACAGCGAGATTTACACGCCCTTTGAAAAGCGCGACGAGCCGATTTATCAGGGCGATTGCGCCGAAATTTTCCTTGATATTGTGGGCGATGGTCGCCAAGTCGTCGAACTTCAACTCGCGCCCAATGGCGGGGTTTTCGACCAACAGATTTTGCTCACAGCCGAAGCCAAATCGGACGAAAATCTGGTGTTGACGAATGACGTTCTGGCGCGCGATTTCTGGATGGATTTGGGTTGGAACATGACGGAGATGAAAACCGCAACCAGCCGGAGCAGAGGGCGCTGGATCGCCGATTTCGCGCTGCCCGCCGAAGCGGTCTTGCGACGGCGCGGCCTCAAAACTTTCGCTCCAATGACGCTGCGCGCCAATTTTCTGCGTTACGATTGGGCGCCCGATAACACCGACGCCTGGGGCCTCAAGGACGCGACGGGCCAGAAACGCCGCCTCAACGCGCACAACTGGGCGCCGGTCAAGCACGGCAGCCCGCACATTTCGCCCGCCGCGATGGGTTTTTTGCGGTTGGTGCCTTAAAAGCCAGCGAATAAATTCGCCGCAAAGGAAGGCGAAACCTGCCTTCGCAGGTCGGGGCATCAGTCCGCGCAGGCGGACTTCGCTTCCCTTTGCGGCGAATTTATTCGCTGCAAAACCCTTTCAAAACTCATGAATCATCCCTTCTCTTTTTCACCTTCCATGCGCCCGCGACAACTCCGCGTTGTCGGCGCCTGTGTTTTAGGCGGCGCCCTTTTAATTGCCGGCGCCTGCAACGTGCAGAGCCAGCCGCAGGGCGCGCCGCTTCCGCTTGTCGGGCACTGGAAACTCGACTCCGCCGCCGGCGACACGCTTCTCGATAGCGGCCCCAATAAATTGAACGGCAAAACCGGCGGCGCGGGCGTGGTCGAAGGCCAGAGCGGAAAGGCGCTCGAATTCCGCGACGGCAATGCCGCGCGCGTGGGCGACAACACGCTTTTGCGCGGCGGCGACAAATTCACGCTCTCGCTGTGGATCAAACTCAACCAAAAGCCGACCTATGATATGGGACTTATCGCCAAACGCGACAGTAACTCGTCGTCGCCCTTCATTTTGTCGCTCACCAAAGCGGGAAAGCTCGGTTTTGAAGGTTTCGACGGCTCCAGTTGGGTCGGATTGTGGCCCGAAGGCGGCACCGTGCCCGTCGGCGAATGGGCGCACGTCGCGCTTTCGTATCAGGCGGGCGGCGAAGCGACGCTTTATCTCAACGGCAAGCGCGTGGCGTCGCGCAAGGTCGAGCGCGCTCTGGCGGGCAACGACCAGGGAATGCTCATCGGCAAAGACGCCTTTCGCGGCAGCTTTTCGGGCGCCATTGACGAGGTGCAAATCTTCGCGGCGGCATTGACTTCGGCTCAAATCGCGGCGCTGGCGGCGGGCGAAACGCTGCCGACGCGCGCTGCGACCACAGCCGATTTCGCGGCGCCGATGCACGTCGTAGAACTGGTTTTGGGCCGCTACGATTTACCGCGCGCCAACACCGAAGGTCTGGGCCGCACCCGCCACACCGCCGAGCGCGCCCCTGGCCCCAACGCCGTGGATTGGCCGCAGATGACGTGGCGCGACTCCAAAGGCCAGACTCAAACCGTCTTCCAAAAGGGCGCGACCCAGAAAATTGATGCGCCCCTGCGCGACGGCGATGCCACGCGCGGCTTTTTCCAGAAACCCGACGACGAAGCCGTTTTGCCTGGCAATCACTGGTTTCGCCCGCTGCAATGGCTGTGGGGACGGCGCTACGTTTATTCCGCCGACCGCACCGCGCGTTCGCTTTCCGACGAGTTTGAAATCTGGACTTTTCCCGTCAAAATCAGCGGCCCGATTGGGAGCGTCGTCCTCAAAAACGATGGCAAAGAGATTTACAATCGCAGCGAAAAACTCGAATCGCTGACGCTGCTTTTGCCGCAAAACGAAGCGGGCAAACCGTATGAAATCTCGGTCAACGGCGCGCCGTTTCAGAAGTTCGATGCCGGACTCGCGCCGGTTGTGCCAGGCGATCCCAAGGAACTGCCGCTTGCCGTCAGCTTCTCGTTTGCGGGCGGCGTGACGGTCAAGAATCTGGAGCGGCCCGCGTCTTTCCCTTATCAAAACGAGTGGGACGCCACGCTCGCGGCGATGAAAAACGGCGCAGAGCAGGAGAAATTCGCGCGCACTCCCGCCACGCCCCTGTCGGGTTTTAATCGCTATCTCGGCCTGGATGTGCCGCGCTCGCCGCTTGAGATTTACACCGTTTCGCTCACGCACGGCATGAGCGGCGGGCATTTCATGCGAAGCGAACACAAGCCCTTCGCCGACAACGCCAAAACCGACGCCAAAGCCCGTTTCGAGGGCGGCGCCGAAGAATACGCGCGCTTTTTGAAGGACACCGGCTACGATCTGGTCTATGAAATGTCCGGCAATGGCTCCTTCGACGCGCAGGGCGAGCGCTCCTACGAAACTCTGGCGCGGGCGCTGCGCGGACAAAATATCCGGCTCGGCATCACGCCCAACGCCGATTGGAAGCGCCCGTTTCTGGCGCATCCCAACCTCGCGTTTTTCGCGCTCAATTTGCCCGACTACCGCGCGCCGCTTTACCGCGACGTGCAGCTTCTAGGGCAGCGCATGAACGCTCTCGGCAACTTCGAGGGCATCTCGATTGGCGCCGACAACGCCGCCTACGAATCGTTCTGGGCCTGGGCGCCGCCCGAACCTGGCCGTCCCTGGGGCGAAGCGTTCGTCAATTTCGCAAGCGAAGGCAAACCGACGTTGCAGCGTCCGCTTTCGTGGCCCGAACCCAAAAGTCTGGGCGGCGATGCGAGCGTGAAAGATTTTCAGGATTACATCGCGCGCTACAACAAGGGTTTCGAGCAATACGGCTACTTCGACCGCGCCCTGCGCGCCATCAACCCGCGCCTTTCGGCCACGACCGGCAGTTTCGGCTCCAGCCCTGGCGTGGGCGGGCGCGGCGGTTATCCCTGGGCCACCATTCCCGCCAAAAACCTGTTTTCCGGCCTGAGCGTAATGCAGGCTTACGACTGGAACGAAGTCGCGTCCAGCAAACCGCTCCACAACGTCGCGCTGCTCGACCGCGCGCGTTCCTATTATCCCGACAAGGAACTGCGCGCTTTAGTGGATGATTTCGGCCTCTTTTTCGGGCGCGAAGCGCGCCAGCGCGCCTATGCGCTCTCCCTGACGCGCGGCATCGACACCATCGGCACGCAGTTTTTGGCGAGTCCCTACAACGCCAAACCCCACGTTTACGCCGAGCAAAAAGAACTCTACGACTTCATCAAGTCGCGCGGCGGAGCCTGGAAAAACACCCGTCCCGACGCGCAAATTGGCGTGCTTTACGTCAACGAACAGGCGCTGCTTCGCAAGCCGAATCAAGAAGGCAATCCCAAAGATGATGTTTTGCTCCAAGGCTCGCACGAAGGCAAAACCACCGAAGCGTTGATTGTGGCGCACGCGGCGGGCTTTCCGGCCAAAATCGTCACGCCCGACGAACTCAAACGTGGTCTTCCGGCTTCGATGAAGGCTCTGCTATTGGTCGGGCTGAACCGCGAAGACGCCTCGTGGAATTGGAGTGATGGGCTTGGAAGTCGATTTGAACCGTTTCACCGCAAACGGCGGGAAAATTTTGCGCGATTCGCAGTCGGTCAGCCCCGTCGAAAGCGTGGAAACCGGCCTCAAAATCCGCGCCTACATCGCGCAGGGCGCGGGCACGGCGGGCAGCGAGGACAAGATGCCGCAGATTTTGGAACGCAATGGGGAAAACATCGCTTTGCTCCAAAAAGCGATGGCGAGCGTGGCCGCTCCGGTCGCCAAATCGGAGTCGCCAACCATCTGGGCGATTCCGCACACGACGGGCGACGTGCAATATGTCACCGTCGTCAACTGGGGCTACGAAAAGGGCCAGAACGCCAGCAAAGTCGTCAAACCGCAAAGCGGCGAGTTGAAATGGAACACGACACGCGCCATTTACGACGCCAAAACAGGCCAGAAAATCGCGCCCGCTAATGTCGCGAAAGTGGACTTGACCAAAGACGGCTTCGCGCTTTACGCCCTGCCTGCGCGCGAAGTGACCGCGCCCAAAATCGCAACCCAACTCGGCGCCGACGGTTTTTATAGCGCGACGGTCGATGTCAACGGAATGCGCGGCGTGCCCGTTCAACTCCAACTGGTGCGCGGTGGCGAAGCGGCTTTGATGAGCGGCGCGAGCGGCGAGCCTATCAAGCTGCCGATTCGCGGCGACGACCGCGGAAGCGTGCAAATCACCGCGACTGAACTTTTGAGCCAGCAAAGCGCGAGTTCAACGCTGCGAATCGCTCCCGCCGCACCCGTCGCGGCGAATGGCGCGGCTTCGGACGGCGAAGTGAAAAAGTTTTTCGCGCGCCGTGCGCCGCTCACGCTGGCTTTGACGCCGGAACAGCAAAACGACCCCAAAATCAAGGCGCTGGCCGCGCGCATCGCCGCAGCGAGCCAAAAAGCGGGCCGCAAAGCCCTGATGGGCGAAATCAAGCCCAACGGCGTGGTTTTGTTCCCGCAGCCGCTCAAAACCTCGCAGAGTTTTCCGCAGTGGCGCACCGATGAGACCGACCTGATTCTGCTCGGCAGTTCGGGCGACAACCCGCTCATCTTCGACCAGAAGCGCGGCCATCTGCTGCCCGACGAGGAAAACGCGCTCCACGTCACCTACTCGCCGTTTGTGGGCGAATACAACGCTCTGAACGTTTTAGCGCCCGACGCGGCGGGTCTGGAGCGGCTGGCGGCGCAGATCGAAAGCACAAATTGATGGACAGGGCGGCGCCAATCCCTCGTGGGCCGCGCGCCATTCCTTTTGTCGCTGGCTGTTAACGACAACGACGACGGTTACATGAAGCAGAAATTGGCGCTGGGCGAAGGAGTGCGTTTGCTGTTGCCGTAAGTCGTAAACGAATATTGATGTTTGACGAACTAATCCGCAAGTTGCTTTCGCAGAGAAAACGTCATTCTGAGAGTGTGTATAAAACGTCCGAAAGCGCCCCCATTTCGTCATCCTGAGGAGCCTGCGGCGAAGGATCTGGCGTTACGCTGCCGAGACTGTGACGCCAGATCCTTCGTCGCAGGCTCCTCAGGATGACGAAAAACGGGAACTTTCACGAAGATCACAGACTTTCTATACACACTCTCAGTGAATCGAATCTTTCTCGCGCAGGCTGAGGCCGGATTTGTCGCGGCGCCTCTTCTGGATCTCCGCCAGAATGGAAAGGGCGATTTCTTCGGGTGTTTCAGCACCGATATCCAAACCGATGGGCGCATGGAGCTTTCGCAAATCAAGAGCGGCCAGATTAATCCCCCGAAGCAGAGTGTCCCTGCCGATTTTCTCCAATAGTTCGTCAGCACGGCGGCGCGGCCCCAAAATCCCGACATAGCGGGCCGGTGAGGGCAGCAGGAGTTTCAGCAGTTCCAGATCGAACAGAAAATTGTGCGTCATGACCACGCAGGCCGTTTCGGCCTCGATCTTCAAATGGGCTTCGAGCTTTTCTATCGGGTAGTAACTCGATGGCACCAACGGGAGGCGGTTGGGAAAGGGCGCGCGATGGTCGAAAACTTCGACGCTAAAACCGGCGAGTTGCGCCATCGCGTGCAGGGGCACGACATCCGCTCCGACGCCAAAGATGAGCAGTCGTTGCGGCGCTTCAATGTGTTGGATGAACGCTCCCTTTTGCGGTGCCGCCAATTCGAGCAGACGTGTCCCGACGTCTTCGCCTTCATAAACAACGGCGACTTTGTTCCCTGCAGCCAGCCACGTCAAATCGTTGGCGGGTTCGACGAGGATTTTCATCACGCCACGACAGCCGAGGCCCAGGCCGAAAACGATGTCCTGATTTGAAGTCGTATCGTAGCGCGTCAACACGGCGCGGCCCGATTGCATGACCTGATGAGCGTGCGCCCACAAATCGCCGTCCAAACAGCCCCCGTTAATCATCCCCGCGCTACGGCCATCTTCGACCAGGAGCATCCGCGCTCCGGCGCGGCGGTAAGCCGAGCCCTTAACCTCGACAACCGTCGCCAGGGCAGCGCGTTTCGATTCGCTCTGCGAGGCCCGCCACAGATTGAAAATGGCTTCGATTTCGTGCATTTTTTCTACTTCAGGACGCCACAGGCTTCGTCGGCGAAGCCTGTTTTTCGACATCCTTTTCGAGGAGGCGCGAGAAATCGTGCGGGGTGTCCATGTCCACCTCGCCCTCTGGAAAAGGTAAAAAGTGCGCCTGGGAAGCGTATTTCTTAATAACCTGCTTCGCGCCCATTTCTCCTTCGAGCCGCATTAGTTCGGGGAAGAGTGCGCTGCTGAATAAGGCTGGGACGCCGAAACCCTCGCCATACGTCGAGGCGACAACAGGCCTTCCAGTAGCGCGGTGCGCCCCAATGAGCCCGCAGAGGATTTCGGCGGTGACGTGAGGTTGGTCGCACACCAGAAAGACGGCGGCGCCTGGGGCCAAGTCCACGCCGGCGAGAGCTTCGATGCCCGTCCGAATGGACGAAGCCATTCCTGTCTCCCACAGGGTGTTCACCCTCTCCCGCACGGCGAGTCCGTTCAACTCGCGTCTCGACAGTTCGGCGTTCGCGCCCGTTACCACGACGACGGGATCGCACCCCGCGCCCAACGCGGCCAGGACGGCGTGCCGGAGCAGACTCTCGCCCTGAAATTGGAGAATTTGCTTCGGGCTGCCCATGCGCGAGGATGACCCCGCCGCCAAAATGACGGCGCCGACGCGCGCCGCGTCGAACGCTTCAACGGAGGGTTGCATCAGTTCATTCACGACTCCAGCAGATGCCGTTTTCGGTTGCGCGCTCACAGCAGCTTGTCCGGTGTAATCGGCAGATCCCGAATGCGTTTGCCCGTCGCGTGGAAAACGGCATTGGCGATGGCCGCCGGAATGCCGACCATGCCGAGTTCGCCCATGCCTTTAACGCCGAGCGGGTTGACGACCTTATCGTCCTCTTCGACGAACATGGTTTCGATTTCGTGGATATCGGCGCTAACCGGAACGTGGTAGTGCTGCAAGTTTGGGTTCATGATGCGCCCGTAACGGTGGTCAACCTCGGTCGCCTCTTGCAGAGCCATGCCGATGCCCCACACCACGCCGCCAATCTCCTGGCTGTGCGAGGTTTTCGGGTTCATGATCTTGCCGCAAGCCGTCACTTCGATGGCGCGCGTGACCTGGACAACTCCTGTCGCCGGATCCACTTTGACTTCCACGAACTGCGCGCCGTGCGCGCCGGTCGCGTATTTTTCCCGTTCCGGCGATGGTTTGGCTTCGTGAACATCGACCAACTCGGAGAGGTTGTTGCGCCGCATCAAGGCAAAAATATCGACTGACTGCGACGATCCTCTGAGCGTCAGCCTGCCATCCAGTAACTCGGTGTCCTCGATTTTGGCCGTCTTGAAGGGCGAAGCGGCCTCTTTATTGGCCAGTTCCACCAACCTGCCCCGAATGTTTTGCGCCGCTTCGTAAATCGCGCTGCCGACGCTCGCTGTCGTAAAAGACCCCCCCTGCACCGGCGCGGGCGGGAATCTGGTGTCGCCCAGTTCAAACTTGACCCGTTCGGCAGGCAAACCGAGATATTCGGCGGCGATGAGAGTCATCACCGTGTAAGTTCCTGGCCCGATGTCGGCGGTGGCGCTCGAAACGTGCGCGGTGCCGTCGACACGAAGCGCGACTCTGGCCGAGGCCGGACGCTGAAACGCGCCCCAGATTCCGGTCGCCATGCCCCAACCGACCAAAAGCCTGCCATCGCGCATCGAACGCGGTTCGGGCGTTCGATTTTTCCAGCCGAACTTTTCGGCGCCGAGCCGGTAGCACTCGCGCAGAGCCTTGCTGGAATAGGGTTTTCCGCTATCGGGATCGACATCCGAGAAGTTGACGAGTCGCAGTTCGAGCGGGTCGATTTTGAGCGCGTAAGCCAACTCGTCCATCGCGCATTCGAGCGCGAACATCCCCGAAACCGCTCCAGGAGCGCGCATCGCGGCAGGAGTGGACAAGTCGGTATGCACGAACTGCTGCGAGGTGAGAGCATTGGGGCAGGCGTAGAGCGAGCGCGGCATTCCGGTGGTGTTTTCCACGTAATCCTCGAAGTTCGACGAGTTGTTGCGAGAGTCGTGAATCAAGGCCGTCAGTTTTCCGTCGGCCTGCGCGCCCAGGGAAATCTTCTGCCAGGTGTGGGGCCGGTAGCCGTGCCCCGTGAACATCTGCTGGCGCGTATAAACCACTTTCACCGGACGCTTGATGACGCGCGCCGCCATCGCGGTGAGTGCCGGATAGTAATTGGGCCTGAGCGCGGAACCGAACGCTCCGCCGACAAAGGGCGAGATGACCTGAATGTTTGCCTGGGGGATGTGAAAGCTGGTCGCCAAATGCTGTTGCACGACCCTAACGCCCTGCGTTTTATCGAAAACCGTGAGTTTGTCGCCCTCCCAGAACGCGATGGCGCCGTGCGGCTCCATCGGGTTGTGATGCTCGATGGGAATCGTGTATTCGGCCTCGACTTTTACGGGCGCGGCGGCCAAGGCTTCGGTTGGATTGCCTCGTGGTCGGGGAGGGCGCGACGGATTGGCGAGCCTCGCCTTGTCCAACGAACTTTCCAGATCGGTCATGGGCTTTTCTTCGTTGTAAGTCGCTTTGACGAGGCGCGCGGCATAACGCGCCTGCTCGAAGCTTTCCGCCAGCACGAGCGCAATCGGCTGCATATTGAAGAAAATCTGCTCCGATTGCAGCGCGCGAAACGACCGGTCACGCACGTTGCGGTTCTCTTCCGGCTTGAGTTCGGGAGCGGCGGGCGGCGCGGGTTTCGGGTAGTTCTCGTGGGTAAGAACTTGAATCACTCCAGGCGCGCGGCTCGCTTCCGCCGTGTCAATGGAGCGAATCGTGCCTTTGCCGATGGTGCTCGTCACGATGAAGCCGTAAGCGAGGTTGGGAACTTTGAATTCCGCAGCGTATTTCGCTCTGCCGGTGACTTTGGCGAAGCCGTCGACGCGGCTCATCTCTTTTCCAATGTATCTTGCCATTGCTTGTTACCCCTTTTAGGCCACCTCGCCCGACATGGCGCGCTGCAAAGCGAGAACAATCGAGCGTTTCCCCAACTCGACTTTGTAGCCGTTGTGTTCGAGCGGTTTCGCATCTTTCAAAGCCGCTTCCGCCGCCGCTTCAAAGGTTGCGACCGTCGCCGGTTTTCCGACCAGAACGCGCTCGGCTTCGGTTGAACGCCAGGGCTTGTGCGCCACACTTCCCAGCACAACGCGGGCGCGTTCGATGGCATCCCCGCGCGTTTCCAGAGCCGCAGCCACGGAAACGAGGGCGAAAGCGTAAGAAGCGCGGTCACGCACTTTCAAATAATAGGATTTAGCGGCGAAATTATTCCTTGGAATTTCGATGGCGACGATGAGTTCGCCGTGCGCGAGATTGTTATCTTTTTGAGGCATATCGCCTGGCAAGCGGTGGAAATCCTGAACCGCAATGGTGCGGTCTTGGCCGTTCGTGCCTCGAACGCGAATAATCGCATCAAGCGCATAAAGCGCGTTCGCCATATCGCCTGGATACGTCGCCACGCAGTTCTCGCTGTAGCCTAAAATGGCATGAATGCGGTTGAGACCTTCCAGCGCGCCGCATCCGCTCCCAGGTTCGCGTTTGTTGCACGGCATGGCGGTGTCGTAGAAATACTGGCACCTTGTGCGCTGCATCAGATTTCCGCCGTTGGTGGCCATGTTGCGAAGCTGCGCCGAGGCGCCGGCTAAAATCGCCATCGAGAGCAGCGGATAGTTTTGGCGCACGAGCGGATGGTTGGCCGTGTCGGAGTTTTTGGCGAGGGCGCCGATGGAGATGCCGTTCGAGGTTTCCCTGATCTGCGCGAGATTCAGCCGCGAGACATCCACCACTTCGCTTGGACGCTCGACGTATTCTTTCATCAAGTCAACGAGATTCGTCCCGCCCGCCAGAAACTTCGCCGCTGGATTTGCCGAAACGGCGCGAACGGCGCCGGTCGCTTCTTTGGCGACGGAATATTTAAACGATTTCATTAGCGCGCACCTCCACTTTGCCATCTGGGTTCATGGCGAGGGCAATGCGTTCGTCGCTGGCGAACTCCCAGGTTTGCGCGGTTCGGGTGCCGGACTGGACTTCTTTGATAGCCGCGACGATGCCAGGATAGGCGCCGCAACGACAGATGTTGCCGCTCATGCGCTCTTTGATTTCCTCTTCGGTCAGGTTGATGTTGCGGTTTCTCGCGCGCACGTCCGCTGTCACGTGACTGGCCTCGCCGTTTCTGGCTTCCTGCAGCAAGGCCACCGCCGAGCAGATCTGGCCTGGTGTGCAGTAGCCGCACTGAAAACCGTCGTGCTTGATGAACGCCGCCTGCATCGGATGAAGCTGGTCGCCCTTCGCCAGCCCTTCGATGGTCGTCACGTCCTTGCCTTCGCAACTCGCAGCGAGGGTCAAGCATGAAAGCACGCGGCGACCATCCACCATCACCGTGCAAGCGCCGCACTGCCCCTGGTCGCACCCTTTTTTGGTGCCGGTGAGTCCCACCCTTTCGCGCAGGAGGTCGAGCAGCGCCATGCGCGAATCCACTTCCAAGCGCTGGGGCGCGCCGTTGATTTTCAGAAGAACCCTGACGGCGTTTTCAAGCCTGGGAGTCGGAGCCATTGCGGCGCCAGGGGCCGTGGGAAGTGCAGCCAGGGCTTCTTCCCTGGCTAAGAGTTGGAAGGCGAAGGTGCCGAGAACAGCAGCCGTGCTTTGTCCCAGGAATTCACGGCGCGTCACGCCAAAGAGACCGAGTTCATCGAGCAACCTTTCTTCATCCGCGCTGAGCTGCGAACCGTCTTCGGCTGAATCGAAATCCTGTTGTTCTTGATTGTCGTCCATGATTCTCCTTCTAAAATCCTCTACTGCGGGCGTCATTTGGGAGCGAAAACTTCCCTGGCCACCGAAACCGCAGTTATCGCGCCGGTTCGTTGGTCATGTTCTTCTCCCCCGAAGAGGCCGAGGGGCTTATGGCGTATTTCGCGTCGCTGACCTTCTCCATCCAGTCTACGCTCTTGCCGCCCTGCCGTTCGGCAATGGCGATGTGGGTCATCGCGGTATTGGGCGCGGCGCCGTGCCAGTGCTTCTCACCTGGCGCAAACCAAATCACGTCACCGGCACGAACTTCCTCAATGGGGCCGCCCTTACGCTGCACCCATCCACACCCCATCGTGACGATCAGGGTCTGGCCGAGCGGGTGGGTGTGCCAGGCTGTCCGCGCACCAGGCTCAAACGTGACGCTGGCGCTGAACACTCGCGCGGGAGCGTCAGCCTGAAACAGTGGGTCAATGCGCACTGCGCCGGTAAAATACTCGGGCGCTCCTTTCTCGGAAGGCTGTGAGCCGCTTCGCTTGATCTCCATTCTTCTCCTTTTAGTTCAGGGTAATGATTTAGTTAACGGTATCGATCGCTTCATGGCGAATGCGGCGGCTGTTATGGCGATTTCATGACGGATGCTCGCAAAGTCCACATGGAGGCAAAGCCTCCTCGATTCAGGCCCATCTCGGCCCTGCCTATCCTGCCTCTTCCAGAGCCGCTCATATCGACTGTGCGGTTGTAGATACCCTGGGTTTGTTGTGGCTTTTGGTGGTGCATCCGGCTCACATCCAAGACCGCGACAGCGCCAAACTGCTTCTGGCACGCCTGGCCTTTTGTCTGTTCAGGTGGCGCCTGCTGTGGGCGGATGGAGCGTATGCGGGCGCTCTGGAACAGTGGGTGGCGGCGCTGCGAGTGCCACGCCCTGGCTGGTGCCCACTGCGTCTGGAGATTGTGCGGCGCTGCGATGGGGCTAAGGGCTGGCAACTGCTGCCCAAACGCTGGATCGTCGAGCGCACCTTTGGCTGGCTCGCGCGCTCGCGCCGTCTCGCCAGAGACTACGATTTGAAGCCTGTGCCTTCCTGCTTGTGGCGCCAGTAAAAGCCACCACCCGCGTTTTGCCAGTCGCTCCACTCGGCGGCCCACACCGGACGCGCCACCAGAGCGAAGTGCAGGGCCCACAGCATCACCCAAAAAACAAGTCGTTTTGCCATATCAAACCCCAATCCGTATCGGTTCGCGCCCAGACGATTCTCTTGCCTTCAAGTGTCTCGATTCTTCAAGTGAAACTGATGTCAGGTTCAGGGGCACAAGGCACCAAGTGTGGGCTAAAGATCGCACGTTGTCGCTACGCTATTTTTTGGCAATCAGACGACGCAGACGCAACGTGAGGCGGCGGGTCTGACCGTTTTGAGCTTCGATCTCGATTCGCCCTTTGGATCTGGACCTGAGGTTTAACCCGAACTGCGGCGCTCCGTTGTCCACCTCAAATTGAACGTTGTCACTGCCCCCGTAAAGACCGCGACTGGTGCCGATCCGGTAGGTGTTGGCCGGTTTTTGAGTGTCGGCGTAAACAATGTCTTCCTCGGTTGCTCTCCGGTTAGGGCCCGCGATGTAGATGGAAGTGGTGCCCCGCGCGACGCGCAGCGAAAAGCGGCCCTGACTGTCGCTGGTGGCTCCCATCACGGTATCGACGGAAAGCGGCAACTGTGGCCCATTGGAGCCGAAAGTTACGCCTCCCAAACCTAATCCCGTCGCTTTGTCCACGACGCGGCCTTCAATGAGAGCGCCGCGCCGGAACACGAGAGGCGCGGCGCGGCGCACGATCTGTCCTTCCCTGACCCAGACACCCTCGACGGCGGCAGCGACTCCGTTGGGAGGCGGTTTCAAACCGAATTTCGCTGACGTGGCGATCACCAGATTGTAGGGCGCCGTCGTCAGCCCATTCAAGCGAAAACTGCCGTCCGCGCGCGTGACGGCGCTTTCCGATAGAACCGGCTCAATCGAGGCCCATTTTTGCTCAAAATTGGGCGTGTCGGAGTTGGAATAGGCCAGTCCCGCGCCCTGCATCAATTTCCACTGCGCCTTTTGCTGGATGAGTGCCAGAACCGGAACGCCCGAGACGCCGCGCCCCGCTTCATCCACCACGCGGCCCGTCAGAGTCGCTTTGCCCTGTGGCGGGGGCATTCGCTTGAAAACCGGCTTTGGGGACGGCGCAACGTAAACAGCACGTTCCAGGCGCAGCAGCGCCTCGCGGGTTCGATCTCTGGCAATTTTCACGACGAACCCACCGGTAAAACGCTGAAAGGCGCCGCCGTCGAACGAGATGTCGGCTTTGCGACTGGGGAAGTAGTCAACGCCGCCCGAAGTCGCTGCGACGTCGCGCACGCGGGACGAGATTTGACCTCCAACCGAAAGGCGCGCACCGCCTGCGGGCAGTCGAAACAGCGATTCTCCGGAGGCATCAGTATCGACCCAGTAGGGCGTTACCGATTTATTCGCATTCGGCTTCGTGAAGGCAAGCAGGTTAATGTCCGGCAGCGCCGCGCCCGTTGTTTTGTCCACAACGCGAACGCGCAAAAGTCCGCCGCGCGTCAGTGGGACATCGGGCGCGGCGGTGGTTCGGCCGCCGCGAACCGTGACATCGCGCCCTGCCGCCTGCACATAGGGCGGCAGTTTCGTTTCGCGGGAGCGACGCGACATTCTCCTATAGCTGGGAACTTGCAAGCCATAGGTTTGCGGCGCCAGCCCCTCAATGCGATAAGTCCCGTCGCTCGCCGTCGTCGTGCTTTGAGACAACAGGTTGCGCGTGACTTTGGGAAGCGCGAACTGATTGGCCCAAACCGAAGGCAGGCTCGCGTTTTCCGTCCTTCCCGTGATGCGCTCCATGCTTTGGTAAGACAGGCTCGCACGGATTTTGATGCCCGCCACCGGCTCGCCGTCCTCGTTCGCCACACGGCCCGTAATCGCGCCTCGCGGCTGCATGGCAGCCCACTTTTCGACCGTCGCTAATTCCTTCGTTGGCAGCTCCAGACTGCGCCGCAGTTCCTGCCACCTGGACGGCGCCAGCGGCTGGGAAATGGCCTGAGACTGCTGCTCGAAATAGGCGGACAGCGCGAAATTTTCGGCGAGGTCGAGTCGCACACTGCGCGCCTCCGAAATCAGTCCTTTTTCCTCGTCGAAGCTGTAAATCAAGGCATCGCGTAAAATCCAGGAACCCGCGACTGAGCGGCGCGCGGTGCGAGCCACAATCAGACTGCGGCTGATGATTTTGTCGTGCTTTTGCTCGATTGTGACACCCTGAAGCACACCGCTTGAAACGCCCGCGATGGAAACTCGATACTTGCCGAAGTCCTTGAATTGCTGCAACGCGCGTTTTTGGTTTGAGGCCGCGTTTTTCGCTCCCACACTGCCCTGCTCCGATTCGCGCGGCGCGGCGCTTCCTGACACCAGCAGCGGCACGGTGGCAATCGCCGCCAGCGCGCCGCCCACGATGCACCAGCGCCCGCGCGGGGAAATCGGCTGCGCGCGGTGCGAGGTATCCAGAATGGTTTGAACGCGGCGCGCGAGGGACGATTTGCCCGTCGCTATGCCGATGGCGGCGACCCGCTCGGCGGGGCGCGGCGCCAAGTGCTCGGCCCAGTCCAAAAGAGCGCGCGCGTAGTGCCCGCGCGAGCAGCCGACTTCCAAAACCGCCTGATCGCAGGCGTCTTCGCTGCTTTCCTCCATCGCGCGGCACAAAACCCACAACAGCGGCTGGGGCCACAGCAGGGCGCACCCGATGCGTCCCAGCGCGTTCCACCACAAATCGCGCCGCTTCAAGTGCATCGCCTCGTGACTAAAAACCGCGCGCAGCATTTCCGGCTCCAAGGGCGCATCGCCCGCAGGCAAAACAATCGCGGGATGCAGCAAGCCCATCAAAAACGGACTGTTGACAGCGGAATGGCGCAGCAAAAGCGGCGCTCGCACACCCAGAGCCGCGCACACGTCGTCAAGGATCGCCAAGGTTTCGGTTTCCCGAACCGCGTGCGCGCCACGCCGCAAACGCCGCAGCGCCTGGTGGCACGCGCCCCACCACAAAAGCAACCCCAGCGCGCCGCCCAGCCACAATCCGACCATCAGAGTGACAACTCCGCGCCCCTCTCTGACTTGCGGCGCTTTTGCCGAAGCGGCCAGGGCCAACGCAGGCGTCGGTTCATCCTTCGTCGCCAACGGATTTTCGCGTAGCGAAGGGGAGAAAGACGGCTCTTCGCGCGTTTTTTCGGTTTTTGAAGTCGGCGGTGGCTTAAGGTCAGACAGTGGCGCGGGAGCAGAAAGCGAAACGGTGGATGTGTCGGCTGAGCGCGCCGGAGCCGCGAGCGACACGCTCCACAGCGCCGCAGGACGATTCCACTCGTTCAGCGACAGTCCGAGCGACAGCGCGGCGACTGCCAGAGTTGAAACCAGCAGGGCACGGCCCATCACATCGCGCGCGGCGGACTGGCGCCGCCGCAAAACGCGCAGCACCGCTAATCCCACTCCCAAAAGCAGCGAGGTCTGCCCCCACAGCGCCAGTCCGTTTTGCGCCCAGGCCGCAGCGTCCAAAAACTCGTTCATCGCGATCCCTCCGCTGTTGTGGCGTTTGCCCGCGCGTTTTGTGCGGCTTCGGCCTGGGCCACGACTTCGCGCAGCCGATCCAATTCTTCGGGCGATACCTTTTCGTGCTTGACCAGATGCGCCACCAAACCGGAAATCGAGCGGTTGAAGAGGCGCGCCAGCAGGTCGGCGGCGGCGCCGGTGGCGACTTCGCTTTGCTCGTGAACCGGCTCGAATACGAAAATTCGCTCTTCAACGCGGTGCGAAACCGCGCCCTTCGCTTCCAGCTTGCGCAGCAGCGTTTGCACCGTCGAATGCGCGATGGGCGGCGCTCCCACAGGCTTTTGCCGGTTGAGTTCGTCGGTGATTTGCCGCGCCGTCGCGCTCTCCTGCGCCCACAGCACTTGCATGATCTGCAGCTGCACCCGCCCCAATTTTGGTGTTGAACTCATTTGGATTTACCTCGATAAATGACAGGCATAATTTACTGAGGTAAACGCGGTTCGTCAAGGGATGTGCCTGCCAGGCCTTGACTATTTCCGTAGTCAAGATACACTGGCGATGACTATCAAGATAGTCAAGGGGTAAGGGGCCGATGAGACCAAAGAAATCAGGGTTGGGCGAAGGGCAGTGGGAAGTGCTGCAATGGGTGAGCAGCCACGCGCCGGCGACGGTCGCGGAGGTAGCGGCGGCGTTTGCACAGTCGCACGGGCTGGCGCGCACTACGGTTTTAACCGTGATGGAAAAACTGCGCGAAAAGGGCCACCTGACGCGGGAAAAGCGCGGTGCGGTTTATGAATACACGCCCTCCGTGCCGCAGGCGCAACTGGTGCGTGATCGTGTCGCGCAGTTCGTCGATGGCACGCTGGGCGGCTCGTTCGCGCCGTTTCTGGCCTATCTATCCCAGGAAACCGAGGTCAACGCCGAACAGTTGCAAGAGTTGAAGAGGATGGTGCACGAACTGGAAGCCAGCCAAAAGCAGGATCTGAAGAAACCGAAATCAGTCGCCAAGGGGGATAGCGATGCATGACTTTTCGATCATTTTTGGCGAAATGAGCGCCTGGTGGGGCGAATCCATGTTGCGCGCCAGCGTCGAAGGCGGAATCGTCATCGCACTGGTGTGGGGATTGTGCCGCGCGTGGCCGCAAATGTCGCCCTCAGGCCGCTCGTGGCTGTGGCGGGCGGCGTTTTGCAAGCTGCTTCTCGCCCTTTTGTGGCGCGGGTCGGTCGGTGTGCCGTTGCTCCCCGCGCCATCGGCGAGCGAAGGCGCCGCGCACTCCAGTTTCTCGTCTCGCTCGGCCCAGCTTGAACCTTCGCGCGCTGTGATTCCAGCTCCCATGACCAATTCTGAAGCGGGGCCGGAAGCAGCAAGGGAAATAGAATCGGTTCCCAGCCTTGAAACCGATTCCAAGGTTTGGGATGTGGCGAAAAAGGGTGAGACGGTTGCCCCACAAAACGATCCTGCTCTGGCAACTCCTGCGGTGGAAGAAAAACCACTTACGGGCGGCACTTTAACGGTAGCCGCATTCGCTTTTTGGCTGCTTGGCGTAGGTTTTCTGGCCCTGCGAAGCGTCGCTGCGTGGCGCTGGACGCGCCGGCTGCGCGAAAGCGGCGAACTCGTGGATGATGTGAGACTTTTCAGGCTTCTGGACGACTTACGCGCGCGTTTTGGGTTGGCCCGCGCGCCCGAAATGCTGCGTTGCACCCGCATGGAGGCCCTCGCGCTGACCGGAGTGCTTCGCCCCGCGATTCTGCTGCCACCAGGATTTGCACTCGCGGCGCCGGAGCAGGAAGCGGACTTGGCATTGATGCTGGCGCACGAACTGGCGCACCACAAACGCCGCGACCTCGCGTGGAACTGGCTCCTGTGGGCGGGGCAGACGCTGTTTTGGTTTCACCCCCTCGTCTGGCTGGGGGCGCGCGAGTGGCGTCTGGCCCAGGAAGTCGCCTGTGACGCCCTCGCAGTGCGCGCGACGCGGGCGCCCCTGGACCAATATAGCGCGATGCTGATGAAAAGTGCGCTGACACCGCGCGGCGAAAGGGCCGAAAGTCTTTTTTCGGTCGGCGTGAGTGCTCGCTATGCGACCCTGCACCGGAGGTTGGGAGCCATGAAATATTTCACTTTGAAAGCAGAAAACAAACGCGCCCTCGCGCTGTGTGGCCTTCTCGCGGGCCTGGTTTTAGTGCCCTGGCGTCTCACGGCGCGTCCCGCCTCGGCCCAGGCGACGCCGCAAAACCTTCCCGCGCCGCCCGATTCCGCCGCGCCGGTTCCCCCCGCGCGCCGCGCGCCCGATGGGCGAGCGCAGGTGAGCGGCACCGTGCTGGACGCGGCGGGGCGCCCGATTCGCGGCGCGACGGTGGTCATCCCTGCCGATTTGACCAACGACCGCCTCCTCACGGCGCGCACCGATGCGGCGGGACGGTTTTCGTTTCGAGTTGCGGCTCTGACCGATGCAAAGTTCGAGTGCTGGGCCAAAATTTACGCGACGGGATGGGCCTTGCAAGGCACTCGACTCGAAGAAGGCCGCAGCGCGACGATTCGTCTTCAACGCGGCACCACGATTCGCGGCATTGTGCGCGACAGCCAGGGGCGCCCCGTTGCGCGCGTTGCGGTGGCTCTCGATTCCGTAGCAATTGATAGTAGGCCGCCTGTGTCGCCTCGGCTTTCGAAATGGCTTTGGGTTCCCGACCCCCTCAAGCCCGCCCTGACAACGCGCACCGACGCGCGTGGCCACTACGAACTGCGCGGCATACCGGCGCATTTCGACGCGGCGCGGCTCGAAATCCACGACTCGCGTTTCATCCATCGTCGTTTCGAGGTGCGATTGCGTCCGGCGCGGGCTGCGGTCGCGCCGGTGCAAACGCTGCGTGGTGCTTCGCACATCGTGGGGCGTGTGGTCAATGCCCAGGGAGTGGGCCTGCGTGGCATCAAGGTTTACGCCAGTGGCAATGGATCGACTATGGGCGAAATAGCGTGGTCGGACGCAATTTCGCGGCGCGATGGCAGCTATCGCATTTCGAGCCTTCCGCCAGGCACTTTCCAACTCATGGCGCGCGACCTCAACGACAAAGTTGTGATGCGGCCTGTGCGGGGCATCAAAACACGGCTCGCGGGAGTTACCCGTGCGCCTGACCTTCAAATGCGGCCTGGCGGCGTGGTCGAGGGCACCGTTGTCGATGCCGATTCGGGAAAACCTCTCGCCGGTGCCCTGGTGAGTGGGGGCGGAACCGGCAGCTTTTCGTCTTCCTTTTCAACCCGCCAGGGCCGTTACCGCGTGCGAATTCCGGCGGGAAAGGGGCAGGTTTATATTTCGGCTTTGCCGCGCGGCTATCTGCCTCCGGCGCTGGGTTCGTCGTCGCGCGCTTTTCCGGTTCAGGTCGGCGAAGGCGAGGCCGAAAAGCTCACTCTGCGCCTCAAAAAGGGTGTGACGCTGCGCGGAACTGCCCTCGATTCGCAGGGCCGCGCGCCCAAAGAGGCTCTCCTTGTGGCCACCAAAATCGTGCCGCGTTGGATGTCGAGCCGGTGGGAGGATGAGAACTTCGCCCGCCCCGACTCGAACGGACAATGGAGCATCGAGGGACTCAGCGCGGGCCGCTACCGACTTGGGGTGCGCGGCGATTGGGAAATCGCTGGCGCGCCGCGCGAAGTCGAAGTGCCCTCACCCGATGCGGTTCGGCTGGAACTGCGCGCGGCGCCGCTTCCAACGCTCGCGGGGCGCGTCGTCACGCCTGAGGGACGGCCTATTTCCGGCGCCAGCATTGGTCTCAACATCAATTTCCCCATTCCCAGCGGCTCTTTGATGGGCAGCAAAGAAAAAATGACCAGCGACGCCCAAGGCCGTTTCGCGCGCCCTCGGCTGCGGCCAGACTCCGAACTGTTCCTCAAACCCTCCAAAACCGGCTATCGCTTTGTGTCGGGCGGGCGCATCACGCGGGTCAAAACGGCGCGCGGCACCCAGTTTCGCGTCAGCGACATCGTGATGGCGCGGGCCAATCTGGAAGAAATTCTGCGCGCGGGCGCAACGGTTGCGGGCCGCGTCGTTTATTCGGGTGGGCAACCGGCGCGGGTGAGAGTTTGGCTGAGCGCGAGCGGCGATTACGAGGACTCGCTGCGCCGGACGCTCGACTGGCGCGGGCAAAACAACGCGCGCCTGCTCCCGCGCCTTACCGTCGCCGTCCCGACGCGCGCCGATGGCCGCTTCGAAATCGCCAAGCTGCCGGCTTTGTCCTACTCGATGAGCATTTTAGACCTCCCTGCCGGCTGGTTTTGGTCTGGCGACTGGCGCTGGAAGCGCCTCGCCGTGCCTTCAGACCGCCGCAAAACGCTGCGCCTTCCCGATATGGTGCTTCAGCGCGGCGCCGTCGTGCAGATTCGAGCCATCGACCGCGACACCGGAGAAACCTTGCGCGGTGAAATCCCCTTGCGCTATTCCAGCACCTCGCAGTTCGGCAAAGTTGAAGGCCCCACCTATGCCCCACCATCGGGAATCGGTCAAAAAACCGTTCCTCCTGGCATTTTTTCGCTGGGGATATGGCGCAACCCCGATGGGCGCATCGTTCACGATTCCGCCCATATGACGACGCCCACCAACCGCTTCATCCGCTATTACGAAATCACCTCGCCCACCCTCGAAGTGAGCGTCGATGGCGGGCCTCGCCAACGGGTGCGCGACGGGCGCGTGACTTTTCCGGTTGCGGCGGGAAAGAGTTATCAGGTCACCTATTTTCTGCATCGCTTGAGGCCAGAAGATTCGCAGGCAAGATAAAACCAACCGTTTTAACCAGGAAAAGCGCTGCCCCAGTCGCCCAGGAGGGCACCACTGCCCATGCGCCTTTTCTCAAAACCGACCTGGCATAACAAGAAATCTGACAGGTCAACTGAATAACAAAGTCTTTTTTTTCATTGCTTGCGGCGGTCGCTGATTTGCGGCTTCGACGCGACACACCAAGGGAGACCAAAATGCAATATCGCGAACTGGGACGGACGGGCTGGCAGGTGTCGGCAATCAGCTTAGGGTGCTGGGGCATCGGCGGGCAATGGGGGCCGGTCGAGGAAGACACCGCGCTTGCTGTTTTGCGACGCGCTTTCGAACTCGGGGTCAACCTTTATGACACCGCCGATGCCTACGGCTTGGGCCGCAGCGAAGAACTGGTTGGGCAGGCGTTCGCAAAATCAGATCGCGAAAGCATATTCATCGCGACGAAAGTTGGCAACTGGGCGCGGCGCCTTGACCATCCGCTCTCTTACGCCATACCTGAACATATAACTCTGTGCTGTGATGCTTCGCTGCACCGCCTCAAGACCGATTACATCGATCTGTATCAGTGCCATATCGGGGGCCTCGAAGAGCCGAGCGTGTTTCTGGAAGCGTTCGAGAAGCTCAAGCAGGGGGGCAAGATTCGCGCTTACGGCATCTCGACGGACTCAATCGCCGCGTTAAAACGCTTCGACCGCGACGGCACCTGCGAAACCTTGCAGCTCGCCTACAACGTCATCGGCCGCGGGGCCGAAACCGAACTGTTTCCCTATTGCCGCGAGAAGCGCATCGGCACGCTGATACGCAATCCGCTGGGCATGGGGGTGCTGGCCGGTAAGTTCTCGCCGGAAACCAGGTTCGATGACGTGCGCTCCGGCTGGAACGAGGGCAAGGGAAGGGAAAACTTCCTGCGCAACCTGGAAAAAGTCGAGAGTTTGCGATTCTTGCAGGGGGACAATCGCACTCTGGCCCAGGCCGCATTGCAGTGGATTTTGACGAATCCCGACGTAAGCTGCGCCATTCCTGGCGCGAAGAATCTCGATCAATTGGAAGCCAACATCCGCGCTGCCGACACGCAACTCACACCCGAAGAGGTGCAGCAAATTCAAAACACCGTAGCGTAACGCTTCAAACTGCAGCGAGGAAAGGAAAATCGATCCTCCACATCTTTCTATTGCGTTCCTGTCTGCGGACATTGTTGAGGGACACACCTTCACTCTCAACACCGCGATTTACGCGGGAAGCCTGTCGATACACTGTCTTTGGTGGGTCACCTGAATTGTGGATAGAAAGCGCCGCCCCCAGTTGCCCAAGGCGGCGCTCTCGATATTCCATCTGTGTCCACTCATATAGAGAACGGCCTATCGAGGCTTGCCTCCTCGCCCGCTGTTGGCACCTGGATGGTCGCGCTCCTTCAAACAAACAGCCCGCTCAAGATGCGCGATGGTTTCCCGATGCTTACGCGATGGTTGTTCGTCTACTGGTAAGGCCACTTACCCTGGCGCTTCCTTTCCCTCATCTCTCGTTCGACTTCTTCGGGTTCAAACGACTTCTTCGCCTCTGCTACTGCTTTGTCCCAGTCTCGTCCCAGATTCTCAGAATCAGTTTGAAAAGTCGGTAGCTGTTGGTCAAGCGGTTTGGAGGCGAGACGAGAGGCGAGACGACATTCACGAAGCGCTGGTTTCCTTTGCCGCTGCGCTCATCTGCTTCGCAGCCCTGTAGCTCTTTTATTTAGGAACTCTTACGAAGGAGGGGTCGGGGGTGGTTTCCTCAACTTTTCAATTTCGCCAACGCTACAACCCCGCTTACGAAACTCGCCATCGCCCAACCGTGCGGCGCGGCCCAGTAAGATTGTCCGGTCGGGCCTTGCATCAGTTCGGGCAAAAGTCCCGTCGGCGTGGCGCGGCGCAGCACGACTTGCAAATAACCCTGCGCGCGTTCGATGAGTTCGCGGTCATGATTGTTGGCCGCGACGTGCAGGCAACAGCGCGCCATCCACAGCGTGTTGACGCACGCCGGAACGCCGCCGACGTAAGCATCGCCCTCGAAACGCCGAATCGCACGGCCTCCCATCCAATCCACTTCTAATTTTTCCGTCACGGCGCGCAGCGTTCCAATAGCCAGTTCCAACTCTTCGGGAATCTGCAATTCGAGCAAGCCAAATGGTTCAATGGCGCCAAGACTCGCCGAATCGACGACTTCATCGGGCGTGCCGTCGGCTTTGAAACCGCGCACCAGATAACGGTATTTGCCGTTGTCGCGCACGAAATGGGTCAAAACGCCGTCTTTCATCTTCTGCGCGGCGAGGGCGTATTTCTTGTCGCCCAGCACGCGAAATGCGGTGATAAAAGCAGCGTAAATCGCGGCGTTGGAATAGGTGAAGGAGCCGACGAAGGTTTCCCAGGTGTCGAAAGCGTTTTTGTGAACGCCCGTCGTTTCGTCCTGGCGGGAAAGCAGATAATCGGCGGCTTTTCGCAGCATTTCGGCATGCGTGGGCTTGACGATTTGACCGCGAATCGCGGCGCGGCGCGTGGTGGAAGGCAATCCCGCGCCCGACCGTTGCGCGCGCAGTTCGCCCAGACTCGATTTCACTGGCGAAACTTCTGCCGTTTGTCCATCAAGCCATTTGCCGAACGCCCAACCGACGGCGCCGACCTGATCGATTTGCAGCATATCGGGCGGCAGACACCAGTTGGGAGCCGGTTGGCCGTTGAGAAAATAGCGCTGGTGCCACAACCCCGATTCGTCCTGATGGCGCGCGCACCAATCGAAAAAGCCCGCCGAAAATTGGTCGTAACCGGCGTCGATGAGGCCGGAAACATATTCGCCGCCGTCGCGCGGCCAGAAGTAGCCGTAGCCGCCGCAGCTTTCAAATTCGGGGTCGAATTCGGGCGCCGCGACCGCCACGCCCTCTTCGCCGCTCAAAAGCGGCAGACAGAGCAGCGAGCGTTTGAAACCCTCTGTTAAATCATCGGGCAGCGTCGCGCCGGTTTTTTCGAGGGTTTCCAGGCCAGGCGCAAGCCATTTCGCATCGTTTCCCTGGCGGGTTTGCAGATGCGTTTGGGATGGAATCGCGGCGGCGCGGTGGTAGTGACTGAGCGCCTCGTTCTGGCCGCGTCCGAGCGCGAAAATCGCGGTTTTAGTCACTTTTTCCTGTGGCTGAAGTTCGGCGTAGAAGCCAAATGCCCAGTTGACATCGCCGATTTCCAAATCCTGGCACTGCAAAATGCCGTTTTCGAGCGCTTTTCTGGCGTTGTGGCCCCAGTTTTCGCCCGCTTTGCCGCACTGCCAGCCTTGCAGCGCATCGCCGCCGACCGCGAGCGCGGTTTCGCGGTGGTTTTGCACCAAAATGCCCGATCCGCGCGAGAACACCACGCCGTTGCCTTCGCGGTGGCCGTCCATGTTCCAGTCGCCGAAATGGTAGAAACCGCCGTTGCACCAGAAATCAGAGCGATTTTCGACCTCAATACGGCGCACCAAAACCGGCAAGTCGTCGGGAACAACGTCGGTGAAGGTGATTTTGAGACCCAATCCCTCAACGACGGTCTGAAGGACGTTGGAATCGGGCAGGTAGCTTTGATGGCGCGACCACTGCTCGCCGAAAGTCCAGTGCAGACGGCCCTGCCCGCCGTGACCCAGATAAACGCAGGGCAGACACTGATGGATGTGCTGGGGCGCGTCCTTGTGCGGGTAAAACCACGCCATGAGTTCGCCCGACTGTCCGAGCGTGAGAAGGGTTTGCGCGTTGCCGAGAGTGGCAGTGGGGAGGAAAACGGGCATGAAGTAGGGAAATCCTTGAGGAAAAAACTGCGCTTAAAGGCTAACACTTCACCGGAAGCTAAAGCATCCGGCAGGAGGCCTGCGGCCCTGGGTGCTGCACCCGCTTCCGCTCAAAATTGGTCGCGTTGCCTCGAACGTGGCGAGTCGCTGTTTCGACGGGGTGCGAAGCACCCAGGGCCGCAGGCCTCCTGCCGGATGCTTTAGCTTCCGGTGAAGTGTTAAAATCCCGCTCAATGTCACAACAAACGGAAAATTCGACTCCCAACGCGCCCCATCTGGCGCGCACGATGGGACTGGGCGCGCTCATCATCTACGGCGTCGGCGATATGCTGGGCGCAGGCATTTACGGCGCCATCGGTGAATATGCCGGAAAAATGGGCAGCGCCATCTGGCTCGCTTTCGGGATGAGTTTGATTGCGGCAATCTTCACCGGCCTGTCGTATGCGTCGCTGGGTTCGCGTTATCCGCGTGCGGCGGGTGCAGCTTTTATCACCTATCGCGCTTTTAACAAAACCTTTTTGAGCTATGCGGTAGGTCTTGCGATTTGCGCGTCCGGCCTGACCAGTTTCGCCACCCAGTCGCGCGCTTTCGGCGGTTATTTCCTGGCGTTTTTGGGTTACCAACTGCCGAGCGCCAAGGGCAGTTTGCCCGTCGTGCCGCTGATTGTGGGGCCGCTTCTCATCGTGGCTTTCATCTTCCTGCTGACGGCCATCAACTTTCGCGGCATGAAAGAATCCATCTGGGCCAACGCGCTTTGCACCGCGATTGAAGTCGGTGGTTTGCTCTTGGTGGTGGCGTTTGGCGCGCGTTTTATCGGCAGCGTTAATTTGTTCGAAGTGCCCTCGGCGACAAGTCCAACGGGCGGCGTTTCTTTTCCGAGCCTGGGCGCCCTCGGCGTTGGGACGCTGGCGCTACAGGGCGCGATTTTGACGTTTTATTCGTTTATTGGCTTCGAAGATATGATCAATGTTTCGGAAGAAGTCAAAGACCCGCAACGCAACTTCCCGCGCGCTGTGGTGCTGGCACTTCTGGTGACTGCCGTGATTTACGCCTTGGTGGCGATTGTCGCGATTTCGGTCGTGCCGTGGCGCGAACTGGCGGGCGCGAGCAACCCGATGACGCGTGTGATGACAATTGCGGCGCCCTGGTTCCCGCCGCGCGCCTTCGATATGATCGCGATGTTCGCCATCGCTAACACCGCGCTCTTGAATTACATCATGGGGAGCCGTCTGGTTTATGGCATGGCCCAACAGGGCTTTTTGCCACGCGTCCTGGGCGAAGTTCACCCAAAACGCCGCACCCCGCACCGTGCCATTCTGGTGCTGATGATCATCACCATTGGGCTCGCGCTGGTGGGAGACATCAAGTCGTTAGCGGCCGCGACCTCGACGCTACTGCTCATGATTTTCGTTTTCGTGAACGCCTCGCTCATCGTGCTCAAGCGCAGGCCGAGCGAAGCCAAAGGGTTTTTCGAAGTCCCCACCTTTGTGCCGCTGATGGGAATCGCAACCAGCCTGATGATGCTGGTCGCGGCCGCATTCGACCCTACACGGCGCCCCTCATTCGCCATCGCGCTGGGACTTATCGCGCTGATTACGGTGCTTTATTTCGTGATGCGGCCCAAAAACGTGAGCGATGAAACTTTGGCGGAATTAGGTTGATTAGCCACAGAGAACACAAAGAAGACACAGAGAGGCACAGAGAAATTTAAAAGAATTCTCTGTGCCTCTCTGTGTCTTCTTTGTGCTCTCTGTGGCTAAAGCCCGCCACGATGCACGCTAAATCGCCCTCGTTCCAGCCCGCATTGATGCCGATTCGCAGTCTCGAACTTCCCACCGGCACTGTCGGCGGGCGAATCGCGCGGCACCACAGGCCGCGTTCGAGCAGCTTCTCCGACAGTTCCAGCGCGCGTTTTTCCGCGCCGATTATCACCGGAAAAATCGGCGAAGGCTGCAAGCGCACCTCGAAACCTAAATTGCCCAATTTCTCGGCCAAAAATCGCGCGTTGGCCCGCAAGGTTCCGATGCGCTGCGGTTCGCGTGCGATGATTTCCAGAGATTTGAGAGCCGCGCCGACGGCGGGTGGATTGAGGCCGGTCGAATAAATGAAAGGCCGCGCCGCGTTGACCAGAAAATCAATCAAAACGCGCGGCCCCGCCACGAAACCGCCCTGACTGCCCAGCGCCTTGGAAAGCGTGCCGACATGGACGATGCGCTCGTCGCCGAGGCCAAAATGTTCAGTTATGCCGCGTCCGCTTGCGCCTAAAGTGCCGGTGCCGTGCGCGTCGTCCAATAATAAAAGGGCGTCGAATTCGCGGGCGAGATTCAACAGCGCGGGAAGGTCGCACAGATCGCCGTCCATTGAAAACACGGCGTCGGCGATGATGATTTTGCGATTGGGCGCCGATTTTTCGAGCAGTTCGCGCAGTTTGGGGTTCGATGCGAAATAACGCACCGTCGCGCCCTGGCTTTGGGCCAGACGGCAGCCGTCGAGAAGCGAAGCATGGTTGCGCTTGTGACAAAACAGCGCGGTCTCCGCGTTCGACAGCGCGCCAATCACGCCCCCATTCGCCGCGTAGCCGCTCGAAAAAACCAGCGCCGCCTCAGTTTGTTTGAAGTGGGCCAGCGCATTTTCCAACTCTTCGACAAGCCAAAACTGCCCCGAAACCAGCCGCGAGGCACGCGCTCCGGCGCCGAACCGCGCGGCGGCATCCTGGGCGGCAGCGACGACTTCGGGATGCCGCGAAAGGCCGAGATAATCGTTGGAAGCCAAATCGAGCGCACCATCGGGCACACTTTGCAAAGTGCGGCGCAGCGATTTCGCCTCGCGCGCGTTCAATTCGGAGGCTAATTCTTCCCAAAAAATCATAAGGAATTAATGGCCACAAAAAACACAAAAGTAGGATTGTCGAAACGTCCCTTTTGTGAATTTTGTGGCCATTAAAATTAAACCGGCGGCGTCCAGTCGGGAATTTGATCGGGATGAACCGCGCCGTAAAGCGCTTTGGGATGCCCGCCGCGCAAGGCCCAGCCTGGTTCGCCGTAGCTCCAGTGCCACCATTCGCCGCGAAAATTGGTCAGGCCCGACGCGGTGAGAACGTCAATCAGTAAATCGCGGTTTTTGCGCGCTTCGCTCGACAATCCTTCGATATAAGTCGGCGCCGATTCCCAGCCCATCTCGAAGGGCGAAATGAAATCGAGCCGCTCGCCGTCGGCGCCGACAATCGCCAGATCGACGGCGCCGCCCGTGGTGTGTGGCGGCGGCGTGTCCCAGATCGGCGGCGCGGAGAAGACGTTGATATACCTCGTGACGAACTCGTCGCTCCAGTGCGGATATTTTTCGCGCGTCTCGGCCCACACGATGTCATACATCGCTTTTTGGGTCTCGAAAGGCCGGAAAGCGCCCACGATAATCAAGCTCAAATCGTTGGGCAGCAGACTTTGGGCGTGCGCCAGCATCTTGGCGACCGAAAGACGCGCTGTGCCAAAGCGCGGAAAATCGAAGCGCGGGCTTTCGTGGAGCCATTTGAGGTCGGGGCAGACTTCGAATACGTCAACGAGCGGTTCGCCGTTGTCTTCGATGGGAATGGGAATGAGCCATTCGAGCGGCTCGCCGAAATGGTCGATTTCAGGCAGCGCGGGCGGGTCTTGGATGGGTTGTGACATTATTGGGGCGTGACCATTCGGACGAAAAAGAGCGCGATAAGAATGAACGTGGCGATGGTGGTGGGCAGTTCTTTGTTGCCGGAAAATTCGCCCGTCCCGCCGAAAAAGAGGTCGCGGCTCCAACGCCGGTTTTCGGTTGTGAAGGGGTCTTTATAAGGCGTGGGGCGCGGAAAAAGCGAGGGCACTCCAGCACGATATTGGCGAAACTGGTCGCCGAAAAGTTCTTCCAGGCGCCCGCCTTCGCGTTTCTCTTTGCGCGGCATATAACCGAGGAAGAAAAACGCCATCCCGAACCCAAAAATGCCCCACACCCACAGGTTTTGCAGGCCCGACATCAGCGCAAAACCGATGAGAACACAAAAGCGGCCCAGATAAAACGGGTTGCGCGTGTATTGGTAAGGGCCGGAAACGGCGAGGCGACGGTCGCGGGTGAGGTGCCCGCCGGCCCAGACGCGAATCAGGGCGCCGATGGCGGTCAAAACCGCGCCAGGATAGAAAAGTTTGGGAATCGGATGGGAAAGGTAGATCATCAAACCAATCAGCGCGAAGAGCGCGAGCAGTTTGAGTTTTTCGATGAGCGGCTTGTTGAAAAAGCCGAGATTGGTTTTGGCGGGTGATTCGGTCATAATGCGCCCTTAAAGGCTAACATTTTGACCACGCGACGGGAAACCAGCAGAGGAGCGGGGGAGCAGAGGAGCGGAGGAGAAAGGGCGAACGAAACAGCAAAGCAATTTCGTTTTCCCCTACTCCTCCGCTCCTCTGCTCCCCTGCTCCTCCGCTTGAGCGCGCACCATCAACCCCAAAACCCCCAGCAACACCCCATACCCCAGCGCGGTGCGAAAACTGGGATGGGTTTCGAGCCACGTCACCAGACTGGTGCCGCGCGCGGTCGGAAAATCGCCGCGCACGCGACTGTCTTTGGTGACGGATTCAAACAGGTTGGTCGGCGCGTCGGCGCTTTTTGGCTCCGGCGTCTTTTGCATCCAGAACGAGGTGAGGCGCAAATACAAGTCGGCCAGGTGCGGCGAAAAGCGTTTGGAAACCGCGAAAAACCAGCCCGCGCCGCCCACGATGATTTCGGGAATCGGCTTCGAGGCCGCCGCCACAATCGCGCTCGCCACGATTTCAGGCTGATATATCGGCGGCAGCGCCTGCGGTTTGACGCCCAGTTTGGTGCGCGCATTATTGAAAAACGGCGTGTTGATGCCGCTCGGCATGATGTTGGAGACCGAAACCGGCACGTCTTCGTGGTCTAACTCGATGCGAAGCACATCCAGATACGATTTCATACCGTGCTTGGCCGCGCTGTAGGCCGCGTGATAGGGAATGCCCACAATCGCCTCGACCGACGACACCTGAATCAGGGCGCCGCCGCTTTTTTTGAGATGCGGCAAGGCGACCATCGCGCCCCAGGCCGCGCCGGTGAGCGTGACATCGATGATGCGCTTCCATTCATCGGGCGTGGTTTGCTCGAAAGTGGCATACATTCCGGCGGCGGCGGTGTGAATCCAGGTATCGATGCGGCCATATTTCTCGACCGCGAAGCGCGCCACGTTCTCGATTTGCTCGAACTGCGCGGCGTCGGCCACGACATAACTCGCCTCGCCGCCTGCAACGCGGATTTCATGCACCAGGCTTTGCAGCCCATCTTCATTGCGCGCCGCGACAACGACTTCGGCGCCTTTTTGCGCCATCGCCAGGGCTGTTGCGCGCCCGATGCCGGATGAGGCGCCGAAGATAACGGCGACTTGCTGATCGATTGGTTTAAGCGTGATTTTTCCCATGATTGAGGCGCCCGACTTTGCAAGGCCCGTTCCGGCGCGGAAGTTTTAAACTGGAAAAGGGAGGCGGAAATGACAACACAACAAATCGAAGAACTGGCGCGGCAGGTGAAAACTTTGCCGGCGCAGCAACAAAGGGAAGTCGCGGATTTCGTGGCGTTCTTGAAGACCAGAACCAGGCCGCGCGGCACGCCAGGACATATGTTAAGGCCGCTCAAAGACACGCTTTCCGATGAGGAAGCGCGGCAGATGATGGCTGACATCGAAGAAGGCTGCGGTCAGATTGATTGGGAGGGCTGGAAATGACGCAGACCTATTTGCTCGACACCAATATTTTGGTTGCTTATCAAAATGGAGAAGAGGCTGTCGCGGGGCGCATCGAAGCTCAAGCAGTGGTTACGACCAGCATTGTCCTGGGCGAACTCTATTTTGGCGCTTTCAAAAGCGTTCGCGTGGGGGCCAATTTGAGCCGTGTTGAAACGACACGGCTTTTGCTTTCGGTTCTTTCCTGCGACGAAGAAACCTCCAAAATCTACGGCGACGTGAAAAACCAACTCCGCGCGAAAGGCCGTCCCATTCCCGACAACGACATTTGGATCGCGGCGACGGCGCTGCAACACGACCTGGTTCTGGCCTCGCGCGACGCTCATTTCGGAAGTGTTGACGGCTTGAAACTGGAGATTTGGTAATGGCTCGCTTTTGGAAAACCGACGCTCAAAATCGCGTTAATCCGCTTGTTCCCGACTGGATTTATTTCGTGGAAGTGTGTTCGTTCACCTTCCATTTCCGGTCAATTGAGGAAATCGAGGAATATCTTGAAGAATTTTCCCTCAAAATTCATCCCAGTTCGGCGGATGGCGTTGGCGACAACAATTACCTTTACGGCGACCATTTTGAACGGCGGAGCAACTTCGACCGCTTGCCGCTTTATCTGCGCGAAGAACCCAAACGCTTGAAAGTCGTGAAGGCGCTGCAACGCGCCATTGAGGAATTCGGCAAAAACGGCGCGTCATCCAAATGATGCGTTATCGCAGCGCCGTAATCAGCAGTTTGGCAATCCCCAGATAAATCGCCAGCCCCGTAGCGTCCACCAGAGTGGTGATGAGCGGCGCGGAAATGAGCGCCGGATCGACTTTGAACTTCTGCGCCACAAGCGGAATGAGCGCGCTGATGACATTCGCCCAGGTGCAAATCGCCAGAATCGAGAGCGCCACCACCATCGCCAACTGGCTTTCGAAGCCGCGCAGCGAAACCAGGGCGAAACCAATCAGCGCCAGTAGAGAACCCAGTAGCAGCCCGCCCAGAAGTTCGCGCCCCAGAACGCGAAAAATGTCTTTGAAACGCACTTCGCCCAGCGAAATGCCGCGAATGATGGTCGAAACCGTTTGCGCGCCGGTGTTGCCGCCGGTTCCGATGAGAAGTGGGATAAAAATCGTCAAAGCGGCGACTTTCGCGAAGTCTGCGTCGTGCGCCGCCAGCACTTCGCCCGACAATTGCGAGGCTGCAAAGAGCAAAACCAGCCAGCCAATGCGGCTTTTGACGACCTGCAAAAGCGGCGTCGAAAAATAGGGCGTGGGAGTCGCGCCTGGCTCGACCGACACGCCCGCGAAACGGAGTTGGTCTTCGGTTTGTTCTTCGGTGAGGACATCGAGCGCGTCATCCACGGTGACGATTCCGGCCAGAAAGCCCTCGCGGTCGAGGACGGGCATGGCCATGAAGTCGTATTTGGCGAACTGGCGCGCCATTTCTTCCTGGTCGGTATCGACAGAAACCGAGATGACATCGCGCGTCATGATGTCGGCGATGCGCTGTTCGTCGCGCGCGCGCACCAACTCGCGCAGCGACAGCACGCCGACGAGGGATTCGTTGTTTTTGCCATCGGTTTCGACGACGTAAAGGTCGGAGAGCGTTTCGACTTCGGCATCGGCGCGGCGCACGTCGGCAAAGGCTTCGACCACGCTTAAATCGGGCGCCAGACGCACGAAAGAGTCGGTCATGAGGCGTCCGGCGGTGCCTTCTTCGTAGGTGAGAAGTTCGCGGACTTCCTCGGCGTCTTCGGGCGCGCGCTGCTGCAACTGCGCCATAAAAATCGCGGCGCGCGCCGGTTCGGCTTCGGAAACGACCCAGGCGGCGTCGTCCATCGGCAGGCGGTCGAGAAGGTCGGCGATGCGCGCCGGCGGCGCGTTGGCGAGGATGTAGCGCGCGGTATCGGGTTCGAGATCGCCCAAAACTTCGGCGGCTTCGGCGTTGTCGAGCCAGTTGAAAACGGCGAGAGCTTCGGGATTGGTGAGGTCGCGCAGCGCCTCGGCGATGTCTTCGCTTCTCATGCCCTGCGTCGCGGCGGTGAGCGCCAAATCGCCGCCGCCACGCCCAGGCGTGCGAAGCGCGGCGCGCAGTTGTTCGGCGTGGTTGACGTTTTCGGGCATGGCGAGACTTCGGGGGCTTTGGAAAACCCTTTAAAACTTAGCAGAATGGTGGAATCGCGGGGGCGTAAACTGGAGAACAACGAGGTGGAAACGATGAGCGATATCGAACTCAAAGAAGAATTGAAGCGGGAAGTGGACACTCTATCGCCGGTGCAACTCCAAAAGCTGTTGCAATTCGCGCGCAAGGTGAAGGAGCCGCTACGCGGCACGCCAGGGCACACGTTGGAGCGATTCATCGGCAGCATTCCTTCGGAAGATCTGAAGGTGATGATGGAGGCTATCGAGGAAGGCTGCGGACAAATCGACAAAGAGGGTTGGGACTGATTATGGCTGATGCGTATTTGCTCGATACCAATATTGTCGCCGCCTACTTCAATGGCGACAGCGCGGTAAAAACTCGCGTTGCGGCCAGTTCGATCTTTTTGAGCGCGACGGTGATGGGCGAGTTATTTTTCGGCGTCTTCAAGTCGGGGCAAATTGTCGCAAATCTCGCGCGCCTGGAAGATTTCGAGGCCAGCAATATCTGCTTCGACTGCGACGCCCAAACCGCCAAAATCTACGGCAATTTAAAAAATGAACTGCAAAAGAAGGGGCGTCCAATTCCCGAAAACGATATTTGGATCGCGGCGATTGTTGGCCCCTGTTTACACACCCAAGAACTTCAAAAATCAGGTGGTGATGGGAGCCATCATAGGTTTGGTTGATGTCATAAATTGCGTCGAAGAGTCCGCGTCTGATTTTCGAGATTACGAAGAGCCGTTTGGCTACGTTTTGGCGAATCCTCGCCCGTTGAAGAATCCAATTGCGGTGAAAGGCCAGCTCGGTTTTTGGAATGTTCCAGATGAAATCGAAAAGCAAATTCGTCGTCAACTCAAATAAGAACGGCGCATAGCAATCGCTACGCGCCGTCCTTTTATCAACTCCCCTTACCGCCGAGGCCCGCCGAAGCCGCCCATGCCGCCGCGAGGGGCGCCGTTGCCGCCTCCGCCGCCGCCGTCACGACGCGGAGGCCGTCCGCCGCCGAAACCGCCGCCTCCGCCACCTTCGCGGCGCGGGCCGCGATTGCCGCCGCCATCACCGCGTTCGGGGCGAGGCCCGCGATCTCCGCCAAAACCGCCGCCCTCGCGCGGGCCGCGATCTCCGCCGCCGCCTTCGCCGCGCGGGGCGCGTTCGCGCTCCTGATAGCCTTCGGGTTTGGGCATCAAGGCTTTGCGGCTCAAATTGACGCGGTTTTGGTCGTCAATTTCCGAAACCACGATTTGCACCGTGTCACCGACCTTCAAAACGTCTTCCACGCTGGGCACATATTCCCAGCTCAAATCGGAGATGCGGATCAAGCCTTCCTTGCCTGGCAGAATTTCGACAAAGGCGCCGAAGTTCATCAAGCGGGTGACGGTTCCGGTGTATTGTTCGCCGATTTCGATTTCGCGCGTCATGTCGGAGATGATTTTGGCCGCCATTTCGCCGCCTTCGGCTTTCAGACTCGAAATGAAGACGGTGCCGTCGTCTTCGATGTCGATTTTGGCGCCGGTGCGCTCCACAATGGAGCGAATCATCTTTCCGCCTGGGCCAATCACTTCGCCGATGCGCTCGACGGGAATGTTGACCGTCAAAATGCGCGGCGCGTAGGGCGACAGTTCTTCGCGCGGCGCGGCAATCGCGCCTTTGAGCACGTCGAGAATCTTCAAACGCGCGTCGCGCGCCTGGGCGAAGACTTCGGGAATCATCGCCATGGGCAGATATTTGGCTTTGGTGTCAAGCTGAATCGCCGTGATGCCCTCTTCCGTTCCGGCGACTTTGAAATCCATGTCGCCGTAAAAATCTTCCATGCCCATGATGTCGGTGAGAAGCGTATATTTGTCGCCCTCATCCTTCACCAGGCCAATCGAAATGCCCGCGACCGGCGCCGAAATCGGCACGCCCGCGTCCATCAAAGCGAGAGTCGAACCGCAAACCGAAGCCATCGATGTGCTGCCGTTGGACGACAAAACTTCTGAAACGCAGCGCAGCGTGTAGGGGAAATCTTTCTGCGCCGGCAAAACCGGCACCAATGCCTTTTCCGCGAGCGCGCCGTGACCGATTTCGCGCCGTCCTGGGCCGCGCATCGGACGCGCCTCGCCGACCGAATAGGGCGGGAAGTTGTAGTGATGCAGGTAGCGGCGCTTTTCTTCATCGTCGAGGCCGTCGATGATTTTTTCGTCGCCAGGACTGCCCAGCGTGGCGATGGTGAGAACCTGGGTTTCGCCGCGTGAAAACAGGCCCGTGCCGTGGGTGCGCGGCAGAATCGAGGTTTTGGCGGTGAGTTCGCGCAAATCGCCGATGCCGCGCCCGTCGGGACGGCGGCCTTCGCCCAGAATCATCTCGCGGGTATATTTTTCGGCCAGCTTTTCAAACGCGGCGCTTAAATGAGAAGCGTCGGCGCCCAGCGATTCAGCGAGCGCGGTTTTCGCTTCTTTTTTGATGTTTTCAACACCGAAGTTGCGTTCGCCCTTGGCGGGCGTGCCGAGCGCGGTTTTGAAAGCGGCGCCGTATTGAGTTTCAATCGCCTGCGAAACCGCGTCGGGAATGACCGAGATTTTCATCTCGCTTTTCGGCTTGCCGTATTTTTCGCGCAACTGCTCCTGCAAATCGAGAATCGGCTGAATAAGGCGAAACGCGAGTTCGTGGGCTTCGGCCATCTGCTCTTCGAACACCATTTTGGCGCCCGCTTCGATCATGCAAATACCTTCCTGGCGCGCCGCAACTACCAGTTCCAACTGCCCGTTTTCGACCTGTTCGTGAGTCGGATTGATGACGAAATCGCCGTCCACCATGCCGATTTTCACGCCGCCAATCGGCCCTTCAAAGGGAATATCCGAAATGTGCAGCGCGGCGCTGGCCCCAATCAGGCCCACGATATCGACTTCGTTTTCGCCGTCGTAAGCGAGCGTCGTGATGACGACCTGAACATCATTCAAAGCGCCTTTGGGGAATTGCGGGCGAATCGAGCGGTCAATGAGGCGGCCATTCAAAATAGCGTCTTCGCCAGGGCGCGTTTCGCGGCGCACGAAGCGCGAGCCTGGCATTTTGCCCGCCGCATACATCCGCTCTTCGTAATCGACGGTGAGCGGGAAAAAGTCCATGCCGGCGCGCGGTTCGCGCGCCATGGTTGCGGTGACCAGAACGACGGTTTCGCCGTATTGCACCGTGACGGCGCCGTTCGCCTGCGAGGCGAAGAGGCCGGTTTCAATGCTGAGAGTGCGTCCGCCCCATTCGAGGGAGACGCCGTTTTCTTGTATTGCCATTCCAAAAGTTCCTTGTGTGCGACTTCGTAGGGGCGTAGCGTGCTACGCCCTCGACAGCGTGTCAGGTTTTGGGCGTAGCACGCTACGCCCCTACGAAGCAGCGAAAATGAAAAAGAGCCGCCAATTCTGCCGCATAAGAAGTTCGCGGTTGAGAAATTGACGGCTCTGGTGCCAAAATTAGCGGCGCAGGCCGAGTTTGGCGATGACGGCGCGATAGCGCGCCACGTCGCGTTCCTGGAGGTAGCGCAGCAGGCGGCGGCGCTGTCCGACCAGACGCAAAAGGCCCAGGCGCGAAGCGTGGTCTTTTTTGTGGGTTTTGAGGTGATCGGTGAGGTAGTTGATACGCGCCGTAATCAGCGCGATCTGGACTTCGGGCGAGCCGGTGTCCGACTCATGTTTTTGATGTTCACGAATGGTCGTGACTTTTTCACGTTCTGCTACAGACATTATTTTCTTCCTAATTGGGTTCTTGGCGAATTTACCCGTCCAATTTTAGCAGAACGAGGGAATTCGGTGCAAAAATCATCGGTTTGCCGCGTGCTTATCAAGAAGCCACTGAAAAGTGGGGAGGAAAATCACATGTCCGTAAATCAGCAGAATAAACATTCCAAAAACGAATTGCCAGTCACGGGGAATAACATGACCGACCAAGGCGTAAGCCGCTAAAAGGCTGATGGACGCCCCAAGCGTTCCTAGCCAACCATAAAACACCCAGCGCAAACTGGAACGAAATCCGGCACTTTCAACGAGGCAGCCCCAAGATAGGCCCCATCCCGAAGCTAAGAAGAAAAATGTCCAAAGCAGAAGAAGCAAAAAGCGGGCGGAAGAGGGTGCGGGCACAAATTCTATGAGCGGAGAAAGTAAGAACCCGACACCAAAGAAAGCGGCGACAATGCACGCGCATACTAAACAGGCAAGGATCAGTTCCAAACGGTTGCACCCTCGACAACTGGCAATTCATGCCCCAAACGAACGCCGAGCAAAATCCAGCCTTCCAAAACCGATTCGAGTTCTTCGCGGCACTCTTCCAAAGTTTCGCCTGTCGCCAAAACGCCGCGAAGACGAGGAATTTCGCCGTAGAAAAGGTTGTCTTCCGGCAGAATTTCATAGTGAGCCTGGCGCATCGCGGCGCGAATGTAATCGGAAATCATGATGAAATTTTACATCTCCTCAATCTCGCGCGCCAAACGCACATCGCGCTCCGTCACGCCGCCAACGTCGTGCGTGGTGAGCGCCAAAACGACGCGGTTATAGCGAATATCGATGTCGGGATGGTGGCCGACTTCTTCGGCCAACTGCGCGACTTCGATGACAAAACCCATCGCGGCCACGAAATCCTCGAAAACGAAGGTTTTGCGGATGGTTTCGCCCGCCAGTTCCCAATCCGGCAGGTTTTGGAGGGCTTTTTCGATTTGAGAAGCGGAAAGTTGGGGCATGATTTTTCTGCGCGAAGTTTAAGCCGTTGGGTAAAATCAAGCGCACATTCCCCCTCGCAGGAAAAACACCCTTATGGCACATCTTCTCGGCATCGACATCGGCACATCCGGCACCAAAGTCATCGCCATCGACGAAAGCGGCAAACTTGTCGCTTCGGCCTCGGCGGACTACGAACTTTTCACCCCCAGACCCTTATGGGCCGAACAAAACGCGCTCGACTGGTGGGACGCCGTGTGCAAATGCTGCCAGAACATCGTCGCGCAAATCGGGGCCGATGACATCGCCGGCATCGGACTTTCCGGCCAGATGCACGGCCTCGTCATGCTCAACGCCAAACACGAAGTTCTGCGTCCCGCGATTTTGTGGTGCGACCAGCGCACGCAGGCGCAGTGCGACTGGATTACCGAAACCGTCGGCAAAGACCTTTTGGTTTCCGAAACCGCCAATCCGGTTTTGACCGGCTTCACCGCGCCCAAAATCGTCTGGGCGCGCGACAACGAGCCGCACCTCTTCGAGCGCGCCGTGATGCACCTTCTGCCCAAAGATTACATCCGTTTTCGGCTCACCGGCGAGTTCGCCACCGAAGTCTCCGATGCGTCGGGCACTTCGCTCCTCAATGTCCCCGAACGGCGCTGGAGCCGCGCGGTGTGCGACAAAATCGGGGTTTCGCTCGATCATCTGCCCCAAATGTATGAGTCGTTCGAGATTTCGGGCCGCGTTTCCGCATTAGGCGCCCAGGCGACGGGCCTCAAAGAAGGCACGCCCGTCGTGGGTGGCGGCGGAGATCAGGCGGCGGGCGCGGTGGGCAACGGCATCGTGCAAAGCGGCATCATTTCGGTGGCGATGGGCACGTCGGGCGTGGTGTTCGCCTTCGCCGACACGCCGGTGATCGACCCCAAACTGCGCGTTCACACCTTTTGTCACGCCGTCCCGCATAAATGGCACGTCATGGGCGTGATGCTTTCGGCGGGCGGAAGTATGCGCTGGTATCGCGACACGCTCGGCCTGAGTGAAAAAGCCGTCGCCAGCCACATGAAAACCGACCCTTACGAACTCATCACGCGCGGCGCGGCGACGGTCGCGCCTGGCAGCGAGGGCCTGTTTTTCCTGCCCTATCTGACCGGAGAACGCACGCCGCATCCCGACCCTCTGGCGCGCGGCGCCTTTGTGGGGCTGACTCTGATGCACTCCAAAGCGCACCTGGCGCGCGCCGTGATGGAAGGCGTGAGTTTCGGTTTGCGCGACAGTCTGGAGATTTTGAAGGAGATGGGCGTCTCGATTGGCAACGTGCGCGCCAACGGCGGCGGCGCCAAATCAGAAATCTGGCGCCAGATCACCGCCGATATTTTCGGTTTTCCGCTTTCCACCATCGCCATCGACGAAGGCCCCGCGCTGGGCGTCGCGCTGCTGGCGGGTGTGGGGACGGGCATTTACGGGAGCGTCGAAGAAGCGTGCAGCGCCGTCGTCAAAGTGACGCGCGGGGCGAGTGTCATCGAAGAAAACGCGCGGGTTTACGAGAAAAGCTACGAGATTTATCGCGGTTTGTATCCGGCGCTCAAAGGGTCGTTCGCCCAGATGGGAGAATTAGCATGAAAGACCGAGATTTAATCGCCCGCGCCGTGATCTGGAAAGACGGCGCCCTGCTCGTCAATGCCAACCACAACAAAAAAACCGGCGAAAATTACGTGGCGCTTCCTGGCGGGCACGTCGATGAAGGAGAAGGCTGCGTCGAGGCCCTGAAACGCGAAATCGAGGAAGAACTGGCCGCGAAATGTGAAGTCGGCGAGCTGCTTTTCGTGACGGAGAACATTTACGCCGGACGCGAAGTGGACGAAAAAAAGCGCCACGAACTGACGCTGTTTTTCGCCGCCGCGCTTTCCGGCGAGCAAACCCGCGACGACGGCACGATTTTCAGCCCCGAACCCTGGAAAAACTTTCGCTGGCTGCCCGAAAGCGAGTTGGAAAGCGCCAAGCTGCTGCCCGACGACGCGAAAAAGTGGCTGGCAAAACAAAGCGCGGCGCTCTACGCGTTTTCCGATACGCGGGTGAGAGCGGAGGAGCGGAGGAGCGGAGGAGCGGAGGAGCGGAGGAGTAGGGGTTAACGAAGCAGCTTTGCCGTCTCATTGTCCCCTACTCCTCCGCTCCTCTGCTCCTCTGCTCCTCTGCTCCTCTGCTCCTCCGCTTCTTGAAATGTCGCTTATCGAAATTGAAGGTCTCACCAAAAGCTATGAAGTCGAAAATCGCGCCGTCCACGCGCTTCAGGGCGTCGATTTAAGCGTGCCGGAGGGTCAATTTCTCGCCATCATCGGACGAAGCGGCTGCGGCAAATCGACGCTTCTCAACCTTCTCGGCGGCCTCGATGTGGCGACACAAGGCGCCCTGCGCGTGGGCGACGAGGACGTTTCCAAACTCGATGAAAACGGGCTGACGAAATACCGCCGCGAAACCGTCGGCATCGTTTTCCAGTTTTTCAACCTGATGCCGTTGCTTTCCTCGCTCGAAAACGTGGCGCTGCCCGCGCTTCTCGCCGGAAAACCCAAAAAAGCGACTTTCGAGCGCGCCACGAATTTACTGGAAGCCGTTGGACTCGAAAACCGGCTCAATCAGGGCGCGAGTTTGCTGTCGGGCGGCGAAATGCAGCGCGTAGCCCTCGCGCGGGCTTTGATTAACGACCCGCAACTCGTTCTGGCCGACGAACCGACCGGAAATCTCGATTCGCACTCGGCACACAACGTTTTGGAGTCGCTGTCGAACCTGACGCGCCGCGAAGGAAAAACCGTCGTGATGGTGACGCATTCGCGCGAAGCCGCTCAAATCGCCGACCTCACGCGCGAAATGCGCGATGGAAAATTCGTTTGACTTTAGGAGCGTAGAGAACGCGAAGCGTCAGCGAGTGAGACCTGACTGCTCCGTTCGATGAACAGGCGTTGGGCAAACCAGGCTGCATTGCCTCAACTCGCTGACGCTTCGCGTTTTCTACGCTCCTCTTTGTGACTATAAAAAATTTATTCTTTAACGGCAATCGTGCCGCAGCCGCACAGTCCGCCAGGCGTTTCGAAATACGATGTCGCGCCGCAGCGTCCGCACTCGAATTTCCAGCCTTTGCCGCGCGGCGCGGCTTTGGATTTTTGAGGTGTAATTTGACTGGCGCGTGCCAGACGCTCCAGCAGACCCTCGCTGGGTTTGATGAGAGCGCGCCGCGCTTCGCGCTCGGTTTTGGAGAGCCGCTTTTTGGGCGATTCGGCTTCGAGGGGCGGCGCGATTTCGCTTCGCGTCGTGGTTTTTTCGCCGTATTGCGTCGCCAAATCCTTGGGCACGCGCGGCTTACGCGCTTTGACTTCGGGTTTGGCAACCGCGATTGGGGGCGCCGCGACAGGCGGCGGCGTGGGCGCGACATCGGGCGCGCTGAAATCGAGCGAAGTTTGAACGGCGGGCGAAGAACTGCCGGACGCGGCGCCCTTCTTCTCGGCGCGCGGCGCTTTTTTGGCACCCGAACGAGAAGTGGCGGCGCGTGGCGGCGCAAAAGACATGGTTTTAATCATCGAATTCAATGACTCACGGGAATGGCTCCCTCAGATGCACAGAAACCGCGATGGTTTCACTGACTTGAGTGAGACAGCCGCAGTATAACGGGCCGCCCGAGAATTTCAAATGGCGCAAGACGAAGAATTTTCCTCCCCCAAAACCCCCAGCGCCCTGGCGATTTTCTGCCGCGCGCCGCGTCTAGGGACGGTGAAAACCCGCCTCGCCCAAACGCACGGCGACGAGTTCGCGCTGGGGCTTTACCGCGCCATGCTCGCCGATACGTTTGAACTTGGCCGCGCTCTGGCGCCCGCAATTGAAACCTTCGCGTGTTTCACGCCCGATGATGCTTTCGAGGGCGAAAATTCGCTGGCGCAGTTGTGGGACGGGCCGAAAATCGCGCAGTGCGAAGGCGATCTGGGCGCCCGAATGCTGGATTGCCTGGCGCAGTTGCGCGCGCGCGGTTTTGAGCGAGTCGCTTTAATCGGGTCGGACTCGCCGGATCTGCCGCCTCGCACCATTCAAGCGGCATTTGAGGATTTAAACGAATGCGATTTAGTAGTTGGCCCCAGCCGCGATGGCGGCTTTTACCTTATCGGCGCGTCTTGCGAAGTTCCAAAGAACATCTTTGACGGCATCGTTTGGGGGAGCGAATTTGTTTATGAGTGCCTGCTCGACAATCGCCAACAAAGTCCGCTCAATTCGCGCACGCTTTCTCTCTGGCACGATGTGGACGATGCAAACGACCTCATTTATTTGCGCCGCCACCTCTTCAAGGCTTTCAGCCACGCGCCGCACACGCTCGCATTTCTGGAGTCTCGCGCAGAGACGCGAAGGCGCGAAGGCGCGAAGATTTCTGGGGTTGAGACCTAAAACTCAAAATTCTCTGCGTCTCTCCGTCTCGGCGCGAAATTTCAAATCTTCTCCAAAACTGCCGCGACACTCTCCATCGCGTCGCGCCGCGTGAGATCGACGTGAATCGGCGTGACCGAAATAAAACCGTCTTTGACCACCAGAACATCGGCGTCGTCGCTTTCGGCGCGGTCGATGACTTCGCCGCCGCGCCAGAAATACTCGCCCACGACGGGCGCTTCATAGCGCACCAGATCGCCTTTATAGCGCCGGCTGCCCTGTGACGTGACGCGCACGCCCTGGATGTCGGCGGGCGCCAGATTGGGCACGTTGACATTCAAAAACGTGTCGCGCGGCAGCTTCATTTCGCCAATTTTGGGCGCGATTTGGGCGCAAAACTTTCCGGCGGCGTGCCAGAGCGGGTCTTTGTGAGTCACCAGCGAAATCGCCATGCTGGGCACGCCGTTGAGAACGGCTTCCATCGCGCCGCCGACGGTGCCCGAATAATGCACGTCGTCGCCCAGATTCGGCCCCAGATTGATGCCCGAAATGCACAAGTCGGGCGCCTGGGGCATGAGATGCAAAAGCGCCATCGGCACGCAGTCGGCGGGCGTGCCGTTGGTGGTGTAGGCCAGCCCATCGCGGGTTTCGACCTGCTTGACGCGAAGCGGTTTATGCATCGTAATGGCGTGAGACACGGCGCTGCGAGGCCGGTCGGGAACACAGACTATTATCTCGTGTCCGGCGTTTTTGAGCGCGTTCCAGGCGGCGTGCAGACCGTCGGCGCCGATGCCGTCGTCGTTGGTGAGAAGAATTTTCATGGATTGAAAACGAAAACGCGCCGAGATTTTCGGCGCGCGGGCAGTTTAGAGAACGAAGGTCAAGGCCGTTGATATTTTAGGAAGTAGAGAACGCGAAGCGTCAGCGAGTGAGGCATGATTGCCACTGCAAAGTGACGCCAGAGCTTCACTCGCTGACGCTTCGCGTTCTCTACTTCCTAAAATATCCGTTCCCCCTTATCCAGCCAACACCGGATAATCAATTTTGCGCGCGGCATAATGCAACGCGGCCTGTAAATCTTCCGCTTGCAGGTCGGGCATTTCTTCGAGGATTTGTTGAGTCGTCAAGCCCGCCGCGAACAAGTCCAGAACATCAATGACGCGAATCCGCATTCCGCGAATGCAGGCCCGCCCGCCGCACTGTTTCGGGTTGGTGGTAATTCTGCTTTCCAAATCGTGCATAATTCCTCCTCGTTTGTCTCCGTTTCCTAACGCAAATCAATGAGCCGCGCGCCGAACAAATCCGGCACCGCGTCCAGCTTATCGATCACATCCTGCGACACCGGTTCTTCGAGGTTGATAATCATCACCGCGCGCTCGCCGACCGCTTTGCGGCCCACCTGCATTCCGGCGATATTTACGCCCGCGTCGCCCAGAATGGTGCCGACGTGGCCGATCATCCCAGGCCGGTCGTGATTGGGAATGAGGAGCAGCGTGCCGTCCAGAACCACATCGACGCGCAGCCCCTGAATCTCGACGGCGTGCGGTTCTTTGCCGTTAAAAATGGTGCCGTCCACCTGCCGCGTGCGAACGTGCCCGCCGTCGTTGCGTGTGGAAAGCGTTTCGACCAGATTGGCGTAGTCGCCGCAATGTCCGCTCTTCTTTTCGACAATCTCCACGCCGCGCGCTTCGGCCAGGGCGGGCGCATTCACATAGGAGACGTTATCGACCGTGCCGTGCAGCAGCCCCTTGAGAAAAACGCGCGTCAGGGCGCGCACGTCGTAGTCGGCGAGGTCGCCGCAGTAGGCGATTTCGATTTTCTCCAGTCGTCCCGCCGCGATTTGGGCCTGAACGCGGCCCAGTTTTTCCATGAGCGGCAAAAACGGCGAAATAAATTCGCGCGCTTCGGGCGGCAACGCGGGCAAATTGACCGCGCTTTGCGGCGGGCGCCCGCCCAGAACATCGACGATTTGACGCGCCACATCGAGCGCGACTTCGACCTGCGCTTCTTCGGTCGAGGCGCCCAGATGCGGCGTGAGCAGCACGTTTTCGAGCGCGCAGAGCGGATTATCGACCGGCGGCTCGATTTCGTAAACATCCAGCCCCGCGCCGCCGATTTCGCCGTTTTGCAGCGCGTGATAAAGCGCGGTTTCATCAATAATGCCGCCGCGCGCGCAGTTGAGAATAATCGCGCTGCTTTTCATCGTCGCCAGCGACTCGGCGTTGATGAGATGGCGCGTTTCCTTGGTGAGGGGCGTGTGGAGCGTCACGAAGTCCGCGCGCTTCAAAATCTCTTCGACTGAAGTCGCTTCGATGCCCAACTGCCCCGCGCGCTGGGTGGTTAAAAACGGGTCGTAGCCCAGAACCGTCATGCCGAATGCGCTCGCGCGGCGCGCCACTTCGACGCCGATGCGCCCCACGCCCACGATGCCCAGCGTTTTGCCGTAAAGCTCGGTGCCCAGAAATTTGGAGCGTTTCCACTCGCCCTGAGCCACCGAATTGTGCGCCGGAATCAGTTTTCGCACCAGCGAAAGCATCATTCCCAGCGCCAGTTCCGCGACGGCGACCGTATTGCCCGCCGGCGAATTGACCACGATGACGCCCTTTTCCGTCGCGGCGGGCACGTCGATGTTGTCCACACCGACACCGGCGCGACCCACGATTTGAAGTTTGCTCGCGGCTTCCAGAACGCGGCGCGTGATCTTGGTTTGCGAGCGCACCATCAGGGCGTCGTATTGAGGGACGATGTGGATTAACTGGTCTTCAGCCAGGCCAATTTGAACATCGACATCGGCGACTTGCCGGAGAATTTCGAGGCCGGTTTCGGCAATCGGATCGCAAACGAGAACGGTGGGCATAATTTCGTGATTTTCTCTTGACGGGGAAAGCCGCGAGTGTAGCAAACGCGCTCGAATCGCCTTGGGGGAGCGCTCAATCCGTGTGGGGAGAGCGCTCGATGCATGTTATGAGAGCGCTCTTATGACATGGGTCGAGCGCTCGCATCGTGCGATGGGAGCGCTCATGTCGCACGATGGGAGCGCTCTTGCCTGGAGGCTAAAGCCTCGACTGTGTGAATCATGCCCCCACGAGCCTGAAGCGTGAGCGAGGGGCCTGGATCGAAAAGCAACCAAGGTGTGCAAGCCCCTCGCTCACGCTTCAGGCTCGTAGGGAAATCTCACGCCTGCGGGCATTATGAAGACAGGCTTTCCGTCGCCGCAACCCGCCGCCGCCTCAATTATCCTAAAGACGTGCGTTTTCTCCCGCTTTTTCTCTTTTTGCTGCTGGCCCGAACCGGCTTCGCCGCGCCCCTCCCCGCTTTTGAAGGCACCCTCGTTCAAACTCAAAACGGCGCCGTGACGCGCGCCAAAATCGCCTGGCAGCCGCCCGAATCGCTGCAAATCGAGGTTGAAGCCGATGCCGAAGGGGGCATCGCGGCGCAAACCGTCGTCGCGCGCGGCGACGAGACGTTTCTCATCTGGCCCGCGACGCGCCGCGTGCAGCGCTACCCTTTCAACATCGCCAAAGCGTGGTGGCGCGGCTTCAATCTCCAGTCCGGCGGCCCCGCGAATTTCCTTTTCGCCGCCACGCCATTCCAAATCGCGCCCACTGAAGGCCGCTTTTTGCGCCGCGACGACGTGCTTTTCGGCGGCGGCGGGCGCAACTCCTATTACGCCGCCATCAAAACTCCGGCGCGGCGTTTTGCGGCGCAGGTCGCGGTTTCGCCCACGTCGCGAATCGAGAAAAATGACGCCGGAAAGGTGATCGCCGAGGCGAAAATCACGCTCGACGCCCAAAATCTGCCCCAGAGCGCCGAACTCGTGGCGGGCGGCGAGAAATCGACTTTCTCCTACGCTCTCCAGCCGCGCAACGCGGCGTTTCCGGCCACGATGTTCGCCGTTCCCGCCGACGCGATTCGCCAGGACATCGAACTGCGCGCGCCCTCTTCCTATCGCGGCGACGACGCCGACGCGCTTTTCAATCGCGGCGCGGCTCTGGCGGCGGCGAACGAAGATTTTCCCGCCGCTCTCGCGCTATGGGACGCCGCCGCGAAACTCAAACCCGACGCCAGCGCGCCGCTTCTGGCCATTTTCGAAACTGCGCTCGATATGCGCGACCTGCCGCGCGCCGCCCGCGCGCTCGAAGGTCTCCAAACCGGCGCGGCAGTGATTTCGCCTGCCGAATGGGGGGCGCGCGCAGCGCGTCTGGCGCTGGCGCGGCGCGACTTCGCGGGCGCCCAGAGCGCGCTCGACGCCGCGCTGGGAAGCCTCAAAGCGCCCTCGCTTTATCTTCAGCGCGCCGACATCGCGCGCGGAAGCGGCGACATCGCGAGTGCGCGCGCCATCTGGAAAACGCTGCTGTCTTCGCCCGCGACGCCGCGCGCCACGCAGGTGACGGCGGCGCAAAATTACGCGATCTACGCTACGCCCGACGAACTCGAAAGCCTCGAAACCGCGCTCGGCACCGCGACCGGCGAAGCCCTCGATCTGGCGCGCACACTTTTGCAGTTGCGCGCCGGAAAGGCGCCCGCCGTCCGCGAATTTACCAGCGATGCGATGCAAATTTCGCTCGCCCTGGCGCTCCAGCGCGCCGCGCGCGACGAGGAAGCCGCCGCCGCGTGGCAAATCCTGCTGTCTCGCGGGGGCGAAGCCCTTCAAAACCGCGCCCGCCTTCATCTCATGATTCTGGCGGCGCAGCGCGGCGACGTTGCAAGTTCTCTTTCGCAGTGGCGCGCCTGGAACGATGCGCTCGCTTCGCGCGCCGAGCGCGAGGCGGCGCAAACCCTGCTTTTCGAGGCGTGGCAAAAAGCCTTTCGCCGCGAAACGCTGGGCCTGACTCTGGCCAATCGCGCCGCCGCCACCGCCGCTACCGACGCCGATTTGCGCCTTTTCTGGGCCTACCAGCAGCTTTACGGGAGTGACGAAGAAACCGCCGCCGCGCTCGAAAGCGGCGCGGCGCGCTTCCCCGACTCGGCGTTCTGGATGGGCAAAAAGGCCGAAAGCCTGGTGAACGAGGCCAACCTCAACCTCAATCCCGACCGGCGCGAAGTGCAATACGACAAAGCTCTCGACTTGATCGACAAAGCGGTCGCCGCCGCGCCCGACGAGCCGTTTTATCGCTTTCAAAGGGCTTTAGTGGCGACCCAGCGCGGCGCCAAAACCGGCGGCGTCATCGACGCTTCGCGCGCCGTGAAAAACCGCGCCCGCGCCAAGACCGAAACCGAGCGCCTGCTCGCCGATCTGCCTGGCGATCCCGATGCCCTAATTTCGGCGGCGCTGCAAAACCTCGCGTTTGAAGGTGAAAGCTACGCCCTCGAGGGGCTGCGACTCGCGACTCTGGCGCTTGACAGCGCGCCGCGCGACGGCGAGCGCCACACTTTCGTGTGGGCCGCGCGCCAGGCGCTGGCGATGGCCTTAAATCGTCTGAACCGGCCCAGCGAGGCGGCGGCGCAGTGGCAAATTCTGCTGGCGGGCGCGCGCAATGCCGGCGAGCAAGGCACGCTGGCGGGCGGCACTCTGGGGCTTTTGGAAGCCAACCGCGACGCACGCGGCGCGGCGCGTTTGCTGGCGCGTCTGGCGGGCGAACCGTGGGGTTACAGCGCCTCGCGCGCGCTTCTCGACGCGGCGTTAGCGCGCGCGGCGGTTTCGCCGCTCGCCGACGCGATTTCGGGCGCGCTTCTGGCCGCCAATGACGCCGCCGCCACACTCGCGGCGGCGACTCTGGCGGTCAAACGGCTCGACAACGCCCAGCGCGCCCTCGAAGCGCCCGAAGCGCCGCCCGCTGCCGACGGCAATCTGGCGCGCGCCACGCGCGATGCCGGCGTGGCGCTGGAGCGTCTGCGGCCCGTCGCTGAGGCAGAAAATCGCATCGTGGCGGCGCGCGCGGCGGCGCTTCTGGCCGAAAACGCCGAACTGCCCGACGAAGGGCGTCTGGCGCTGCTGCGCCGCGCCATTGAGGTCGAGCCACGCGACGCCGCGCTGCGCCTGGCGCTCATCGGCGCCCTGCCGCCCGAAGAAGCCGCGAAGGAGCGTCAAATCGCGGCGCGAACCCTGGATTTCGATCTCGAAACGCGCCGCCAGCTCGCCAACGCGGCGCGGCGCGGCGGCGATGTCGCGGGCGCGCTGCAAATCGGCGAGGAAACCTTCGCCGCCGCCACGCGCGCGCCCGAAACCGACACCAATACCTGGCAGCGCATGGCGTTTTCGCTCGCCAAAACCGCCTTCGACGCCCGCCAGAACAGCCGCGCGCTCGATCTCTACACCGGCCTGAGCCTGCCGCAATGGAACCCAATCGACCGCGCGGCGGCGCTGCTCGCGCTGCGGCGCGGCTATCAGGAAACGGGCAGAAGCGATGAAGCCACTGCTCTCAATCCCAAAATCATCGCGCTGGGCCTGACGCGCGAAGAACTCGAAACCGCACTGGCGTTTGCTGATGAAGTGGAAAATTGAGGCGCTCCCGCTTGCGGGAGAGGGTGCCCGACCCCAGGAGGGCGGGTGAGGGCCGCGCAAGCGGGTAACCGCCCATAAAAACTGCCATCCCAAACCCCAGAAAACGCCCCGCTTCGCCCCGCGTCTGTCTCCCTTCATGTCACAAAACCAATGCGAAGTCGCGGTCATCGGCGGTGGCCTGGCGGGATGCAGCGCGGCGCTTTCCCTGGCCCGCGCGGGCGTCGATGTCGCGCTTTTCGAGGCCGCGACGCTGCCGCGCCACCGCGTGTGCGGCGAGTTCCTGTCGCCCGAAAGCCGCGCCACCCTCGAACGACTGGGCGTCGCGGCGCGAATCGCTGCCGCCGGAGCGCGCGAGGTGTCCCTGGCGCGTTTCTGGTGCGGCGCGCGAAGCGCCGATTTCCCGCTCGGCGAAGCGCGCGGACTCTCCATCTCGCGTCACGCGCTCGACGCGATTTTGTGGGACGCGGCCCAGCGCGGCGGCGCGCGGACGCATCTCGAAACCCGCGTGCGCGGTCTGCAAAACGACAGCGACGCTTTCATTTTCGAAGCCAATGGCCACCTTTGGCGTGCGAAAAAGGTGATTTGGACGGTCGGTCGCGCGGGCGCGCCCAAAACCGCGCCCGCAGAAGACAGGCCGCGATTTTTCGGGCTCAAAGCGCATTTTGCGGGCGCGCGCGTTGGCGAAAATGTGGTTGAAATGCACCTGTTTCGCGGCGGCTACTGCGGCCTGGTGCACGTCGAGGGCGAGTCGGCCAACGTCGCGCTCTTAGTCGATTACCGGACGCTGCAAAAACGCGCGCCCGACGAGTTCTGGGCGCATCTGCTGGCGCACAACCCGACTCTGGCGGCGCGTTTCGAGGGTGCGCGGCGCCTCATTCCCTGGGAAACCACCGCCAATGTCGGTTTCGAGCGCTTTCGGCCCGCCGGTGGAAGCGACATCGCGCGCGGCGTGCTTTGCGCGGGCGACGCGGCGGGTTATATTCATCCCCTGACTGGCGACGGAATGGCGATGGCGCTGCGCGCGGGTGAACTCGCGGCGGCGGTGTCGCGGATATATAAACTGTCGCCGCGCGAAGCGGCGCAGCTTTACCAGGCGGCGTGGGAGCGCGAATTCGCGGCGCGTTTGCGACTCGCGGCGCGCCTCCATCCCTTCGCGCTGCGCCCCGAACTGGCGCGACCCCTGTTGCCGCTTGTGCGCCGTTTTCCACTTCTGGGCCGCGCGATGGTGCGCGGAACACGCGGAACATTAGTTAAAGGCTAAAGGATGAAGGCTAAAGGCTAAATCAAGCCGTCACTGGAAGTGATTTAGCCTTTAGCCTTCATCCTTTAGCCTTTAGAAATAGCCTTTCAAAACCTGTATTTATCATGAAATTAGCAATTATCGGAACCGGATATGTCGGGCTCGTGGCGGGCGTGTGCTTCGCCGAAGCGGGCAACGACGTGATTGCCGTCGATGTCAACCTCGAAAAACTGGCGCGGCTTCGCAACGGCCAGCTGCCCATCTACGAACCAGGACTCGAACACCTTTTCGCGCGCAACGCGCGGGAAGAACGCCTCATTTTCACCGACGATCTGGCCCACGCCGTCGCGCACAGCGAAATCATTTTCCTGGCGCTTCCCACCCCGCCTGGCGAAAACGGGGGCGCCGATTTGAAATACGTCCTTGGCGCCGCGCGCGACATCGGCAAACTGCTCACGGCGGATTCGACTTACAAAATCATCGTCACCAAAAGCACGGTTCCAGTTGGCACCGTCGATAAAGTGCGCGATGCCATCGCCGAAAACGCCCAATCGGAGTTCGATGTCATTTCCAACCCCGAATTTCTACGCGAAGGCGTGGCGGTTGACGACTTCATGAAACCGGAGCGCGTGGTGATTGGCATCGGCGACGGCTCGCCTGACCCGCACCGCGCCGAAAACACCATGCGTGAGTTGTATCGCCCGTTTCTGCTTTCCGGCAACCCGCTTCTGGTGATGGACGCCAGAAGCGCCGAAATCACCAAATACGCCGCCAACTCGATGCTGGCGCTGCGAATTTCGTTTATGAACGACATCGCGACCCTGTGCGAAAAATGCGGCGCCGATGTCGATAAAGTGCGGCTGGGAATCGGTGTGGACTCGCGCATTGGGCGCCGTTTCCTCTTCGCCGGCACGGGATACGGTGGTTCATGCTTCCCGAAGGACGTTCAAGCCCTGATTGCCACCGGCGAAGAATATGGCGCGCCGCAGTCGATCCTGGAAGCGACCGAAAGCATCAATGCGCGCCAGAAAACCACGCTCATTCCGCGCATTGAGGCGCATTTCGGAAGCGATTTGAGCGGCAGGGTCTTCGCGCTGTGGGGACTGGCCTTCAAACCCAACACCGACGACATCCGCGAAGCGCCCGCCCTCGTGATTCTGGACGAACTGATTTCGCGCGGCGCCCTTGTGCGCGCCTACGACCCCGAAGCCGCCGAAGCGGTGCAAAAGCAGGTCGGCGAGAAATACGGCGACAAACTGTGTTTCGTCAAACGCCACTACGACGCCTGCGACGGTGCCGATGCCCTCGTGATTGCTACCGAATGGCCCAAATTCCGCGAGCCGGATTTCCATTATCTCCACGAACTGCTCCAAACCCCCGTCATTTTCGATGGCCGCAACGTGTATGAACTTGAAACCATGAAGCGCGAAGGTTTTATCTACCATTCGATTGGCAGGCCGGTGGTGAACGCGTAAAACAAACGCCCCGCGAAATTCGCGGGGCGTTTGTTTTTTAATCGCATTTAAGTGGCAGGAACTGCAAAATCTTGTCTCGGTTAGCGGCGTAGCCTTGCGGCGTGCGAATTACCAGTTCCAGGGCGATAAGCGCGTCCAGATCGCGCTGAATGGTGCGTTCGTGTTTGGTGGTGTAGGCCTGTGCCATGCGCGGCGAGAGCATCCAAATTTTGCCCAGCATCACCGGCTCGTTGGAGGCCGAAAGTGCCAGCGCGAGTTCGCGGCGACGGTCGTCTGCGGCGCTGCTCAAGTGCTTATCTTTGAAGGTGCGAAAGATAAAATCGCGCCACGCGATGTCCCATTGCTGTTGGCGAATCACCTCCAACTGGTCGCGCAGTCCTTCGACGAAACCTTTAAGTGCGTATTCGATGAATTTCGACACGTCGCCGCCCGATTTGGAAGCGTAATCCAACTGCCGGTAATACTCGGCGCGGGTCGCGTTGTAATGGTTGGACAGCAAATGAGTGGCGGGCTGAGGGATTCCCGACGACATCAGAATTTGAAACTCCAGAAGCCGCGCCGTGCGCCCGTTGCCATCGCCAAACGGATGAATCCACGCCAGATAAAGATGCGCCAGAATCGCGCTCAAAATGGCGAACATCACCCGATCTTCGCCCTCGCCCTGTTTTTGCAAATTGTCCAGCCACTCGCACAAACGCTCCAACAGATAAGGGCAGTCCTGTGCAGGGGCGCCGCGATAACGCATCACAACCACGCTATGGCCTCGCACCTCGCCTGGCACCACGCCCTCGTCGAGCTCCAGATTTTGCAGCACGCGCGCGTTATAGTCGCCGATAATTTCGGGCGAAAGCCGCCCGTTTCCCGCCGCACAACGCGCCGTCACGAGGTTAAAAACCTCGATGATGTTGTCTATTTCGCGCGCCAGATATTCTTTTGACGGCGGCAGTTTGAGCTTGCCCGCCAGATGCTCGCGCACCTGTTCTTCGGTGAGAGTGTTTCCCTCGATAGCCGTCGTCGCAAAAGCGCCTTTGGCCATGTAAAGCGAATGCAACTCCTGCGCGACATCGGGGCGAAGCGGCACGCTGGCGATGTGTTCGCACTTGGAGCGCGCCTCGCCCAGCAGCATCCACAGCCGATAATCGACACCCCGCAAATCCAATTCAAAGCGCAGCCAGGGATGTGATTCCTCATATTGACGCCCTGTTTTGTCCATAATGTCACCCGAAATGTCGCGCATTTTGTCAGAAAAAATGTCTACTTTATTCGGCTTTATAAAGCCAACAGATAGGATTTTAGCGAAAAACGTGTCAGGAGATATGTCGCGTCGTTTGAGGTGGAGAAAAGAGCTAAAATTGAGGGGGAGAAAAGCAGCAGGAGCGATTAAATGGAATCGAAAATTTTCACTCTCGAATTTCCGGCAAGCGGCGGCGCAGGAAAAATCAGCATTGAATGTGGGCAAAGTGTCGCGATTATCGGCGCGAATGGATCGGGCAAAACACGTTTAGGCACTTGGATTGAGTTTGAATCCATCCATAAGAGAACTGTTCGCCGCATTTCTGCTCAGAAATCTTTGACTATGCCGGACTCTTCTACCACTTCGTCGATGGAAGAGTCCGAAATAGAACTGAATATTGGATATTGGGATAAAGCAAACAGCACAAATATATCTTTAAATCCCGAAATTTGGAGAAAAAGCCGTCGCTGGAACCAAAATCCAAATACCTCTTTGTTAAATGACTTTTCTCAGTTGATGGTTTATCTATTTACGGAGCGTTTTGAAAAAACTAATATTTACTTTGAAAATTCGAATAATAGTCAACAGAAAGTAGAACTTCCAGAAACAATGTTAGGAACTATCCAGAAAATTTGGAAAGTAGTGCTTCCTCATAGAGGTATCTTTTCCGAGTGAGTGTTAGGCGTATTTTTTGGCTTGTCTGAGGTTCCAGTGATGGATGAACCAGTGGAGTCGAGCCTGGAGCCAGTGGAGCGAGCGCGCAAACGCCAGAGATTTGCGAGTGAGGTAGGACACGCCCTGGCGCAAGGCGTTGTTGGTGCCTTCGACGGGTGAAGTCTCACCCCAGGTCTCAGGGTCACGCTTGAGGCAGCGAGCGTGCTGAAGAGGCGCCTTTTGCAAAAGCGACTGATAAACGCGATAGCCATCGGTGAACACCAGATCATCGCGCCAGGGCAGAGGCACCTGCTTCCACACCATCTCGGCGCTCTGGAGGTCACGCCTGCCGACAAAGAAGGCCAGCACCTGCAAGTTGCGCCGCGACAGCACGATCCAGATCCACACTGCATTGCGCTTGGCCCACACGAAGCTCCACAACTCATCAAGGATCACCTCGTCATGGCCCTTATGGGGCATAAGCGTCTCGTCTAAAGCAGGCAAGGCTTCTACGTTTTTTGAGCAGCTTATACACAGTGTTGGGCGAGACCTTAAACGTGCGGCAGATGCCGATCAGGGGCGTCTTCTCCAACAGCGCCCGCCCGATCATCTCCGCCTTTTCCTGGCTCAAAGAGCGCGACTTGGGAGAAGGTGTGAAGGCCCGACGGCACACGGTGCAATACAAGCGCTCGCTGCCCTGCTGGGTGCGGCCATGACGGCGAACCCGACTCGATTCCCCGCAGTGAGGGCACGACAAGGTGATGCTGACCATGATCTACAGATTACTCTTTCACACACGATTGGAAAAGATACCCCTCATAGAGAACTCAAAATCACCGCAGGCAAAATTCAAATTCATGTAAAAGACAGCCAAAGTGCTTTTTACAATGGAGCAGAAATGAGCGATGGCGAGCGCGTCGCTTTCTATCTCATCGGTCAAGCGTTATCCGCGCCGCAAAACGGCATCATCATTATTGACGAGCCGGAACTGCATCTTCATAAATCCATTCAAACGCGGCTTTGGCGTGAGATTCAAGCCGCGCGGCCCGATTGCCTTTTCGTTTATATGACGCATGATGTCGAGTTCGCGGCGTCTTTGACCGAAGCCCAAAAGATATGGCTTAAGAGCTATGATGGCGCGGTTTGGGAGTGGGAGGAAGTGCCCAGCGTCGAAGAATTTCCCGAAGCGTTGTTGCTGCAAATTTTGGGCACCCGCCAACACATTCTGTTTGTCGAAGGCGAATTGGAAAGCCTTGATGTGGAACTCTTTCGACTGCTTTATCCCGATCATTTGGTGATTCCGCGCAAAGGCTGCGAGCAGGTCATTTTGGCGACGCGGGCGCTGCGCGACGCCAAATTAGAAACTTGGAAAGAAGCGCACGGCATCATCGACCGCGACAGGCGCCACGTTGGAGAAATAGCGACTTTGAAAAAACAGGGGATTGAAACCTTGGATGTGGCCGAAGTGGAAAACCTGTTTTGCGTGCCAGAAGTTTTGCATCTGGTCGCGCAATCTCAAGGTTTGACCTCTGGCGAAGAGGTAACGCGGGCACAAAATTTCGTCTTCAAAGAATTGGAAAAGGAGAAGAAAGCGCAAATTTCTTCTCATGTGGCCCAAGAGATCAAGTGGCGACTCAACGTCTTCGATGTGAAAAAACAAGGTGCCAACGAGTTACAAGTCGAATTGGAATCTCTTGCCCAGGCCATAGACGTGAGCGCTATTTATCGAGAAAGGGAAAACGAAGTCAACGATGTGCTGACAACGCGCAACTATTTAGGCGCGCTACGCCTTTTTAATCGCAAAGGTTTGCCCGCGCAACTCAGCGAGGTCTTCGGCGTTGCCAGCATCTCCAAACTCATCATCAATTTGGCGAACAGCGGCAAACAGCAAGAGGTAAGGCAGGCTTTGCGCCCTCATATTCCTCATTTCTGAGGTTTGGAGCCAGCAACCGATTTTGAAGTTTTCGACCTGAATCGCTGATTTCTCGACCTGAATCGGTCATTTTGACTCTCGAAATCGCCGATTCAGGTCGGGGAATAACCGATTCAGGTCGGGAAATAACGAATTCAGGTCGCGCAGTCGCAGATTCAGGGAAGCGAGTCGGCGGTTCAGGGACGGAAATCGGGTTTTCAGGTCGGTGGAAACGCGATTCAGGTCGGGTTATCATTGATTCACCTCTTCGGGCGACAGGTTCAACTCGGAGAAATTCAGGGGCACAGGAGAAACCAAATGGCATTCAGCGAACAACAAATTTTCGAGCGCGCCGAGCCGACTTTGCAGGTCATGCAGCAAGTTTCCGGCGAGTGGACGTGGGATGAAATGACGCCTGCCGCCTTTCAAGCTCTGTTGACGAGTGCGCGCGAGGCTCAGGGCAATGCCGCCGACAAGAAAAGCGACTACGATTTGCAGCGCGGCACGGTCAACGGCCTCTTTGACGACCTCGAAGCGCGCAAAGTGCAGGGCATCGGCATGGCGAAGTTTCGTTTTCGCGCCGAGCGCGACAAACTCGAAATGGTGTCGAGCGTGGGCGAATACGGCAGCGCGCGCGAAGATGTCCTCAAGGAATCCGAAGAGTGGGCCGGAGCGTGGAACGACATCGCGCCGGATTGGGCGCCGACCACTTCCAACACGCTCGCGGCCTTCAATACCCTGCTCGACACGGCGCGGAGCGAAAACAGCGAACTGAGCGCCAAAAAAGTGGCGGCGCGGCGCGCGGGCGTCGATTTAAACGAGGTTCTGGCCCAGCTTCAGGACGCGTGCGTGGCGTGGTATGGTCAGGCGACGCGCGTTTTTCCCGCCGGAACACCGTCGGGCGATTTGATTCGCGGGCAGATTCCAACGTTTTCCGATGCCGGCACGCCAACGCCGCCGACTCCGGCTCCCGCGCCGACGCCGTGAGTAGTTAGAATGGCAAAACGCCCCACGATTTGAGTATCGCGGGGCGTTTTGGCGTTCGTAGGGGCGTAGCGTGCTACGCCCTCGATAGCCTGACAGGGTTTGGGCGTAGCACGCTACGCCCCTACATCCGTTCCAGCGTCTCGTAGCAGTTCGGGCAAATCACGCTGTCGGGGCTGCGCGGCAGAATTTCTTCGCGCGCTTTTTTGACTTTGGCGCGGCCATTAGCCAGGCGTGCTTTGCCCCAATCAAACAAGAGATTGCTCAGCCACGTTGCTGCGGTGTAAACCAGGCTCCAAAAGGGAAAGATCCGCGCGATTCCAATGTTGGCCACCGAAGCCTCGACCGTCGGCGCTTCATTGACATCGCTTTCCATGAAACGCGCGAGAGGCATCATCGAGCCGTGAACGCAATTGGGGCACGAGCCGAGATAGCGAGAGGGACGCGGATTCTGCATGCCTAATAATTAACCGCATTGGCGCATTGGCGCAAAGAAGGTTTCTTGAATTTCTTTGCGCCAATGCGCCAATGCGGTTAATTTGTTCTCATGTTCGATGGAAAAACTCACCTCAAAGCCCGCGCCCTTCTGCTGGGCGAACGACTTGATTTGAAGTCGCTGGAAAACGTCGATGCGTGGGGCGAAGGGCCGCTCGTCATCGCGGCGGGAAGCGAGGGCGCCGCCGTTTTGTTTCGTTACGGCGCGGTGGTTTTGTTCGGGGTGTCGCCGGTCGAGGAAGTCTCGTTTCTGGGGCATTTGAAAGGGCTGGTGCGCGAACCTTTCGCCGAAATGGAAACCGAAGAAGCGCCCTTGGAAATCACCTCGGACGGCGACCGGCTCGAAAAAGGCGCGGTCAAACTGCGCGTTTTCGATGTGCCGCGATTGCAAATCGTGGCCGATGTTTTGGCGAAATCGGTGGTTCTGGCGCACTATGAAAGCTCGACCGACGCGACATTTGAGTCCATCGAACCTTTCGCGCAAAGTCTGCGCACCAGAGGCGCGATCAAGCGCGCCGACCGCGAATTATTGGAAACCATCGGCGCCATGCTGTTGATTGAGCATCGCACCGTCGGCATGGCGCAGGTGGGCGACAAACCGGAAATTCTGTGGGAAAAACCCGAATTGGAACGCTTGTATTCGCGTCTGGAAGACGAATACGAAGTCAGCGAGCGTCAGGCCGCGCTGGGGCGCAAATTGGAAGTGATTTCGCGCACGGCGGAAACGGTTTTGAACCTGTTGCAGCACCAATCGGGGCTGCGGGTGGAGTGGTATATCGTGATTTTGATCGTGTTTGAGATTGGGCTGACGCTGTTCGAGATGTTTTTCCGGCGTTAGAAGAAGTGGGCGTAGGGGCGTAGCACGCTACGCCCTTGGAGTTTCGTGAGCGCCTGGCCATGCCGAGGGCGTAGCACGCTACGCCCCTACGAGAGCGCGATAGTTGGTCGAATCACTTTGCAGCCCAGCGCGCCCAGACTGCCCTGCAAGTTCGCGTAGGAAGCGGGCGAGCCGTCGAAGGTGCCGATGATGGCGCCTCCCGATCCGGCGAAGTTGGCGCTGGCGCCGCACTCGCGCGCGATTTCGACCATCTTCAAATGCCCTGGCGACACGTTCATAATACGGCGGCGCACCTCGAAATTCGCGTCGATTTGCCGCGCCAGTTCGCCGTAATCGCCGCTCAGAATCGCGGCGCGGGCGGAGTGCGAGATGGTTTTGAGTTCTTCCATCGCGTCCACGACGCGCGCTTCTCCGGCGTCGTAGCGGGCGCGCAGGTCGTTGTGCACCACGTCGGATGGCTCGGCGAGTTCGGTTTGATAGGCCAGATAAAGCGGCGGCAGCAGCGCGGGGTCGAGGCGTTCGTAGTGGCCGTGGCCATCGCGCTCGAACAAAGCGGCGTCGAAATCCATGAAAGTGAGGCCGCCATACGCCTGCGCCACGCGGTCTTGGAGGCCGCCCTGAATCCGCAGTTCTTCCTTTTCGACGCTCAAAACCCAGTTGGGCAGAAGCGGAAGCGGAATTTCGACGCCGTAAAAGCCCTGAAGCGCGCGAAAGGTCGCGGTGATGATGGCCGAACTGCCCGCCAGCCCGACACCGCGCGGCACGTTGGTTTCGTAGCGCAGCGAAAACTGCTGGTCAGGAAGCGTGATCTTGGACTCGACGCAGTAATCGTGAAAGCGTTTGAGCGAGGCTTTGATGAGTCGCAGCGCGCCGTAGTAGCCGTTGCGCGAGACATCGACCGCGAGGTTTTCGAGCGAGGGGAAACGGGTGCCGTCGCCTGGCGGGGGCAGAATTTCGAGTTCGCTCCATTCGTAAACCACGACGCGGGCGCGAAAATCGGCGATGGCGAGCGAAATGGTTTTGCCGCCGTAGCCGTCGGAGGGGTTTCCGGCGAGCGCGGCGCGCGCGTTGGCGGTTGCGACGATTCTCTTCATATTTTTGCAGAAGACACAGAGAGGCACAGAGGAATGGAATTAAAAAATCTCTGTGCCTCTCTGTGTCTTCTCTGTGTCCTCTGTGGCTAATAAATCCCGTGTAAAATCGCGCATTTTGGCGCCGAGTTGCGGGTCGGTGAGCGCAAATTCGATGAACGCCTGAAAATAGCTCTCGAAGTTGCCGATGTCGTAGCGCGTTTCGCCTGGCGGCAGCGACAGGCCCAGCACTTTTTCGCCGCTTCGAATCAGCAAACGGATGGCGTCGGTGAGCTGGATTTCGCCGCCTTTGCCTGGTTTGGTTTCGCTCAGGGCGTCGAAAATCGCGGGCGAAAAAATATAGCGCGCGGCGATGGCAAGCTGCGACGGCGCTTCGCCCCGCGCGGGTTTTTCGATGACATCGCGCAAGGTGAAGGCTTCGTTGGGCTGGGGCGGGGTTTCGGGCGCGGCGATGCCGTATTGGTGGACTTCCTCCATCGGCACGGTTTCAAAAGCGATGATGGCGGCGCAGGAATTATCCAGAAAAATCTCGCGCATTCGGGACAGGGTCTGGCTTTGGGCGTGACGGCCCAGAATCGAATCGCCCAAAGCGACGGCGAAGGGCGCGCGTCCGGCGAACTCCTGGGCGTGCATGATGGCGTCGCCAAGGCCGGCCTGAGTGCGCTGGCGGGTGTAGAAAAAACGCAGGTCTTTCTGCTCGAATTCGAGTTCTTCGAGCAGTTCTTCCTTGCCGCCTTCGCGCAGATAGCGAATCAAAACCGGATCGTAATCGAAATGGTTCTCGATGGAATGTTTTCCGGCGCCGGTGATGAAAAGCACGCGGTTGAACTCGTTTTTTTCGAGTTCCTCGACGATGTATTGCACCACGGGGCGCTTGCCGACGGGCAGCATCTCTTTGGGCTGCGATTTGGTGGCGGGCAGCATCCGCGTGCCCAGACCGGCGACGGGAATCACGGCGTTGTGAAGGCTGAGGCGATTGGTCATATGCGAGATATTTTAGCGGAGTTGGGAGTTGGAACGTTGGGAACCGCGCCGCGCGCCGTTTCTCCGTTAAAATAAAGGCGCCGCGCTTCAAAATTCACCGCGCGGCTTCAAAAACGAGCCAAAGATGTCCAATATCACCCAAACGACGCTGCCTGGCGTGGGCGTGCGTCACGAATTTACTACCAAAGGCGGCGAACGCCTTGGCACCATTACTCACCGGAGCGGGCGGCGCGATCTGCTGATTTTTTCGGCCAAAGACCCCGATGCCTGTTCGCGCAGCGTTCGCCTCGAAGACGAGGACGCCGATATTCTGGCCGATTTGCTGGGCGCCCAGTCGAGCGTGCAGCGCGAACAGGACAGAGTGCGCGGCGAAATCGGCGGCCTCACCCTCGATTGGCTGCCGATTGCCACCGAGTGGAAATGTTCGGGCGTCTCGATTGCCGACACCCACATTTTCGACGAAACCGGCGTCGCGGTTGTCGCGGTGATGCGTCACGGCGAACCCATTCCCACCCCCGACGGCAATTTCCGCCTGCGCGCCGGCGATGTCGCCATCGTAGTCGGCGCGCCCGAAGCCATCCAGCGCGCACAAGAGCTGCTGCAACGCGGCGTCTGTGGTTAGAGGAGACGGAATACGGGAGACGGGAGAGCTAAGCGCGTTTCTCCTATTCCGTCTCCCGTATTCCGTCTCCCGTATTCCCCCGAATGCCCCACTCCCCCACCGATGCCCTCTCCCACACTGCCGCCCTGTTCATTGAACTGGGCGCTGTTGTTATTGGGCTGTCGGTGCTGGCGCGTTTGGCGCTTCGCATCGGGCTGACGCCGATTCCGTTTTATCTCATCGCGGGCGTGTGTTTCGGCGATGGCGGGCTGCACGCTTTGTCGCGCTCCAACGAGTTCATTCGCGTCGAAGCCGAAATCGGGGTGATTTTGCTGCTCTTCATGCTGGGTCTGGAATACACCGGCGAAGAGTTGGCGGGGGGACTGAAACGCGGTTTCAGGGGCGGAATGCTCGACGGCGCGCTCAATTTTCTGCCAGGGCTGGCGTTTGGTTTTTTGCTGGGCTGGAAGCCTCTGGGCGCGCTTTTGCTGGGCGGGGTGACGTGGATTTCGAGTTCTTCGATTATCGCCAAAGTGCTGGGCGATTTAGACCGTCTGGGCAACCGCGAAACCCCTTCGATTTTGTCGATTCTGGTGCTCGAAGACCTGGCGATGGCGGTTTATCTGCCTCTTGTCGCGGTTTTGCTGTTGGGACTTGGCGTGGCGCAGGGCGCGATTTCGATTGGCCTCGCACTTCTCACCGTGAGCGCGGTGTTGCTGCTGGCGCTTAAGTTCGGCGACCGTTTGTCGAATCTGGTGGCGCACGCTTCGAGCGAAGTGGTTTTGCTCTCGGTTTTCGGCCTGATTCTGGTGGTGGCCGGCTTCGCCCAGCGTTTGCAGGTCTCGGCGGCCATCGGCGCGTTTCTGGTGGGGCTGGCGCTCTCGGGCGCCGTCGCCGAACGCGCGCGCGAACTTCTGGGGCCACTGCGCGACCTTTTCGCCGCCACATTTTTCTTTTTCGTAGGGCTGGGCATTAACCCTTCGGCGCTGCCCGCCGCCCTGCCCGCCGCGCTGGGACTGGCCCTTGTGGGCGCGATTTCGAAAATGGCGACGGGCTGGATCGCGGCGGGCTGGGAAGGCATCGGTGCGCGCGGCCGGATGCGCGCCGGTCTCTCGCTGGTCGCGCGCGGCGAGTTTTCGGTTGTCATCGCCGGCCTGGGCGCCGCCGTCGAACCGCGCCTCGCACCCGTCGCGGCGGCTTATGTGCTGATTCTGGCGATTCTCGGCCCGATTCTGACCCGTTTTTCTGATGCGCTCTCGCAAACTCTCGAAAATTGGCAGGAAAAACGGCAGCCGGTGGCTACTCCGAGCGACGCTTAAGGTGGCAAGAAAACCACAAGAAAAAGACGCATTTTCGCATGGAAGCAATCAGATAAAATCGGGGCGAATCGGGCACAAAAAGTCGCCTCGTTCGTCCAATTCCCGTGATTTCTCCCGCGCCCCATCTTCCTAAAAACCTGCTCGACATCAGCACCATTTACCTTGAACCCAGCGCGGCGGATTTCGAGCGCGGGCGCGAGATTCTGGCGCGTTTTCCCGATGCTCAGCGCATCGAAGTGCCCTCGCACTGGAAAATCCCTGGACTGCACGGCAACGAGGGCAACGCGCGCGATTGGCTCCAAATCAAAAAGAATGTTTTGGTTTTGGGCACGCGCAAAGCACTCAAAATGGACGCCAACAACCGTTCCAGCGATTTCATCGCGCCTGGCACGGCGTCGGGGTGCGCTTCGAGCTGCGCCTACTGCTACGTTCCAAGGCACAAAGGCTTCGCCAATCCCATCACGACTTTCGTCAATATCGAGCAAATCAGCGATACCATCGCGCGCCACGCTGCCAAACTGGGCATGAAACTCTCGCCGACGCCGCCCGACGACGATCTGTGGATTTACGAACTCGGCTGCAACTCCGATTCTTCGATTGACGCCGCGATAAGTGACAACGTGCGCGATTTGGTGGAACTCTTTCGGACGATTCCCAACGCCAAAGCGACGTTTGCCACCAAATGGGTCAACCGCGAAATGCTGGAGTATGATCCGCAGGGCAAAACCCGCATTCGTTTTTCGCTCATGCCGCACGCTATGGCGAAATTAGTCGATATTCGCACTTCGCCGGTGCGCGAGCGCATCGCGGCCCTCAACGATTTTGTGGCGGCGGGTTATGAAGTCAACGTCAATTTCAGTCCGGTGATCGTCGGCGAGGGTTTTCTGGACGATTACGACGCGCTGTTCGAGGAAGTGGACGCCGCCCTTTCGCCCGCCGCGAGGGAGCAAATGGCGGCGGAAGTGATTTTTCTGACTCACAACGCCGCTCTGCACGAAGTCAATTTGCAGTGGCACCCACGCGCCGAAACCGTGCTTTGGCAGCCCGCTTTGCAGGAAGACAAGAGTTCCGGCACGGGCGGCCACAACGTGCGCTACAAAGTGGGGTTGAAACAGCCGCTCGTCGAGCAGTTTTGCGCCCGTTTGCGCGCCAGAATGCCGTATTGTCCGATTCGCTATGCGTTTTGAGGAACCGGTCAAAGTCCATCTAATCTCCCTCTTCCACAAACTCCCGAAATTCGCCGAACAGTCGCGCGAGTTGCGGCGGATGATAATGGGCGTTGAGGCCGCTCGGATTGGGCAAAACCCAGATTCGCGCGCCGCCCAGCGTCTCGTTTTGCAATCCCAGAATCGCCTTGGGCCGCGCGAAGGCGGTGCGATAGGCGCTGATGCCCAGAATCGCCACGAAACGCGGCTCGTAGCGGCGCACGCGCGCTTCGAGCAGTTTTCCGCCGCTTTCGAACTCTTCGCGCTCCAGATCCGCCGCCGCGACCGTGGCGCGCGCCACGACGTTGGTGATTCCCAATCCCAGATCGAGCAAATCCCAGTCTTCGGCGGGCAAAAAGCGGCGCGGAGTCCAGCCGCTCGCGAAAAGCGCGGGCCAGAAACGATTGCCAGGCCGCGCGAAATGATGGCCCACCACGACCGAATACACGCTCGGATTGATGCCGCAAAACAACACCTTCAACTGCGGCGCGATGATGTCGGGCATGGTTTCCCCGACGGCGAGGCACAGTTCTTCGGGCGTAGGACGCGAAATCGGTGGCTTCATCAACGGTGGCACGGCTTCAGAAAAAGGAGGCAAAGAGCAAGGGCACAGACAACAAGAGCACAGAGATTGAAAATCTCTGTGCCCTTAAAGTTACTAATTTCCTGTTGTGAGCGAAATTAGCGGTGTGTGCTGCCTGTCGAACCCGTGCGAGCATCGTTTTGATGCACGACCTGTCGTTCAGGTTTTTTCATCAAACCGGCAAGACCGGCCAGACCCAGCAATCCCAACCAGCCCAGATCGGGGCCGTCGTCCTCAGTCGTCGTCGTTGTCGTTGCGGTGTCAGTGCCGGTCGCGTCCATGGCGCTGCCACCCGTTCCAGTGTCAGTGCCCGTTCCGGTCGTTCCTGTTCCAGTCGTTCCTGTTCCGGTCGTTCCAGTTCCAGTCGTTCCAGTTCCAGTTGTGTCGGTGCCAGTGGTTCCGGTCGCGCCGGTTCCAGTGGTGCCAGTATCGGTGCCGGTTGCTCCGGTTCCAGTGCCGGTGTCGGTTCCCGTTCCGGCTGTTCCCGTTCCGGCTGTTCCCGTTCCGGCTGTTCCCGTTCCGGCTGTTCCCGTTCCGGCTGTTCCCGTTCCAGTTGTCCCCGTTCCGGCTGTTCCCGTTCCGGCTGTTCCCGTTCCGGCTGTTCCCGTTCCGGCTGTTCCCGTTCCAGTTGTCCCAGTGCCAGTCGTGCCCGTTCCAGCGCCGGTTCCCGCAGTTCCCGTTCCGGTCGTGCCGGTGCCCGTCGTTCCGGTTCCAGTGCCGCCTCCGCCTCCGGCTCCCGTCTGAGCGAAGGTTACGCTTGTGGTCGACAAGAAGAGGCAAAGGCCTAAAGTGCCCGTCAGTTGTGCTGATTTTTTCATGGTGTTTCTCCTGTTGATCCAGTGATCCGCGCCAGACTTTGCAGATTGAACACCATACAAGCAGAATTGAGAGCAGAACTGTCTGTTTTAGGTCTCAGGGAAAACCCCTATCCTCTCAGGTGCAGCCGCGACGCCGTTTCTGGGAGCGCTGTCATCCCAGTCCGACCGAACCGAGAGAGGAAAACTTCTTGCTTCAGGGTGCAAATTGAGCGAAATTGAAATTGCATCCCCAATTTTGAAACCGAAAAAGGAATTTATGTCTCTCCGCATTTTGAACGAGCAGCAGATCGAAAATTTTTTGCACAACGGCCACATCACGCTGCACGGCTGCTTCGAGCCGCAGGCGGCGCGCGAGTGGATCGACATGGGCTGGCAGCGTCTGGGCTATGACCCCAAAAATCCGGCGACGTGGGAAGAAAAGCGCGTTCACCAGGCCGCGACCGAGCGGGTCAAAATCCGCGACTTCGCGCCCGATGCCTTCGCCGCGATTTGCGATTTGTGCGGCGGAGAAGAGCGCATCGGCGAGCCGTCGTGGAGCAACGGCTTCATCTGGAATCTGGGCATCGGCGCCGATCAGCCCTGGCAAAGCCCGCAGGAGCGCGAGGTCGGCTGGCACAAAGACGGCGATTTTTTCCGCCACTTCCTCGATTCGCCCGAACAGGCGCTTCTCACCATCGTGCTGTGGGACGACATCGAACCGCGCGGCGGCGGCACTTTCGTGGCCTGCGATTCGGTTCCCATCGTGGCCAAATTTCTCGCCGAGCATCCCGAAGGCGTAATGCCAGGCGAATTTCCCTTTCGCGCCATGAAAAACGAGTGCCAGGTTTTTATTGAGGCTTCGGGCCAAGCGGGCGACGTGATTTTGATGCATCCCTACATCCTCCACGCCGCGTCGCAAAACGTGCGGGGCAAAGCGCGCATCATTTCCAACCCGCCGGTTCACCTCCAGGAGCCAATGAACTTCAACCGCCCCGATGGCAATTATTCGCCGGTCGAGCGCGCGGTTTTGCGCGGCCTGGGCGTCGAGAACCTCGATTTCCAGCCCCAGGCGCCGCGCGAGAAAATCGTGCCCAAACGCATCCAAATTCAGGAGCAAAGGCGACGCGAAGAAGCGGCGCGGCTCGCGGGTGAACCATCTCGCTAAGTCTCGGTTCTTCTAAAATACTTCCGGTGTCCGTTCCCAACTCCCCCGATCCCCAGAAATGGCGCGATTTCGTCGCCGCTTCGCCCCACGGCGATGTTTTGCAATGCCTCGAATGGGGAAATGTCAAAAAACCGGAATACACACCGCTCTCCGTCGCTTTGGAAAACGCCGACGGATTTCAGGCGACGTGCCTGGTTCTCAAAAAGCGTCTGCCAATGGGCCGCTCCTATTTTTATCTTTCGCGCGGCCCCATTCTCGATTGGAACGATGAACCCACCGTGCGCGCCCTCTTCGACAAACTGCGCGCCCTGGCGAAACAACATCGCGCCATCTTCATTCGCACCGACCCCTGCGTGCCCGATGAAACCCCAGGCGTGAAACCTTTGCTGGCGCAAATGGGTTTCGTGCCCTCGCCCGATTCGGGCAGCATTTTCGGCGGATTGCAGCCGCGCTGCAACATGAAACTCGAGCTTTCCCTTCCCATCGAAGCGGTTTTCGAACACAAATTCGAGTCGAAATGGCGCTACAACACGCGCCTGGCGATCAAAAAGGGCGTCGAAGTGCGAAGCGACTGCACGCGCGACGATCTCAAAATCTTCCACGACATCTACCGCGTTACCGGAGCGCGCAACGAGTTCAAAGGCTATTCGCTCGCCTACTTCGAGAAGATGTGGGACGCGCTCGAACCAGCGGGCATTCTCAAACTCTTTCTCACCTACCACGAAAACCAGCCGCTCAGTGGCGCGATTGCCTTCAAACTGCCGCCGCAGGCGTGGTATATGTTCGGCGCCAGTTCCAACGAAAAGCGCAACCTCATGCCCAACCATCTCATGCAGTGGACGATGATGCAATGGGCCAAAGAAAACGGCTGCACGAGCTACGATTTTCGCGGCGTGCCCGACCCCGACGCTTTGAACATTCCCGCGCACGAAGAAGGTCTGGTGAAATTCAAAACCGGTTTCGGCGCCCAGATGACGCGCTACATCGGCGAATACGACTTGCCGTTGAATAAACCAATGTATTGGGCCTGGACAAGCGCGCGGCCCCGTTTGATGGCGGTTCTGAAGAAACTGAAGAAATAGAAAACCACAGAGACACGGAGACACAGAGAGTTTTTGAGATTTCATTCTTTAAAATTCTCTGTGTCTCCGTGGTTAACCAATAGAAATGCTCATTTCCAAACAATCCCAACTCGATTCTTTCGTCACAAATCTGCGCCAGGCCACCCAAAACGGCGCGCCCCTCACCTTCGACACCGAATTCCTCTCCGAAAAACGCTACTACGCGCGCCTGTGCCTTTTTCAAGTTCTCGCGCCGCTTGAAGAGGGCGTCATCGAAGCCGCCATCGACCCCTTCGACCTCGATTTAACCCCGCTTCTCCAACTTATCGCCGATGAAACGGTCGTCAAAATCGTCCATTCCGGCTCGTCGGACTTGCAGATTCTGTGGCAGAGCTTCGACGCCCCCGCCAAAAACGTTTTCGATACGCAAATCGCGGCGGCTTTTCTGGGATACGGCCATCAAATCGGCTACGCGGATTTGGTTCGAAAAATCACCGCGACGAACCTCTCCAAAACCATGCAATACACCGATTGGAGCGTTCGCCCTTTGTCCGAAGAGCAAATCGAATACGCCCTCGCCGATGTGCGCTACCTGCCGCCGCTGTATTTTCATCTCAAGGCCGAATTGGAGCGGCGCGGGCGTCTCGATTGGGCCATTACTGAATTCGAGCGCGGTCAAACGCGCGCGGTGCGGGTGCAAAACGACGACGAATCTTACAAACGCCTCAACTTATCGGGTTTGGGTCGCAAACAACTGGCGGTGGTGCGCGAAATCGCCAAAGTGCGCGAGGAACTGGGCCGCGCGAGCGACAAACCGCCGTCGTTCATCCTGCCCGACCTGGCGCTGCTTCAAATGGCGCGGCAGCAGCCCAAAACTGTCGCCGATTTGCGCGCCGTGCGCGGCGTGCCAGGCATCCCCGACGCGCAGGCCAAACGTTTTCTAAGCGCGATTCAAACCGCGCTCGAAAGCGATCCACAGAGTTGGCCGGTCGCGCATTCGGGCGAGCGGCCCGATCCGCGTCTCGAATCCATCGTGGCGCTTTTGGGCGTGGTGGCGGGCGCGCGCGCGACGGCGCAGGAAGTCTCGCGCAATTATCTCGCGCCGCGCGACGCGCTTTTCAATCTGGCGAAATGGTGGCTGGATGGCCGTGAACAGAGCGCCTCGGACGAAGAACTGCTCATTCTGGAAGACTGGCGCGGTGAGATTCTGGGCCGCGATTTGTTGAAACTGCTCGACGGCGACGCCGTGATTGCGCTCGATAAAGCGACCGGACTGCCTGAATTGCGAAGGCTAAAGGATGAAGGATGAAGGCTAAATCACTTCCAGTTTTTCGCAGCCCCGCTTGATTTAGCCTTTAGCCTTCATCCTTTAGCCTTTAAGAATCGCCTTCATCCTTTAGCCTTCATTTTCCCATGACCTGCTGGATCGAAATCAATCGCGCCGCGCTGCGCCACAACTTCGCCGCGCTTCAAACCCTGGTCGGCGAGGCCCAAATCATCGCCGTCGTCAAAGCCAATGCCTACGGCTGCGGCGCGCTCGAATGCAGCCGCGTCTTTTCCGATGCGGGCGCTGCGATGCTCGCCGTGACGCGCGTCGAAGAAGCCGTTTCCCTGCGCGATGGCGACATCGAAACTCCGATTTTATTGCTGTCTCCCACCCTCGAAGACGAACTCGAAACCGTCGTCCGTCTCGATTTAACCGCCTCTATCGCCAGTTTCGAGGAAGCCGAAAAGTTGAATCGAATCGCCGCGAAACTGGGCAAAACCGCGAAAATCCACCAAAAAATCAATACCGGCATGAACCGTTTCGGCGCGCGGCCCGAATTCGCCGGTGAAATCGCGGCCAAGGCGCGGCGCCTCGAAAACATATGGCTGAATGGCGCTTTCACCCATTTCGCAAACGCTACCGCCCGCGATCATACGCCCACCAGAAATCAATGGGAAGAGTTCCAAAACGCGACCTGCGGCCTCAAAGAAATCACGCTGCACGTCTGCAACTCCGCCGCGCTGCTGCGCTTTCCCGAAATGCGAGGGGACGCCGTGCGTCCTGGCACTCTGCTTTACGGCCAATATCCGGTGCCCGAACTCGCCGTCATCGCCGACCTGCGGTTGCAAGACCCGTTCGCAGCCAAAGCGCGCATCGTGGCAATTCAAAATCTCAAACGGGGTGAAAAATTCGGCTATGGAAGCGAATGGACGGCACCCAAAGACTCCAAACTCGCGATTTTAGCCGTCGGCTGGGCCGATGGGCTGGCGATGGAGCCGCGCGCCCGTGCCGAATCGCCGCTCCAAGCCATCAAATCGGGCCTCGAACGCGCCGCGCGATTGCAAAAGAACGCCAACGCGAATCGCATGGTCACGATTCGCGGCCAAAAAGCGCCCATCGTGGGCCGGATTGCGATGCAAACCTGCGCGATTGACGTGTCGCAAATCGAAGGCGTGCAAATCGGTGATGAAGTCGTGGTGCCGATGCGACGGCTCGCGGCGGGGCAGAATCTGCCGCGCGTTTATGTCGATTGACTGAACGACCTTCTCTCCCAAACAAATTCAAACGGTTCACCTCCAACCGCATTGGGCGCGATTAGCCGAAGAAGGATTGTATCGCGTGTTCGTTGGCACTTCGCGCTTGCTGATAAGCCGCAGCGTAATTAAAAACGGCGGTTACATCATCGAAAAATCGGAAGTCAAAGCGCGTTGCTTGATTTTTCCAGGTTGGAGATTTCATCAGCGCATCGAAGCGCAACTTTTTTGGTTCGTCGCGTCCCACAATGAACAGTCGTGTTCGCCATAAAGGATGAATGGTATCCAATCGCTGGAGACCAGTCAAAACATCGGTGGAGTGTTCGACCTCAAACGCGCAATGCGGAATGAGTTCTCCGCGCTCTTCCCGAAACCACAGAACATCAATCAGCTTGATGATTTTCTTTTCTTCCTCGTGCAAGCGCGGCACGTCGCTCAGGCCACTTTGCAAAGTGACCAGTTCGCGAAGCGGTTTACCCTCGAAAACGCGCTTTGTCTGGTCGTCGGCGGGCGCGTAAGTCTCAAAATTGTTGGCGCGCCCGATGTAAAGCAATTTGCCCTGAATCTCGTCGGTGATTTCTTTGGTGGTCGGAACGCCGATGGTTGCCAATTCCAAATCATCTTCGAGCAAGCGATATTTTCCGCTGCCCTCTTCGAGCGACTCAAAAATTGAATAAGCGCGCACAACTTGACGCACTTTTTCATCGACGCGCGTATTATTTGCCGCTTTGGGATGTCTCTTAGCAATTTCAGCGATGTCTTTAGTGTGCGCTTCGCCGCCCAATTTGCGGAGCGCATCGGCAACTACATCTTTCCATGTCATTTCGATGTTAGCTGGTTCGGTTTTCATGCAGCGGCGAGTTTATAACGCCCGTTGCCGAGCGGAACGACGCCGCGCCCTTCGCGCACCACGCGGCGAATCGTGCAAGTCCAGGTCGGGACGGTGCGGGTTCGTTCGTGCGCGGCCACACGTTCGTAGATTTGCGAGAGCGAGGCTTCGCCGCCCAACTGCGCCAGAGCCTCGCGCACCAACTGCGCCCAACTGGGCGACTGCCTTTTCGCTTTGGGCGCAAAAATCACGCTCCATTTTTCGCTCGCACACGCAAAAGAAAGCGAAAGCTGGCTCCTCAATTCGTCTTTGAAGCGCGCGATGGCGATTTTCACAAACGCCGTTTCCAATTCAAACCCCACAAAACGCCGTCCCAAACGCGCGGCGACGACGCCGGTCGTGCCGGAGCCGCAAAACGGATCGAGAACCAAATCGGCGGGTTGGGAACTGGCGCGCAGTATTCGGTCGAGCAGAATTTCGGGTTTCTGGGTCGGATGGCGGCCAAAACGCTTTTCCCATTTTGCGGGCGCGGGAAGTTTCCACACCGATTGCATTTGCTTGTCGCCACCATCGCGTTTCATGCTGGCGTAGTCGAAAAAGTGTTTCGACTTCGGCGTTTTGCGCGCCCATAAAATCGTTTCGTGCGCGTGGTGAAATAGCGACACGCTAAATTCGGCGGCGGATTGGTTTTTTGCCACGCGATGTCGTTCAAAATCTTGAAACCCAGCGTTTGCAGCGCGAATCCGACGCTGAAAATGTTGTGTGCCGTCCCCGAAATCCAGATCGCGCCGTCGCTTTTGAGCAGGCGATGGCATTGCCGCAGCCATTGCAGGTTGAAGGCGTGGATTTCCTCGAAAGTCGCGGCTTTGTCCCAGTCGCCCTTGTTGACGCTCACCATTTGCCCGTTTTGACACGTCATGCCGCCGTTCGACAGAAAATAAGGCGGGTCGGCGAAGATGAGATCGAAAGTTTCCGCTTTGGCGCGGCGCAGCAGTTCGAGCGCATCGCCCTGATAGAGCCTCAAACCGCGATTGGGGTCGTGAAAGCGCGGTGTGGGCGTGGCGGGGTCGGAAAAACCGGCGCGCAGTTCGGGCGAGAGGTTGGAAAACGGCTCGAAAAGCTGGACGGAGAGGCCCAGTTCGGGATGAAAAGTGGTTTCGGGCAAGACGGATCGGATCGTATCAGGATCAGAGGCGAGAAGCGAGAGGCGAGAAGCGAGAGGCGAGAAAGTTTTGCCCCCAAGTTCTCGCCTCCCGCCTCTCGTTTCTCGCCTCTCACGGAATCCGGCACTCTTCAACTTCCTGGGGCGTGATTTTTCCGATGAGCTGGCCGCCGACGCGCATTTTTTTGAGGCCGATGGCGGCGCGCGGCGCGTATTTGGGGTTGCGCGTGACGTAGGCGACGCGGCGCACATAGGACGCGGGGCAGCTCCACACTTCGCCGCCTTCATCATTCAAAAAGACGCCCCACACTTCGTCGGCGCGTTCCAGCATTTCCGAGGTGATGAAAATCGGCGGGTGCGGGCTTTTGGCGCACTTGATGACGATGTGGGTCTTGCCGCGCGCGCCCTCGTTTTTGGCGCGGTCGCAGACCATCTGGACGCCGAATTTTTCGCCCACCAGCCGCGCCAGGCGGCGGCCCCACGCCACGGGCGCCTGATTGACTTCGCTGTCGGGGCGCCGCGTCGCAACCGAGGGGCGCGGTTTGGTTTTGGGTGATTTCGGCTTGGGTGCGGTCATCGAATCAATTTTGGCGTGAGAAGGAATTGTTATCTCGGCGGTTTTTCAAAATGGTGAAAGTCGTTGATGCGGCTCCAGCGCCCGCCCCAAATCCAGCCGCGACTTTCAAAAGCGCGCACCACCGGCCCGTCTTCCAGAATCGTGCCGAGCGCGTTCGCATTGTAGGTCGCATCGGGCGGCAAAATTAAATCGCCGCGCCGGTAGGGGTTCTGGCGCGGGTTAATGTCGATGGCGCGACCCGTCGCGTGATGGGAAAGCGTCGGTTTGCCCAGTTTGAGGCGATAATTGAACGCCGAGCAGTTGTTTTGCGCCATCGAAACTTCGTCGCTCCAACCGAAAACGACGACGGGCGTCATTTGGAAAATCGGAAAGCGCGCCGCCAGGATTTCGGCGAAAATGGCGCGGATTTCAGGTTCCAAATCGCAGTGCGCCACTAAATGCCCGATTTGAACTTCGCCGTTGAAACCCTGAAATTCGAGGTCGAGAAGCGTTTGACTCGCCAGAATTTCGGGCGGCGCGGGCGAATTTTGCAGGGCTTGTGCGAGCGTCATTTTTGTTTTTCAAACACAGAGAACACGGAGGGACAGAGGGCACAGAGAATTTTTGAGAGAAATTAAAAACCCAAGTTGCTACCTACGGCTGCCAGCAGGCTGAAGCCTCGGCAACCAAACCAAGGCCACCTTCGTGGCCTATGGATGCAGGTGTAGCCTGCGAAAGCAGGCTTGGTTTGGTTGCCGAGGCTTCAGCCTGCTGGCAGCCGTAGGTAGCAACTTGGGTTAAAAACTTAAAATCTCTCCGCGCCCTCTGCCCCTCTGTGTTTGAATTTACTTTCGAGAACTTTCCAAAATCGCTTCGAGCGCGTTTTTGGCGGCTTCGTCTTCGGCGGCTTTTTTGGAAATGCCCTGCCCGCGCCCGCGCACTTCGTCGAGCAGCAAGACCTGCGAGGAAAACCCGCGCGCCGCGCCGCCGGTTTGATAGCGCGGCGTGCCCAGCCCGATGCTTTGCGTGAGTTCCTGCAAGCGGTTTTTGAAGGGCACGAGCGTCGCCGGATCGCGCGCCAGTTCGGGCGCGAGGTTTTGGAGCACGAAATCGCGCGCCGTTTCCCAGCCGTGCGCGAGGAAAATCGCGCCGGTGAGGGCTTCAAAGGCATCCGACAGGTTGGAAGGCCGATGGGCGCCTCCGGCAGAGTCTTCGCCGCGCCCGAAACGCAGAAAACGGCCTAAATCGAGTCTTTGCGCCGCCGCCGCGAGCGCTTCGCGCCGCACCGCCGCGATTTTGCGGTTGGTGAGCTGCCCTTCCGGTAAGTTCGGCTCGGTTCGATAGAAATGCTCAGCCACAATCGCGCCGACAAGCGCATCGCCCAGAAATTCCAGGCGCTGATTCGATTGAAGTGTGCGCTCAAGCCCTTCGCCGACCGATGATGGATGCGAAAGGGCGAGTTGCAGCAGTTCGGCGGGGAGTTCGAGGCCGAGAATCGCGGTTAGTTCGTCCATATTGGGGCGGATTCTCGATGCGATGCGCGCCTTGTAGGGACATGGCTTGCCGTGTCCTTGGTGAGAGTCATACGCTTTCCACAGACACGGCAAGCCATGTCCCTACGAACTCCAGCGACGCAGCGCCAAAGTCGCGTAATGCCCGCCGAACCCCGTCGCGTTGCTCAGCGCGACTTCAAATTCGCCTTTGCGCGAATGGTTGGGCACATAATCCAGGTCGCATTCCGGATCCGGCTCGAAATGGTTGATCGTCGGCGGCAAAATCTGGTTTTCGAGCGCTTTCACGGTCGCAATCAGTTCGACCGCGCTGCCGCCGCCCAACAGATGGCCGATTTGCGATTTGGTCGAAGACATGGGGATTTTGTGCGCCCGTTCGCCGAAAACGCTTTTCACGGCGCGGCTTTCGACCGGATCGTTGGTGGGCGTCGAAGTGCCGTGCGCGTTGATGTAGCCGATTTCGTCCTTGTCCAGCTTCGCCATGTCGAGCGCCAGTTCCATCGCTTTGGAGTAGCCGGAGCCGTCTTCTCGCATTCCGGTCATGTGGTAGGCGTCGCCGGTGAAGCCGTAGCCCAAAAGTTCGGCGTAAATGCGCGCGCCGCGCGCCTGGGCGTGCGACAGTGACTCCAAAACCAGGCTTCCGGCACCTTCGCCGATGACGAAACCATCGCGGTCTTTGTCGAAGGGGCGCGAGGCGGTCAGAAAATCGTCGTTGCGCCGCGACAGGGCGCGCATATTGGCGAATCCCGCCACGCCGCAGTTGGAAATCGGGGCTTCGGTGCCGCCCGCGATGATGGCGTCGGCCTCGCCGCGCGCCACCATGTCGAAGGCCACACCAATGGCGTGCGCCGACGAGGTGCAGGCCGAAACCACGGCGGTATTGGGGCCGCGCGCGCCGATGCGAATCGAGACATGGCCGGCGGCCATGTTGACGATCATCATCGGGATCAGAAACGGCGAAACGCGGTCGGGGCCGCCCTGCATGAACTTGGCGTGCTCGATTTCCCAGGTCTGCAACCCGCCCACGCCGCAGCCGATGATAACCCCGATGCGGTCGCAGTTGTCGTCGTTGATTTCGAGTTTCGAGTCGGCGACGGCTTCTTCGGATGCCACCACCGCGAACTGCACAAAGCGATCCATGCGTTTGGCTTCGCGTTTGTCGATGAAATCGGTGGTCACGAAGTCGGAAACTTCGCCCGCGAAGCGCACCTGATGGCGCGCGGTATCAATCAGCGTCATCGGTTTGACGCCGTTTTTCGAGGTGACGATGCCGTCCCAGAACTTGGGCACGCCAATGCCGATGGGCGTCACGGCGCCCAGGCCGGTGATAACAACTCGTTCAAACTCTCGCATTTTGAGAAGCGAGAGGCGAGAGGCGAGAGGCGAGAAGCGAATTTCTCGCCTCCCACCTCTTGCGTCTCGCCCCTCGTTTTAGCCTTCGGATTTTTTGTCGATATACGACACCGCTTCGCCCACGGTGGTGATTTTTTCGGCGTCTTCGTCGGGGATTTCGATCTCGAATTCCTCTTCAAAACGCATCACAAGCTCGACGACATCGAGCGAATCGGCGCCCAGATCTTCAACGAAACGCGCCTGCGGGGTCACGATACCAGCATCAACCGACAACTCGTCGGCCACGATCTCTTTAACTTTATCGGCAACAGCAGCCATTTTTTCTGTCCTCCAGAATGTTGTGTGAAAATTGCAAAAGGGTTTGCGCCTTTACTTTACCCAATTCACGCGCGCGCCAACAACTCAGCTTTCGACGTTGGGGCGCTTTGGCGGCTTGGAAGCTACCTCATTAGGGTGGATTTGCAGCGACTAAAGTCACCGCAACAACGACGCGAAGCCCGCCTGCGCGGACTGGATGCCCCTCAACCTGCGAAGGCAGGTTTTGCGTCGTTGTTGCGGTGACTTTAGTCGCTGCAAGAGGAACCTATCGAGACAGGTTCTCAATCCATCACCAGACCGCCATCGACATTGAAGGTCTGTCCGGTGATGTAGCGCGCGCCCTCTGACGCCAAAAACAGCGCCAAATGGGCCACATCGTCGGCCTCGCCGAGCTTTCCGAGCGGAATCTGGCCCAAAAGCGCGGTTTTCGCCTCGTCGGACAGTTCCGCCGTCATATCGGTCGAAATAAAGCCTGGCGCAATGGCATTAACCGTGATGCCGCGCGAACCGAGTTCTTTAGCGATGGATTTGGTGAAACCTAAAAGTCCGGCCTTGGACGCGGCGTAGTTGGCCTGCCCCGCGTTGCCCATCTGTCCGATAACCGACGAAATGTTGATGATGCGCCCACCTTCGGCCTTGAGCATGGGTCGCGCGACGGCTTTGGTGGCGTAGAACGCGCCCGATAAATTGACATCGAGAACGCGCTGCCACTGCTCCAATTTCATGCGAATCAGCAAACCGTCGTCGTTGATTCCGGCGTTGTTGACCAGAATGTCGATTTTGCCGAATTCTTTGACTGAATCCTTGACCGCTTTTTCAACGGCGTCGGCGTCGGCGACATCGACGGCGAGTGCGAGAGCGCGCCGTCCCAGGGCGCGGATTTCGTTGGCGAGTTCTTCGGGCGCGCTGCGCGCGATGAGAACGCAGTCGGCGCCGTTGTGGGCGTATTTGAGCGCGATGGCGCGCCCGATGCCGCGCCGCGCGCCGGTGATGAGGGCGACTTTATTTTCCAATTGCATAATGATGAATGGCCACAAGAGACACAAAAATTGGGCTTTCGAAACTCTTTTTGTGTTTTTTGTGTCTCTTGTGGCTATTTAAAGATTCTCCAACCCTACCGTTTTATCAGTGCGTTTGACGAGTCCGGTTAAGACGTTTCCTGGCCCCAGTTCGATGAATTTGCTCGCGCCGTCGCCGAGCATATTTTGGATTGTTTTCGTCCAGTTGACCGCGCTCGTCATTTGGGGGCGAAGCGCGGCGCGCAGTTCCTGCGCGCGCGTGGCGGGCGCGGCGGTGGTGTTTTGATAGACCGGAATGCGGGCATCGGCGAACGGCGCGGCGTCAATTAATTGCGCCATTTGCGCGCCCGCTTCGGCCAAAAGCGGCGAGTGAAACGCGCCCGAAACCGGCAGTTTGACGGCGATTTTCGCGCCGCGTGTTTTGGCCTCGCGCATCGCGGCTTCGACCGCTTCGGGCGTCCCTGAAACCACGACTTGCCCTGGCGAATTGAAATTGGCCGCCACAACGGTTCCGCTTTCGCCCGCGACAGCTAAAACCTCGTCCAATTTCTCGTCCGCGAGGCCAATCAGCGCCGCCATCGCGCCTTCAGGCGCGTTCGACATCAATTCGGCGCGTTGTTTTACCAATCGCAGCGCGTCCTCGAATTCGAGCGCGCCCGCCGAGACCAGAGCCGTATATTCGCCCAGAGAATGGCCCGCCGTCATTTGCGCTTCGAGTCCGCCCGCTTTGGCGGCTTCGTAATGAATAAAACCGACCGTCAAAAGCGCGGGTTGCGCGATTTGGGTGTCTTTGAGGCGCTCTTCCGGCCCCTCGAAACACAGCGCGCGTAAATCGAAGCCTAAAACGGCGTTGGCGCGCTCGAAAATCTCGCTCGCGGGCGCGAACGTTTCCGAGATTTCGTGGCCCATGCCGACTTTCTGGCTGCCCTGGCCTGGGAATAGAATTGCGTTCATATTTGAGGAGACGGGAGACGGAATACAGGAGACGGGAGTGATGCGCTTCAACTTCCGTATTCCGTATTCTGTCTCCCGTCTTCATTTCTTCTCCGCCTGCACTACATAATGATACGGCCCCGCGTCGCTCGTTTCTCTGATTTCAAATCCGGCGTCCTGCAAAAGTTCGCGGGTGGTTTGTGGTTCGAGGCGAATCGTGTTGGGTGGGCCAGGCTGCGATTCTTCATCGGCCCAGTTCCACTCGATAACAATCATGCGCCCGCCGCTTTTCAAAACGCGATTTGCTTCGCGCAAATGCGTTGGGGCGTCCTGAGTTTCGTGGAGGACGTTGGCGTGAAACACGATATCGACTTCGCCATCGTCCAGTTCGAACTCGTTTTCGCCGCAGGGAAGCGTTAAAACCCGCTCGTAATTGCGGCGTTTGGTTTCCAGAATTTGCAGCATGGTGGACTGCTTGTCGAGCGCGTAGACCATGCCGCGCGGACGGACAGCCTTTTCAATCTCAAAGGTGAACCAGCCCGTGCCGCAGCCGATTTCGGCCACGCGCGCTCCGGCGGGGATTTCAACCGCCGTCACGATTTCGACGGGGTTGTTCCATTGCAAACGCTCGGCGGAATCTAAAAACGCGGCGCTGTTTTGATTTATTTTCATCGATTTAAAACCATTTCAAAACGCCGCTCGCCCAGGTCAAACCGGCGCCAAATCCAACCACCACAACCGTATCGCCGCGCTTCAAATGGCCGTCGCGTTTGGCTTCGGAAAGCGCGAGGGGAATGCTGGCGGCGCTGGTGTTGCCGTAGTTTTGCAAATTCAAAAACACCCGCTCCATCGGCATTCCCAGCCGTTTGGCCGCCGATTCGATGATGCGGATGTTCGCCTGATGCGGCACCAGCAGATCCACGTCATCGCCCGACAAATTGCATTTATCGAGGGCGCGCACCGCGCTCTCGCCCATGGCGTGAACCGCGAATTTATAAACCTCGCGCCCATTTTGCACCACTTTGCCGTCTTCGCTGCCCACGCCGCAGCGCAGGAGCGGCCCGCCCGCGCCGTCGGCGCCCAGATCGAAACCGAGCAGGCCAAATTCGTCGGGAACTGCCGAAACGATGGCGGCTCCGGCGCCATCGCCGAACAAAACGGCGGTGTTGCGGTCGCTCCAATCGACAGCGCGTGACATCACTTCGGCGCCAATCACCAGCACGTTTTTCATCGCGCCCGACGCGATGAACTGCGCCGCAACGACCAGGCCGTAAACGAAGCCGGAACAGGCCGCTTCGAGGTCGAAGGCGGCGCACCTGGCGCCCAGACGGTCTTGAACCAGCGCTGCGGTGGCGGGAAAGTAAAAATCGGGCGTGCAGGTCGCCACGATGATGAGGTCAAGCGATTCGGCGCCGATTCGGGCGTCTTCGAGCGCGCCCAGAGCCGCCTGATAAGCCAGATCGGTGGTGGTTTCGCCTGGAGAAATGATGTGGCGCTGCGCGATTCCCGTCCGCGAGCGAATCCATTCGTCGTTGGTTTCGACGATTTTTTCGAGGTCGAAATTGGTCAAAATTCGCGTCGGCGCGAAGTGTCCCAGGCCGGTGATTCCGGCGGGAACGAGTCCGCGCGGTGCGAGGGTGCCGTTCTGGGGCGCGGGAAGAAGGGGCGAAGAAGTGTCCATGAGACGCCCAAAGGCGCGGGGTAGTATGGCAGGATGCCGCCATTCGTCAATTCGCCGGCGCGCGCGCACAACAGTTCGGGGTGTTGAGTTGGCTCTGGCGGCATCTCTGTTCGCTGCGACTTGACATTCCTTAGCGCGGCGAAATCATGGTTTAAACGGGCCACAGCACATCGAGCAGGCGCGCTTCGATTGTTACTGCGGGTTCGACCAAAGCCGCTTCAATTGAAAAGGGCGACGCGGCAATCATTTTGTTGGCCAGACAAACGCAAGCGTCCCCTTTTGGGTGCAATACACGCCCTACAGCAGATTTTTAGTTCTCTAATCTTTCCCAGAGGTTTACAATCGAGCGGGGAAGATATAGAATAAAAAAGATCAAGATATTTGATCAGGAGAAATGAATGACCATTTTGCAACAGCGCCAATACAACCGCTTCGCACGCAGCACCAAGTTCCTCGACAAGCACGAAAGTGAGTTTTCATCCGGCTCCAAGGCTTTGGCTATGCGCGATGAACTCAAGGGAATCCTGGGCAGTTTTCACGCCGCCGGACAGGAACGTAAATCATCGGGAACGGGTTCTCGTTCGCAGGCTTCGGCCAAATTGACCGCTCTCAACGCGTTGCGCGCCGCACTGGTGGCCATCGCCGACACCGCCGAAGTCATCGAAAAGAGCAATCCCAAATTCAAAAACACCTTTAAACTTCCCGACCGGCGCCGCAAAGAAGAGTTGGCCAGCGCCGCGCGTCAATTCATTAAAGATGCTGAGCCGGTGAAGGGCGAATTTCTCGCCCTGGAAATGCGCGAAGACTTTCTGGACGAGCTGCAAAAGCGCATCGACGGCTACGAGGCCGCCAAATCGGGAACCGGACGCGGCCAGCAGGCCGGCAAGCGCCAGGTCTCCAACGATGCGCTCGGCAATCTTCTCGCGCGCGGCTCGGAGGCCATGGGCGTGCTTGATGTCATCGTCAAAAACAAATATAGCGGCCAGCCGCCCGTTATGAACGAGTGGAGCGAGGCTTCGAAGCTCGAATTTACGCCGCGCCGCAAAAAAGGCGAGCGCGCCGCCGCCAAAAAATAAGCGAAATCGGCAATTGTGCCCAAAAAGCCCGCGAACACGGTTCGCGGGCTTTTTTGGAATCTGTTTTAACTGCGATTGTCATTTGTAACCCAAGCTGCCATCTCCCTCCTCCCGCCATTGAAATGGCGGGCTGTAGATAACTTTCGACCTGCGCCGAAACCACACCGTGAGGTGTCCGCGAAGGCGGACAGACAAGGCGACGGGGATATAAAATCCCCGCCTGGCGAGCCTGCGGCTGAACGTGCTTCGCACGCATCGCGGCGCTTGCTCCATGCAGTGGCGCCAACGGGGTTGTCGTTAGGGTGTGCAGACGTGCGAAGCACGTTCAGCCGTAGGCTCTCCAGGCGGGGATTTTATATCCCCGTCGCCTCTCTCACCGGCACATTTTCCAAAGTTTCGAGGGGAGGCCGCGCCGCAATCGCGGTGCGAATTTTTCCAGTCACATCGGTGTGGACGCTTTCTTTGGCGACGCGAATCGCGCCCGCGACCGCGTAAGCGTCCGCCGAGCCGTGACAGATGATGCAGGTGCCGTTCACGCCCAGCAGAACCGCGCCGCCCCACGCTTTGTGATCGAGACGCGCTTTCATCGCCCGCAATGCCGGTGCGAGCAACAGCGCGCCGATTTTGGCTTTGAGCGACGATTTAAACGCGTCGCGCAGCAGCATATTGAACATCCACACGTAGCTTTCGGCCAGTTTGACGGCGATGTTGCCAGGAAAACCGTCGCACACGATGACATCGACCGTGCCTTTGCCGATGTCGCGGCCTTCGACGTTGCCAAAAAAGGTGTAATGCCCCAGCGTCGCGCCCGCCTTGACGAGGGGAAACGCGGCTTTGGTGAGTTCATTGCCTTTGCCTTCTTCCTCGCCGATGGAGAGCAGGCCGACGCGCGGCATTTCGCCGCGCGCCACGCCGGAGCGCTCGCCAGGGATGATGGAATGAATGACGGGCGCGTAGGCGGCGCCCATGATGGCGAAATCGGCCAAATGGCGCGGGCGGCAATCGACGTTGGCGCCGCTATCGAGCAACACCAGCGGATGTTTGGCGGTCGGGAAAATGGTGGCAATCGCGGGCCGGTCGATGCCTTCGATGCGCCCCAGCGTGAAAAGCGCGAACGCCGAGGCCGCGCCGGTGTTTCCCGCGCTCAGACAGGCATCGACGGCGCCTTCTTTGTGCAGCCGCGTGGCGACGGCGACGGCGGAATCGGTCTTTTTTCGCAGCGCCGACGAGGGCGGCTCGTTCATGGCGACGGTCTGAGTCGCGGGATGAAGCGAGATGTTTTCCGGTGGCGGAGAGGGCAAAAAGGGACGGATTTTGGCCTCGTCGCCCACCAGAACGATATGAATCGAGGCATCGCGCTGCGCGGCATCGACGGCGCCCTGCACCAGTTCGCGGGGCGCGTTGTCGCCGCCCATCGCATCAATTGCAATCCGCATAAAAAAAGAAGCGAGAGGCGAGAGGCAAGAAACGAGAATGGGTTTCTCGCCTCTCGCCTCTCGCTTCTCGCCTCTGGAAGGTTACTCCGAATCGGGGCGCGCGGTGTTCTTGGAGCGCGGCGGCAAAACGGCGCGGCCATTGTAATGCCCGCAGTTAAGACAGGCGCGATGCGGCACCATGACGACGGAACAGTTGGGGCAGGTGGTCGAATTGACCATCTGGGCGCGCCAATGATGGCGGCGGGTTCGCACTTTGGCGTGAGATTTTCGGCGTTTGGGCAGAGCCATAATTAATTTTCCTTTTCCGGCTCCGCCCCGCGAGTTTTTGGCTCCGAGCGTCCGGCTTTAGCGGCTTGATTTTCAGTTCAAACCGCTTTTTTTGTCGTTCAATGCTTGCAAAGCGGCCCAGCGAGGGTCATCTTTGACATCGTTGTATGCTTTGGCTTCAGGCAGTCCCTCGCAATCGGGGCGGCACAAAGGTTGAATCGGCGCGGCCAGCACGATGGCCTGACGCACCAGTTCGGAAACATCGAGCGAATGCTCCTGGAAAAGAGCGTCGATGTCGTCGCGCGTGAGTTCGTCGCCCTCGTCGTTTTCATCTTCTTCCACGGCGGCGGGGCCGAGAAAAGAATTGAAAGTTGAAATGGGCACGGTCACGTCCAGATCGAACTCCAGGGGCTGCGAATATTCGCACAGACAGCGCGAACACTCCATTTTGACGGCGGTTTTGGCTGCTCCGCGCACCACGATGCTGCGGCGCGCGTTCGAGGCTCGCACCCAGCCGGTGGCAGGCTCGGTCAGTTCCCACTCTTCCAAAACGGTTCCGGCGGGAATCTCAATCGAGCGTTCGACTGAAGTGCCGGAATCGCGCAGAACATCCGTTAAATCAAGATACATCGCGTTCACCGCGTTTACGCAAATTTTCGCTGTCTCGCCTCAAAACAACTTCAAGGCACGGCGGCGCAAAGGCATTTTACCGGACTTGCGCGCGCAGGGTCAAGTTTTCCTGTTCTCGCTGCGTTCATGGGCTGAGAGCGCGTCTAAAAAGTCCACGCCAGATTCTTCGGGTCGCATCCGCCCAAAGGGCACCCGCCCTCAGAATGACGGGGACTTTTTAGACGCGCTCTGACACGCAGCAAAACGCGACCCGAAATTTCGGGTCGCGTTTTGGTTTTGGATGAAATTAGCGCACGTAGGGACGCAGATCGTATTTTCCACCGCGATTTTTCAGGCTCGCGGCGGCGCGATAATCGGTGCGGTAGCCGTCATCGTCGGGATAAACCGCGTCATCGGGATTGTAGCCGTAACGATCATTGTTTTTGGCGTCCTTGCTCTTTTTGTAGGCGTAATAGCCGCCCGCCGCCGCCACAGCCGCCGGAACGGTTTTGCCTTTGGCCGCCATGTAAGCCGCCACAGCACCCAGGGCGATAGCGCCGTATTTGTAGGTCTTGGCTTTGTCGGCGCGCGCGGGCGTCGGGTGCAAAAGCGCGCCGCCGGCGAGGACGGTGGCGGTCAAAAGGGCGATAGCGCGGGTGGGACGAGTGCGGAATTGCATGAGAAATTTCCTGTTGAATCAAAAACTGGCGCTTCGACGGGAAATTTGCGACTCGGTTCAAAGTTTTCTCAGATTTCTATCGTTTTTCATCGCCCAGATCGACATCTTCGAGCAGGCGCGCCAAACGATTGAGTTCCTCAATGGGCGCTTCGCCGGATTCGCTTTCGGCTCGCTCTGGAAGCGCCGGATAGGCGGTTTCTTCGGCCTGAATGCCGGTTTTTTGAACCACGTCGTCGGAAACCCAGATTTGCGCCTGGGTGCGCAGCGCCAGAGCGATGGCATCCGAAGGACGCGCATCGATTTCGTGAAGACCTTCGGCGCCGCGCCCGATTTGCAAATGCAGCGACGCATAATACACCAGATCGGAAAATTCGTTGACGGTGACTTTGACGAGTTTCACGCCCAAATCGCCCAGAATGTTGGTGATCAGATCGTGGGTCATGGGGCGCTGCTGCTGTTTGGACTCCAATTCCATCTGAATTGACACCGCTTCGGCCCGCCCGATCCAGATCGGCACGAACACGTTGCTCTGGGCGTCGTGCAGCAAAACCAGGGGATTATTCGACGGGTCGATGCCGATACCTTTGACAGTCATCTCAATCATGGCCATATAAAGAAACCTCTTCCATTCCTTGGTAGATTTTAACGCTCATTGCCCAAAAAGGCTTCAATTTCCTCCAGACTGGGAATGGAATGCGGCCCATCGAAAGCCTTTTGATACTTTTCGACGACGCATGAAACAAAAGCAGTTTTGTCTGCGGCGCTCACCTGGTCGCCCAGCAAACTCGCGTAACACCTCGCGACGGTCTGGAGCGTTGCCACCAGTGCGGAGTAGTCCTGCGAGGGCGCGCTCAGAATCGCTGGCGCGCCCGCCGCCCCGAAACCCACCGTCTCGCCGAAAAAAAAGCCCGCCACGCTGGGGTCTTGCGCCCGCTTTGGCAGCGCGAGGCGCGAGGCCGAGGCGGAAAGCAGCGTTCCGATGCCATGCGTGCCCGCCCGAATCAAAATCGCGTAGGGCGTTTCGATGCCGGTCTCGACTTGCGCCTCGAATGTCAAATTGGGCACCCGTTCGAGTTCTCTTTGCAAAAATTGACCGTGATCATCGTCGCCCAGGGCGTTGCCGGACAGCAAAACCCGCGCTCCCCAGCGCGCCAGAGCGCACGCCGCGACGGTGCCGTTGCCGCCCGCCGCGCGCGTTTCGCGTTCGATGACGGCATAGCCGCGCGGAAACGAGGGGCCGTCGGTCGAAATGCGGTATTCGACGCGAAGGGCGTCGTGGACGTGGAAATCGTATTTCATGGTGAACGCGATGGCGGCTTCATCCGTCTGGAAGGCTTACTGCCAATTTCCCGCCGTTTCAGCTTTCGCGCCACTTCACGCCACAAATTGCGAATCGGGGGGCAATGGGCTACCCTAATCTCTGCTTTTCCCAGGATTTTTTGTGATTATCGCGCGCTCTGCGACCCTTTCTTCTCTCCTCTTATTATCTGCGGCGGTTTCGCCCTCGTTGTGGACTTCCTCGCAGGCCGCGCCCAGCGTTCCCGCTTTGACGTTTCGCGTCACGGCGCGCGTCGGCGCGACGGGACAATACGCGGGGCCCCAACAAACCCTGCAAGCGCGCGTTTTGCTGCGAGGCAACGCGGCGCGCGTCGAAACCACCACCGGCGGCACGCCCTCGGTGGTTTTGGTGACTCCGCCCTACGTTTATCGTCTTTTGCCCCAGTCCAAAGCGGGCGTGAGATGGAAAATTCAGCCCAAAACGGCGGCGCGCGGCGCGTTCGACCCGCAGGAACTGCTGCGCGACCCTTCGAAAATCAAGGTCGCCTTGCTGCGCGGCGGCGCCAAACGAACCGGCGCGGGCGTGCTCAACGGCACGCCGGTCGAAATCTACGAGGCGCGCAACTTCGGGCAAAAAGGACAGCAGGCCAAAGTGTGGCTGCGGCGCAGCGACTCACTGCCACTGCGGTTGGAAAGCAAAGGTGGAGGGATTCAAGTCAGCGCTTCGTGGCGCGATTACGCCCGCCCCAAGAATTTGTCCGCAGCGTTGTTTGCGGCTCCCAAAGACTTCCGCGTGCGCGAAGTCACCGGACGCCCGTCGTTTTCGGCGTTCGCGGGGTAAGAGTGTTTTGGTTAACAATCGGCGTAACTCGCCACTACTTTCGTTGGAATTGAGGAGCTTTATGCGTGCATCTTCGCATTTTTTGAGTAAGACCGGCGTTATCGCCGCTTCTTGTTTGCTGGGAACTGCGCCCCTGATGGCGCAAAACGCCGCGCCCGCCGGCGCGAACAGTGGGCTGGCGTGGACGACCTTTAAAGGCGACTTCTCGCGCACCGGATCGAGCGCCGCCAACGTGCGCCTGCCGCTTTCGCTGCAATGGCGCTTTTCGTCCGAGGCTCCGGCGCGCACCTATCCCACTTCGGCTCTGGTTTTGGGCGCGCCAGGTCAGCAGCGCGTCTTTTTCGCGGCGGGGCGCAACGTTTATGCTCTTGACACCCAGACCGGACAACAAATCTGGAGATCGCCCACCTTCAATTCCAGCGTGATTACCCCCATCACCGCGCTGAGCGGCGAGGGCGGCGATTTGATTCTCGCCGCTCAGCAGGGCGGACGCCTGGCCGCGCTGCGCGCCACTGACGGCGGGCGCGCCTGGGAAGGCGATGCACAGTCAACCATCAACAACGCGGGGCCAATCGTGGTTAATACGCCCAGGGGCCAGCGCATTTTGACGGCGGTGAACTCGGGCCGCATCGTGGCTTTTAATCTGAACGGCACCGTCGATCCCGAATGGAAGGCTTCGCTGGGACGCACTTCGCCCTCGACTCCGATGGCGCTTTCAAGCGACGGCTCGCTGCTCTTCATCGGCGGCTCGAACTCCAGACTCTACGTCATCGACATTCAAAAGGGCACGGTCGCTTATACCATTCAACTCAGGGGCACCTCGCTGGTCTCGCCAGTCGTGGCGGGCGACCAGGTCATTACCAGCAGTGGGCGCCGTCTGGCGAGCTACCGCGTGGCGGGCGGCAGTGCGGCCTGGACGTTTGACACCGCCGGTTTGCTGATCGCTTCGCCCGCCGTAGCGAAGGATGCGGCGGGCAAAAACGTGCTTTATGTGGGCACGCGCGACGGTTCGTTTTACGCCCTGGACGAAGCGGGCAAACAGATTTGGAAAACCGATGTGGGCGTCGGCATCACCGGAACGCCCCTGGCGCTTCCCACTATGGTTCTGGTGGGCACCAGCAATGGCTTGTTTCTGGCGCTCGACCGCACAAACGGAAAAGTGCTGTGGGAATACCGTCTCAAGACCGAGCGCGCCGTGGAACAGCCGACAACGCCGCAGGCCGACATTGGCCAGGCGAACATCGGCCAGGCGAACATCGGCGAGGCGAACATCGGCGAGGAAGGGGCACCGCCCGTTGATGCGACGCAGACTGAGCCGCAAACGCGAATCTGGAGCGTTTCGGCAGCGCCTTCAGTGGTCAACGGCCAGCTTTTTCTGCTGGGCGACAACGCGGCGCTTTACGGATTCACGACTCGCAGCTTCGATGCTCTGCCGCCTCGTGTCATTGAGCCTTCGCTGGCCGTGCCCGACGATCGCAACAAAATTTCGTCGCTCCTGCTTTCGCCTGCCACTCCTCCTGTGCCAGGCCAGGGCCCCATCTATTTCGCGGCCCAGATGGAAGACACCGGCAGCGGCATCGATCCCGCCTCGATTCAGGCCAACCTGGATAACGTCGCCATCGCGCCAGACGCCGTCGATTTTCGCAGCGGAACGGGCATTTTGACCCTCACGCTTCTCGATCCCGCCAAAGGCGGCACCACGCTCAGCGATGGGCTGCGCAATTTGACCATCACGGCCCGCGACTACGCCGGAAACCAATTGCGCTATTCCATCGGCTTTCAGATCGACAACACGGCGCCACCTCCCGTCTCGACCGAACCCGAAACTCCTGCCCAGGAAGATTTGCCCGTTGATAACGGCGGAGACATGGGTGGAGACGGAGGGGGCGGGGATGGCGGAGGCGGTGGAGAGTTCTAATCAGGAAGGGTTCCGAAGGCGCGGGCTATGCTCGCGCCTTTTGGTTTGTCTGCCACCTGCAGAGTTGCGCGAGGCGGCTGGGTTTACGTATATTCGCAACGCGCCGCGTCCCAATCTTTGTCCCAATCTTTCGCGCCGGATTCCATGCTGCCCTCCGACACCTCCCCCTACCCTTCGGCTCCTGATGCCGAAGCCTGGATTCGCCTCGCTTTCGCCGGTCTTTCACCGGTGCGGGCGCGCGCTGCTCTTTCGCGTCTGGGCGGGCCTCAGAACGTGCTCGAAGCCGCGCGTGGCGGCGACGAGGAGTTGCGGAGCGCCGACGGACTGACTGAAAAAGCCGTCGCCAAACTGCGCGAATGCGCCGCGCGCGACGTTTCCCGCCAGATCGAAGCGATGGAACTCCATGGCATCGGCCTGATTTTGGAAAGCGACCCCAACTACCCCCGCGCCCTGCGCGTGGTTCCCGACGCGCCGCCCTGCCTCTTTATCAGGGGGAATCTGCTCGAAAGCGACGCGCGCGCCGTGGCCATCGTGGGAACGCGCCAGGTCACCGAATACGGGCGCGGCCTGGCGCATCGCTTCGCGCTGGAACTGGCGCGCGCGGGCGTTACAGTTGTGTCGGGGTTAGCACGCGGCATCGACACGGCGGCGCATCGCGGCGCGCTCGACGGCGGCGGGCGCACCCTGGCCGTCACCGGTTGCGGCCTCGACATCGTTTATCCTTCCGACAACAAGGATTTGATGCTCGAAATCGAAGGGAGCGGCGCGGTTTTAAGTGAATGGGCGCCCACCACCAATCCCGAAGCCTGGCATTTTCCGGCGCGCAACCGCATCATCGCGGGTGTGAGTCTGGGCGTAATCGTGGTGGAAGCCGCCACCAAATCGGGTGCGCTCATCACCGCCGACTTCGCCAACGAACTGGGCCGCGACGTTTTCTCGGTTCCTGGCAACGTTCACAAAGCGCAGTCGAAAGGCCCGCACCAACTGATTCGAGACGGCGCCACCCTCGTTGAATCCGTCGAAGATGTGCTGGCGGCGCTCGAAGCGCGCGTCTGGCCGCTTCCCGAACGTCAAAATGAGGACGCGGAACCCGTCAAAGCAACTTCGCGTCCCCCTAAGCGCTCGCCGGCCCCAACTCAAACGCTGCCAGCGCCTGTCAATACGGCGAGTTTTTCGCCTGGCGAAAACAAAATCTGGGTCTGCCTCGATGTCGAGCCGCGTCACAT
>JAUJNG010000005.1:266239-268987 GCA_030448265.1 Abditibacterium sp.
TTTCGCCTGGCGAAAACAAAATCTGGGTCTGCCTCGATGTCGAGCCGCGTCACATTGACGATCTCGCCGCCGAAGCCGGCCTGAGCGCCAGCGAAGTCAATACCGCGCTGGTTTTACTCGAACTCAAGGGCGCCGCGCGCCGCCTGCCAGGAAATCTGTTTGCGCGCGTGGTTTAGAAGCACGACCTCTCGCACCTTGCCGTAGCCTCACGCACTCCGTCATTCTGAGGGGAGCCGTGCGACCCGAAGAATCTCAAGTGACTGTTATGAAAGATTCTTCGGGTCGCACGGCTCCCCTCAGAATGACGGAGTGCGATTTAGAGTTGAATGTTGTTTGAATAGTTAGAAGGAATCGAAATGCCGAAATCACTGGTTATCGTCGAATCGCCGACCAAAGTCAAAACCCTCAAAGGTTTTCTTGGCCCCGATTTTAAAATTATGGGTTCGCAGGGTCACGTCCGCGATTTGCCGGCTAAAGGCATCTCGGTTGACCTTAAAAATAACTTCGAACCGACTTACGAACTGCTGCCCGACCGCAAACACATCGTCGCCGAACTCAAAAGAGCGGCTTCCGATGTCGATATGGTCTATCTCGCCTCCGACCCCGACCGCGAAGGCGAAGCCATCGCGTGGCACATCCGCGAGGCGCTCAAACTGAAAAAAGTCAAGCGCATCGAGTTCAACGAGATCACCAAAACCGCCGTGCAAAAAGCGCTCGCCAACCCGCGCGACATCGATATGGATCGAGTCAACGCGCAGCAGGCGCGCCGCGTTTTAGACCGTATCATCGGCTACGAACTGTCGCCGCTTCTGGCGCGCAAAGTCGCCAAGGGCACGAGTGCGGGCCGCGTTCAATCCGTCGCTCTGCGTCTGGTTTGCGAGCGTGAGCGCGAAATTCAGGCCTTTAAAATCGAAGAATACTGGTCGATTACTGCCTTGGTTTCGCCCCAAATCCAGAATTTCCCTTTTCCCGCCAAACTGATCACGCGCGCGGGCAAAAAGCTCGAAATTCACAACGAAGAGGAAGCGAGCGGCCTCGTTGATGCGCTTCGTCCGCTTCCCTACGTCGTTTCGAACGTCAAAAAACAGGAAAAACGCCGTCACGCCGCCGCGCCGTTCATCACTTCGACGCTGCAACAGGAAGCCTCCAAACAACTCCGCTACGGCGCGCAACGCACCATGCGGATCGCGCAGGATTTGTATGAAGGTATGGACGTGGGCCGCGACGCGCCCGTCGGTCTCATCACCTACATGAGAACCGATTCGACTTCGATTGCCAAAGAAGCGCAGAGCGCTGCGCGCGAGTTCATCACGTCGCGTTACGGGCCGGAATTCGTGCCCGAAAATCCGCCGCAATACAAAAACCGCAAATCGGCGCAGGAAGCCCACGAAGCGATTCGGCCTTCTGATGTGACCCTCGTGCCCGAGGATATTCAGGGCTATCTCAACCCCGATCAGTTCAAATTGTATCGTCTCATCTGGCGCCGTTTCGTGGCTTCGCAGATGAAACCGGCGATTATGGATGTCACGACGGTTGACATCGCGGCGGGCGAATTCGGCCTGCGCGCGTCGGGTTCGATCATCAAATTCCAGGGCTTTTTAAGTGTCTACGAAGAAGCCAAAGATGAAGATAAATCGGACGAAATCGAGGCCGACGACGAAAACGCCGACCGCCGTTTGCCCGCGCTCGAACGGGAGCAGCCGCTCGATTTGAAGGAACTGCTGCCCCGCCAGCACTTCACCCAGCCGCCGCCGCGCTACACCGAAGCGACGCTGGTGAAGGCGCTCGAAGAAAATGGCATCGGGCGGCCTTCGACTTACGCTTCGATTTTAAGCACTATCGTTGACCGCAAATACACGGAGTTAGACCAGCGCCGCTTCACGCCGACCGATTTGGGCTTTCTGGTCAACGACAAACTGGTGCAGCATTTCGGCAACGTGGTGGATGTTAAATTCACGGCGGGCATCGAAGAAAAGTTAGATGATGTCGAAGAAGGAAAACGCGGCTGGACGGCGGTTCTGCGCGATTTTTACGACCCGTTTCACGAAAGCGTAGTTCTGGCCGGAACCGAAATGGAGCGCGCCGCGCCGGTCGAAACCGATTTCGACTGCCCCAACTGCGGCAAAAAACTGCTCAAAAAACGCGGGCGTTTCGGCGAGTTTTTCTCCTGCCCCGATTATCCCGAATGCAACACCACCATGAACGTCGGGCCAGATGGACAACCGCTCGCCAAAGCCGAAAAAGTGGCGGTTGAAATCGAGGGACTCGATCCCGATGCCAAACAGGACTGCGACAAATGCGGCAAACCGATGGTGATTCGCACCTCGGCGCGCGGCGCGTTCTGGGGCTGCACCGGCTATCCCAAATGTCGCAATCTCATTCCCATTGAGGGCGCCAAAATCGTCGGCGCCGAGGGCGCGCCCGCCAGACCGGAGCCGGAAATGACCGAGCATAAATGTCCGGTGTGCGAGTCGCCGATGGTCAAGCGCGTGGGCCGTTTCGGGCCGTTTCTGGGCTGCTCCGATTATCCCAAGTGCAAAACCATCGTCAATCTGGACAAAGAGGGCAACCCGAAATGGCCCGCGCCAGGCGAAGCCAAGCAAATCGGCGCCAAAAAGACGGCCAAACCCGCCGCCAAAGCCGCAGCCAAAAAACCCGCAGCCAAAACCACGCGCAAAAAAGCGGCAGCTTAAAGCCACAGAGAACACAGAGAAGACACAAAAGGGCACAGAGAAAAGGAAAAAGAAA
>JAUJNG010000029.1 GCA_030448265.1 Abditibacterium sp.
CACAAAAACACCCACCCCCCCCCACCCCGCCGCCCACCCCCCCCCCGGCCACCCCTGGCCGGGTGTGGGGCGGGTTTACCCCCACACACCCCGGACCATTGCGCCCGCATTTTTTGTGGGCGCTCCCACCCTACGATGAGCCGTGTGCGGCACGACTGCCCTTTGGGCTTGCCCGTCGCCCCTCACTCGCTTATGCTTCGCGTTCTTTAGTTGCGAATGGCGAGATAATAAACCGCCGCCGCGACGCCCAGCGAAAGCGCGAAATTGCGCTCGAACTGGTTGTAATCCTTGTCGAAAAGCTGTCCGGCGGTGGGAAGCGCGTTTTGCACGCTCGGATTGGAAACCAAACGCACCCTTTGGTTGATGAAAAGGCCAGGGTAGATGGTTTCGGGCGCGACGGTGGCGAGCGCTTCGCCCGCCGCGATGTCGATGATGGTGCCCACGCCAATCGGCTCGCCATTATCGCCGAGATATTCGACGCGCGCGCCGCCGCGCGCACCACTTGTCGTGCCCAGCGACAGGCGCGCCAATCCGCCGTCGGGCTTGGAAACGATGATGCCAGGAATCACCGCGCTTTGGCCCAGTTCCGCGACTGCCGCGCCAACGGCGGCTTCGAGCGCGCCTTCAGCGAGTTGTGAGGAGCCTCTGCCGTAGCCAACGATGCCGCCGTTTTTGGTGTCGAACATTTCGGCGACCGCGCTATAGGAGCCGTCGCCGCCTGGCGTGACGCTAATCGTCATGGCGCGCGCCATTTTAGAGGCTTTGCCGATGTTTTGATAAGCCGTGGCCGAAAAAGGCCACGCCCAGCCGCCGTTTTTGGCCGCCGCGCCCGCCATTGATTGATAAGTCGCATCGCCGGCGGGAGCGTAGCCGTTGGTGGAGCGCAGCGCGGTCTGGGCGGCGCGTAGCGCGCGGCGGGCGGCGTCGGCATCGCCCGTTGTGTCGATGGCCGCCGCCACGATGACGGGCATTCCCACGACTTTGGGGCCGTTGGGCGTCAGAATCCCCGTCGTGGCAGTGGGCGCCGTGACGACGGTCTGGGCCGCAGCCGGCTGGAGCAGAGCGGGCAGCGCCAGCAGTGAAAGCAGGGGAAAAGCGGCGCGAAAACGGGCGCGAGGGCTGGTGGAAGTCATAGATATCTCCTGAAAATGTTCGACAAACCTGGAAATGAAGGCGCAAAACGGGCCGTCGCCCGCGCGGGGGCCGCATAGGTTATGCCACACTGCGGCAGCGTCGCCACATTATAGGCTTTCCTTTCAAACTTTGTCAAACGCTTGTCCAGAAAGGGCGAAACGTCACCCCAAACGGACGACAATCGCGGCTCTTGTGCCGCGTTTTGGCCACCATGCAAAATTCTCTGCTTCCCGATGCCCAGGCCACACGCCAATGCGGTTTCGATCTGGGCCTTCTGGCGCGTGCTGGCGACCTGATCACCCTTTCCGGCCCGCTCGGTGCCGGCAAAACCACCTTCGCGCAGGGATTGGCGCGCGCGTTGGGCATCAGCGAAGCGATTTCGTCGCCGACGTTCGTTTTAATGAACGAATATCGCGGCGCAATTCCGCTTTTGCATCTCGACGCCTATCGCTTGGAAGGACTCGATTACGGCGCCCTGCGCGACGCGGGATGGGAAGAGTTTGTGAATCGAGGCGACGCGGTTCGGCTGGTCGAATGGCCCGAAATGGTGGCGATGTGGCTGCCCGCGCCGCGTTTTCGCGTCACGCTGGAAATTGAGGGCGAGGTGCGGCGGGTGACGGTGACAGGCGAATAGGTCGGGATTTGTGTCCGTCAGCCTGGCGCGCCATCTGGCACGCGCGCCGCCTCTTTGATGTCATCGGGCCGCGCTTCGCCGCGCCCAACAACACCTCCCACTGCGCCCCGACAACGGAAGCCGTGAGAAACAGGTAGAGAAAGAGAATCGGTTGTATAAAACATCGTCAATTCAGCGCGACGATGAGCGACTTGCCGTTTTTTTGGAGGGCGAAAGGCACGACCTTGGTTTTGCCGCCCGCGCTGACGGTGATTTCGTAGTCGCCGTAAAAACCGCGCGTCGAAAACTGGCCGCGCGCGTCGCTCTGGCCTTCGGCGTCGCTCCACCAGGTCTTGAAAACCAGGTCGCGGTAGGCCTGACCGTTGGGGCGAATTGTCCAGTCTATGTCGAACATCGCCGCCGCTGGATACCAGTGCGAGCCTTCCCAGAAGCCCCAGTGAGTGATCGAATCGACGGCGGGATGCGAGAAAAACAGGGTGATTAAATCGCGCTGCTGGTCGGCGCGGATTTTGTCGTCGCGTTCGGGCACGTCGAGTTCGGTGATTTGTAGCGGCAGGCCGAATTTGGCGTAGCGATCCAAAAGTTCCATCGTGCGCGCCGGTTGGCGCGAACGGTGGAAAAAGTGGCTTTGCAGCCCGATGCCATCGAGCGGCGCGCCGTTGTCGAGCAGATAGCGGATGACTTTCTCGTAAGCGGCGGCGTGTTCGGCGTCACTGTCCTCGATGTTGTCGTAATCGTTGACGAAGAGGCGCGCCTGCGGGTCGGCCTGGCGCGCGGTTTTGAACCATTCGATCATCGCGGCATCGCCCAGCACTTCCATGAACCGGTAATTGGTATACGGCTCGTTGATCACGTCCCAGTCGCGGATCTGGCCCCTGAGCGCGCCCGCTTCGTCGCGGATGTGCTTCAAAATGTGTTCCTGCAAGCCTGTCGGGTCTTTTTGAAACTTTTCGGCATCGGCTTTGGGCATATATTGCCAGTTGGGCCACACCAAAGTGTGCCCGCGCACCGGCCCGACATGGTCGCGCAGCCACTTCACCGCCGCGAGCGGGGTTTGCCGGTTGGCTTCCCAGGCATACCACTTCATGTCGTTATCCAAAACCGCGCCGTTGAAGAGGGTTTTGGCGGTTTCCCGATAGGTGTCGAAGTCGGGGGACGGATTCATCAGGCGCCGGCCCGAAATCGCCGTGCCGAAAACGAAGCCGTGTTTCTTCATCCGCACTTCGATTTTGGCGCCAGGAACCGCTTTTCCCGCCGCGTCCCTGACCTGAATCAGCAGATCGCCTTTGCGAAGTTTTTCGATGCGCGCGTTGGCTTTGAGGCGCCAGGGCGCATCGGGTTTGCGGTCGGCCTCGCCGTAAGCGGGGCCGCCGAATTGGGGTTTGCTGAGGCGCTTGGGCAGAATCTCGATGGTTTGCGCCGTCGCGCCCGCGCCGAAGTTGGTGAGCGTCACGCCGCCAATCCAGACCTCCTGCGCCACGCTTCCAACATCCAAAATGAGTTTCGCGGCGCCAGGTGCGGCGTCGGTGGGCGCGGTGAAGGGAATCTGGATGCGCCGCCAGCCGTCCACCGGCGCGGGCGAAACCGCGCGGCGATCCTGCGAGGCTTCGCCGACGTTGAGGGAGGGAAACGCGGCGTTTTGGGCTTCAAAGGCGATTTTGAGGCGCGGGCGGCCCGTGATGGGATTGATTTTCGGCGTGCCCTTGAGATAAAGCGCCGCCACGAGGGCATCGCCCGCCTTCACGCCCTGCGCGATGGGCAGCGCGAGCCGCGCCGCACCAGGCTGGGCGACAACAACGCGCGTCGCCGTCGTGAATTTTCGCCCCGTGACTGGGGCCGCTTCAATTTTGGCAGCGCTTCGTGTTTCGAGTTGCAGCGCCGCATCGGGCGCGAGAAGTTCGACGCCGCCTTTGAGTTCCTCGACCGGCCTGCGCGCGGGCGCTGCCGGTTTGGCACTTCCGCCAGGCCGCATCGTGCCCGACGAGGGCAGTGTGTTGAAATCGAAGTTTTGGCCGTAATTTTCGAGCGTCACGCCGCCAAATTCGACGATTTGCGGCCTGTGGCCGACCTGCAAACCGAGTTGAACCGCGCCCGCCTCGAACGCGGCACCCGCGACGAGGCGGATTTGCACGCGCTTCCAGTCGTCGCCCGCCTCGACCTCGGAACTCGACAGTTTGGAAAACTGGTCGCGATTCTCTTCCAAAACCACCGTGACGCGCGCAGGGCCTTGGGGCGCGGGCGGAGTCACGATTTCGCCACCGCGCACCCACAGCGACAGCAAAAGTTTGTCGCCCTTGGCGATGGCGCCGCTCGCCGTCGCGCCGAGCTGCACATTCCAGAAGTTTTTCGGCTTTTTGGCGACCGAAACCCGAATCGCGCGCGCAAATGGCTGGCCGGTGACTTCGATGATTTGGGTCGGGTTATCGGCGCGCGGGCCGAACAGCTTCCATTTTTCCACCACATCGGCGGGCAAAAGCGACAGGGGCGCGGCGGGCGCGGCCTGTTGAGCGTGCGCGCCCAAAAACGGCGCCCTGAGCGCGACGGGGGCAAGCAGGGCCAAAGTGAGGAGACACGCAGTGCGCGCCGGTTGGAAACGCATGGGAGAAGGCATAAGAGGTTTGCTCGCCTGGTGTTTTGAACGCGAAGATTCGGCGTTTGTTTTTGGCCAGCCCTACGGATGAAGCGGTGGCTTGGCTTGGCGCGGCAATCGCGGCGCTCGCCTCGTGTTCATTCCAGAATCACGGCGAGCGAACCGCCTGATCGAGTCAGCGCCATGCCCACGGTTTTGGTTTTGCCGCCGAGGGCAACCGTGATTTGGTAATCGCCCAGAAAGCCGCGCGTCTGGTATTGGCCCCGCGCGTTGGTTCGACCCTGCGCGCGTGTCCACCAATCGCCAAAAACCAGCTTTTCATACGCCTGGCCCGAAGGTTTGAGCGTCCAATCGGGGTAGAACATTGGGGCGTCGCCGAGCCAATGTTTGCCGTCCCAGAAGCCCCACATCAGAAAACCGGCGCTTTGCCGGTGCGAAAAGAAAAGCGTCATCAAATCGCGCGTCCAGTCGGCCTGCAATTTCTCGTCGGGCGTCACGATGTCGAATTCGGTTATTTTCATCGGCAAACCGAAGCGCGCGAAGCGCTCCAGGTTTTTCTCGACTTCGGGAATCGACAGCGCGCCGCCGTGCGCCTGAAAGCCCAATCCTCCGAGTGGCGCGCCCTTTTCCAGCAACAGGCGGATGGTGCGCTCGAAGTTGTCGGTGTTCTTCTGGCCCGCCGTGAGGTTGTTGAACTCGTTGAGATAAAGCGGAATCTCCGGTTCGACTTCGCGCGCGATTTTGAACCATTGAACCATTTCGTCCTCGCCCAGAATGTCCATCAGCGCGTGATTGGTGGTGGTTTCGTTGATCACGTCCCAGTCGGAAAGCTGGCCCTTGAAGGCGCGGGCGATCTCCCCAATGTGGTCGCGGATGGTGGCGCGCAGAAACGTTTTGGCGGCCTCCTCGCCCTGCTCGGTCTTGATTTTTTCGTATCGCGGCTTCACTTCATTGGGCAAATTTGTCCAGCCAGGCCAGACCAGGGCGTGTCCGCGCACCACGAGACCGTTTTCGCGCAGCCAGGCGGTGGTTTGGACCGTATTGTCACGGTTTTTGGCCGAGCTTTGCCACGAGCGCATTTTGTGGCCGCCTTCCAAAACCGCGTGGTTGAAATACTTTTTGAGGGCCGCGCGATACTTCTGGTTGTCGGGCGTTCCCGCGCTGTTGGCGAAAAAACTTTCGCTGACGGCGGTGCCAAAGGGATAGTGGTGGCGCGTCATTTTGACTTCGATGCGCGCATTGGGAAGCGGCCGGCCCGCTTTGTCCCTTACAGCGATCTGCAAGTCGGCTTTGCGATGCTTTTCGATGCGCGCGGCGGCCTCGCGGCGCCAGGGCGCGTGGTTTTCGCGCCCCGCGTAGGAGCCGCCGGAGCGGTGCGGCAGTTGATGCGGGAAGCGGCGGCGCTCGTAGTTGAGGACTTCGATGCCGCCGATTTCGATTTCCTGAGGCGAGCCGCCCACGCGAACTTCCAAGCGCGATTTACCGGCTTCGTAACCGCGCATCGCCATCGCGGGCGAGTCGTAGCGCACCCAGCCCGCGCCCGCTTTGGCGCGCGCCGTGCCGCGATAAAGCGCACGCGGCGCGGCGGTGTTCGGCTCGATGTTGACGCCCACGCTGCCAAACCCGTCGGGCGCCTCGCTTTGCAGCGTCCGCAGATAAAGGCGGATGAAAAGCGTGTCCACTTCCTTGAAACCGCTCGCCGTCGGCGCGCTCAGGACAATATCGCCTTCGCCGCTTTTGACCCTGGTGGTGATGCGAAGCGCGCGCGTGAATGGCTGACCTTCGGTGGGAACGAGTTGCAAAGTCGCGCCATCCGCCGCTTTGCCCGCCAACAGGAGAGCCGCCAGTGCATCCGGCGGCAGCAAGGAGTCGCCGCCGGTGGGCAAAGCCGCGTCTTGATTGGCTTGCGTGGTGCCGCCCACGACGGTTTCTTCGCCCTGCGCGCGCGCCGAACTGCTCAAAAACAGCAGCGCAGCCAGCAGAAATTTGAAATTGCTCATGAGAATTTTTAACCCAAAGGAGAAAATATCGCGGTGCATCATGCAGTGCCGCAACAAGACGGGCTTTGCCTGATGATTTATGGCGCGTTCAACTCGACCACGCTTGATGTCGCGCCCGCGAAGGCGCCTGGCGTGAGGGTGAACCGTTTGGATTCCTCGAACTTGAGCGCGTCGCCTTTGAAAACCGACAAAACCATGTCCATCGCGCCCGCATCGGACGGCACTTCAAATTCGCAGGGCAGTTCTCTGTAGTGGCCAGGCGGAACTTCGATTTTGCGCCTGCCCTGAGCGCGCACCACGCCGCCTGTTTTGACTTCGACGCGCACCGATAATTTCGCGCCGCGCCAGTCGTCGTTGAAAAGCACGAGCGTGCGCCGCACCCTGGCGCCGCCGTCCAGCGCGGGATAAGCCGCGTTGATGAGCGGCTCGATGCCCCTCTCATCGTATTGTTTGTCGAAGAGCGCGACCGGCGCCAACGAGAGGCGCAGATTGCGGGCGCGCGGGCTGTCCGGCTCTTTCAAGACCCACATCAGCGTGTAGGGCCGCACGTCGGCGAAACCGGAATGGCGCAGTCCGCGCGTCCAGGTGCCCTGCCACCATTTGTTGCGCTCGCCGAATTTGCCGTAATCGGTCAAAAACTCGCCGATGCCGGTCGGACGTTTGGGATCGACGAGTTTGGCCCAGCCGTAGACACCCCCTTTCGGTTCTTCGAGGTAGCCTTCGGGATAGTGCAAAGTGGCGGTTTGGTCGGGCACTTCGGGGTCGCCGTCGTAAATCACCGGACGTGAAGTGTCGGCGCGGCGAATCGCATCGCCCAGGGTGAGCATTTCGGCGCCCGAAAGCCAACTCAAAAACGAGCGCCCCATCTCGTTTTCGGCGCTCCACAGCACAACTGAAGCGTGATTGCGCTGGCTCCTCACCCATTTTTCGTTCCAGATTCGCGCGTTGGCCAGATAACGCGCTTTGTCGCTGCCGCGCAGGTAATCGCGCGCGTAAACGGCGCTTTCGGCGATCACCATCAGCCCTTTTTCGTCGCACACGTCGAGCATCCAGGGCGGAACCGGCGCCATGTGCATCCGCAAAACGCGAATGTTTTGTTGGAGCAGTCCATCGACGGTTTTGCCCCACGAATCGGCGCCCATCTGGGTGTAACGCTCGGTGTCGAAGCGTTCGATGTGCCAGTTGGTGCTGGTGCCGAGCAGATTGGCGCGCACGCCGTTGAGTTTGTAGTGCCCGTTCTCGATCCACATCTCGCGGAAACCGAAGCGGCGCGTTTCTTTATCGATAACTTCCACGCGCTCGCGCAGGGTCGAAGACAGGTTGTAAAGCGCGGGGTCGTCGGGCCACCACAAACGCGGGTTTTTCCACGAGGCAAGGGCGCGCAGCACGCGCGTTTCGCCTGCGGCCAGCGTCACCGGCGCGACGTTGAAAACTGCTGCGGGCAGCGTGGTCGAACCGCCTGGGAGTCGGGCAAACGCGTGAAGAGAAACGGTGCGCGGGCGCGAGTCGGCGTTGCGAAGCGTGTAATCGACGGTCAACGTGCCGTTTCGCACCGAGGGCTGAATGAAGGCATCTTCAATTGCAACCTCTCCGTAAGCGCGCAGCCAGACCGGAAAACAGATTCCAAAACGCGAATTGTGACCGAACCAGCCCATCGGCCAGAGCGGTCGTTTGTTCTCATCCACAACCGGCGCCACGCCGCCGCGCACGCGCACTTTGAGCCGAAAACTTTCGCCCGCTTTGGCCCAGCGCGAGACATCGGCGGAAAACGGAATCCAGCCGCCGACGTGCGAGGTCACTAATTCGTCGTTGGCGAAAACCTCGGCGGCCCCCGCCACGCCTTCAAAGTCAACCCGCACGCGCCCATTTCGCCAGTCGGCGGGAACGGTGACGACGCGCTCATAAGTCGCCTCATCCACATCGAAGGCGGGTCGCGCGTCCCAGTATTCGGGGACGGGGCATGCGTTGGGCGCGCCGCCCTGGGGCGTGAACTTCCAGGTGCCGCCCAGCGAAATTTGACGCCGCAGCGCGGGCGCGCCGGTTTGCGCCGGTTCCCAGGGCGGCAAGGCGCGGCCCATGGCGGGAATTGGGCGCTTCTTTTTAGGAGTGGGAGGCGTGGCGACGGCGGAAAGCCCCGCGATTTCCACGACCTGAGCCGCAAAACCGGCGCGGATGTTGAGGTGCAGCGTGCCAGGCGCAAAAGTGTCGCGCGCTCCGGCGTTGGTCTGGATCAGCTGCCATTTCGGCCCCAGGACGACTTCTTTCACGCCCGCTTCGAGATAGGGCGCGGTGCTTTTTTCCATACGAAACTCGATTTGGGGCCGACTGCCCGCGCTCGCTTCGGGCAAAAGCGCGCCGCGCGCCCAGAACGAGACCAAAACCCGTTCGCCCTCGCGCACGAGCGTGTTTGGCGTGGCCTGCAACTGAATGTGCCAGGGCCTGGGCGATGCGCGGCGCACCGTGAGTCGCGCCGCCTGGGTGAAATTCGCGTCCGGCGGCAGCCCGTCGCGGCTTTCGACAGGCACGATTTCGAGGCTCGCATCGCGCAGCGACGAGCCTTGCAACGACAGCATCCCCAGGGCGTCGGCGGCCAAAATTGGGCGCGGCGCTGAGGTCTGCGCCTGAGCCGTCGGGATCAGCAAGAGGCTGACGAGGCAGAAAAGAGCGAAAAAGAGGACTCTCATGAGACGGCGCGGGCCAAGTGTTACGATGTGGCGGCGAGGAGTTCTTCGACCGCAACCAGCGCGACATCGACGCGGCCATTCACCGTCGTGGTGTAGTGGATGAAGCGGTCATCGGCGCAAAAGCGCGGGTGCGGATGGATGTGATAGCGGTCTTTTCCGCCAATTTCGGCGGGCGGCAAGGGCAAATCGGTGGCGATGTTGACGCACTTGCCGGTGTCGCGGTTGTAGAACGTCACGTCGGCTCCGGTCGTGTCCCAGGTGTCCACGCCGATATCGGCCACGATAGTGCGCCCGTCGCGGCTGCAATGGGCGTGGGCGGCGCTTTTGCGGTCGGAAATGGGCCACATCACCTCGGCTTGAGGCGCTTCCTCCGTAACGTCCACGCGCATTACGCCCCGTCCCCACTGGCAATACCAGACGTGTCGCCCATCGGCCTGCCACCACTCGTGGGTGCCGGTGCGCTTGCCGTCGAGCGGAAAAATCGGGCGCGCAATTTCGCCGCGCCGGATGAGCCACAAGCGATCCTGGTTGGGGTGCCTTTGGCCGCTGATGGGATCGAGCCAAAAATCCTGCGCGAGGAGCAAAAGGTCTGGGTCGGTGGGCGAAAACTGGGCGTGATTGTAGCAGCGGTCGAACTCCTGCCACGGTTCGAAAGGTGAGCCGTCGAGCGGCAGGGTGCCCACGAACCACTGGGTGCCGATTTGGGCGTCGATGCCCAGATTGCGACCGTCGCTGGAAACCGTCAAATGCGTGGCAAGGCGATAAGGCCGTCTGCCCTGCGCCAGCTCGGTGGGAAATGAGTTGATTTTTTGCGCCACATCGCCTGCCCCAGGGCCGCGCTGCCACACGTCGAGATCGTTGCACCACAACGCCGCTCCGTCGCTCTGCACGCAAGGCGAGGCGTCGAGAAACTGCGTTTCGGGAAAGAAACGGGTTTCCTGGGCTTCGAAATCCACCACGCCGAGCAGACGCCCGTAATTCGCGTTTCCCGATGGCGCAAAAATGGCGTAAAACCACAAGAAATGGCCGTTCTCGCCCACCGGCGAGTTGACGAAATAAAAACCCTGCTGGTGAGGCGCAACGCGCCGCGACAGCAAGTAGGAATGAATGCCGGTTGATGGATCGCGCCACGGCTGAAACAATCCGTTTTGCAGCAGCCGCGCGACCGAAAGCGGCTCCAGGGGCGATTCCGGCGCTTTGAATTGCATTTTTGAACGATGGCTGCGCCCACTCCCTGTTTCTGCCGGTTTCCCAGAACGGCAACGCTTAGTTGTTGACGTTTAGCAGCGCGTCGTTGACGTGAAAGGTCGGATTTTGCCCCGATTGGGCGAAAGTGGCATTGACGGCAAACAATTTGGAACTGGGCGTGTTGTTGCCCTGCGAGTTGCCTTTATACCACTTGACATGACCGTCGGCGAAAGCGAAATTGGCGCCGTCCAGATGCCGCGTCCAGGCGAGGCTGTTGGTCAAGGCGTAGCCCTGCGGCGTGCCCGCCCCGCCGCGTTGCCAGCCAAAGGCCTGGCCCACCGTGGCCGCACCCGCGCCTTGGGTCATCTGCTCGACCAGGCTCACCGTCTGGCTCGCAAATTCGAGTTGCGAATCGTTGACACCGAGGCGGCCACCGGTCACCGCAGTTCCCCCGTTGGCGCGGGATAGACCCAGATTGTAGGAATAGTCGGTGTAATTGCGGTCGCCATCAACAAAGGGGCCGCGAAAATCGGCGCGTGGGTCAGGATGCGGAGCGGTCGGGTCGCTGGGGCACTGCACCAGTTGGACGCTCTTCAAATAAGGCTGAATCGCGTCGGCCCAGCCGTAAGGCCCAACCGGATTGGACGTGGCGTGAACCACTTCAACGGGAAATCTCTCATCGAAATCCTGTTTGTATTGCATGATGCCCAGTCCGATTTGCTTGAGATTGGACTGGCACGACGTGCGCCGCGCATTTTCGCGCGCCCGCCCGAAGACGGGAAAGAGAATCGCGGCGAGGATTGCTATTATAGCTATAACGACGAGCAATTCGATGAGCGTGAAGGCTCTGTTCTGGGGCGAAATGGATGTTTTCATGCTGTTTTCCTTGAAGTTAGGCTCCTCCAGGAGCCAGGGCGCTTTCGCGCACGACCAGAGTTCCACGCACGATGATCTGGCGCGGCGCTCCGTCGTATTGGCCCTGCAAACGACTGAGCAAGAGTTCGACGGCGTGTCCGGCGATCTCCTCGACGGGCTGCGACACCGTGGTGAGCGGCACTTCGGCAAATTCGGCGATGGGCAAATCATCGTGGCTGACGATGCTGAGGTCTTGCGGCACGCGCACACCGTGGCGTCTGACCTCGTGCAGAAAGCACAACGCGACAATTTCGTTGACGATACACAACCCCGTCGGCCGATTGCTTTTGTTCAGGCCCAGAAACCAGTGCGCCAGCATCTTCCCGCTGCTTTCGGTCGGCCCTCCGTGCTGCATCCAGTCCGGCGAGAAGGAAAGACCCGCCTCGCTCAGCGCGCGCGCGAAACCGCGTTGTCGGGGCAGGGCGTAGGTATCATCGGGCTGAGGCGTGCCGACTACGAACAGGCCGAGCCGCTCGTGCCCCAACTCCACTAAGTGGCGCGCGGCCTGATAAGTGTTGTCTTCGCGGTCGAAAAGCACGCTGTCGCAGAGCGGCGGAGCCGGCAGGGGGTGATCGTAGCAAACGGTGACGATGCCCTGATCGCGGCAGCTTTCCAGTTCGGCCAAAACTTCTCTCGACAGCTGGCCGGTGTTGCACATGATGGCGCGCGGCCGCATCCGCCGCATCCGTTGCAGCAGGGAGAGCGGCGTGCTGAGGTGATGCTGCGACCCTGGCGCCAGGCCTGCGGAATCGAAAGCATAAAGCGGAACCTCAAACCCATAGCGCGATAGCAAACGCTGGACGTGCTGATTCTTGAGCAGCACGGTTCCCGCTTCAAACGCGGGGCACAGCATTCCCACCTGATCGTGACTCTGCCCGTTCGCCAAACGCTGCGCCTGCAGATTCGGCTCATAACCCAGCTCCCGCGCCACTTGGACGATGCGCGCTCGCGTGGTCGCCGAAACGCCGGTGTTGCCGCCCGCGCCGTTGAGCGCGACCGAAACCGTGCCCTTATCCACGCCCGCCAAAAGCGCCACGTCGCGCAGGGTGACGTGGCGCGCGCCAGGGGCATCTCGTCGCAGGGTTTTCGAAGTGGACATGGCTTTACCAACCGGTTGGTAAAACGATTATACCCAGATTGACCGATTTTGAAACAAGGAAAATGAAATTGCGAAAAAAGCGGGTTTTGGAGGGGATTCAGGGGGCCGGTGCAGGCCATTGTTGATGCGGGCCATTGTTTCGGGCGCACCACGAATTTGCCATAATGGTTGGCAAGATGAACCCTTCCCCTGCTTCGGGTCAATCGGGTCGAACCGACCGCGCGTTCTGGCTTCAACTGACCGAGAAACTGGCACGCTCTGCGCGACGCCCCGAAACTTTGGTGATTTCCGGTTCGCATCTGCCGCACCTGGGTAGCCAGCAGGGATGCTCGCGCTCCCACCTCTTGCACAGGTTCTCACCGCGCCGTGCAGCCCGCGCGCACGATTTCGGCGCGCACTGGCGCGAAAGTGCGGCGATGAATCGCGCACGCGCCCAGTTCGCGCAGCGCCTCGTAATGCGCGCGAGTCGGGTAGCCCTTGTGCCGCGCGAAGCCGTAGCCAGGAAACTCTGCGTCGAACTGCGCCATGAAAGCATCGCGCGAGACTTTGGCGACAATTGAAGCCGCCGCAATCGAAGTCGAGCGCGTGTCGCCCTTCACTAAGGCTTCGTAAGGCCAGGGCCAGGCCATTTCGCGCACCGGCAGGCCGTCTACCAGAATGTAAGCCGGATTTTGAGAAGGAAAACGCGCCGTTAGATCAAGAATCGCGCGCCGCATCGCTTCCCACGAAGCGCGGCGGATGTTCATCTCGTCGATTTCCTGCGAAGAAACCACACCCAATCCCCACGCGGCGCACTCTTTGATTTTCTCGCACAACTCTTCGCGCTGGGGGGCCGAAAGCTGTTTGGAATCGTTGAGCTTGCCAAAAAATTTGAAGGCAAAATCGCGCGGCAACACCGCTGCGCCCGCCACGACTGGCCCCGCGAGTGGCCCGCGCCCCGCCTCATCGACACCCGCGACGCATTTGAAGCCACGCTTGTGCAGTTCCTGCTCGCGGTCGAAGGTCGGTAGCGTTCCAGCGGAGGAGCGGAGGAGCGGAGGAGCGGAGGAGTGAGGTTGCATGACGGCGAAACGGATTGCGTTCAGTTCAAATTGTCCCCCATCTCCTCTGCTCCCCCGCTCCTCCGCTATGGCTTGCGCGGATACAAACTCATGCGATCCACCAGACCAAGGCGCGTCGGGGGCCAGAACACGGCGATGGCTTTGCCGACGATGTTGTCGCGCGGCGTGAAGCCCCAGACGTGGCCGTCGTTGGAATTGCTGCGATGATCGCCCAGAAAAAGATACTGGCCAGGTGGGACTTTGCCAGGCGGGGCGTTGGTGATGGCGGCCTGGTCGTCTTCGGCGGCGCCGACGCCGTTTTTCTGCCACCGTCCTGGTTCGTTAGGCCCCAGATATTCGCGCGAATAAACCGCCCCGCCGACGATTTTCATATCGTAGGACATGCGCGGCCCTCCGCTTCCCAAGCCGCCTTCGTCGGGCGCACTGGTCGAGCCGAGCGAGGAAGGATCGCTCCATTTGGTGTAAATTTCCTTCACCGGCTTGCCGTTGCGGTAAATCTGGCGGTCGATCATGTAAACCGTGTCGCCAGGTTTGCCCATCAAGCGCTTAATGAAATCGGTGTTGGGAGGATTGTTGGCCGCCGGCGGCGCTTTGAACACCACGACATCCTGAAACTGCGGCTCTTTCAACCGGTAAACCATTTTCGAGACCAGCAAGCGGTCGTAGACGCGCAGGGTATCTTCCATCGAGCCGGTCGGAATATAAAACGCCTGCAAAATGAAGGGTTGAATGATGAACAAAACCAGCCCGATGGCAATGGCTGCCGAGTCGATGGTTTCGACCAGCCATTTCGAGGTTTCGCCGTGTTCGCCGCTCGCTTCTTTGGGCGATAACAGGCGCACGAACTCGCGCATTCCCAGCAGGGCCAGCACGACGGCGATTTTCCAGGGCCAGGATTCGATATTGAAGTTCAGATATTCCATGAGAGATTACGGCCTGCTTTTGACATCGACCACGCCCCAGTGACGCGGTGGCCAGAACACGCTAAACGCTTTGCCCACGACGTTTTGGCGCGGCACGAAGCCCCAAATATGGCCGTCGTTGGAAGCGTTGCGATGATCGCCGAGCATCAAAAACATTCCGGCAGGCACTTTCGCGGGCGGAGCCGAAGAAATGCGATTCTGGTCGGCCTGCGCCACCACGATGCCGTTTTTCGTCCATTCCTGCGGATTGCCCGACCCATCGTAGCGGCGCGAGTAAACCGCGCCGCCCACGATTTTCAGGTCGTAGGAAAAACGCCCGACGCGGGCCTCATTGCCGTCCGTCCATCTGGTGTAAGGTTCGGCGACTTTGACACCGTTGCGAAACAGCGCCCGATTGCGAATTTCCACGACATCGCCAGGCACGCCGATGCAGCGTTTGACGAAAACCGTGCCGCGCGGCGAGCCACTGGATAGAAGCGCGGCATCGGGCGCTTCAAAAACCACGACATCACGAAATTTGGGGTCGCCGACGCGATACACCCATTTCGAAACCAAAATCCGGTCGTGAGGCGGAAGCGTATTTTCCATCGAGCCGGTCGGGATGAAATACGCCTGCGCGATAAAGGGCTGAAGCGCCAGAAAAACGACGGCAAGCGTCACTATTGCCGAATTGAGAAATTCGCGGCCTGAAAGGGCGAACGCGGCCCATCTCTCACGGCGCGGGCGCCATTTGAAAAAACCGAAGCGGAGAAAGAGCAAAATGCCCAGCACGGCGAACTTGACCGGCCAGGAATCGAAAGAGAAGTCGCTTTGCAGCATGATGCAGAAAAAGAGGCATGAATTTCATGCCTCTTTTTGTTGGACTTGTTCACCGAACTGAAGTTTTTTCTTTGATGCGAATCGCTTTCGAGCCGACGCGGTCGCGCAGATAATACAATTTCGCGCGCCGCACTTTGCCCTGGCGCCGCACTTCGATTTTATCGACGCGTGGCGAGTGAAGCGGAAACGTCCGTTCGGTTCCCACGCCCGACGCGATGCGCCGCACCGTGAACATGGCGTTGGTGCCGCCGCCGTCGCGCGCGATGCAGGTGCCTTCAAAGGCCTGAATGCGCTCGCGGTTGCCCTCGACCACTTTGACGCTCACGCGCAGCGTGTCGCCTGGCCCGAAGTCGGGCACGTCGCTTTTGATGTGTTTCGCCTCAACCTGGCGAAGAATGTCCTGATTCATCGTGTTTTTCCTCGAATTCCCGTTGCAATTCTGTGTAGATTTTGAGTTGCCAGCGCGAAAACGGAAGTTCGCGCAGCGCCCATTCGACCAGTTCGGGACGGCGCAGCATGGTTCGCCGCAACCCTTCCCGAAACCGCCATTTTTCAATTTCGCCGTGATGTCCCGAAAGCAAGGTTTCCGGCACATCCATTCCGCGCCAATTCGCGGGCCGTGTGTAGCAAGGCGCTTCGAGCAAACCGTTCGAAAACGAATCGCCCGCCGCCGACGCCTCATTGCCCAGAACATCGGGCACGAAACGCGACACGCTTTCCACTAAGACCGCCGCCGCGCTTTCGCCGCCGGTGAGAACGAAATCGCCGAGCGATATTTCATCCGTCACGCAGCTTCCAATGGCGCGCTCGTCAATTCCCTCGTAATGCCCGCACAACAGCGCGATGCGCGGCAGTGCAGCGAGTTCCCCAACGATTTTGTGATTCAAAGTCCGTCCCTGCGGCGAAAGGTAGATGATCGGGCAGGGCGGTTTCGAGCCAACGTCAAAATTTAACACACTTTCGAGCGCGCGCGCCACCGGCTCGGCTTTCATCACCATTCCGGCCCCGCCGCCAAAGGGCGCATCGTCGGCGCGGCGGTGCTTGTCGGCGGCGAAGTCGCGGATGTCGTGGAGACCAATCGAAATCGCGCCGCTTTCAATCGCGCGCTTTAAAATCGAACTCCCAAACGGGCCGTCGAAGTAGGCGGGAAACAGCGTGAAGATGTCGAAACGCATTTTGTGAGAGTTGAATGCATACTTTGGGAATGCCCGACTCCAAAGACTCCAAAGAAGATTTACTGCGCGCTCGGCCCTGGCAAATTCTGGGGATATTGCCCACAGCCATGTTGCTGGGCGTTTTGACCGGCGTTTTGACCAACGTCATCAACGCGTGGCTAAGTCCGCTTTACTTTACAGCCCAATTTCCTGCATGGCAGGGCAACAGTGATTTCCAGGTTTGGCTTCTTGCGCTGGCTCAAGGTGCGCTTGAAGGTGTCGCAAATGGGACTGGAGTGGGTTTAGTGTTGATGTTTGGTCTTGGTTTCATGTCAAAACTTCGCTGCCCGCTTCAACTTGCCGTCAAAGTCCAGATGAGGATTATCGCAATTTCTTTGATATTCGGTTGTATATTTGGCTTTAATGCGATTGTGATCGCGTTATTCGTCCCGCAATTCTACGATCTGTTCCTCGGATTACCTGCGGGGCTATTACAGAAATTAAAATTTGCCTGGGTAAGCGGTTCAATCATTGGCTTTCCCATCGGAGCCATGGTTGGAACCGTCAATGGCTTAATGGCTTTTGCCTTGCAGTGGAAAATGTTGATGAAGCAAATTCAAGAGTAGCTCACTTCCTCATCTTCAAAACCGCCGTCCAAATCGTGTAACTGCCCATCACGACCGCGAATCGGGTGAAGCTCTTGTGCGTTGCAGGGGCCGTTCAAAGACGCAGTAGAACAGATAAGAAATCAAGAGGATGAGCGGAAAACAGAGAAGTGCAAACGGATAAATCCGCCCCGACTGGGGTAAGTCTAAGCGGACGCACACTCCGTTGAACAGCATCAATAAAGGCACATGCAGCAGGAACAGGCTGTAGGAAAAACGTCCGATGAAGCGTAGCACGGAGTGTGACAAAAGCTGCGCTGGCCAGCACCTGGCGAAGTAAGTCATGTAAATAATCGCCGCCCCAATACTAATCGAAGCGGCGTGCGCCGCTAAAGTGCCTCGCTGTGCCCCCACAAAAAGTGTATGCAGCAGAGTGGCTGCAAAACAGGTGAGCAGCAAACCAAAGTGAATAAAAGGCGTTTTCATACCCCGAAAAAACAGATCGGGCCGCCGCGCAATGCGGGCGGCGCCAATACCGATCAAAAACGGAAGGGTTAGCTCGGCACTGAACAAAAAACGGGGCAGATACCCCCAACGGCCTGGATAAGAAACGAGCAGTGCACCTGCCAAAACATAAAGCGCAATCCATCCTTTGCTCCTCACCAGGGCTAAAAATAAAGGTAAACACAACGAAAGCTGCCACTCGAACCCCATCAACCACAGGGCCGAGTTCAAGGTGTAGCGTTGCTCTGGATTCCAGGAATGAAGAAAGGCGCTGTGCCACAACAGGCTTTTCCAGGTTTGAGAAAAAGGCAGCCCCCCGCTCAGGTGAAAACGAGCCATCAGACTCAAAAGTAAGACGGTCAGAATCAACGAGGCATACCAGGGCAGCAGTAACCGGCGCGCGCGTCGCTTGAAATACTCGCCAAACGAGCGCTTCGGGGCCACCACATCCCGCGCGGCATCGGGAAGATAAAGCACAAAACCCGATATCGTCAAAAAGGTCGCAACTCGGTAACTGCCCCACGTCAAATTGTCGAGTAAACTAGGAAAAACGACGAAATACTTGGCATGCACCAACAGAATCTGAATGGCCAGAAGTCCACGCAGTCCGTCCAAGAAATCAAGCCGTGGTCGTTTATAATCTTCGTTTACTTGATGTATGGCCCCAACCTGCCTGGAAATCGATCTTCCCTCGCACCTCAAGATTTGCAACTCAAACGCTTCGAGCCCTTACTTCCTCATCTTCAAAACCGCCGTCCAAATCGTGTAACTGCCCATCACGACCGCGAATACGCCGAACATCAGTTGCAGCGTCGGGCCTTTGAGTTGGTTAGCGTATTTGCCGCCCACCCACGCGCCCAGCGCCAGCAAAATCCCGATCACAATTGCGGCCTGGAAATCGACGTTGCCCTTTTTGTGATATTCCCACACCGCGCCGATGCCAAGCGGCGGGAGCAGAATTGCCAGTGAAGTGCCGGTCGCTTTGTGCTGGTCGAAGCCGAGCAGATAAACGAGCGACGGCACGATAATCAGTCCGCCGCCGATGCCGAAGAAGCCCGCCGCGATCCCCGCGACGAGGCCGGTGAAAAGAAGTCCGAAGATGTTGCTCATCGTGTCTGGTTTCCCGTCGCTTTGCTCCGGCCCTCACCCGCCGCTTCGCGGCACCCTCTCCCACAAGCGGGAGAAGGAGAGACTGCTACTTTTGTGATTTCACTGTTTGGTTAACGCCGCGCGCTTTGTCCTTCTCCCGCTTGCGGGAGAGGGTGCCGCGAAGCGGCGGGTGAGGGCCGCTCGAAGAGCGGAATCAACTTTCACCCACCCTCGCTCAAAAGTCCCTCCACATCGCGCACCGTCACAACCCGCTTTTCCCAGTCAGTCGAAACGATGAAATCGGGGACAGCGGGAATCATGGCGCGCGGCGTGACGTAAATATCGTGCGCCGGAGTCTCCAGGACTTCCTCGATTTCGCCCAACTCCTGCCCGCTCTTGCTCACCACGCGCATTCCAAACAGTTCATCGAGATAGAATTCTCCCTCTTGCGTTTGCGGGCGCATGGATTTATGAATGAAAAGCTGCGCGCCGGTCAAACTTTGCGCGGCTTCGGTGGAAGGCAGGCCGCAATCGCAAATCCAGCCCCCATCTTTGGCGCGCGATGCTTTCACTTCCAACAGCGTGCGTTTTCCCTCAATTTCAGCGCACAACTTCGCGCCCGCCGCGAAACGGTTGGGGACATCGGAAAAGGGCACGATGCGAAGACTGGCTTTGTCCCAGTGGCCTTTGACGCGGCCCACCAGAACGTCCCAACTCGAAAGATCTTCGGACATAATTGATTGGCCATAAAAAGCACAAAAAACACAAAAAGGGCGATTGGAAAAACCCTTTTTTGTGTTTCTTGTGTCTTTTGTGGCTATTTTTAATTTTCGGGATTTTCCGAAGCGACAATCTGCGGGCCGTCTTCGGTCAGAATTTCGACGGTGACGTGCGTCCCGATTTTCGTCGCGGCGGCTTTAACGACATGGCGCAGTGCGCTGGCGACGCGACCTTCTTTGCCAATGACGCGGCCAATGTCTTCGGGATGGACGCGCACGCCGTAAACCGTGCCGGCGTCGTCGAAAAACTCTTCGACTTCGACTTCTTCGGGGTGAGAAACGATGCCCTGCACCAGGAAACCGACGAGTTCAATGAGGCGCTCTTCTTCGGGCGACATCGCGTCGAAGTCGCCGGAATTGGCCCCTTCATCGACCGGCTGCGCCTCGTCGGGGTAGGCGCCCAATTGCGCGTCGCTCATGCGGCGGCGGCCTCGGCGGGAGCTTCTGCAGCGACGATGACTTTGCCCTTTTCATCCACGATACCTTTCTGGCGCAGAAGGGACATCGCGGTGTCGGAGGGCTGGGCGCCCTGCGCGAGCCATTTGCGCGCTTTGTCGGCGTCGATTTCTACGACGTGCGGCTGGCGGGTCGGCAGATAATGGCCGAGGGTGTCGATGAAAGCGCCGTCGCGCGGAGATTTCTGGTCGGCCACCACGATGCGGTAAGCCGGATTATTTTTGGCGCCGGTGCGGCGCAGACGAATGCGAACCATAATATTTTCTTCTTGGGTTGAAACGAAAGACGTTGCCACTACATTTTGCCGGAAATGAGGCGTTAAGGCAAGCAGCGAATAAATTCGCCGCAAAGGAAGGCGAAGTCCGCCTGCGCGGGCTGATTCAACCTGCGAAGGCAGGTTTCGCCTTCTTTTGCGGCGAATTTATTCGCTGCACGCTCAACCGATAGGGAAAATGTTCCCTTACCGTCGCCGCGACTCGGCTCGAATCGACAATTTCGCGCATTTCGCTCGCGGTGTAGGAGCGCAAAATCGAGGCGGCGCCGTCGTGGCGCGTAAGATAGGAGCGCGCGAAAATCGGCGCGCTGAGGCGAAAAAACGCGAGCGGCACCAGGTCGCGCACGAGATCGTTGGCGATAAAACCCAGGCGCGAAACGCGCTCGAATTCGCGCAGGAGCGAAACAATTTGAGCGGGCCGGAAATGATGCAAAAACAGCGAAGCCGTCACGACATCCACGCTTTTGTCGCGCAGGGGAAGCGAAAACGCATCGGCGCCGAGTGGGAAAATGGTGGGAAAGCCCTCGCAGTCGCGCCGCGCGATATGCAAATGGCGTTCGAGCAAATCGGCGGCGAAAACGGTCAGATTTACGCCGTGTTTTTGTGCGACTTTCACCAGGTGGCGCGGAATATCGGCGCTGCCGGTGCCGATATCGAGAATCGTCGCTTCATTTCGGCTTTCGAGAAGCGGCCACAGCGCTTTCTCAACCACGCGCGCGCCTCCCAAATAACGATTGATGCGCGCGATGTCGCGCAGCGATTTTTCGACTTCGCGCGGGCTGCCGATTTTCTGGTCGAGCAGTTCGGTGCGGTCGCGCTGGCGAGGCGTGAGGGGCGGCAAAATTCGAGGGGGAAACGGCATGACTCGCTACACCAACAAATTTCAAACCGTTTCGGCACCTGCCAATATGAAAACCGCTTTAACGGAAAAAAGCAAAGGACGCCACTTCGAAGCGGCGCCCTCCTGCTTTTTCTCTTTTGTCCTACTGAATGGTAAAAACGACATCGTTGGCGGAAATGGTATCGCCTGGCGTTTCACTGATGAGAACGCTTTTCCAAAAGCCGCCCAGAGGATCGTTGGTGCCGCCGTTGTAATTATTGTGAAAACTCTCTTCGGTGATCATAAAGCGGCAATGATATGTTCCCACCGGCAGTGAAACCGGATCAGCGCGGCCCCTTTCCATTTCATAAAAAAGGGTTGTCGGCGTCGGATTGAGCTGGGCATTGGCGCCGTAGCCATAATCCGACTCGCTTGAAGGCGTGGCAGGGCCGAAAAATTGGACATCCTTGATGGGATTGGTGTTCCAGGAAGACCACGTCACGTGATAGCTCCTTTGGCCTGCAAAATTACCGTCGTAGTTGCCCAGAGTATCGGTGATGAAATCTCCGATAAAGTGGTAGGCATAGATGGTGTGCCGGCGCTTAACGGGTGCATTGACGTAATGAGTTCGATAGTGGGCATCATCGGCATTGATCTGGTCGGTGTCGCACCACCAGCGCGCCGAGTAGCCGACTTTCTCATTGGCCCAGTCATCTCCATTGACCGGCGTGTCGCCGACTTTGCGCAGTCTGCCGTCGCGTTCGATATACGACGTGGAAGTGCCCGTTCCGCGACTGCCATAAACAGGTTTGCCAATCAGCTTGAGTTGATAAGCGAAGTTCGGCTTGAGACCCCGCGCCGCAATGTGGCCAGAAAAATAGCGAGTGGTAGGGGTTTTATCGTAGGTCAGGGTCACCTGCTGGCTGTTGTAGGCGAACTTTCCGTTGGGTTTGCCATCCGTGATCCAGTCCTTGTAAGGATTGTTGGAAATGTCCCACATGCGCGGTTTGGACGACGGCCAGGGATCATTGTAGGGCACAAACGCGACCTGAGCTGGAGCTGTCAGCGCCACGCTAAGGGTGGACTGGGAGCCGTTATTGGAGGGCCGCTGCGCCGACGGATACCCAGACCCGCTTCCGCCGCAACCGTTGAGCAGGCCCACAGTGAGTAAAGTTCCCACGCCGCCTAACAGACCTAAATTGATGATTTTCATTGTTGCTCCTGAAAAAATACCACGCCTGTGAAATCGGGTTTCGATTTTGGGCCACTGGCGAAGATTTACTGGATTATAACAAAATTATGTGATGCGTCAAGCGGAAACTTTTGCCGATTTTTGGTGTTGAGGAGCCGCCTGGTTCGTCTCAAAACGCGACCTGAAAATTGGTGCGAAGTTGCAGTTGGTTGTTGCGCAGCGCGGGATTCAGGGTAACGCCGCCGTCGCTGGTGCGCCGCACCAGGTTGGTCTGGATTTTGGCACCATTGGCTTTGAGGTAGTAATTCAGGCCCAGTGTGATGTCCCGCACTATCGCCTCGCCCAGCAAGGCATTTTGGGCGGGCGTGTTGGCGGGAGAACCGATGTCGCCGCTTTTGAATTGATCGTAGCGCAGCGTCGCCTCCAATTTGGGAGTGAGCAGGTAGCCGATATGCGCGTAATAACCCTCGATGTCGCGGGTTTGGGCCGTCGTCAGCGAAATTGGCGGAGTGCCCGATGGGGCGGTCGAAAAGATGTCCTGCTCATCGCCGCGCAGGTATTCGACGATGAAGGTTAAGCGGCGCTTTTTGTAGGCCGCGAAAGCGTTATAGAGCCTGCGGTCAACGCGCGGGTTGATAACCGCATCGGCGCCGGTGCCCAGCGTTTGGTCGGTGCCGGTGTTGCCGCGCCCGCCCGAAATGCCGATTTCAAGACCTTCGACACGCTGCGGTCGAAACGCCAGACGCGCCAGCACCGATTTGGCGTCGGAAAGCGCCAATCCGTTCTGCCGGTCGCCGAGACCATTGAAAACGCCGACGCGATAATCGAATTGTCCCGCCGTGCCGCGCAGTTGAATTCCGGTGTCGCGCACGTCGCCGTAACCGCTGTCGGTGAAGGGATCGCGCTGGGTGAAAACCAGGGCGCGCTCCACGTTTTGCAGCGCGCTCGACGAGACCAGGCTTTCGTAGCCGATGGGAATTTTGAACTGCCCGACATCCACGAAGTTGCTGCTCTTAGCGTTTTGGGAAAGCTGGTAGGAAATGATGATGTCCTGCAGCACGTTTTGCCGCAAGCGGGTCGCCGAAGTGCCGCCCGTCGCATTGCGCGTAGCGGCGGCTTTGGCCACATCAAACATGACTGTAGCGGAAACTTTGGGCGTGATGGCGGGTGCAGTCAGTCGGATTTGGCCGCGACGCAAACGGAACGTGTCAGTTCCGCGCGTGCCGCCGTTTTGAACGTCGTCGGAAAAGAAGTTGAAGCTGTTGACATGCAACAAGCCCGAAACCGTGATCGGTGATTTCGAGGCAGAGCCCACAGTGGGAACGACCGGAGCCGCCACTTTTTTCTGCGCTTCTTCGATTTGAAGCAGGCGGGCCTGCATTGCGGCGATTTGCTGGCGCAACTGGTCGATTTCCGACTGCTGGGCCTGGGCCGGCGGGGTGACCGCCGCGATGGCCAAAACTGTAAGGGCGCTCAAAGCGCGCGGGGACATGGAAGAGTATCGAGAATTCACAAATTTTCCTTGAGTTGGCTGCCTGGACAGTGGCCCTTTCTGGCCTCAGAGTCGGTGTTCGAATGGAGTTATTTAGGTGCTCCCTTCAGAATGACGAAGCCTGCGGATTTGGCTTGAATAAGTGCCTTTGAACCCAGACTCGCAGCGAAAGATATGTTAACAAAGCGTTAAAGAGAGATTAAGAGGCTCCAGACCGAGGAGAATCCAATCGCCGCGCGCGGCGAAAGCCGCAACTTTTGGCGCGCCCTTGGGTCAGGAACGCGAACCCGTTTAACTGCGAGTCTCTTTTCCCAATCGCGTGCAAACCACTTCCTCCCCTTCTTCGCCCCAGGACGCCCCGCTTGCCGATGTGCCTTCGACCGGCCAATCCGTCGCACGCGCGACGGCGGGCATCGGCGCGCTGCACATCGCGCGTTTCGTGGTCGGGTTCATCGCCCAGCCGCTCATCGCCCACAATTTCGGTTTGCGCTGGCAGGCCGACGCCTACGCGATTTCGACCGAGATCGTGCAGCGCATCTGGCTGCTCTTTGAAAAAGTCATCAATCCGGCGTTTTTGCCCAACTTCATCGCCGCCATGAAAGAAGAAGGCGAGGAGCGCGCCTGGAAACTGGCTTCGACGGCGGTGTGGCTGCTTGTCATCGCGCTTTTAGTCGTGGCGCCTCTGGCGTGGTGGGGAATGCCCGTGTTAGTGCGTCTGCTGTTGCAGGAGGCGAGGCCGGAGCAGATCGAACTCACGGTTCGCACCGCGCGCACGCTGTTGCTGGGGCTGTTTTTTCTGGGTTTTTCGTCGCTGACCTACACCATTCTCAACGGCTACAAACGCTTCGTTTACGCCGCTCTGGGCGACACGCTGTGGAAAATCGGCGTGCTGTGCGGCGCGCTCGTGGCACTCCAAATCAACGCGCCGCCCGAACGCGCTCTGGCGCTGATTGTGGCCGGATTCGTCCTCGGTGCGCTTTTCAAACTGCTGCCGCATCTCTTCGCCATCGGGCGCAAATGGCGCTTTTTGAGGCCGAAAATCGATCTGTCCGACCCGCTCGCGCGCAAAATGTTCGCTCTGGCGGTGCCGCTTTTGCTGGGCATCACGGTTTCCGAACTGCGCGGTTTTTATCTGATCTATCTGGCCGACGACCCCAGCATTCAGGTCGAAGCGGGCGTCGCCGCGCTGAAATGGTCGCGCATCATCGGCGACAACCTCATCCAGATTTTTCCCTACGCGCTCTCCATCGGCATTTTCCCCTTTCTGGCCGATTTAGCCCGCGAACGCGACCGCCAGCCGCTCACCGACACGCTTCTGGGCGCGCTTCGCATCTGCATCTTCGTGTTCGCGCCCCTCACGATGATTTTGATCATGCTGCGTTTTCCCCTGCTGCGCGCGGTGTGGGAAAGCGGGCGCCTCACTCAGGCCGATACGATTACGATGTCGGCGCCCTTCGTGGCCTTCACCGCCGGACTCGTCGCCTTCGCCTGCGAAATGATGCTGGGCCAGACCTTTTACGCCATGACGCGCGCCTGGACGCCGACTCTCATTGGTCTGGGAACTTCAGTTTTGTGGGTGGCCGCCGCCACGCTGGGCGTCGAGGTGCTGGGCTGGGGCCTGGCGGCGATTGCGGGCGCCGAATCGCTGTCCAAAAGCGTGAAGTGCCTGGTGATGTGGCACCTGCTCAAACCGCATCTCGGCGATGTCAGACGGCGCGACAACTTTTTTTTCTGCCTCAAAGTGGTGGCCGGTTCGATTGTCGCGGCGCTGGTCGCGGCGATTCTGATTCGATTTCTGGCGCCCGACGCGGGCGTGGCGCGCTTTAAATTGAAAATGATGCTCGCCGTCACGCTGAGCGGCCTGGGCGCGGTCGGGGTATTTTTGATGATCGCTTCGGCGCTCAAAATCGAAGAAACGCGCGCGCTGGGCGCGATGGGCGGCAAAATCGGACGCAGGTTCAAGCGTAGTTGAAAAGGTGTTGACCGGTTCCCTCTCCGCTTGCGGGGAGGGTTAGGGAGGGGCCGAATGTTCAATGTCCCATGTTCGATGTCCTATGTTCAATGTTTGAGCAACAACATAGAACATAGGACATCGAACGTTGAACCTTGAAATTTGCAACTTCAAATTGAAACTCTTTCGGTTCACCCCTCCCTAACCCTCCCCGCAAGCGGAGAGGGAACCGGTCAGATGCGCGCCTCAACTTCCAAATCTTTCACCAAATCTGCGACGCGCTCCGTCAGTTCGACCAAATTTCCGTGCGCGTCGAAATAACTCCATTTTTCGTCGTAAACCGCGCCCGTGGCGCGGTAGCCGAGGCGTTCGTAAAGGCGCCGCGCGTGCGGGTTGTCGAGGTTGACCGAAAGCCCCGACTGCGGAAAACCGCGCTTGGCGACCAAGATTTCGGCGGCTTCGAGAAGAGTCGAGCCGATGCCCCCGCCGCGAAAAGCAGGGTGGACGCGCAGCGACTGCAAATCGGGAAAGTGGGGATGGCTGGGCTTGCCGTTCCACACCACCACGATCTGGCCGATGGGAAAATCGCTCAGATCGGCGACGAGCAGAGTGAAGGCGCCGCTTTGATGGTCGCGCCAGCACGCTTCATACCAGGAGCGAAGGTCGGGGCCGCCGTGCCATTCCAGCGCGCGAATATCGGCGGCGCGAGCGGGGCGAATCGTGCCCTGGCCCGCGAAGGAAAAACTCATTACCATGACGCGCCCTCAATTTTAGCGCGCCCAGCCGATTCGGGAGCGAACAAACGTCTCACAGCGCGTTTTCACGCAGCGCGCGCGTCACTTTTTCGCGCACCTCGGCGCCGTTGAGCGGTTTGAAGATGTAGTGCGCGATGGGCACTTCGGGCGCGCCGATAAAGCGATGTTTGAGCACTTTGTGGCGGTCGGCCACATAAAGCAGTCCGACATGGCGAAAATGGGACGAATACTGCGCCGCGCCGCGCAAAATCGACGACAGTTCGTAGCCTGGCATATCGGCGAGATAAGTTCCCAGCAAAACCAGATGCGGCTCGAAATCCTCCAAACCGAAAAGGGCGCTGCGGGCGTCGGCGGCGAGTTGAACGGTGTGGCCCAGTTCCCCCATCAGGCGCACCAGTTCATCGGCGGCGGCCACTTCGCTTTCGACAATCAAAATGCGATGTCCGGCGAGCGCGGGCAAGGGCGTTATGTCGGGAGGCATGACAAGCGGGCGATTCAAAATCGGGACTTTGGCCACATTATAACCGAGAACTGCAACGCCGAAGTTAAGAGCACCGCTTTCCAGACCATGAGCGAAGGCGCGGAGCGCGGCGCTTCCAAATGGCGCACGACGAGGATTATCTGTCCAGTTTTTCGTCGATGAAGCGGTTGTTATCGAGGGTGCGGGCGATAACTTTGGCGGCGATCTGGTAGCCCAACCGCGAGGGGTGAAAACCGTCGTTCTGGTCGAAAAAACGGCGATTCGAAGCGCCTTCGGCCACCACCCGTTCGAGTTCGGCTCCGGCATCGGCCAGGGGCCAGCCTTCGTCCTGGGCGATGGAGCGCGCTTCGTCCAAAAACATCGCCACGCCGTCGGCGAAGCGGGCGCGGGTGGCTTTGCTGGTGTTGGAAAAGAGCGGCACGCCGTCGAGAAAGCGGTCGCGCGGCGGCGGCGCGGCGAGAAAAAACAGGCGTTTGGCGGTCGTGGTGCGCTCGATTTCATCCCAGACGCGGCGCAGCAGATCGCGGTATTCGCTCAGGCCTTCCGGCCCGTCCCAGAACTGCGAGTAAGCGCACGATTCGACCACCGCGATGCCAGGATTGTCGAAGGCCAGATAACGCACTTTGCGGCCCTCACGCTCGTAATCGGCGGAAACGCGCAGCAGGGCGTTGCCGGCGCGCGAGCCGTCGAGTCCGTGATTTTGAATTTGAAACGTCGAGCGGGTGTAAAGGCGCTCCAGTTCGGCGCTCAGTTCGGGGCAGTTAGGGCCCCAGCGCGCGAAAATGCCGTCGCCCAGGAGGGCGAGTGAAAAATCGTTCATGTTTGAGGTGGGAGTTTAGCGGCGTTTTGGCGCTTGCCCGCGTTGCGGCGTTTTCCCGTCGCTCCGCTTCGCGGCCCTCACCCGTCGCTTCGCGCCACCCTCTCCCGCAAGCGGGAGAAGGACAAAGCGCGCACCTTCAACCGAGCAGTGAAAACACGAAAGTAAGAATGTGTCCTTCTCCCGCTTGCGGGAGAGGGTGGCGCGAAGCGACGGGTGAGGGCCGCGAAGCGGGCAAGGCAATCATCCCCCCGCGATTCGTCCCACCGCGAAATGCCGCCCCACTTCGACAATCTCCACCAAAACGCGTCCTTCGTTCGCTTTGAGTTCGCCCAAGGCTTCAAGCGAAATCAAGGTGTGACTTGCCAGCGCGAACTGCGGCGCCTCGCGCGGATAGAACGGCCCACGCGCCGCAATCGGAACCAGCGCGCCTGCCGCCAGATCGCCCGCGAGCGCTACGCCAGGCACGATGCGCTCGAAACGAACCTCATCGCGCGCGAAAGAGGCGTCGGCGCGCAGGCGCAGTCGGGCGCCGGTTTCGGCTTCGAAGTCGCGCGCCCATTCGCCGTCATCGCCCAGAAACTGGCACGCGGCTTCGGGATGCAGAGTCACCAAAAGGCCCATCTGCGGATTTTGCAGCGCCATGGCGCGCGCGCGGCGCCGCGCTTCGATGGCGATGCTCGCCTCGCGCGCGATGCTGCCGGTGCCCTCGCAGGTCGGGCACGGCTCGTTGACGATTTTTTGCAGCGACTGCCCTTCGCGCCGCCGCGTCATCTCCACCAGTCCCGACGGCGAGATTTGCACGATGCGAGTGCGATTGCGGTCGTGTCGCAAGGCGGCTTCGAGCGCGTTGAGAACCCGCACGCGGTCGCGGGTTTTGTCCATGTCGATGAAATCGACCACGATGATGCCGCCCAGATCGCGCAGGCGCAACTGGCGCGCGAGTTCTTCGACCGCTTCCAGATTGGTGGTCACCACGGTTTCTCCGAGCGTCTTTTTGCCGACAAATTTGCCGGTATTGACATCGATGGCGCACAGCGCTTCGGCCTCGTCGATGACGAGGCCGCCGCCGCTTGGAAGCGGCACGGCGCGCTGGCCCGCCAGGCGAACCTCGTTTTCCACCCCGAAACGCTCGAAAAGCGGCGCTGGGCCGCGATATTGTTCCAGACGAGACAGCAGTTGGGGCGCGAAAGCGCGAATTTGCGCTTCGAACACCGCGAAAAACGCGGGCGAGTCGATGAAAATCGCGGTCACGTCGTCCGAGAGCCGGTCGCGCGCGATGCGGCCCAGAAGTCCCACATCTTCGTGAATCAGCAGGGGCGCGCGTGCGCCCGCCGCGGTTTCGGTGATGGCGCGAAGTTGGTGCAGCAGTAAAGAAATATCGGCGCTCAGTTGGGATTCACTGGCGTTGTCGGCCTCGGTGCGAATGATGAGGCCGTGATCGAGGGGCCGCAGCCGGTCGGCGAGGCGGCGCAGGCGGGCGCGCTCTTCTTCACTCTCGATGCGTTTGGAAACGCCGACTGAGTCGCCGCCCGCGACCAGAATCGCGTAGCGGCCAGGCAGGGAAAGCCGCGTCGTGACGCGCGCGCCCTTGGCGCCCACGGCGGGCCGCGCGACCTGAACCAGCAGTTCCTGCCCCGTTTTGAGCGCGGCGGAAATCGGCGCGCTGCGCTGCGCGCCCGCGACATCGCCGACATAAAGCAGCGCGTTGCGCTTGTGCCCGATGTCCACGAACGCGGCGTCCATGCCTGGTAGGATATTTTCGACGCGGCCCAGATAAATGTTGCCCAGCATGCGCGCGTCGCGTTCGATGTCGAGGTCGAACAAACGCCCGTCGCGCACTTCGGCGACGCGGATTTCGGGCGGCTCGACATTGACAAGAAACAAGCGCTGGCTCATGGCAGGAGGAAAATTGGCGCGGCGAGTTTAACGCACGGCCCGCCGCGCCTCGATTTTTCGGTTAAAATGGACGGCGCCATGAGCTTTCAACCCACCGAATTGCGCCACGTTTCCTACGCCTGGGATGACCAGATTGCATCAAATCTCGACCCCGTGGGCCGTCTGATTTACCGTTCCAACCTGCTGGGCGGCGATGGCCGCGTCACCAACACCGGCGGCGGAAACACCTCGGCCAAACTGCGCGAAATCGACCCGCTTTCGGGCGAAGAGGTCGAAGTTTTGTGGGTCAAAGGCTCTGGCGGCGATCTGCGAACCGCCAAACGCGAGAATTTTTCCAGCCTCTATCAAGACAAACTGCTGGCCTTGCAGGGTCTTTACGCCCGCAAACCCGATCGCGGCCCCAAAACCCCCGCCGAAGACGAAATGGTCGCGCTCTACGCGCAGGCGACTTTCAATTTGAACCCGCGTGCCAGTTCGATTGATACGCCCTTGCACGCTTTCGTGCCCTTCAAACACGTCGATCACACTCATCCCAACGCCGTTATCGCCGTCGCCGCGAGCAAAGATGGCGAGGCGCTGACGCGCGAAATTTACGGCGACGACGTGATCTGGACGCCCTGGCTGCGACCTGGCTTTGAACTGGGCCTGGCGATGCAGGAAATCATCGCAAAACATCCAAACGCCAAAGGCATCATGATGGGCGCTCACGGCCTCATCAACTGGGCCAACGATGACAAAGAATGCTATGAACTGAGTCTCGAACTCATCGAACGCGCGGCGCGCTTCATTGAAAGCAGAGATAAGGGCGAAAACACCTTTGGCGGCGCGAAATTCCAATCGCTCGACGAGGAAAAACGGCGTGCATCTCTGGTAGAAATTCTGCCCTGGCTGCGCGGTCAGGTTTCGCAGAAAGCGCGTTTCATCGGCACAATTCAGGACGATGAGACCACGCTGCGCTTCGTCAACTCCAATGACGCGGCGCGCCTCTCGGAACTGGGAACGAGCTGCCCCGACCATTTTCTACGCACCAAAATCAAGCCGCTTTACGTCGGATGGAACCCACAAAGCGAAGATAGCGCCGCCCTCAAAACGAAACTGGGCGAAGCGTTAACCAAATATCGCGCCGATTATGCGAACTACTACGAAACCTGCAGGCGCGACGATTCGCCCGCGATGCGCGATCCCAATCCGACAGTGATTCTCATTCCTGGTTTGGGAATGATCGCGTGGGGCAAAGACAAAAGCGAAAGCCGCGTCACCGCAGAGTTTTACGGCTGTGCCATCGAAGTGATGCGGGGCGCGGAAGCGATTTCAAGTTACCAGGCGCTGCCACAACAGGAAGCCTTCGATATCGAATACTGGCTGCTCGAAGAAGCGAAATTGCAGCGCATGCCGAAGGAAAAAGACCTGGCGCGGCAAGTCGTTGCTGTGATTGGAGCCGGAAGCGGCATCGGGCGCGAAGTGGCGCACCGCATCGCGCCCGAAGGCGCCCACATCGTTGCGATAGATTTGAATCAAGAATCGGCGCAGAAAACGGCGGACGAACTGAGCGAACTGCTCGGCCAGGGCATTGGCGTGGCGGGAAGCGGGATTTCGGGCTGCGGCCCCGCGATTGGCGTTGCCGCCAACATCACCGACCGCGCCAGCATCAAGGCGGCTCTCGATCAAGCGGTTTTGGCGTATGGCGGCCTTGACGCCATCGCAGTGACGGCGGGCATTTTCGTGGCTCCCGATACGACCGGCCATATCCCCGACGACAAATGGGCGCTCACCTTCGCCATCAATGTCACCGGCCTCTATCTGGTCGCCGACGAAGCTTTCCACTCGCTCCTGAAGTATCAAAATTTGCCCGCGCGCATCATTTTGACGACATCGGCCAACGCCGTCGTCGCCAAAAAAGGCTCTCTGGCCTACGACACTTCCAAAGCCGCCGCCAACCACTTGGTGCGCGAACTGGCGGTGGAATTGGCGCCGCTCGTGCGCGTCAACGGCGTGGCGCCCGCGACGGTGGTCAAAGGCAGCGCGATGTTCCCGCGCGAGCGCGTCATCGCTTCGCTCGCCAAATACGACATCCCCTATGCGCAAGACGAAGCCGACGATTCGCTGACCGGCAAACTGGCGCAGTTTTACGCCGACCGCACGCTTACCAAAACGCCCATCGAGCCCGAAGACCAGGCCGAAGCGTTTTATATTCTGCTGACGGAAAAACTGAGCAAAACGACGGGGCAAATCATCACCGTCGATGGCGGGCTGCACGAAGCATTTCTGCGGTAAAAAGTCTATTGAAAGAGAAGCTGGAGCGAAAACCTGCGTGTTTCTGGACTTAGGGAGTTGAACTATGGCTTGGCAGCAAAATCTCAACCTGAATATCACAATCGTGCGCGATGAATACGGTTATTACGCCGAATGTGCCGAACTGCCTGGTTCACAGGCGCAAGGCAACTCGGTGCATGAAGTTTTGAGCAATCTGGAAGTCGGTATTGTGAGTGGCTTGCAACGGCAAATCGATAACGCCAAAAATACTCTCACCGGAGATGAAGATCTGGGCCATTATCAGCAAGCTCGTGATGCGCTCGCCGGTGCGGGCTTCATCACCTTGAAGCGTGAAAATGGCATCGAAGTTTGGGTGCGAGGCAATGCTGTGGTTAATTTGCCCATAGAGAAAACCTTGCACCCCAAGTTGTCGGCCCACATTCGCTCTTATCTCATGCAGAAGTAAGGAGCCGAATCAAACCAGGGGACTCTCCGCCGAAGCGAGAATCACACCAGGAAGCAAGGTTATATGTCCGTTGAAATTGTCTCCGCAGTCGCTGCGAAAAGGGAGTTAACGCGGCTGCCATTGTTTGATGTCGAGTAGGGCGTCGAAGGTTTTCCATTTGACGTGCCCATCGGCGAAAGCGACGTTGGCGCCGTAGTTGTGCCGGTTGCCCAAATCAGTGAAGTCACGAGGATTTTGGGGCACTCCGTTAATGAAAGTGCCCCCATACGGATTGCTAAAAATAGCGCGGCCACCCTTTCCATCGCAAAAGAGAATGGTTTCCGATGGAGCGCGCAACCGCATTTCATTAAATCGCCCAGTGAGGCTGGAGAAAGTGTTGAGATCGTAACTGCCGTCCCAGTCATGGAATGGAAATTCTGGGTCATCGGTCGATTCCGAAGCGGGGCAGCCAGGGCGAAAATCACCGTAGGCAAAGGAAGGGCAGCGAAAAACAGTTGTCGAGCGGGTATAGGGATAGATTTGCTCGGCCCATCCGCAGTTTGGTGTCACAATCATCACTGGATGAAAGCCCTTATGATCATCCACATAGAGCCGAAACGCCGCTCCGATTTGACGCAGGTTGGAAGCACAGGTCGAGGTTCGCACCGAGTTTCTGGCACGGCTGAAAACGGGCAGCAGGATAGCCGTCAACAGGGCGAGGATACCTAGCACGATTAAAATTTCGACCAGCGTGAAACCCCATCTTTTCGTGTATCTCAGGGGCATGACTTTTGACATCCTTTTCATTTTTGCCGGTGCCGCTCAGTTTCGCCGCCGCGCCCGCATTTGCTCGATTCGCTCTTCCCATTCGTGTCTGCGACGTATGGTCTCTTGAACGACCTGGCGAGCTTGTGGGCCAGGAACTGAAAAATTGTAAACCGCTTCTCCCCTGTCCACCAGATCGACTCTCAGTGGTGGCGTAGTCGCAATCATGCGGCCACGCCCCATCTGCATTGCCGTTGGTGTTTCCGGCGGACGAACCCGCACCATGACATCCTCTTCGTGCCCTTCGAGCAGAGCCTCTGGGCGGGCAAAAGCGTCGTCAAAGTCTCTCATCAGTCGCAGAGCATACGTTTCTTCAACGGCGCGCCGAATCAGACTTTGCAACTCTGCGGGCAAGACAGAAACCGCGACACCATTGGGCGCTCGCAGCGCGGCTTCATCAACGCCTGCCTTGAGAAATTCACCTTCCCAATCCACTCGCTCGTCCAATATTAATCGCGGCGGTGCGAATTCCTGCCGGATGGCCCTGGAACGCCAGTAGGAAAACCATTCGGGAGCACCGATTTGGAGTGCCTGCGCCCGAACTGGTGAAAGATCGCTTTGCACCGAGTAAGACCCATCAGGCGCTTTGGCCCAGCCGACCCCGTAAAGCCTGCTCAGCGCGTTCATGGCTCGGTAAAGCGGCAAGGTGGAGACGCGCGCGGTAACACGCTGGCGAGAGAGCAGATGAGGAGAAATCTTGAGTGTGACGCCGCCTTGATCCTGCATTTGAGCCAACAAGTCGCTGACAGTCGCTTCTTTAACCTCGAAGGTAACGGGGCGTGCCAGTGACACTTCGCGCTGCAACTCTTCCTGGCGCAACAGAGGGAAATTTTCTGCTTGGGGCTGGCCATCGGGAATCTCAGCAGCAGCTTGCCGCGCCGGTGCAGGACGGGAGAAAATTTTCGAGTTCTCCAGACCTTGGAAAGTCTCCATGTTGCTAAGCGTGCCCTTCACCGCCAAAATCGGCTTCATCTTAGCGAAAGGACTGGCATAGAGCAAACGGGCACCTGGCCATATTTCGCCGGACAACCAATCGGCATCTCTCATCCAGGACTGCCGTTTACTTTGATTGGATCGGTTGATAGTGGAGCGAGCTATGGAGAGAAGTTCAGCCGCCGCCTCAGGTGGCAGTTCGGAGAGTTTGAACTCTAATTGTAGATTGGGTGACTTGCCATCCCAGCCCCTTTGTTTTTGCAGATAGTCAGCGAGGAAAATCCCCATTTCTTGAGTCTTGGTGATCTGAAAAGGGCCTTGAGAAGGGCCGAGAAGGCGGAGCGGTGGTGTTTCTTTGGTGCCTTTTTCATCTGTTTGCGCCGTGGCTTTGGCGAGTCGTTGGCTTTTGATTTCCGCAACGAGCGATTTCACGGTTTGGACAACATCCGGTTCAGTCCAAAACAGAAAGGTTCGTTCCTCGGTGCGGAGCCAGGACAACCGTTCCTGGCTGGCAGTCTCAAAAATCCAATCTCGCAACTCGTTTTCCATCTCAAGAGAGACGGGCTGGGATGAGGCTGAAAAATGTGTCGCATCGGCAAAGACATTGAAATCCGCAGCTCTTGATAGGGCAATTAACTGGTCACTTGTCTTAGCGTTATCCAAGCGCAACTTCACCTGCTGTCGAATCGTTTCATCCCACATATCTCCTTTCTTCCATGTCTCAGATTTCGCATCTTGTGCAAAACCTGGAATGGACGACCCAAACAGAAGAATTGCCGGAACAGCAACAGAAACAAATCGTTTCATATCAAACCCCTAAGTCTTTTAATAGCAATAACCCCAACGCGCTATTAATAATTCACTCTGACTCTTTCCTTACTGAGCCAGGGAGAAATCCGTCAGTCCGCTGGTAGCTTCACCAGCAGTTGCGCTTGCTGTTCCACCTATCCGGAAAGCAGCTGCATAAGCTTGTGTATCGGAAGAGACATAGGCTTTCTCAAAGATGACTTCGCCAGTATGTGGTGTGCTTGATAAATCAAAAGTCTTGTTTTCCCCTGTTGCAGTGCCATGACCAGGGGGATCGGGGGCCCAAGCCTGAGTTCCCATTATGAAATAGTCTATGCCTATCTCACCTGTTTCATACGAGCCAATGCCGCCTCTAACAATGCTATCGCTGGTTGCATACCCCTCGGGAGCGGAAGCAGAACAATTACCCGTAGTCGCGCTAAATTTGAACATGAACGTAGCGGGCGTCGGATTCCCATTTCCAATCCAGTTCCAAGTGCGAGTTACCGTTTGAGGTTGACCGCTCTGAAAGTCTGCATCATCCTGCATAGTGTTGCTCGTGGCGGTAGATTGTGCAGCGGTTGAAGTAATGCGAGTCCAGTCTGGGTCAGCTGGTTCATATCGCGCATGGGCTTGAGGGGCGCATCCAAGGGTCAGCAGTCCGCTGACCAAAATCATGGTTTTTCTCATAGTTAACGCGAAGTGCAGGTATCTTTTCCAATCGTGTGTGAAAGAGTAATCTGTAGATCATGGTCAGCATCACCTTGTCGTGCCCTCACTGCGGGGAATCGAGTCGGGTTCGCCGTCATGGCCGCACCCAGCAGGGCAGCGAGCGCTTGTATTGCACCGTGTGCCGTCGGGCCTTCACACCTTCTCCCAAGTCGCGCTCTTTGAGCCAGGAAAAGGCGGAGATGATCGGGCGGGCGCTGTTGGAGAAGACGCCCCTGATCGGCATCTGCCGCACGTTTAAGGTCTCGCCCAACACTGTGTATAAGCTGCTCAAAAAAACGTAGAAGCCTTGCCTGCTTTAGACGAGACGCTTATGCCCCATAAGGGCCATGACGAGGTGATCCTTGATGAGTTGTGGAGCTTCGTGTGGGCCAAGCGCAATGCAGTGTGGATCTGGATCGTGCTGTCGCGGCGCAACTTGCAGGTGCTGGCCTTCTTTGTCGGCAGGCGTGACCTCCAGAGCGCCGAGATGGTGTGGAAGCAGGTGCCTCTGCCCTGGCGCGATGATCTGGTGTTCACCGATGGCTATCGCGTTTATCAGTCGCTTTTGCAAAAGGCGCCTCTTCAGCACGCTCGCTGCCTCAAGCGTGACCCTGAGACCTGGGGTGAGACTTCACCCGTCGAAGGCACCAACAACGCCTTGCGCCAGGGCGTGTCTACCTCACTCGCAAATCTCTGGCGTTTGCGCGCTCGCTCCACTGGCTCCAGGCTCGACTCCACTGGTTCATCCATCACTGGAACCTCAGACAAGCCAAAAAATACGCCTAACACTCACTCGGAAAAGATACCCGAAGTGCAAGTTGTAAAACGCCCAAGAACATGGTGAACCAATTGGTGCCAACCGGAGGACACCATGAACTTGGACGAGATGATTATAGCGGTGTATTGCACCGTAGACGATGCCGTGAAACAGCTTTTGCCCCAACTGCCCCAAGGCCGCTTGCGCCAGAGCGGGCCACCCCCGCTCCTGAGCGAGAGCGAAGTGCTCACCATTGAGGTGATGGGCTTGTTTCTGGGTCATGCACAGGACACAGCCACCTTCGACCTGTTCAGGCGCCAGCACCATACCCTGTTTCCGGTTCTGCCGCAGGTGCATCGCACCACCTACACCCGCCAGAGCGCCAATTTGTGGCGCCTCAAGGAACAGGTGTGGCAACATCTGGTGAATCAATTGCCTCATCATGCCCATCTGCACTTTCTCGACAGCGTGCCTTTGCCGGTGTGCCGCTTTGCCCGCGCCTCCTTCTGCCGCCGCTTTAAGTGCCAAGAGGCTACAGGTCTTCAAGCCAGCTACGGCTTTGATCATGTCGCTCGCCAGACCTTCTACGGCTTCCGCTTGCACTTGCAGGTCTCCTTTCCAGGCGTTGTGCGGCGCTTGGTGATAACACCCGCTCATGTCGCCGATGTGGCCGCAACACCTGACCTGATGCAAGATGTGGAAGGCGTGGTGGTGTCTTTTCTGTATGAGTGTGAGATGTTAAGCTGGAGTCATGGTCAGCCAAGTTTTCCAATGCCCTCACTGCGGTGAAAGTGAGCGCGTTCGTCGTCATGGTCGCACACGGCGCGGTAGCGAACGCTTGTATTGCAATGTCTGCCGTCGCGCTTTTACGCCATCTCCCAAGTCGCGCTCCTTGAGCGAGGAGAAGAAAACTCACATTCTCAACGCCCTGGCCGAGAAGATGCCCCTGATCGCGATTTGCCGCACCTTCAAGGTCAGTCCGAACACTGTCTACGCCCTGCTCAAAAAAACGTAGAAGCCCTGCCTCCTGTGAACGAGACGCTCAAACCCTGCGCCTGGGATGAGTTGGTTGTGGACGAGATGTGGAGTTTCGTTTTCTCCAAAGCGCAGCAAGTGTGGATTTGGGTGGCCCTTCACGGCGCCACTTACAAATCGTGGCGTTTCATCTCGGAAAACGCGACTTAGAAAGTGCTCAGAAGCTGTGGGAGCAAGTTCCTTGGCCGTGGCGCGAGGGGCTGGTCTTCACCGATGGATTGAAAACCTATCAGGCGCTCTTTGAAGAGCGTCCTCTCCAGCATTGCCGCTGCCCCAAAGCCGACAAGCAGCGCTTTGGAGAAACCTCGGTGGTCGAAGGAGCCAACAATGCCTTGCGCCAGGGCGTCTCGTATCTCGGACGCAAACCGCCGCTTTTGCCCGCTCGACCTACTGGCTCCACATGAGACTCACCTGGTTCGTCCATCACTGGAATCGAAGGCAAGCTGATAAGTGGAACTAACACTCCGTTAGAATAACTACCGGCGTGGTCATTGGTGACCGCAACTACCACTCACCAGCCTTGCAAGAAGAACTTAAAACAGTGGCACCTCATGCTCGCTTACTCACCCCGCCCAAGAAGAAGACGTCCGCAGAGGACAAAGGCGCAGCGCCCTCTTGAGCCGCTTGCGCTACCGCATCGAGACGGTCATTAGCCAGTGGTGCGGGCGCTTGCAACTCAAGGCGTGTCACGCCCGCGACACCTGGCACCTGAGCAGCCGACTACTGCGCGCCGTCCTGTGCCACACACTTTGTATCTTCCTGGCGTATCAACACGGCTTCAAGCCTCTCCAGTTCGCCAAACTCCTCGACTAACTTGCACATCGCGTTAGTTAACGCGAAGTGCAAGTTGTAAAACGCCCAAGAACATGGTGAACCAATTGGTGCCAACCGGAGGACACCATGAACTTGGACGAGATGATTATAGCGGTGTATTGCACCGTAGACGATGCCGTGAAACAGCTTTTGCCCCAACTGCCCCAAGGCCGCTTGCGCCAGAGCGGGCCACCCCCGCTCCTGAGCGAGAGCGAAGTGCTCACCATTGAGGTGATGGGCTTGTTTCTGGGTCATGCACAGGACACAGCCACCTTCGACCTGTTCAGGCGCCAGCACCATACCCTGTTTCCGGTTCTGCCGCAGGTGCATCGCACCACCTACACCCGCCAGAGCGCCAATTTGTGGCGCCTCAAGGAACAGGTGTGGCAACATCTGGTGAATCAATTGCCTCATCATGCCCATCTGCACTTTCTCGACAGCGTGCCTTTGCCGGTGTGCCGCTTTGCCCGCGCCTCCTTCTGCCGCCGCTTTAAGTGCCAAGAGGCTACAGGTCTTCAAGCCAGCTACGGCTTTGATCATGTCGCTCGCCAGACCTTCTACGGCTTCCGCTTGCACTTGCAGGTCTCCTTTCCAGGCGTTGTGCGGCGCTTGGTGATAACACCCGCTCATGTCGCCGATGTGGCCGCAACACCTGACCTGATGCAAGATGTGGAAGGCGTGGTGGTGTCTTTTCTGTATGAGTGTGAGATGTTAAGCTGGAGTCATGGTCAGCCAAGTTTTCCAATGCCCTCACTGCGGTGAAAGTGAGCGCGTTCGTCGTCATGGTCGCACACGGCGCGGTAGCGAACGCTTGTATTGCAATGTCTGCCGTCGCGCTTTTACGCCATCTCCCAAGTCGCGCTCCTTGAGCGAGGAGAAGAAAACTCACATTCTCAACGCCCTGGCCGAGAAGATGCCCCTGATCGCGATTTGCCGCACCTTCAAGGTCAGTCCGAACACTGTCTACGCCCTGCTCAAAAAAACGTAGAAGCTGCTGCCTGTGAACGAGACGCTCAAACCCTGCGCCTGGGATGAGTTGGTTGTGGACGAGATGTGGAGTTTCGTTTTCTCCAAAGCGCAGCAAGTGTGGATTTGGGTGGCCCTTTCACGGCGCCACTTACAAATCGTGGCGTTTCATCTCGGAAAACGCGACTTAGAAAGTGCTCAGAAGCTGTGGGAGCAAGTTCCTTGGCCGTGGCGCGAGGGGCTGGTCTTCACCGATGGATTGAAAACCTATCAGGCGCTCTTTGAAGAGCGTCCTCTCCAGCATTGCCGCTGCCCCAAAGCCGACAAGCAGCGCTTTGGAGAAACCTCGGTGGTCGAAGGAGCCAACAATGCCTTGCGCCAGGGCGTCTCGTATCTCGGACGCAAAACCGCCGCTTTTGCCCGCTCGACCTACTGGCTCCACATGAGACTCACCTGGTTCGTCCATCACTGGAATCGAAGGCAAGCTGATAAGTGGAACTAACACTCCGTTAGAATAACTACCGGCGTGGTCATTGGTGACCGCAACTACCACTCACCAGCCTTGCAAGAAGAACTTAAAACAGTGGCACCTCATGCTCGCTTACTCACCCCGCCCAAGAAGAAGACGTCCGCAGAGGACAAAAGGCGCAGCGCCCTCTTGAGCCGCTTGCGCTACCGCATCGAGACGGTCATTAGCCAGTGGTGCGGGCGCTTGCAACTCAAGGCGTGTCACGCCCGCGACACCTGGCACCTGAGCAGCCGACTACTGCGCGCCGTCCTGTGCCACACACTTTGTATCTTCCTGGCGTATCAACACGGCTTCAAGCCTCTCCAGTTCGCCAAACTCCTCGATTAACTTGCACATCGCGTTAGTTAACGCGAAGTGCAAGTTGTAAAACGCCCAAGAACATGGTGAACCAATTGGTGCCAACCGGAGGACACCATGAACTTGGACGAGATGATTATAGCGGTGTATTGCACCGTAGACGATGCCGTGAAACAGCTTTTGCCCCAACTGCCCCAAGGCCGCTTGCGCCAGAGCGGGCCACCCCCGCTCCTGAGCGAGAGCGAAGTGCTCACCATTGAGGTGATGGGCTTGTTTCTGGGTCATGCACAGGACACAGCCACCTTCGACCTGTTCAGGCGCCAGCACCATACCCTGTTTCCGGTTCTGCCGCAGGTGCATCGCACCACCTACACCCGCCAGAGCGCCAATTTGTGGCGCCTCAAGGAACAGGTGTGGCAACATCTGGTGAATCAATTGCCTCATCATGCCCATCTGCACTTTCTCGACAGCGTGCCTTTGCCGGTGTGCCGCTTTGCCCGCGCCTCCTTCTGCCGCCGCTTTAAGTGCCAAGAGGCTACAGGTCTTCAAGCCAGCTACGGCTTTGATCATGTCGCTCGCCAGACCTTCTACGGCTTCCGCTTGCACTTGCAGGTCTCCTTTCCAGGCGTTGTGCGGCGCTTGGTGATAACACCCGCTCATGTCGCCGATGTGGCCGCAACACCTGACCTGATGCAAGATGTGGAAGGCGTGGTCATTGGTGACCGCAACTACCACTCACCAGCCTTGCAAGAAGAACTTAAAACAGTGGCACCTCATGCTCGCTTACTCACCCCGCCCAAGAAGAAGACGTCCGCAGAGGACAAAAGGCGCAGCGCCCTCTTGAGCCGCTTGCGCTACCGCATCGAGACGGTCATTAGCCAGTGGTGCGGGCGCTTGCAACTCAAGGCGTGTCACGCCCGCGACACCTGGCACCTGAGCAGCCGACTACTGCGCGCCGTCCTGTGCCACACACTTTGTATCTTCCTGGCGTATCAACACGGCTTCAAGCCTCTCCAGTTCGCCAAACTCCTCGACTAACTTGCACATCGCGTTAGTTAGTTTCCTTTGCTGACTGATTGGAGCCAGCGCCAAAATGTAGCACGTTGGGGCTACTGGAAACCATCGTAACATAGACCAAAAATAAGTGCAATTAGTTTTTTCCGGATGATTTAAACTCGCCCCCATGTCGCAGGAAATCGCCGTTATCGAAGCTGAAACCGTCGCGCCCATCGACTCGCTCGACGCTTTCGAGTGGTTTTTACAAATCGACGTGGCCAACGGCGACGCGACGCGCGATACCGTCGTCGCCTATCGGCGCGAAGTGGGCGCCTACATCCTCTGGTGCGAGAAAAACGGCATCGACGCGCTCTTCGCTGGGCGCGACGATGTGGAACGCTACCGCGAAAGCCTCAAAAATCGCGGCATGGCGACCACGACGCGCCAATCCAAACTTTCCATCGTGCGCCGCTTCTACGCCGCCGCGATTCGTCACGGACTGCTCGAAAAAAACCCCGCCGAGGGCGTGCGCGCCGGCAAGGACCTCACCGCGCCCGAAGACAAAATGCACGCGCTCGGACTGGGCGCGCTGGGAAAATTAGTCGCGGGGATTCCAGGTGATACGCTGGCCGGAGCGCGCGACCGCGCCATCGTCGGTCTCATGGCTCTGCACGGTCTGCGGCGCATCGAAGTCCATCGTCTGAACCACGAAAACCTGCGAAATGATGACCAGAGCGAACCATTCTTGGAAGTCGAGGGCAAAGGCAGCAAAAAACGCCGCGTTTACTTGCGAACTGATACTCTCGCCGCGCTCGAAGCCTATTCCCACGCCAAATTCGCCGCGAAAATGCCCCTCGAAGGCGCGATTTTCGTAGCGCACGGCAACAACGGGCGCGGCAAACGATTATCGCGTCAGGCACTCAATGTGATTGTCGATAAACATCTCGGCGCCGCCACGCTCAAACGCGCGGGGGTCTCCTGCCACGCTTTGCGCCACACTTTTGGCACGCTCAGCGTCGCGGGCGGCGCGAAAATTGAGCATCTGCGCGACGCAATGGGTCACGCCAAAATCGACACCACCAGCATTTATGTGCGCGCCGTCGAACGGGCGAAAAACAATCCGTCCAATTTTATCGATGTCGAGATTTAGGGATGATTTTCAACACAGAGGACGCGGAGAGATAGAGGGGGAACAGAGAGATTTGGGAAAGAACTTAAAAAACCCTCTGTTTTCCTCTGTCTCTCCGTGTCCTCTGTGTTGAAAATATCAAATATAGTGAATAATTAAGAGCTTATGAGCGAACCGCTTCTTTCCGTCCGCAACCTCGAAACCCAGTTTTTCACCGACGACGGCACCATCAAAGCCGTCGATAACATCTCCTTCGACCTCGCGCCGCGCGAAATTCTGGGCGTGGTGGGCGAATCCGGTTCGGGAAAATCGGTGACGAGCCTTTCGGTTTTACGCCTGGTTTCGGCGCCAGGGAAAATCACGAATGGACAGATTTTGTGGAAAGGTCGCGATTTGCTCACGCTTTCCGAGCGCGAAATGCGCGCGATTCGCGGCGACGACATCGCGATGATTTTCCAGGAGCCGATGACCTCCCTCAACCCGCTTTACACCGTCGGCAATCACATTCAAGAGGCGCTTTTGCTGCATCAGGGCCTCAAAGGCAGCGCCGCGCGCGAGCGCGCCATTGCCGCGCTCGAAGAAGTCGGCATCCGCGACGCGCCGAGCCGCATCGACGCTTATCCGCACCAATTGTCGGGCGGAATGCGCCAGCGCGTCATGATTGCGATTGCGCTCTCCTGCAATCCCGATTTGCTCATCGCCGACGAGCCGACAACCGCGCTCGATGTCACCGTTCAGGCCCGCATTCTCGATTTGATGCGAAGTCTGCGCGACGAAAAGCAGATGGCGATTTTGCTCATCACCCACAACATGGGCATCGTGGCCGAAATGTGCGACCGCGTTGCGGTGATGCATCAGGGCAAAATCGTCGAAATGGCGCCGATTAACGAAATTTTCGCCTCACCGCGCCATCCCTACACGCAGCAGCTTCTCAAGTCGATTCCCACCCTCGACAGCGCGCCCAAAACGCAGTTGGCGACGGTTTCATGGCACCCGACGCCCGAACAAGCGCAAAACGCGCAGTTGGTGGAAGTGGAGGCGGGACACAGCGTTTCGGCGTGGGCGGTTTGAAGGTTGTTTATTTCAACACAGAGGACACGGAGAGACAGAGGAAAACAGAGGTTTTTTGAATTTTCTCTTTTCTCCTCTGTCTCTCCGTGTTCTCTGTGTTGAAATAAACGACTTGTAAAGACAAAACTCAAATGCCTTTGATCATCCCCGATGAGCGAGTCGTAGCGCGCTGCAATGAGATCAGCGAGCAGATTATTGGTGCTGCTATTGAGGTGCATCGCCACTTCGGTTCGGGTCTTCTGGAATCGGCCTACGAGGGCGCTTTGGAACGGGAATTGGAACTGCGCGGTCTACGCTGCGAGCGCCAACTGATTTTGCCGGTGGAATACAAAGGGCGCCGTATGGAGCAGGGCTATCGCCTGGATTTGCGTGTGGAAAATCTTATCATCGTCGAATTGAAAGCCGTCGAGCGCGTCGAAACCGTTTATGAAACGCAGTTGCTGACATACCTTCGTCTGTCTCATCTCTACCTCGGTTTGATTCTCAATTTCGGCCAGCCGCGACTCAAAGACGGTATTTCGCGCGTCATCAACCCCCAGGAAGGCCACAACCTCACTCTTCTCACTCTGTAAAATATCTCTGTTTCCCTCTGTCTCTTCGTGTTCTCTGTGTTCAAACTGCCATGCAACCCCTTCTCGAAGTTCGCAATCTCACCAAACATTTCCCCGCCAAAAGCGGCATGACGGGCAGCAGTGGAAACGTCGTCAAAGCCGTGGACGGCGTTTCCTTCGACATCGCGCAGGGCGAAGTTTTAGGTCTTGTCGGCGAATCGGGGAGCGGCAAATCCACGACAGGACGCCTCATTTTGCGCCTGCTCGAACCGACTTCGGGAAATGTCCACTTCGAGGGCAAAGACGTGTTCGCGCTTCCCAAACACCAACTGCGCGAACTGCGAAAGGAGATGCAGATCGTCTTTCAAGACCCTTACGGCGCCTTCAATCCGCGACTCACGGTGGGAAATATCATCGGCGAGGCGCTCGAACTGCGCGGCGTGCCCAAGGGCAACCGCGCCTCGACCGTCGCGCATTATCTCGAAATGGTGCAAATGCCCGCCAACGTCGCGAGCCGCTACCCGCACGAATTCTCCGGCGGACAGCGCCAGCGCATCGGCATCGCGCGCGCTCTGGCCGTCGAACCCAAATTCATCGTCGCCGACGAGCCGGTCTCCGCCCTCGATGTCTCGACACAGGCCGAAATCGTCAACCTGCTGCTCGATCTGCAAAAGCGGCTCAATCTGACCATGCTTTTCATCTCCCACGATCTCAGCGTCGTGCGCGTGCTGTGCGACCGCGTTGCGGTGATGCAACACGGGCTTCTGGTCGAAGTCGCCGACTCGGAGCAGATTTTTCGCGCGCCGCAGCAGGAATACACCCGCGAACTGCTGGCGGCGGTGCCAATTCCCGATCCGGCGCGCGCACGGCGAAAAGCCGCTTAGATTTTTTAACACAGAGGACACGGAGAGACAGAGGAGAACAGAGAAAATTAAAAAAACCTCTGTTCTCCTCTGTCTCTCCGTGTCCTCTGTGTTGAAATGAACGCTATGAAATCTGGATTTTGCACGCTCTGGGGCCGTCCCAACGCCGGAAAATCGACGCTGCTCAACGCGCTTCTGGGGCGCAAACACGTCATCGTCTCGCCGCGACCGCAAACCACGCGGCATCGCATCGCGGGCGTTTTGCACGGCGGCGACGAGTTTCAAATCGTCTTCCTCGACACCCCTGGCATTCACGAACCGCAGCACAAACTCGGCGAAACCCTGGTCAAAAACGCCAAAGGCGCGCTTTCCGATGTCGAATGTGTGGTGTTCGTGGCCGACGCCACCGATTACCCGCACTCCGACGACCATCGCGCCGCCAAACTGCTCGAAGGCATCAAGATTCCCGTCATTCTGGCCGTCAATAAAATCGACCGCGCGCCCAACCTCGCCGAAAATCGCAAGCGTTTCGAGAAACTCCATCCCTTCGATGCCGTTGTCGAAATTTCGGCGCTCGAAGGGACGGGACTGGAAGAACTCAAGCGCGAGATCATCCAGAGATTGCCCGATGGCGAGGCGTATTTCCCCGCCGACATGACCGGCGACCGTCCGCCCGAATTCCACATCGAAGAACTGATTCGCGAACAGGCCATGCTCCAACTGCGCGAGGAAGTGCCGCACTCCGTCGCGGTTGCCGTCGAGCAGATGGCGCCGCGCAAAAATGGCACGCTGTTCGTGGAAGCGATCATTTACGTCGAACGCGAATCGCAAAAAGGCATCGTGGTGGGCGATGGAGGCGCGCGCATCAAGGAAATCGGGGCCAAAGCGCGCAAAGAAATCGAGGAAAGTCTGGGCCGCAGTGTGTATCTCGAACTGCGCGCCAAAGTGCGCGACAAATGGCGCGACAACGAGACCTGGATTTCACGTCTGGGCTATTCGGAGAAGTAATTTCAACACAGAGAACACAAAGAGACAGAGGAAAACAGAGAAAATTCAAAAACCCTCTGTTCCCCTCTATCTCTCCGTGTTCTCTGTGTTGAATAAATGCCTTAAAGCTGCATAATCTCGAAGCGATTCCCATCCCCATCGAGCGCGAACAAATACCAGCTACCATTTGGCCTCTGCCCTGGCGCCTGCAAAATCTGCCCGCCGATTTCGGGAATCAAACGCGCGAAAGCGTGAATATCGTCGCCCACCAGCGCGAAATGCGGCGAGGGTTCGTGATTCCAGCCGTTGTAAGTGTGCAGTTCGTCGTCGGGCCACAGATGCAGTTGGTTCGGCCCGAATTGCAGCCAGCGAATTTTGGGATTGATGGCGCTAATGCGCTCCATGCCCAGACTTTCGTAGAAACGCGCCGCCGCTTCGACATCGGAAACCGGCAGTAAAATATGGTGCAGACCGAGAATTTTCACTCCAAGGATTTTAAATGGATTCCACACCCGCCGCGCGTCTGAGCCGCGCGCTCGATTCGCTCGAAGGTTTGTCGGTCGGCGATGCGTTTGGCGAAGGCTTTTTCATGAGCTTTGAACTCGCCGCGCGCCTGCTGGAAAAGGACGAATTCGGCGAGGCTCCTTACGATTTTCAGGACGAATTCATCCGGCGCGAACTCATCGACGTGCGCCGAACCGAATTTATCGCCAAACCCTGGAAATGGACGGACGATACGGCTCTGGCCCTCGAAATCGTCGCCAATTTGCGGGAATTCGACACCATCGAACCGAACGCGCTCGCCAGGGCATTTTCGCGGCGCTATGGGGCCGATCCGAGGCGCGGCTACGGCGGCGCGATGCACTCGCTCTTGCCCGCTTTGCAGTTGGGCGACTGGAACCTTCTCGCGCCGAGCCTCTTTGGTGGCACCGGCAGTTACGGCAACGGCGCCGCGATGCGCGTCGCGCCGTTGGGTGCTTATTTCGCCGACGATCCCGATAAATGCGCCCAAAACGCCGCGCTTTCGAGTCGCGTCACGCATTCCCATCCCGAAGGCATCGCGGGCGGCATCGCCGTTGCGATGGCGGCGTGTTTCGCGGCGCGCTCGCGGCAGTCGGGCGAGGAAATCGACTTGATGGGCGAAGTTTTGCCGTTCGTGCCCGCCAGCGAAACCAAAACGCGCCTCGAACAGGCCGCGCGGATGGAAAATGCGACGGGCGAGCAGGTCGCCGATTCGCTGGGCGCCGGTCACGAAGTCGCGGCCTACGACACCGCGCCGTTTTGCCTGTGGTGCGCGGCGCAGAGCCTCGAATACTTCGATGAAGCGTTGTGGGAAACCGTTTCGGGCCTGGGTGACCGCGATACGACGTGCGCGATTGTGGGCGGCATCGTCGCGGCGCGAACCGGCGCGCAGGGCATTCCGCTTGAATGGCGGCAGAATCGGGAAGCGTTGGGCGAGTTTTAGCCTAAAGGCACAAGGCGGGGCACGCTTTGAAAGGGAGGACGATTCCCAGATTTTCTATGACACCTGCGACATCTTCCGCAACGTCCGTGGTGTTGCGGGCCAGAGCCGACCAGCTCTCGTTGTATTTTCGGCAAATCTATGCTTTGCTCCATGCAGGTGTAGGTCTTTCGTTTGTCCTCGCTTCGATGAGCGAACAAGGAACGACTTCCGCTTTGCGCCGCGCTTCGGTGCCAATGAGCCGCTCCGTTGCCTCGGGACACTTGTGGAGCGAGTCGATGAAAGACCATCCAGGACTTTTTTCGCCCTGACGGTTTCGGTCATCGCGGCGGCGGAAGCGGGCGGCTTTCTGGAACACGCGTGTTTGCTTTTGGCGCAAAACGCCGAACGGGAATACCAGATTCATCAGGCCATCAAACGCGAAGCGTGGTATCCCAAACTGTTGCTCTTTTTCTCGACCGTCATTGTCCCTTTGCCGTTGCGCCTCAACCTGGGCGGCACGGTGGTCTCGCTTGAGATGATCGACCAACTTCTCATCATTGTCGTGGTATGGGGACTGTGGAAAGGGGCGAATTTCCTCTGGCCGGTGGGAGCGTGCGGCGGGCCGATGCGCTACCGGATTGACGCCCTGCGTCTCAAAATGCCCTGGGCCGGAAAAACCATCCGCGCGCTCGCGGCAGCGAAGTTTTGTCATTTTCTGGGGTTGTGTTACGCGGCGGGCCTGAGCCTGCCTCGCGGCGTTTCTCTGGCGGCTGCGGCCTGCGGCAACGTGGTGATCGCCCAGAACATCGCGGCCATTATTCCGGCTTTGGAGCGGGGAAGTTCGCTTTCCGAGGCTTTAATCTCAACCGGCGAGATTCCCATAACAACGGTGCCGCTGCTCCAAAGCGGCGAAATCAGCGGAGAATTGGACGCTCAACTCCAGGCCGCCGCGCGTTTTCTGGAAATGGACGCCGAAACGGCGATGCGCCAGACCGTCCTCGCGTTGGGAGTGGCGATTTTCCTCTTGGTGGCAGTCAAAATCGGCGCGCAGGTCATTCAGTTCTATCAACCGTGAAACGCGGGGAAAAAGCCCCTTGGACGACTCCCAAAACGAACTCCCCAATCAAAAAGCCGCCGAACCTTTCGATTCGACGGCTTTTGAGTTGGACGGAGAGAGAGAGATTCGAACTCTCGCGGCAGCTTACGCCACCCTACAGGTTTAGCAAACCCGCCCCTTCAGCCACTTGGGTATCCCTCCAACAGGCGTGCCCGTGAGGGCAACGGAAATTATAGCGAAATCGGGTTGCGAGGGGCAACAGGGGAAACTTCATGTCCCATCATCTGCGCCGTGAAAGTGAGCATTTCTTCTTCTCGAAACTGTGGGCAAATGCCTTTGGGAATGAAGACATTTGCCCCTTGGTAGCCATTGGTGTCGAAAAACGTCCAGCGCGTGCCGGTGTAGGCGGCACCGCCGTCCAGACGGTGTTCGACTTCTACTCTTTGCACTTGCGCCCAATGGATCATATGCCCGCCGCCATCAACGCCCTGCGCGTTCAAAACCAAGCGCGGTTTAAAAATGTCCTTCGTATAGCGAGCGAAACCGACGAAAAACAGACCCGCAAAGACACTTAAAACAGTTTTCTCGAAGAGAAAAGAGCGTGTCAGAGCAAACCACAAAAAACCTGCGCCCAGAAGACAGAAAAAAACGCAATTAAGGTGCGCGCAAAATATGAATGGGCACTCCACACTGTAAAGCTCTTGTTCGGTTTTCGGTTTTGAATTTTACGCTGTTCGAGAACAAGACGAAGCGCAGCAGTGGGCGACTTTTTCAAATTCGCTTTCCGTTTTGCAAGGAGCCATAACGATGCGGATAAACCCCCAACAACAATTCCAACCCCCAATCTGAGCGCCAATTCTGCTTCTGACTCTGACCTGCCCGTGCGAAGGGAAAATTCAGGCGCCCACTCAACCAGTGCCACCGCAGAAATAAGGCTATAAATGACGAAACAGAGGAATGGAGCCAAGTTGGTCAAATAACCTAACGGCTTTCCTTCAGGGCGCGGCAAACTTAGCGGCCCAACAGCGTTCTCGCCCACTTTTCCAACTTCGTCGGGTTTTCCAGTTTCCATGTGTCCTCCTCGGTCAATAACTCCGGCGCGACGAACTTTTTGAGGCGCGGCAGCGATTTCTCATCGACCTGCGCGACGGCTTGCATCAGTTTGCGGGAAATCGGGCCGCGCGCCACAATCGCGGCGGCGAAATCGATCAAAAACACTTCGCCGTCGGGCGTCAGGAGCAGGTTGGAGCGGCGTTTCAAATCGCCGTGCGCCACGCCGCGCGCGTGCATCGCCCCAATCGCGGCGGCGATTTTGGGGAAGACTTCGGGCGCCAGTTCGCCGGTTTTGAAGGTGTCAAGCGGGCGGCCTTCGATGTATTCGATGGCAAAGGCGAGGCGGTCGATCTGGCCGAAAAAACGCGGGATGCCGCGCGTGCCGTCGAGATGGCGCAGGGCTTTGACTTCGCGTTTGACGAGAATCGGGGCGATGAAAAACCGAAAAAGCGGCGGCAGACGCGAAAAATCCTTGACGGCGGCGCGCGTGCCGTTCCAATCGACCAGATGGACGCTGGATTGAAAACCCCGTCCGGTGTGGATGGTGCGAAGGGTTTGGGCGGCGAGGTCGCGTCGTTTCATGGGGGTGGGGTTCGTAGTAGCGGGGGGGGGGGGGGGGGGGGTGGAGAGCGACGTTTACCAAGCGCGGCCCGCGGCGCGCGGACACACAAAGGCGGTGGGTGGGGCGGGGGCCGGGGGGCGCGCGGGCGGGGGGGCCGGCCCAGCGTGGGGGGGGGGGGGGCGGTCGGAGTCTGGGTGCGAGCCCCCCCCCCGGCGGGCGGGCCGGACCGGGGGGGG